>CAWGNT010000013.1:0-360654 GCA_963824085.1 uncultured Gammaproteobacteria bacterium
CGGCTATCTGTACGCTATGACAGGCGCGACCGATCGCCATGAGGAGATCGCGCTTAACCTTGCCGCAATGCTCAGGTCTCAGTTGCGCGGCTCTCCTTGCCGGGTCTACAAAGGCGATCTCAAGATTCGCGTGACAGACGACTTCTATTACCCCGACGTTTTTGTGCGCTGCGGCGGCGAACGGGGCGATCCCTATTTCAAGACGGACCCAGTGGTCATCGCCGAGATACTCTCTCCGGCAACCCAGCGCTACGATCGTGGAGACAAACGGTTGGCGTATTTCAGCCTGCCTACGTTGCAAGAGTACGTCCTCATCGCACAGGATCGGATGCAGGTTGAAGTTTACCGGCGCAATGCACCAGAACCTCCCGAACGGCTGTACCGGCCTACGGACGTTCTGAGACTGGAATCGGTGGATTGCTCATGCGCGTTGAGCGAGCTCTACGAATGAGGCCCGAGACCTATGCGTTTTTTTTTTTTTTTTTTTTTTTTTTTTTGGGGGGGGGGGGGGGGGGGGGGGGGGGGGGGGGGGGGGGGGGGAAAAAAAAAAAAAAAAAAAAAAAAAAAAAAAAAAAAAAAAAAAAAAAAAAAAAAAAAAAAAAAAAAAAAAAAAAAAAAAAAAAAAAAATGGTCTACGAGCTTAGCCAGTTCTCCACGGGCGAGTGCAGGCACTCGGGTAAACTCCTGCTCGTTAGCGGTGACAAGGGTGAGCCCGAGTGCGAGTGCGTGGGCGGCGATGAGCATGTCGTTCCCGCCGATCGGAGTGCCTGTCTGTTCGAGTGCGGCCCGCAGCTCGGCATAGCGCCTGTCGAGGGGCTCTTCCAGGGGGAGAATGTCCAGCGCGCCGATCACCGCCTCCAGTTGCGCCGACAGGCGTCGAGATCCCTTCTCTACGGCGCCGAAGCGCAGACCTGCCGCCACGACGAGACTCGTGCAGACGGTTTCCACACCGACGTTCCTGATCCGCTGGGCGACCCGTCCGCCGGGGTTGCGGACGAGATCGGACACGATGTTGGTGTCAAGAAGGAAGCGCTTGCCTTCCATGCCTGTCCCCTCACAGCTCGACGTCTTCGGGGGGCAGATCCTCGATCTCCGGAAAATCCTCACGCAGAGGCTGGAGGCTCGCCAGCACCGCAAGCAGTGACGGGCGCGCCACGGGTTCCACGATCAGCCGGTTGCCCTCCTTGCGGAGAATCGCCTCGTCTCCCGGCAGCTCGAAATCACGGGGAATCCGCAGAGCCTGGTTGCGCCCGTTCTTGAACAAACGGACATGGCGTTCAGTCTTCATCGATTGCTCGGACATCTCCCAGCCTATGCCTCAGCATAGGCTAGCACAGATTCCGTGCTGTGGGTGACAGGTTCCGAGCGATAGATGCCGGGTGTGAGGGTTTCTGGGCCTACGCTGGTCCCGACGCGTTGGCATCAGCATCATGTCCGGCCTGCGGGACATGGTATCGATTCAGATGAGCCGAATGCAGGGAGCCTGGGCTCTACCGGTAACTGAGTGGCGTCCTCCTCGCCACGGCGTTGGTCCAAGTGCCCCTGGATGAGCCGACGCAACAGCTCGCTCCCTTCCGCTTGGACCATGGCCTCCAGCTCGCCGTGGGTCGCCCGCTGCGCCTCCTTGCCGGTGAGTCTTTGCTGCGGTCACCCACAACGCAAATTCCGAAGACGGCGTCACGACCAGTATGCCGACTTACGCCAATCAGCGCGCAACAGGCACACACAGAAGCGAAGCACCGCCGCCAATCGGCCGCAAAAGTGACCTGAAAGCAAAGCCCGCGACGTTGTTGAAGCGGTCAGCAACCTGCCCACGTCCCCGGCTGCCAACCTACACCGACCCAAGACAGGCCGATGTGAGGAACATTGACTTCCCGCCCAGCGGGCATCCGATCCCTCCGAGCCTTGCAGCCGTGCCTCCCCCGGCTGGAAATTCCCCGTCCCTCGCCCACAATGGGGGCATCGGTTGGGAGGGGGTGACAGCGCCGACTGCATGAATTGCGGCCTGGTTCCTCACGGGCGCCTTGACTGGCTCCGATAATTGACGACGGCATAAATTCGTCGCGGTCCACCAGCCATCTCGATTCCCTGACCCCTGCAACAGTTGCGGGCGCGCCCAACGCCTGGGCCGCCGGCTACACCGGGGCGGGGGAGGCGGTCGTCGTCGCCGACACGGGCGTGCAGACCCACGAGATGTTCACGGGCCGAACCACCGACGAGGCCTGCTTCTCCAGCCAAATCTACAGCGGTGTCATGCGCTGCAAGGTTCCGCGTCGTGCGGCATAGTTGCCATGCGGAAACAGAATTCAGTACTCCGACTTTTTCGTAGAAGGACAGGACCTTGAGGAAGGTCTCCACTCGTTCGCCAGCGAGAATTGCCGCGTGGCGCATGGCCGCCCCCAGCGTGTCTTGTAGCTTGGCGAACCTCTCGTTGATAGCGGCCAAGGACTCGAATAGCGCAATGTCTTTCCTGCGGCCTGACAGGTATTCCGCCGTCAATGGCCAGCTGTGCTTGCGGTCCGACGCGTCCAAAAAATAGACACACCGTTGGACCGCTTCGAGCAGATCCGAGAGGTGTGCCTGCTCCGATTCCAGGGCTGAGCTGGTCACGATTGCTGGGCCTGAAGTCTAATCGCGTTGGCTCGGACGATACGTTGAAAGGGGGTCGGTGCCGATTCCCTCCCGTGCGCCACGATGTCCACCGGCAGGGCGATCAATCGTTCCAGCTCCATCTTGATTCGCGCCCGCTCCAGCAGCGAGAGCGGGGTGTCGGTCTCGATAAGGAGATCGACGTCTCCCCCTCGCGCCAGATCATCGAGGCGGGAACCGAACAGGAAGATGTCCGCAGTTCCGTCGGTCAATCGGGAGACGGTCTGCGTGATCGTAAGGATTTGGGCTGGAGTTAACCGCACGGCGCACATCCTATTCCCTGGCGTTGTGGATGGCCACAGCAACGGTCATGGCGTCAGCGCCACTCCGACGTGGGCCGGAAGTAGCGGGGGTCGACCGCGACGATGCAGCTGCCGGTGCGGCTGCATTGATTGGTTTGCAATGCTCCGTCCTTTTTATAGGACTTCAACTGACGCGGTGTGAATTGGGCTTTTTGCGAGTCTTAGATCGCGAGTAATCAAGGTGCATCCCAGGGTCTCGGCTAGCGCGACGTAGGAAGCAGCGTAGGCTGTAAGGTTATTCCTCAGTTCCCAGATACGAGGCAATAACGGCGCGTGTGAAAACCGCTCGATCGGCATGTCCGCAAGATCGCGAAGCGCTTCCTCTCCCCGTTCGCTCGTCAACTCCGCGAGCAAGCAGTATCGGCGCACAACCTGCGCGACCTCGACGTCCAACAAGTGGGGTGCGCACATCAATTCGGTCGGGTTCAGCATACGGTTCTCGAGGGCTATTGCAGCCTCAGTACGCAACAGCACCTCAAGCACGACGGAGGCATCTGGGACAATCATCGTCCTTCGCGCTCGGCTCTGAGGGCGTCCACGATTGGCTCATGCGGTGAGACGGAACGGCGCTGATGAAGCCGCGCTTGGAGCTCTTGGATCGTGGGACGCTCTGCTGATCGCCTGATTTCGCCCAATAGATAGTCGGAAAGGGACATGCCCATCATCGCTGCTCGGGCCTTGAGCTTGCGATGCAGGTCGTCTGGTACGTTTCTGAGTTGAATCATCTTGGACATGCGTCAAACCTACTCGCATGTTTCGCACATGTCAACGAGCTGGGGCAGCTTAGGCTCGAACCGGTACATCGGACGGTCTCGGTACTCTTTCTCTCTTAGGAAAGTTGTTGTGCCCCGCATCGAAGTGTCGACGCTCGATTCCGGAGGAAACGATTGGGGACCACATTGGGTTCAACGGTCGGCACTTCGGTCGCCGGGTTACTCGTTGCGGTCCAAAACTCGGTAGCCCTCGTGCGAGCACAGGACATCTCTCTCGGCTTCCTTGAGGTCGTCGCGCATCATTTCACGGACCAAGTCCGTGAAGCTGACGCGGGGCTGCCAGCCGAGCTTTTCGCGCGCTTTTCTGGGATCGCCTAACAACGTCCGCACCTCGGTTGGGCGGTAGTACCGTGGATCGACTGCGACGATGCAACGCCCCGCGCCAACATCGCAGGCTTTCTCATCTTCCCCTGCCCCCTCCCAGCGCACATCGATGCCGATCTCGCGCGCGGCGACCGTAACAAAATCACGAACCGAGTGGTGCTCACCGCTGGCGATCACAAAGTCGTCCGGGGCCTCCTGTTGAAGCATTAGCCACTGCATTTGCACGTAGTCGCGGGCGTGCCCCCAGTCGCGTTTGGCATCCAAGTTCCCCAGGTACAGGCAGTCCTGCAATCCCAGCTTGATGCGTGCCAGCGCTCTGGTGATCTTGCAGGTGACGAAGGTTTCCCCCCGAATGGGTGATTCATGGTTGAATAGGATGCCGTTGCAGGCATACATGCCGTACGCTTCCCGGTAGTTGACGGTAATCCAATAGGAGTAGAGCTTAGCAACGGCGTAGGGGGAGCGCGGATAGAAGGGCGTGGATTCCTTCTGCGGTGTCTCTTGGGCCTTGCCGAAGAGCTCAGATGTGGATGCCTGATAAAAGCGTGTCTTCTTCTCTAACCCCAAGATGCGGATCGCCTCGAGGAGGCGCAGCGTCCCCAGGGCATCGGCGTTGGCCGTGTACTCCGGTTGCTCAAAGGAGAGGGTGCAACCCGTCGTCCGCCGCGCCCGCTACGCGGCGAGTGGCGTGCTGAAATCCGGGTCGTTGGCGGCATATCCTGAGTAGATGCGCCGGGATTCGCGCTGGATGCGAAACGCGGTGAATTCCTCCCAGAGGCCGCTCAGGTAGAGACAACGCATGTCGAGCATGGCGCGGGCGCCGGACAGGACCCAACGCATACCGGAACGCTCCATGCGGTCTTTGACGACACACCGGCAGGCCCCTTCGATGGCACCGGAGGCGATGGGGAAGCCGTGCTCGAAATAGACGTCGTAGGCCATGCGATGGACGTTGTTCTGGAAACGGATCCACCGTATAGGTCGCCCCGAGCAAGGCCATTTTCTTGGTGTCGGTGCGCCTCTCCCCCGTTGACGGGGGCGCGACGCCCTTGGGTGCTTTGGCGCCACCGCGCATCGCTGGAAAATGCGCCATGATTTGCGCCATCACTCTGCTCTTGTTTGCGCCTCGATGTTGTGACGAGTCACTTGCTGTCCTTGGCACCTGGGTTCCGGCAATCCCTGCCGGAATGACGACCGGCGAACCGGCCCGCGAGCCGCTGTGGATGGCAGTCTGCCGTCCCACGTTGGAGTTCGGGGATGGGCTCGTCAACGCCGGAAGCGATTCGGCGTCGCGGGCAATCGGCCGCCGATCCGTCTTGTTGTTCAGGGTCGAACGGTGGGACAACGCGAGAACCGACGAATTCATAGCGGCAGGTATTCGCTGGGCTGGGGCGAGGCAACCTCAAAGATGGGCACGCTTCGCTTCGCCCATCCTACCCGCTGGGTAGGGCTGCGGTGCGGGTTGTCGTGGGATTGGCGCTCCCTAGGGGACTCGAACCCCTGTTACCGACGTGAGAGGCCGGCGTCCTAGGCCACTAGACGAAGGGAGCGGATGAGCGGGCGGAAAGCCGGTATTATACGTGTCCTCCACTTCCGCTCAAGCCGAGCGATGCGGCGGGGCGTGAGCGGCTAGGGGTCTGGGAGCTTCGACCCCGCGGCCGCGACCCTCAGCCGGGTTGTAATGACACCAGGAAATACGAACAGCTTGCCAGAATCGCTACCCGTCAGTCCCCAGATCGTTCCGCGTCCCGACCACAATATCTCTCGGGCGGACATCAGCGAGAATGCGCTCAAGGTGCTCTATCGGCTGCGCCAGAGCGGCTACCATGCCTATCTGGTCGGCGGAGGGGTTCGGGACCTGCTGCTTGGGCGCGAGCCTAAGGACTTCGACGTCGCGACGGACGCCGAGCCGGAGGATGTGCGACGGGTATTTCGCAATTGCCGGTTGATCGGGCGGCGGTTCCGTCTTGCCCATGTCCACTTCGGGTCCGAGATCATTGAGGTGGCAACCTTCCGCGGAGCTGTTGCGGATCTGGACGAGGCGGAAGGCGAGCGCCGCCTCGAAAACGGCATGATCGTGCGTGACAACATCTACGGCACGATCGAAGAGGATGCCGTGCGGCGGGATTTCACCGTCAACGCGCTCTACTACAACATCGCCGACTTTTCAGTGGTTGACTATGCGGGGGGGCTCGCGGATCTGCGTAATGGGTGTCTGCGCCTGATTGGCCACGATCCTGAGCGGCGTTACCGGGAGGACCCGGTGCGTATGCTGAGGGCGGTGCGTTTTGCAGCCAAATTGGGTTTTGCCATCGATTCCTCGTGCGAGCGTCCGTTACTGGATCTGGGGCGCTTGCTGGGCGAAGTCCCACCTGCGCGGCTGTTCGAGGAGGTGCTGAAGCTGTTTCAAGGCGGTACCGGGCTGGCCGCCTTCGAGAAGCTTCGACATTATGGACTCTTCGGCCATCTGTTCCCGGCGACGGACCGTTGTCTGGAGCGAGAGGAAGAGTCCTTCCCCATCACCTTCGTGAGCCGCGGGCTGGCCAATACCGACCGGCGCGTCCAGGAGGACAAGCCGATCACCCCCGCGTTTCTGTTCGCCGTGCTCTTGTGGGAGCCGGTTCGTGTGCAGTATCAGGAGCGCCTTGCCGCTGGGGCGGAGCCGATGGAGGCCATGCTGTCCGCGTCCGAGGCGGTCTCGGCGAGGCAGCAGGCCACGGTGACCATCCCCAAGCGTTTCGGTCTCCCCATGAAGGAGATCTGGACGCTGCAGCCGCGGCTCGAGCAACGCCAGGGCAAGCGGCCGTACCGGCTGTTGACCCATCCCCGTTTCCGCGCAGCCTATGATTTTCTGCTTCTGCGGGCGGAGGCGGGAGAGGTGGAATCGGAGCTTGCGGACTGGTGGACTCAGTTCCAGCAAGCCGATGGGCAGGAGCGGGCACGCTTGACCGAAAGCGGCAGGCGGCGTCGCCCGCGTCGGCGCCGCAGGCGCAGTCCCGCCATAGAGCCCGCTGGCGGAGACTGACTGCGAGTGTGGGGCGTTCAATGGGTCGGTCTTCTCCGTTCGGCTTGGATGCGCGGGTACTCTGCCCTGGCGCGAATGTGGGCTCGGCTGCGGTCGATGTTGCATCGGCCGCGCGAGCGCCATTTCTCGCCGATATCCCTGCCTTTTGAAGATCTGAGTGGTCTACTTGTTCGATGTCTTCCGCACCCGTCCGCATCTCCACTTTAGGTGCCATGAAGCAGCGGGGCGAGCGTATCGCCTGCCTCACCTGTTACGACGCGACCTTCTGCCAGCTGTTGGAGCGGGCCGGCATCGAGGTGCTGCTCGTCGGCGACTCGCTGGGGATGGTGGTGCAGGGTCACGACACGACACTGCCGGTGCGCATCGAGCAGATGGTTTACCACACCGCCTGCGTGACTCGCGTCCGGGAGCGCGCGTTCGTGGTGGCGGACCTCCCGTTCCTCTCGTATGCAACGCCGGAGCGAGCGCTGGCCAGCGCCGCCAGCTTGATGCAGGAGGGCGGGGCGCACATGGTAAAGCTCGAAGGGGGGGCATCGCTGGTGCCGACCGTGCGGCTGCTCGCAAGGCATGGCGTGCCGGTCTGTGCCCATTTGGGGCTGCTGCCCCAGTCGGTGCTGCGGCTCGGTGGATATCGTTACCAGGGGCGAGACGAGTCGTCCGCCGAGCAGATGCTGCGAGATGCGGTCGCGTTGCAGGAAGCGGGGGCGGGTATGTTGGTGCTGGAGTGTGTCCCGGCCGCACTGGCGCGCGAGATCAGCCTCAGTCTCACCATCCCCGTGATTGGGATCGGCGCCGGCAACGGGTGCGACGGCCAGGTGCTCGTCCTATACGACATGCTGGGACTGAATCCGCACAAGCCGCCTGGCTTCAGCAAGGACTTCCTGGCCGACCGATCGGGCGTTGCGGATGCGGTTGCGGCCTATGTGCAAGCGGTCAAGGCCGGGGCCTTTCCCGCCCCGGAGCACACGAAGCTCTGACCGGTCGATGGAGCTTATCGAGCAGGTCACTGAGCTGCGCCGGCGGGTCGCGGAGTGGCGCCGGAGCGCACTGCGCATCGGATTGGTGCCCACGATGGGCAACTTGCACCGCGGGCACTTGGCCCTGGTGCGCGAGGCGCGCGCCCTGGCCGACCGCACGATCGTCAGTATCTTCGTTAATCCCCTGCAGTTCGGTCCGCAGGAGGACTTCGCCGCCTATCCCCGCACGATGGACCAGGACCGTGAGCTGCTGGTCACCGCAGGGGCTGACCTTCTCTTTGCGCCCACTGTGGAGGCCGTCTATCCCCGCGGACAGTCCGGGCACACACGGGTGGAGGTGCCTGGACTCTCGGACGTCCTCTGCGGGGCCAGCCGCCCCGGTCACTTCGGGGGTGTGGCGACGGTTGTTTGCAAGCTGTTCAACATGGTGCAGCCGGACATCGCGATCTTCGGGGAGAAGGACTTCCAGCAGCTCCTGGTGATCCGGCGTATGAGCGACGACCTGAGTCTTCCGGTGGAGATCCGCGGAGCGGCCACAGTCCGCGAGCCCGACGGGTTGGCCCTCAGCTCCCGCAACGGTTATCTAACCGCCGAGGAGCGGACCCGGGCCCCGGCGCTCTATCGCGCCCTGTGTCGAGCGCGCGACCGGCTCCAGGGAGGCGAGATGACGGAGCTCGTTGAAGCGCAGGGCACGGCGGAGCTTGCGACGGCCGGGCTCCGCCCCGACTACTTCAGCGTACGTCGTGCCGAAGACCTTGCCGTCCCCGAGTCGGCGGACCGCGACCTCGTGGTGCTCGCCGCTGCTTATCTCGGTAGGGCTCGTCTCATCGACAACCTGAGGGTGAGACCGGAGTAACGGAACGGCCCCCGCGTTGAGCTGTCCGCGAGGACCGGTTACCCTTGTCACGCCCGGGATCAAGTCTCGGCTCTTCGCAGCGTCAATCCAGCGATAAAAGGGAATGATGCGCCGCAGCAAAATGGCGGGCGGCCCAAGGACTTTTTTGGAATAATGCGCACTTTCAGTTTTTCGCGGGGGTGGACTCCGGTCCTCCCTGGAGGGAGTTGGCGATGCAACTGACATTGCTCAAGTGCAAGCTGCACCGGGCCTGTGTTACTCACGCGGAGGTGGATTACGAGGGCTCTTGCGCCATCGATACCGAGCTCATGGATCTCGCAGGCATTCGCGAGTACGAGCAGATTCATATCTACAACGTCACCAATGGTGAGCGCTTCACGACATACGCGATCCGCGCCGAGGCCGGCTCACGCATCATCTCCGTCAACGGCGCCGCGGCACACAAGGCAGCGCCGGGTGACCGTGTGATCATCTGTGCCTACGCATGCCATGGATGACGAGGAGGCGGCGGGGTTTAGACCCACGCTTGTTTACCTAAACGAGCACAACCGGGTGCTGCGGACCGGTAACCAGATTCCGGCCCAGGTAGCGTAAGGTCCTGGTTCAGGCGGGGTGCCGAGCCAAAGGTAGGATGGGAAAAGGCCGGTAGGCCGTGTCCATCAGCGGGAGGAAGAGCCAAGGACGAATGGGCAGGACGGGCGAAAGCCCACAGCGCCGGCCCATCCTAGCGGGCGAGGGCGACCTGGCTGCGATCATGCAGCGCCTCCTCGTAGAGGGCTTCGTAGCGTCGGGCGCTGGCCTGCCAGCTGAAGTCCTGGCCCATGCCGTTTATGGCGAGGCGCTGCCATAGATCCTTGCGCTCACGATAGAGCAACAGTGCCCGTCGCACCGCGCCCCACAGCCCTTCCGGGTTGATCTGCTCGAACGTAAAGCCGGTAGCGTCTCCCGACTCGATCAGCGCGGGGGTGGCGTCGGCTACGGTGTCCGCCAGCCCGCCGGTGCGGTGAACGATGGGGACCGTGCCGTAGCGCAGACTATACATTTGGTTGAGTCCGCACGGCTCGAAGCGCGACGGCATGAGAAAGGCATCCGACCCTGCCTCTATGCGGTGTGCCCGCCCTTCGTCGTAGCCAGCGAAGACACCGACGCGCTCGGGGTTGGCCGCAGCGGCTTGGAGCAGGGCCTTTTCGATTGCCGGGTCCCCGGCGCCTTGCATGATGAGCTGGGTATCAGGGTGCGCCAGAAGGTGGGGCAGGACTTCCAGCAGCAAGTCCACTCCCTTCTGCTCCACCAGGCGCCCGATGTAGCCAAGGACGAACGACCGTTCGCTGCGGGGCAGTCCGAATTCCCGCTGCAGTGCGAGCTTGTTCTCGACCTTTAGGTGCAAACTCTCGGCGTCGTAGGTCTGTGCGATCAGGGAGTCGCGGGCAGGGTCCCAAGCCCCATAATCGATGCCGTTGAGGATTCCTCCGAAGCGTGGTCCCAGGTCCCTGAGTAAGCCGTCCAGGCCGCAGCCTAAGCGCGGGGTCCGCACCTCGTCCGCGTAAGTCGGGCTCACCGTATTGACGCGATCGGTGAACACGAGTCCGCCCTTGATGAACGAAAGGCGCTGGTGGAACTCGAGGCCATTGACGGACCAGAGCGAGCTGGGAAGCTGGAGGCGGTCGAAGGTTGAGCGGACGAAGAGTCCCTGGTAGGACAGGTTGTGCACGGTGAAGACGAGTGCCGGACGCTCGGGTTGCTCGTGCAGCAGGGCGGGCGCGAGGCCCGTCTGCCAATCGTTGCAGTGGACGACATCAGGCCGCCAATCGAAGGCGGGATGGCCCTGGCCAATGCGGGCGATGGTGCGGCAGAAGAGAAGGAAGCGCTCTGCATTGTCTCCCCAGTCGCGTCCGCTCACGTCCGTATAGGGATTGCCTTCCCGGCAGAAGTACTCTGGTGCTTCCACCAGGTAGGTGGGGAGCTCGCTGTCGGGAAGGCGCCCGCCCAAGATGCGTACGGTCCCGCGACCCTCGGGCAGCTTTAGGTCACACAGGGTCCTGAGCTCGCGGATGTGTTTTACGGCCCTTGGATAGGCTGGGATAATGAGCCGCGCATCATGGCCCAGCTCTCGCAGCGCTTTCGGGAGGGCCGCCGTTACGTCCGCGAGTCCCCCCGTCTTGATAAGAGGGTGGGCTTCGCTGGTGGCCACGAGGATCCGGAGTCCGGTATCAACGGCCTTTCGGGGTGTGGCGAGCTGCTCCATGGTGGCAATGGCTGCCAGGAATCGAGGGGGTGGGAATATCGAGTGGACGGATAGCTCGTACACCCTAACACAAATTGCGCCAGATGGCGTTCGGGCAAAGTCGCCATCTCGACAGGCTGTTTGGCGCTGCGCGGCTCCATTGAGCCTGGGGGCTAGATGACCGAACCCTGCTCGCTCGTGATCTTCGGCTCGACCGGGAATCTCGCCCGGATCAAGCTGCTGCCCGCACTTTATCACCTGGACGTCGCCGGGGAGCTCGCCCCTGGGACGCGCATTGTCGGGTTCGGTCGCCGGGATTGGTCTGATGCCGACTGGCGAGCGGAAGTCACACGTGCCTTGGAGGGGCGGGTCCGCGGCGGTCTGGACGCGGAGGTCGTCGAGCGGCTCGGCCAGCGGCTGCATTTCGTGAGCGGTGACCTCGAGGACGCCGACGCCTTTCGCCGCCTGCGCGAGCGCTTGCGCGAGGATGCTGCCCTGCCGGCAAACCTGGTCTTCTACCTTGCGGTCGCGCCGATACACTACGGTGACGTGGCGGACCGGCTCGCCGCTCAGGGCCTGAACCAGGAGGACGTGGGCTGGTCTCGGCTCGTCGTGGAGAAACCGTTCGGATTCGATCTGGAAAGCGCGTCCATCCTCGACGAGCGGCTCCACCGCTCGTTCAGCGAGGATCGGATCTACCGCATCGATCACTATCTCGGAAAGAGCACCGTACAAAACGTGCTCGTGTTCCGCTTCGCCAACCTGCTGCTCGAGCCGCTGTGGAACCGCAACTACATCGACCACGTGCAGATCTCCCACGCCGAGGCGCGCGGCATCGAAGAGCGCGCAGGGTTCTACGACGGGGTCGGCGCCATGCGCGACATGATCCAGAGCCACCTGTTACAGATGCTGACGTTGGTGGCGATGGAGCCGCCACCGAGTCTCGACGCGGAGGCTTTGCGCGACGAGAAGGTGAAAGTGCTGCGCTCGATTCGCCCCATCCCTCGCCAGGCAGTCCACGCCCATGCCTTCCGAGCGCAGTATCGAGGGGGGGAGGTCAAGGGAGCGAAGGTTCGCGGTTATCTGGAGGAGGCGGGCGTCGGCCATAACAGCGCGACCGAGACGTATGCGGCGCTTAAGCTCTACATCGACAACTGGCGGTGGCGCAACGTGCCCTTTTATCTCCGCACGGGCAAACGGCTCGCTGAGACGAACTCGATCATCGCCATCCGCTTCAAGCATCCGCCCCAGCAGCTCTTCCGCTATACCGCGATCGAGCAGCTAAAGCCCAATTGGCTGCTCGTCAACATCCAGCCGAACGAGTGCCTCCGGGTTGAGATCCAGGTCAAGCAGCCGGGGCTCGAAATGCGCACCCAGACGGAGCGCCTCGATGCGAGCACCTGCAGTATCGGGACGAGCCAGATCGATGCCTATGAGGCCCTGATTCTCGACGTGATCGAAGGGGACCACTCCCTCTTCTTACGTTACGATGAGGTGAGCTGGGCTTGGCGGGTGGTCGACCCTGTCCTGAAGCTCTGGGCTACTGAGCGCGACTATATCCACACCTATCCCGCCGGAAGCTGGGGGCCGCCCGAGGCCAACCGGCTGTTTGACCGGGACGATCAGGATTGGCGAAACGGCCTGGATGCCTGACCCCGTTTGGCGCGCCGAGCGAGCAATCTCAAGAAGATCCGATCTCAGGAGCGATTCGTCATGCCACTCGTGAACCATACCGCCCAATGGAAGGCCCTCGAGGCGCACTGGAGCCAGATGTCTCAGGTCCATATGCGGGACCTTTTCGCCGCGGACCCAACCCGTGCCGAGCGGATGTCTGTGCGGGCGGCCGATATCTTCGTGGACTACTCCAAGAACATCATCACCGAGGAGACCCTGGGCCTACTGGTCGACCTCGCCGACGCGATTGATCTTTCAGGCTGGATACGCCGCATGTTCGCGGGCGACCGCATCAACAACACCGAGCGGCGGGCTGCGCTCCACGTCGCGCTGCGCAACCGGTCCAAGCGTCCCATTTACGTCGACGGCGAGGATGTGATGCCCGCAATCCGTGCCGTGCTGGAGCAGATGGAGCACTTTGTCACCCGCGTGCGCGGCGGCGACTGGGTCGGCTATACGGGGAAACGCATCCGCGACGTCGTCAACATCGGCATCGGTGGTTCCAACCTTGGACCCCTCATGGTGTGCGAGGCACTGCGACCCTACCAGTCGGACGACCTGCGGGTGCACTTTGTCTCGAACGTAGACGGTACGCACCTGGCCGAGACCCTCAAGCACCTCGACCCCGAGACGACCCTTTTTGCGGTCGCTTCCAAGACCTTTACCACCCAAGAGACGATGACCAACGCCGAGAGCGCGCGCGACTGGCTGGTCGAGGCCCTGGGCAACAAGGTTGCGGTGCGCGACCACTTCGTGGCGGTGTCCACCCACGCCGAGCAGGTGGCGAAGTTTGGGATCGACACCAAGCACATGTTTGGGTTCTGGGACTGGGTGGGTGGGCGCTACTCTCTGTGGTCCGCGATTGGGCTGCCTGTCGCGCTCGCCATCGGTATGGACCGCTTCCGTGAGCTGCTGGAAGGGGCGTATGCGATGGACCAGCACTTTCAGTCGGCCGCGCTACGCGAAAACGTTCCCGTAATTCTCGGCCTGATTGGCGTCTGGTACGGCAACTTCGCCGGCGCCCGCACCCATGCGGTGCTCCCCTACGATGAATACCTCCGGTACCTGCCCGCGTACCTGCAGCAAGGAGACATGGAGAGCAATGGCAAGGGGGTAACGCGCGACGGCACGGCGGTGGAGTACTTCACGGGTCCCGTGGTCTGGGGTGAGCCCGGCACGGACGGCCAGCATGCCTTTTTCCAGCTCATCCATCAGGGAACACAGCTGATCCCGGCCGACTTTATTGCGCCGGTCCACAGCCACAACGAGATGGGGGATCACCACGCCAAGCTGATGGCGAACTTCTTCGCTCAGACCGAGGCCCTCATGCGTGGGCGAACAGCGGATGAGGCCCGCGCGGAGATGGAGGCGGCCGGACTATCGCCGACGCGCATCGCCGAGCTGGTCCCGCACCGGACCTTCCCGGGGAATCGCCCGACAAACAGCATCCTGGTGGATAGCGTCACCCCGAGGACCCTGGGCGCTCTCATCGCTCTGTACGAACACCGGATTTTCACCCAAGGGGTGGTTTGGGGCATCAACTCCTTCGATCAGTGGGGGGTCGAGCTCGGGAAGCAGTTGGCAAGCGTGATCCTGGAGGAAATACAGGCAGGCAAGGTGACCGCGGATCACGACGCCTCGACCAGGGCCACCCTTGAGTATTTTCTCCAGCGGCGGAACGGATAGTAATGAGGCGGCCAGCTCAGGGGGGGCGCCCGTCCTTCGCCCCTTGTTCGATCTACTGTGCGTCGGCGTCCTCGGCCTCGTCGGACAGCACTACCGCCGTCGCCGCCGTCTCGCTTTCCTTCAAAGGCTCATGCACCAGCACAACGGCGCCGAGGGGAGGGAGGGTGATCGGTAGGGAATGGGGTCGTCCCATCCAGCTCACGGGCTCCGACCTCAGGCCGCCCTGGTTGCCCATGTTTGTGCCGCCGTAGGTCTCTGCGTCGGAGCTCATGGCCTCGCGGTAGAAGCCGGCGAGGGGAACCCCGATTCGATAATTGGTCCGCGGGATAGGGGTGAAGTTGAAGACGGCCGCCGCGATCCCCTTGCCGTCGCGGGACTTCCGGATATAGCTCAGCACCGACTGCGAGCTGTCGTGACAGTCGATCCACTCGAATCCCGCGTCCTCGAAGTCGACCTCATGGAGCGCGGGGAGCGCACGATACAGCCGGTTGAGGTCCGCCACGAGTGCTTGGATACCCTGATGCTGGGGACGCTCCAACAGGTACCAGTCGAGCTCCTCCGCGAAGTTCCATTCCTTGCCCTGACCGAAATCGCAGCCCATGAACAGCAGCTTCTTGCCTGGATAGGTGAACATGAAGGTGAGCAGGAGGCGCAGGGAGGCGAACTTCTGCCACTCGTCCCCGGGCATGCGGTCGAGGAGCGAGCGCTTGCCGTGCACGACCTCGTCGTGGGAGAAGGGCAGCACGAAGTTCTCGCTGAACGCATAGATCAGGCCGAAGGTCAGCATGTTGTGATGGTAGTGACGATAGATCGGGTCCTTCGACATGTAGGCCAGGGTGTCGTGCATCCAGCCCATGTTCCACTTCATGGTAAAGCCCAATCCCCCGACGTAGGTTGGACGGGAGACGGCGGGCCAGGCGGTCGACTCCTCGGCAATCATCAGGGTACCCGGGTGCTGCTCGTGGGTGACCGTATTGAGCTGGCGCAAGAACTCGACCGCCTCGAGGTTCTCGTTGCCGCCGAACTTGTTGGGTATCCACTCGCCGGGCTGACGCGAGTAGTCCAGATACAGCATGGAGGCGACTGCGTCCACCCGCAGCCCGTCGAGGTGAAACTCCTCCAGCCAGAAGAGGGCGCTGGAGAGAAGGAAGTTCTTCACCTCGTTACGGCCATAGTTGAAGATCAAGGTGCCCCAGTCTTTGTGCTCGCCGAGACGGGGGTCGGCATGCTCGTAGAGCGCGGAGCCGTCGTAGCGGGCAAGCCCAAAGGTGTCGCGCGGAAAATGGGCGGGCACCCAGTCGAGGATGATGCCGATACCCTCCAGGTGAAGATGGTCGACGAAAGAACGGAAGTCGTCCGGCGTTCCAAACCGGCTGGTGGGAGCGAAATAGCCGGTGGTCTGGTAGCCCCAGGAGGCGTCTAGCGGATGCTCGGTGATGGGGAGCAGCTCGATGTGCGTGAAACCTGTCTTTTTAACGTAGTCGGCGAGGCGCTCGGCGAGCTCGCGATAGTTGAGAGGCTCGCCGTCGGAGGCGGTCTGCCAGGAGCCCAGATGGACCTCGTAGATGGACATGGGGGCGTGCCGCCAATCTGCGTTGGCGCGGGCCTTCATCCACTCCTGGTCGTTCCATCGAAAGCTGCTGGGCTCAGAGATGATGCCCGCCGTGTCGGGTCGTTTCTGGAAGGCGGGGGCGTAAGGGTCGATCTTGACGTGGATGTTGCCTTGATGGTCACGCAGCTCGTACTTGTAGTAGCCGCCGGTCTCGATCTCCGGAATGAACAGCTCCCAGACCCCGGTGCCGCCGCGTACGCGCATGGGGTGGGCCCGCCCGTCCCAGTCGTTGAAGTCCCCCACGACGCTCGCCCGCTCCGCGTTGGGTGCCCAGACCGCGAACTGCACGCCCGGCACGCCGTCTACCGTTCGGGGGTGGGCGCCAAGGAAGCGGTAGGCATGCCAATGACGACCCTCTCCGAAGAGGTGGAGGTCGAAGTCGCCGAGTTGCGGCGGGAAGCAGTAAGGGTCGTAGCGGTGATGAATGTCGCCTCGCGCATCATGCCAATGCAGGCGGTAGCGAAGAGGCACCTGGGAGGCGGGGCCTTCCCAGACGAAGAGGTCCGTGCCTTCGATGCGCTCGAGCTCGACCGCGCTCTCTACGATGCGTACCCGCTCGGCCCGAGGGAGCAGGGCGCGAACCACGGCACGTTCGCCTTCCGCGCGCCGTCCCAGAACCTCGAAAGGATCGTGATGTCTGCCCTCCAGGACGCGACGCATGGGTTCGGGGATCTGCTTCGCGGCGGTGCGGCGGTGTGGCATGGTGCTGGTCTTGTCGTGCGAGACTGGGGCACGCGTATGGGCCGCGCGCCACGGCTGGATGATGTTAACATACGCGTTCCGCACACGATGAAAGGGCCGACACGACGGGAGGATTTATGCCGGATACAAATCCACGTTTCGTCAGCCGTCTGACCCGCAACACCTTGGCGCTGATTCTGGCGGGCGGGCGCGGCTCTCGTCTGAAGCACCTGACCAAGTGGCGATCAAAGCCGGCCGTGCCGTTCGGCGGAAAGTTTCGAATCGTGGACTTCCCGCTCTCGAACTGCATCAACTCGGGCATCCGACGTATTGGGGTGCTTACCCAGTACAAGGCCCACTCCCTCATCCTCCACATCCAGAAGGGATGGGGCTTCCTCCGTGGCGAGTTCGGTGAGTTCGTGGAGCTTTGGCCGGCGCAGCAGCGCATCGCGGAGACAGCCTGGTATGCGGGTACGGCGGATGCGGTGTTCCAGAATCTGGACATCATCCGCAACCACAATCCGGATTACGTCCTCATTCTCGCCGGCGACCATATTTATAAGATGGATTACGGTGCTATGGTCGCGGCGCACGTGGAGTCCGGCGCCGACATGACGGTGGGATGCATCGAGGTGGACCGAGCGCGTGCGAGGGAGTTCGGCGTGATGTCCGTCGACGAAGAGCATCGGGTGCGTGGCTTCCGCGAGAAACCTGCCGATCCGGACCCCATCCCCGGCCACGAGGATATAGTCCTTGCATCCATGGGGATCTACGTCTTCAACCGAGCATTCCTGTTCGA
Source organism: uncultured Gammaproteobacteria bacterium (assembly GCA_963824085.1). GTDB lineage: Bacteria > Pseudomonadota > Gammaproteobacteria > Chromatiales > Chromatiaceae > JARRNE01. The sequence continues at coordinate 17,583 of CAWGNT010000013.1, forward strand.
GCAGCTCATCAAAGACTCGGATACGAAGGATTCCAGCCACGACTTCGCCAAGGACATCATCCCGCGCGTGATCGAGCAATACCGGGTGATGGCGTATCCATTTCGCGACGTGCGCAGCGGCGCCCAGGCTTACTGGCGTGACGTAGGCACGGTGGACGCCTTCTGGGAGGCAAACCTCGAGCTGATCGGCGTAACGCCGCCCCTGAACCTCTACGATGAGACCTGGCCGATCTGGACCTATCAGGAGCAGCTTCCGCCGGCCAAGTTCGTATTTGACGACGAAGATCGGCGCGGCATGGCGGTGGACTCCATGGTGTCGGGAGGGTGTGTCATCTCCGGTGCAACCGTGCGACATTCGCTGCTGTTCTCGAATGTGCGCGTGAACTCGTATTCCTACGTCCATGACTCAGTGATCCTCCCGGACGTGGACGTGGGCCGCAATTGCGAGATACGCACCGCCGTGATAGATCGGGGTTGTCGGATTCCGGAGGGGATGGTCATTGGCCAGGATCGGCGTGCAGACAAGCAGAAGGGCTTCTATGTCACAGACGACGGTGTGACACTCGTCACGCCAGAGATGCTTGGCCAAGACGTGAATTATGTCCGTTGAGGGGCCGCTGGTGCACGTGCGTTGCCCGATAGTCCAGCAGTGCATCGATACCCAATAGAGCCGCACGAGGGGCCAAGCGCGCAACGGACGGCGGCGAATGGTTTACTTAGGCGGATAGATCGAGAATTCTCGCGAGCATGTCAACCGAAGAACGGCCCCCGGCCGACTGTCTCGACCGTCGCCGTGTCGGCATTCTGCTTCACCTAACCTCTCTCCCAGGCCCCGGGCACTGTGGGTGCTTAGGGCCAGAGGCGTTCAATTTCACGAACTTCCTGGCCGATTGTGGCATCACTGTCTGGCAGATGCTGCCCGTTGGGCCGACGCAGATGGAGAGCTCGCCGTATCAAACGAGCTCGGTCCATGCGGGCAACCCGCTTCTGATCGCCTTGGAGCCTCTGGCTCAGCGTGGCTGGGTGCGGGCGGGGTCTCAGGCTGGCAAGGGTGCTTCCGAAGCCCTCCACGCGAAGGCACTGCGGGCTTCGTGGGCAGGCTTCCGACGTCTCGCGAGCGACGAGGACAGGCGTGCGCTGGCGGGTTTCGCGGCCGAGAACCGGTACTGGCTCGATGATTATGCCTTGTTCAGGGCGCTTCGCGAGGACCAGGACAAGTGCTGGTGGGAGTGGCCGCAACCGCTTCGACACCGAGACCCTCGTGCGACGGCGGAGTCGCGGCGGCGCTTGGCGTCGGAGATCGATTACATCGTCTATGAGCAGTTCCTCTTCTTCGCCCAGTGGAAGGCGCTGAGGGATTACGCGAACGGGCGCGGGGTAAAGCTCTTCGGCGATATGCCCATCTTCGTCGCGCACGACAGCGCCGAGGTGTGGGCGCACCCGAGAGACTTCGATTTGAACGAGGACGGCAGCTTGCGGGTGGTCGCCGGCGTGCCGCCGGACTATTTTTCGGCGACGGGGCAGCGCTGGGGCAACCCGCTCTATCTTTGGGAGGAGATGCTGGCGGACGGCTTCCGATTTTGGCTGGATCGCATTCGCACCCAGATGGGGCTCTTCGACATGATCCGCATCGATCATTTCCGGGGCTTCGAGTCGTACTGGGAGATTCCGGGCGAGGAGCAGTACGCGATCAACGGGCGGTGGGTGAAGGCCCTGGGGGACGAGCTGTTCGAGCGGCTGCATCAGCGTTTCGGAAGATTGCCGCTGATCGCCGAAGACCTCGGGCTGATCACTCCGGCGGTGGATTCCTTGCGCAAGAAGTATCGCTTACCCGGCATGAAGGTCCTCCAGTTTGCCTTTTCCGGCGACAGCGACAACCCCTATCTCCCGTTCCGCCACGGCCGAGACTCCGTCGTCTATACGGGGACACATGACAATGACACGACGCTCGGCTGGTACGCATCTCTCGATGAGCACACGCGAGGGTATGTAGACGAGTATCTTGGGGCCTCCACGGAGCCCATGCCGTGGCCCCTTATCCGCTGCGCCTTGGCCTCGCGCTCGCACCTGGCCATCCTTCCCATGCAGGATATCCTGGGCCTGGACAGCGCCCATCGTATGAATGTCCCGGGCACCTCCGAGGGGAACTGGCATTGGCGCTTTTCCTGGGATCAGGTACCTTCCGATCTGCCCACCCGACTCTCCCGCATCGTTAGACTGTACGCTCGCTGAAGTTCTGCCCGCGGGAGCTTGCTGAGTCAGAGGGCCACCGACCACCCGGCCCGGCTGTTGCGAAGACTGAGGCGGGCATCACGGAATCCCAAAGTGACCACGGCCATGGGCGGTGCTGTGACACCCGTCACGTCCATCTCGGGGTCGCGGCCCTAGCCTAGTGCTTCATGAGGATAGCCCGGCGAGGACGGGAGCGCGTGACCGTGGTCCGAGGCGCAGGGCGCGGGCTTGGCCCGCGTTCTTCCGCCAGCGCGCCGGCCGTCGGCGATTGTCCCGCTCGTGCCGGACCGCCGGTCGGAACCGACCTTGAAGACATCCGAGGCTTGGGCAACCAGGTGCCGGGTTTGGAAGTGCCGCACCTGGTCCCCAACGACTGGTTGGCGTTTACAACGCAACCGCCAATGTGTTTGGCATTCGTCGCAACGACTTGGTGCGGAGGGTATGGATGAGCCACCCAGCCGACGACAGCGAGAGCGGACTGGTCTCGAGCGAGGCGGCCGGGTTACCCGCGAATCGGTTGCCGGCTGCGGTCTTTATTCGTTCCGGGTCCGGTTCGGACAGACAGAAGGAGGCGAGCGGGCGTCCGACGGGCGGCGACCCTCGAGCGCCGGGGCGCTCTGAAGGGTCCGGCCTGTCCACCCAGTACAAGGTCAGGCTTGCAGTTTCCGAGCTCAAGATCGGCATGTTCGTTTGCGAGCTCGACCGCCCCTGGCTTGAGTCTCCGTTTGGTTTCCAGGGCTTTCCTTTGCGCTGCGTCGAGGATATCCAAGCGGTCAAGCGCGTGTGCGCTTATGTCTATGTGGATACCGAGAAGAGCCTCGGGGGGACTATCAGGAGGGGCGAGGCGGGAAGGTCAAATCGCGCCGATACCCAAATCACCGGTTCGACCGCGCCGGGGGCCGCTCGCAAGCGCGCGCCTCGATGGCTTCCGGCCGCTTTCACCGGTCGCGGCGCGAGGCGCGTCTCCTCAGCTTTGGCCATTCATTCTCTGGAAATCGCCCATCGCGCATACGACGAGACGAGCCACGAGATTCGGTCTGTCTTGCGCGACCTGCGCTGGGGACGAAGTATCGACGCGCGTTCGACGCGGGAGGCCGTTGCCGCCTGCGCAGACCAGGTCACCCGCGATCCCCCCGCCATGGTGCTGTTGGCCAGCATAAAGGACAAGGACCACTATACCGCGCAGCACAGCCTGAATGTGGCGATCCTCTCTATGGTCCTCGGTCACCACTTGGGCCTCCCGGATCGGACGCTTACCGAACTGGGCACCGCCGGCCTGCTGCACGATGTTGGCAAGGTTCTGATACCTGTCGAGATCCTAAAGAAACCCGGGCGTTTGACTGCCGCGGAATTCAGTATCGTTCGGATGCACCCGGCCCACGGGAAGGATCTCCTCGAGGCATGCGGCGAAATCGGCCGTAAAGTGCTGGAGGTCGCATATACGCACCACGAGCGCCTGGATGGATCAGGCTACCCACGTGGTATGAAGGAGGGTGAGATGGGCCTCCTCACTAGGATCGTCGCCATCACGGACACCTACGAAGCCGTTACCAGTGACCGCGTCTATGCCCAGGCAAAGACGAGTATCGAAGCCTTCAAGCTCCTCCAGGCAGCAAGCGGAAACCACTATGACGGGCAGCTGGTATCCGAGCTGATTGGCGCCGTCGGCCTCTTTCCGCCCGGCAGTACAGTGCAGCTCAACAACGGAAAGTATGCGGTGGTGGTCCGTACCAATCCGCGGTACGAATTTCGTCCTACCGTGCTCGTGCTGAAGGACGCGAAGTGCCGGCCGATCAAGCCGCGCTATATCGATCTCGCGGACATTGCGGGCGGTGCCAGCGCCAGCTTCCAGATTGCACGGCTCGTCAAGCCGAGCGACTGCGGCATCGATAGCACGATGTTCCGAAATCAGGAATTCCTGCAGGAATCTATGAGCTGATGCATTAGGACCGGCGGCGGGGCGCTCCTGCGGCGAGTAGTCTATGGGGCGCGTTATGGGCGCGCGGTTCGGTGCTCCGAGCAGCGTGTTGCCGCTCGCGCTCTCAACGACTAGGGCGGAAACGGCGGAGGATACGCGGCCGCGGCGAGGACGGCGCAAGCCGCCGTCCACCAGAGCACAGAATGTCAGTGGGCGCTCACTACTGACGCGGGAGCGGCGTCCGGTTCCCGCGCCTTGGCGCGGGTTTGAGCCAAGAGATCGGCGAGCTGCCACATGGTGACTTCTTCGACCTCGTAGTCGTTCAGAGTGCTCTGCAGCCAGAAGGGTGCGCTCGACTTGGCGCGCGAATCCTCAGCATTTCCCGTCTTGACCCTCGCATTCATCGATACTTCTCCTGTCTGTTGATCGACATTGGCGGCGGATGTCGGGTCGGAGAATTCCCCGCAGGAGGAAAGCGGTTCTCAAGTGGCACGACAGCCCGGCCAGAACGCATGCCCCGCAAGGACCAAACGCGCTGCTAGCGACGACGGCTGGTTGCATCCAGGGCCGAGCGCTCGCCCGGTGGCCTTGATGCACCGGTGTGCTGCAGTGCGAGAGAAGTGGTCGAGGGACCGGGGGCTCAGATAGGGTCCGCTGCGTCTAGCCTTGAAAGAAAAATAGCGCCCGCTGTCGAGCGAGTTCGTGACAGTTGTCACGGGATTCCGCTGCCAGTGTCGGTGTCGGGAGAATCTGTGACGCAGGTCTAACTTCCCCCACAGGGGAGTCCTCCAGAGTCCGCGTGTGCGGGAGCCGCTGAGTTGACCATAGCCCGGTGCGAAGGGAGGCAGAAGATGGCTGCTAAGCGGGAGCAGTGACGCCGAGCGGCAACCGCCTCGTGGTGGATTTGGCGGCTCGGTGGGGAAATTGCCCCAGCTGCGCGGCCTGTTCGTGATCCGGCGCAGACTCCGCGTCCGCAATCCGGGCAGGCGCTGCCCGCATAGGGCGCGGATTCTTTGGTAGTTCCCGCTCGGCCAAGGGACGGAGCAGGCATCTGACTTGCCGTCTCGGGCTTCGTACACGTGAGCCCAATGTTCATGGCACGGCCAATGCTATGCCTTCATCGGGGCAGCCCGCCTCGTACGAAACCAGACCAATCCGTACAATGGCCCGAAGCCGAGTGTGTGGGCGACCACCTTCGCGCACCCGCCATCGGGGTGGAAGTGGGAGGGGGCAGGAGCGGCCGGGGTTGAGGGACGCATCGCAAGCGGACGTAAAGAAACCAGCTGCGCGAATGGGGGCGGGCGGTCGCTCACGCGCGCCAGAGGCGATCGATGAACACAGAGCTTATAGAGCCTCCTCGGAGCGACGATATGGGAGATCAACCGCGCCCGACGGCAACTCAGCACCCACCAGCCTCGCGCTACGATTTCGCCTCTGCGCTTCTTCACTGGCTGCTGGTTTTCGCGGTGCTCGCCCAGCTGGGACTGGGGTGGACTCTTCACTATTGGCCTCATGCCTTGCCCTATCGTCAGCCGGCCGCCTGGGTGCATGTCTCGCTGGGGATCAGCATTGCTCTCCTTGTCCTCGTCAGCCTTTTCTGGCGACTGATCTTTGCTGCGCCCAAAATGCCGGCGTCCGCGCCTTCCTGGTTTGGATCCACGGGCCGGCCGGCCGCGATGATCCTGTACTTCTTGCTGATTCTGATGCCGTTGACCGGCTACCTGGGGCTCGTGTTCGCCGGCAAGGCGGTTCACTTCTGGACGCTGCCATTGCCCCCATGGGCATGGAAGGATGCGGATCTCAGCGCCTTGTATATGCGTTGGCACTTTTGGGCTGCCGTCGTCCTGTCCGCGGTTGCGGTGCTCCATATCCTGCTTGTCGTGGGGGCGGCGCTGCGCCATCCGGGCCTCTTGTCCCGCATGCGGCCCGCGTTCTCAAGGCGGGTGGTCCTTCCAACGGGATCGGATATCCGCGTCCAAGAGGGGTCTGACGTCGGCGCCAAGGAGGGAGCCGAGTGGAAGGGCGCGACGGCGGAGAGCCGGCGATTGGCGCGACATCTCCGCGTCTTCGGCTGGATTGCATTCTGGGGGCAGCTGTGTCTGGGTCTGATCGCCGTGCTGCTGTTGATCGTGACCGCGTCGAGCAAGTACTACAGCTCCGGTCTGCTCAAGATTCCGTACGGCCTTTCCTGGTTGGAGGGTGTGTCCTGGGCCAATCTGGCCATTGCGCTGTTGTCGTTGACGGTCATCGGTTTTTACTACTGCACCCGCATCGCGCGGACACTAAAGAGTGGTGCCGACCCGCACCGCTATCAGCGCCGGGTTACTCGGCTCATCTCCGGAATCAACTTTGGCAGCTCGTTGGGGGTCTCGATCGCCATTCTCGGCACGGCGTTCAGCATAGCCCTCTTGATCGCCAAGACGGTGTCACAGCCTCCGGGGATCGCCATTACGGACCCACAGAAGATTGTCCGTGCGGTGGACGTCTTTGTCCTGCTGGCGAACTTCAACATCGTCGTGGCGCACTTTATCGGAATACTCACGTGCCTGTGGATGCTCAACCGCGTCCATCGCTTCTACTCGGCGCTGGAAATTGGGCGCGCAACGGCGGGGGACCGGGAACAACCTGTGCCCGCCGTTCCGAAGCCGGCGGCTCCGGGGCTTGGGTTATCCCGCGGTGGCGAGGGCGCTGTGTCGGCGTGAATACGTGAAGTAGACGGTGAGACCAATGGCCATCCAAACGAAGAAGCGCAGCCAGGTTAGGGCTGAGAGATTTGCCATGAGATAGAGGCAGAACGCAATGCCTAGAAGCGGTGTGAGCGGACTCAAGGGGGCGCGGAACGGTCGCGGCATGCCCGGATGCGAGCGCCGCATGAGGATGACGCCGATGCACACCACGACGAAGGCGGCCAGGGTGCCGATGTTGACCAGCTGCGCCACCTCGCCGATGGGCGTGAAGCCGGCGACGGCGGCCATGAAAACGCCGGCGACCAGGATGATTCGGGCGGGGGTTCCCGTTCTCGCGTGCACAGCGGCGAACATCGGCGGTAGCAGGCCGTCTCGAGACATGGCGAGGAAGACGCGGCTCAGACCGTAGTAGAGGACCAGCATGACCGAGGTAAGCCCTGCGATTGCTCCTGCAGCCACCGCCGCCGAAGCCCATTGATGGCCGATGCGCAGGAGGGCATCCGCCACCGGGGACGCGACGTTGAGGCTCGGGTACGGGACGATGCCCGTGAGCAGGCCCGATACGCCGATGTAGATCAGGGTGCAGACGGCCAGCGATGCAAGGATACCTATGGGGAGATCCCGTTGAGGATTGCGAGCCTCTTCCGCCGCGGTTGAGACCGCATCGAACCCGATGTAGGCGAAGAAGACCATGGCGGCGCCGTGTGCCACGCCACTCCAGCCGAAGGGCAAGAAGGGATGCCAGTTGGCCGCGTCCACGTTGGGAAGTGCCGCCGCAACGAAGACCGCGATGGCGGTCAGCTTGACCAGCACAACGGCGGCATTGAAGCGCGCGCTCGCGTGCATTCCAATAGCCAGCAGCACGCCGAGTACCAGGATGATCAGGATCGCCGGCAGGTTGACAAGGCCGCCATCCGCCGGTGCGTGCAATAGGGCCGCGGGCAGCGGGAACCCAACCGCTGCAAAGGCGTTCGCCACGTAGCCCGACCATCCGATGGACACCGCGGACGTGGCCACCCCGTACTCCAGGATAAGGTCCCAGCCGATCACCCACGCGACCAGCTCGCCGAGCCCTGCGTAGGCGTAGCCGTAGGCACTGCCGCAACCGCCAACTGCGGCCGCTAGCTCGGCATAGGACAGGGCGGCGAACGCACAGGCAAATCCGGACAGCACAAACGACAAGACCACCGCCGGTCCAGCTTGGGTTGCGGCGGCGATGCCCGTCAACACGAAGATCCCAGCGCCGATGATGGCGCCGATCCCGAGCAGCGTCAGATCGACGGCAGACAAGACTTGGCGCAGATCGGACCCGTTCAAGTAGTCGGCGTTGACCGCCTTGATACGGAATAAGCTCATTTCGGGATTACAACGGGGGGAAGTGGACCGAGATGCTAACCGGACGCGCTCTTCGGGGAAAGCCTGCCGAGGAGCCGACTATCTCGGTGTTGGCCTCGATATATCCGGCTAGGGCGTTCTCATTTGGGTGTCGTTTTTCCGGGGCCAGGTTGCGCCCGCGGGGGATGCCGTGCATCCGTCGTGAGGGCGTGTCGGTAGCCTTCCTGCTGCCGACCCGCCGGGCGGGGGGGTGGATAAATTCTCTCAAGCCGTTACCATGAAAACGGCGCTCGCAAACCAACCAGTCATGCGATTGGTCCCCGCGGGTGCCGTCTTGCACGACGAGGCCGAGGCGATCGCGCCGACGGCACGTAAATTAGTGCGGGCCTGGCGGTCCGCAACTCTTGGCACAAACTAGTGCGGTCCCGGAGAGCCCTCACGGGAGCTCTCTCTCGGGATGCGAAGCGCAGATTCGATCTGCGTTCATACCACCCGGGCGCGTGACGGCGGAGAGGGTGGTGTCGCTGCTCCGCGCGGACACCTGCGAAGGACCCTTAGCCTTGTGAGGGGCCTTACGACAAGGTGCCCTTTCTGTGCCGACCGACGAGACGACAGATGTGCCGCCATCAGCGGCGGTCCCGCTCACAAGGCGGCAAAGGCGTGCGCGTGCTCTGCTTGCGTCTTCTGCCGCCGTACGCATCCCGCTTGCGGGACAGGAGGTGACATGCAACTCAAACGTGCCGAGCAGGATTATGGGGAGACCCCACTGGAGGTCCGCGACACCAATCACTACCAAGCCGAATACGTCCAATCCTTCGTCGAGAAATGGGACGAGCTCATCGATTGGGAGGGCCGGGCGCGCAGCGAAGGCGACTTCTTTATGCGTGTCCTGCGTGAGCAGGGTGCCCACAAGGTACTCGACGTGGCCACGGGCACCGGCTTCCACTCCGTGCAGCTCCTCAAGGCAGGCTTTGAGGTGACGAGCGCCGACGGCAGCCCGCAGATGCTGGCCCGCGCCTTCGAGAACAGCCGACGCCATGGAAACATCCTGCGCACCGTGCAGGCCGACTGGCGCTGGCTCAATCGTGACGTGCACGATTACTACGACGCGGTCATCTGTCTGGGCAATTCCTTCACCCACCTGCACGACGAGAACGACCGCCGCAAGGCCTTGGCGGAGTTCTATGCGACATTGCGGCACGACGGCATCCTGATCATCGATCAACGCAATTACGACGCCATTCTGGATCGCCAGGTCGCCCCCAAGCACAACTACTACTACTGCGGCGAGAACGTCCGCGCCCAGCCGGAGCACGTGGATGAGTCCCTGGCGCGCTTCTGCTACGAGTTCCCGGGCGGCCAAGTCTTTCACCTAAACATGTTTCCGCTCCGCAAGAGGTACGTCCGCCGACTGTTGCGCGAAGTGGGCTTTCAGAGGATCACCACCTACGGCGATTTCAAGGAGACCTACCACGACACCGAGCCGGACTTCTTCATCCACGTCGCCGAGAAGAGCTATGTCGAGGGAGGGGAAGAGGGATGAGTGCCAACTACTCCGCGGTCGTCGAGACCGCGCGCAGCTATTACAACAGCGACGACGCGGACAACTTCTACTTCCACGTCTGGGGCGGCGAGGACATCCACATCGGCCTCTACCAGAGGCCGGACGAGGCGATTGCAGATGCAAGCCGCCGCACTATCGACCGCATGGCCGCGACGGTGCCGAGCCTCGGGCCTGACAGCCGGGTGCTCGACCTGGGCTCCGGGTACGGCGGGGCCGCGCGCCGCCTGGCAGAGCGCTTCGGCTGCCGGGTGACCGCACTCAACCTCAGTGAGAAGGAGAACGAGCGCAACCGGGCGATGAACCGCGCCAGGGGACTTGACGGCCTCATCGAGGTGGTGGACGGCAGCTTCGAGACCGTGCCGGCGCCCGACGGCGCGTTTGATCTGGTGTGGTCCCAGGACGCCATCCTACACAGTGGGCACCGCGATCGGGTCGTTGGCGAAGCCGCACGAGTGCTGCGTGCCGGTGGGGACTTCGTCTTCACGGATCCCATGCAGGCGGACGACTGCCCCGCGGGCGTACTCGAACCCGTGCTCGAGCGGATTCACCTGGACAGTCTGGGCTCGATCGGCTTCTACCGGCAGGCGGCGGCGCGTCACGGACTGCAGGTGAAACAGGTGGTGGAGCTGACGGAGAACCTGGTTACTCACTACAGCCGCGTGCGCAACGAGCTCGAGGCGAGCCGCGAGGCGCTAACGGGCGACGTGTCAGCGGCCTACATCGACCGCATGATCACGGGGCTCGGTCATTGGATCGAGGCCGGCACGGCAGGATACCTCCGCTGGGGCATATTGCACGTGACCAAGCGTGCCGGCTGAACTGCTATAGAAGGGCGCGCCTTGCGCACCGTCGGCCCCTGATGGTGCGTACAGGGCACCGTGCGCGAGAAGCTTGCAGCGAGCCGTCTTTGCGGCACGAGATCGAGGAGTAATTAATGGCACGCGAATACATCGTTTCTTCCGAATGCGTCGGAGAAGGTCATCCTGACAAGGTGGCAGACAACGTCTCAGGCGCCATCCTGGACGCCCTGCTCGCGCAGGATACCCTCTCCCGTGTGGCCTGCGAGACCCTGGTCAACACCGGCATGGCGGTTGTCTCCGGTGAGATCACGACCAAAGCCCACGTCGACTACACCCAGATCGTCCGCGACACCATTTGCGACATCGGCTACGACGACGGCAGCATGGGCTTCGACGGCCGCTCCTGCGCGGTGTTGCTCGCGCTGGACAAGCAGTCCCCCGACATCGCGCAAGGGGTGGACGAGGGCTTCGGCCTCGACCTGGATCAGGGGGCCGGCGACCAGGGTCTGATGTACGGCTACGCCACCAACGGTCACTTCGGCCGCGACGAGCCCGAGCTCACCTGGGAGCGGACGGATCGTGCCGGCGCTTTGCGGGCGGCGGTTGGCTTCTAGCATTCCAAATGAATAACACACCGACGACCCCAGATGCCGGGCCCCGCCAGGCTTGGTTCCATCTCGACGTACACCCGTACGTATTCTTCATCTCGGCCGGGATAATCGTGCTCTTCGTGGTGCTCACCATCTTCTTCGAGCAGCGTGTCGACGACCTGTTTACCCGGGTCCAGGCCGCTGTCTCCCACTATGCAGGGTGGTTCTTAGTGGGGGTCATGAATATCGTGCTCATCTTCGTGATCTCCCTCTTGCTGGGGCGTTTCGGAGACATCCGTCTGGGGGGTGAGGGTGCGCGCCCCGAGTTCTCGACCACGGCCTGGTTCGCGATGCTGTTCAGTGCCGGCATGGGGATCGGACTCCTGTTTTACGGGGTCGCGGAGCCCATGTTTCACTTCGTCGCCTCGCCGCTCGCGGAGGCGGGGACTCCCGAGGCGGCACGCATCGCGATGGACTTCACCTTTCTGCACTGGGGCCTTCACCCCTGGGCGATCTACGCCCTTGTCGGCCTGTCCCTCGGGTTCTTCGCCTTCAACAAGGGGCTGCCCTTATCGATTCGCTCAGCCTTCTACCCCGTTTTTGGCGAGCGGATCTATGGGCCCATCGGCAACGTCATCGACATCATGGCCACGGTGGCCACCATGTTCGGTGTGGCCACGTCGCTCGGTCTCGGTGTGCAGCAGGTCAACGCGGGGATGTACCACCTGCTGGCGATTCCCCAGAACATTCCGGTGCAGCTGGTCTTGATCGCGTGCATCACGGCGGTGGCCACCTGGTCCGTGGTCAAGGGGCTGGATGCGGGGATCAAGCGGCTTAGTGAGCTCAACGTGATCATTGCGGCTGTTCTGATGTTCTTCGTGCTTCTGGTCGGACCCACCCTGTTCATCTTCAACGCTCTGATCGAGAACATCGGTTTCTACGTACAGAACTTCGCCCACCTCAGCACCTGGAATGAGACCTACGAGAACACCGAATGGCAGAACGGCTGGACCGTTTTCTACTGGGGCTGGTGGATTGCCTGGTCGCCGTTCGTGGGGATGTTCATCGCCCGGATCTCCTATGGGCGGACGGTGCGCCAGTTCATCAAAGGCGTCCTGTTCGTTCCCACGCTCGTCACCTTCGTCTGGTTGACCACCTTCGGCGATAGCGCCCTGGATATCGAGATGTTCGGTGCCGGCGGCATCGCAAAGGCAGTGCAGGAGAACATCCCGGTATCCTTGTTCGTCCTCCTGGAGAACTTTCCCCTGGCAGAGCTAACGTCGACCATTGCCATCATTGTCGTGATCACATTCTTCGTCACCTCCTCGGACTCAGGCTCCCTGGTGATCGACATCATCACCGCCGGGGGCAACACCGAGCCGCCGAAGATCCAGCGTATCTTCTGGGCCGTCACCGAGGGGCTGGTCGCCGCGGCGCTCCTGCTGGGCGGCGGCCTGGTGGCCTTGCAAACCGCCGCCATCGCCACTGGTTTGCCCTTCGCCGTCATCCTTCTGGGCATGTGCTACGCGCTGCACAAGGGGATGGTGGAGTATCAGGGCGGGCAGACCTTCCGGCTCTCCATCGACGCCTATGAGGGGCCTGAGTTTCGCACCGGCGCCACCCGGAAGATGCCTACCTTTGGGCGCCGGCAGTTCTGGGTCGGGGCGGCTGCCGATCGCCGGCAGGGCGACGCGGAGAAGATATGAGCAGACGAGCCCCCTTCCTCGCCCTGACAACCCTTGTCGTTACGTTGGCGGCGGCCACCCTGCCGGCGGCGGGTGCGCCCATTGGCCCGGTCCGCCTGGTCCACGCCCCTTGGTCATCCTCTGTGGCGAGCACCTACCTGGCGTGTGCCGTGCTTCGCGAGGAGCTGGACCAACCTTGTGAGGCCGAGAGCGTGACGGCGGAGCGCATGTGGGAGCTTGTCGCCGACGGGCAGGCGGATGCCTTCCTGTCCGCCTGGTTGCCGGACACGCACGCTCACTTCATGAAGCGGTACGGCCCCCGCTTGGATGATCTGGGTCCGAATCTGGAGGGGACTCGCACGGGGCTCGTGGTGCCCGCTGTGAGTGTCGGGCGGCAGACCGGTGCCGCCGGGGCTCGGCCTCGGCCCTACGTCACCGTGCAGTCGATCCCGGAGCTCAAGGACCACCGGGAGCAGTTCAAGGGCCGCATCCTCGGCATCGACCCGGAGGCGGGGATCATGCGTGCCACCGAACGCGCGCTGGATGTGTATGGTCTTGACGGCTACCGGCTCGTGTCCGGGAGCGAGGCGGAGATGACCGCCGCCCTTGCCGATGCGATCGCCCACCAGCAATGGATCGTGGTCACCGGGTGGACGCCCCATTGGATGTTCGGCCGCTGGTCACTGCGGTTTCTCGACGACCCGAAGCGCGTCTATGGCGCCGTCGGAAGCATCCACACCATGGCCCGTCAGGGGCTCGCCGCGGACCGGCCGGACGTCTACCGGTTTCTCGATCGGTTCCACTGGACGCCGGAGGCGATGAACCAGCTAATGGTCTGGATCGAGCAGGACGAGGGGCGGGATCCCTACGCGCAGGCCGAGCGCTGGCTGCGCACGCACCCGCAGCGGGTGCGCACCTGGCTCGAATGAATGGCTTAGAGGAGGGCGTATGCTCCAAGGCGTAAGTCACAAGTTCCGAAGCGGCTGCATGATGCTGGTGCGAGATCAGCAGGAGCAGGTGTCCTTTCTCGGCACGGCCTTCCTGGTCCACCGGGACGGCTACCTTCTCACCGCCGCCCATCTGGCCACAAACCCGAACGGCCTCCGCGTGGTGCCCACATCGCTGAGTGACGAATTCGCTCCCATGAGCTTCGATCGGGTGGCGGCGATCCCTGTGTCTATCGCCCGTACCGACCCGGACCACGACGTAGCGCTGCTGAGGATCGAGGAGGAAGTGACGATCGACGTGCCGGACGATTTTCTTGGCGCCTCGGACAATGTCCGCCCTGGCGCGAGCGTCATGATCCTGGGTTACTCCTTCGGGCATGAGCAGCTCCACGCCATCCTGACCGCCGGCGGCGTGGTGAGCGCCAAGCTCCGCTCGCCGAACGATACGCGGCTGGTCCTGTTCGACAACATGGTCCACGACGGCGACCGCGGTGGACCACTTGTCCACGTAGCAGACGGCCACATCGTGGGCATCGTAAGCGGGCGGTTCGAGCCGTTTGAGGTCGTCCGCGGGAGCCAGGACTGGGACCGGGTCCCGCCCAGGGACACCAACATCTCCTTCGCCGTCGCCATCGAGTACGGCCTCGATCTGATGCGGGGAGAGGGCCTGCTGGGGCACCTTTAGCCTTGGCGGGACCAGGTCCGGAATACCCATCGGCCGCGCGGACCTCGAGGTCCCGCGTGGCTCCCCGGCAGCCGTGGCCTGTGTTGGACCAGGCCGCGATGCCCGAGGCTTCGCTGACCTTACGGGCCGTCGTCAGCGGCGTACTGCTCGGCGCCATTTTGACCCCGTGCAATATCTACTCGGGGCTCAAGATCGGCTGGTCTTTCAACGTCTCGATCCTCGCGCTCCTGGTCGCGGCCGCCTTCTGGGCGCTGCTCGCACGGCTGGGCCTCGCCCGCGCCTATGGCGTAGGCGAAGGCAACATCACCCAAACCGCCGCTTCGTCGTCGGCCAGCATCATCTCAGGCGGGCTGGTTGCACCGGTTCCCGCGCTGGCGATGCTGACCGGCTCCAACCTTCCGGCTGACCGCCTGGTCCCCTGGGTCTTCGCCGTGAGCTTTCTGGGGATATGGGTCGCCTGGTATCTGCGGGAGTCCCTGGTCCTGCGATCGGGTTTACCCTTTCCGACGGGCAGGGCGACCGCCGAGACCTTGCGGGAGATCTTCGAGCAGGGCCGCGAGGCCGCGCTGAAGCTGCGGGTTCTCCTCGCCTGCACACTGGTGGCGGGTACCCTGAAATGGCTCGATGCGACCTGGCTGGCCCTGCCGCGCCCAAGTTTGGGGTTCACCCTCCCGGCGAGCGGGAAACTGTCAGGATTCGCCGCGATCAGCGCGAAGAACCTGACCTTCACACTGGATCCTTCCCTCATGTTGCTGGGGTTCGGGGCGATCATCGGGTTCCGCGCCGGGGTCTCCCTCCTTATTGGCGGAGTCTTGTCCTGGGGCTTGCTGGGCCCGTGGGGACTGGCTCAGGGCTTTATCATTCCGGGGCCGAACGATCCCACCGAGAGCTGGTTCGCACCCATGATCGAGTGGCTCTTGTGGCCCGGGGTGTCGCTGATGGTGTCGTCCGCGCTTACGCGCTTCCTGCTCCGCGCCTTCGACATGCGCCGACGGGGCGCTGATCATGCCGCACCAGCTGTGAGCGGCGACGGAGGCAGGCTCGCGCGGCTAGCCGGGTTACTGCTCGCAAGTGTCTTTGCTGTCGCGGCCCAGATCGTCATTTTCGACATTCAGTGGGTCATTGCGGTCCTCGCGGTTCCGATCGCGTTCCTCCTGGCAATGGTCGCCTCCCGCGTGGTCGGCGAGACCGGCATCCCGCCCATCGGCGCCATCGGCAAGATCTCCCAACTCAGCACCGGAATCACATCCCCCGGTGACATGACCGCCAACCTGATCGGTGCCAATGTCGCCGGCGGCGCGGCCGGCCAGAGCGCTGATCTCTTGAATGATTTCAAGGCCGGCTATCTTGTCGGAACGCGACCGCAACTCCAGGTGGTGGCCCAGGTTTTCGGCGTCCTCACGGGTAGCGTCGTCGGGAGCCTGGTGTATCTCCGGCTGATTCCGGACCCGGCCAAGATGCTGATCACCGAGCAGTGGCCCGCGCCTGCGGTGGCGACCTGGAAGGTGGTTGCCGAGACCTTGAGCCGCGGCCTCGAGTCGGTCCCGACCAGCGCGCTCTGGGCGATCGCGTTGGCGGGTGCCGTTGGGACAGCGGCCTCCGTCCTGGAGCACCGCATGGGACCGCGCGGACTGCCGAGTATGCCTGCGCTGGGTCTCGCCATGGTGATCCCGGCCTCCCTGTCCATCACCATGTTCTGCGGCAGCCTCATCGCCAAGGGGGTCGAGCGCTGGCGGCCGACCCTCGCCCAGCGCTTCGTCATTGCCGGCGCCTCGGGATTGATCGCCGGCGAGAGTCTGGCTGGTGTTGCCCAGGCCTTGATTGGCGTCTTGAGCTAACGAGCGGGTGCTGACCGACGCGGGGGGCCTCGCGGCCAACAGGGCGACGCTCGGATACCGGGCCGTCCGGACGCACCGTGAATACGTCCGTGCAGTCTCGACGGCGCCGTCCCTGACGCCGACGGTCCCGCGGGCTCATGCCCGACCCGCCCAACGGACGTTCCAACTGAGGCACGACGCTAATCACCGCCGCGAATGCGTCGATGAATGAACAGAAATGGCAGCAGAAAGAAGATGCCAGCTCATTCTGCTATAGACTTCTCACTGATCTCACAGGTTGTGATCAAACGCGCAGAAATGCTACGTAACTGCGCCAGAATTTTGACATTCTCAAAGCTAAGTGCTGTAATTTCGCCTCGTTAGCAGGGGCGTAACTGGAGCACTTGAGCAAATGGCTGAAGTCGAGCCAAAACCGGCCGGATCGAGCCTCAATAATTACCAATCGGCGCGAGAAAGAATAATTATCCTGGACCAGGATGAAGCGCGTGCCGGATCGGTTGAGTCTATTATTTCATTCCTTGGCTATCACCCGGCTGCAGTCTCTCCGGCGAATTGGAGCGGTGCTGTCGGGCAGCCCGGCGCCGATGTGTCATTCATAATAGGTCGCTGCGGATCGACCTCTGCACTCTCGCGAGTATTGAAAGACATTCATGAGTGGGATCCTAGTGTTCCAGTTTGTTTAATGGACCTCGATGGAGAGTCTGCTGGGCTACCTATCGACGAAGACTCTTCTTTCTTCGTTCGATCCGTCAAATTCCCCTTACGCCAACCACAGCTCGCAAATGCGTTGGAGCAAGGGATTATCTTTCGTGACAGCAGGCGGCGCAATCGGGAAGGGCAGTCGATTCAGCTCTTTCGTGCCCTCGTCGGTTGCAGTCGCGGCGTTGAGCGCGTGCGCCATCTTATCCAGCAGGTGGCCCCAACCGATGCAACCGTCCTCGTCTTGGGCGAGACGGGCACCGGCAAGGAGATCGTCGCGAGGAACATCCACTACTACTCGAAGCGGCGGAAGTATCCATTCGTACCGGTGAATTGCGGCGCCATTCCTGCCGAGCTGCTGGAGAGCGAGCTGTTCGGCCACGAGAAAGGATCATTCACGGGGGCGATCACCAGTCGCCAGGGCCGGTTCGAGCTCGCGAACGGCGGGACCCTCTTTCTCGACGAGATCGGCGACATGCCGCTGCCGATGCAGGTCAAGCTCTTACGGGTCCTTCAGGAGCAGACCTTTGAGCGCGTAGGAGGCACCAAGACGGTGAGCGTCAATGTCCGGGTGGTCGCTGCCACCCATCGCGACATGGAGCAACAGATCGCCGCTGGTCAGTTTCGCGAGGATCTGTACTACCGCCTCAATGTCTTTCCGATAGAGACGCCGTCCCTGCGGGACAGGGTCGAGGATCTGCCGCTGCTGATCGGCGAGCTGATCGCTCGGCTCCAAGGCTCGGGAAAGGGCTCGCTTCGGCTGACCGCCCGCGCCGTCGATGCCCTGTCGTGCTATTCCTGGCCGGGGAATGTCAGGGAGCTGGCGAACTTGGTCGAGCGGCTGGCAATCCTGCACCCCTTCGGCCTGGTGGACGTGGCAGACCTTCCCGAAAAGTTCGTTCCCGCGGGTGCGGCCGAGCATCCAGAAGCAGCGATGTCCCCCGGCGTGCGGGATATCCAGGCCGAATCGGCCGTCCATCCCCGATTCGACCAGCCGAGGCTGCCCCGCGAAGGGATTGACCTGCGGGAGCACCTCAGCAGGCAGGAGGTCAGCCTCATCAACCAGGCGTTAGACGAGACTGCCGGTGTCGTGGCGCAGGCGGCCAGCCTGCTGGGGATGCGCCGCACGACCCTGGTGGAGAAGATGCGGAAATATGGCATCCAGCGCCAGGAATGACCGCCGGAATTCTGACGATCGGTCCCCTTCGTTTCTCCTATCCTACTGAAAAGACAACCATCCTGATTTTGGCGTCTCGTTTGCATACCTTTCCGCGAAGCGCATAGACCGGGGGAAGGGCCGAGCGACCGGAGCTTCATCCAATACCCAGCGCGGTGGTGGCGGGAGTAGCGGCAGCGAACCGGTCGATCGCATCGCGATACGACGAGCCGGCCGATTTCTGGCCGCGGCGCTCCCACCAGGCGAAAGACGGAGATCGGTTCATGAACGAGGGTGCGGTTGTCGCCATCACTGATAATCGAAGGCTTCAGGTCGCGAGCAGCGATGTCCTCGATGAGGACACGAACAGCCTGATATGCGAGGACCCGCGAACTCGCAAAGTGGTCGAGCTCGCGCAGCGGGTTGCGCGAACAGAGGCCTCCGTCATGATCACCGGCGAGAGTGGAACGGGCAAGGAGATGTTTGCCCGTTACATCCACCTGCAATCCCGGCGTGCGAGGGGTTCCTTTGTCGCGGTCAACTGTGCCGCAATCCCTGGCAGCATGCTCGAAGCAACCCTCTTCGGTTACGAGAAGGGGGCCTTCACTGGGGCCTACCAGACCCACTTCGGCAAGTTCGAGCGGGCGCAGGGAGGGACCCTGCTCCTGGACGAGATCACGGAGATCGACCTGGAGCTGCAGGCGAAGCTGTTGCGTGTCCTGCAAGAGAGAGAGATCGAGCGGTTGGGTGGAAGGCGGCCCATCGCGTTGGACGTGCGCATTCTAGCCACGACAAACAGGGACCTCGGCCGCGAGGTCGCTGCCGGTCGCTTTCGCAAGGACCTGTACTATCGTCTCAATGTGTTTCCCCTCCGCCTCCCGCCCCTGACGGAGCGTCCCGGCGACATCTTGCCGCTGGCCGAGGAACGGGTTCGCTCACACAGCCTTCGCGAGACGCGCGCACCGACCTTGACCCAGGCTGCGCGCCAGAAGCTTCTCCAGCACAGCTGGCCCGGCAACGTGCGCGAGCTGGACAACGTCATCCAGCGCGCGCTCATCCTCGCCAACGGCGACGGGATCGATGCGGAGCACATCTGCATCGAAGTCGACCTAATGCCGCCGCCTCGTGTGACGGAGCTGGAGGTTGCCTCAAGCTCCGCTGAGGCAGCACGTCTCGGTGACGATCTCAAGCTCCGGGAACGGGAGCTGATCGTCGAGGCGCTGCGTGTCGAGAACGGAAACCGGCAAGCTGCGGCGCGCCGCCTCGGCATTAGCCCGCGCACCCTGCGGTACAAGATTGCGCGTCTGCGTGAGCGCGGGCTCGCCATGCCCGTGATCATCGGGCTCGAAGCTGGTTGACGGCTACCGGTGTCCGGGCGGGCTCTTTTAGAGATTCGGACGAGAGGCGGCAAGCGATGATCGATCACGGGGTTACCAGTGCAAACGAGCTCCTGGCACGGCTGCGGTCACTCGCGGCACAGGCAGAGGGTCGTGTAGGTCAATCGCCGCCCGAAACAGGGGCCAACGACTTCTCCTCTTTACTCAGGACCTCGCTCGAGCAGGTCAATGCGGCCCAGCAAGACGCCTCCAGAGTGGGGAGCGCCTTTGAGCTCGGCGACCCTAACACATCGGTGGCCGACGTCATGATTGCCATTCAGAAATCAAATCTGTCCTTTCAGGCAACGACACAGGTGCGCAACAAGCTCGTCGCTGCGTATCAAGAGATCATGAGCATGCAGATCTAGCGCAGGCGTGACCACCCAGACCTGACCGGGAAACAGCAATGGCTCTCATAAAAGGGGAGGCACTCGCGGCCCAGCTTAGGGGCCTCGCAAGCATGCCGCTGGTGCACCAGCTCGGCCTGATGGTTGGGCTCGCCGCCAGCGTGGCGGTCGGTGTTGCGGTCGTGCTTTGGTCGCAGGAGCCGGTTTACAGCCCTCTGTATGGGGACCTCTCGGACGCCGACTCCGGCCAGGTCATCGCCGCACTCCAGGCGCAGGGGATCGACTATCGACTCAACGAGGGCAAGGGGACCATTCTGGTGCCTGCGCGCCGTCTGCATGAGGCCCGTATCGCTTTGGCTTCCGCCGGACTGCCGAAGAGCGGCAGCATGGGCTTTGAGCTGCTCGACCAGAAGAGCGCGTTCGGCGACAGCGAGCTCATGGAGACCGCCCGCTATCAGCGCGCGCTCGAGGGCGAGCTCGCGCGCACCATCGGCAGCCTCGCCGATGTGCGGGGCGTGCGTGTCCACCTAGCGCTGCCGAAGCGCTCTATCTTTGTACGCGAGCGGTCGAAGCCCTCCGCGTCCGTGCTGATCAGCCTGGCCTCTGGACGGACTCTCGAGCGGGACCAGGTGCAGGCAATCGTGAATCTGGTCAGCTCGAGCGTTCCCAACCTGGAGCGTAGCCGTGTCACCGTCATCGATCAGACCGGCCGTCTCTTAACGTCACGCGAGAGCGACAGCACGCTGGAGCTCTCGGCGACCCAGTTCGAGTACGCCCGCCGCATCGAGACCTCCTTTGCCAGGCGTGTCGAAGACATTCTCACCCCGATCCTCGGCGCGGGCCGCGTAAGGGCGCAGGTAGTAGCCGACGTCGATTTCACCGTCGTCGAGTCCACGGAAGAGCAGTACACCCCGAACGCCAAGGCCCTGCGCAGCGAGCAGATTTCGGAGGAGAAGTCCCAGGGCTCGGTGATGGGCGGGATTCCGGGGTCCTTGAGTAATCAGCCGCCCGCCGGCGGAACGACAAGCCCGGGCGGCCTGTCCGGCGGCGGTTCGGCGCCTGTGAGCACGAGCCGCAATGCCGTGCGCAATTTCGAGCTTGATCGGAGCGTCAAGCATGTGCGGGCGCCCGTCGGCGTCATCAAGCGACTGTCGGTCGCGGTGGTTGTCGATGACGTCGTGGGGGTCGACGACAAGGGTCAACCCAAGACCAAGCCCCTGTCTGCGGATGAGCTCAAGGACCTGACTGCACTGGTCGAAAAGGCCGTCGGTTTCGACAAGGAGCGCGGCGACAGCATCCACATCGCCAATGCATCCTTCCGCACAGTCGCCGACGCCGAGCTCGTCACCGGACCGTCGCTTTGGGAGCGGCCCTGGATTTGGGATGCCCTCAAGCAAGGCGGAGGCATCCTGCTGATCCTGCTACTGGTGCTGGGTGTCCTGCGTCCCGTGATGCGGAGCTTGGCGGACAAGGGCTCGCGCGTCACTTCGGCTCAACCGCGAATTCGAGCGACCGTGGCGAGCGGAGCGTCCCCTGCGCCGGACGGCCTCCCGGCGGATCGTTTGTCTGTCTCCTCCGGCGGCGCGCCGGCCCTCGGGCAGTTGGCACCGCCGCAGGATTACAGCGCGCAGCTGAGCCGTGCCCAGTCGATGGTCAATGAAGACCCGAAGCTGGCGGCGAATCTGGTTAAGGAGTGGCTGACCCAATGACCGCCAACGCGATGGCGAAGGTCGACGGCAGCACACGGGCCGCGATCCTGCTGATGACGATCGGTGAGCGTCTGGCTGCAGAGGTCCTGCGCCATCTGAACCCGAAGGAGGTACAGAAGATCGGCTTGGCAATGGCCGGCCTCCAAGGCGTGTCTCGTCAAGAGGTGGCCACCACCCTGGAGGAGTTCCTCAAACAGGTGCTGAGCCGGACCCCGTTGGGGATCGGCACTGAGGACTATCTGCGCAAGACGCTAACCGGAGCGCTGGGCAAAGACAAGGCTCAGAACCTCATCGGCCGCATCATGGCGGGTGAGAGGCTGAGCGGCCTGGAGGCATTGCGGTGGATGGACCCGCCGGCCATCGCCCGGCTGGTGCGAAACGAGCACCCGCAAATTGTGGCAATTGTGTTGGCCCACCTCGACCCCGACCAGTCCGCCGAAGTCCTGAGCCTATTTCCCGAGTCCCAGCGAGCCGATCTCGTGATGCGCGTCGCCAACTTGGAGAGCGTGCCGCCGTCGGCGCTGACGGAGCTCGACGCGATCCTGGATCAGAAGGTCACCGACAATCCGAGCATCCAAAGCTCGCGCATCGGAGGTCTGACGACTGCCGTGAACCTGCTGAACTTGCTCGACAGATCGATGGGGACTGAGATAATGGACTCCATCAAGGAGCAAGACCCGGACCTCGCAGTCGCGCTGGACGAGGCACTATTCACCTTTGAGGACCTCGCGGATACCTCCGACCGGGGCATCCAGACCTTGCTCAAGGAGATCAGCAACAATGTCCTTGTGACGGCGCTCAAGGGCTCCGATGACGCAATCAAGGAGAAGATCTTCAAGAACATGTCGAAGCGCGCGGCCCTGTTGCTGCGCGACGACTTGGAGGGAACGGGCCCTGTCCGGCTTTCCGAGGTGGAGCACGCGCAGAAGGAGATCATCGCCATTGCCCGTAAGCTGGCCGAGGCGGGCGAGCTGGCGCTAGGAAAGGGCGACGACTATGTCTAAGGTGATTCCGGGTCTTGCGTCGAATGGCTGGCAGCGGTGGGACGCACCGAATATGGCGGTCGATCGCCGCTCGCTCGACGGGAAGCTCGCCGAAAAGCTGCCCACGGAGCAGGAGCTGGAGCAGCTTCGCCTGTGCGCTT
This sequence comes from uncultured Gammaproteobacteria bacterium, assembly GCA_963824085.1. Taxonomy (GTDB): domain Bacteria; phylum Pseudomonadota; class Gammaproteobacteria; order Chromatiales; family Chromatiaceae; genus JARRNE01. Next base: position 40,295 of record CAWGNT010000013.1, read on the forward strand.
ACGAGGAGGGGTTTGCCGCGGGCAGGGGCGACGGACTGGCGCGCGGCCGTCAAGAGATCGACGCCCAGGTGCAGCAGCTGAAGAGCTTGATCGGGGCGCTCGCACGCCCATTCCAGTCGCTTGACAGACAAGTGGAGAACGAGCTTGTGGCCCTGGTTACCGCACTGGTTCGCCAGCTTGTCCGGCGGGAGATCAGGACGGATCCGGGGGTTGTCGTTGCGGCGGTGCGGGAAGCGCTCGGCGTGCTGCCGGTGGGTGCGCGAAACGTCAACGTCCAGCTCCACCCAACCGATGCTGCGCTCGTGCGCGAGCTGTTGTCGGGTCAGGAGCAGGAGTGGCGGATTTCGGAGAACCCGGGCCTCACGCGGGGTGGGTGTCTCGTTGTCACAGACACCTCGCGGGTCGACGCAACGGTCGAGCGCCGGCTCGGGGAGGCCGTTCTGAAGGTCTTTGGCGGAGAGCGCCGTGCGGACCCGCAGCTGCCGTCGGGGAAGGCGACCGCGTCCAATACTGACCCTTACGGAAATGCTGCGGTGAGCTCTTCCGACATCGGCACTCCAGGCGAGGGCGGATAGGGCATGGGCGAGGCCTGGTATTCGACTGCGGAGGCGCGCGGGGCCCGCTGGGCAGGGATGCTGGCTCGTTACCGCAACGCGGTTCCCTCACTGCCTCCGCCGGTCGTCGAGGGTCGGCTGACGCGGATGGTCGGCTTGGCCCTGGAGGCGGTCGGCTGCCAGGCCGCCGTCGGGAGTCGCTGTGTCGTCGAAGGCATGAACGGTGCGAAGGTTGATGCTGAGGTGGTCGGATTTGCCGAGGACAAGCTGTACCTCATGTTGGCGGGTGAGCATCACGGCCTTACCGTCAACGCCCGGGTGATCCCTGACCAGGAAAGCTGCGAGGTCGCGGTCGGAACCGGCCTCTTGGGCCGTGTGCTGGACGGCGCCGGCCGTCCGCTGGACCGCAAGGGGGTTCTGCGATCCGAGGCGCTTGTGCCACTCAACGGACGACCTATGAATCCAATGGAGAGGAGCGTCATCGACGAGCCCCTCGACGTGGGAGTGAGGGCGATCAACGCCTTGTTGACGGTTGGCCGGGGTCAGCGCATGGGCCTGTTCGCCGGCAGTGGCGTAGGCAAGAGCGTGCTGCTGGGAATGATGACCCGCTATACGAACGCGGATGTCACCGTGGTCGGGCTGATCGGTGAGCGCGGCCGCGAGGTCAAGGAGTTCGTCGAGGACATCCTGGGGGAGGACGGCCTGAAGCGCGCGGTCGTCGTCGCCACGCCGGCCGACCACCCGCCGCTCATGCGTTTACATGGGGCCATGTTGGCGACCAGCATCGCGGAGCACTTCCGTGACCTTGGGATGCGGGTGCTGCTTCTGATGGATTCGCTCACCCGGTACGCACAGGCTCAGCGCGAGATCGCGCTAGCCATCGGAGAGCCGCCCGCAACCAAGGGCTACCCGCCATCGGTGTTCGCGAAGCTTCCACATCTTGTAGAGCGGGCAGGTACCGGCGACGGCACCGGGTCGATCACGGCCTTTTACACCGTGCTGGTCGAAGGCGATGACCAGCTGGACCCGATTGCCGATGCCGCCCGAGCCATCCTGGACGGTCATGTCGTTCTGTCACGCGGCCTCGCGGAAGCGGGTCATTTTCCCGCCATCGACATCGACGCCTCGATCAGCCGACTGATGCACGCCATCACCGACAAGCCTCAGCTGCTAGCCGCCCGGCGCTTGAAGACGCTGCTGTCCCTGGTGAACCGCAACCAGGACCTGATAAACGTCGGCGCGTACCGCCCTGGCTCCAACCCCCAGCTGGACGAGGCGATCAGGCAAAAGGACGAGATCATGGCCTTTCTCAGGCAGGACATGCACGAGTGCATTCCCCTGAATCAAAGCGTGCACCAGTTGATCCACTTGATGAGCACCAGCGAACGTGAGGTCGAGTAAGAGGTGTCACGGCTGAGTGTCCGCGCCATCCACCTCGACCGGTGGGCACGGCAATGAGCCGTCACAAGCGCTTCGACCTGCTCTTGCACTTGGCCGGCGAGCGAGACCGGGAGGCGGTGCGGGCGCTGGCCGACCGAAAGGCCGCAATGGAGGAAGCTCAGGCAAAGTTGCAGGACCTACTGATCTACAGGGACGACTACGCAAAGGTGCTGGCTGAGGGCGGCGGTCCCGGGCTGGGGATACAGGTGCGCGACTATTTGCAGTTCCTGACGAGGTTGAACAAGGCCATAACGGAGCAGCAGGATAGCATCGGCCGCCACCGTGGTGCTGTCGCGGCGGCGACGCAACGTTGGCAAGACACGCAGAAACAGATTGCCGTCTTGGGCAAGGTTGCCGAACGCGCTCGGGCGGCGGACAACAAGGACCGAGAGCGGCGTGACCAGAAGCTCACTGACGAGCTAGCAGGGCATCGCCACCTTCGCGGACGCGACGACCACGGGTAAATCCGTCCTTCGCAACACACTGGGTAACCTGCTCGGGTGCGGCGTATTGCCGGCCTGAGGGCCGGCTCATCCGCTGAGCAAACGCGCGGTCTCGTCGATCTGCTGCTTGGCGTCATCGACGATCGACAGGCTGAGCGTCGGGCTGAGCTGGCCCGATACCATCTTCTTGAAAGCCGGAACCTCGTAGATGCGCGGCATGGACCACATGCGTTCGTTGCCGGCAAAGCTATGCAGCTGCGCAATAAGGACCAGATCCGCGTAGTCCGGCTTCGGGTCGGGATCGCGATGCCAGTCCTCGGCATCACGGGCGGCGTTGACGATACTCTCCGGAAAGCTCCAATTGCGCAGGATCTCTGCCCCCAATTGGCCACGGTAGGTCGCTATGACGTGGGCAAATTTCTCGTTTTCGAACAGCGACTTCGGGTTCTGCTCCGCGTAACCCAGGATACACAGGGCGCCAATGTCGTGCAGTAGGCCGGCGAGCAAGCCAGTCTCCGGGTTCATACCGGGGGTCAAGCGGGCAAGGTTGTAGCTGATTGCGGCGACGACCGCGCTGTGCTTCCACAACTTGTTCACGTGGGCCTGAATGGCGGGTATCTTGGATTGATAGAGCTCCCTCATTATGAAAGCGGTGACCAGATTCTTGACCGCCGTCATTCCCAGACGAACGATTGCTTCAGAGCAGGCCTCCACCGCTTTTTGTCGGCTGTAAAAGCTGCTGTTTGCGGTTCTGACCAGCTTTGCTGCGATCGCCGGATCGGACTCGATAATTCGTGCGATCTTGCGCGCGTCGGCCCTCTCGTCACTGATTGCACGGTAGATCTGAAAGGCAATATTCGGCATGGTAGGGACAGCGACCCGGTCCTCGACGATATCGTTGTGAATTTGCTCGAATAGCGAGTAGTCCGACAGCTCCGTCGGGGACAATGGGACCTCGATGTGGTGAAAGAGATTCTCACCCGTGTTGATGACGCGACTGAGGACGGTCTTGTCGACCTTCAGTAGCGTTGCCTCGGAGACCGCGGTGACCGTATACCGGTGGGGCCGCAGATTGGATATGGGAAAGCGTCCAAGGTTGCTCTCACTATCGACAATGACCTCTCTTTGGTCATAACCGACCAGGCTTACCTTACCCGTTTGGAGATAGAGCGACCGGTTGTCATCCGATCCGACTTTGACGACACAGCTGCCGGGTGCTGCCCGCTGCAGGCTGGCATGCTGCGCGAGGATCGAGAGCTCGTCGGATTTCAGCCCTTGGAGCGGCCAGAACTTCACGAGCTCGGAGGGGCGGACTTCACCGGGGGGCATCTGTTCGTTCTCTGCCATAAGAGATTCTCCGAGGAGGACGTTGCGCGTTAGGCGATTTCGTGTCACTGAGATGACTGGGGGTCGCCATTCCGGATGATCGGTGTCGAGCTTCGGCTACGGTCGATTATCCCGATCCAGACCACAACGCCAGCCTCGCTGGGTGACTAGGCGATTGCCGGGAAATCATGTACCAGATTGCGCAGGATTTTCGTTCGCCTTCAAGGAGCGTTGGCAGGAGCATAGCGGGGCTATGTGACTGCCGGCGAGACGCCGAAGGCGGGCGAAAGGACTAGCAAGGTGGTACCTGATTTGACAGAAATCGCCTTAGCACGATAACCCAGCTGCCGGGCCAGGGTCGGGTACGAGCCGTCGGGACACGCCGTGAATACGTCCATGTAGGCTCGACGGCGCCGTCCCTGGCGCCGACGGTCCCCCCGACCCGCACCGGACCCGCCTAACGGACGTTCCAGCCGAGGTACGACGCCAGTCGCCTATCGCTGTGGCTGACGGGCGACGCGTCCGGACGTTCAATTGTTCCGAGATGCTCACCTTCAGCGCTGGCAATGCGGGGCGAGTGTAGCAGTTCGCTCGAGCGGGTTGTTTTCTCGACCCGCGGGTTTGCGAACTTTACCGCGAGCTTGAGCCGGGCGGATAGATCGAGGATATCCATTCGATCTAGTTGCGAATTCGTGCACAAAATGGGTGATGATTGGCCGCCGCAGCCGGCCACGGCTGGAGCAGGATACTAGCCACATCCCTGCGTCTCCGTGGTTCGAGTACTTCTACTATCTTCGAACTGGTCGCCCGCCACGGAGGCTGTCGTGTGTTGGCATTAGGCTTGCTGCCGTCTGGTCGAGCAGAACCCTTCACGGGCCGTCAAGAGGCGACTAATGAGCGAGATGATCTCCGCGTTTAATGGCCTACCGTATGCCGTCGCCACCTCCCCGCAGCAGCCGCCGGGTGAGCAGTCGCCAGGGTTCTCCGGTGAAACGTCCTTCGCCGGCATCCTGCAAGGTGGGGTGCGAAACGCACGCGGGGATCCACCAAAGCAGAACCGAGATGGTGCCTGCGACCAGCAAGCCTCGGCGACACCTCTTGCCGAAGGCGGCAAGAATTCGCCCGCGTCGCGACGCGGCGACGCGAGCTCACGGGAATCCGACGGCAGCGGCCCTCGTGAAGCGACCCCCGCAAACGCTCCGGACACCAGCCAATCACCGCCCGATGCAACTGGTGACAGGGACTCGGAGAATGCCGAACGCGACGATTCGCTACCGGCGCAGTCGGGTTCTTCAGAGGACGAGGGGCGCACGCGCGACCGGGTGGCATCCGCTGATCCCCAGGCCGCTAGCGGCGCGATTGCCGTACCATCTGTGCAGCCGGGCGCGACGCCGACGGCCGATGACCCAGCCGAGACGGCTGATATTGCGAGAGGCGTCGTTGCTCCGTCCTCGCCTGCCGCGGTCGCCAAGGCGGCGCAGACGGAGCCAGTGGGTGGCAGTAGGGCGCCGGAGGCAGCTGCCGAAGCTGCGACCAGCGACGGCGCTGAACCCCTAGCGAGGCAGGACATGGGCGCGACTGGTGCCGAGTCTGCCCCCGTGCAACGGGGGCCGGAGCAGACGAGGGGCGCCGAATCTTTGGCGGACATCGCCCAGATTAACCGCGCGCGTGCGGACGGTGCGCGTCGCCAACGGGTCGAGGGAGGATCGGAAGCCTCGACGAAAGCCGAGCCGCCCGAGGTCGTCCCAAAGATCGGAGCGGCCCCCGCCGCCGGGGGGCACCAATCGGGTTTGCCACGACCTGGGCCAGAGGTTTCAGTGGCCAACGTGGCCAGTGCGGCCCAGACCGAGCGCGCGGACGCGGGCGAGGACTTGACGGCGGAGGACGTCGGACAGGGACTCCAGCTCGATGCGGGAGACGAGCGGTCCAGGCCCGCCGCCTCGGCGCGCCACGGCGCGGGGGCTCCCCTCACACCGGGAGCCGCCGGTGTCTCCTGGCTCGCGCAGGCCCAGGCATCGGGGCGCGGGCCTGGAGCGCTATCGCCCGACGGCGGGCAAACAGGGCTCGCGCCACTGGCCGTCGATGCTGCCGCTGGTCCGAGTAACGCGGGCGTTCACACGGCGAGTGGTGACACCATTGCGGGGATGCCGTCGCACATGACCCTGTCACTGCACGGGGAGAGCTGGCCCGACGAGCTCGGTGGGCGGGTAGTTTGGATGCTGGGCCGGAATGCCTCGGCCGCCGAGCTCAAGCTCGACCCCCCCGAGTTGGGGCAAATGAAGATCAGGATTGAGATGGAGGGCGACGCGACCAAGATCCACTTCAGCGTCCAGAGTCCGGTCGCGCGAGACGCCGTCCAGGCCGCTTTGCCCCGCCTGCGAGATCTCTTTCACGAGGCCGGAATCAACCTCCAGAACGTCGGCGTCACCGAGCACGGCGGCGGCGCGCATCAGGGGGGCAGCGAGTCCGGGTTCGCCCAGGAACGAGGCGGGCGTTCGGCGAGCCAAGCGCCAACCCCCATCGGCATTGCGTCTCCCGTGGCTCGCCAGGGCGCAGATGCCGCAGAGCGGATGATCGACGCGTATGCTTGACACCCGCGCCGGGCCTCGTCGCATCAGGAGTCCCGGCGACGCGGAGCCTTCTATTCCGGTCTGAGTTGGGTTTTCGGTTTTCTCGGGCCGAGTTATGGGCACCGGGGGACGCCGTGAATACGTCCCTGTAGCCTTGACGGCAGCCTCCGTGCTGCCGACACCCCCGCCGTCCGCAACCCGGCCCTACCGGTCGAGAAACCAAACCGGCATTCGCGGCGTGCCCGATGGTCCCTGCGCGACCTTGGCCCCCCAGTTGAATCTTGTGCCCATCGTCTCGCTTCGTCGTAGGCGCGGCGCCAAGTTTCCGTCGAGAGCACTCCCCAAGGCGGTCGATGTTCTGACGCTCTCCTCGGCGCGGGTACGTAAGTTATTGTCTGAGCAGTAGTGTCGTTGTCTGGCGCATATCATGCTATCTCCAGGGTGGCGACAGATCTCGGCGTCGATGGCTTTGTCGCAGGGTCTTTGCTCGGTTGTGGTTGCCGGAAAAGGACGAGGCGTTGGGAATGAAAAAGGTCATCCTCCTAGTGGTGCTGGCTGTGTTGCTGGTGAGCGGAGCCATCGCCGGCACCTTGTTCTTCACGGGCGCCTTCTCTCACCAGGCGTCTGCGGACGCGTCTACGGCGGACGGCGAGGCCGCTCCGGACAAACGCGAGTCTCCCCCCATCTATATAAGCCTTGATCCAGCTTTCACTGTGACGTTTGCCGAGGCTGAGAGAGCGCGGTTCTTGCAGCTCAAGGTGGAGGTTGCTACGCACGACCCGGACGTTCAGACGACAATCGATTCAATCATGCCCACCGTGCGCAACGGCTTGGTGATGTTGTTTAGCGGTCAGAGGGCCGCTGACCTGGAAACCCGCGAAGGGAAGGAGAAGCTTCGCAAAGAGGCCCTGCAAGAAGTACAAGGCATCTTGAAAGAGTACACGGGCAAGCCGGGTGTCGAGGAAGTCCTCTTCACCAGTTTTTTGATGCAATAACATGTCCGTCAACGATGTACTCACGCAGGAAGAGGTGCAGGCTCTACTGCATGAGGTGGAGAGCGGCGCGCTTCCCACCGAGTCGGGGCTCCAAGAGGACGGGGGGGTGGTGCCCTACAACTTCTCGGTCAAGGAACGCATCATCCGGGGCCCTTTGCCGACGTTGGAGATGATCTACGACCGCTTCGCCCGTCACTTCAGGTCCACCCTGTACACCCTGTTGCGGCGCGAAGCGACCGTGGAGCTAACCGGTGTAGAGCACCTGAAGTTCTCGGATTACTCTGCCTCCTTGCCGACTCATTGCGGTTTGCATTTGGCCACAATGCGCCCGCTCCAGGGGGTCGCGCTGTTTCTTCTGGAGCCGCATCTCGTCTATCTGCTGGTCGACAGCTTCTTCGGCGGCGGCGCACGCGAGGCAATTAAGGACGAGTCCCGAGAGCTGACCCCCGCCGAGCTTCGCATCACGCGGATCATCGTTCAGAGTGCGACAAAGGACTTTGAGCAGGCCTGGGCACCAGTCCTTCATGTGGAGCTGGAGCACACGGCAACCGAGACTAACCCCCACTTCATCAACATTGCGAGTCCGACGGAGACCGTCCTTCTGGCCCGCTTTCTAATTCACTTCGGGGCGCAGAGTGGGGAACTGCACGCCGTAGTCCCCTATTCGATGATCGAGCCGATTCGAGAGATGCTGGATGCCGGAATGTGCAGCGACCGCGCAGATTCAGCCGGGCATTGGGGCGATCACCTCACTGGGAGCTTGCAGGCGGTCAGTGTGGAGCTGAAGGCGACAATGGTCGAGGCGGAGCTGTCGCTGCGCGACATCCTGCAGCTCAAGCCGGGCGACGTCGTTGCCGTGGATCTGCCGGGAGAGGTCTCTGTGCAGGTCGAGGGCACTCCACTCTTTCGGGGCGCCTTCGGAGTCGCTCGGGGACGCAATTCCATCAAGGTCACGCAGTCCCCATGGGCGGACCACAAGAGAGCCTCCTCGCAAGGCAAGGTGGCGGCCAATGGGGTCGGGAAGACCCCATGAACGGTCGAGGCGCGCGGCGAGTGAGATTTAGCACGAATTATCGATAGCAAGGTCCAGAGGGAACATTTCAATGGGCGTTGAGAGCGAGGCCGTTCAAAGGGCTGCACCATCTGCGAGTGATTACAGACCAGCCGATTTCCAGTCCCTGGAAGCCGATGCGGGGCCGGGTGAGGTGAAGACGCAGAACCTGGACGTGATCCTGGATATTCCCGTCACCCTGTCCATGGAGGTTGGTCGCACCAGGATCAACATTCGCGATCTCCTTCAGTTGAGCCAAGGGTCCGTTGTGGAGTTGGACCGTCTGGCCGGGGCCCCGATGGACGTGATGGTTAATGGGACCTTGATCGCTCAGGGCGAGGTCGTGGTCGTGAACGATAAGTTCGGTATTCGCCTGACCGATGTGGTGAGCGCCAGCGAGCGGGTGAAGAGGCTTCATCGAGGCTAAGACCTTGTTGCTACCGAAATTGCTATCCAATCCGCTGCCCGCGTGGGTGACATGGCGCATACCCGCATTGGCGGTTGTCGCGGCCTGGACGTTTCTCGGACAGTGCGTGCTCGCCGTTGCGGCGGAGCAGGGAATGAAACCAGCATCCGCGCCGGGTGTTCCTCTCGTAGAGGTTGCAAGCGTCGGCTCCTTGACTCAGGTGACAGCAGCCCTTGTCCTCGTGGTTATTGCCATTCTCGCGGTCGCCTGGATATTGCGACGGCTTTCTGGGGCTACGCAAATCGGGTCCGGAAGCCTGCGGATCGTCGGTGGAATTACCCTCGGCACAAAGGAAAGGGTCGTGCTGCTCGAGGCGGGAGAAACGCAAATGCTGGTCGGTGTTACACCAGGGCAGCTGAGGACACTTCACGTATTCGACAAGCCAGTCGTATTCCAGAGTGTCGAGCGCGAGCCCAACTCGAGCTTCCCTGGGCGATTGGGCGCGCTATTGCAGGGGCGCGGACAACCATGAACGTGACCAAGAGTTTGTTATTGGCCGGGATCGTACTCATGATGGGCTGCGGTGCTGCGCTGGCACAGCCGGCGTTGACCGCGGTGACGGTGACGCCGTCGTCCGACGGTGGCCAGACCTACAGCCTGAGTCTTCAGGTCCTACTGGTCATGACCGCGCTAACCGTGCTCCCCTCGGTTCTGTTGACCATGTCGTCGTTCACGCGAATCATCATTGTGCTGGCTATCCTTCGCCAAGCCCTTGGCACGATGCAGACGCCTCCGAACCAGATACTCATCGGCCTGGCGCTCTTCCTTTCGGCGTTCGTCATGCTTCCCGTCCTCTCTCGTATCAACGACGAGGCGGTGCAGCCTTACATGCAGGATCAGCTGACTGCGCAGGCGGCGCTTGAAAAGGCATCGGTACCGCTACGCCAATTCATGCTGCCCCAGACTCGCGAAGAGGACCTCGCGCTCTTTGTTCGGTTGTCGGGACAGGATCAGCTCGAGTCGCGTGACAGCGTGCCGTTCGCGCTGTTACTCCCGGCCTTCCTGACCAGCGAGCTCAAGACGGCGTTTCAGATTGGGTTTCTCATCTTCTTGCCCTTCCTGGTTATTGATATCGTGGTCGCCAGCGTGCTGATGTCGATGGGTATGATGATGCTGTCGCCCATGATCATCTCATTGCCGTTCAAGATTATGCTCTTCGTGCTCATCGACGGCTGGACGCTGGTATTGGGAACGCTTGCGTCGAGCTTCACGTAACACCGTCATATGGCGACGGCGAGGAGGCGGAGAATGTCCCCGGAGATGGTTCTGACAGTCGGAAGACAGGCGCTCTATGTGACGGTGATGCTGGGTGCGCCGCTGTTGCTGTCCGCGCTGGTCGTGGGGTTGACGATCAGCATCATACAGGCCGCCACTCAGATCAATGAGACGACGTTGGCCTTTATCCCAAAACTTCTCGCCCTCGTCGCGGTGGTCTACGTTGCAGGACCTTGGATGCTAACGCTCATCGTCGGCTATGCGCGACGTCTATTCGAAAACATCCCGGCACTGCTCGGCTGATCGAATGGAAGTGTCCGCGAGCACACTGACGGCATGGATCAGCGCCTTCATGTGGCCGTTCGCCCGCATCGGCGCCGTGCTTTCCGTTGCTCCAATTATTGGATCTCGCGTCACGCCCGTACGGATACGCCTGATGTTGGCATTGATGCTTACCTGGATGGTGCAGCCGCTGGTGGGACCGGCGCCGGCGGTCGATCCGTTCAGTGCGGCCGGCGTTCTCGTGATTGCCCACCAAGTCCTGGTCGGCCTTGCGATGGGGCTCGCGTTGCAGATCGGCTTCGCCGCGCTAACCATCGGGGGACAGATACTTGCCACCAGCATGGGGCTCGGGTTCGCATCCATCGTCGATCCGCAGCACGGGATGCAGGTGCCTCTCCTGAGTCAGTTCTATTTCATCGTCGGTGTGCTTCTTTTCTTCGCTGTTGGCGGCCACCTGGCGATGATCGAGGTCTTGGCAAAAAGCTTTCAGACGCTTCCCATAGGGCAGTCCTCTATTTCAGGCGACGTGCTCTGGGGCTTCATGCTCTGGAGCGGGATCATGTTCAGCGAGGGGCTGCGTGTGGCGCTGCCTGTTGTCAGTGCGGTGTTGCTGGCGAACCTCGCCTTCGGGGTGGCCACGCGGGCAGCACCGCAGCTGAATATTTTTGCCGTTGGGTTCTCGATCACATTGCTCCTGGGCATTGCCGCCATGCTCTTTTCCCTGTGGAACGTAGGGCCGGTGTTCGAAGGTGTTCTGCGAAGCTCTTTCGGGATGATGGCAGGACTCGCCCGGTAGGCAGGTCGATATACCTATCGTTCTCACGCTATCGGTTCTTGCGCCAAGGGGCCGGGGTGCGGGGGCGTCGGCAGCAGGGATGCTGCCGTCAAGCCTATATGGGTGTATGCATGGCGTCCCGCGGTGCCGGTAACCCGACCCCGCAAAACCGAAAACCCTAATCGAAGGGATATACATGTCGGCCGACACGTCTCAAGAACGCACAGAGCGACCGACCAAGAAGCGTCTCGACGAGGCGAGAAAAAAGGGCCAGGTCCCGCGCTCGCGAGAGCTCAACACAACGCTGATGCTGATCGGATCGGCTCTCGTGCTGTACTCGCTCGGGGCGAACATCGGCGGCGGGTTGCTAAGGGCGATGAAACGGGGACTGGCTCTTGCGCCGACCGATATTCACCACCCAAGCGCAATGACCGATGCCCTGAGCACCTTCTTCCTGGATGCGCTCGTTATTCTCGCTCCGGTGCTGGCGGCGTCGCTTCTCTTGGCTGTCGTCGGGCCGTCCTTGCTCGGCGGCTGGATGGCCAGCACCGAACAGCTGTCGTTCAAATGGGAGAGGCTGAATCCGCTGAAAGGACTGGCGAAGATCCTGTCTACGCACGGGGCGGTCGAGCTCGGCAAGGCAATCGTGAAGCTGGTGGTCGTGGGCGGGGTTGGTGGACTCTTCCTCTGGTCGCACAAGGAAGAGGTCATTGACTCCGCTACGGCCCAGGTTGCAACGGATGTCGCTCACGCGTTTGACCTGTTCGGTGCCTTCTTTCTCGTCTTGGCGGGGTCTACGGTGCTGATTTCCGCGGTGGATGTGCCGTTCCAGATCTGGCATCACGTACGGCAGCTCAGAATGACGCGGCAAGAGATCCGGGACGAGGTGAAGGAGACCGAGGGGCGCCCCGAGGTGAAGGGCCGTATTCGCAACCTGCAGCGCGAGATCGCACGCCGGCGGATGATGGAGGAGGTTCCGAAGGCGGATGTGGTCGTCACCAATCCGTCCCACTTTGCCGTCGCGCTCCGCTACGAGCCCCTGCGCTCGAACGCGCCGAGGTTGGTGGCCAAGGGTGCGGATCTGATGGCGGGACGGATAAGGATGGTCGCCACCGCCAACGAGGTTCCCATTGTGGAGGCGCCTCCATTGGCGCGCGCGCTCTATCACAGCACCAAGATCGGTCAAGAGATCCCGGCATCCCTGTACCTGGCCGTCGCGCAGGTATTGGCATACGTCTACCAGCTGCACGCCACGCGTAAGAACGGTGGCCCCCGGCCTCCGCCGCCGGCAGACCTGTCGGTTCCGAAGGAGCTGGCGCGGTAATGGGCGGTCGCCAATTCGGACTACCGCAGGTGGCTACCGCCTTGCCTCGGCTGGAACATCCATTAGGCGGGTCGGGTGCGGGTCGGGGCCACGGACGGCGCCGTGGAGCCTACATGGACGTATTCGCGGCGCGTTCCGACGGCCCGTACCCGGCCCTGGACCGGCAGCCGAGTTATCGCGCTAATCACCTGACAGAAATCGCCTAAGGCCGAGAAGAATGGAAAGAGTGTCCATCGTGGGAAGCCTTCCCGCCGCGGCAAAGAACGCGGTCGGTGTTCCGGCCATGGTGATCATCATGCTCGGCATGATGCTCATACCACTTCCAGCGTTCGCGCTGGACATGTTGTTCACTTTCAATATTGCGCTCTCCCTCATCATATTGCTGGTCACGGTCTATGCATTGCGGCCGCTCGACTTCGCAGTCTTTCCCTCCGTTCTGCTGCTCGCAACTCTCCTTCGGTTGGCCCTGAACATTGCCTCGACGCGAGTGGTCCTGATGAATGGCCATCATGGAACGGATGCTGCCGGAAAGGTCATACAGGCTTTCGGTGAGTTCGTCGTGGGTGGCAGCTATGCCATCGGGCTGGTCGTATTCGTCATTTTGGTGATCATCAACTTCGTGGTCGTCACAAAGGGAGCGGGTCGCGTCTCGGAGGTGAACGCCCGATTCATTCTCGACGCGATGCCCGGCAAACAGATGGCCATCGATGCGGACCTGAACGCCGGACTCATCACCCAGGACGAGGCACGCAGCCGGCGCGAGAGCGTTGGGCAGGAGGCGGATTTTTACGGTGCGATGGACGGCGCGAGTAAGTTTGTCCGCGGCGATGCCGTTGCGGGCATTCTGATCCTCATCATCAACATTGTGGGTGGGTTGGCGGTTGGTGCGATTCAACACGGGCTGCCGCTGCGGCAGGCGGTCGAGTATTACACGCTACTGACCATTGGCGACGGTCTCGTGGCACAGATTCCCGCACTCCTGTTGTCGACGGCGGCGGCTATCATCGTCACGCGAGTCTCGAGCGCTCAAGATATGGGGAAGCAGATCGTCTCCCAGCTGTTTGGCTCGCCGCGTGCGCTGGCTGTCACAGCGGCCATCATTGGCCTACTCGGCATGATCCCGGGCATGCCCAATCTACCGTTTCTCATGTTGGCCGTGGCCGCGGCCGCGGCCGCCTATCTCATACAGCGGCGGCGTGCGTCCGAGTCCGAAGTGATCGAGGAGGTTCCCGACGCGAAGCCGGCGAGCGCGCCGGAGCTGACGTGGGATGACGTGCAGCCGGTCGACGTCATCGGCCTGGAGCTCGGATACCGCCTCATCCCTCTGGTAGACCAGCAGCAAGGCGGCGAGCTGATGGGGCGCATCAAAGGTGTACGCAAGAAGCTTTCGCACGAGCTGGGGTTTCTCGTTCACGCAGTGCACATACGGGACAACCTCGATCTGTCCCCGAATACCTACCGTATCTCTCTGTTAGGGGTGCCCGTGGCCGAGGCCGAGGTGCATCCGGATCGCGAGCTGGCGATCAACCCGGGGCAGGTCTTCGGCACGCTGCAAGGTATCCCCGCCAAGGACCCGGCGTTCGGTCTCGATGCAGTATGGATCAACGCCGCGCAACGGGAGCAGGCGCAGACGATGGGTTACACGGTCGTCGACGTGAGCACAGTGATTGCCACACACCTGAGTACGCTGATTCAAGAGCACGCCCACGAGCTACTGGGTCATGAAGAGGTGCAGCAGCTACTGAACGTCCTCGCGCGTCAGGCGCCCAAGCTGGTGGAAGACCTCGTGCCGAACACCCTTGCGCTGAGTGTCATCGTCAAGGTCCTGCAGAGCCTGTTGGCCGAAGGGGTTCCAATACGCGACATGCGGACCATCGTTGAGACCCTGGCGGAGCACGGTGCTCATAGTCAAGATCCCGTCGCGCTCACCAACGCCATTAGGGCGGCCCTTGGACGGTCGATCGTGCAGCATATCAATGGGTTAGAGCGTGAGCTTCCCGTCATTACTTTGAACCCCGAGCTGGAACAGCTATTGCTTCAATCGCTCCAGACTGGTAGCGACGGGGGACTTGGACTGGAGCCCGGACTCGCGCAACGGCTGCATGAAAGTCTCAGGACCACGGTGGAGAAGCAGGAGATGGGTGGCAACCCGAGCGTTCTCGTTGTATCCCCACATCTGCGCACCTGGCTTGCGCGTTGGCTGCGGCCGAGCCTGAGGGCACTGCACGTCCTGGGGGTCAACGAGATTCCGGACAACAAGCAAATTCGCGTCGTGGGTACTGTCGGATAGAGCGAGCACGGAGCCGGCGGGGGCTGCCCCGGACGGCGGGACGAGGTTAAGACGACATGAAGATCAAGCGGTTTGTGGCGCCGGACATGAGGCAGGCAATGCGCATGGTGCGCGAGGAGCAGGGATCGGACGCCGTCATCCTATCGAGCCGACGAGCGGCCTCGGGTACGGAGATCCTCGTCGCCGTGGATTACGACGAGAGCGTCGTCGCCAACCTGGCGGAATCCGCGGAATCCCGCACCGCCCCTGCGCAGCCTGGCGCTGACCCCGCAAGAGACACCGAGAGGCGGGGCCCGGCAGGATTGCGGGCGGACCCGACTCCGCCGCGAGGCGGCGAGGGCGATGCGGCGCTCGGTGCCATGGGGCACGAGCTGAAGAAGCTTCGGGCGGCCCTCGAGCATCAACTGCATTGGCTCGGTCACAAGGACATCAATCCAGTGAAGGAAGACCTGTTGAGCCGGCTCGACCGCCTCGGGATAGGCCAAACGCTTGCCGAGAGCATTGCCACCGAGGTAGGGCGGCAGGACCACTCCCCCGAGCGGGCGTGGGGGGTGGCCTGTCGAACGTTATCGGCGCGGATGGCCGTCGTTGCGGACGACGTGATCAATAGCGGCGGCGTCATGGCGCTGATCGGCCCGACGGGGGTCGGCAAGACGACGACCGTGGCAAAGCTTGCGGCGCGGTTCGCCCTGCGCTACGGCCGCAGACATGTAGCACTGATTACGACGGACACGTATCGGATTGGGGCGCAGGAGCAGCTCCTGACCTTCGGCGAGATCCTGGGGATTCCCGTGGAGTCTGCATCCAGCCGCAGCGAGCTCAGTCAGGCGCTTCAGCGCCATGCGCACAAGAAGCTGGTCCTCGTCGACAACGCCGGGCTCAGCCAGCGCGATCTGCGGCTGGCCGCGCAGCTTGCCGACCTCGACTGTATACCCTTCATCAAGAGCTACCTCGTGATTTCTTGCACCACGCAGCCATCGGGTCTCGACGAGATCTTCGCGGCTTTCGGCCGGACACGGCTGCAGGGCTGTATCCTGACCAAGCTGGATGAGGCCGTGTCCCTGGGCCCGGTGATAGACGCCCTCGTGCGCCAGCAGCTGCTCCTCGTCTACGCCTGCGACGGTCAGCGGGTCCCCGAGGACATCCACCCCGGCTTCTCGGCGGACCTCGTGGGCCGAGCCGAAGAGCTCGCCGCAGATCCGGAGCCAGGCTTCGCGCGCAAGGAAAACTATACCGAAGGCAGAGTAGCAAATGGTCTTGTCTGAAAGTGCACCCAGCTCGGCAACCTTGACTCGACCTGTGACCGACTCCAAGCCTACGCGGGTGGTCGCCGTGACTGGCGGCAAGGGCGGCGTCGGGAAGACGAACATCTGTGCCAACCTCGGCGTTGCCCTCGCTCGTCGCGGTAAGGACGTGATGTTGCTGGACGCCGATCTTGGACTTGCCAACGTGGAGCTGTTGCTCGGCCTCGAGTCGACGCACAACCTCTCGCATGTGCTCAACGGAGAGATCGAGCTCGAGGATATCGTCATCGCGGGTCCGGCCGGGATGAAGATCGTCCCGGGCTCGTCGGGCATCGCACGTATGGCTGCGTTGAGCCAGGCCGAGCAGGCGGGGCTGGTGCAAGCCTTCAGCGAGCTGAGGACCCCGATCGACTTCTTTCTAGTGGACACGGCAGCGGGAATCACTGCCGACGTGATTACCTTTACCCGGGCGGCGCAAGAGGTCGTTGTCGTCGTCTGCGACGAGCCCGCCTCACTGACGGATGCCTACGCCCTGATCAAGGTCTTGAGTCGAGATCACGGCGTCGAGCGGTTTCACATCGTTGCCAACATGGTTGGCAACACTTACGAAGGCCGCAAGCTGTTTCGAAAGCTGTGCTCCGTCACGGACCGGTTTCTCGACGTTGTCTTAGCGTTCCTAGGTGCGGTCCCCTACGATGAGCAGCTGCGCAAAGCGGTGCAACGTCGCTGCGCGGTCGCGGATGCCTTTCCCCGGAGCCGCGCGGCGGCGAGCTTCGACCAGTTGGCCTCGGTTCTGGAATCCTGGCCGCGGCCGACGGTGGCGAGAGGCCATCTCGAGTTCTTCATGGAACGGGTCCTCCAGGCACAGCTCAGTGCGCTTCGGTGATCGGCGATGAACGTCCACGCCGCGTACATGACCCATCGCCAGCTCGACCCCGAAGAGGTGGTCTATGAGTACGCGCCGCTGGTCAAGCGCATTGCGCATCACCTGGCGGGTCGCCTTCCCGCGAGCGTGCAGGTCGACGACCTCGTTCAAGTCGGGATGATCGGACTGCTCGACGCGGCGCGGAACTTCAGCGACGCCTTCGGGGCAAGCTTTGCCACCTATGCGAGCACGCGGGTCCGCGGGGCTATGCTGGACGAAGTCCGTCGCCTGGACTGGACGCCGCGCTCGGTGCACCGAAAGGCGAGACAGGCGGCGGAGGCGATCCGGACGATCGAGAATCGCGAGGGCAGGGAGGCGCGCGATATCGAGGTCGCACAGGCGATGGGTATCAGCCTCCGGGAGTAC
The DNA here is from genome assembly GCA_963824085.1 of uncultured Gammaproteobacteria bacterium. Classification (GTDB taxonomy): domain Bacteria; phylum Pseudomonadota; class Gammaproteobacteria; order Chromatiales; family Chromatiaceae; genus JARRNE01. The sequence continues at coordinate 57,561 of CAWGNT010000013.1, forward strand.
AACGACATTGCCGCAGATGCGGTCGGCTGCAAGCTCGTCACCATGGAAAATGCCGAGAGCATAGCCGACGACGAGCCCGAGTCCGGTTCGGATCAGGTCCTGTCCGACCAAGGTCCGCTGAAAGAGCTGGAGGAAGAGGGATTCCGGCAGGGACTCGTGGATGCGATCGAGGGTCTTCCGGAGCGCGAGAAGCTTGTGATGTCCCTCTATTATGACGAGGAGCTCAATCTGCGCGAGATCGGCAGCATCCTCGGCGTAAGTGAGTCCCGTGTGTGCCAGATCCATGGTCAGTCACTAATTCGCCTCCGCGCACGCCTTCACGATTGGCTGGATGCGCACTAGCGCGCCGCGAGGCCATGCTCGCTCCGTCTTTTCGCTTCTCGAGCTGACGGGCCGGGTTGCGCCCGTCGAGGGTGTCGGCCGCAGGGAGGCGGCCGTCAAGCCTTCAGGGAAGAATCCACGTGTCCTCCGGTGGGCGCATCCCGGACCCGGAAAAGCGAAAAGATCGCATAGGAACAATATCTCATGGCAGACTCGACACGGATTGGCACGACGCTCCCCATCTCTCCAACCGGCTCAGCCCCGGACCCTCGCCAGAAGAGGCCGCCGCTTAAGCGGAAGAAGCCGGAGCGGCCCGCGGCATCCGGCCGCAGGGATGGGGGTGCAAAGAAGCATCCGTTGCACGTCGACGAGCTCGTCTGAGCCCATGTCAGTCCAGGCAGATCCGGTTCCTGCCGTCGTTCTTTGCGCGGTATAGAGCGCCGTCCGCACGGGCGAGAAATGAACGGGCGCTTTCTCCTGGATAGAAGGCCGCGGCGCCGATGCTGACCGACGCATGAACCGGGTGCAGCTCCGACAATATCGGGGACGAGCTCATAGTGCGCCGGAGCCTCTGGGCGACCCGCTCGGCCCCCTTCAGGCCCGTGTTTGGAAGGATGAGCACGAACTCGTCGCCCCCATACCGGAAGGCTTCGTCCGCTTTGCGAACGCTTGCCGACATCACCTGGGCCAATGCGCGAAGCAGCCGATCGCCCATGCCGTGCCCGTGCGTGTCGTTGACGGCCTTGAAGTTGTCGAGGTCGATCATCACGAGAGAAAGCGGTGTCGCGTAACGGGCGGAACGCTCGACATCCTTCGGAAAGCGATCCTCGAAGGCGGCTCGGTTCTTGAGGCCGGTTAGAGTGTCCGTCGTCGCCGCCCGTTGCGCCTCGCGATAAAGCAAGGCATTTCGAACGGGATAGAGAAAGCCCCGCAAGAGCTGCTCCAGCAGGATGAGCTCTCCCTCTCGAAAGCGCTTCGACCGCGTAAAGTACAGCTTGCCGAGCTGTCGCCCGTTCAGGGACAGGCCGTAGACACACTGATGACGACCGTTCTTTCCGTCTGCCGCGTAGACGTTCTCGGCCTCGTTGGCGTAGGTGATACCTTCGCAGGGGACAAGGGTGCGTACCTCGCGGGCGAAGATGGTGAGCAGCATCTCCGGCTCCAGGGTAACCTGCAGCATGCTGGCTATTCGATGATGCAGCTCTACCGGCGGTGCGGCGTGAAACGCCGAGTCGCCGGGGAACAGCGGGCCCTGAGATCGATCCTGAAGTCCGGTCGCGGAGATGTTCATTGTTCGGCTTGCCTCCTCTCGTTTTCGTCCAGGCAAGTCGTATGCCTATTTCGCTCCCGCCTATTTTCAAAGAGTTACAGCCGTATTCTCTGGAAGCGACGTGTATTTGCGCGGGAAAGGCGGCCGCTGGTCCTGCCTGGCGTCAAGATACCGGCGAACGTCGGTATCTGGACGGAGGATCGGAAAGGGGCGCTTTGACTGACGTAAGGACAGGACAGAAAGGCGAAACCCGCCGGAAGGCGGGTCTCTGAGGCCGCAGGTGCGGGAAGGAGGGTATGCCGTCAGGTTTCTAGCTGGACGCGCAGCTTCTTCATCGCGTTCTTCTCGATCTGGCGAATGCGCTCCGCGGATACGCCGAACTGCTGGGCCAACTCGTGCAGCGTCTGCTTCTTCTCGGTCAGCCAGCGGGCCTGCAGGATCGTCTTGCTTCGCTGGTCAAGACCTTCGAGGGCGCTTAACAAGCGCTCGCGACGATCGCTGGCGGTGTCCTCTCGCTCGAGCTGACTGGCCGGCTCCATGCGCATATCGGGCAGATAGGTAGCGGGCGCGGAGGGCGCCTCGTCGTCGTCGCTGTCGTCGGCGTCGAACGACAGGTCCTGATTCGCGAGGCGGGCCTCCATCTCCAGAACGGTCTCGGCCTTTACGCCGAGCTCCTCGGCCACCCCCTCGACCTCCTCGCGCGAGAACCAGCCCAAACGCTTCTTGGCGCTTCGCAGGTTGAAGAACAGCTTGCGCTGAGCCTTGGTGGTGGCCACTTTCACGATGCGCCAGTTGCGCAGGATGTATTCGTGTATCTCCGCGCGAATCCAGTGCACCGCAAAGGATACCAGCCGAACTCCCATGTCGGGCTCGAAGCGCCGGACGGCCTTCATGAGGCCGACCGAGCCCTCCTGAATGAGGTCGGGCAAGGGCAGCCCATAGCCAAGGTAGCCCCGGGCGATCCGAATCACGAAGCGCAAATGCGACAGGACCAACTGACGCGCCGCGGTCATGTCGTTCTCATCCCGCAAACGCAACGCGAGCTCACGCTCCTCGTCGGGGGTGAGCACCGGGATCTGGTATGCGGCGCTGATATAGGCGTCGATCGTTCCAGTAGGAAGTACGGCAAGATTTTTGTTCATCATCCAATACCCAAGCAAAGTTCTAGGAAATATGCTAGCAGGACACCCGCCAAGATTACAACTTCAGGTTTGCGTCATTTGATCCGCGCGTTGCTCGGAAAGTTCCGGAGCGCGTTGCTCAGCGGGGCTCGGCGCTTGCGAGGTGTCGTCCGACGGACAGCCAGCTGCCGAGCAGACCGAGCAGAACGCTCGTTCCCAGCATTCCAAGCAAGCCGAGCGGTCCGATACCCGACAAGGGAAACGCCGTGCGATAGAGCGCGGCCAAGGTAGATACGGGTCCTTGCAGCGAGCCAACCGCGAGTGTCACCAGCGTCGAGGCCAGAATGCCGCCTAGCAATCCGTACCAGGCCCCAGTGTAGAGAAACGGGCGGCGGATGAAGGAGGGCGTCGCCCCGACGAGCTCCATCACCTCGATCTCGTCGCGACGATTCTGGATCTCCAGCCGAATCGTGTTGCCTACCACCAGTAGGACCGCGACGGCAAGAAGCCCCGCGAGGAGCAGCACGCCGCGCTGGGCGAGCACCAGGATGGCCTCGAAGCGATCGATCCATTGGCTGTCGATCCGGACGAAGTCGACCTCGGGCAATCTTTCGAGCCCATGACGCAAAGTGTCCAGCTTGCCAGGTGCTGCAGCGAGGCTTGCGACAGGGCTCAGTGCGAGGACGATGGGCAGCGGGTTCTTTGGGAGCTGGTCGATGGCTTGGGCAAAGCCGCTGTTGTCTCGAAGCTCTTGGAGGGCGTCATCTGGACTGACCAGGCGGACGTTCGCGACTTCGCCGCGCATACGGAGCCGGTCGGCGAGCTTCGTTGCCTGCTCGGCAGTAACATCGGTGCGCAGAAACAGCGATATCGCGGCCGTCTGCTCCCACCCGCTGCTCAAGGTCTTGAGGTTGCGGGTGAGGACATTAAGTCCTTCCGGCAGGGCCAGGGCGATACCGATCACGGCGATCGTCATAAGGCTGGCCAGTGGGTTGCGCAACAGCTGCCCGAGACTCGCGAGGAAGCTCCGGATGTGGTGCGTGAGCCACGCGGCGGACAGGCGGCGAAGTCGGCTTTGGGCGGGTCGCTGAGCGGCAGGGAGTCGCTTAGCCATGGCCTGATGCCTTGACAGGGTCCACGATCAGCCGCCCAGCGCCGAGGGTCATGGTGCGGTGACCGAGAGAGTGGATGAGCGCGAGGTCGTGGCTGGCGATTAGAACCGTGACACCGACTTGATGGAAGCGCTCGAACAGGGTCATGATCTCCCGCGAGAGATCCGGGTCCAGGTTGCCGGTAGGCTCGTCGGCCAAGAGAAGCGGCGGCCTGGCCACCACGGCTCGGGCGATACCCACCCGTTGCTGCTCGCCGCTGGAGAGGGTGACGGGGTACGCCTTGTCCTTCTTGAGCAGACCGACCTGGTCGAGCGCGGCTCGCACCCGGCGGCCGGTCTCTTTGTGGCTGACGCCCATCACGACCAGGGGGAGGGCCACGTTGTCGTAGACGGTCCGGTCGCGGAGCAGGCGGTGGTCCTGAAAGACCATTCCTACCTGGCGTCGGTGGAAGGGGATCTTGCGTGCAGGAAGGTGACCCAGATTCCGTCCGTTGACCATGACCTGCCCGCGGGTGGGCCGCTCAAGCAGGCCGATCAGCCGCAGCAGGGTACTCTTGCCGGCGCCGGAGTGGCCGGTGAGGAAGGTCATCTCCCCAGTCGCAAGCTCGAAGGACACGTCGGTCAGGGCGTCCCCGCTTTCCGGGTAGTGCTTGGTGACGTGCTCGAAGCGGACCATCGCTGGCCCATCAGGCCCCGAACAGCGCGTCGAGGAACTCCTCTGCGTCAAACGGGCGCAGGTCCTCTACCGATTCTCCCACGCCGATGAAGCGGATGGGTATGCGCAGACGCTCGGCGATTGCGAACAGGATGCCGCCCTTTGCGGTGCCGTCGAGCTTGGTCAGCGTGATGCCGGTCAGTTTCACGGCGGCGTTGAATTGTATCGCTTGATTCAGAGCGTTCTGGCCGGTGGTAGCATCCACCACCAACATGACCTCGTGAGGTGCGGCCGGGTCGATCTTCTTCAGCACGCGTGCGATCTTGGCGAGCTCGTCCATCAGGTTGGTCTTGGTGTGCAGACGCCCTGCGGTGTCGGCAACGAGGAGATCCACCCCGCGGGCGGTGGCGGCCTGCAGGGCATCGAAGATGACCGACGCGGAATCGGCCCCTGTGTGCTGGGCCACCACCGGAGCGCCGACGCGCTCACCCCACACTTGCAGCTGCTCGACCGCTGCAGCGCGGAAGGTGTCGCCGGCCGCGAGCATGACCTGCTTGCCTTCGTCCTCCAACCGCTTTGCGAGCTTTCCAATGGTGGTCGTTTTGCCTGCGCCGTTGACACCGACCATCAGTATGACCATCGGCCGCCCCTGGGGCGGCTCGCTTGGCGGGCCTTCGCACTGGGAAAGGATGTCCCGCAGCTCGGTCTTGAGGGCAGCGTACAGGGCTTGGGGGTCGTCGAGCTCGCGGCGCTTTACGCGGGCAGTCAAGTCGTCGATGATGCGCGTGGTGGCGTCCACGCCCACGTCCGCCGTGAGCAGCAAGGTCTCCAGCTCGTCGAGCAGGTCGTCGTCGATGCGTTTGCGCCCGAGCAGGAGGTCGCTAAGACCACCGCCGAATTGGGTTCGAGTGCGGGATAGCCTTTCCCTGAGCCGACGGACGAGACCGCGCTTCGCTTCCGGCTCCTGGATGCTGCCGTCGGGGGGTGTCTCCCGCTTCTTCTTGCCAAGCCCAAACATGGACGCCTCTTATCGGTCCTCTCTGGTCGCGGGTGTTGTGTCTGCTGGGATGGCGAACTAGGCGCCGCCCGCTCTAATAGAAGCCGGCATCCTAGCAAAAGAGGGCGGACAGGTCCCGAGGCAATCCGGTCGCCGCAGCTTCGAGGTGCCGCCCTGCCGTTCGTAGAGGAACCGGACGTCGTGCGGCTGGTCTTCAAAGGCGAGGAGAGTGCGGCGGCTGAAGAGGGTGCCCTGGTCCCGGGCCCTGCTGCCGGCTTTTCATGTGCGGTCCCCGACCCAATTTACCTCGCGATGCACAAGGCATTGTGACTGGCGAGAACGGAGATTGCATGAAACGAACACTGGTTTCTCTGACGCTACTAGCGGCGCCCCTGCTGGTGACGGCTGCGCCAAAGGTGCAGGAGACGGTCCTCGGCAACGGTCTGAAGGTGATCGTTAAGGAAGACCACCGAGCCCCGGTCGTCACGTCTCAGGTCTGGTACAAGGTGGGCTCCAGCTTCGAGAGCGCCGGATCGACCGGTGTCTCACATGTCCTGGAGCATATGATGTTCAAGGGTACGGACAAGCTCGCTCCGGGGGAGTTCTCGCGCATCATTGCCGAGAACGGTGGCGACGAGAACGCCTTCACTGGACGGGACTACACGGCCTACTTCCAGACCCTGGCGAAAGACCGGCTGGAGGTGTCTTTCAGGCTGGAGGCGGATCGCATGCGCCACCTCGCGCTCCCGGCCGATGAGTTTCGCAAGGAGCTGGAGGTGGTGAAGGAAGAGCGGCGGATGCGCACCGAAGACGACCCGCAGTCTCTGACCGCCGAGAAGTTCAACGCCACCGCGTACGAGGCCTCGCCCTACCGCATCCCCGTCATCGGATGGGCCGGCGACCTCGACCAGATGCGGGTGGACAACGTGCGCGCTTGGTATCGCGAATGGTACGCGCCCAACAACGCCACCCTGGTCGTGGTCGGCGATGTCGACCCGCAGGAGGTGTTTGCCCTGGCGAAAAAGCACTTCGGGCCGCTCAAGGCGGAGGAGATCGCGGTACCCAAGGGCCGGGCCGAGCCCGAGCAACGGGGGGAAAAGCGTCTCGTGGTCAAGGCCCCGGCCAAGGAGCCATACCTTATCATGGGGTACAAGGCGACCGCCTTGGGTCACGGGGCGGAGGAGTGGGAGCCCTATGCCCTCGAGATGCTTGCCTCCGTTCTTGATGGGGGGAGCAGCGCGCGCTTCAGCCGAGAGCTGGTACGGGGCTCTCGCGTTGCGGCTGGGGCGGACGCCGGCTACAGCGCCTTCACGCGCCTGCCGGGCATGATCTCGATCGATGGCACCCCGGCCAAAGGGCGTACGGTTTCAGACCTCGAGCAGGCCTTTCGCGAGCAGATCGAGCGGGTGAGGGATGAGCCCGTAGGCGCCGACGAGCTCGAGCGCATCCGTACCCAGCTGATCGCCGGCAAGGTCTACGAGCAGGATTCGGTCTTCTATCAGGCGATGCAGCTCGGTCGGATGGAGACTGTCGGGCTCGGGTGGCGACTGGCGGACGAGTATGTGGACCACCTCAACCGGATCACCCCCGAACAGATTCAGACCGTGGCACGCAAGTACCTCACCCCCGACAATCTCACCGTCGCGGTGCTGGATCCCCAGCCCATGGACGGGAAGCAGCCGCGCCCCGCCGCGGCGGGAGGGCACTTCCTTGTTCGCTGAAAGCAAACGCCTTTTCGCCGCTGCCTGCGGTCTCTGTACCCTAGCCTTGTGGCATGCTGCGCAGGCGTCCCCCAATATCGAGACCTGGCAGACCTCGAACGGAGCCCGCGTGCTATTCGTCGCGGCGCCGGATCTGCCGATGGTGGACGTGCGGGTCGTGTTCGATGCGGGCAGCGCCCACGACGGCGATCACTCCGGGCTTGCCTCGCTGACGAACGGCATGATTGCGCAAGGGGCGGGTGAGTGGAGTGCGGACACTATCGCCGAGCGCCTGGAATCCGTCGGTGCCAAGCTCGGTACAGGTGCAGCGCGCGACATGGCGTGGGTATCGCTCCGCACCCTGATCCGGCAACCGGCCATGGACACGGCGGTCCAGACACTCGCAAAGCTCCTCGCCCAGCCGACCTTCACGGAGGCGGACTTCGAGCGGGTGCGCGAGAATCGGCTGGTCGGTCTGCGCCAGGACGAGCAGGATCCGGGCACGGTCGGGCAGAAGGCCGTGTACCGGGAGATCTTCGGCACCCATCCCTACGCCGCTGATCCGGGCGGGACCCTGCAGAGCGTCAGCGCCATCGAGCGACAGAATCTGGTGGAATTCCACCGCCGATACTATGTTGCCCGCAACGCCGTGGTCGCCATTGTGGGCGACCTGAGCCGGGCGCAGGCGCAGTCGGTAGCCGAACAGGTCATGGCGGGTCTTGCCGCGGGTGAGCATGCCGCTCCCGTTCCCCCCGTTGCGGACCTCCCCGCGGGGGCACTGGAGCGGCTGGCCTTCCCTTCGGTCCAGACACACATCTACGCCGGTCAGCCCGGGATGAGCCGCGGCGACCCCGACTACTTTCCTCTGTACGTGGGAAACCACATCCTGGGCGGCAGCGGCCTCGTTTCTATCCTCATGGAGGAGGTACGCGAGAAGCGGGGGCTCTCTTACAGCGTGTACAGCTATTTCCTGCCCATGGCGCAGCGCGGCCCTTTCCTGCTGGGGCTGTCGACGAAGAATGACCAGGCGGAGGAGGCGCGCAAGGTGCTGATGGACACCGTAAATCGCTTCCGCGACCAAGGCCCGGCCGAGGACGAGCTCGCCGCTGCGGTCAAGAACATCACCGGCGGTTTTCCGCTGCGCATCGACAGCAATGCAGACATCGTCCAGTACCTCGCGATGATCGGCTTCTATGGTCTTCCGCTCGACTATCTGGATACCTTCAATGACCGGGTGTCCGGGGTCACAGCCGAGCAGATCCGCGATGCCTTTCGCCGGCGCGTGGACCCGGCAAAGTTCGCGGTCGTGATCGTCGGTCCGGAGCAGGAGCACGTCGCTAGGGCGGGTGGCTAGCGGCCGGCTGCGGATCATCGGTGGGCGGTACCGCGGCCGAAAGCTCCCGGTCCCCGATCAGCCGGGACTGCGTCCGACGGGCGACCGGGTCCGGGAAACCCTGTTCAATTGGCTGCAGCCTGTCATCGAGGGCGCCCGCTGTCTGGACCTGTATTCGGGCAGCGGCGCGCTCGCCTTCGAGGCGGCCTCACGGGGAGCGGCGGAGGTGGTCATGGTCGAGCAGGCGGAGCCGGTGGCCCGCATCCTCGAGGCCAATATACGGCTGCTCGGGGCGAGCGAGCTGCGCGTTGTGCGGGGCGACGCCCTGGACTGGCTGTCGGTGCCGGGCGGGGCCTTTGACATCGTCTATCTAGACCCGCCGTTCGCGGCCGGTCTGTTGGCACCGAGCTGCGAGCTCCTCGAGCGCAACCGCTGGCTCGCGCCTCAGGCGCTCGTCTACATCGAGGCCCCGGCGAACGAGGGTCTGCCGCGGCTGCCGGGCTCCTGGCGGCTGGTGCGCGACAAGCAGACGGGGCAGGTGCGCTACGCGCTGGCGATGAGAGCCGCATAGGCGTCGGAGCGGGATTGATCGAGGGTCATAGTTGAGGCTCGACGCCCGACCTCGCGCATCTGGACTGAGCTGAAGCATGAAACTCTGGCACCGGTCCGAGCTCCGTTTGGTATCCTTCGCGGAAAGCGAACCGAATAGGGGGCGCGTGTGCGCAGTGTGGTCTACCCGGGCACATTCGATCCGATCACGAATGGTCACAGCGATCTGATCCAGCGTGCCGCCTCCGTCTTCGACCGTGTGGTGGTGGCGGTGGCGGAGGATACGGTGAAGGCGCCGACCTTCGAAACGGCACATCGGGTGGAGCTCGCGCTCCAAGCCGTCGGCCACCTCGGCAACGTGGAGGTCACCTCCTTCTCCGGCCTGCTTGTGGCCTATGCCCGCCGCCGCGGGATCGACATCATCATGCGGGGCCTGCGGGCAGTATCCGATTTCGAGTACGAGTTCCAGTTGGCGGGGATGAACAGGCGAATGGCGCCTGACATCGAAACCCTGTTCTTGACTCCGGCGGAGCAGTACGCCTACATCTCGTCGTCCCTCGTACGTGAGATCGCCCGGCTGGGAGGCGATGTGTCGGCCTTCGTGTCTCCCATCGTACAGGCTGCATTGCGCGAGCGGTTTGGTTAACATTTGGCTGAGATTTGAGCTGAGATATTTTCGTAGGAGTTTAAGACCATGGCATTGCTAATCACCGACGAGTGCATCAACTGCGATGTGTGCGAGCCCGAGTGTCCGAACGGCGCCATTTCGCAGGGCGATGAGATTTACGAGATCGATCCGGAGCTGTGCACGGAATGCGTCGGCCACTACGAGACCTCCCAGTGTGTTGAGGTCTGCCCGGTGGACTGCATCATCAAGGATCCCGAACATGAAGAGAGTGAAGAACAGCTAACGGAGAAGTACAACCGCATCACGGGCACGAACGCCTGAGCATAGGGAGACGCGGAACAGCTCCATCTTGGATTTCTCGACGCACGGCGTCCGAGAACCGTGGTCCCCGGGTGCCGTTGATCTGACCAGCGGCCCTTACGTTGCGCTGTCCAGACCCGTAAAGGCTCCCTCGCGGAACCTTTTCCGTGTCGTCCTCAGCGGTCTTCTGCTGCTTGCAGCGTTTTCCGCCGCTTCGGAGCGCCCGCCGCAAGCGGCGATTGCGAGTGCCCATCCCCTGGCTACGGCGGCGGGGTTCGAAATCCTAGAAGCCGGCGGCAACGCCTTCGATGCCGCGGTGGCGGTGAGCGCTGCTCTGGGGGTGGTGGAGCCCTATAGCTCCGGGCTTGGCGGCGGTGGCTTCTGGCTCCTGCACCGGGCCGCGGACCGCTATGAGACGATGATAGACGCGCGCGAGCGGGCGCCGCTGGCGGCCACGCGCGACATGTACCTGGATGACAGCGGGCAGCTTGTGCCCGGGCGATCCTTGAATGGCCCGCTTTCGGCGGGCATTCCCGGTGAGCCGGCAGCCTTGGTGCGTCTAGCCGAGCACTATGGTCGCCTGCCGTTGGCGCGGTCTTTGGCACCGGCGATCCGGATTGCCCGCGACGGCTTTCCGGCGGATGCCCACTACCGTCGGCTGGCCGCATTCCGCTTCTCCGTGCTCGCTCTGTCACCGGCGGCGCGTGACCAGTTCCTTCCCGGCGGGGCGATCCCCGCGCCTTCGGTATCGATCCGCCAGCCGGATCTTGCCGCGACCCTGGAACGGCTTGGCCGCGAGGGGAGAGACGGCTTCTACGGCGGTCGTACGGCTCGGCTCCTGGTCGCCGGGGTGCAGGCCGCAGGCGGCATCTGGACACTCGAGGACCTTTCCTCATATCGGGCGGTGGAGCGCCCGCCGTTGGTGGGGAATTACCGGGGCTGGCGGGTGGTGAGCGCCGCGCTGCCCTCCTCGGGCGGCGTGTTGCTGGTGGAGATGCTCAACATGCTCTCCAACTTCGATCTGGATCGCCTTTCCGGCGTCGAGCGGGCACACGTCCTGATCGAAGTCATGCGCAGGGCTTACCGCGACCGCGCGCTCTATCTAGGGGATCCTGATTTTGTCACTGTGCCCGTCGTCCGCCTCACGCACCCCTTCTACGCGGCCGGTCTGGTGCGGGACATTCGGCTTGATCGCGCTACCCGCAGTGTGCCGCAGTCCATCAAGGTGCAGGGCACCGATACCACGCACTTCTCGATCCTCGACCGGGAAGGCAATCGGGTTGCCGCCACCCTCAGCATCAATTACCCCTTCGGGTCCGGTTTCGTGTCGCCTGGGACCGGTGTTCTTTTGAATGACGAGATGGACGACTTCTCCGCACGACCCGGAGTCCCCAACGTCTACGGTCTCGTGGGCGGGGATGCCAACGCCATCGCGCCTGGCAAGCGCATGCTCTCGAGCATGACCCCGACCTTTGTCGAATCGGAACGCGCTGTCGCGGTCCTCGGTACGCCGGGCGGAAGCCGTATCATCACCATGGTCCTCGGTGGTGTCCTGTCATTGGCTGACGGGGAGGGACCGGCAGAGTGGGTTGCGAGGCCACGCTTTCATCACCAGTACCTTCCCGACGAGGTCCAGTACGAGCCGGGCGCATTCAGCGAGAAGGAAAGAGACGGTCTGGCGCAGATGGGGCACCGCCTGCGAGAGATTGCCGATGGGTTCGGGAACATGCAGGCGGTCTATTGGGACCGAGCGCGTGACCGCGTCCAGGCCGCAAGCGACCCACGGGGCATCGGCTTGGCAGAGGTGCGCTGATCTCCTGTTGCGCTATTTCTGACAGCGCGGGCAGTAGAAGCTCGATCGCTGACCGATGCGCCGCTGTCGAATAGCGGCTCCGCACCTGGTACAGGCTTGGCCCGCTCGTCCGTAGACTGCGAGGGAGCGTGCGAAGTAGCCCGGGCTCCCGTCTTCCTGAACGAAATCGCGAAGTGTGGTCCCACCCTTCGCGATTGCACCCTCTAGCACCTGCTTGATGCAGTCTGCAAGCCGTCGGTAGCGCTCACGGCTCACCCGGTTGCAGGTCCGCCGAGGGTCTACGCCGGCGCGGAAGAGCGATTCGTTTGCGTAGATGTTGCCGACTCCGACGACCACCTGCGCGTCCATCAGGAATGTCTTCACGGCCGTGCGCCGCCCGCGGGATTGGGCGTAGAGATAGTCTCCGTCGAGCTCGGGGCCAAGTGGCTCGGGTCCCAGGTGACGCAACAGCGGATGCCGGTCCGGTGGCTCAGTCGTCCACAGGAAGATCCCGAAACGGCGAGGATCTCGCAGACGGAGGCAGCGACCGCTGGAAAGCTGGAGATCGATGTGGTCGTGGGCGCCCGGCGGGGTGTCTGCCCGCAGCACCCGAAGGCTGCCGGACATCCCCAGGTGCAGCAGTAAGGTGCCGCGCTCCAACTCGATGAGCAGATATTTTCCCCGCCGCTTGACGCCCAGGATGCGCTGGCCCTCGATCACCTCTCCCAGCCCTCCGGGTACCGGATAGCGCAGGCGCGGCTCACGCACGCACAGGTGGGTGATACAGGCCCCGGCGAGGTGAGGAGCGATGCCGCGCAAGGTCGTCTCTACCTCAGGGAGCTCCGGCATCGGTGGCTATTGGTGGCCCGCGGTTGCGAACGGCGCGATGGACCGCGGTGGCGTCCGTCCCCTCTCCTCTGTTTGGAGCGCCGGCGCCTCCGCCAGCAGGTAGCTCAAGCGCAGGTCCACGCGCGTCCAGCGTCGGCCATCCGCAGAGACGAGGAAGCGGATCGCGTGTCCGCCGCCCTGCGCGCGCAGTGAGAGGAGCCGTCCGGAGAGCTCTTCTTCTGCTGGGAGCACCCGTGCAGCAGTGAGTCCGCCGAGAATGGCGAGCGCGGCTGCCGCCAGCGGCTGACCGTCCAATGTTCCGGAGTCGACGCGAAAGCCCGTCGGCAGCAATCGACGGCTGACGTAGGCCGTCGCCGGAGCCGTCAGATGGTGCTCGAAGCCGTCGTCAATCAAGTGGACCTGATCGCCGACCGCCACGTAACGTCGGTGGCCGATTGGTTCGGTGCCCCCAAAACGCAGCGCGAGCCCATCGAGGGTGAGGCGGGCCCGCTCCGGAGAGAGTCCGAGGAGATCCGGCCGCGCGCTCTCCGGTAGGGATCGGTGGACGGGTGTCGCCGCGATGAGCACCAGACGATCGACGCGCGTGCTGTCCGCGGCTACCGCGTAAGGTGTCTCCATATGCCATCCGTTCGGTGTCCGGGAGAGGCGGATGGCGGGCTTGCCGGGACGCTCGATGGCGACCTCGGTGATCGCCTTAGGGTCCAATCCGGTCAGGGTCTCTTCCTTGAGCCCGCTCGCGAGCTCCTGGCGGACTGCAATGCCAAGCACCGTCACCAGGATCAAGAGGATCAGATTGACGGTCCAGCGTCCGACCATTGCCTCACTCTCTGCCCCGGCGCCAGCGTATCAGGAGACCGGCGAACAGCAGCAGGGTCGGCACGACCACGAGGGAGCCCCCGCCGACGACCAGGATGTCTCGGCGCGTGAGCGCGAGGTCGCGGTCTGGCAGCGCACGCCTCGGCACCGGGGCACTTCCCGGGGGAGCTGTGAGCCATTCCACCATTCGCATCCCGAGTGACCGATTGCCCGCGCTCGCCAGGTTCGCATTGCTCAGGAAGTCGCCGTCGCCGACCACGAGGACCCGCTGCTCGTCAAACCCCTTCGGTGCGCGCCGGGTCAGGAACAGGGCGATCGGCAGGGGACCTGGCCGCTCGCCTTGCGCCTCGTTGCGGGACACCTCGCCTTGGATGGGGCCCGTCTCGTTCCAGCTGTTCTCGAGAGTACGCAGCGGTGTCTCCACCGTCCAGCCCGGTGCAGCGTGGGGAAGGAAGGCCACGGTGCCCGGGAACAAGGCGGGAGCGGAAAGCCCTCCCGTGAGGGGGTGGTCGGGAAAATTCTTGACCAGAGCGACCGTCGGGTCGTCGATATTGAGCTCACGCACGTTTGCGTCGACGAGCTCCCCGGGGAGGCGCTCGACCCCGAGGTGCTCCGCCACGGGCTCGAGGCCGTCCAGCCGGCCGGGATCCATGAGCCAGAGCAGGTTGCCGCCTTGGTCGAGGTAACGGATCACCGCCTTGGCCTCGCCCGGGAAGAGGGCGATGCTCGCAGTGGATACCACCAGCAGCCGCGTATTGGCAGGCACTGCCGGGTCGCTGACCAGATCAAGGGGCTGCACGCGGATGCCGCGCGCGCGCACCAACTCCGCGAAGCGTCCCAGGTCCGTCCCTCCCGCGCCGTCGATGCGACGCTCTCCATGCCCCTCGAGCACCGCGACCCAGGGGACGTCATTGCGAGTGAGCCGTGCGATGGCGGCAGTGAGCGGCGCCTCCCCGATCTGTCGCAGAGTCTCGCGGCGGCCGCGGTACTCGATCTGAATCTGTCCGAGTGCTGTGACTTGCGCGGCTCGCGCCTGCTCGGGGAAGAGCTGCGGGTCCACGTAGCTGACCGTGAGATCCGCTCCGGCTTTGCGGTAGCGGGCGAGCAGCTGCTCGATCCGCTTCGCCAGCGGTTGGCTGCGGTCGAGGAACACGGTGATGCGAAGGGGGCCCTTGACGCGCGCGATGACCGCAGCGCTCTCCGCGCTGAGCGTGTTGCGTCCGCTGGCTGTCCAGTCCCAGTAGCGGTCGTGGTGGGCGCCCAGCCAACCGGCCAGAACAACAGCCGTGGCGAGCAGGAGGTAAAACACCAGATCTGCGAAGCGGCGCTCAAGAAGGTCACTGCGACGAGGGTTGCTCATCGGGATCGCCTTCAGCCGAGTCGCCGGTTCGCCAGTCGGCGATGGGCCAGGGCCAAGAAGAACCCGGTGAAGAGCAGGTAGTAGAGCAGGTCGCTCGCACGGACGATACCGAGGAGAAACCAGACCAGGTGCTCGTTCCACGAGAGCCAGTCGAACAGGGACACGGCCGGCGAGCCGATCGCCTCGCCGCGGTTGATCACCGAGAGGAGCACCAACACACCGTAGGCCGTGATCGCGGTCAGCCCAGGTTGGGCGCTCAGGCTGGAGGCAAAGAGTCCGACCGCCGCGAACAGGAGCCCGCATAGCCATACTCCCAGGGTTGCAGCGGCTAGGAGCCCCAAGTCCAGGTGGACCGATGGCGCCAGGCTGAGCACGAGAAGCAGCGGCAGCAGACCCATGGCCAGGATCGGCCCCATGAGCCCGAGTAGCTTGCCGAGGAGGATCTCGAGCAGAGACACGGGCGCCGCCCCGACGAGGTTGAAGGTGTCCTCCCGGAGCTCGCCGCTCAACATGCGCATGGTGAGGAGGGGCACCGTGAGCATGGCCAGCACCGTGGCGAAGCTGAATAGGTTGAGATTGAGCTCGAGCGTCAGTCCGGCACTGCGCTGGGCGGCTTCGAGGCCGGAAAAGCGCTCCAGAACGCGGAGGAAGATCCAGGCCAGAACGAACCCATTCGCCGCCAGCAGTCCCCAGCCAAGGGGTGAGACGAAGAGCGCACGAAGCTCTCGGCGGGCAATGACTGCGATCACTCCGCGTGCCCCCCGCCCAGGATGTGAAAGAACACCTGCTCCAGATCGGCCCGATCGGGCGTCAGCTCGACCAGCCCATAGCCGGCCTCCACCAACCGCTCAGCGAGCGCGGCCGGCGTCTCCCCCGGCCGCAACGTGACTCGGAAGGCGTCATCGCCCAATGTCTGGGCCGCTGCGATACCGGGAAGTGCAGTTATCGTGGTGAGTGATGGTGGACGGTCGAGCCGTACGCGGTAGCGTAGAACGGGTAGCGTAGGCGGATCTTTATCGAGACGCTCCTCGTGCAGCGCCCGGCCGTCGCGCAAGATCACGACGCGGGTGCACACGGCCTGAACCTCGGGCAGGATATGGCTCGAGAGGATCACCCCGCTGGATGCGGCGAGTGAGCGTACGAGCTCTCGCACCTCGCGGATCTGAACCGGGTCAAGCCCGTCCGTCGGCTCATCCAGGATGACCAGATCCGGCTCGTGGATAATCGCCTGGGCGATGCCGACGCGTTGGCGGTATCCCTTGGAGAGTCTCCCGACGAGGCGTCTGCCCACCTCGGCGAGTCCGCAACGTCCCTTGACTCGGTCGATCGCCTTACCAAGGCTCAGCCGGGGCACCCGGTGCAAGCGGGCGCAGTAGGCGAGATACTCGTCCACTCGCATCTCCGGATAGAGGGGTGGGCGCTCAGGCAGATAGCCGATGTGCCGCTTGGCATGCCGGGGACGGCGGCTGAGGTCGATCCCGTGGATCTGTACCGTCCCTGCGGTGGGCAGCAGATTCCCGCTCAGGACCTGCAAGCAGGTCGTCTTGCCTGCGCCATTTGGTCCGAGCAGACCGAGTATCTCGCCCCGCGCCATATGAAGGTCGATAGCGGCGAGCGCCGTGCGCTCGCCGTAGCGGCGTTCCAGACCCTGCACCCTTAGAAGCTCCTCCATGGATCGGGCAAGATAGCTTGGAAGCCCGGCCCTGCCAATTGAAGACCGTCACAGAATTGGCACTCAAGGGCGAGGCCGGGGGGAGTTGCCTGGTCCACTAGGCGCCTCGCCCTGGCACGCGGCTTGTCCGTTGGTGAAGGTCCACCACCTGGGAGGACGATCGGATGGTGCCATGGCTGCGACAGATTGCCTGGAGGCTCGCGGAGTCTTAAGGTGGATCAGAGCGAACCCCTAATGCGAGTCCAGCCGCTGACACTCATTGGTATCGACACTGGTGGCACCTTTACGGACTTCGTGCTTTGGCACGAGGGGCGGGTCAAGGTCCACAAGGTGCTTTCAACCCCCACCGACCCGGAGCGGGCGATTCTCCAGGGGATTGCAGAGCTTGGTCTCGCGTCCACCGGGCTGAAGGTCATCCACGGCTCGACTGTTGCGACCAACGCGGTCCTCGAGGGGAAAGGGGTGCGTACGCTCTACGTGGCAAACCGCGGTTTCGCCGACTTGCTGACGATTGGGCGTCAGGCGCGAGCGTCGCTCTATGATCTCCAGCCGCCCGTGCGCCCTCCGCCGGTTTCACGCGACCTGTGCCTCGAGACGGGCGGACGGCTCGGCGCCGACGGGGATTGGGTCGAGCCCTTGACCGACGGGGACCTCAACGCCCTTCGCGCCGAGATGCAGCGGCTATGCCCGGCGGCCGTCGCCATCAACCTGCTCTTTTCCTATCTGGACGACAGTGCCGAGCGTGCGATCGCCGCGGCCGTCCCCGGCGGCGCTTTCGTTTCCCGGTCCTCGGAGGTACTTCCCCTCACGGGTGAGTACGAGCGGGGTATTGCGACCTGGCTGAATGCCTGGGTGGGGCCCCTCGTCGGGGACTACATCGGAAGGCTGCGCGAACGTCTCCCCGGGGCGCGGGTCGCAGTGATGCAGTCGAGCGGCGAGGCCGTGGCAGCCGAGCAGACGGCCCGCCAGGCGGTCCGGCTTCTGTTGTCAGGTCCCGCGGGCGGGCTGGTAGGTGCAGCGTTCGTCGGGCGCTTGGCTGGGGAGAGCCGGCTCCTCACCTTCGATATGGGCGGCACCTCCACCGACGTGGCGCTGGTGGACGGAGAGCCCAGGATCACCACTTCCGGACGGATTGCCGGCTACCCTGTGGGCGTCCCGATGGTGGACATGCACACGATCGGCGCCGGGGGCGGCTCCATCGCCCGCCTGGATGCAGGCGGCTTGCTGTTGGTGGGCCCAGAGTCGGCCGGCGCGGACCCTGGGCCAGCCTCTTACGGCAAGGGTGGCCGAGCGCCCACCATTACCGACGCGAACCTGGTGCTGGGCAGGTTACGGCCGGATGCGTTTCTGGGCGGGCGCATGAAACTGGATGTCGCGGCCGCGTGGTCCGCCGTGGGGCGCCTTGGCGCGGCCATGGGTCTCGCGCCGGAGGAGGCAGCCCTCGGCATCATTCGCGTCGGCAATGAGCACATGGCGCGCGCCCTGCGGGTTATCTCGGTGCAACGGGGAATCGACCCTAGTGATTACACGCTGACCTCTTTCGGCGGTGCGGGAGGCTTACACGTATGCTCTCTTGCCGAGTCGCTCGCCATGCGCCGCGCGATGGTACCCGCGCACGCAGGAGTCCTGTCCGCCCTGGGGATGCTGGTCACGCCACCTGGACGGCTCCTGGCCCGGACCTGGCTCGGGCCGCTCGCGACGCGCAGCGATCGCGCGATCGGCGAGCGGATAGACGAGCTTGCGGAGGAAGGGCGGGATGCGCTGGTGGGCGAGGGGATGTCGTTGGCGGACATCCGCGTCGAGCCCTCGCTGGACCTGCGCTATCGCGGCCAGTCCTCCACGCTCAATTTGCCCTGGCAAGGCGTTGAGGCGACGAGCGAGGATTTTCACCGCCTTCACCACGACAGGTACGGCCATCGGCTGGACGTTCCTTTGGAGCTGGTCAACCTCCGTGTGCGGGTCACCGTCGAGCCGCCCGTGCAGACTCTGCCTGCGGACCCGCCCTCTGCCGATGCCTCGCCGGATGGGCTCGGGCGGGTCTTCGGTTGGGACGACCCCGTACCCATCCTAAGCCGTGAGGCCCTGCCGGTGAACGAGCGGGTTGCCGGTCCGGCGGTGATCGTCGATTCCTTCGCCACGAGCTGGTTGGCCGCACGCTGGACCGCATGGCGCGATGCTTTGGGTAACCTGCGGTTGGAGCGCCATCAGGAGTCCAAGGGGTGACTATGCTTTCCACACCATACAGAGTGGGCTATAGTGAGAAGAGATATACCGCCGGCGGAACCGGCTGGCCGACCGCCGGAAGGCGATAAATCCGGCAACCCCCGCTTTCCCTGATTCGCTTACAACTGAGGACAGAGGCGCTCGGCCCCGACGCCCGCTGTCCCGCTGTCTACCACTTCGTGAGGTGTCGTTGATGACCTTGTACGGAATTATGGCCCCGTCCCTATGGCAGACGGCCGCGCTCACTTTGATACTGACCCACATCACCATCGTGACGGTGACGGTCTTCCTGCACCGCTCGCAGGCCCACCGGGCGTTGGACTTGCATCCGGCGGTCAGTCATTTCTTTCGCTTCTGGCTCTGGCTCACGACGGGCATGGTGACCCGCGAGTGGGTGGCAGTGCATCGACGACATCACGCAAAATGCGAGACACCCGAAGATCCCCATAGTCCGCAAGTCCTGGGCCTGCGCAAGGTGCTGGCCGAGGGGTCCGAGCTATACGGAGAGGCCGCGAACAACGCGGGGACCTTGGGGCGTTATGGTCACGGAACACCGGACGATTGGTTGGAGCGCCATGTGTACGGCCGCTATCGGTGGCAGGGCGTCGGCCTGATGCTGATTCTCGACGTGCTGCTGTTTGGTGTGTACGGCCTCACGGTGTGGGCGGTCCAGATGCTCTGGATTCCGCTCTTCGCCGCCGGGGTGATCAACGGCGTGGGGCATTACTGGGGTTACCGCAACTTCGAGACTCCGGACTCGTCCGCGAACATAGCGCCTTTCGGCGTCCTTATCGGCGGTGAGGAGCTGCACAACAATCATCACGCATTTCCGAGCTCGGCCCGGTTCTCCTCCAAGTGGTGGGAGCTCGATATCGGTTGGATGTACATTCGGGTGCTGAGCGCACTTGGTCTCGCGAAGATCAAGAAGGTCGCCCCTCAGCCACATGTCGTCGAGGGCAAGAAAAACGTGGACATGGAGACGCTGCGAGCGGTCATTGTCGGTCGAATGCATGTGTTCGCGGGCTATGCCCGGGAGGTGCTGGCGCCGGTCACGCGTGCCGAGGTATGCCGTAGCGAACAACACTGTCGGCGCCTATTGCGCCGTACGCAGCGTCTGTTGCTGGCTGAAAGATCGCGTCTTGACGCGGCGGCGCGGCGACGGCTTGAGCAGGTGCTCGCGCAGAGCCAGAAGCTCCAGACCGTCTATCAGTTCCGGGAAGCTCTGCATGACCTCTGGGAGCGTTCCTCCCCGAGTCAAGAGGCCCTCCTCGCGGCCCTGCAGGAATGGTGCCAACAGGCGGAAGCTACTGGCATTCAAGCCCTTGAGAGCTTTGCGCGCAAGCTGCGCGGGTATTCCCTCCAGCCGGTAGTACCGGTCGGCGCCTGAAACGGATTGCGGGGGCAGGTGGAGCGGCGCGCGTGGAGGCGCGCCCTCGACGACAAGAAAAAGCCCGCCATCGGCGGGCTTTTTTTCACATGCCGATGCGTGTCACTTTATTTTGCCTTCCTTGTACATCACGTGCTTGCGCACGACCGGATCGTACTTCTTGATCTCCATTTTTCCCGGCTGATTACGCTTGTTCTTGGTCGTCGTGTAGAAGTGGCCGGTTCCGGCGCTGGAGATCAGCCGAATCTTTTCGCGTGCTGCCTTAGCCATGATCCCTTACCTCGTTAGACGGTCTCGCCGCGCGCGCGCAGGTCCACCAGCACGGCGTCGATGCCCTTCTTGTCGATAATGCGCATCCCGCTGGTAGATACGCGAAGGCGCACCCAGCGTTTTTCGCTCTCTACCCAGAAGCGATGATAGTGGAGGTTCGGCAGGAATCGCCGCTTGGTCTTGTTGTGAGCGTGGGAGACGTTGCAACCGGTAACGGGCCTCTTGCCGGTCACTTGACAGACTTTTGACATGACGCGTCTCCTCAGATCGAGCGCAAATCAGCGGACTATTACAAAGGACCCGAAAGCTTATCCGACAAGTACGCGCATGGCAAGTGAAGCGCCGCTCGGCCACTCGCATGCCCGTCCGTCATCGGGCCTCTCGCGGAGGCGGAGGAGACACGGGCAATGTTCTTGGTTCTCGGCCATCCGCTAAGGGCTCTAGGTCAGATCAGTCCCCTATCGGCCAAAGACGTGCCCTGTCCCTCCCCCACGATTACGTGGTCGAGCACCCGGACATCCACAAGGGCAAGGGCGTCCTTGAGGCGCTGCGTGATGCGCAGATCCGATTGGCTCGGCTCGGCCACGCCCGATGGATGGTTGTGCGCAAAGATCACGGCGGCTGCGTTTGCTCGCAAGGCGCGGCGGACAACCTCGCGAGGGTGGACACTAGCCCCGTCGATCGTGCCGCGGAAGAGCTCCTCGTACTCGATCAGCCGGTGGCGGTTGTCGAGAAAGAGACAGGCGAAGACCTCATGCGGATAGCCGGCGAGCCGCGCCTTGATGTAATCCCGGGCCGCGTCCGGGCTCGTCAGGAGGTTGCGGTCCTTGGTCTCTTCGAGCAGATAGCGACGACTCATTTCGAGTACCGCCCTGAGCTGGGCAAACTTCGCCCGGCCCAACCCCTTAGCGCCGCAGAAGCTCCGCTCGTCCGCGGAGAACAGGCCCCTCAATCCCTTGAACTCCGACAAGAGCTCACGCGCTAAGTCCACTGCGCTCTTACCGGCCACGCCGGTGCGCAGGAAGATAGCCAGCAGTTCGGCGTCGGTCAGCGCCCCCTCTCCCCGGTTGAGCAGCTTCTCGCGGGGACGCTCGTCCTCCGGCCAGTCGGCAATGCGCATGTGAGCTCTCCGTTGTTGGGAATGCCGAAGGGTACGACAGGGACGGCATAGCGACCAAGGGGCCAATCCCGCGCGTGGGTTCGCAACTTGGCAATTGCGTTACAATCCGCGTTCAACGCCAATAGCTACGCGCGCTTACGTGACTCTACGTGGTGAATCGGAAAGATGGCCTCCGGGTGTTGTTAGGCGTCAGCGGAGGCGTTGCCGCCTACAAGGCCGCTGAGCTGATTCGTATCCTGCGAGCCGCGGGTGCCGAGGTCCGGGTGGTGATGACCGCGGCAGCAGCCGCCTTCATTAGTCCCCTAAGCCTTCAAGCCCTTTCCGGCAACGATGTGCGGACGGCCCTTCTGGATCCCCGAGCGGAGGCCGGCATGAGCCATATCGAGCTCGCGCGCTGGGCCGACCTAGTGGTGGTGGCGCCTGCAACCGCTGACCTGATCGCGCGTCTTGCCGCCGGCCTGGCCGACGACTTGTTGACGACGCTGATCCTTGCCACTGGCGCGCCCGTCGTAGTGGCCCCGGCGATGAACCATCGGATGTGGCTTCACCCGGCCACGCGGGAAAACGTGCGACGGTTGCATGAGCGCGGCGTGCGGGTTCTGGGTCCGGCAGAAGGGGAGCAGGCTTGTGGAGAGAGCGGTCCTGGCCGCATGTTGGAGCCGTCGGAGATCCTGACTGGACTCGGGCTTGGTAACAGCGGCGGACTCGCCGGGCGCCGAGTCCTCGTCACCGCGGGACCAACCCGGGAGGCCCTGGATCCGGTGCGCTACATCGGGAACCGGAGCTCCGGCCGCATGGGCTATGCCGTCGCGGAATCCCTCGTGCGGCGTCGCGCTGCAGTCGTTCTCGTCAGCGGACCCACGAGCCTCCCGCCGCCGGCCGATGTCGAGCTCGTGCGAGTGGAGTCGGCGCTCGAGATGGAAGCGGCGGTGATCGATCACCTGCAGGGGTGCGATATCTTCGTGGCGGCAGCGGCGGTGGCGGACTACCGGCCCGCGGCTCCGGCCTCCCACAAGCTGAAGAAGCACGAGACCGAGCTGAGCTTGCGCCTGGTGCGGAACCCGGACATATTGGCGCGGGTCGCGTCCTTCGCTGAGCGCCCCTTTGTTGTGGGTTTTGCCGCCGAGACACAGCGGCTCGCGGAGCACGCCCGCGAGAAGCTCAAGGCGAAGAGGCTCGACATGATTGCCGCCAATCTTGTCGGCGGGGAGGCCGGCGGGTTCGACAGCGAGGAGAACGCCTTGCTCGTCTTGTGGGCGGGCGGGCAGCGATCTCTTCCTATGATGCCGAAGGCCAGACTCGGCGACGCCTTGGTAGACCTTATCGCGGAGCGCTATCTTGCACACGCTGCAAGTCAAGATTCTTGACGCCCGTTTAGGCCGGGAGTATCCGCTTCCGAGTTACGCCACCGATGGGTCCGCTGGCCTCGACCTCCGTGCCATGATCGACCAGCCGCTGGAACTGGCGCCGGGCGACAGCGAGCTCCTGCCCACCGGGATCGCGATCCACATCGGAGAGCCAGGCGTGGCCGCCCTTGTCCTACCGCGCTCGGGCCTCGGCCACAAGCATGGTATCGTCCTGGGAAACCTCGTCGGCCTTATCGACTCGGACTACCAGGGCCAGCTCTTTGTCTCTTGCTGGAATCGGGGCCGGGAGCGGTTCCAGATCGCGGTCGGAGAACGGGTCGCTCAGCTGGTGCTCGTGCCCATCCTGCGCGCCCACTTCCAGGTGGTGGATCGGTTTACGGACTCCGGGCGCGGCTCCGGCGGCTTCGGCCACACCGGGCGGTCGTGACATCATC
This sequence comes from uncultured Gammaproteobacteria bacterium, assembly GCA_963824085.1. GTDB lineage: Bacteria > Pseudomonadota > Gammaproteobacteria > Chromatiales > Chromatiaceae > JARRNE01. The sequence goes on from CAWGNT010000013.1 coordinate 80,836, forward strand.
CGGCACCGGAGGTGGGGCAGGGGGCTTCTAGTGCGAGGAATGAGCATGCGAAACCGACGTGCCGACAAGCATGAGGCGGCCGCGAAGACACCGAAGGGAGCACGCGGGCCCAGGCCCGTACGCGTGCCCTCGTTTGCGTCCTTCTGGTTGCGCGCCTTCTTGGGCATTGCCCTGATCCTCCTGTTGGCACTGTCCGGTGTGCTTTACGCCTGGGCGGTCAAGGGCGACGCGGACAGGTTGCGCGAGCTGCGAAGCGGCAGCAGCGTTGTCGTGAGCAACCTCGGGCGTCGGGTCACGGCACTACGCGAACGCTTGGACGCTTGGGCCACGGACCCCGCGCTGCAGCGGGTAGTGCGCAGCGGTAAGCCTGAAGACCTGCGCGCGCAGGAGCAGGCGCTCACCCCGCTCGTTCCCTACGCCCTCGGGGTTCGATTGCTGCCCGCCGGGTCGGGCGCCGCGGTGGCGGAGACTGACACCTTGAGCTACGCCGGATTGGATCTGGTCCAGCAGGCCGAGCAACGGCGCGTGGTCACCCCTGTGGAGGTCCATCGACTGGGGCAGTCGGACGCCCATCTCGCTGTTGCGGGGCCCATTTTGGACGACACAGGGGCCAAGGCGGTGGGGACTTTGTACATTTCTCTTCCGCTGTCATGGCTGCCTATCCTTCCATCCTCGGCGGAGGCCGCAGGTCGCCTAGCGTTCCAGCAGCAGGTGGATCAGGCAGCGGTGACGATAGACCCCGGCCGCGGCCTGGCAAAGCAGGACGTTGATCCGGACGTTACCGTGCCAATCCCGAACACGCGTTTGCGCGTCGCGGGGTGGGTTGCCCGAGACGGCGTCTTCCAGACGGACAGCTTGTTATACGCCGGAATCGGCTACGCCGTGCTGTTGGGCTTAGTCGCCGCAATCCTTTGGCTGGTGTCGCGAGCATTCAAGGGGGCGCTTGCCACTGATTTGGCAGCGGTGGTCGCGCTGGCCGAAGACGCTGCAGCTGGGCGACCGATGCGGCATCCGGACTGCCGTTTGGAAGAGACGCGCCCTGTTGTGGAGATGCTCACCCGATTGCTGCGAGGCGTGCGCGTCACGGACACCACCGCGGTCGCTGGCGAGGCGGGGGCGCCTGCGGTCGTGGCGACACCGGTGGAGCCTGCCGGTGCCGCCGAGTCCGCGGATCATCCTTCGGTCAAGCGCCGCGCTTCGGAGCCATTGCCCAAGGCACCGGCTCAGTCCCCGACGAGTGCCCCAACCTCACCGCCGCGACCGCGTATAGATCCCGCTGCCGTTCCGGCCACGATCTTTCGCGCATACGATATTCGCGGGGTTGTGGGCGTGGACCTGACACCGACGCTGATGAACGCGATTGGTCTCGCTATTGGCAGCGAGGCTGCAGAGGCGGGAGATCAAACGGTGATTGTGGCGCGTGACACCAGGCCCTCAGGCAAGGAGCTGTCGCGAGCCCTGTTGGACGGCATCCGCGCGAGCGGTCGCGATGTGGTGGATCTCGACATAGCGCCGACGCCTCTGCTCTACTTCGGGGCCTGTTACCAAGGTCCGGCGTCGGGTGCGATGGTCACCGGCAGCCACAATCCGGCCGACTACAACGGTCTCAAGGTCGTCATTGGCGGCAAGACCCTGGAAGGTGACCGCATTCGGGCACTGCGCGACCGCATCCTGAGTGGTCGCTTCACGCGCGGCGAAGGCAGTCTCCAGAAGGGAGACCTCATCACCGCCTACGTCGATCGAGTGGAAAAGGACGTCGCCGTCGCGTACACGATGAAGGTCGTGGTTGACTGCGGCAATGGGGCTGCATCGGTTCTCGCTCCCCGTCTCTACCGCGGACTCGGGTGCGAGGTCGTGCAGACCGACTGCGACCTCGAGGCGGGATTCCCTGAAGGCAGGGTTCCCGACCCGTCGCGGCCCGAATGCCTGGAGGCCTTGCAGCGTCGTGTGGTCGAGGAGAACGCGGATCTCGGGTTGGCCTTCGATACCGACGGCGATCGTCTCGGGGTGGTCGACTCCTCTGGCAAAATCATCTGGACAGACCGGGTTCTCATGCTGTTGGCTGCTGATGTGCTGTCGCGCCACCCGGGGACCGACGTGGTCTTCGACGTCAAGTCGAGTCACCATCTGGCGAGTGAGATCCTGCGTAATGGCGGCAGGCCGGTGATGTGGAGATCGGGACACTCGCCCCTCAAGGCCAAGCTCCAGGAGACCGGCGGCCTTCTCGCCGGCGAATGGAGCGGTCACATCATGTTCCGCGAGCGCTGGTACGGCTTCGACGATGCCATCTATGCGGGGGCTCGCCTGCTCGAGGTCCTGGCCTTGGACCCGCGTCCCAGCGCCGAGGTATTCGCGGCCCTCCCGGAGGCACTCGCGACCCCCGCCCTCTTCTTGCCGCTGACGGAGGGTGAGCCGGCGCACATCATGGAAGCAGTCATGAAGTATGCCGATCGTCTGGAGGGTGTCGCGGTACAGACCATCGACGGCCTGCGGGCGGACTCCGATCGCGGTTGGGGGCTGGTGCGGGCGTCCAATACGCAACCGGCGCTCATGTTCCGATTCGAGGGAGACGACGAGGCGGCGCTCGCCCAGATCAAGGAGCTGTTCCGGCGCTTGATGGCCCGAGCGGCCCCGGATCTCGACCTGCCTTTCTGACTGCGTCACCAGCGACGTAAGGAGTCGACATGTCACTAGCAACCGAGGGAGCGCGGCGCATCGCCCACGTGCTCATCGAGGCGCTGCCGTACATACAGCGCTTTCGTGGGAAGACGGTGGTCATCAAGTACGGCGGCAATGCCATGGTCGAGCAGTCCCTCAAGCACGGATTCGCGCGGGACGTCGTCCTGATGAAGCTGGTCGGAATCAACCCGGTCGTGGTTCACGGGGGCGGGCCGCAGATCGGGCGGTTGCTCGAGCGACTGGGCAAGGGCAGCGAGTTTGTGCAAGGGATGCGCGTCACCGACAGTGACACGATGGACGTCGTCGAGATGGTGCTGGGCGGGCTCGTAAACAAGGAGATCGTGAACTTAATCAACCGCCACGGCGGCGCTGCGGTGGGATTGACGGGCAAGGACGGAGATCTGATTCGGGCGCGTAAGCTCCTGCTGCGCCGGGATGCTCCGGAACTGAACGAGCCAGAGATTATCGATCTCGGGCACGTTGGGGAGGTGGAGAGTATCGATGCCAGCGTCGTGAACCTGCTCGTGAGCGGTGATTTCATCCCTGTTATCGCACCCATCGGGGTTGGAGACGACGGGTACTCTTACAACATCAACGCGGACCTGGTCGCCGGGAGGGTGGCCGAAGTTCTGGGGGCGGAGAAGCTCCTTCTCCTTACCAATGCACCGGGTCTCCTGGACGCGGCCGGCAATCTGGTCACCGAACTGGATGTCGGGAGTGTCGAGGAGCTGGTGCGCCAGGGAGTCATCAAAGGCGGTATGCTGCCTAAGATTCGGTGCGCCGTGGAAGCCGTGCAAGCAGGCGTACGCTCTGCGCACGTTCTCGACGGGCGGGTCGAGCACGCTGTGATGCTGGACCTATTCACCGACGAAGGGATCGGGACCCTGATCCGGCGGCGTTAGGGATCCCGTATCGCGCCCAATGCGGCACCGCTCGGCGGATTAGCCGGCCGTTGTGCAGTCCCTTTTTCTCTGCGAGTTGAGCACGGGGCTCGCGGCCGAAGAGGTGCTATTGGGCAATGGTAGGAAGACCTTCGCGCAAGCAACAACTGCTCGAGGTGTTGGCTCGAGAGCTCGAGCGGCGAGCGGGCGAGCGCATCACGACGGCCGCGCTTGCCGCCGCGGCGGGTGTCTCGGAGGCCGCCTTGTACCGCCATTTTCCGAACAAGGCGCGGATGTTCGAGGCGCTCATCGAGTTCGCGGAGGAGACCGTGTTCGGTCGGGTGAATCAGATCCTCGAGACGGAGAAGGACACGCGCGCCCGCTGCGAACATGTCCTTTACCTCCTGTTTGCGTTTGCCGAACGGAACCCCGGCATCTCCAGGATACTGGTCGGCGATGTGCTCCTCGGAGAGGGCAAGCGACTGCACACCCGTGTGGACAAGTTTTTCGATCGGCTGGAGACCCAGCTGCGACAGGTCTTGCGCGAGTCGCGGCTGCGCGAGGGCTCCGTCGCCGCAACGCCGCCGGAGGTTGCGGCCGAGCTCCTGATGAGCCTTGCGGTGGGTCGCCTCCACCAGTTTGCCCGCAGCGGCTTTGTCCGTTCTCCTCTCGCGGAATGGGACGCGGTCCGCTTGTTCATGGCGAACGGACTCTTTCCGGTCGCACCCTAGGACTTCGGGGCGGCGTCCTGTATCACGGCGGATCTGAATCCTTGAATGAGCTTCTTCGCCTCCTCGCTCTTGCAGGCTCGCACGCCGCGCACTGTGTGTTGGCACTGAAGATCGAGGAACAAGGTGGCGCCCTCGTCCTTCTTGTTGTTGATGCGGGAGAGGATCATGCTAATTTGCTCTGCGGCCGCGGGAGGCGCAGTGATGAGAATGGTCGAGCTGCTGGGCGGTACAGGCGTCGCCGCATTCGCGCGGACGTAGGCGACCGCTTTGTCCCACAGGCGGTCACACTCGGATGATGCAGAGCACAGCACGATGTTGTCTAGCACAGGGCGCGCCTCCTTTTCCGCTTGTCCTTCCTGCGGCGTCGGGAGTCGCTTCAGCTGCCTGAAGCGTTCCTGGTCCTTGTCAGAGCGCGCGTAAATCGATTCCTTCTGCGCTTGACGGTCGAGGATGCCGGCGTAAGCGTCACGGATCGAGCGTTCCATGTCCGTGATCCCGCGGCTTAGCCGCTGGGGAACCGGCTTGCCGGCGCGTTCGAGGTCGGCGGCTTCGGAGCGCAATCGGCCCAACGCACGCTGTTGGCGGCCGACATTGCTCCGCGTCACCTCGATCATGACGTCGATAGCGGCGATCTTGCCGTCACGTGCCATGATGATGTCGTCCTCCGAGCGGAAGCTCTGCAAAAGGACTCGGTCGGCCGCCCGCTGCTTCTCGATGAGCTCCTTTTGCTCTTTGCGCAGCCGCTCAAGCTCGGCTTCCTTTGCGACGACATCGGGAGACTTGGCGGGCGGAACGCGCTTTACCCGTACCCCCTCCTTGCTGAGCTCTGTGCGCGCCTGGTCGACGGCAGAAGGCGGAATAGTATCCGTGTAGTGCACCGTCCCGTCCTGGTCGACCCAACGATAGAGGCGCTTCGTTCCTGAGGGGGCGGAGATCGCAGTCGTGGCGATGGCCAACAGCGAGATGAACAGGAGTGTCAAACGAGCCATGGTGGGGATACTCTGGGCGTTCGTCGTTCGGGTCCGTTGTTGCACTGAAAGTGAGGTGACCGCGACGCTGGTGAGTCGGTCTGGACTCCCCTAATACAAGCGCGATGAATCCCGGCTCGTCAAGGTGTTGGGCCCGTCACTCCACCGGTGACTCGCCAACTGGGGACGTACGTCACACTCCATAGCGATCACGGTACGCTCGGACGGCCTCGAGGGACGCGGCATTGTCCGTCCGCTCCGCGAGGTACGACACTAAGTTGTCCAGCGTCACGATGGAGAAGACCGGGACGTCGAAAAGGTCGCTCACCTCCTGCACCGCAGAGCGCGCGCCTGCGCCTCGCTCTTGGCGGTCCAGGGCGATCACGACCCCGGAGGGTTTGGCATCCCGGCTGCGAATGAGCTCCACCGACTCGCGTATCGAGGTACCGGCTGTGATGACGTCGTCGATGATGAGTATGCGGCCCGCGAGCGGACTACCGACGATGGCGCCGCCTTCGCCATGATCCTTCGTTTCCTTGCGGTTGAAGGCGAAAGGGACGTCTCGGCCGTGATGATCCGCCAAAGCGATGCTTGCTGCGGCTGCCAATGGGATACCCTTGTAAGCCGGCCCGTACAGCAGGTCGAACGACATGCCCGAGGCAATGATCGAGCGTGCGTAGAAGCGGCCAAGTGCCGCCAGGCTGCTGCCGGTGTTGAATAGGCCGGCGTTGAAGAAGTATGGGCTCTTACGGCCCGATTTCAGCGTGAAGTCGCCGAACCTGAGGACACCCCGGTCGAGCGCGAAGCTCAGGAACTCGTGTTGATAGTCATGCATGTGCGTTCTTCCATAACCGTCGCCTAAGCTGGGCATGGTACACACCCAATGGCTTGGAGACAGCTCACACCGCTCCGCGTTTCTTCGCGCACTTCGTGGTGCCTTACGCTTTCCAGGCTCAACCTCGATGTTGAGTTGACCTCATGACCGTCGACGGCTCTGCGCTGACCGCCTTCATCGTCGGGCTGCTGGGAGGCGTGCACTGCGTTGGCATGTGCGGGGGGATAGTCAGTACCCTGACCCTGGGTTTACCGCGGAAGGCACGGTCGAGCCTCTTGCGGCTACTCCCGTTTCAGCTGGCCTACAACGCCGGGCGCATTGCGGGCTATGTTCTTGCTGGTGCGCTGATGGGGGCGCTGGGAACCCTGATCGTCGGAGCTGTGCCTTTTCAGCACGCCCAGCGGATCCTCTATGCCATAGCTGCCGTCTTCATGATCCTTCTCGGCCTCTACCTCAGCGGCTGGTGGCTTGGCCTTGACCGTCTGGAGCGTCTCGGTGGGCGCTTATGGCAGCGCGTCGAGCCGCTCGGCCGGCGACTGCTCCCTATTCGCACCCCCTGGCATGCCTTGGGCTTGGGGCTGGTGTGGGCCTGGATCCCCTGCGGACTCGTCTACAGCGTGCTGATCTGGTGTATCTCGGCAGGCAGCGCTCGGCGGGGTGCGCTCTTAATGCTCACCTTCGGAGCCGGAACGCTGCCCAATCTGCTGGCAATGGGGATGCTGGCCGGCGTGGCTGCCCGGGTTTCGGAACGGACCTGGATTCGCCAGGCAGCCGGGATTCTGGTGCTGTGCTTTGGGCTGTATGCCTTGTGGCAGCTGTCTGGCATCTAGCGGCGAGGCCGCAGTGGTTGCGGGCGAGGCTACCCCCCCCCAAGGCACGCGATTGCCACCGCCAGATATGCCAGCGGGGGCGCTCAAGCGAGGAAGCGGCTCTTGCGTTTACTGGGATATCGGTCGCACTTGCTCTTTCCGTGTTTCGGGGACCGGGAGACGCCGTGTAGGCTTGACGGTAGCCGCGATGCTGCCGAAATCCCCGCCGCCCGGAACCCGATCCCTGGGGTCACAAACCGAAAAAAGCCGTGTGCTTGGGTAGAACCCCGCCGCTGCAGATCCCGCTCAGTCCGTGTAGAACTCTTGGCTCATCTTCGCAGTGAAGGTCTTTTTTGACCCTTCGGGCGTCACGTCGATGATGAAGTTCTTGGTTTCCTGATTGTGTACGGGAAAATCGGTGACGTAGTAGGTCGCCTTCTGATCCTGGTATTCGCGCATCGGCACTCTGGCAGTCTGCCCGCTCAGGGAAACGGTTTTTGCCTCGACGCGAGCAGGGACGGAGGTTCCCGCGGTGCCGGGCTCGTCTTTGAGGACGGTAACGACGAGCATCCCTCGAAACTTGCTACGCTGCAGCCCGTATGCCTTGGCCACATCGGGAGTTAGCGTGTCCGTCGTAAATGCGTTGTGGTGGATCGTGTAGCCGTCGACCTTGGTCGTGTCGGCCAGGGCGGCAAGCGGCGCAACAAGCGCAGCGCCCATGACCAGGCTGATGAACTGGCGGCGCTTCATGGCAGGTACCTCCTTTGTCGTCAGGTCGCGATTATCGTTTTCTGAACAAGAAATTGGGGCTACACCAGGGGAGCCCCAAAGGGCGGTACCCCTGTCGGTCACAGCGCAATCGAGCGGCGGCCATTCACCCGCTACCGATGACAAGGTGGGGCTTGCCGGTGCGCTGCTCGTCTGCGAGCGGGTCGTAATGTAGAGCGTTGTGGATGTTGCGCAGAGCTGTCAGCTGTTTGGCGAGCTCGACATACTGCTTCTGCATCTCGTCGATCCGGCTCTGCAGGTTGTCTTTGGAGCGGCCAATGCGCTGCAGATTCTCGAGGCGCTTTTCCATCATCTGCTTGTGCTCTTGTATCTGCGTTGCCAGCGGTTGCAGGGCGTCCCGCACCCAGGCGTCGAATGTCGCGCGCAGCTGGTCAAACAGCATACGGGCTCGGCTTACCATTTGCTCATGGAACCGCTTGACGACGAGCGTCTGATCCGACAGCGCCATGACGGCGCTCTTGCGGAAGCCCTCCACTTCCTGGAACAGGAGCTCGATCTCCACGCGGAACTTCATCGGGACAAAGACCTTGGGTGGCGTCAAGGCGAATCCCAACTCCTGACCGAAACGCTGGTACGTCAGACGCACGATCTTGCGGATTCGCTCGCTTTCGCTGGCCACGGTCTGGGCCGTTCGGCGCAGCTCGTCGAACAGACCACGCATGGCACCGCTCATGCCGTGCGTGGTCCAGCTGTGCAGCATGTCCCGGTGAGCACGCTCAATCAACGCATCGATCGTCTCGGGGGCGAGGGCCTGGCGGCTGAGGCGGGTCTCCAGGATGAGCTCTTCCCGGCTCGCCTGAAACTGCCGCACGCCCTTGAGGTACAGCTCCTGCTCTTGCCGGGTTTTTTCAAGCAGGTGCTGGATCACGTCGTCGCTCTTCTCCCGCAGCTGCTCGAGCTCTTGCAGCTGCGCCTTGACCTCGTTGATCTGGGCGGAGACGCGGGCACGATTCCTTTCTTGCAGCTGCCCGATGTTCGACTCCAGGGCCGCCAGCAAGAGCTGGTGTTTGCTCTCCAGCATCCTGCGGGAAAGGTAACCCTCGAGGGACGTAAGGCCGCTCTTGCGCAAGAGCGTCTCGTCGCCCCGAACCTTGGCGAGCAGCGCCTTTTGGGCCGAGACTGGAAAGACAACATCGGCCCCGATGCCAAGGGTGTCCGCAGTCGACGACCGCTGCCTGAGGATGGCGGCCTCCAGCGCACGCGACTCTTGGAGGTCATCCCATAACACGTCGATCTTGTTCAGCGCGACGATGATTCCTCGTTGGCGCCCCGTCTGAAAGCCTTTCAGGTGGTGCTGCCACATCTCCAGGTCGCTGCGTGTGACGCCGGTGTCCGCCGCCAAGACGAAGAGGATCGCCTGTGCGGCAGGCAGCATGTTGAGGGTGAGCTCAGGCTCGCTTCCGAGGGCGTTGAGGCCCGGCGTATCCAAGATCACCAGCCCTTGCTTCAGGAGCTGATGGGGAAAGCTCACCACCGCGTGACGCCACTTCGGGATCTCGGCTTGAGCAGCGGAAGGCTTGCCGTCCGGAGTCAGCCCGAAGGTCGACAGACCGAGACGGGTGGCCTCGGCCATCGTGACCGTCTTTGTCTGCTGGATCTCTGCCAGGGTTGACGACATTTGCTCCGGATCTTGCACGTGGAGCGGATAATGCACCCATTGTTTCGGGTCGCCTTTGAGCTTTGCGAGCGGAACATCCTGAGCCCGCGTCTCAATGGGTAGGAGGCGCAGGTAGGCCTCGTTGCGCGCGTCGTCCCACAGCAGCTCTGTCGGACACATGGTCGTACGGCCGGCCGTCGAAGGCAGCAGGCGGCGGCCGTAATCGGCGAAGAAGACCGCGTTGATGAGCTCGGTCTTGCCGCGGGAGAATTCCGCCACGAACGCGATGGTTAACCGGTCCTTGTCAAGGGCGAGGAGGGTGTTGCGTACGCGTTCACGGATATCGGGCGTCGTCTGTCCTTCCGTCTCTAGCCAGCCTTCTAGCTCCAACACGGCCCGAGATACGCGTGTCTTCCATTGTCGGTAGGCCGCGAGGCGTTGTTGCATGATGGGGGTCTGCATGCGCAGCAATCCCTGAGGCTTTGAACTTGGGAGGAAGAAACCCCGTATTCTGCAAAGTATCACCGACGGGGGCCGGGATACAACTGACCGCATGCGGAAGTGAGCGCTTGGTCACCGGCCACGGTGCAGGCGCGCCCCGGGTTGGATGGCCTCAGGGAGCTTCGCCGGGGCGTGGATGCGCAGTCGCTTGAGACGCCCGCGCCCCCCGGCCACCAAGACCACCTGGGAACGTGGCACTGCGAGGATGTCGGCGAAAAGGCGGCACAGGTGCTCGTTTGCCTTCCCCTCCACCGGCGGGGCGGTGATGCGTACGCGTAGGTGGTCTCCTTGCGGGCCGAGTACCTCGTCTCTCTTCGCCCGCGGCTGGACGCGCAGGTTTAGAATCAGGTCGCCATCCTCCCATCGGTACCAATTCGTGCCGTTCACCGTGCGTGCCGGCGTCAGAACGGACTCGCCGTCACGAGCTTGAGAGGCGGGATGAGGAGCATCTCGAGCACGACCAGCGCGATCATCACGACCATGGGGGATAGATCCAGGCCGCTAATCGGAGGGATCAGACGGCGGGCGGGGCCCAGGACCGGCTCGGTCAGGCGGTCGAGCAGCGCGGCTGCGGGATGGTAGGGGTCGGGATTGACCCAGCTGAGGATCACGCGAATGAGGATGGCGAACAAGAGCATGTTGATTGCCAGGCTGATGAGGGCGGGTATGGCCCACGCCAGTGCGCCCGCAAGATTCCGGTCCAGTCCGAGAATCAGCGTGAGCAGTGCGAGCTCGAGGGCCTGAAGCAGCCAGGCGACCACTAGCGACGCCAGGTCCACTCCGCCGTAGCCCGGAATGACCTGCCGCAAGGGCCGCAGGATCGGGCTGGTCAGTTTGACGACGAGCTGAGATATGGGATTGTAGAAATCCGCGCGCGTCCACTGGAGCAGGAAACGCAGCAGGACCAAGGCGATATAGAGCCCGAAAAGGGTCTGCACCAGAAAGACGACGGGGTTTGCGACGTAGGAGCTCATGCCTGCTCCCCGAGCATTCGTGACAGCTCTTGCGAGCGCTCGCAGGCGGCACGAACCGCGCGCTCGACAGTCGTGCTGAACCCGCCCGACTCCAGAATCTGCAAGGCGCGCTCCGTCGTGCCCTTAGGGGAGGTGACTCGCAGGCGCAGCTCGCGCGGGGAATCCGTGCTCTCCATCGCCATGCGGGCGGCGCCCAAGGCGGTCTGTATGGTGAGCAGTCGAGCGCTTTCGGCGTCCAGGCCGAGATCGATGCCCGCTTGCTCCAAGGCTTCCATAAGGAGGAAGAAATAGGCGGGACCGCTGCCCGAGAGGGCGGTGACTGTGTCCATCAGCTCCTCCTCCTCGACCCAGCGGGTGAGGCCTCCCGCGCGCAGGATCGTCTCCGCCTGGCTCTGCTGGTCTGCCGTCACATCTGCTGTGGCGTGCAGGACGATAGCCCCGGCCTGGATCATGGCGGGAGTGTTGGGCATGGCGCGCACCAGGGCGCGCGGCCCGCCCAGCCACGCCTGGAGGCTCTGTTCGCGGATGCCCGCCATCACCGAGATGATGAGCGGGACAGCGGCAGCCGCTGGCGCCAGCTCGGAGCATACGGCCCGAGCCATCTGCGGCTTCACGCACAAGAGGACGACGTCCGCCCCACGAATGGCCTCCAGGTTGTCTGGCGTTGCTCGGACGCCGAAGCGTGCCAGCAGGGCATCACGCTTGGTACCGTCGGGGTCGCTTACGACCATTCTCTGGGGGCTGTAGTTGTCGGCGATCAGTCCGGCGATCAGGCTGGCGGCCATGTTGCCGCCGCCGATGAATGCAATTGTTTCTTGGGTCATGAGAGTCTATGGGATGGGGGTGTGGAGATGTTGCATTCCAATGATACTCAGCCTGGCGGGCGCGGGCCGAACAGGGCCGTGCCCACTCGGACGACGGTGGCACCCTCCGCGATGGCCGCCTCGAGATCGTCTGTCATACCCATGGACAGCGCTGGGAGAGGGCAGGATGACGTTGCGTTGCGTTCGCGCAGAAGGCGCAGTGCCCGAAATGGTGCGCGCTGGGCCTCCAGTCCGTCCGCCGGAGCCGGCAGCGTCATGAGTCCGACGATGGTTAGGCGGGGCAGTCCCCGACAGGCGGCGATGAAATCTCCCACGAGCTCGGGCGGCAACCCCCCTTTGGTGGGTTCCCCGCTCAAGTTGACCTGGCAGAATACCTTGAGGGGCGGCAGGTCAGATGGCCGCTGGTCGCTCAGGCGCCGGGCGTGCCTGAGGTCGTAAAGGCTGTGCACGCAGGAGAAGCGCTCGGCGATCAAATGGGTCTTGTTACTCTGGATGCGCCCGATGAAGTGCCACTCGAGGGCGAGGTCGGTGAGGGCGTCCATCTTCGCAATTGCCTCCTGGACGTAGCTCTCGCCGAATGCAGTCTGACCGGCATCAGCCGCGACTTGGATCTTATCGGTGCCCTGGAGCTTGCTCACCGCCAGCAGGGTCACGCTTTCCGGCGTGCGGGCGAAACGTTGCTCGGCTGCGGCGATGCGGGCGCGCACCCGTGCGATGCGGATGGCCACGTCGTTCGCTCCAGCGCCGTGCCCGGTCACGACGTCCTCAGGCTCCACCGCGCAGATAGTGCACCAGCTTCGTGAGTGCCTGGCCGCGGTGGCTCAGGCGATTCTTGGTGGCCGACGGCAGCTCGGCCGCACTGCAGTCCGTTTCCGGCACATAGAATACCGGGTCGTAGCCAAACCCGTTCTCGCCGCGCGCGCCGAGCAGGATGCGTCCCTCCCAAGTGCCCTGGCAGATGACCGGAGTGGGGTCTCGGGCGTGTCGCATGTACACCATCAGGCATTGGAAGCGGGCGGTCCGCACGGCGTCGGGGACGCGGTGGAGCTCTGCGAGCAACCGTTCCAAGTTGTCTGCGTCGGATGCCCCCGCACCTGCGTAGCGGGCCGACCAAATGCCTGGTGCGCCCTTGAGGGCGTCGACCTCGATCCCGGAATCGTCGGCGATAGCGGCAAGGCCGCTGTGCTGGGCGGCGTTGCGCGCCTTGAGGATCGCGTTCTCCACGAAAGTCAGGCCCGTCTCCTCGGCCTCGGAGATGCCGAGGTCGCCCTGCGGAATCACGCGGATATGCTCGCTGGCCAGCTGCTCATTGATTTCCCGCACCTTGCCCGGGTTGTTGCTCGCGAGCACGATGGACTCGCCACTATGTTCATGGGTCATAGAAGTCGCGCCGATACGGAAGGGGAGCTACCCGAGCGCTGCCCTCTGGGCAGCCAGGATCGCCTGGATACCGGTGGACGCCAGATCCAGCATGGCGTCCATTTGGCTACGGGAGAAGGCCCTGCTTTCGGCAGTACCCTGAATCTCGACGAATCCCCCGTTCGCGTCCATCACCACGTTCATGTCCGTCTCCGCACTGCAGTCCTCGGCGTAATCGAGGTCGAGCACGGGCTCGCCCTGATGTATTCCGACAGAAATGGCGGCGATCTGGGCGTGCAGGGGTTCACCCCCAATCTGTCCTCGCTGAATGAGTCGCTTGACCGCATCGTGCAAGGCCAGCCAGGCCCCGTTGATCGAAGCGGTGCGCGTGCCGCCATCCGCTTGGATGACGTCACAGTCCAGGGTGATGGTGTGCTCTCCCAGCAGGGTGAGATCACAGGCGGCGCGCAGGGAACGGCCAATGAGGCGCTGGATCTCGAGCGTACGCCCGCCCTGTCGGCCGCGCGCGGCCTCCCGCGGTGTACGTTCACCGGTCGAGCGCGGAAGCATCCCGTACTCGGCCGTTACCCAGCCGCGACCCTGACCTTTGAGAAAGGGCGGCACACGCGCCTCCACGCTCGCAGTGCAAAGCACGCGTGTGTCGCCGAGCTCCACTAGTACCGAACCCTCGGCGTGGCGCGTGTAGTTGCGCGTGAAGCGGACAGAGCGCAGCTCATCGGGGCGGCGCGGTGATGGTCGCATCGGATCTCAATTCCACTGGTTGTCGTGTTTGATCTGGAGAGTGTGGCACAGATCGTCCGCTGGGACCTCGGGGCGTGAGGCTGCAAGCTTGTGGTTACCCAATCCGTCGATCTTCAAGGGACTGAAGCCGTCGAAGAAGTGGAAGAAGGCCCATCCCACGCGGGCGCTATCGCGTGTCGCGACATCCGCATCTTCCGCGGCGACACTCGCTGCGTCAAATCTGCGGCCTCTTCACTACAAGGTCGCCTGCAGCGCGCTCCGCCGATCCCTCGCGCTCCGGGAAGGGGCTGGGTCAGGGAAACGGTCATGGTGCCGGTGACCGACATTCGTCAGGGCCGCGCTCGCGCCAGGCGTTAGCGAGGCTGCTCAGACGGGCTCGCCGTCTCCGGCGATTGCGCGAAGCGGGAGGATGGGAGCTCGTTGGTGAACTGGCGCAGAGCCCGCAAGAGCACCCCTGCGTCCTGGGGCCGCTCACCGGGGTCCATGGCCATGGCCCAGTCCACGGCTTCGAGCAAGAAGAATGGATAGCGGCCGCGAAACTGGCGTTTCGCCGGGACCAACGGGTCGCGGCCGTGGCGGTCGAGTGCCGGAGGAGGTGTCCGGCCCTCCATGCAGGTCCGCATGCTGGCACCCACCGCGTAGACGTCCGTCCAGGGCCCGATATGCCCGCCCCGGTAATACTGCTCGACCGGCGAATAGCCGGCGGTAATGACTTGCCCTCTGGGAGTAGGACCGCGTGCAAGTGGGTGAACCGCCCCGAAATCCAGCAACAGTGGCTCGTTGCCGTGCCGTACATGGATGTTCCCGGGCTTCACATCGAGGTGCAAAAGGGAGCGGGAATGGATCATGGCCAAGGCGTCCAGAACGGGCAGAAATACCTGGCAGATAAAGGTCGTACTCAGCCCTCCCTTGCGCTCGTGTACGTAGGTTCCGAGATTCTTGCCGCGCTCGTATTGCATCACCAAGTATGCAGTGTTGTTCGCGAGGAAGAACCCGAGCACGCGCACGATGTTCGGGTGGCGTAGGGATGCGAGGACTTTCGCCTCCTGAAAAAAGAGCTTGCGGCCACGGTGGACGTTCTCTGCCAGGGCGCTGTCCACCGGGATAAGCCCGAGCGATCGGTCGCGGCGGGAGAGCTTCTTCGGGAGGTACTCCTTCACCACTACCTCGTCGCCGGTTTCGTCGTCGAGCGCGAGATAGATCAGACTGAACCCCCCCTTGCCGATCGTTCGCGTGATCCGGTAGGTGTCGATCAGGGTCCCCGGGGGGAGGCTGCTACGGCCGCGTGCCATGGGTCACTCGTCGTGCAATGGGGCTATATGCCGGCGCGTGAGCTATCATAACCGCTGCCCCCGGGTGCGTCGCGGGCATGCGGCCTGAGCGGCGCAAGCGGTGAATCCGGTCACATCAAACGGTTGTCACGGACGGCACATCCGACGTACAGCGGGAACAGGGATCGAGCCGCCCACTGTGGGGCGACTGCCAGCGTTCCGTTAGCCCAGAGGACCCCAGATGACAAAGAGCATGACGGCCTTTGCCCGGGAGACGGCCACCACCGAGCAGGGTGAGCTGACCTGGGAGCTGCGCTCCGTCAATCACCGGTTTCTCGAGCCCTTCGTCCGTCTACCCGAGGACATCAGGGGGTTGGAGCCGGCGGTACGCGAGCGGGTTGCAGCGCGCCTGGGGCGCGGCAAGGTCGATTGCTCCCTGCGGTATGCACCGACGCCCGGGGCGGACGGGCAGCTGCGTCTGAATCGCCACTACCTCGAGCAGCTCCTGGCCGTCGGGGCAGAGGTGGCGACTCTCGTCGGCGGCTCGGCCGATCCGAGCGCCTTCGAGCTGCTGCGCTGGCCGGGCGTGCTGCAGGAAGAGGAGAAGGACCTCACGGCGATTGAGGTTCAGGCGGTGAACCTTCTGAATACGGCACTCGACTCGCTGGTCGCGACCCGCGAGCGAGAGGGGGCGCGCCTTGCCGAGCTCATCCGCGAGCGGTGTCAGAGCCTGTTCGCGAAGGTCGCTGCCGTTCGACAGCGCATGCCGAACGTCTTGGCGGCAGTGCGCCAGCGTTTGATGGACCGCTTGGCTGAGGTGCGTGCGGAGCTCGATCCCAGCCGGCTCGAGCAGGAGCTGGTTCTGCTTGCCCAGCGCCTGGACGTCGACGAAGAGATGGATAGGCTCGCGGCCCATGTCGAGGAGGTCATGAAGGTGCTGCAGAGCCGCGGCCCCATCGGCCGCCGCCTGGATTTCCTGATGCAGGAGCTCAACCGAGAGGCCAACACCTTGGGCTCCAAGTCCGCGGACGTCGACGTGACGCGCTTGGCGGTGGACATGAAGGTCTTGATCGAGCAGATGCGCGAGCAGGTCCAGAATATCGAGTAGGCTGTTGTTTTTCGAGTAGCGTTCGGTCGGTGTATGTCTAGCGGAATCCTCTTCATCGTGTCCGCCCCGTCTGGGGCGGGAAAGACGAGTCTGGTCAAGGCACTTCTGGCGCAGGATCAGGGCTTGGGTCTCGCGGTCTCCTATACCACCCGCGGCCCGCGGCCGGGAGAGCAGAACGGTGTTCATTACC
Source organism: uncultured Gammaproteobacteria bacterium (assembly GCA_963824085.1). Lineage (GTDB taxonomy): Bacteria > Pseudomonadota > Gammaproteobacteria > Chromatiales > Chromatiaceae > JARRNE01. The sequence goes on from CAWGNT010000013.1 coordinate 97,114, forward strand.
ATTTCGTCGACACGGCCTCCTTTGCGGCCATGGTCGCCGAGGGCGCCTTTCTGGAGCATGCGGAGGTCTTCGGCAACAGGTACGGAACGGCCGAGGCGACGGTGCGAGCCGAGCTGGCCCGGGGCAGGGATCTCGTGTTGGAGATCGATTGGCAAGGCGCGCGTCAGGTGCGTGCACGGTTTCCGGAGGCGGTTTCGATCTTTGTCCTGCCGCCCTCGACGGCCACCTTGGAGGATCGTCTGAGCGGGCGCGGCCAAGACGATGCGGCGGTCATCGCGAGCCGCATGTCTCGCGCGCGCTCCGAGATGTCCCATTATCGGGAGTACGACTACTTGGTCGTGAACGATCGCTTCAGTGATGCGCTCGCTGCCCTCGGGTGCGTCGTGAATGCCGAGCGATTGCGTCGCGACCGTCAGACCGTGCGCCTGTCCGAGTTGCTGGCAGATCTGAGCCATCCCAGGGACAGCTAAGCTAACTTCGTTATAACGTTCGCATGTTGGTTTTGGCTGTTCCGGGGCCGGATTGCGTCCGCCGGGGGGACGCCTTGAATTCGCCCTGAAGGTTTGACGGCAGCCTTCCGGCTGCCGACACCGCCGGCCGGCGCAACCCGGCCCCTCGATCCAGAAGCGGAAAAGCCGTGTGCGTTCTGTACGCATTCTTGTCCGCCACTCGTGTAGCCTGACGCTGGACGACTCCCGATCCTTCCGGAGCGGGGAGCCGGAGGGCGGTGTGGCCGGGTTGCCGGCACATGCGGGGTGGCCCGTCCGCTCGTATCTAGGGAAAATCGTCCCCATCCCTTGGTTTGACTGGTCGCTCTCACTCTGAGGACTGCCTCGAAGCAGCATCCCGCCGTGCTCCGGCGGGCGGAGTCCTTGACGCAGGGTGCTCATCGAACGGTGCACGCCGGGACGGCGCTCAACGCGTCTTTGTTAGGCCGTCGTGCTAACCTAAGGCACTTGAGCTACCGTATGGCATCAAGTATCTAAAATCGTTGGAGTAGCATCAGATGGCACGCATTACCGTAGAGGATTGTCTCAGGCAAGTCGACAATCGATTTGATCTCGTCTTGCTGGCGACCAAACGGGCTCGGCAGCTGACGCACGGTGTGGAGCCGTTGCTGCCGTGGCAGAACGACAAGTCGACGGTCATGGCCCTGCGCGAGATCGCGGCCGGGGTGCTCGGCCCTGAATCGCTCGAGGCCGCCGAGCAAGAGCAGGAGGACGCCGCCAAGGCCCTCGAGCAGGCACTTGCTGAGGAGCTCGCGGCCAACCTGCAAGCCGATTTCCCCGAGTAGGGTACGAGACGTGCGCTTGGGCGCCGCAGCCATTCTTCGCCCTCTGTTGCTTATACGGCCAAGTCGACACCCGCTCGGTTGCCGGTCGGTCGGCTCGTTTGGGGGTGAGGAGTCGTTCCTTGCGGTTTCCGCGGGTGCCGTGCGTGGAGGCACGACCGCGGATCGACGCGGATGCTCACCCTGAGGCGCGGACATCCGGGCCATGGCTGCTATCGCCCCACCGGTGATCGCCCCCGCCGCGGTAGCGGTCGATAAGCCCCGCTTCCTGATCAGCGACCTGTGCGTCTATCTGGAGTCCTACCTCTCTTCTGAGCAGATACGGGAGGTCTATCGGGCCTATCTTTTCGGCGCGGAGGCCCACCACGGTCAGCAGCGAAAGTCGGGCGAGCCTTACATATACCATCCCATCGCCGTGGCCCGCATCCTGGCCGAGATGCGCATGGACCAAAAATGCCTGATGGCCGCCGTGCTGCACGACGTGATAGAGGACACGGCGACGGCGAAGGACCAGCTCGCGTCGGCCTTCGACCAGGAGATTGCAGACCTCGTCGACGGGGTCAGCAAGCTTACGCAGATCGACTTCAAGTCCCGGGCCGAGGCCCAGGCGGCCAGCTTCCGCAAGATGATGCTGGCCATGACCAAGGACATTCGGGTCATTCTGATCAAGCTGGCGGACAGACTCCACAACATGCGCACGCTGGGGGTGATGTCGCCGGAAAAGTGCCGGCGCGTGTCCCTGGAGACCCTGGAGATCTATGCACCGATCGCCAATCGCTTGGGCATAAACACCGTGCGCTTGGAGCTGGAGGATCTCGGATTCGCTCACTACTGGCCCTGGCGTCATCGGGTTCTCCAACGAGCGGTGAAGCGCGCCCGCGGCGCCCGCAAGGAGCTCGTAGCAAACGTGGAGATGGCCCTCGAGCGGCGCTTGAGCCAGGAGGGGATCACCGGCGAGGTGATTGGCCGCCAGAAACACCTCTACAGCATCTACCGCAAGATGCGCGAAAAGCGGCGATCGTTGTCGGACGTGGTGGACGTCTTCGCCTTCCGCGTTATCGTCGACCGCGTCGACACCTGCTACCGAGTCCTTGGACTGGTACACAATCTCTACAAGCCCGTCCCCGGCCGCTTCAAGGACTACATCGCCATCCCGAAGTCCAACGGGTATCAGTCGCTCCACACGGTTCTATTCGGCCCGCAGGGCGTTCCCATCGAGATCCAGATCCGCACTCGCGACATGCAGCGGGTTGCCGAAGCGGGCATCGCTGCCCATTGGATGTACAAGTCGGGAAGCGGAGACGGAGGCAGTCTTCAGGGGCTAGCCGCGGACTGGTTGCAGAATTTGCTGGAGATGCAGCGCGGGTCAGGGGACTCCGTGGAGTTTCTGGAGCACGTCAAGGTCGACCTGTTTCCAGACGAGGTCTATGTGTTCACGCCGCGCGGGCGCATCCTTGTGCTGCCGCGGGGCGCAACTGTGGTGGATTTTGCGTACGCCATCCACTCCGACGTAGGCAATACGTGCGTGGCGGCGCGCATCGACCGCCGGCTCGCACCCTTGCGCACGGGGCTGCGCAGCGGCCAAACGGTGGAGATCATCAATGCCCCTGGGGCGGCCCCCAACCCTGCCTGGCTGAATTTCGTGGTGACCGGAAAGGCACGCGCCAACGTCCGGGCCTACCTCAAGAACCTCCAGCACAAGGAGGCGGAGGTGCTCGGCCGGCGGCTCCTGGACGTTGAGCTGGCTCCTTACGGCGTCGATTTGCATGGGGTGCCGGAGGGGCGTCTCGCCGCATATCTGGAGGAAGCCAAGCTGCCGCGACCGGAGGCTCTGTTGACCGACATCGGACTCGGCAACCGAATGCCAACCCTGGTGGCGCGTCGTCTCATGGCTGATGGCGGCGGCGAGGGGTGTGCGGAGGGCTCCGGCGAGGCGCACAGCCTGTCGATCAAGGGTACCGAAGGCATGGTGGTCAACTACGGCCGCTGCTGCCGACCGATTCCTGGCGATGCCATCGTCGGACTGTTCAATCCCGGTAAGGGGATCGTTGTGCACCGCCAGGAGTGCCGCAACCTTGGCGACTTTCACAGCCAGCGGGACAAGTGGGTCGACGTCGAGTGGGCGAGCGAGCCGGGCACGGACTTCGCCACGGAGATCCGGGTCGAAGTTGGGAACAGGCGGGGGGCTCTCGCTACCGTAGCCGCCGCGATCGCCGAGATGGGTTCGAACATTGACAACGTGCAGTCGCGGGAGAAGGACGGGATGACCTCAACCCTCGACTTCTTGATCAGTGTGCATGGTCGTCAGCACCTTGCGCGCGTCATGCGTCGCCTTCGGCACATACCCTTGGTAATGCGCATCTCCCGCGTCTTCCGTTAGCGGCTGTGGATCTCTTGCCGCCTCCGAGGTCGACTTTGGGGATCGGAGAAGCGACGCGGGTGCCGGGGTTGGATTTGCGCTGACGCGCCTCAATTTCCTTTCCATCTGCGGCGTTTTCCGGCGGTCGGGGGGCGCGCAACAACCCCCAACCTGGACGCCCATCTCAATATGACTGAACTGACCCTCGATGAACGTCTGGCGGTGACACGCCTTACCATGGAGCTCTTGGAGGGGTGGGGTCTTTCGGCGCGCGACATCGCTGCTATCCTCTCCCTGCCGGACACCGTCAAGGCGCGTGCCGTCGCCCGCTTTCGCGAGGATGCGCCATTTCCGGACGAGCCGCCCGTGAACCGGCGCGTCGCCTATCTGATGCGGATCGCGGAAGCGCTCAAGACCTACTTCCCCCGCAATCCGGAGATGCGGACCCTGTGGGTGAAGCGAGGCAACAAGCAGTTTGGAAACAAGGCACCTGTCGCCGTCATGGTGGAAGATGGCGAGAGCGGTATGATTTCGGTCCTGTCGCACCTGGACTGTACATTCGCCTGGGACCTGACGGGCTCCAAGGCAGACTACGGTCAGGGCTGAGGATTCAGGTCGGGCAGGCTGGGCCGTTGCCAGTACGGTCGGCGTGCCCCTACACGAAGCAGGCCGCGACCGCGCCCTACCTGGCGTAAGAACTGCTTTTTCCAGCGGCCGAAGTCGATGTCCTGATGGCCATACAGAGCAGCGTCGAGCTGCTGCATCAAACGTCGGACGTGCTCTGGATCTGCGCTCGGTCTCAAGGCGAGGATTCTGCCAGCGACTCCGGGTAGCGGCGTCTTCGCGTCGAATCGCAGGTGATGACAAGTCATCGCCTGAAATCGCTCACACCAGGCGACGGGGTCATGCTCGCGATTCGCCGCGCGGACGCACATGAGGAACCGCGACGATGGCGGGAGTGCCCTGGACAACTGGGGTTTCATCCGCCTCAGCGCTGGTGCCGGGTCTAGCCTGTTCACGAAGGTGCCGAGGCCTGCGGCCGCACCAGACGCAGCGGCCCGCAGGCCCAGACCCAGGCGGTCGCCGAGGGCTTTGCGATCTGGATGCTTCCCCTTGTAGCCCCGGTACCAGACACCGCCCCAGTAGCCCAGCAGCAACAGGCCGACCCCCAACAGCGGCAGCCAAAACCGGCTCATGCCGCCGCCGGCGAGCGCGGCTGTCGACGACGGTAGACCGAAAGGTCCGGAATCCCCGTCGACCTGTAGGGTCCGGATCGGTAGCGTCGCGTACTCCCGCGATCCGGTGGTGATGTTCCACCAGGGCAGTCGGATTTCCGGCAACCGTAGCTTGCCTCCAGAGTGAGGGACCAGGGTGTAGTACTCGGTACGTTTGCCAACCAGGCGGCGACCGTCGGCAGATAGCTTGCCTTCGGTCAGCGTCTGCTCGCGATAAACGCGAAAGTCCTTCGAGCCGAGCCAAGATTCAAGGCTAGGGAGCTGGGTGCCCGTTGCTCCCGTCGCATCAAGCTCCAGGGCGAGGGTCACCGGCTGTCCCTCTTCCACGTCGCCGTTACCGTCCAGCGTTGCCTTGAGCTCGAGATTGCGGAGCGGTAGCCAAGGTTGAACCGACATCATGGCCGGGCGCACCTGGAGGTGGACAGGGTCGGTGGTGGTCGCCTCGAAGCGATTGGACCGACCATAGTAATCGCGAGCGGAAAAGCTGCCGGTCACCTTCAGTCGTGGAATCTCCAGATCGCCGGCGCGCAATGGGGTGAGCGTGTAGACGAACTCGTTGACGATCTCTCGCTGCCCGTCGTTGTCTTCCCGCGACCGCGCCGTCGGACCTTCAAGGTGTTGGAGGAGGAAGTCGTTGCTGTTGGGGAGCTCGGGGTTGGCGGTGTCCAGGTTCACGTCGCTCACGACGCGCAGCTTGAGCAGCACATTTTCCTGCACATAGGGCTGGTGGTCCTCGACCTCGACCTCAACCCGCGGTGCGCGGTTCGCCTGCTGGGCCTGCTGCTGCCGATACCCCCCCCCGTATTGGCCTGGCCAGGCGGGTTGGTAGCCGCCCCCGGGCCGATAGCCGGGACCTGGCTGGTACCCCTGATAGCCCGGCACGGGCCGGTAGCCGGGTCCGGACGGATATCCACCAGGCCGGAGCGGGTACCCTGGGCCTGATCGGTACCCCGGACCGCCCGCCTGGTAACCAGGCCCCGATGGATATCCCTGCCCGGCCTGATAGCCCTCGGTTTGTTCTTGGGGTGGCGAGTTGGTCGTGTATCCCGGGGGAGCGCCACGGGCGTTGCTTGGGTCCTGAGGTCGGAACTGCCAGGGCGGGGAGCCCATAGGCGGTCCCTCGCGGTCGGAGGAGCCGGGGAAGAAGGGGAAAGAGAAGTTGAACGCGTGCGCGTCTCCTGCTCCGATCAGGATCAGTACCAGGACGACAATCGCATGGGATATATATACCGTTCCGATTTGGGTCAATTGTTTCTTGGGGACGGGCCACTTCCGCCGGGGGACGCCGCGAATACGTCCGTGTAGCCTTGACGGCAGACTCCCCGCTGCCGACATCCCTGGCGGGAGCGGCGCGCTCCCTCTGGTCCAGAGGCGAAAAAGCCGGGCGAGTTCGGTATACACCTGTTGCTCCCTCCGGGGCATCACCAAGGCCTGCTCTCCCGCAGCGGTCCGCCTGCCTGCTGCAAATATTGCATCTCATCCAGCATAAACTGGTTGCGCATCAGCAACGTGGGGTCGCCCTCAACTTGCTGCAGGCGCTGCTCCATAATGGCCATCCCAGGCCCGCGGGTCGGCAGCCCCCCCAGGGCCGGAGCCGACGTTTGATCCGCGTTGGGCTTGTCGTCGGACATGGGCTGCTGACCGAGCTGGTCGAAGCGGTCCACCGCCTCCGCCGAGCCGGCTTCTGGCGGTGTCTCAGGGGGCGTCACGTCCGCCGGGCGCCGCTGTCGCTGCTCCCCGCTGCGAGCGCTGCGCCGTTGCTCCTCCGGCGGCTGCTCGCCTTTCGCGCCGGCCTCCTCCTTGGGCTCCTCGCCTTTGGCGGGCTCCTCTTGCTGCTCATCGGGTCGCTTGCCCTTGCCCGGCTCCTCCTTCTCGCCGCCCTCCTGGCGCTGCTCTTCGGGTTTGGCCTGCTCCTTTCCCTTGCCTTCCTCGGGCTTCTGCTTCTGCTCACCGCCTGGCGCCTCCTCGCGCTTCTTCTCCTGGCCGCCCTCGCCCTGCTCCTTCTTGCGCTCCTGGTCGGCACCTTTCTCGGACTCCTGATTCTCGTCCTTCTTCTCACCGCCTGCCTGGTCCTTCTGTTGCTCCGGCTTCTTCTCGGCGCCGGCCTGCTCCTTCTGCTGGTCCTCTTTCTTCTCCCCGCCGGCCTGTTCTTTCTGCTCTTGCGGCTTCTTCTCGGCGCCGGCTTGTTCCTGCGTCTGTTCCTCCTTCTTCTTGGCAGCGGCCTGCGCATCCTGCGGCTCTTGCTCCTTTCGCTCGCGACCTTCCTGTGATTGCTCTTTCTTGGGCTGTTCCCCGGCCTGGGACTCCCGGTCTTCTTTCTGCTTGCTCGCGGTCTCCGTCTCTTGCTCTTGATCCTGGCTGCCTTTCTGCTCGTCAGAGGGCTTGGCCTCGGACTTGCCTTCCTTCTTCTGCTCAGATGCCTTCCCGGATTGCCGTTCCTGATCCTCCTTTTTTTCGCCTTCCTTGGGCTTGCTCTCTTCGCCCTGCTGACCTTCAGAGCCTTGCTGCTGCTGTGACTCGCTGGACTGCTGCTTTTGCTGATCCTGCTTCTGCTGCTGATCCTGCTTCTGCTGCTGATCCTGCTTCTGCTGCTGATCCTGCTTCTGCTGCTGGTCCTGCTTCTGCTGCTGGTCCTGCTTCTGCTGCTGGTCCTGCTTCTGCTGCTGGTCCTGCTTCTGCTGCTGGTCCTGCTTCTGCTGCTGGTCCTGCTTCTGCTGCTGGTCCTGCTTCTGCTGCTGGTCCTGCTTCTGCTGCTGGTCCTGCTTCTGCTGCTGGTCCTGCTTCTGCTGCTGGTCCTGCTTCTGCTGCTGGTCCTGCTTCTGCTGCTGGTCCTGCTTCTGCTGCTGATCCTGCTTCTGCTGCTGATCCTGCTTCTGCTCGTCCTCGCGCTGCTCCTCTTGCTTTCTCTCCTGCTCCTGCTTCTTTTTCTCGAACTGCTCCTGCTCCAGGCGGGCGAGGAGTGCGCGGGCGAGCGCCAGGTTGTGCTGTGCATCGGCGTGCTGCGGGTCCTCGCTCAGCACCCTCTCGTAGGAGTCGACTGCCCCGGCGAAGTCCCCGAGCTGGAACAGGGTATTGCCCAGGTTGTAACTGGCGTCCTCCGTCTCCTTTTCGTGCACCGCGCGGCCAAAGGCATCCGCAGCTTCCTGATAATGCCCTGCACGGTAGAGCGCGACGCCGCGGCGATAGGGATCCGAGAAGCTCTCTGCGGCCTTGGCGTAGTCACCCCCTTGGAATGCCTTGAACGCCTCTTGCTCCTTGTTGAGAAACCAGGCGGCCTGGGCTACTCCGGCGAGGAGGAGAGCGGATGCAGCAATAGCAACGGGGACCCCTTTCATGCCCTGACTCTCCGGGCGCGTCCGCGGAACTGAGGGATTAGTAAGGCGATCACGGCCAACACCGGTAGATAGAAACGGTCGTTCCAAATGCGCGTGCGCTCGTCGCCAGCCTCAGGCGGAAGGCGGCTGATGGCGGCGGCCTTGAGCACCGCCTTGCTGTCGTCTTCCCGGTAGTCGGCACGCTCGTAGATGCCCTGGCCCGCGCGGGCGAGGTCTTCGAGCAGTGGCTCGTTCAAAGACGAGCGCACCGGCTGACCGTGGCGGTCCATGATCCAGCCGCCGCGGTCGGCCGGGACCAGTGCGCCATCCGGGGTCCCGACACCTAACGTGTTGAACTTTATTCCATTTTTCGTGAGCTTCTGTATCCTCGGCACCAGGTCCGGCTCGTCGAAGTCTCCGTCGGAGATGAGCAAGACGGAGCGCGCGCTGTCGTCCGGGAGGCTATCGAGCAGAATCTCGGCCCGGTCCAAGGCCAGGTTCAGCCGGCTGCCCTGAAGGCGGGACATCTCTGTCGAGAGGGCCGGCAGGTCGTTCAGGATGGTGTAGGTATCCTCGGTTACCGGCGACACGACGTGTGGGACCGAGGCGAAGGCGATCAGCCCGAGTCGGACGTCTCGGTCCAGCATGATCAAGTCTTGGACTTCCTGGCGGGCCCTGGCGAGGCGGTTGGGGGCGACGTCGTCCGCCTGCATGGAGCGAGAGATATCGAGCAGGATGAGCAGGTTGTTCCCGGGATGGAAGAGACGAACGTCCTCGTAGTCCCAGCGCGGCCCGGCCATGGCCGTCATCAGCAGCGCCCACAGCAGCGACCACCGCAGGAACCGGCCCCAGCGCTCGTGGATCTTGAGCTCGCGTGTGCCGGTGAGGTGGGGGAGCAGGTGCGGGTCGGCATATCGGTGGATGGGGCCGCGCGCGGCCCGCGCCGCGCTGCGCCACAGCCACAATGCCACTGGAATCAGAGCCAGCAGACCCCAGAACCACGTCGGCTGCTCGAAGTAGAAACCGGCCTCAGGCACTGGCCATCCTCCTGGCGAATCGTCTGCGCCCTTCAGGGAACAGGCCCAGCCCCAGCAGTGCCAGTATGGCGACCGAGAGCGGTATCCGGTAGAGCGGATGGGGCAGGAAAGCGGTCCGGGATTCCGCTTCGGTCTTTTCCAGCTGGTTGATGCGGTCGGAAATCTCCTCCAGGGCGCGGGTGTCCGTGGCCCGGAAATAGGCCCCGCCGGTGATGTCCGCGATCTTCTGTAGCACGGTCTCGTCCATGGTTAGGTCGTCCCGGTGCTTGATCACGCCGTCCTCCGTGATCGGTATGCTTTCCTGCTTGCTGCCGACTCCGATGACGTAGATCCGGACGCCGGACATCCGCGCGAGTCCGGCGGACTCGAAAGGCGCGAAGCTGCCGTGGGTATTGTCGCCGTCCGTGATGAGCACCATGACGCGAGAGCCCTCCGGGCGCTCGCGGAGCTTCTTGACGCCGAGCGCGATTGCGTCGCCGAGGGCGGTGCCTTGGCCGGCGATACCAGGTACCACGGCATCCAGAAGCTGGTGCGCGGCCTGGCGGTCGACACTGAGCGGCGACAGCACAAAGGCCTGGCTGCCGAAGATGATGAGGCCGATGCGGTCTCCCTTGCGGGCGTCGAGAAAGCGGCCCATGACCCCCTTGATGACTGCCATGCGGGTAACTTGTCTGCCCTCGACAGAGAAGTCCAACGCTTCCATGGAGTGAGAAGTGTCCACCGCCAACATCAGGTCGTAGCCCGGAGTGCTCACCTCCGTGTGTGGCGTGAGCCACTGGGGCCGCATGAGGGCGACCACCAGGCCCGCCCACAGCAGGTAGAGCAGCGCCCGGTACAGCCAGCCCGCAAGCTGGCGGCGCGGACGGCGTGCCTGGTAGGCCGTTTGAAGCTCCACGAGGCGCGGATGCAGCAGGGTGATTCGCTGTCCCTCCAGATCCTGCTCCTTCGTCTCGCGCTTCTCGGGCCACAGCAGGGGCAGCAGAAACGGCAGCGGCAAGAGCAGCGCAGCCCACGGCCAGTGAAACTCAAACATGTTTCTTGTCCTCGGCAGCCACCCAGTCGTAGGCGGCGTCGATCAGCGCCGCGATCTCTTCGGCCGCGCCCGCCTTGCCGGGGGGGGCGTAGGGTGCGTGCAGCAGGACGCGGCCGCGCTGCGTCCAGTCGAAGCCATTGGGGTCATGGCCGTGCAGCCACTCCAGCCAATCGCTGCCGGTAAGCCCGGCGCAGCTGTCGCGACCGAGCCGCGCCATGGCGATGCGGCGCAGCAACTCCGAGAGCTCACCGGCCGTCTGCTTGAGGTCCTGCTTGATCGCCCGCCGACGCAGATCGCGGAGCTTGCGCGCCGCGTCCCACCGCCAGCTCCCCACAGTCAGGACGGGGAGTGGGGGAATGCGCAGTCGCAGACTTGTGCGAAAGCGCCACGCAAGGGCGGTGACGGCGAGGAGCGAGATTGCCAGGGCCCACCAGCCGGGGCCGGGCGGCCACCACGGCACGCCTTGGATGCCGTGAATGTCTCGCAGCTGCTCGATACCTGGATACATCAGACCGCCCGCGTTCGGGATCGCTGCTCGAGGCTGTGAATGAGACTGACGTGGATCTCTTGGTCCGTGCGCACAGGCAGCAGGATGACGTTCAATCGGTAGGCGATTGCCTGGAGCATGTCGCGCCGCTCTTCCCATGTCTCGCGATAAAGTCGGCGGGCCTGAGGGTCGTCGGTGTCGATCTCGATCAGCGTCCCGTCGGTCCCGGTGAAGGTGGTCACTCCCATGGAGGGAATTTCCCAATCCGCCGGATCGTCCACAGGGATTAGGGCAACGGAGTTGCGCTGGATCAAATTGCCCAGGATACGCTCGAGCCCCATTGCATCTCGATTGAGATCGGCGATGACGAACACGAGCGAGCCGGTGGGCAGGCCGCTGGTTGCGCGCTGCAGGGCACCGCCGAGGCAGTCGATGGACTTGTCCTGGGTCACGCCGGGGATGGTGAGGGTGCGCAGCAGCTGCCATAAGGCGCGGCGTCCGCGGGAGGGTCGGAAGTGCTGCAGCCCGGCGGCCGGGTCCCCAAACGCGAGACCTCCGACCCGATCGTTGAGGCGGCTTGCCGCCCAGCCGACGAGTGCAGCGGCCCTGGCCGCCTGGACCGACTTGAAGGTGCCGCGGGTGCCGAAGTTCATGTGCGGTCCCTTGTCCACGCACAGGACGACGCAGCGCTCGCGTTCCTCGCGGAAGACCTTCAGGTGTGGCTCATTGGTGCGCGCGGTGACCTTCCAATCCATATAGCGGATGTCGTCACCGTGCCGGTACTCCCTGACCTCTTCGAAATTGACCCCCGCGCCGCGAAAGACAGACGCATAAAGGCCGGCGAAGGTCGAGTTCACCAGGTGGTGAGATGCCAGGCCCAGGGTGTGTGCCTGGTGACGAAGCTCCAGCAGGTCGTCAAGACGGGGATAGAGACTCATGTACCTCCGCGAGCCTCGCTTATGGAATCGCGACGAGATTCAGCAGCCGATTGATGAACTCGTCGGTAGTGATGCCCTCGGCTTCTGCCTCGAAGGTGAGCAGGAGGCGGTGGCGGAGGATCTCCGGTGCCACCGATTGTATGTGATGGGGGGCGACGAATTGGTCGCCGTCGACCCAGGCCCGTGCGCGAGCGCACCGTGCCAATGCGATGCTTGCCCGGGGCGAGGCGCCGAAGCGGCACCAGCGGGCGAGATCCGGATCGTAGATCTTCGGGTTTCGCGTAGCTTGCACCAGGTCCACGATGTAGCTGTTGAGCTTCGGATCCAGATACAGGTTGGCCACGTCCCGCCGCATGGCGAACAGCTCCGCCTGGGACAACCGCTTGGCCGGCGGTGTGTAGCTCGTCTTCTGCTGCTGGTGGTCAAGATCCAGGATCTTCAGCTCTTCCTCCCGGGTGGGGTAGTCGACCACCGCTTCCATCAGGAAACGGTCCAGCTGCGCCTCTGGGAGGTGGTAGGTGCCTTCCTGCTCCACCGGATTCTGCGTGGCTAGCACCATGAACAGCTTAGGCAGCGGGTAGGTCCGCTGCCCCACTGTGATCTGGTGCTCGGCCATCGACTCGAGAAGGGCCGATTGCACCTTGGCAGGGGCGCGGTTGACCTCGTCGGCGAGCAAGACGTTGTGAAACAGCGGTCCTGGGCGGAACTCGAACTCGCCCTTCTCGTGGCGATAGATGTCGGTGCCGATGAGGTCCGACGGCAACAAGTCCGGTGTAAACTGGATGCGGTGAAAGTCACCCTCCAGGGACTCCGCGAGTGCCTTCACTGCCGTGGTCTTGGCGAGGCCCGGCATGCCCTCCACCAGCAGATGGCCATCGCTCAGCAGGCAAATGAGCATGCTGTCGATGAAGTGTTGCTGGCCGATGATCCGGGATGCGATGTGATCGCGGACGGGTTTCAGATCTGCAGGGGTCATGCTTGGGATACTGCTCGCGCTTCCTTGATGTAGTTTGGTCCGGGCTCGTACGGCGCCAGCCTCGCTGGCTGCTTGCCCCAGTATGCGCCGGATCGACTATCCTGACCGGTTTACGCCGGCAGTGCAACCCCGGGGGGGAACGCTCAGGGATCTGATTTATCAGAATATTCTGATTGTCGGGCTGCCTTGCGGTTGGCGTTTTCAGGCATCGTCTCCGGGGGATCGGCAAAACGGGACTCACCTGGGTTTTTCGCTTCTGGGCCAGAGGGGACGGGCCGCTCGCGCCGGCGGTGTGGGCAGCAGGGAGGCTGCCGTCAAGCTACACGAGACGTATTCACGGCGGCTTCCGGCGCGAGCGGCCCATCCCAATAAGCGAATAACCCAAGTCGTAACGGTATATACTGCGCGGTCCACAATTGCCTCGGATGGCGCCGCCCCGTCCGCCACCCCGAGCATTAGCGACGCCCCATACTTCCCCCAGGCACAGGGAGCTCCCGCCGAAGTGATCGAGAATTTGCGCAACATTGCCATCATCGCCCACGTGGACCATGGCAAGACCACGCTCGTCGACAAGTTGCTCCAGCAGTCCGGGACGCTGGGCGACCGCTTCGGTCCGGTAGAGCGAGTGATGGACTCCAATGTCCTGGAGAAGGAGCGAGGGATTACGATCCTTGCCAAGAACACGGCAATTCGGTGGGGCGAGTACCGCATCAATATCGTCGATACGCCGGGCCACGCGGACTTCGGCGGTGAGGTCGAGCGGGTGCTCTCCATGGTGGATTCGGTGCTGCTCCTGGTGGACGCGGTGGATGGGCCTATGCCCCAGACCCGTTTCGTGACCCAGAAGGCGTTTCTTCACGGCCTTCGTCCAATCGTCGTCGTCAATAAGATTGACCGGGATGGGGCCAGGCCCTCCTGGGTGGTGGATCAGGTGTTCGACCTCTTCGACCGTCTGGGTGCGAGCGACGCTCAGCTCGACTTCCCGATCGTCTATGCGTCGGCGCTGAACGGCTATGCCGGGCTCACGGAGCAGGTTCGCAGCGGCGACATGACGGCGCTCTTCGAGACCATCATCGAGCATTGCCCGCCACCTCCGGTCGACCGGGCCGGTGCGTTCCGGATGCAGATTTCGACGCTGGACTACTCCAGCTACGTGGGCGCCATCGCCATCGGCCGTATCGCACGGGGCACGGTGCGCCGCAACCAGGTCGTCACCCTCATCAAGCGAGACGGTGACAGCCACCGCTCGAAGGTGGGACAGGTGTTCGGCTTTCTGGGTCTAAAGCGGGTGGAGGTGGAGGAGGCTAGCGCGGGCGACATCGTGGCGTTAACGGGGCTGGATTCCCCGAACGTCTCGGACACCCTGTGCGACCCGGAGCATGCGGAAGCCCTCCCCCCCTCACGGTGGACGAGCCCACGGTGAGCATGACGTTCCAGGTGAACAGCTCGCCATTCGCCGGCCGGGGGGGGAAGTACTTGACGTCGCGCCAGCTCAAGGAGCGCCTGGAGCGCGAGCTCATCCACAACGTCGCTCTGCGAGTGGAAGAGGGTAACGACCCCGAGAAGTTCCGTGTCTCCGGCCGTGGTGAGCTGCACCTGTCCATTCTGCTCGAGAATATGCGCAGGGAGGGTTACGAGCTCGCCGTGTCCCGCCCTGAGGTCATTTTCCGGGAGATGGACGGAGATATCTGTGAGCCTTATGAGCAGCTCACCGTCGATGTCGAGGAGGGCCATCAAGGCGGTGTCATGCAGGCGCTTGGCGAGCGCCGCGGCGAGCTTCGCGACATGCAGCCGGATGGGCGCGGTCGCGTGCGCCTGGATTTCATGATTCCTTCCCGCGGACTTATCGGTTTTCAGACCGAGTTTCTGACGCTCACGTCAGGAAGCGGCCTGATCTACCACGTCTTCGACCACTACGGCCGCGCCCAGCAGGGCGCCATCGCGAAGCGCCGCAACGGTGCGATGATCTCCAACAGCACGGGGAAGGTGCTTGGCTACGCTCTCTTCAATCTCCAGGAGCGAGGACGCATGTTGGTCGCACCCGGCGAGGAGGTGTATGAGGGGCAGGTGGTTGGCATCCATGCCCGGGACAATGATCTCACCGTCAACCCCCTCAAGGCGAAACAGTTGACCAACATTCGTGCCGCCGGATCGGACGAGAACATTCTGCTGACGCCGCCCGTCCGATTCAGCCTGGAGCAGGCCCTGGAGTTCATCGACGATGATGAGCTCGTTGAGATCACGCCGACGGCCATCCGTATCCGCAAACGCCACCTGAAGGAGCACGAGCGTAAGCGCGCGGGACGCGGCGCATGAAGGTGCCGCGCGCCTTGCCCGCTTCTCGGGACAACGAACCGCAGCGGCGCAGGGGTGTTGGCGAGAGAAAGGCTGGCAGATTGTGCACCGAGCTCGCCTACGCAACATATTGGCTGCTCGGACCGCCGGAGTGGACACCGCTTTGCGCCTCGATTGTCCCATGCCTGTCGGCTAGTGGTCTGCGCCGCTAAGGCGTCATGGGAACGGCGTAAAAAAACCCCCGGGCACTCCTTGCGCCGGGGGCGTGTCGCCGGGCTTGGTTGGCAAATCGATCCCTTGTGCGGGGCTCCGTGCCGCAGCGCGTCGTCGTGACAATCCTGGTTGGCGACGGGGTGATCATTGCACACTCGCGCCGCGGTATTTGTCATTCGTTTCCGCAGCTCTTGTAGGAAAAATCTGAAGCGTCGATTGCGGGTGTTACGCCCGCCCCGTATCCTTGCGCGGATGCAGTCTGAACACCATCTCCACCCGCCCATTCGCCCGTATGGGACCCACCGGATGAGGGTAGACAGCATCCACACGCTGTACGTCGAGGAAAGCGGTAACCGGGAAGGCATCCCCGCCGTCTTTCTCCACGGCGGCCCCGGCGCGGGCTGCGAGTCCACGCATCGCCGGTTTTTCGACCCGGAACGCTACCGTATCGTCCTGTTCGATCAGCGTGGCAGCGGCCGGTCACTGCCTCACGCAGAGCTTGCTGAGAACACGACCTGGCATCTGGTGGACGATATGGAGCGCATCCGGCGAGAGCTCGGCATCGAGCGCTGGCTGGTGTTTGGCGGCTCCTGGGGATCTACACTCGCGCTTGCTTATGCGGAAGCGCATCCGGGGCGCGTCCTGGCCCTCGTCGTGCGCGGGGTCTTCTTGTGTCGTGACCAAGAGATCGACTGGTTCTACCGCGAAGGGGCGAGCTGGGTTTTTCCCGATTGGTGGGAGGACTTTCTTGCCCCCATCCCGAGCGCCGAGCGGGATGATCTCCTCGCCTCTTACTATCGCCGACTCACGGGGAGTGACGAGATTGCCCGCATGGCGTCCGCCAAAGCTTGGTCCATCTGGGAGGGTCGGACCGCAACTCTGCTTCCCAATCCGGACGTCCAGGCATTCTTCGCACATCCCCATGTGGCTCTCAGCCTAGCGCGCATCGAGAGCCACTATTTCGTGAACCACGCGTTTCTGGAGCCGAACCAGCTCCTGCGCGACAGCCATCGCATAGCGGAGATCCCCGGTGTTATCGTCCAGGGACGTTATGATCTCATCTGCCCGTTACGCTCGGCTTGGGAGCTGCACCAAGCATGGCCGGCGGCAGAGCTTCGGATCGTGCCCGATGCGGGTCACGCCGCCTTTGAGACGGGGATCCGCAGCGCCTTGGTAGAGGCAACGGAACGCTTGGCCCGCGAGCTGGGATGATTGGGCTGTTGCAGCGGGTGAGCGAAGCCCGGGTCCAGGTGGGAGAAGACCTCATCGCCGCCATCGGCCGCGGGTTGTTGGTGCTCGTGGGCGTTGAAAAGTCGGACGACGAGCCAAGGGTGGACAGGCTTCTCGAGCGCCTGCTCGGCTACCGGGTATTCCCGGACTCGGCCGGGCGGATGAACCTCAGTCTCCAAGACATCGGCGGCGGCCTGCTTCTGGTGCCCCAATTCACTTTGGCGGCCGACACCAAAAAGGGGACGCGGGCGAGCTTTACCGCGGCAGCGTCTCCGGTAGAGGGGGAGCGGCTCTTCGCCTATCTGGCCGCGCGTGCCCGCAGGCTCCACCTCGAGGTGCAGACGGGGCGCTTCGGGGCCGATATGCAGGTTGCCCTCGTCAACGACGGGCCGGTTACCTTCTGGCTTCAGAGCTGAGTCCAGCACCATGCAGCCGCGGGACGTGGCATGGAGTCCCGCGGACTTTGATCAGGTAGTGAGTAGCAGGTACGGTCACCACGCGCGGCGGCTTTGCAATACAATGCCGGTCGGGATCAGCAAGATGGCCTTTGCACCGTGTCACAGGAAACCCCAAGGCGCGCCGCCTCGGTGGAGCGCAACACATTGGAGACCCGGGTTCGGGTCCGTGTCGATCTGGATGGCAGCGGGCAATCGAGATTCGATACGGCGATCCCCTTTCTCGAGCACATGCTCGACCAGGTGAGCCGCCACGGGCTTCTCGACCTTGCCATCACGGCAGAGGGGGACTTGCATATCGATGCCCACCACAGCGTTGAGGACATCGGTATCACCTTCGGTCAGGCCTTTGCCCAGGCGGTCGGCGACAAGAAGGGAATCCGCCGCTATGGTCACGCTTATGTCCCTCTGGACGAGGCCCTGTCGCGGGCGGTTGTGGACCTCTCGGGGAGGCCTGGTCTCCAATTTAACGTGGATTTCACTCGTGCCCTCATCGGAGCGTTCGATGTCGATCTCATTCGGGAGTTCTTTCAGGGTTTCGTGAATCACGCGGCGGTGACACTGCATATCGACAACCTGCGTGGCGTCAATGCCCATCATCAGGCGGAGACAGTATTCAAGGCCTTTGGACGTGCAATGCGGATGGCGGTGGAGCCGGATCCGCGTATGAGCGGCGTCACCCCCTCTACAAAAGGTGCGTTGTGAGCTTGCAGCTGACACGGCGAGACTGGCTGCGATGCTTCTGATCCCCGCCATCGATCTCAAGAACGGCCGCTGCGTGCGGCTGCGGCAGGGGCGCATGGAGGACGAGACCGTCTTCTCGGACGATCCGGTGCAGATGGCCGGGCGCTGGGTTGCAGGGGGGGCTCGCCGATTGCACCTCGTCGACCTCAATGGTGCCTTTGCAGGCCAGCCCGTGAACGAGGGCGTCATCCGTGCGATTGCCAAGACCTACCCCGGTCTGCCGATTCAGGTTGGCGGCGGTATTCGGGATGAAGCCACCATCGACGCCTACCTGGGCGCGGGCGTTTCGTATTGCATCATCGGCACCCAGGCGGTGATCGAGCCGGACTTCGTGGCGCGTGCGTGTCGGTCCTTTCCCGGACAGGTCATGGTCGGCCTTGATGCCAGGGCGGGACAGGTCGCCATCAGGGGCTGGGCGGAGCTCACCGAGCACCGGGTCGAGGGGCTGGCCAAACGCTTCGAGTCCGATGGCGTGGCGGCCATCGTCTACACGGACATTGGCCGCGACGGCATGCTGACTGGACCAAACGTCGAGGCGACCCGCCTCCTGGCCGACGCGATCAGCACGCCGGTAATCGCCTCGGGCGGGATCACGACCCTCGACGACGTGCTTGCACTCTGCGCGGTGGCCGGGAGCGGCGTCATGGGCGCCATCACCGGGCGTGCGATCTACGAGGGCACACTGGACTTTGCCGATGGGCAGCGCGTTGCCGACGGTCTCTCCGCCTCCGGACCGGATTGAGCGTTCTTCCCCGCCTGCGTGACGGGCGCTACAGTGTTTCTGACGTTCGGCGCGAATCGTCGAAGGCCCGTTTCCGACCCGCCGCGCGCAGCCATAGCCGAGATTCTCGACTGATCACGATGAAAGAAGACTGGCTCGATGAGATAAAGTGGGATGAGCGGGGACTTGTGCCGGCCATCGCACAGGAGCATGACAGTGGGAAGATCCTGATGCTGGCGTGGATGAGTCGGGAGTCCCTCGCGCTGACGCGGGAGACGGGCCACGCCGTTTACTGGTCGCGCTCCCGCGGCAAGCTCTGGCACAAAGGGGAAGAGTCGGGCCATCAGCAGGTCGTGCGTGAGATCCGGCTCGACTGCGACGGCGACGTCATCCTGCTCCAGGTCGAGCAGAAAGGGGGTATCGCCTGTCATACCGGCCGGCACAATTGCTTCTTTCGCGAGCTGGAGGGCGATCGGTGGAACGCCGTGGAACCTGTCCTCAAGGACCCGAAGGCCATCTACAGCGGCCGCTGAAGCGGGCCGCGCCGACGGGGAACGGCTGACACAATGAACGAGGTGCTTAGCCTCCACACCCGCCCCCTCATCCCGGGTCGTTTGAGCTGAGGGGTAGGACTACTCACATGAGCGATGTCCTGGAGCGTTTGTCGCACATCCTGCAGGAGCGCAAGCACGCGAGTCCTGAGCAGTCTTACGTGGCCGGACTCTACGCGAAGGGACTGGATGCCATCCTGAAGAAGATCGGCGAAGAGGCCACCGAGACCGTTATGGCAGCGAAGGATGGCGACGCAGATCGTGTCGTCTCCGAGGTTGCGGATCTCTGGTTCCACTGCCTGGTTCTCCTGGCTCACCAGGATCTCGGACCGGACGCGGTCCTCGCCGAGCTCGACCGTCGCTTCGGCCTTTCGGGCATCGAAGAGAAGGCGCGGCGCAAGGGTTGAGGGGATCTGCCGGGGAGCTCGCTCTTGCGTTATGATGCTCCATTGACCGCGGCGCATCCGCGACGGAGGAAACCATGGGTTTGGGTGGTATCAGTATTTGGCAGCTTCTCATCATCTTGGTGATCGTGCTGCTGCTGTTCGGGACCAAGCGCTTGAAGAGCATCGGTTCGGACCTCGGAAGCGCCGTCAAGGGGTTCCGCAGCGCGATGAGCGAGGGCGAGAGCGAGAGCGAGAAACAGGACGAGGAGCCCAAGAAACTCGAAGAGACCAGCGAGAAACGTGTCGCGGAGGACCAGCCGGCGCCCAAGGACAAGGTGCGGCAATCTGGCGGCAATTCCTGATAGGTAAAGGCGGGCTATGTTCGACATCGGTTTCTGGGAGCTCGTCCTCATTGGAGTGATAGCCCTCCTGGTGATCGGTCCGGAGCGCCTTCCGCGGGTGGCGCGCACCGCTGGTCTCTGGATCGGGCGCGCCCGGCGCACGCTAGGCTCGGTGAAGTCGGAGATCGACCGGGAGCTCAAAGCCCAGGAGCTGCGGGAGATCCTCGACAGGCAGGCCCGAAGCAATCCGCTCGAGACGATCATGGAAGAAGATGAAGGGAAGGGAAGAACCAACCCTGCCCCGGTATCCCCTCGTCCGCGCCCTTCAGGGACGGCAAAAGCAGACGACAACAACGAGCCGGGAGCCGGCTGAGAGGGGAGCGGCCGCCGTGCCGCTGTCGTTTCCACGCCCCGCTCTCTCCGCCCGAAGGGCGCATTGACGCCAAAACATCCTCGTAACGGACTTCACTGAGAAGCTCCAGGCAATGTCCTCGTTCGATCAACCCGACCAGCCCGATGCGGAGCAGCCCTTTATCTCGCACTTGATCGAGCTGCGCGAGCGCCTGCTGCGCATGGTCGTAGTGATCGTGGTGGCCCTGCTCGTCCTCTTCCCCTTCGCCAACAAGCTGTATACGTACGTCGCCGCCCCCCTGTTGGCGCAGATGCCGCAGGGGACCAGCATGATCGCCACCGAGGTGGCATCGCCCTTCCTGACCCCCTTCAAGCTCGCGCTGGTGGCCGCGGTGTTCGTGGCGATGCCCTACCTCCTCTACCAACTTTGGGCCTTCGTCGCACCGGGCCTGTACCGGCACGAGAAGCGCCTGGCGCTGCCGGTCCTGGTGTCCAGTGTCGTGCTCTTCTACCTCGGGATGGCGTTCGCGTACTACGTGGTGTTTCCCTTGGTGTTCGCCTTCTTTACCGGGACCGCCCCGCAGGGGGTTGCGGTAATGACAGATATCTCGAAGTACCTGGACTTCGTCCTTACGCTCTTCTTCGCCTTCGGCATCGCCTTCGAGATCCCCGTTGCCATCGTCCTGCTGGTGGGGGTTGGGGCGCTGAAGCCGGAGCAGCTGACCTCCAAGCGACCTTACGTCGTCGTAGTCGTCTTCATTATCGGCATGTTGCTGACGCCGCCGGATGTCATTTCGCAGACCTTGCTCGCCGTACCCATGTGGGCATTGTTCGAGATCGGCATCATCGCATCCCGGTTCATCCAGCGTCAGCATCGGGCGTCCGGCGAGGAAGCGGACGACGATTCCGGCCTGCACCCCGCCGCGGAGGCCGCAGGCGGCGCCGACGCCGGTGGGAGTCCGCCCGGCGAGGGATTGGGGCCGGTACCTCGTGGCGGGACGTCTTCGGACGAACCCTTCGCGCCCATGAGTGACGACGAAATGGAGGCGGAGCTTGACGCCATCGAAGCCGGCGAGGACATCGAGCCCCCGAGTGCAGAGGTTCCGGATCCGGTAGACGAGAAGATTAAGCGCATCAACGAGCTGCGCGAGCTGGAGCAGGAGACTGAGGCGCGACGTTTGCTCTACGAGGTGTTGGAGGAGGGGGACGACGATCAGCGTCAGGTTGCGCGCAACATCCTGACACAGCTCGACACACACTAGGGGGTGTTCCGATGCCCACTGCCGAGCCCCATTTCGATGCGCAGCTGCGAGGGCCGCCACCGTCGCGCGTAATCCGTGAACCTAGGCTCGGGATCTTCGCGGTTCTGGCACTTGCGACGCTCGCATGCTTCATCGGGGGCCGCTCGGCATCGGCGAACGCTTTGGCGGGCAGTCCCTCGCCCTATCTCGCCATGCACGGGGAGGACCCGGTGGACTGGCGCCCGTGGGGACCGGAGGTCTTCGAGCAGGCGAGGGCTCAGAACAAGCCTATCTTCGTCTCCAGCGGCTACTTTGCGTGCCACTGGTGTCACGTTATGCAGCGGGAGAGCTACCGAAATCCTGCGATTGCCGCGTTGCTCAATCGTCACTTCATCCCGGTGAAGGTCGACCGGGAGCTTCGGCCGGCGCTCGACACCTTTCTGATCGGTTTCGTCGAGCGGACGGCCGGCCAGGCCGGTTGGCCCTTGAATGTCTTCCTTACACCGGAAGGGTACCCGCTGATCGGGCTCACCTACTCGCCGCCTACACAGTTCGAGGCACTGCTCCAGCGGGTGGCTAAGTTGTGGGCAGAGGAGAGGGCCGACCTTAAGGCGCTCGCTCGTCGGGCAGCGCAGGAGCGGATTAGGGAGCCGGGAGGAGGCGGGCCCAACCTCCCGGACTCCTATTCACCCGCCCGCCTCGCCGGTGCCTTGAAGCGGCAAAGCCTCCAGCTCGGGGACCGCCTGACCGGGGGCTTCGGTCACCAGAGCCGTTTCCCTATGGCGCCCAATCTTATGGCCCTGCTCGCGCTTCAGGCCAGAACACCAGATCCGGAGCTTGAAGAGCTCCTGCGTCTGACCCTGGATTCCATGATGCGTTTTGGCTTGAGGGACCACCTCGGGGGCGGTTTCTTCCGTTACACCGTGGATCCGGCCTGGCACAGCCCGCACTTCGAAAAGATGCTCTACTCGCAGGCGCTGTTGGCAACCCTGTACCTGCGGGGCGCGGATGTCCTACAGCGGCCTACCTATCGAGATGTCGCGCGGGAGACTCTCGATTTTATGCTGCGAGACATGCAGGGCAGAGACGGTGGCTTTATCGCTAGCCTTTCCGCGGTGGACGATAAGGGGATCGAAGGCGGCTACTACCTCTGGGACCCTGCTGAGCTCACGCGTCTGCTCGATCCGGATCAGCGCCGCCTTCTGATCCGCGTGTGGGGTCTCGATGGCCCTTCCCCGCACGAGGCGGGCTCTTTGCCGATTCCGGTCCTGACGCCGGAGCAGGCGGCGGTCGAGCTGAGGCTGATACCGGAGGAGGGTGAGCGGCTCGCCGCTCAGGCGCGGGTTGTTTTGCTCGCTGCCCGAGATCGCCGCCGGCTGCCTCGCGACGACAAGCAGCTCGCGGGCTGGAACGGTCTGGCGCTTTCCGCGCTCGCGGTTGGCTCCCAACGCCTTGGGAACGACTCGTATCGCAATGCCGCAAGCCGCCTGCGAGACTATCTGGCTCAGAGCCTGTGGGACGGTGAGCGGCTCCACCGGGCCAGGTCCGACCGTGGTTGGATCGGCGAGGCGACCCTGGGGGACTACGCCTATGTCGCCCAGGGACTTCGGGATTGGGGCAGGGTCAGCGGCTCCCAGGCGGATCTCGACCTTTCGCGCCTGCTGGTCCGCTGCGCCTGGGAACTATTCTATGATCGTGGTTGGCGGCTCAGCGCCGACTCGCTGCTGCCCGCCATCCCGGCGGAGCCGGCGATTCCCGACAGCCCGCTGCCGTCACCCGCGGCTGTCATCCTCGCCTTGAGCTTGGAGACAGGAGACGAGGGCCTGCAGGCAAAGGCCCAAGCAGCCTTGCGCAACAGCGCATCCACGGTTGACGCAAATCCGTTCGCTTTTGCTGGCCAAACCGTCCTGTACGTGGAGCCGACGGGCGCGCCCTAGCGTGAGGGGCCAGGCGCCGGCCGTTCGGCCTGTGCCACCCCGGCAGCGATGCACTATTATCCAACGGCAGGGTGGAACCGCCAAGGCATAGACCGCGCCAAGCAAGACGCGAAGTTGCGCCGAAGGCCGGTCTCACCTATCGAGTGATGCCATATCTTTCGCTTATCAGTTGAATATACCGTTCCGATCTGGGTTTTTCGTATTTTTGGGACTCGCTGCTTCCACCGGGGGACGTCGTGAATACGTCGATGTAGGTTTGACGGCAGCCTTCCTGCTGCCGATCCCCTCTGCGGGAGCGGGCCGTCCGCTCTGGTCCAGAAGCGAAAAAGTCGGGCGAGCTCGGTATATCTCCGCGCTCTCGGCGGCGCGGGTGCCGTATTCTGGGTTTATGGTGGGCGGCCTTTTGGCCGGGCCGAGGATAGGCTCGGACGATGGACCGCAGGAGTACGCGGAGAGCCCGTGGCATCTGGGTCACGCATCCACTACAAGCAGAATCGGCTGAAGCAGCTGCGGGCCTTCTGTCACGCGGCGCGCACGGGAAGTGTGAGCGCTGCGGCTGAGCAGATCTTCCTCAGCCAGCCGACGGTTACGCTCCAGATTCAGGCCCTCGAGCGGGAGTTTGACACCCTGCTCTTCGAACGTCGCGGACCGAAGATCAAGCTGACGCCTGAAGGGGAGCTCCTCTACCGGTTGGCTCAACCCCTGGTGGAGGGCATGGACAAGCTCCATGAGACCTTCGCCACCCAGTGCGGTCGCGTGGACGAAGGGACGCTGGATATCGCCGCCGGTGAGTCCACTATCCTCTACATCCTGCCCGAGCCCATTCGGCGTTTCGCGAGCCAGTACCCCAAGATCGAGATCAAGCTCCATAACGTCACCGGGCGCGACGGCTTGGCGATGCTGCGCGGAGATGCGGTGGACTTGGCCGTCGGATCGATGCTCGAGGTGCCGGACGACATCACGTACCGGCCCGTGGTCACCTACCACCCCAAGCTCATTACGCCCACGGGCCATCCCTTGGCCGGAAGGCAGGAAGTCACGCTCGAGGACATAGCCCCCTACGGCCTGATCCTGCCCCCAAGGCACCTGAGTACCTGGCGCATGGTGGATCTCGTCTTTCGACAGCACGGGGTCGGCTACAAGATCGCCTTGGAGGCAGGCGGGTGGGAGGTAATCAAGAAGTACGTCGAGCTGGGGTTGGGAATCTCGATCGTTACGGATGTCTGCCTTACGGGCGGCGACAGGCTGGCCTGCATCGCCCTCGACCGCTATTTTCCGAAGCGGGGCTACGGCATCGTGCTGCGCCGGGGCAAGTTCCTTTCCCCCCAGGCCAAGCGCTTCGTGGACGTGCTCAATGCTACCTTCGCCGGCCGGGACCTGGATCCGCACCGACCGGTGATGGGCGAGGGCCAATGGGAGGACGCCTACCTCGGCTGAGGGCGCGAGCAACGAACTAACCGATCCGCTCCGATGTGTCCGGTCAATCCCGCCGCAGGGCATCGGAGATTGCGATGGGCGTGGGAAACCGCAGCACCACCAGATAGGAAGACACGACGAAGGTGATGATGGTTGCGAGCTGGATCGTAAACGAGGCTCGCTGCCCGATCACCGTGAGGTCAAGGGCTAGGGCCCCGATCAACATGGAGAACTCGCTCATCTGCCCGAGGCGGAAGCCGATCTCCGTGGAACGCTGGCGGGATTCCCCGGTGCGCATCAAGAGCGCGCGGAAGACGAGTGGCTTGAGCGTCAGGGCCACACCGGCCGCGAGGATCCCCGGCAGCAGCACGTCGCCCAGCATCGCCAGGTTGAACTGAGCGCCCAGGCTGAAGAAGAACAGGACGAGGAAGAAGTCCCGCAGCGGCCGCAGGCTGTCTGCGATAAAGAGGGCGATGGGGCTCGTTGCCAAAGCCACTCCGGCGATGAATGCGCCGATTTCGTGTGACAGCCCGACCAGCCAGGCCAGCTCCGCCATCCCCAGGCACCAGCCGATAGCGAGCAGGAAGACGTACTCGCGAAACTTGTCCCACCGGCGGATCAGTGGGATGAGCACAAAGCGCGCACCGGCCCAGGCGAACAGTACGAGGCCCGGGAGGGTGAGAGCAAAGAGTGCGACCTCGGTCCAGGGCTCCTCGCCTGCTGCAGCACCCTGAATCATCAGGAGCATCACGATGGCCAAGAGGTCCTGGAGCAGAAGGATGCTGATTATGATCTCTCCGACCCGTTGGTGATGCAGCACGGTAGTCGGCAGCAGCTTGATTCCGATGATGGTGCTGGAGAAGGTCATGGCTCCACCGAAGACGAGCGCCTCGGTCCGCGACAGTCCGACTGCCAATGCGATACCGGCGCCAGCCACCGCAAACGCCAGTGAGCTGCCTACCGTGACGAGGGTTGTCCGGCGCAGGCTGTGCATCAGGTCTCGGGGATTCAGGTCCAGGCCCAGCAGAAACAGGAGGAACATGATGCCGATGTTGGCGATCTCGGAAATGATCTCCGAGTCCTGCACCAGTCCCAGTCCCCAGGGGCCGAACAGTCCGCCGAGGAAGATGTAGGCGACCAGCAGCGCCTGTCTGGCCATGAGCGCCAGAGTGGCGAGGACCGCTGCCCCCGAGAAAACGAGAAAGATCGTGTAGACGATTGGGTCTTGTGGCATAGGGCGGCAGACAGCGGTCCGAGTGCGGCACATTCTTGACTGCCGGGAGGCCAATCTCAAGGCTGGCGCCGCCGGTCGGCAGGGAACACTTGGCGGTGCCGCCGGGCGACGTCACGACCGCCCGGCGAAAGTCCGGCGACTCCTATTTGTAGGCGCCGACGCCGCAGAAGAAGCCTTCGTTGTTGGTCATGACGTAGCTTCTCTTCTCCCTCACCTCGTCGGTCCCGGGCTAGGGCCACTTGTAGTCGACCCACCCCGCGCCATCCTTCTTCGCCACCGCGACCATGTCCTACGCATCATTGCTCTCCTCCCTCTTTCGGTCGTTAGGGACGGCGGACCATAGAGTAAAGCGGCAGCGGGGTCCAGTGGCGCCCTGCCTGAAAATAACGGACTGAGGTGGCGAATCGTTAGGAGATTGGCGGAAAATCATGTACCAGATTGCGCCGGATTTTTGTTCGCCTTCAAGGAGCGCTGGCGGGAGCATCGCTGGGCTATGTGACTGCCGGCGTGACGCCGAAGGCGGGCGTAAGGATCAGTAACGTGGTACATGATTTGACAGCAATCGCCTTAGTCCATGTAGATCATCCTGCGCGTCATGCCGCCGTCGACCACGAAGTTCTGCCCTGTGACGAATCCCGCTTCCGGCGACATCAGGAAGGCTGTTAGCGCCGCTACGTCGCCGGGGATGCCGACGCGCCAGACAGGGTGCTGCGCGTGGCAGGCTGGCCGCAGCTCCGCCGGGGGACGCGGTGGACTCGTCGCTGAAGCCGCAGCAAGAAAACGTCCTCAGCGTCCCTGCAGCTCAACAGCTCTTCCGGGGGGCTGACTTGCGCGATGCCTCAGCTGCCCAGCGGACCTAGGTCGTCTCCAACCCACCCTCGGGGTGCCGCCGAATGGCGACCATCGGGTGCCTGCTTGAAGCACGGCGGTCTTCGCACTAGGCTTGCCTCAGGTTACCCGATTACACTGCTCGGGTAATCGCCCCTGCTGGTGGACAAGAGGCCGAACGGCGACCGCGTCGGCGTAGAGGGACCTTTTTCCGACCAGCGACCGCAGCAGTTACCGCCGAAAGGAGCAACCAAATGAAAGACTTCGCGTCCAACTCCGATCGTTTCCGACCCGTGATGCTCATCGCCGCCACGTTGCTGGCCTTGGGCCCGACCATGGCGGCGGCAGAGGGGATGAAAGCCACCGCAGACATCAAAGGGTGCAATGACCCGAACATCACCGGGACGGCGACCCTGACCGAGCAGGTGACGCCCGAGGGCATCAAGGAGGTGAAGGTCACGATGGACGTGAGCGGCCTATCCGATGGGAAACACGCCGTCCATATCCACCAGACAGGTGCCTGCGAGCCCTGCAGCGCCGCCAAGGGTCACCATGACCCGGGGCCGTTCGGTCAGACCCGGCCCGATAGCGCGAGTGACGAGGTGCCCGCCAAGGACGTCAACCACCCCTACCACATGGGCGATCTCATCAACATTGACGTCAAGAACGGCAAGGGGCATATGGAGACCGTAACCAACCGAGTCACCTTGTCGCCGGGGCGGTTGAGTATCTTCGATGCCGACGGCAGCGCCATCATCATCCACACCAACCCGGACACCTACTGCGATCAAGAGTCGGACCTCAAGAAGGGCTGCGCCGGCGGGGCGCGCGACGCCTGCGGTGTGCTCAAGATGGTCAAGGAGTAGTTCCGGCGGCTGACGCAGGGGGCCGGCCCGCAGCAGCGGGCCAATGGCGCCGTTCCTGGGAACCACACCTGCCTTGGCGGTTGGCTCCGAGCCAGCATTGCGGGCTGTTGGCGATCTCCCTGCTGCTACCCAGGTGACAGCGGTGGCAGTCCTACCGACAACCTTGTCACGCTGGTGTGACAAGGTTGTCATTTGTCATTGACGCCTTTCGAGGCTAGGATTGCCGCCCCCGAACCGCCGGACGTCACCGTGGACCTGGAACTTCAAGCGTTAGTCGATATCTACGATCAGCCTTTCGCGATCATTGGCGCCGATAGGCGGGTCGTCATAGTGAATAGAGCTTTCGAGCAGGCGTACGGACGGCCCAGCGAGAAGGCGGTCGGCCGCCGCTGCCACTCCCTCTTGTACACCGGCAACCGCCCATGTCCCTGCGGCATCGATGGTCGCGCATGCCCTTTCTCTGAGGTGTTCGAGCGTGCCGTGACGGTGACGCATGAGCACACCTTCGAAGATTCGGAAGGACGGGTGCATAACGTTCGTATTCAGGCCTATCCCTTACGCGCGCGCAGCGGCAAGGTCTATCTTGGGGAGCTTATCCAGCAAGATGCGATTCGCCTGCATCCGGCGCAAAGCGAAGACGAGGATCCCGACAGGCGGCTGGTCGGGCGTTCCCGCGCCTTCGGACTCCTGATGGATCAGTTGCGTGTCGCCGCCCGGAGCGAGGCCCCTGTCTTGCTTCACGGGCAGACGGGAACCGGAAAGGAGCTGGCTGCCGCCTATATCCATCGCCACTCGGGGCGGCAAGGCGGGCCCTTCGTGACCCTCGATTGCACCGCGCTTTCCGCAGATCTCTTCGAGAGCGAGGTATTTGGCCACGAGCGCGGTGCTTTCACAGGCAGCGTTGCGGAGAAGCCGGGGCTGTTCGAGATGGCCGACGGCGGAACGTTCTTTCTGGACGAGATCGGAGAGATGGCGCTGCCGCTCCAGGCCAAGTTGCTGCGGGTGCTGGAGGAGGGCGAGTTTCGCCGTGTCGGCAGTGTCAAACCGAGACGCGCAAATGTCCGGATCTTGTGTGCCACAAACCGGCAGCTGCGCGACGCCACTTGGTTCCGGCAGGATCTGTATTACCGAATCGCCGGTATCGGCATTCGGCTCCCCTCGTTGACGGACCGCAGCGAGGATATCCCGCTCCTCGCCGAAGAGCTCCTCGAGCGTATCGCTCGCGCTACTGGACGCAACTACCAGCTGGGCAGCCGTGCACTCAAGGTCCTTCAGGGGTACAGCTACCCGGGAAATGTTCGCGAGCTGCGGAACATCCTGTCGGTAGCCTCGGCGAACAGTGTGGACGGGGTAATCAGGGCAAGCCACGTCACCGCGGCCTTGCCGACCGACGCCGAAGGCGCAGAGTCGGCAACGGGCGCGGAGGCTCTTCCGCCACCTGCGTCGGCCACGTCTTGCGCCCGCTCGCTGACCGAGCTCGAAGCCATACACCTCGGCAAGCTTATGGAGAGGCACGGCGGCAATCGCCGTTCAATGGCGCGGGACCTCGGAGTCAGCGTGCGTACCGTCTACCGCAAGATGAAGCTCTACAACTTGCGTTAACCCAGGCGACCGCGTCGCTCCCCGGGGAACTTCACAAGGTATCCCTCCGGGAAGGCAGCGGGCGTCGCGGCCAGAGGCTGTCAGTCGCTTCGGGCGTCAAGGAGCGTTCTCAGCGCTCGGAAGAGATCGGTCTCGGTGAGTATTCCGATCACATGCTTGCCGTCCTCGGTAACTGGCAGACAGCCGATCCGCTCTTCGGTCATGCGCTCGGCAGCGGCCGATAGGTTGGCATCCGGAGCGATGGTAACCACCGGAGAGCGCATGACATCTGTGACCTCCGCGGGAGCTTCGTGGAAGAAGCGTGCGGCGAGCTGGAGGTCGCGGCGTGCGACGATGCCGACGACTTCTCCGGCGGCGTCCACTACCGGGAGGTGGTGGAGGTCTCGGCTCTCCATAATCTCGAACGCCGCGTCGTAGTCCTCGTCCGAGCGGATCGTAACGGGCGATGGGCTCATGTAATCGCGTACGCGCATCTTGTTCTCCTGTGGTGGACCGACAGCTGTTTTCGCTTTGGGTTGAGGCCGAGCTGCTGCCTCGACGGCCGACCGCTAATGGCGGAAGATACGTGGATGCGCGCGCGTTCGCCAGGCCATGCGCACGTCGTGCGATATTGGATGGGAGAGGACAGATCGGTTAGCCACCAACGCCTCGGGAAGGGGCGTCGGCCGAACCCCAGGCGACTTGGATGGCGCCAACGAGCCCGTAGCGACGGCATCCACTGGGTTCGGACGGCCCGCTCACACGCCACGGAGCAGCCGAATCGGATGTCCAGTCGCTATGCGCAATGAGGCGGAACATACGCGCGGCCTGGTCGGCCGACTGTCTGCGTTGCCCTGGCGAGCTCATCTACTGCGCGCTGCCCGCGCCGGACGTGCGTTTAGCTCAGCGATGTCCCTGGCGGCGGAGTAGCTTGACCGCCTCTTGCACGTTGATCTCGCGGACGTCATAGTCGTCGAGGGTCCCCTGCAGGGAGAAGGGCTTGTGCGCTCGGCGGTGTCTGTCCCCGTGTGGCGGCTGGGAGTCGTGGCTGTCGACGGCCGCCCGATGTGTCGGCCATCCACTCGCGGACATGTTTTCGTCTCCGGCTGCTGCTTGCATGAGTGTTCCAATTGCGGACAGGCAAACATCAGGCCAGAATCGTCACGCGAGTTGGGGTCCGTGTCTCGGCACGTAGCCGCGGTGTCGCGCGCCTGGTGAGGAGCGGCCGATTGTCGTGCACCAACGACGATCTAGTCGACCGACGGACGCCTCGTCGCGCGAAGCCAATGCCTCCCAAACAGCGCCATACAGATCGCACGTGTTTTTTCGCTCTTTCCGGTACCGGGTTGCGGGCGCCGGGGGCTCCATGAATTCGCCCTGAAGGTTTGACGGCAACGTCCCTGCTTCCGACACCTCCGCCGCCCCCAGCTAGCCCGTCAGGTCACAATGCGAAAGAGCCATCTGAATCGGGTATAGCTTGACGGCGGTCGCGACCGATGTTGGCATCAGTGCCGACGCGGGGACCCTGGAGCCAAGCTGTGCCATTCCCCTCCCGCGGCATGGGACGGAGGGCATTCAGCCAACCGCCCGCGAGCCCGGGATGGCTGTCGTCGAGCTATGAAACGAGCGCCCAGAAAGGGCTGCGTGCGGAGTGGCCGGTTGGGGCGCGCAGAACGCCGCGCCCCTGCCTCGGCCTAGATACTCACCTTGAGGTGCTGGCCCGGGCGGATCACGTTCTCCCGTGGACCGAGCCGGTTCAGCTTGCGTAGCTCCCCCACCGAGAGGTCGTAGAGGCTGGCGACGTGAAAGAGGGTCTCATTCGCCTTGACGACGTGCAATCGGGCGGCTTTCGGGGCCTTGTGCACGCTTGCCTTGCGAGGCTGCGTTGCCGGCTCGGCACTAGCCAGTCTAATTGACTGTCGTGCGCTGTCGGCTTTCGGTTGCTTGTCGATCTGGGCGATTCTTGCTCCGCTGCCGGCTCGCGGCCGCTCGGCACTCGCAATGGTGACAGAGACCGGTCCCGGCTCACCCGCCACGCGCTGCATGCTGCCCTCGGGTAGCCACACGGTGGTGCCCGCTGGGAGATAGGCTCGGCCGTTCGTGACCGGCGCCTGCCAGGCAAGATTCATCTGTTCCAAGGTGTAGACCGATAGCCCATAGTACCGGGCGATGTGGCCGGCGGGCATGTTGTACTTGAGAACCAGACGGTCGGCCGAGAATGGCTGTTGGTAGTGCACCCCCTCGGGGAAGTACTTCTTCGGATGGCTGGCAATCTCGCGAGCCGCCAAGAATTCCGCATAAAAGTTGCGCGAGGCGAATCCGAAATAGGGACCGTCGTAGTCGCGCGCGATGCGGCCGAAGTCGGTGCCGTGGAGGGCTTTTGCCTTCTGCATCCCTCCCACCCCGTGGTTGTAGGAGGTCACCGCCAACGGCCAGCTGCCGAGCTGCCCATACGCCGATTGCAGGTAGCGGGCAGCAGAGTCGGCCGCGACCACGGGATCGAGGCGCTCGTCGACCGCCCTGTTCACGGTCATATAAAGGCGCCCGGTGCCCCTCGTAAACTGCCAGACACCGGCGGCTCCGACACTGGACCGCGCGTTGACCTGGAACGACGATTCCACATGGGGCAGGTAGGCCAAGTCCTCGGGTAGGCCCTTGGAGCGAAAGATGTCGCGAAAGGCTTTGTTATAGCGGCCGCTGATCTCTAGCCCGCGACGGAAACGCTCGCGCACCCCGCGCTGGCTGCGGACCCTCTCGTGGGCGCCGGCGATGGCATGGGGGCCTGCCGCATCGGCAATCTTGTCGCGCAAGGCGCGCTCGTTGTGGCTAAGGGGTTCCCCCCGTGCCACTTTACGTTCCATCGCGGCAAGCCGATGCTCGAGAGACGCCTCCTTCGTCTGCACGAAGCGGCGCTGCTCCCGCGTATAGCCGGCGTGGATCGGCCCCGGCAGCTCTGCGACCTCATAAATCACGCCAAGATGCTCCTCGTCATGGAAGACCACCTGCCGGCGGCCCCAAACGGCGAAGACGTTACGCCAGAAATCGACGTTGTCCTGGATCTCCGGCGCAATTGGAAAGGTCCCCGCTGACTTGACGTGCTCTCCTGCCATGCGCGTGCCCGTGCCGGCGCACCCGCACAGGATCACTGGAAACAGAAACACTGCGAGCGCCCACCTCGGGCGTCGAGCGTCGATCATCATGGATGTCCCCCCTTATGTGGCCCCAAGAGCTCTCTGCCCCTTTGGCGGGGCAGTCCCCTTGCCGGCCGAATATTCGCAATCCGAGCAGAAAAACGCAACCCGTACCGTGACAAAGCGCACCTTTTTACACTTGGCTGTAAACTAGTCGAGCGCGGTTCCCGGCATCCGCCAGAGAGCGCCGTGAGGAGACTGCAATGCACCTGCTTGGATGGAGATGGACCGCCGCGGCCGTCGGCGTCGTGTTCGCGGCGTTGGGTGCGACTCTGCTGTGGTTTTGCTCGGCTACCTCTCCATTGGTGCGGGGCTCGCTTGCTCTTCGGGGTTTGCAGCAGCGTGTCGTCGTCGAGCGCGAGTCCAACGGGGTCGTGCATATCCGCGCCCGGACCGATCACGATCTTTTCTTTGCTCAGGGGGTCGTGCACGCCCAGGACCGACTGTGGCAGATGGAATTTCAGCGGCGTGTGGGGGCAGGCCGGCTGGCGGAGGTGTTAGGCGCGCAGGCGGTCGATCAGGACCGTTATCTGCGCACGTGGGGGTTCTATCACGCGGCCCAGGCCGCTTACGCTCACTTGAGCGCCGAGGCGCGGACCGTGATCGACGCCTACGCCGAGGGCATCAATGCCTACCTCGCCTCCAATCCGCCGCTTCCCCCGGAGTTTCATCTTCTGGGGTTTGCGCCCGAGCCTTGGACGGCGCCCGACGTCCTCGTGTGGACCAAGGTGATGGCCTACAACCTGGCGGACAACCGTCGGGCTGAGCTGAGGCGCTTCCGGCTACTGGCCCGGGGGCTTACCCGGGCGCGCATTGCGACCCTGATGCCCCTCTATCCCGGTGAGACCCCACCGAACAGCGACCATGCGGTGATTCCCCTTGGTTTTCCCGCGGAGCGTCTCGCCGGCACCCTTCTCGAGCTGGATGGAGCCAACCGTCAGCACCTCTCCCGAGCGTCCAACAACTGGGTGGTACAGGGGGCACACACGACGAGTGGACGTCCGCTCCTGGCGAACGACGTCCACCTCGGCATGCAGCTGCCGTCCACCTGGCATCTTATGCATTTGCAGAGTCCCGGAGTCGACGTGATCGGGGCCACCTTGCCAGGGCTGCCCCCGGTGATCATCGGGCGCAACCGAGATATTGCCTGGGGAGTGACGAACCTGGCGGCCGACGTGGAGGATCTGTACACCGTCGACACCCGCGACGGCGGGTATGTCTACAAAGGAGAAGTACGCCCGTTCGAGATGCGCACTGAGGTGATCCGCGTCAAGGGCGGGGCAGATGTCCCCATCCAAGTGCGGGCGACGGTCCAAGGCCCTGTGATCAGCGACGTCGTCCACGATGAAGGCCGCTCCGCCACACTTGCCCTGCGCTGGGTTGGTAACGACCCGGATGACACGACCTTCGATGCCTTCCTTGGAGTCAATCGGGCGCGGAGCTGGGCTGAATTTCTCGCGGCGCTTGACCGCTTCGTGGTACCCGGCCAGAACTTCGTCTACGCCGATGCGCAGGGTCACATCGGCTACTCGGCGAGCGGTAGGATGCCGCGGCGCCGACTGGGGCACAGCGGCCTGTACCCGGTTGCCGGGGACGGGAGCTGGGACTGGCTGGGCCACCTGCCGCCCTCCGAGCTGCCGCGGCGCTTCGATCCCCCGTCCGGGTTTGTCGTCACGGCCAACAACCGAATCACCGAACCCGGATATCCGCACCGGCTCTCGTTGGAGTGGGGGGCAGAGCCCTATCGCGCGGAGCGGATCACCCAGCTATTGAAGGCCCGAGCGAGGCATGACCGTCACTCGATGCGAGACCTGCAGCAGGATACCCTGTCCCCGCTATACGCCGAGCTGCGTCCGACTTTGGAGAAGCTCCAGCCCCGCTCCGCATCGGCGCGCCGTTGGCGCGACCGACTGTTGTCCTGGAATGGCGACTCGGCCGCGAGCTCGCTGGCGGCAACGGTCTTCCAGGCCTGGTACACCGAGCTCTCCGCCCTACCCGCCAAAGAGACCGGCACGGCCTATTGGAATTATCCGCGCTACCTGGTGCGCGCCCTCAGAGAGGGGGACCCGGCGTGTACCGGGCGTGGCATGAGCTGTCTGGATTTTGCGGCGCAGACGCTCGACCAGGCCCTCGAGCGGGCGGGGGATCGGCCTCCCCCCTGGGGCGCGTTGCATCGCGCCCACCTGGCCCACGCCCTGTTGACCCACACCTTTCTTGCGAGGCTCAGCGACCGGCGCGTCTCCTACGGGGGCGGCGACTACACGGTTAACGTCGGTTCGTACTCGCCTGACGATTGGACGATGTTCCACGGGCCGAGCTATCGCCAGGTCATTGACCTCGACGAGCCGGACGAGTCGGTCTTCGTGTTGGCGGGAGGCCAGTCCGGAAACTGGCTTTCCGACGCGTACGCAGACCAGGTGCCCCTCTGGCAGGAAGGAAGCTACCTCCGCATGCGTCGGAACGGCTATGAGGTGGCAGACACCCTGATTCTGGCGCCGGACAAAGGGACTTCGCAGCCGTGACCGTAGTCGCCTGTGCGTGGGTGCGTCATACCCCTTGCAGACTGGCGAAGGCGTGCTTTCCTTCTAGGTAAGGGGAGTTAATGTCCTCCCCGCTGGAGGGTCCCATATGCAACTGAACCCTGAGATCACCTTCCGTGGGCTCGACGCCACCGACGCCATCGAGGGCAAGGTCCGGGCTCGCGTGGATCGCTTCGAACGCTACTACTCCCGGATCATGGGCTGCCGGGTGATGATTGAGTCGCGGCACCGCCATCATCACAAAGGCAAGCTCTACCACGTCCGGATCGACGTCACGGTACCCGGAGATGAGCTCGTGGTCAGCCGCGAGCCCGACGACAATCACGCTCACGAGGATGCCTACGTAGCCATCCGTGACGCGTTCGACGCTATGGAGCGTCAGCTGGAATCCTTCGCGCGGCGTCAGCGCCTAGAGATTAAGGTCCACGAGACTCCGACTCAGTCGGGGCAGGTCGGCGAGCTGGACTGGGATCACGGGCGTATAGAGACGACCGAAGGGCGCTCCATCTACTTCCATCGCAACAGCGTTTCGAACGGCGGCTTCGACGGGCTGCAGGTGGGTATGCCGGTGCGTTACGTGGAAGCCGAAGGTGACGAGGGACCTCAGGCGAGCCTCGTGATACCGCTCGGCAGCGAGCAGGCGATCGCCTGAGCAGAGGTCTGGATCTGGCGACACGCGTTACGTGGTCCCGCCGCAGGAGGCGAAGCCGCAGCTTGAGCAAGTTAGAGCGCGGCGATGGCGGGGTCGGCGTCAGGTGAGCTTGACAGGAGAGATGAAACCCGGAGGCTTCACGGCAAGCACCGCTGTTCGGGTGGCCTTGAGCACGTCCTCCGCGGTGTTGCCGATGAAGAGTCCTGGTACTCCGGTCCTTCCCACCGTTCCCATGACGATGAGATCGGCCCCTTTGTCCGAGGCCTCCTTCGCAATCACGGCGGCCGCCTCGCCCTTGATCAAGTGCACGTTACGGCCTGCGGCCGTCAGGCCGTAAGGCCTCGCTAGGCGGTCCAGGGCTTCGCGGTGGTCCTGCTCGGTTGCGGCGAGCAGATCCTCTAGCTCGGATCGCGGAATACGGCCTCGACCGTCCCGCAAGGCTGCCTCTCCGTAAAGACGCCAGGCATGCACCACATGAAGCGTCGCCTGCTCTCTGGCGGCAAGGGACGTGGCTAGGTCCATGACCAAGCGGTTGAACTCGTCCTGCCGCGGGTCCATGGGATCCACGGCCGCAAGTAAAGTGCGGTAAGGGTGAGCGCTTCCCGGGCGGTCGATCCAAACGGGGCACGGACACTTGCGCAGTAGATGCGTATCGGCGCTGCCGAAGATGTTCGCTGTCAAGCCCGCCGGGGGC
Source organism: uncultured Gammaproteobacteria bacterium (assembly GCA_963824085.1). Lineage (GTDB taxonomy): Bacteria > Pseudomonadota > Gammaproteobacteria > Chromatiales > Chromatiaceae > JARRNE01. The sequence goes on from CAWGNT010000013.1 coordinate 133,251, forward strand.
CGGGCGGTCTTGACCAGGAGGTCGTAGCCATTGCGATCCACGGCCCGGATGACCTCGATGAAGGGGGTCCCAATGATCACGTCGGTGGAGACGGCGGTGCCGGCGTCCGTGTGCGGGGCCGTGAGCACCGCCAGCTCGTCGAGCCGCTGTTCGCGGATGCTCTCCGTGACCCGGACGCCATACCGTTCCTTCAGGCCCCACTCGACCCTGGCCTCCGGAATCACGTCCAGAACGGTGAGCCGAGCCTGATTTGTCCGCGCCAATGCGACGGCACGGTCGAATGCGTGAGCCCCTCGGACTGGTCCGTCGGCGAAGTACAAAATGTTCTTGAACCGTTTCATCTCGCCTTCGCCGGGGCTCCGCTGCTTTGCTTACATAGCGTGTGCGCCGGCTCACGTATGCGATCTATGGACCGATCGTTGCGCTTCAGCATCCATACGATCAGGGTCAGAACCGCCGCGAGCTTGGCGACAAGCAAGACACCGACGACCGACGACAGCGATAGCAGCGTAGTGGCCATCAAAACCTCTCCAGAGTTCTCAGAAAACGGCTGAATCGCCAGCCCGGGACTGGCCTTTTCTTAAGCTTTGTGGCGCTGTGGTGTTTCTTCAACGCCGGGAAACATTGAAGTATTTCCTAGAAAAGATCGAATAATGCGATGCTTCCTTAGCGAGGTTCATCGGTGGCGGTCGGTGCGGTCAACCGCTGCTGCACGCGGTCTAGGAGGTCGAAGGTAATCCGGCCGGTTGCGCGCGTTCCTTCGCTCTCCTGCAGCCGTCGGACTGCAGCACGGGTTCTCGGTCCGATAAGCCCGTCGACCTTCCCGGGATCGAAACCGAGGTCCTGGAGGCTCCGCTGCAGCAACGTCACCAGACGGTTGGAGACGACGGGCGCCGAGCGAAGTCTCGCCGCACCCTTGCTGTCAAGCTCGCATCGCGTGAGCTTAAGCGCTTCGCCTGCGTAGCGAAACACGTAGGGAGCCGGTTCGCACACTCGGAGTGGCTGCGCCGTGGCGATCTGGGTCTGGCCGGCGTCGGTTTCGCCAGACCTTGCTGTCCCGGACGCCACGGCGTCCGCGCCAGGGGCGCGCTGCACCTCGACCTCACGCGCGGCTGAGGCGTCCCCCGCCGTTGCCGCAGAGGGCTCTGTCTTCTCCCCGCTGGGAGCGCGGTCTTCACGGGCGGCGACCGAATTCTCCGAAGCGGCAGAACGGGCCCGCCCAGGTGACTGGAGGCCTTTCCTGTGAGCGGCGGCATCTGCGATTGGGATATCGGCAGCTTCGCTAACTGGCGCAGGCCCTGTGGCGGAGTCTCGATGAGTCAGGCTCGGCGCTCGGGCCGGAGACTCAGGGGCTGCCCGGTCAAAGCCGGCGACCGGCGATGTCCGGATCCGGAGCCGCTCGTATGGTTGGCTTAGGGCGAGGAGCAGCGAGGCCGCGATCGTGAGCCAGAGCAGGCCGGCCGTCGGCCACCTGCGTAGCGCGCCTTCCGGGTCTCGCGCCGGCCTGGCGGCGAGGGCCGCGATCACGGGGGCCTGCAGCGGTAAACGCGCCTGTGTACCCGCCCAAAATTTGCGCCACGCTGCCGCAATTGCTCGCACCGCCGCGCTGGCCGGTCGCCCCAGTTCGACGAGGTCCCCGGGCGGCACTGCTCCCACCAGGGGGCTGACGCTCACCGGCTTGAACCACGCGACCAGGGCGAAGCCCCCCGCAAGCGCTACACCGACAGTTACCGGGATGGCGTTGGTCGGCCAGCTCGCCGGCTGACCGGGCGTGAACGGGATTAGGACCACCAACGCGATCAAGATTCCCCAAGCGATCCGGGCCGCATGCAAGCCGGGTTTCGGGTGGATTTCGACGCGCCAGACAACCCAGAGGAAACGGGCCATGAGCACGGTAGTGCCGACGGTGCTGAGCATCACGGCGGCGGGAAGCCACGACCATTCGGCCACACCCAGCAAGGGCTTGATCGCGTACTTGGCCAGGGCGCCGCTGGTGAAGGGTGCGCCTGCGAGCGCCAGGGCGAGGAAGGCAAGGCCCGCCAGCACCCAATACCCGGCCCGCGTTTCTTTCCGTAGACCGACGCCGAGGAAGAGACCTCCTTTGACGAGCGCGTGATGTCCTGCGTAGAGGATCAGGGCCCCGACACCAAGGGGGGCGAGTCTGGGCTCGAGCAGGATGAGCCCGAGCCCCACGGCGATCAGCCCCATCTTGCTCACGCTCGAGTAGGCGAGGATGACCTTGGGATCAGACTGGGTCATCCCCACCGGAAGGGCGAGGAGGAGGGTGGCGACGCCGACGGCCACGACCAGCGCCCCCCACTCGGGGAAGGCGGCCTGCCCGAGGGGGAGAAAGCGCAGCCACCCGAGCAGGCCAACCTTGATCATGGTGCCGCTCAGGACGGCGCTGGCCGGAACAGGAGCGGCGGGGTGCGCTAGGGGCAACCACACGTGCAAGGGCGCCAGGCCGGCCTTGACGGCCAGCCCGAACAGCGCGAGACCGATTGCCCAGTTGCTCAGTCCGAGGAGATCTTGCGGCGAGGGCGAGAGACCCGCGTGCCGTGCGATCAGCACAAGTGCCATAAAGAGGGCGACCTCGGCCACGAGGGTCATCGCCAGGTACACCCGCCCGGCGCGCAATGCAGCCGGGTCTCCGTAATGGATGACGAGTCCGTAGGAGCTGAGGCCCATCAGGGCGAACCCGGTATAGAAGCTGACAAGGTCCTGCGCGACGATGAGCCACACGTTGCCGGCCATCGCCAGGAGAAAGAAGACCCGGAACCGGGCCGCCTCCTGCCCGCGCCGGAAGCGGCCGGCCGCATAGATCCCGGCCGCGCTCCACAGGATGGAGGTGAAGAGGAGAAAGGCGCGGCCCGTGTCGTCCAGCCCAAGCTTGGACCCGAGCAGCAGCCAGGGAATATCCAGGGTCGATCCGATCGGGACCAGCAAGGACGCCCCGAGGGCGGGCAGGGCGCCCGCTGCGGGCGTCCACCAGAACGGCCGGCGCCACGCGAGGGCCGCGAGTGCCAACGGCCAAACCCAGGCCAGGATGAGCAGCGCCGCAGTCACGGCCCGTACTCCCGGCGGGCGATGAGCATGGCCCAGGCGAGGGGGCTGAGCTCGGAGGCGGCAAACAGCCCCGCCGCGATGGAGAAGCCAGCGGTGATGACCGGCGGCCACAGCAGCGCCCCCGTAGTCTCGAGGCGCCCTGCGGAGATGTGCTCGCTCGGCCACGTGCTGGGCGGCGGCTTGAACCAGGCGCGGAACAGGATCGGCAGGAAATAGCCGGCGTTCAGCAGGCTGCTGGCCGCCAGGATCAGAAGGACCCACTCCATCCCGGCGTGCGCCGCCCCAAGTCCCAGGTACCACTTGCTGACGAACCCTGCGATCGGCGGGATGCCGATCATCCCGAGGGCGCCGATCGTGAAGGCAAGGGTCGTCCAGGGCATGCGCCGGCCGACGCCGTTCATCTGGCTCACCCGATGGACGCCGAGGGTCTCGGCGTAGTTGCCGGCGCAGAAGAAGAGGGTGATCTTCATGATCCCCTGATGGACCAGATGCACCAAGCCCCCAATCGTGGCGATCGGGCCGAGGATCGACGCACCGAGGGCAATGTAAGAGACCTGGCTCACCGTGGAGTAGGCCAGCCGCTTCTTGAGCCCGTCCTGGGTCAGGGCCTTGACGGACCCGTAAAGGATCGTGATGGAGGCCAGCACGAGCAGGACCTTCAGCAGTCCTTGCCCCTCGGCGAACTCCACGCCGTAGACGTCGTAAACGACCCGCACGATACCGAAGGCCCCGGCCTTGACCACAGCGACGGCGTGCAGCAGGGCGCTCACGGGCGCGGGCGCGACCATCGCGAGGGGCAGCCAGCCGTGCAGGGGGACGAGGGCCGCCTTCACGCCCAGGCCGGCCAGGAGCAACATGAAGATGACTCTGAGCTGGCCGTGCAGCTCCCGGGGGAGGCTGTCGAGGGTTCCGCCCTCGATGAAATCGACGGGGCCGGCCAGCACCTGCAGCCAAACCGCGCCGACGAGCAAAAGTGCGCCTCCCGCCATGGTGTAGGCGAGATAGAGGTTCGCACCTCGGGTAGCCTCCGGCGTGCCGCGGTGGGCGACCAAGGGATAGGTTGCGAGGGTCAGCGCCTCGTAGAAGATGACGAAGGTCAGCAGATTGCCGGCGAGCGCGATCCCCATGGTGGCCGATACGCACAGACTAAAGAAGCCGAAGAACCGGCTGCGGTTGGGGGAGTGCTCCAGGTAGCCGATGGCGTAGACTGTCGTGATGAACCAGAGGACCGTGGAAAGGGACACGAACATCACCGAGAGGGCGTCGGCATGCAGCACGAGGTCCAGCCCCGGAGCGAGGGTCAGGCGGCTCTCGTAGAGGTGTCCGTGGAACACCCCCCAGATCATCCAGACCACCAGGACGACCTTGACCGCCGCGCCCGCCATGTTCAGCAGAGTCCGCACGAAGTGGCTCTCCTCGGAGAGGAGAAACACCGCCAGACCGGGCAGCAGGGAGCTCAGGACGATCGCGGCCGGGAGCCAGGTGTCCGGATTCATCTGGTTTCAGGCTCCCACGCCCAGCAACCGCCAAAGGGGATGGGCGCCCAGTCCCAGCACTGCCGTGGCGGTCAGGACGAGCAGGAGGGGGGGTATGTCGGCCCGGGCGTCAATGATGGACTCCGAGGCCGCCGGGTTATGCTTGAAGGTCTGGCTCAGCAGCCGAAACATGTAGGCACCGGCCAGCAGGGTGCCGCCCATGACGGCCACGACCCACCACCACTGACCCGTCGCGATCGACTGGGAGAGCAGGAGCCACTTGGCGAGGAAGGTGCCGCTGGGCGGCAGCCCGATAAGCGCCACCCCGGCGAGCGCGATGGTGAAGGTGGTCGCGGGCAGGGTCTGCGCGGTGCCGCGCAGATCGTCGATGCGGTCGTGGCCGGCGCAGTGCTGGACCTGTCCCGCGGCGAGGAACAAGCCTGCCTTGGCAAAGCCGTGGGTTAAGGCGAGCAGCACGGTAGCACCGACGAGCTCCTCCCGCGGAGCACCCGGCGGCACCGCCGCCAGGGGAAACAAGAGGAACAGATAGCCGATCTGGGCGACCGTCGAGTAAGCGGCCAGCAGCTTGAGCCGCTCCGCCCGAAAGGCCCGCCAGGACCCCCACAGCACGGCCCCAGCGCCCAGTGCGCCCAAGATGTTAGCGCCCGCGGGCCCCGTGGCAGGCCCGAACACGTCGAGCCACAGCCGCAGCACAAGATAGTAGGCCGCTTTCACCACGAGGGCCGAGAGGGCTGCACTCACCGGCGCCGGGGCATTGGCATGAGCGGGTGGCAGCCAGAAGTGCAGGGGGAAGAGCGCGGCCTTAAGCATGAGGCCGGCTGTCATAAGGGTGATGGCAGTCCAGGCCGCCGGGCCCTGCGGCAGGGCTTTGGCCACGAGCGCTAGGTCCAGCGTACCGTAGGCGGTATAGATTAGGGCGACGCCGAGGAGATAGGTCATGGAGCCCAGGAGGCTGACCAGGAGGTAGCGCAGGCTCGCCGAAATCGCCGCGCGCTCACCGCCGAGGGCCGCCAGAGCAACAGCCGACAGCCCAAGGAGCTCCAGGGTCACGTAGATATTGAATAAATCGGCTGCGACGAAGAGCCCGTTGAGGGCTGACCAGAGTAATAGCCACAGGGGCCAGAAGTGACGATTGATCGCGCCCGCCCGGAAATAGCCCGTCGCATAGATGCTGGCCGCCAGCGCGACCAGATTGGCCATTGCCAGCAGAGCGGCGGAGAGTCCGTCCGCCTGCAGCGCAATTCCGAGAGGGGCACCCCAGCTGCCAAGGTCGGACCGCAGGGTACCGCCGAAGGCGACTTGGACAGTAAGCGCAAGCGCCGCTGCAGTGGTTAGGACCGCGAAAGCGACACCGAGCCCGCTGCTGCGGGCCGGCAACGCCGTCGCGGCCAGGGCGCCTGCCAGAGGCAGGAGGACCGAGAGTGGGAGCAGCTCAATCACGGCTGTCCTGATCCAACCGGCGGCCGAGGGCCAGCGCCAATGCGGTGGCGCTCACGGCGACCACGATGCCGGTCAGCACCAGGGCGTGCGGAACTGGATCAGGCGGCACGCCAGGCCCCCGGTAGGCAACAGCAATCAGCACCAGGAACACCCCGGCCCCCATGACATTCAGGGCGATGAGCTTACGCAGCAGCGGATCGTGGACCAGGAATGACCAGATCCCCAGGGCGAAGAGCGCGATGCCGGCGCTTCCGCAGAGCAGCTGTGTGCTCACGTCCGTTTCCCCCTACCCATTCGAGGTCGGGGTCGACCTCCGAGAAAGGCCGCTGAGAGTGTTGCGCCGATGGCCGCCGTTGCCGCCGTCTCGATGAAGAGGATGAGCCACTTTGCGACGGCGAGGGGATAGGTCAAGAAGCCAAGGCCAGCGGCCATCGCGCCCGCCCCGACCAGTGCGAAAGCGGCGACACCTGCCACGATGAGCAGACGAAGGATGGGCTCCTCTGGAAGGCCGGCGGTGTCATCCCCTGCCAGCGCCAGCAGCACACCAGCGGCCGCCAGCAGGGCGCCGGCCTGAAAGGCGCCGCCGGGTGCGTGCCCGCCGACCCACAGCAGATAGCCGGCGGTGAGAATCAAGAGGGGTGTCAGCCAGCTCACCATGGCCGCCAACACGCTTCCCGCCGGGCGAAAGCCCTCCGCCGCGGCGCCTGACGACCAGATACCGAGTAGGGCCGTGAGCAGGACCGCAAGCTCGAGGAGGGTGTCGTAGCCGCGGAAGTTGAGCAGTACCGCCGTGACCGGATTGGCTACCCCGCTCTCGGGGACCCTGGCTGCCGCAACCTCCGCCAGACGGGGAATTGGCTCGTACGCGAGAGCGTCGGCAAAGACCCAGATTAGAACGCCAGCAAAGGCTAGGACGAGAGTAGGGATGAGAAAGCCCGGAAGCCCCTTCATTCCCGTCCGCCTTCCTGCTTCGCCGTGTCCGGACCGCGAACTCCCCGCGTTTGGCGAATAGCGGTCCGCAGCAAGAGCGCCCCGCTCAGGCCCGCCCCGATGGCCGCCTCTGCGAGGGCGACATCCACGGCGCCGAGGCGCGCCCAGACGAGGGCGAGCAGCAGGCCGAAGACGACGAACAGAATCACCGCGCGCTGGGGATCGCTGCTGGTCAGGCTGACAAGGGCGGTGCCGACCAGGGTGACCAGGAGCAGGGCATCGAACAGGATGAGGTGTTCGGTCATTCGGCCTCCGTGCGCTCTTCGGACAGCGCGCGCTTGGCTATCAGATGTGTCCCGGTCGCCCCGGCCAGGAGAACCAAGAGCCAAATCAGCACGAGCTTAACAGCATAGAATGCAGTGGGGGCCTCGAAAAGCAGTCCCAGTACGAGGAGCCCCAGGCCCACATTGTCCGCCTTGGTGAGGGCGTGCAGCCGGGTCAACGAGTCGGGGAGGCGCAGCAGCCCGATGGTCCCCGCGATAAAAAAGAGGATGCCGGCGACCACGAAGGCGGCGGAGAGCCAGGCCGTCACAAGCCACCCTCCGAACCGCTCCCCCCAGCCCTGACCCGTCGGGTGAAAGCGGTAACTACGACTGCGGCCAGCAGGGCGACGACCAAAGCGACGTCCGCGAGCGCCGGTGCGCGAAGGATAGGGACGAGGAGCAGCAACACCCCCGCGCCGGTCGTCCCCAACAGCTGGGCCCCCATCATGCGGTCTGCGGTCGTCGGGCCGATCGCCACCCGCACCAGCCCGGCGCCCATCGTCGCCATCAAGATCACCGCGGCTGTCAGCAAGAGCTCACTCACTGGTTCGCGCCTCTGTCTTCTCGCAGCAACTCACGGACCCGCTGCTCCAGCCGGCCCAGTTCCTTTTCGACGTCCGCAGTTTCGTCGATCATATGGACCAGCACCTCAGTCCCGTTGACCTCTGCGCTCAAGGTACCGGGCAGCAGGCTCACAAAGTCCACGAACAGTACGCGCGACGCGGGGCTCGAAAGCCGTAGCCTATAGGGCCGCAATCCAGCCTGCAGCCGCATGCGTGGTCGAATGACCCGTGCGGCGACATCGATGCCTCCCCGCAACGACTCCCACAGGAAGAACGGGATGAATCGCAGTAGACCCTGGAGCCTTGGCCGGCCTCCCTGAAGGGGCGTCAGGCGCAAACTCATCGAGGTCGCCAGGATCACGGTCGGGATACCGATCAGCCAAGAGGAGAGCTCGCCGTTTGTGAGGACGACCCACAGGCCCATGAGCCCGGCAGCCCGTCCGAGGACTGACCAGTAGCCACTGCGCCTCGCGCGGTCCTTCATCGGTTCGACCTTCTCGTTGTCACTCGCGGTTGACGTTTAGCCGTTGAGCCGGAACTTTGGTATCAATTGGTCTTCGGAGCACCTGTGGGCGTATTCTCCACGGGCTCGAAGGCTGCAGCCACGACTTCCGCCGCCCCCCTGAGTTCCCCCTGCCCCGAGGGTACAGACCGAGTGGTCTGACGGTACGGGCTCGCTGCCAAACACCGGATACCCAGAGCTGCATGTGGGGCCGCTTCGCGCCGGGTTCGAGGGTCGGGAAATAGAACGCGTGGCCCCATGTCCTGGACCGGACTTGTTGTGGTCGGCGGTTTCCTCGGGCCGTCGCGCGGCGTCGATTTTTGAGCTCGGAACGGTCGATATACACAGCTCGCGTCACTTTGTCAGATTGCTGCCTAAGGAGCCGGGTTGCACCACCCGTCGAGGGTGTCGGCAGCAAGGAGGCTGCCGACAAGGCTACACGGACGTATTCACGCCGTCCTCCGCCAGGCCGCAACGGACCCCCGGAAGACCCAAAACGTGTGTGAGAGCGCTACACATCCATGATACGGCATACCCAACGCTACTTAGTCGCCGGGGTTCTCACGGTCATTCCGATCCTGGTGACGGGGTTCGTATTCGCCTTCTTCCTAAACATGCTGTCCGACATCGGGCGGCCAAAGGTCCGCATACTGGCGAACGCGCTGAGGCCCTGGGCCCCCGAGGTGGCCCGTTGGCTGCTTGAGGTCCCGGGGCTTCAGTCTGCCCTCGCCGTCGTGTTGACCCTCGCCCTCTTCTACGGTCTTGGTTGGGCAGTGTCGCTGATGGTCGGTCGCCGCGTTCTCAATGCGTTCGAGTCCTGGCTTGAGCGCATCCCGCTGGTAACTAAGATCTACAGCTCGACCAAGCAGCTCATCACTGCCTTTCAGAAGGCGCCGGCGGATGCCCGACGGGTCGTGCTCATCGAGTTTCCGCACAAGGACATGAAGACCGTCGGCTTTGTCACGCAGTTGATGGTCGACGAGACGACTGGCACCGAGCTGGCAGCTGTCTATGTCCCGACGACCCCGAATCCGACGTCCGGCTATCTGGAGATCGTGCCCAAGGAGAATCTGGTAACCCTTGACTGGAGCGTGGACGAGGCCATGACCTTCGTGGTTTCCGGAGGCACTGTGTCGCCGGGCCGTATGCGGTTCACCAGACCCGATGTCGAGACCCCGCCTGACGCTGCGCGCCGCCCTGTCCGCACCACCGCGGAGGGTACAGAGCGTCCGACCGAAGTCCGCTCTGCGCTGATGACCGACGACTAGCCGCCTATCCCCCTTGCAACCGCAGCAGGGGCACCTCACTTCGTCAAGGGAATGTGAAGAGTGCCTACTGGAGCGAGAGTGACCTTTACGCCGCTCCGGGACACAGTTGCCGGGCTTTAGAAGCTGAAGAGCCCGATCTCCCTGACGAACCATGAGGTTTTTACGGTGATAGAACACGCTGAAGCTGCCGCAGCGGTGCGAGACGCCGCTCTTCCCTCGAAAGGGGCTTCCACGGGGAAACGGCGACGAATCACCCTGCGGACACTGGGATTGGTGCTGGTCGCCTATGTCCTGGTGGTCGTTGGTCTCGGTGTATATTGGTCGTTGCAGCCCGCCGTCTTCGACGTCAGGGCCAACGCTCTCGAGGAGGTCGGTGGCGACGAGCCCCGCCTCGTCCCTGGCGCGGTTACCGTGGCCGCCGCCATCCGGGTTGCTGAGACGCTGTTGGATAAGCCGGGCGGATGGACATACAACGACTTTGGGATGCCCGGCCTGTACCTGGACAACATGCCGAGCTGGGAGGACGGAGCGCTCAAGGAGCTTCGGGATTCGGTGCGATCGCTCCGCAACGATTTCAGCCGGTCACAGACGCAGTCGATCGAAAGCCCGGAGCTGAAGGCTGCCGATGCGCACCTCAATTTCGACATGCGGTCTTGGGCCTTGCCTCCCGCTGAGATCGAGTACCGGACAGGCGTTGAGGAATTACGGGCCTACTTTAAGCGCCTCACCAGCGGCACGGACCCCACGGCCCGCTTCCATACCAGGGCGGACAATCTGGCCGCCTATCTCGCCGTGGTTGAGAAACGGTTGGGCAGCCTTGCTCAAAGGCTAAGCGCAAGCGTGGGCGACGATGAGCTGACGGCCGCCTTGGTTCATGATTCGCAGGGAGGTAAGCCCTCCTCCGATGGGTCGCAGATAAGAGGGAAGACTTCCTGGTTGGAAGTCGACAACATCTTTCACGAGGCCCGCGGGTACACATGGGCCCTCCTGCATATGACGTCCGCGTTGTCGGTCGACTTCAAAGACGTCTTGCGGGATAAGAATGCGGAGGTCTCGATGCAGCAAGTGATCCGTGACCTGCGTGGCGCTACCGGAAGCATGTGGAGTCCGATGGTGCTGAACGGTACCGGGTTTGGCTTGCTGGCCAACCACTCCCTGGTCATGGCCTCTTATATCTCTCGGGCAAACGCCGCGGTGCTCGACCTCCGCGTCCTGCTCCAGCAAGGGTGAGGCACCAGCCGCCTTCGTTGCGGCGGGAGCTTCCGGCAGATGGGCCTAGGGCGAGTCCGCCAGGAGTATTGATCAGGACGACGCGCCGCTTGCGGGCCACAGCCAGGCTGCTCCGCGTACCCCGCTGGAATCTCCGTGGATGGGGCGGCGCAGATCAAGGGCCACGCCATCGGAGAAGAGGTAAGGCTGGATAAGCCGCGGGATGTCGACGTACAGAGCCTCCAGGTTGGAGAGGCCGCCTCCGAGCACGATCACGTTCGGATCAAGGATGTTGATGACACTCGCCAGAGCCCGGGCCATGCGGTCCTCGTAACGGCGAAGCACGGCTGCTGCGTCGCTGTCTCCTGCGTCCGCAGCCGCGACGATCGCGGGAGGGGTGAGCTCGCGCCCGGTGGAGTGCGCAAAATCACCTGCGAGACCGGGACCGGAGAGAAAAGTCTCGATACACCCCCGCTTGCCGCAGTAGCACGGAGGTCCTGGCAGCTCTTCCTGTTTCGGCCAAGGCAACGGGTTATGCCCCCATTCTCCCGCGATGCCGTTTGGTCCGGCGAGGAGTCGGCCTTGGACGACGACACCGCCGCCGGTGCCGGTGCCGATGATCACGCCGAAGACGCACCGGGCATCGCGTCCGGCACCGTCCACCGCCTCAGACAGGGCGAAGCAGTCCGCATCATTGGCCTGCCGGACGGGTCGTTCGAGCAGGTCGGCGAGGTCGCGGTCGAGGCATTGTCCGTTGAGCCAGACGGAATTCGCGTTGCGGATCCGTCCAGTATAGGGGGAGAGGGAGCCCGGAGTCCCGACGCCGACTGTCCCTTTCTCCCCGATCTCGGTCTCGATCGTTCTGACCAGATGCGCAATGGTGCGCAGTGTCCCCCAATAGTCGTGTCTTGGGGTGGCCGAGCGTTGCCGGGCTGCGACCTTGCCCTCGCTGTCGAGGGCGATGATCTCAATCTTGGTTCCCCCTAGATCGACGCCGATCCGCATATCGCCGTGATCCAGGCGGAGTCAGTCTGCGGCCGGGCTTTCCGATTTCTCCGATGGCTCCTTTTCAGGCACGACTGCGGGGTTTGTGACCCGCTCGTTCAGCGTCTGCACGTAAGTCTCACAGTCGTGCAGGACCTTGCTAACGCGGCTGCGCGCCCAGGAGCCCCAGCCGGCGGGACGTCCGGCAATGACCGTGCGCCAGCGCCTGGTATTTCGCAGGAAGGCGGCGACCACGTCACCCGGAAGCTTCTCCCCCGCAGCCTGCTTGCGAAGCCATGGCAGCACGCTCATGGCGGCCAGCCGCCGGATATTGAAGTGGGCAATTAGCAGAAGCACGATGAGCACGATCTCTAGACCCTCCATGCCCCACGAGATCTTCTTGAAGGGCTCCAGCCATTGGGGCTCGTAAGAAAGACCGTGCCAGTGGCCGGCGCCGATGCTCCAAATGAGAAAGAGAATGAGGACAAGCCCGAAAATGACGCCGTCGGCAATCAAGGTGCGGCGACGCCAGCGGGCGACTGCGGTCTGTAGGAGAGGGACAGTGCGTTCCCCGAAATCGGCGGCTGTCTTGCGCAGGGTCGAAATGATGCGGTACGCCCGCTCCGTTTCCACTCCGACCATACGCTGAAAGATCTCTTTCAGATCCTGGTCGCGCTTCGACTCGAAGCGCTGGCGGGTCGTGTCGTCCGCGATCGGGACCGCGGCGTCAGGATTGTAGACGGTGTAGAAACGCCCGGCCGTGAGGCCTTCCTCGCCGAGCGCGCGCAGCCAGGCAGCGACCACATCTTCCGGATTGTCCTCCCGGGCGGCGGTATCAATTTGGTTGAGTATATACAGGAACTTGCCGGAATCTGCGCGCTGGATGGTATCTGCGACCAGGTGCTTCAAGGTATCGCGCATCGCGCCTGGCTCCGGATGGCGAGCGTCGAAGACGACCAGCACCAGATCGGACAGGTCGATAATGTGATCGGTGATGCGGAGAATGCCGGTACGCTGTGCGTCCGCATCGAAGCCGGGAGAATCGATCAGGATTTTGCCACGCAGACGCTCGCTGGGGCAGGTCTTGAGCTGGAGGTAGGCGTCGATGCGCTTGCCTTCGCCTGCAGCTGCAAGTTCGATGTCCTTGGACACCTGGTAGAACGGAAAGCGGGGGTCCGAGTCCAGGGACACCCCGGGAAGGGAATGACTCGTCGCATCCGGACTGTAGACGATGACCGTGAATCGGTCGTCCACAGCCTGATTCCCTGTGCGCTGCAGCTTGTAACCGAGAAAATGATTTATAAACGTGGACTTGCCTGCTGAGAAGGTGCCCAGGACAGAGATGAGGGGCCACCAAGGTATCTGTGTGGCGAAGGACTGATTCGTTTGTAATAGCCCCATGTCGTAGGCCACGCGATCCAAGGAGCGGAAGCTTTGCACCGCGCTGAGGAGGATCGGATTCTCCCGCTTGAGATGATTCTCCAGGTCCTTCAGGCGTTGCTCGACGACTTCTGCTGTGGGCGGCATCGGACGGCTCCTTGAATTCGAACGGGGTTCTTCTGAACGAATGTCCCCGCAGGGGGCATCTCTAGATCTGTTTGATCTCTCCTGTGCGCTGACCCGGCCCGGGGCTACGACGAGCTCGAGGCCTCGTCACTTGACCGGCGTCAGGTCGACGGGATGGTATACCCATCCCCGGGGTGATAGTAGTCTGCTTAACCCGGGGCGCGTGACGTATACTTGGACGCTGACAGCGATCGGAGCGCACCGTCAGGTCGGATTGTCCGCTCACGACCGTCAGACTATCCACTGCGCACCCGCCCCGGTGGCCCGATTAGGCATCTGATTTAGCAGCGTTAATTGACCACGACTCTTGAAACCCGGCGGTTGTTTCGTGATACTTGCGTGTTCTGACCGTCGATCAATAAAGAGCTTTTGTCCGGTATAGATAACTTTGCGGGCTGTCTTTGGCCCGGACGCGGAGGACGCCGGCATCCACATGTGGCATCCCGACCGGATATCGTGCACCGTTGATTTGCAGCAATACTGAACTACTGAGGCAGGTGACTAGGCTCATGGAAATTCCAGCGAATCGCGGGTTCTTTGCGGCGATCCTAATGGTGCTGATCGCGCCGCATTCCGGCGCCGTCGCGGCGCCTCCCCCTGGTGGGGAGTATGTTGTGCGGCAGGCCGAAGGCGCACCGACCGTTTCGGTTGGGGGAACCGTAATTCCTTATAAGGAGGTCACGCTGGCGGCCCAGCTGCCCGGACGCGTCAAGTACCTAGCCGGCATTGAAGGTGATTCCTTCAAGAAGGGAGATCTTCTGGTTGCGCTGGATGATCGGGAGCTCATGGCGAACCGGAATGCATTGCTGGCACAGATGGCGACTGCCGACTCACAGGTGCGCAACGCGGGAGTCCAATATAACCGCGAGCTCTATGCTCCCCGCTCCCGCACTCCGCCCGGCGGTATGGCGATGCCAAACCTATTCGACCAGATGTTCACGCGACCGATGGAGGGCATCATCGGCGAGCGCAGCCAAGGCGCGGAGCAATGGGGAGACATCTACTCTTCCGGCGTCCAGATCGAGCAGGCGCGCAATGCGATGGTCCGCCTCCAGGCGGAGCTCCAAGCGTTGGACTCCAAGCTCCGGGACGCGCGAAGCATTGCGCCGTTCGACGGCGTCATCGTCAAGAAATTCATCGAGGTGGGTGACACCCTGCAGCCAGGGCAGCCAATGTTGAACTATGCGGACGTCGAGTATCTCCAGGTCGAGGTGGACGTGCCGGCGCGTTTACGCCCCGGACTACGTGAGGGCATGATGGTCAATGCCGAGCTCGACGTCAGTCACCGCCGTGTTCCCGTCCGGGTCGCCCAGGTCTTCCCGATGGCTGACCCTCAGCGGCACACGGTCAAGATCAAGTTCGATCTGCCCCAAGGCGTTGCCGAGCCCGGAATGTATGCGAAGGTCTTGGTGCCGGACTTCAATGCGCCGGCGCGGGCGAACCCGGTCATACCGACCTCTGCAATTCGCTATAACGGCAGCTTGCCTGGCATCTATACCCTCGACGATCAAGGGAATGCGCAGCTGCGGCTCATCCGCGTGGGCGAGCCTGTCCCCGGCGGAATGATCACCGTCCTGAGCGGACTGCGTCCAGGCGAGCGTATCCTGGCCGACCCTCCGCCGGGCGTGGCCGCAGGGTGGTCCACTGAGACGAAGGCCGCCGCTGAGACGAAGGCCCGTTGATCCCGAAACTGGAGCGCACCGCTGAGAATCGGGCGCGCTTCCCTCTGTCACCGAGCCGGGTCCTATTGGTGTAGGTAAACCAATGAATCACAACGAGCCCCCAAAAACCCCCGAGGGGCAGGAGCCCACCTACTCGGACGAAAGCCTCGGCATCGCCGGGCGCACGGCGAGATTCTTCATCCGCTCGCCCCTGTCTCCGCTCTTCTATGTCTCGATGCTTCTGATGGGATTGCTCGGCCTCGTAATGACGCCGCGCCAAGAGGATCCGCAGATCTCCGTGCCCATGATCGATATCATGGTGCAGTACCCGGGCGCCTCGGCGAAGGAGGTCTCCAGCCTCGCCATTCAGCCCCTCGAGCGGATCATGAGCGAGATCCCGGGCGTAAAGCATGTCTACTCGGCAGCCCAGCGTAATCAGGGCATAGTCACCGTCGAGTTCAAGGTGGGCCAGAAGATGGGCCCCTCCCTCGTGAAGGTGAACGACAAGCTCGCGTCCAACATGGACAAGATCCCTCCCGGGGTGATGCCGCCGCTGGTGAAGACCAAGGGCATCGACGACGTGCCCATCGTCACCTTGACCCTCTGGTCCAAAGATCTTGACAACAACGGGCTGCCGGACGTGGATGACGGCCAGCTGCGTCTGCTCGCCCAGGATGTGCTCCAGGCTATCAAGGAGGTGAGGGACACGGGGAACGCCTTCATCGTCGGCGGCCGCCGTGAGCGGGTGACGGTCGACGTCTATCCGGAGCGTCTCTCCGGATTCGATATTAGTCTGGATCAGGTCGCCCAGACGATTCAGACGGCGAACGCCGAGATGACGGCCGGTGGCGTCGAGTCGAGCGGTGCCCGCTTCTCGGTCACCTCGGGCGCGTTCCTGAAGAGTGCGGACGACATCAACCGGCTGGTAGTCGGCACGCATAATAACGTCCCGATCTACGTGCACGACCTCGCGCGTGTCACACAAGGGCCGGAAGACGCGAATCAACTGGTTGCGTATTACACAGGGCCTGCCTCGCCTAATGGGCTCAAGGCGGACGGCGTTCCCGCGGTCACCATCGCCATCGCCAAGAAGGAGCTTACAAACGGCGTCACCGTAGCAAACGCGATCATCGACCGGGTCAACGAGATCAAAGGGGAACGTATACCCAACAACGTGGAGGTGAGTATCACCCGCAACTACGGGCAGACCGCGGATGAGAAGGTCTCGGAGCTGATCTTCAAGCTGTTCGTCGCCACGGGCTTTGTCTTTCTGCTAGTCTGGGGGGCGTTCCGTGCCCTGCGCCCGGCCATGGTGGTCATGCTGGTCATCCCCGTCGTCCTACTGTTCACCATCTTTGTTGCCTGGGTCACCGACTACACCATCGACCGCGTGAGTCTGTTCGCGCTCATCTTCTCCATCGGCATCCTCGTGGACGATGCCATCGTGGTGGTAGAGAATATCTACCGGCGCTGGCTCGAGGAGGGACGAACCGACGACGAGACCGCCGTCGATGCGGTACGCGAGGTGGGCAACCCCACCATCCTGGCGACCTTCACCGTCGTCGCGGCGCTGCTGCCCATGGGCTTCGTCAGTGGCATGATGGGTCCCTACATGATGCCGATCCCGGCCCTCGGCTCGGTGGCGATGGGCATCTCCTTGTTCGCCGCCTTCGTGTTCACCCCTTATCTCGCCATATCCAAATGGTTGAGACCCTCCATGCGTTACTTGGAGACGGCGGAGAAGCGTGAGCATCGGGAGGCGGAAAAGGTGGAGAAGCTCTTCCGCAATATTCTCACGCCTCTCATTGAGAGCAAGCGGAAACGAACGATCTTCCGGCTCGTGATGTGGGGGGCCTTCGCCTTCACCCTCTCCTTCTTCTACTTCAAGTGGGTGGCGGTCAAGATGCTGCCGCTCGACAACAAGCCGGAGTTCTCGGTGGTGCTCGATATGCCCGAGGGCACAGCGTTGCCGGTGACGGCCAACTTGGCCCACCGCATGGCGGACAAGCTGCGCTCCTTGCCCGAGGTGACCGCCATCCAGGTCTATGCCGGCACGGCCCGCCCCTTCGACTTCAACGGCATGGTGCGGCACTACTACCTGCGCTCCGAGCCGTGGCAGGGTGAGGTCCAGGTGCAGCTGACGGACAAGCACAAGCGGCATCGCAGCAGCCACCAGCTCGCCGTCGCAGCGCGGCAGATGCTTGACAAGCTCGTAGAAGGGACAGGCGCCAAGATCGCCGTCGTGGAGATGCCCCCGGGACCCCCCGTGCTGCAGTCGGTGGTGGCCGAGATCCATGGTCCAACGCCCGAGGTCCGCCGCCAGTTTACCCGCGACATGACGCAGTTGTTCCGCCAGGCCGAGAGCACGCGCGATGTAGACAACTACCTGCGCGACGCCTACGACTACTGGCGTTTCGATGTGGATACCGAGAAGGCCGTGCGCCGCGGTATCTCTGTAGACACCATCAATCGAAACCTCTCCATGGCCCTGGGCGGGGCACCCATCGGGGACGTCAAGCAGCAGGCGGGTCATGAGCCCGTCAAGATCGTTGTTCAGGTGCCGCTTGCCGAACGCTCGCGGATTGATAGCCTGGGTGATCTTCCTATCCAGTCCAATGCCGGCTTCACCGTATCGTTAGGAGAGCTGGGAGTATTTCGGCGCGTACCGGAGGAGGACATCATTTACCGCAAGGATCTGCGGGCCGTGGAGTACGTCGTGTCCGACGTGGGCGGTAAACTGGCAGCGCCTGTCTACGCGATGTTCCAGATCCAGGATGAGATCAACAACTCTGGCTACAGGGCCCCGGACGGCGTGGTTCCCCAGGGTTATTGGATCGGACCGCCCCCGAGCGACCGCCAGTCCGCCTGGGAGTGGGCGGGTGAGTGGACCGTCACATACGAGACCTTCCGTGATATGGGTGCGGCCTTTGTGGTCGCGCTGGTGCTGATCTATATCCTTGTCGTCTGGGAGTTCGGTAATTTCCGCATTCCTTTGGTCATCATGGCGCCGATTCCCCTGACCTTGCTGGGGATCATTCCGGCGCACTTCATCATGTTCCGCCTGGGCATGGGCGGCGAGTTCACCGCCACGTCGATGATCGGCTGGATCGCGCTCGCGGGAATCATCGTCCGCAACTCCATTCTGCTCGTGGACTTCTCGATTCATGAAGTCCAAAAGGGGGTGCCGGTTGCGGAAGCGGTGATTCGCGCATGCAAGACCCGTACGCGCCCCATTTTGATCACCGCGTTGGCACTGGTGGCGGGCTCCAGCGTCATCTTCACCGATCCCATCTTCCAGGGTATGGCAATCTCCCTGGCGTCCGGCGTACTCGTATCCACAGTGCTCACGCTGATCGTGATCCCGCTTGGGTGTGTTGCGGCCAGCAAGGATCTTTGCGAGGTCGCTGTCGCGAGTGCGCCGCCCGGCATGAACGTCCCCTGTACGGTCGAAGAGGCCGAGAGGGCTCAGAAAGCGCGTGAGACTCGCAAGAAGCGCCCGTCACGCCTCGGTGTAGTTTGGGGATACACCGTGGAGGCGCTGAGCCTAGTCTTTTACGCGTTCCGCGGCATTTTCCTTCTCTTGTTCGACGCTCTGAAGGGGTTGCTGAGGAAGAAGCGCGCGCCAAGACCCGCCCAAGGCGGAGCGTCCGCGCGGAGCGCTCTTCCCGGTGAAACGCCGTCATCGGGCGGCGACAAAGGTACTCCGCCGGCGGGCGCGGGGTCTGCGTCTGGCGCCGGACCAGGACCAGGACCAGCGCCGGCAGGCGGCGAAGCCATCGGAAAGGTTGCTGCGGCAAGCGAGGCTAAAGCGGATGGTCCGTCAATCGCTCGAGCTCCCGTACCGGTAGCGGGTGCGACTGATGGCGACCATGCCGCGGGCAAGTCGGCCGACGCGTCTGCCTCGCGCGCAGCAGACGGATCGGCGCGAGCCTCCACAGCCCCGACCAGGGCTGAAGACGCGCCGTCGAGACAAGCAAGACCAACGCCACCACCGCCTGCGGGATCCAGCGCAGGGGCAGCGGCCGTTGTAGAGAGCAAGGCTAAGCCTAAGCCGCCAGTAAAGGGAAGCGGGGCGAGGGCATCTGCCCGAAAGGCAACCACGCAGAAGACGGCTCCGGTGCAGAAGAAGCCGCTGCGGCGGGGCATCCGCCTGAAGGCCGACGACGAAGACGGACCGAGCTTCGAGTGACGGTTGCCGGGGACTCGCGGCTTGCACGGGCTGATTGCCGTTGACGGTTGTGCAGTGCTGCTATGCGGAGCGACAGCGGCTGTAGGATGCGACGGCGAGACGGAGGAGCAGGGCCGCGAGACGCGGCACTACACGGAATCGATGATAGTACATGTTCTGCTCGCCGCAGTTATGCTCGTTCCCATTGTCTCTGTTGCCAGTCCGGTAATCTCCCAAGGCGACGATGCGTACGAGTGGTATGGTGCCCCAGGGGACGCTAACGGTGACGGATACGCCGGCGGTAGCGGATATGACCCGACCTATGAAGACCGCCGGGCGGATGGAGTCGACCGTCGTCGCAGGGGGGGCGGAAACTGGGGATGGAAACGCGACTCCCATCGGGACGACTGGCAGCCAACCTACAGTGAAGGCAAACGGTCGCCTGTCGACCGCGGCGAGCCTCTGCAACCTTGGGTTACAGTACCGCGACCTGGGCGCTACTCTGACCAAGACCAGTACCCTTCTGACGATTGGTACCCGGATCGCCGGCGCGATTACGAACGTCCCCAATCCCTTGGGGCGAGGATTCCGACCGAGTCTGGCCGCGGCGGCTATGGATACCCTGCCGATGGGCGAGGCTACGGGTACCCAGGCGACCCACGAATACGGGAGAGGGACGCGCCCGTCCCGAGGTCGTCGTACCGTTTTCGCGGTGCGAGAGATGCCGCGGCGCTCCCAGGGACCTGGTGGGGTGGCTATCGCTTTCGACCCTTGACGGATGCGGAGATCCATCGAATGCGGTCTGACCCCGGTGCTGGCGCATTTTCCGAGGGATGGCCCCGCGCGTCTACGCCCAACCCTGGTCGCGCTCGAACGGACGAAGCGTTCGGATACCAGCCCGACAGCTGGTTTCGCCGCTATTACGGCGACGCGCCTTGACGTTGCTACGGCGTTCGGCGAACGGGGCGAATTGACGTTGATACAGAAGGAGGTTGCGACCTAATGAAGAAGACACTGCGATTTTCGTCCGCGTGCCTCCTGGCCGTCGGACTAGCGACGACTGCAGCGTTGCACGCGGAGGCGGGGCCCCCCGAGTTCTCCGCTGATCTGGTGCAGCAAGGTCCTAAGGGCGAGACGTCCTCCGGTAAGATGTACATGGGCGATGAGCGCACACGCATGGATATGTCGCAACAGGGCCAAGAGATCATTCGTATTACGGACCAGAAGCGGCATGTGGAATGGATACTTTTCCCGGCGCAGCACAAGTACATGGAGCATAAGCTGCCGCCAGGCCCCCCCGGCCACGCGGGTGGTGCTAGGCCCTCACCGGCCGCCGATCCGTGTGCCGGCATGCCCGGAGTGACCTGCCGAAAGATTGGTGACGAGACCATCGACGGTCGTGCGGCCGTTAAGTGGGAAATGGAAGCCACGCATCAGGGAAAAAGCATGAAGAGTACCCAGTGGATCGACAAGGAGCGTGGGGTGCCGTTGCGTCAGGACCTCCCGAACGGGCAGAAGATGGAGCTCAAGTACATCGGACCCGCCACTGTGGGCGGGCGCAAGGTCGAGAAATGGGAGATGACTACAGCGGCGCCGAACCAAACGCCCATGCACGCCTTCCAGTGGTACGACCCTGAGCTCAAACTGATGATTCGGCAGGAATACCCGGGCGGATTCACCACCGAGCTTGATAACATCCAAGTCGGCAAACAGCCCGATCATTTGTTCAGCATTCCCGCGGGATATGAGCGCATGTCGGCGCCTCAAGGGATGCCCGGGCAGTCCGCCAAGGAGGGATCGGGAGCCACGCGGTAACGCGCTGCACAGAGCGAGGCGGGCACTGTGGTCAGGTGCTCCACCGTGCAGTTCTCGGCAGAGTAGGGGAGACGCCGATCAAGTCGACGTCCCGCGCGGGGCAGGACGCCTCGCCATTTTCAGCCCCTGCAAGGGGCTGAAAATAAAGGCATCCGGAGACTGCGCGTTTCGGTTGGCGTGCGCTGAGAAATCCAGAATGGACCTATTCGGCGCTTCCTACGGTTTAGGGGATGACGACATGCCGAGGACGTTGTTGGAGAGCCTCAGGCCAAGAACTCCCCGATGCGTATGTTGAGCGCGCGAGAAGCCGTTCATTGGGGTTTGTTTGCGGACAACTGCCGGGCGATGAAATTGCGCTGACAGGGTACGATGATAACCATAATCGGAAGTCTCAAGGGCGGGTCGGGTAAGAGCACGGTTACATTCAATCTTGCCGTTTGGCTTGCTATGGCCGACGTCAACGTTCAGCTCATCGACGCCGATCCGCAGGCCACCCTCACCGACGTCGTCGACGTCCGCATGGAGGAAGGGTTCGACCCTCCATTGCGGCTGGAGGACAAGTCTGCCCTCAGTGCGGATCAGACAAACGTCGCGGACGAGACGCTCATCGATGTTGGGACATCCGATATGGAGGCGATGCGTCGAGCCCTACAGATCTGCGACCGTGTGGTGGTCCCGGTCCCGCCGTCCCAGGCGGATATCTGGTCGACGCAGCGCTACATCCGCCTCGTCGAGTCCGCACAGCGCGACAAGCCAGCGGAGATCTTGGGATTTATCAATCGGGGTGATACCCATCATGCGGTTCGCGAGACCAACGAGGCCGCCGCCGCCTTGGTGTCGCTACCGGGAATTCGATTCATCAAGCCCCGTCTGTCCCAGCGCACGGTGTTCCGGCGCTCTTTCAGCGAAGGGCTCGCGGTCTTCGAGCTGGAACCACGAGGGAAGGGAGCGAAGGAGTTCTTTTCCTTGGCGGCCGCCCTCTACCAGAACCTTGTGAGCTGACTCCTAAGGCACGGGCGGCGCCTTGTGAATGCTAGCATTTGTGCTAGTCTCTCCAGCTTAACGGGACCTTAGCGGCAGGCTGATATATCTATGACGCAAGACGGAGACAAGCTCGGCGGTGCCGCTCAGGGCGGCGGGCCCCTGCAGCCGGGAGACGCTGACCGGGGGTCGAATGCACAGATCAACGCTTACGCCATCGATCGATTGTCTCAGGCGTTCGAGACCAGTGCTAAACGCTGGGAGCTCATCGTCTATCCTTCGCTGTTCGCCTTTATCATTCTCGCCGCCTACGGATTCTACTTGGTCTTCAGCCTGGCGAAGGACATTCATTACCTTGCCATCAGCGTCGACTCGAACATGACGGTTCTGGCGAGCAACATGCAATCGATCTCCGACAACATGGGACAGATCAGCGCGAACGTGCGGACCATGTCCGTGGGCGTAGAGTCCATCTCGCGCGACGTTAGTACGCTGGAGCCGATGTTGACCAGCATGGAGACCATGGACAAGGCGATTCAGTCGATGACCTTTACGACGGCAAATATGCGCGACGACATGTCCGTCATGAATCGTAGCATCAGCCGTCCCATGAGCTTTATGAATCGGTTCCTGCCCTGGTAACGCATTAATTGTGCCACGTCAGTGGCGAGTTACCCTTCCCCCCTTTCAGTTCCCGCTTTGTGTCACTCGCCGAAAGGGACCAGTGGTGCGTATCGAGGGAGCGCGCCACGCACCCCCGGTCCGTAGGGCATGCGTGGTCGGATTGTGGGGCCTCACGTCGCGTGTGGCGTTGTCGGTGGTTCAGGGTGGGCCTCGACGCGCATTGATGGCTAAACAGATGAGCGAGCGAAGCGCCGGCGTTCGGTTGGTAGTGGCCATATCGTCCCGGGCGCTCTTCGACCTGAATGTGTCCCATCACGTCTTTGAGACGGAAGGAGTGGATGCGTACTGCCGCTATCAGATCGCCCACGAGAACGACGTGCTGGATCCGGGGGTCGCCTTTCCGCTCGCGAAGAAGCTTCTTGCCCTGAACGAACGGCTGGGTGACGCTGGGGAGGTGGAGCTGATCCTGTTGTCTCGCAATAGCTCAGACACTGGCCTGCGCATCTTCAACTCCATTGGGCACTACGGGTTGGACATCAGCCGGGCGGCCTTTACGGGCGGATCGAGCCCCTATCGATATGTATCCGCCTTCGGGGCACATTTGTTTCTTTCGGCCGACCCGGGCGATGTCCGGATGGCGTTGGAAGCGGGTTGCGGTGCCGCAACGATTCTGCCGTTACAACGACGTCCAGTGACATCCGGCGAGCGTGAGCAGCTTCGCATTGCGTTTGACGGAGACGCCGTCTTGTTCTCTGACGAGGCCGAGCAGGTGTATCGCCGACACGGCCTTACGGTCTTCAACGCCGCAGAGACGGCCGCGGCCCATCAGCCGCTGCAAGGCGGGCCCTTCAAGGATTTTTTGGTGGCGTTGCACCAGATTCAGAGCCTGTTTCCCGCGGACAATGCCCCCTTGCGAACTGCGTTGATCACCGCGCGCGGGGCACCCTCACACGAACGCGTCATCCGGACGCTGCGCGCCTGGGGCATTCGGATCGACGAGTCTTTGTTTCTGTCCGGCCTCGACAAGGGGTCTTTTCTCGAGGCATTCAACGCCGACATCTTTTTCGACGACCAAGAGGCACATTGCGAGGCTGCGCGCCTCTTGGTCGCCACGGGCCACGTTCCCCACGGCATCGCGAACGAAGCTTGACGCCGGCCTGGTGCGTCACGCGGTGTGAGGCTGTAATCCGACCTTGGCCGAAGGGAGACTCCGGGGTGTCGGGTCAGGGCTGCCGGGGTGATCCCTGAATGTCGATCGTATCGGTGGGCTTCTGAAGAAAGTTACCCTGAACGTAGTCGACGCCCGCCGTCCATAACAGCGTCAGGGATCGGGCATCTTCGACGCCGGTGACCACTGTCTTCGCGCCGGCATCCCGTACGAGCTTGGTAAGCTCCAGCAGCCGTCGGTGCTTGTGCTCGTCGTCCGCGAGGCCCTGGCCCAGTTCCGGCGCGAACTTGACGAAGTCGACTTGTAGTCCTTTCAGGAGCATCTCGGGATTTGGGGCCAACCCGAAGCGGTTGAGTGCGACGCGGCATTTGACCTTGCCCAGCCCCTCCAGCAACCTGCGCAGTACCGCGGATTGATGGCGTGCATGTTCTTCGATGATTTGAAACGTCAGCCAGTTTCCGCGCGCCTGAAACTCACGGAGATAGTCGCAGACCCAGATCAGAAGTTTGTCCTCTTCCAGTGTCTGCTCGGAGATATTGATGAAGAAATTGATCTTATGGAGTTGTCCTCGTCTTGCGGCCACCTCCGAGATGGCGTGCCGCACAACCCAGTGATCGATAGCCACCATACGGCCCGACTGAACCGCTTCCGGTAAGAACTCTTTCGCCTCGCGCACCGTCTTGTTCTCATCCCTAAGACGCAGCAAAACGCTGTAGTTCTCCTGACTATCACCCTTCAAGCTGACGATCGGTTGGTAGAAGAGCTCGAATCCGTCACCCTGAAGCGCCCGATCGATCTGCGTTGTGAGCAGATGCTCCATCGGCTCCGCGTCCTGCGTCGATCCAGCATGCGGTGCCTGACCGGAGTGGGGACCGGTATGGCCTTGTTGTGCCTCGAGCGCCCCCAGCAGGTAATAGCGATAAATCGTGTCAAGGACATTGGGTGCCGAGTCCCTGCCGGGCTCGGCGAGCATCAGGCCGGTGTTGACATCGGGTCCTTGGTCCCCGGCTGCGCCGGCGGTGAGTGGTGAACGCACTCTCAGCGGGATATAAGAGGCCAGCTCCGCCGCTTCCCTTTGTTGGAGGTTATCGGCCAAGAGCACGAACCCGGCATCACCGACGCGGGCGAGAAACGAGCCCTCCGGTACCAGCTCGCGCAGCGTGGCGCCGACGGCGGCAACAGCCTCGAGGCCTGCGCTCAACCCCTCGCTGCGTGCGAAATCGGCGAAGCTCCGAATGCCGATGTACAACGCTGCAAAAGGGGTTTGAGCCGAGCTGGTCCCATCCAGACGCCCGGCCAACTCCTCAGTTAAGGCGGTTCGGTTGGGAAGTCCAGTGTCGGAGTCGACACGGTTGGGGGCCGCGCCTCCCTGGGCATGCCGCTTTTCGGTGGCGATGACCTGCAGGCACGGCTCGCCGTCCAGATATGAGCGCGAGACCCGCATGTGCGCCTGGAAGCGAGTGCCATCGTCGCGCATACATTCGGTGTCGAAGCCCTCCGTTTCGTTCTCGCCGATCTGGTTGAACAGGCGCAACGAGCGCCGTGCCCCACCCTGTTGGTCCGGTGCAATCAGGTCAAGTAGGGGAAAGCCATCGAGATCTTCTCTGTCCCCGAAACCGAAAAGCCGGGCGTAGGAGGGGTTGACCTCGATATGCACACCTTCCTGGATATAGGCCACCGCTTCGTTCGAAGACTCGAGCAGCTCTTTGGTTCGGTGCTCGCATTCGTGCAGCTGCCGCCGCAAGCTCGTTTCCGCGCGCCGATGGCCAAGATCGGAGAGCTCTCGTGCCACGACGAGCAACAGGTGCTCATGGTCGCCATACTGCGCGACGTCGCGGGCGCCCGATCGCATGGCTGCGATGAGGGTGGTCGAGTCCGTCTCATCGCTGGCAATGACGACCAAAGGCACGTCTGTCTCGATCCGCCGGTAGTACTCCATGCATTTGGCCAGGTCGACGGCTGGGTCGTATTCGCAGCACAGGATCAGGTCAAATGATTGGTCATTGGCCAGGTTCTCGATCCGCTCCGGCTCGTCGGTGACCGCCCCACGCACCGCGAGCCCACCTGTGCGCAATGAAGTGATGAGGGCATCGCCATCCTCCTGGCTGGAAGTGAGGACGAGCAGGTTCATCGTTCTAGCGGCAGAATCCATCTTATTGCGGAGAGGAGATGCTGTAACGACATGGAGACATTGGTTGTCCTGGGCGGATTATCGGCGCTAGTCGTCTGTTACACCAGGGGACGGGTTAGCAGATTGGACTCTTGTACGCAATTCCAGACTTTTCACGCACGAGCTGGGGCACTAGGTAGCCCGGTAGGCGTTTACGCAGGTCTCGGACCAGCTCGGCGGCTCTGTCAGAGCTCACGTCGAAATGGGCGGCACCGAAGACCTTGTCCAGGAGATGCAAGTAGTATGGTAGGACTCCGTGAGCGAAGAGCGCCTCGCTGAGGTCCGCAAGAACGCTCGCCTGGTCGTTTACCCCTTTGAGGAGCACGCTTTGGTTCAGTAGGGTGATGCCACTGGCCCCTATCCGAGCCAGCGCCCCTCGGGCTCCTTGGCCCAGCTCTCGTGGGTGATTGGCATGCACGACCACGACTACCTTCGGCCGGGTTGCGGTAAGCAGGCGGCACAGCTCGGCAGTGATCCGGCACGGCAGGACGATAGGCATACGGGTGTGTATGCGCAGCCGTTTGATGTGTGGGATGTCCGCTAATCGTGCGACGAGGGCAGCCAAAGGCGCATCGTCAAGCATAAGCGGATCGCCGCCGCTCAGGATTATCTCTGCAATCTCTGGGTCCTTTCTGATGAGCGCCGCGGCGGCCCATCCCCTGTCCGCTGCAATCGTCTCCGACTCGTAAGGGAAGTGCCGCCGGAAGCAATATCGGCAGTGGACTGCACAAGCGCCGGTTACCACGAGCAGGGCCCGGCCCCGATATTTCTGTAGCAGCCCGGGTGCTCGTCTCGCAGCGCGATCGCCCACCGGATCGTGCGAAAACCCGATCTGGCTGGTGAGCTCGTCGGCGGCGGGCAGTACCTGTCGCAGCAGTGGGTCGTCCGGGTTTGCAGGCTCCATCAGTGCCGCATAAGCGCGCGGAACCAGCATTCGGAAATCCGCGCTGGCCGCCCGGGCGTCCAGCAACGCATCATGGTCGAGCCCGAGATGGTCCAGTAGCTCCATCGGCCGCCTGAAGGCCGCTGCCAGCTCGCGCTTCCAGGCTGGAGTCTGACAGCGAACGTCTGTTCGCGCTACCATAGTTATTTGATTTGCATCCAAATATGAGGGCGGTATGGCAAGCTACAGCACGAGCGAGTTTCGCGGTGGTCTCAAGATCATGCTCGACGGTGATCCCTACGTAATCGTAGAGAATGAGTTCGTCAAGCCCGGCAAAGGTCAGGCATTTAGTCGAGTAAAGGTTCGCAATCTCAAGACCGGGCGAGTGGTGGAGAAGACCTTCAAGTCCGGAGACTCGGTCGAGGCCGCCGATGTTCACGACACACAAATGCAGTATTTGTATAACGATGGCGAGCTTTGGCACTTCATGGATCAGGAGACCTTTGAGCAGGTTACGGCCGATGCCAATGCGGTGGGAGACGCGGCCAAATGGATCAAGGAGGAAGATGTTTGCGGCGTGACCTTGTGGAATGGCGCTCCGCTAAGTGTCGAGGCCCCCAATTTCGTGGTGCTCGCGATAACGGAGACCGATCCCGGCGTGCGCGGCGACACCTCCGGGGGCGGAGGCAAGCCGGCGACCCTTGAGACCGGCGCTGTGGTTCGAGTGCCGCTGTTTGTGCAGACGGGCGAGCTTATCAAGGTGGATACGCGCTCTGGCGAGTACGTCTCCCGCGCAAAGGAAGAGTGAATCGCCAAGATTGGCAACCTGTCGCCTCGTTGGAGACGCTGCGGGCGCGCTCCGGCCTTCTCAATCGCATCCGCGCTTTCTTCGTGGCGGCCGGCGTGATGGAGGTAGAGACACCGATTGCCTGCCGGGCGGCTGCCACCGATCCCGCGCTGGAAAGTCTTCGGACCAGCTGGAGTGGGCCGACGGGGGCGACCGTGCATCTGCATCTCCATACCTCTCCGGAGCTTGCGATGAAGCGCCTGCTCGCCGCAGGCAGCGGGCCGGTCTACCAGATATGCAAGGTCTTTCGGGGCAGCGAAAGGGGGCGTTTCCATCATCCGGAGTTCAGTCTCCTGGAATGGTACCGTCCGGGCTGGAGCTACAAGCAGCTCATGGAGGAGGTGGCTGGGCTTGTCCGCCATGCCCTGGGGCAGAGCGCCCGCCCGGTTGAGATTCTCACGTACCGCGAGCTCTTTCTCGAGAGGCTGGGCTTGGACCCCTGGCAGGCGGGCCTCGGCGAGCTGCGTGATTGCGCCCGAGAGTACGCTATTGCGGGCGCTGAGGACTTGGCGCTCACCCATGATGGGTGGTTGGACCTGCTCCTTACCCACCGATTGGAGGCAGGGCTCGGGATTGGGCGTCTTACCTTCGTTTGCGACTATCCGGCGAGCCAGGCCGCGTTGGCGCGCATCCGCCCCGGTCCTAACGCCGTGGCGGAGCGCTTCGAGCTCTACCTCGATGGGATGGAGCTCGCAAACGGTTTCCAGGAGCTCACCGATGTCGGTGAGCAGCGTCGGCGCTTCTCCTCCGACCTGGAGCTGCGTCGGTCCGCTGGCTTAACGCAGCCCCCCGTGGATGACGCCTTTATCGCTGCGCTTGCGGCCGGTATGCCGGAGGCGTCCGGTGTCGCCCTAGGGCTCGACCGGTTACTGATGGTCTTGACCAGAAGCCGACACATCGATGAGGTGCTGGCGTTTCCTGTCGAGCGCGCCTAATGCCTGACCAGCGTCAGCGCCTTGACCGCCCCATCCCTCACGAAGGAGTGAGCGGGCTAGAATTAAAGATGGGAGCAGTCAGGTCAGGAGGTGCGCCATGAAGCTCGGAAGACACCTACTCTTGGCGGCGGTGGTGGCCGCCACGTTGATCGCTGTCCCGGAGGCGGTCGGCGCATACTGGCTCGGGCCGGGGTTTGTGCCCTGGCGTCATGCGTACATCAATGATCCGAACTACCGCTGGGGGCCGCCAAGTATGCGCAGCTACATCCGCGACCTGTATCTCTACGGCCCGGGGTACGCTAACTGGAATCGGCAACGTCGATTCGGTTGGTGGTGGTAACCGGGCGCAGGGTGCGGTTTCGGCGAGGCGCCGTCAACAACGGCGCCTCTTTTCGTTTCCGTGGCAAGAAGAGGAGCGTGCTGCAGCGTGAGTGGCACCATCCTCAGCTCCCAGCCACGATCGGCGTGGTGGCTCCCTGCTCGGAGTGCTCCGGGGTCTCGAACCAGCTGAGTTTCTGCCGCAAATTGACCACCTCCCCGACAATGATCAAGGTCGGGGGCTTCGGCTGCTTTTGCTTCATCAGGTCGAGGATAGTCGCCAGGGTTCCCGTATGGACCCGCTGCATGTGAGTCGTACCCTGCTCGATGAGTGCAATCGGCATGTTGGGTGAGACGCCGTGGGATACCAGGTTGTCGACGATGATAGGAAGCCCCAACATGCCCATGTAGAAGACAACCGTCTGATTGGGCTGGGCAAGCTGCTCCCAGTTGAGATTCATGGTGCCGTCTTTCAGGTGGCCGGTGACGAACGTCACCGATTGTGCATAGTCGCGATGCGTTAAAGGGATACCGGAGTAGGCGGCACATCCGGAAGCGGCGGTGATCCCAGGGACCACCTGGAACGGGATGCCCTCAGCGGCCAGCGTGTCGATCTCCTCGCCGCCGCGCCCGAAGATGAAGGGGTCTCCCCCTTTCAGGCGCAGGACCCGGTGGCCCGTCTTGGCGAGATCGGCCAGCAGCCGGTTGATCTGCTCTTGACGCATCACGTGGTTGTTGCGTTCCTTCCCGACATAGATGCGCTTGGCGTCGCGGCGCGTCATGTCGAGGATCGGCTTGGCAACAAGGCGGTCGTATACCACCACGTCTGCCTGCTGCATCAGGCGCAGGGCGCGAAATGTCAGGAGGTCCGGGTCGCCCGGGCCGGCACCGACCAGGTAGACCTCGCCCGTGTTTCCTGCGGGGGTGATGAGGGTAAGCTCCCGCTCCATCGCCGCGTCCGCTTCATCCAGGTGACCGGAAAACACCCGTTCGGCAACGCCTCCTTGGAGTACTCGGTCCCAAAAGCGCCGCCGATCGCGTTGGACGGCGAAGCGCGCCTTCACACGATCGCGGTATCGCGCGCAAAGCTCTGCCAGACGACCGTAACCTGAGGGGATCATGGATTCGAGACGGGTGCGCAACAACCGCGCAAGCACGGGCGACGCTGTGCCGGTTGAGACGGCCACAACCACTGGGGAGCGGTCGATGACAGACGGCATGATGAAGCTGCAGTCGGCGGGCTGGTCCACCACGTTTACAGGGATGGCCCGATCGCGAGCGATCTGCGCCACTCGCCGGTTCACCGCGCGGTCGTCGGTCGCCGCGACGACCAGTTGCATACCGTCAAGGTCGCTTTCCTGAAATTGGCGCCGCACATGCGTGAAGGCGCCCCCTTCAATTTGTCCGCGAAGGCGCCCCGAGAGCTCGGGCGCTACGACCGTCACCGCTGCGTGGGCGCGTAACAGACTGCTAATCTTGCGTACTGCGATGTCGCCGCCGCCCACCACGAGGCAGGGTCTGGCTCGTATGTCGAGGAAGATGGGTAGAAAGTCCATCGTCGATCCGGTCCGCCGGTTGGTGTTCTGCAGCCCACCGAGCTCACGCACCGTGCCTTCCTCAGGCTGCAAAGGACACCGGCGTTGAGCTGGGCATAAAAAGCTCTTAATATACTAAATTACTAGGGCAACCGATAGGGCATGGGCGTGATTCAGGAGATCGATTCGGCGACTTTGGCGTCGCGTATGGGCGCAGACGGGGACGTCTACCTCGTCGATATCCGTACCCCTGCTGAGCTTGCCCAGGGCGCTATTCCCGGGGCCGTCCACCTTCCGATGCACCTTATCCCACTGCGCATGGGTGATCTACCTCGGGACAAGGAGGTCGTGCTCTATTGTAGGAGCGGGGCGCGCTCCTATCACGCTTGCGCCTTTCTCGTCCAGCAGGGTTTCGACAACGTCGTCAATCTTCGTGGCGGCATCATCGGTTGGGCGCGCGAGGGATTAGAGATTCGGTCCGGGATCACGTCGTCGTGAAGGACGGGTAGCGCCCCGGGCTTCGCCGGTGCCGGCTTGCCTTTTCGTGCCGTTTGTCCTATAAAAACAGATTCCTGAGATTGCTCATATTCTAAAACACCAAAACACCGGAGATCATGCCATGGCAGAATTCGACCAAGAACTGGACGCAAGCGGCCTCAACTGCCCGCTGCCCATCCTGCGCGCGAAAAAGACCTTGTCGGGCATGAGCTCCGGTCAGGTCCTGCACATCATTGCGACTGACCCGGGGTCGGTGAAGGACTTTGACGCCTTCTCGAAGCAGACCGGCAACGAGCTGCTGGAGTCGAAGGAGGAGGGCGGCAAGTTCCATTTCATGATCAAGAAGGCGTAGCCTTCCGGTCGTCACGTACACTCACCGGTCTACAGAGGAGAGTCGGATGGACGAAAAAAAGCTCGCAATCATCGCTACCAAAGGTTCGCTGGACTGGGCCTATCCTCCCTTTATCCTGGCATCCACGGCGGCTGCGCTCGGCTACGAGACTCAGATTTTCTTCACCTTCTACGGACTGCAGCTCCTCAAGAAGCAGCTGTCGCTTGAAGTCACGCCGCTTGGAAACCCCGGCATGCCCATGCCCATGGGGATGGACAAGTGGTTTCCGGTACTCGGTCTGGCCTTGCCCGGCATGCAGGGCATGATGACCACGATGATGAAGAAGAAGATGAAGGCGAAAGGCG
This sequence comes from uncultured Gammaproteobacteria bacterium, assembly GCA_963824085.1. Classification (GTDB taxonomy): domain Bacteria; phylum Pseudomonadota; class Gammaproteobacteria; order Chromatiales; family Chromatiaceae; genus JARRNE01. The sequence continues at coordinate 164,897 of CAWGNT010000013.1, forward strand.
TCGCCAGCGTGGAGGAGCTGCGCGAGCTGTGTATAGAGGCGGACGTCAAGCTCATCGCCTGTCAGATGACGGTTGACCTTTTCGACATGGACCACGCGGACTTCATTGACGGCATAGAGTACGCGGGGGCTGCGGCATTCTTCGAGTTCGCCGGCGAAAGCGACATCTGTCTCTACATCTGAGCCGGTTTGCGGTTGCGACCAAACGGAAACACCGCCCTATAGGGCGGTGTGCGTTTTCACTGGCCGAATCCTTCCGGAATCCCGGTTGGCGCCAGCTTAGAAGGTCTTGCTGACCTCCAGTCCCACGACGTTAGCGTGCGCCTGGTATGTGCCGGCGATGGCGTTGCTCCCGTTGACGTCAGATCCAAGTCCCGTGTATCGCCGAGTGCCGTGATAGTTGCGCTCTTCGAACAGGACGTACATGTAGCCGGCCTCGATGTTGTATCCGTTGCCCAGGTCTTGGGCGAGACCGATACCGAAGAGATGACGGTTATTGTCGGGGACGCGGGCACTGAAATGATCGTCTTCTTGACCCGTCTCGTCGTAGCTGTAGCCGAACCGCAGCTCCGTGGTCGGTCGAATGGCGTAGGTTAGTCCAAAACGATAGGCATTCGCATCGTTCCACCCGTTGGTGTCCGTGAAGATAAGTGCGCCCGTGCGATCCGACTTCACATGGAGCCTATCGAATTCGCTCCATCCGGTGCGGGTCCAATCGAACTCCACCGCGAGCGTGGCGCTGATCGCATAGCGGACACCGAGCTGCAGCCGCCACGGGAGGTTCAGGTCCAACTTCGCTGGCTGGCCCGGCTTCAGGGCGCCCAAGGCGACAAGGGTAGGATTGAGCGGCGCGTAGCTGCCATCGATCCCGACGGTCGCCGCCGAGTGATAGCTGGCGCCGACGCTCCAAGCATTGCGTTGGTAAAGGACACTGGCGTTGAAGCCGACGTCCGCGCCGTCTCCATCCAGCTTGGCCAACGAGGAGTTCAGGATCGCCGATTTCGCCCAGTAGACGTCGAGACCGACAGCAGCACTGAAGCTCTTGGTGATCTTGTACGTAACCGTCGGCACGAAGTCGAGAATCTCGAGCTTACTTTGGGTTGGCTGGTTCCCGTTTGGTATAGGTACTGTCAGTCCGGGCCGAACAGTCACGAGCGTCGACCCGGTGAGGGCCGGGAAGGTCCCAAGAGGCCAGTTTGTCTCGAGGCCGAAGGGGGCGTTGATCCCGAGACCGATTCGCCAGTTGTCGTCGACCTTTAATGCGCCTTGGAAGAGAGGCGCACCTATCCAATCCGCGCCGTCGCTGTCGTGGCTGCCCGTGGCCGTCTTGACGGTGAAATTCGGGTTGATCAAGGCCCCGCCGATGGCCAGGCTCGACGCGTCGTGGAACCCCATGGCGGCAGGATTGTACGCGAAGGCCCCAATTTGGTTCGGGTTTGCCACGAGGGCGTTGGCGGTACCGATGCCTGCGGCTGAGAGCTCGGGAAGGGCGAAGCCCGAGGCCATGGCGGGGGTGTCACCCAGCGGCAAGCTCGCGCCGCTGGCCAAGACGGTGCTTAGGGAAACGGAAACCAACCTTCGCATGACTGGTACCCCAACCTGTCTTCGTTGTCGTTGCCACATGGATGGGCCAAGGCTGTAAGCCTATGTCAATTTGCCACGTTTTTCCAGCGCCTGTTGCGCGTACGGGACATCATCTGTTGCATTTTGAGCACAGCGTTGAAGCCCCCCTCTCGGCATCTGCATGGGGACGGAATCTCCTCCCTTCGGGGTGCGAACTGAGATATCGGGCGATGTCCGCTCGGGCTGCTTCACATTTGTGCGAAAACGTGTATATTGCGCGGTTTGCGTGCGCGTCCATTCGCGCTTGGCATTGACTGGACCAGGGCCAGAACATGGTATCGATTCGTTTGTCCCGGGGCGGCGCCAAGAAACGCCCCTTCTATCAGATCGTCGTCGCCGACGTGCGGGCAAAGCGCGACGGACGATACGTCGAGCGTATTGGGTTTTTCAATCCCATTGCCATCGGCGGTGAAGCACGCTTACGTGTGGACCGGGCGCGCGCAGAGCACTGGCTTGCTCAAGGGGCGAAGCCGACTGAGCGCGTCGCGCAGCTGCTCAAGGAGGCGGCCGCCCAACAGGCATGAGCCCCGGTGGATGACCCGGCCCCCGGGCGATGAGGTCGCATGCGGGGCGACCGTACCCGGTGACGAGCAGCGGATGGTGGTGCTCGGTCGCATCGTTGGCTTATACGGCGTCCGGGGGTGGGTCAAGGTCTTCTCTGAGACCGAGCCGCGCCAGAATATCTTGGGCTACTCACCCTGGTACCTCGGCCAGCTGCGTGAACCGTTGGAGGTAGTCGAAGGCAAGTTTCACGGCAAAGGGCTAGTGGCGCGATTGGCCCGCTGTGAAGATCGGGACCACGCCGCGGCCCTGGTCGGTCTTGAGATTGCGGTCCGTCGGGATCAGCTTCCGCCAGCAAGCGCCGAGGAGTTCTATTGGGCCGATCTCGAGGGACTCACCGTGGAGACACTGAACGGTGAGTCCCTGGGTCGCGTGGACCACATCTTCTCTACTGCGGCAAACGACGTCTTGGTCCTGAAGGGGACACGCGAGCGGCTACTTCCCTTCATTTGGGACAGCGTGGTGAAGGAAGTGGACTTCGAACGCGGCTCGATTCGGGTCGACTGGGACCCTGGGTTTTGACTGTGCGCTTCGATGTCGTCACCCTGTTTCCGGAGGTCTTCCACCTGTTTCGCGGGCAGGGTGTTACGAGCCGGGCGCTGGCAGCGGGAATCGCTGAGCTCCACTTGTGGAATCCCCGGGACTACACGCGGGATGTCCATCGCACAGTAGACGACAGACCTTACGGCGGTGGCCCCGGCATGGTCATGAAGGCGGAGCCGCTGAAGGCCGCGCTCGAGAATGCTCGCGAGGCGGCACCCGCAAGCCGCGTCGCCTACCTGACGCCCCAGGGCTGGACGCTGAACCAGGCGGCCATGATCGAGATCGCATCTCGGCCCGGGTGGATCCTGATCGCTGGGCGCTACGAAGGGATCGACGAGCGCCTTGTTGAAGGCCACGTGGACGAGGAGTGGTCTATTGGCGACTATGTGCTGAGCGGCGGCGAGCTGCCCGCGATGGTCGTGATGGACGCGGTGATCCGCTTGCTGCCCGGGGCGTTGGGACATGCGGAATCGGCCGCCCAAGACTCTTACATGAGCGGGCTGCTCGACTTTCCGCAATACACCCGGCCGGAAGTGATCGACGGCAAAAGGGTACCGGATGTCCTGCTAAGCGGGAATCACGAGGCTATAGAGCGCTGGCGGCTGCAGCAGGCCCTCGGCAGGACCTGGCTGCGTCGCCCCGATCTGTTGCAGAGCCGCGGTCTGGCATCGGATGAGCAGGCACTGCTGGACGAGTTTATCCAGCTGCACCAAGACGCTGGATGAGAACAGGAGCGAGAGCATCATGAACATCATTGAGCAGCTCGAGAAAGAGCAGATGGATCGGGAGGTCCCAGACTTTTCACCCGGTGACACGGTGGTGGTGCAGGTGAAGGTCAAGGAGGGCAACCGTGAGCGTCTGCAGGCTTTCGAGGGTGTAGTCATCGCGAAGCGCAACCGCGGCCTCAATTCCGCATTTACCGTGCGCAAGGTCTCCCACGGTGAAGGTGTTGAGCGTGTCTTTCAGACCTATAGCCCGAGCGTCGCCGCCATCCAGGTCAAGCGAAAGGGCGACGTTCGCCGCGCCAAGCTGTACTACTTGCGGGGGCGCACCGGAAAGGCCGCGCGCATCAAAGAGAAAGTCTGAGCGCGTGAGCTTCCCCGCGTCGTGGTTCTCTCGTCGCAACCTGCCCCGTTGGTCCCGGGACCGTTGTCTGAATAGTGGCCGGGGCCACCGAGCCCCTCCTAACGAGGAGAGATCTCCCCCGCGTGCATTTTGAGTAAGACCTTTTACTGGCACGACTATGAGACGTGGGGCGCGGATCCGCGCAGGGACCGCGCCGCCCAGTTTGCCGGTCTTCGCACAGACGAGGAACTGAATCCGGTCGGCGATCCGCTCGTCCTCTTCTGTCGGCCTGCCGATGATCTGCTGCCGCAACCCGACGCCTGCCTGGTTACCGGGATCACGCCGCAGCTCTCCGAGCGGAATGGGATCGTCGAGGCTGAATTTGCCGCCGCCATCCACCGCGAGCTCGCCGCTGCCGGGACCTGTGGCGTGGGCTACAACAGCATCCGATTCGACGACGAGGTTACCCGTAACCTCCTGTACCGAAACTTCTACGATCCGTATGGCCGCGAGTGGAAGGACGGTAACTCCCGTTGGGACCTCATCGACACCATGCGTCTGGCCCACGCACTGCGGCCTGACGGCATCGTCTGGCCAGCGCGCCCAGATGGCTCCGCATCGTTTCGGCTGGAAGACCTGACCGCCGCTAACGGAATCGAGCACGCTGGCGCACATGACGCGCTGGCTGACGTGCGCGCTACGATCGCGCTGGCCAGACTGCTGCGTGAGCAGCAACCACGCTTGCTCGACTACGCGCTCACCCTTCGCGACAAGCGCCGGGTCGGGGAGATTTTGGCAAAGGGTGAGCCGCTTCTGCATGTGTCCGCTCGTTACCCGGCCCAACAGGGTTGCATTGCTCCGGTGATGCCCGTGGCCCGTCATCCGGACAGCGCAAACGGCGTCATCTGCTTCGATCTGCGCGAGGACCCGGGCCCTCTCCTCGCGCTGGGCGCCGAGGAGATCCACAAGCGTCTGTTTACCCCGGTCGCCGAGTTGGCCGAAGGAGTGGATCGCATCCCCCTCAAGACCGTCCACACCAACCGCTGTCCTGTCTTGGCCCCGATGAGTACCCTTACCGCGGACGCCGCCGAGTGCTGGCAGATCGATAGGGGTAACGTGATGGGGCATGCCGAGCGCCTGAGGGCCTCGTCCGAGCTCGCGCAAAAGGTGCAGCAGGTCCATCGTCTTGCGGTATTCGCGCCGGAGACGGATCCGGAACTGATGATCTACTCGGGGGGATTCTTCACGGACTCCGACCGTCGGACGATGGATCGGCTCCGGGGGTTGTCGCCACGGGATCTGGCGGGCGGGCACTTCGCGTTCAAGGACCCGCGCCTGCCGCAGATGCTCTTGCGCTACCGCGCTCGCAACTGGCCACAAACCCTCAGCGACGAAGAGCGGGAGCAATGGAGTGCGTACCGTTTTGAGCGGCTTACGGACCCGGATGGCGGCGGCAGCATCACCATCGACGTCTACGAGGGGCGCATCATGAGTCTGCGGGCATCACTCGCCGATGACCCGGCGAAGGTGCGCCTCCTCGATGAGCTGGCGGCCTGGGGTGAGCGCGTGATGGACGGCTCCGCCTAGCGGCGATGATGCCAACGTTGCCCAGGTCACCGTAAGTCGCTGAAGCCAGGACCGTCAACCTCATTCCCTTCTCTTAGAGGGCGAGGGAGAAGCGGGGTGCGCTGCCCGCGACCTTTACGGCAATACCCCCCGACGCCAGGGACGGAGAGACTCTGCCCGGCCCGAAGGCGCGCTAGGCACTGTGTGGGGCGCTTCGAAGCCTAGATGCCGCTCATCGCCTCCGGACTTCCGCGCTCACATCCAGGCGGTCTCCGTTGTCCAGCTGCAACACGATGTCGACGGTGTCGCCTGAGTTCAGCTGGCGTTTGGGGTTGACGAGACTGAAATGCAGGCCCTTCGACTGCAAGCGAACGTCGAGCCCTGCCGGAATGATCAGCTTGTGGCTGCGCTCGATGCCCAGCACCTGGCTCTTTAGTGCGGCTCGGTGTAGCTCAACGCGCTCGGCGGCCGGCGTACTTGCTCCAATTACGGCGACGTTCCCGTCCGAGGCATTGTGCAGGGTCATGTATGCATTCAGGGCCTTCGCGTCGGGCGCGCCCTCTGCCACCCAGGCGTCGCTCACGGAAACGGCATTTCCCGCCGCCAGGGTGAGCGGGCTACAAGCGAGGAGAAGAGCGGCAAGGCTAAGTGCGAGGGAGGTACGCATCGTGGGACTCCATGTCTGGGAAGCTCATACAGCGGACGGTGCCGCAAGTAATTCCAGCCTTTGGATGCCGGAACGCAACGCGACGCTACCACGGCGTCGGAATGCCAACAAGGGAGGGGATCACCGAGAAAGTCACTCCCCGCGCTCTGCCCCCCCGCGCACCGCGAGAGGAAGGGGCGAACATAAGCGCAAGGCTCCATCGCGCGACGTCCAGGTGCCAAGGAAACAGGTTCCAAGCGTTTCGGTACAGGCTGCCAGAGCACCAGGAGGTCGGTCAGTCGCCCTCGTCCAGCCACTTCTGGAGGGCGCTGATCAGCGCCTCCGCCTGGGCGCGGCTCGAGATGTTGAATTTGGACTGTTGCTTGAACTCGCCCCCCCGCTTCTGGTATCGGCGGATGCTGTATTTGTCCGGACCGAATTGCTGCTTGCCGTTGTCCCATTCGCGATAGCGAAAGAGCACCGTGGCCCAGCCCCCCTTTGACAAGATCGCCTTGTCGAGCTCCTGCACCACTTCAGTGCCGCCCTCGCTGTAGGCGACAGTCAGGTCTTCCACTTTGTCGGCCATCTATCGATTCTCCGGTTTCCTGTGTCCTTGTCCCCACCCGTCATGGTTCCGTCGACCCCTCGCGGGCGCCGAAGCGTTCGAGTAGGGCGATGATGTCCTGATCGTTTCTCTCAACCGCAATGGCGAGCGGCGTGCGTCCGTTCGCGTCGGGGAGGTTCACGTTAGCACCCTGATCGATCAGTCGCTTCACCAGCAGCACCGAGCCGGTTGCGGCGGCGATGTGCAAGGGTGCCGCTCCCGCGGCGTTGCGCGCGTTGATGTCGGCTCCGCGTCTGACGAGGAGCTCGAGTGAGTCGCGATCAGTTACGTCCGACTCGACGAGCTCAAATAGGAGCTTCTGCGGGTCGCTACGCGCGCCCTCCTCTATCAGGACCTGAGCCACCTGCGTCTTGCCGTGGGCGAGGGCGACGTACAGCGGTGTCCGTCCGAGCCGGTTCCCGGCGTTTACCTTAGCGCCGTGCCGCAGCAGCTCCCGGGCGATGACGACACGGCCTCGGCGCGCCGCCACGTGAAGCGGATAGTCCCCCTGTGGGTCCGGGTGATTGACATCGGTACCCCAGTACAGGTGACGTTTGATCTGATCCAGATCCCCGGCCTGGATGGCACGGTAGAGGTTGATGGTAGGGTGTGGCCGCTCGCTGCAGGCGATGAGAGACAACAATACCAGGGCCATACCCAGGGCGAGCCGAAGGGGACGCAGGCGAACGACGGATGCTCGAGACGCACTCATAGTTGGGGCGCGATCTTACGGCCAGGGCCAAAGCCCCCGCAACCGCGGGCGAAGACCCGGGTCGGGTGGGCGGATCCCGACGGCGGTCCCTTCACCATTCAATCGCGTACCGAGGAAGGGATATTCGGCCCGTTGATCGGGAGCGCTATGTGTTGCTGGTGGCTGCGGCGTGCTACCGTATGTCCGTATGTTCGGGAAGGTCCTTGTCACTCTGGTGGTTGTCCTCGCCGCCTACGCCGTCGTCCGCACTCGCATGCGGCCTGGCCCGCGTGCGGCAGACCTGCCTGTGCCTCCGCGGCAGCCGCTCCTATCGGCCGACGCCTTCCGCGCAATCGCATACGGTCTGGCAACCCTCATGGTGGTTGGCAGTCTCGGTTGGCTGTTTCTGGACTGGGAAGTTGGGCACCAAGTAGTCACCGTGCGTGTAATCAACAGCAACACCGGTGACAGCACCACCTATCAGGCACGGCGAACGGACGTCAGCGATGGTCGCCGCTTCACAACCATCGACGGCCGTCGAGTCGTGCTGGCGGACGTCGAGCGTATGGTCGTGGAAGACGGGCGTTAGCGCTGTCCGATAAGGGTCAGGGCTCCAGCCGTTCGTTATCCGGTCCCTCAGGCCCGAAGTTGAATGCCACGGAGAGACGTGCGTCGGGGCTGCGGTTCCGCTCCACCCGGTGGGGAATGTTCGGGGGGAAGAACAGGAACATCCCCGCCGCTGGCGTCACATGGACCCTCATGCATCCGTCCAGCAGGATGAGATCGCCGGAATCGGGCGGAACACTCACGTAGTAGACCCCGGAGAGGAGCTCGTCGTTCTCGTCGTGGGTGTGCTCCGTGGTCGTCTGACCCGGGCCTTGCGCGTTCAGCCAGAAACCGCTGCGCAGAGGTGCATCACCGAAGGCCAGGATCTCGCGGGCGCATGCCTCGGCATACGCGAGGAGCTGCATCAGCTCGGGGACGCGGGTCCGCTCCAGGTAGAGGTTCTCGTAGCGTCCACCAAAGAAGTGGGTACGATGGGTGTAGTCGGTCTCGGTCAGGGCGGCGAACGCCTCCAGAATACGGCGGTTGATCTCGTCCGCTCCCGGTAGGGTGCTGCCGTGCAAGCGCGCGCTTGACCAGAGCAGGGGTGCAGCGGATGTCGACTGTTCCAAGGGCAGATGTGCTCTCAAGCGATTCGTGTTGTCCCTGACTGGCCTGATCACTTGTCGTCTGCACTGACGGACCCCGGCCAGGGTTGAACCGGGACCACGGAGATGCTGTTTTTCGGCGAGCCCTCGATGATCCGGTCGCTGTAGGTCAGGTACACGAGCACGTTGCGCCGGGTGTCGTAGAAGCGCACCACCTGCATGGTCTTGAACATCAGGGAGGTACGCTTCTTGAACACCTCCTCGCCGTCACGTTCGCCGGCTCGAATGTCTTTTGCCAACCGAATGGGGCCGATCTGGCGGCAGGCGATCGAGGCGTCCGAGGTATCCTCCGCGAGCCCCACGGCCCCGGAGATACCACCCGTCTTGGCCCGGCTTAGGTAGCAGGCGACACCGGGGACATCCTCGTCGTCGAATGCCTCCACAACGATCTTGTCGTTGGGGCCCAGCCACTTGAACTTCGTGCTGACGGTGCCGACCTCGTCCGCCGCGACAGTCAGAGTGCAGCAAAGAAGGGCGACCACAGCTAGGAGAATTCTGTACATCGGAAATGTTCCTCGGAAAGGGGCAGACGCTCGCGCCTCAATCCCCGAACAGGCGTTGAAACTCTTGATGGCTGCGCGTCAGGCAGTCCTCGATGGAAACCCCCAAGAACCAGTTGCCGGTGAGCGCCAGCCGCTTGCCGGCCAGCGCCGCGTCGATGCGGCGGACGAGATCGTGATGGCCGAGCCGCAGGGCGGGAAGCCGATTGACCACGTGGCCGTGTGCTGCGACCTGGTCCGGCGTGATTCCGATGGCGTGACACGCGCGCTCGATCTGGGCCTCGGCGGACAGTGCCTTGCGGCGGAAGTGAAAGGTGAAACCACGAAATTGGCGGTCGGAAAGGTAGTCTCGCGAGACCATCGAGTAGAAGGCGTCGTCCACCGCGATCAGTCCAGCGAGCGGGGGCAGGTGCTCCAGGTGCTCGCTCGCAACGCACAGGACGAGCGACTCGACCTCCGCCATCCCGATGCGGGACAAAGTCGCGCTCAACTCGGGGAGGTCGCGCGACAGCAGGCCCGTTGCCGCGTCCGGCGGCACGGCGAGGGAGAGGTATGCCGTCGACAGTTCAACACCGTCTTCCAAGACGACCCGGAACCCTTCACCGTCGCGCCATACGGTGCTAATACGCTGCCCAGTGCAGACGTCGATGCCTGTTTGGCCCGTGAGTGCGGCCGGTATGTCCGAGAGTCCCCCGGGGAAGGTGAAGGTTCGCGCCACCTCCTTGCGCTTTGGCTTGCGGCGGAAGAGCAGGTCGGCGGGAAAATCATCTGCCTCTTGGCAGATGACGGCGCGGAAAGCGGGGCCCAGCAGGTCGTGGTAGTTTCTGCGGCCCAGGCCGTTTCCGTAATATTCCGCCACGCGCAGCTCGGCTTTGCGAGCGGTGAACAGGTGCGGCAAGGAGATGGCCATCTCCAAAGGATGGAGCGCGGAAACGACTGATCTGCGCTGACCGCCTCTCCACAAGCGATAGCGCAGGCTCGGCTTGGCCGCGAGCCGGTGCATCATCTGCAAGTCACCGAGGGTGTCCAGCAGGTGGCCATAGCTATTGAAGCAGGTGTGGCTGCCAGCCTCGGTCCAGAAGTCGCCACAGCTCGGGAAGGCGTAACTGTAAATGCACCCGCCTACACGATTTGCTCGTTCCAGGACCAGGGTGCGAATGCCCATGCGTGCGGTACGATGGGCCAGCCCGAGACCGCTGATGCCGGCGCCGATGACGATATGCTGGTAGTCTTCGCTCACGTCCCCCGGATCAGACGCCGGTTGATTCTTCGCGTCCCATGCGCACGTGCCTAAGCTTCGACGAGCCTGAGGTGGCTAATGTCCGGAAGTGACAGCGGCGGGGGTGGCTGCTCGCAGTCGGCCAAGGTCCAGTCGCTACCAGGGACCAGGCTCAGATAGCTGATATCGACCTGTCGTGGTTTCACCATTTGCGGCGGCTCCAACGGCCGGTCATCGTCCAGAGGGGCGAGCTGCAAGCCGGAGCTTCGAGGCGTTGTATGGCTGCGTGGTTTGGGCTTGGCGTCCGTCTCTTGTGGTGCTGCCTTCACCGCTGTAGGCAGGAGGTCGCTGGAGGTGGGTACCGGCTCGACGCGGATGAATGCCCCGGCTTCCCGAAACGCCTCCCGGTAGCGGGCCACGGCAGCACTGTCCACACCCCGCTTGATGGTCGTGGGACGGTCTCCGAACAGTCGCTGGGCTGCTTCATCGGAGAGCCTGAAGAGAACCTGGATGCGTCGGCGCGCCTCGGCGGGATTTGTCCCGGGGGCGAGCTCACCCGCAAATACAATGTCGTATCTCGATTCCGCCATAGTCCTTCGCCCTTGGCTAAGGCTCAGCCGTGACCGTCGGCCTGGGTTGCTGCGCGCCGCAGGGGCCCTGAAAGGGCGAACGTCCCTCCAATGCCCCCAGCCAATTCCCCCTAGCCCGGTCATTTGGACAGACATTGTCCACCGGCGCGGCTACCTCTGGTGTGACGGCCGTCCCGCGACTAGCATAACGTACCTCGTCCTTGGGAACCGCCGTCATCATCTGATAACGCGACGCGCCCTTGTCATCGACAATTTCTGCGCAGGTCATGGATACGCCGGCACCCAGGTCGGGGGCCGCACCGCCCGCAAGTTGAGAAGAGCTCGACGAGCGAGCTCCTAGCTTCAGAGGTGCACACATTCCAAGTCTACCGGAATCGGCCATGGCAAACGACCTTCTGGTGCCCAATTCGACAGACAACACTTTAGCTTTGGGGATCGGACAAATCCGTGGGGCGGCGCCGGCCCGCATTTAGCGCCGCGATCGCGGCGCCCGCTTGAGCCCGAGGTTTCTGTCGAAACATGGCGAAGTCGACGAAAGATGCCACCAGGTGCTGTACAAGATTGTAGAAGATGATCGGCAGCATGACCTGTGGGTGGTTGGCCAGTGCCATCGATGCCAATACCAGCCCGGTACCGTTGTTGTTCATCCCAAGGCCGAACATCAAGGAGACCATCGCATCACGGCTGACCCGGAAGATATGTCCCAAGAGATAGCCGGCGGCGAACGTGCTGACGCACAGCGCGACCGTGATCACCAGTATCAGCGCCAGGAGATCCGGGTCGGGTCGGGCCACGGCTTGTGGCAGCGTCAGCGACGCGTTCGAGTAGTTGAGCATCACCAGGACGAAGTAGTTGATCAGCTTGATGTAGGGTTTCGCCGCCGTGATGCGCTGGTTACCGGCGAACCAGCGAGTGCCTATGCCCAGCATGGAAGGCAGGATGACCCAGGTCCCGAGAAACATCCCCACGCCGCCGGACGCCAGTCCGTGCAGGTCCTCCGAGTAGTCGCCTGTGGTCACGAACCCCACGGTGTGGAGCACTAGGGGGGTGAGCAGGGGGCTGAGGACCGTGGTGAGCAGTATCAGGCCAAGGCTCAGGCTCAGGTTGCCGTTGGCGTTCTGCGCCCAGGCCGTCGACGAGCCAGCAATCGGCATGGATGCGACGATCGCTAGGCCGACCAGAATCTGCTGCACCTCGTCGGCGTTGTGCCAGGACGCCATCGCAAGGCTGAGCACAAGAATGAAGGTCAGCGGTGTTGCCAAGTTTCCCGCGACCCCACCCAACAGCACGAGCGGTCTCTGCACGAGATGCCTGAGCTCCTCCGTATTTACGCCGAGTCCGGCATTGAACAGGAGGGTCGCGAGCATCAGGACGGGAAGAGAAAAGACCAGTCCGCTCCCCTGGGCCGGTGCTTCGCCAAGGTTCGCGTTGCGTATCCAGATACCCATTCCTGGCAGTGCGGCGGCAACTACGTAAGACGTCAGGATTACCCAGATGAAATGGCGATGGATGACCTCGACGATAACCGTGACCTGATTCCTTGGTGACTCCATAGCTCAGCTTCCATTGAGAGGGATCTAGCCCGCATGGCGAAGGCCGTCCCGCCGGGAAGACCCATCAGGGAGGATGCGGTAAAACGGCCGTTACCGCCTATTAGTCCGCGGTGAGGGCGAAACGTGCGAGGGATTCTTGGCGGTGACGAGGGACGACGCGGCGGCCCGGTCCTCCGACCCTCGGCCTAGCGTAATAGTGGGGCGGTGCGATGGAGACCTGGCACGGAACGCGCCATTGCTCGGGGGCCCCGGGCTCGCTTCTGCGGCTCACCCCCGTAGGCTCTGCGGGCGCGCCCGAAAAAAGGTCTTTCCCCCTCCATGAGACGGGTGGAAGGGGCGGACCCTGAGGTGCGGGGCTCTACTTCTGGAGCAGCCTCCACTGACCAGGCTCTAGGCGGTAGCGTTGACAACGGTCGAGGGGCTGGTCCGGATACTCTTGAATGAGCACGATCACGGCTTCCTGGCTGCCCATGACCGACGGTCGAACGTCGAGCGTGCGTCCGCATAAGTCCCAACTCGGGATCTCGATATAGTCACCGACTCTCAGGTCGCTCAGGTTTGAGGGTTTCACTACTTCATCCTCGCTTGCCCGCATGGCGGGTCCTTTCTGGTTCCTAGGTGGTCGTGAGTCCAGGCGACTGGTCGCCGGTACGGGCATCCCAGTGCCTCGACAGTTTGTTGCATATTGGCTTCATCTAAAGACAGGCGAACCTTGGTCACCTGGTTCGTACAAGCACATTCGATGCCATCGCGACTGACGTTACGCGGGGCGGGTCCCGTTCCGCCCAGAGGCCGCTATTCTGTCTCTCCGGAGCGACGAGACGCGGCATGGTCGGGGTGGCTGCCCGTATGTCCCTTATAACACGCTGGCGGGACGCGGTGTCCGATGCGTGTCACGATTGCCACTCTTTGTCGCTTTGTTACCAACCTTGTCGCCAAGCTTCCGTCGTTGTCGGGATAGCGTGGCGCAACCGGGATTTCGGTGAAGGCGCCGCCCTGCGCTCGATCGACGCCCGCTTCCGCGCATACCCCTATCACCGCAGCACACCGGTTCGGCGCGCATGAAGCGAGGCTCACTTCCCCCACTTGCGCGCAATCCGCCCGTCCACCGTCGGGGCGATCGGTGAGCCCGTGCGAAAGGCTTCAATCACCATGTCGGAGACGAGCTGACCGGTCATCACCCTGTCTCGCACGTCCGTGAGCATGCTGTAGCCCGATGCCGCCACCGCCATGCAGTCTTGCATCGCAATCACGCTAGTCGATCCGCAAACGACGGCAAAAAATTGGTTGGGTGATTAGCGTCGAGCCTCAGCCGGAACGTCCATTAGGCGGCCGCCATGCGACCCTGGCCCGGCTGTTGAGTTATGGCGCTAGTCGCCATTGGTTGTTTGTCGCGCATTGAGAAGGCAGAGTTTCCTGACGTTGCTGCGCCCATCCGCCATTCGCTTGCACGACGCCTTTGGTGAATGGTTTACGGCGAGTCGAACACCAATGTAGGGTCCAGTAGCCGAAGGCGTATCGCACCGAATGTTAGCTGGGACGACATGCGGCGCAGTACGGCTTGCGCCTGTCGCGCACTACCGCGCTCGAAGTTCCTTCCTGTTTGCCATCGTTGCCATCGTTGCCATTGGTCCGTTCGGTCCGGCATTGCTGAATGACATGGTGGTAGACGCCGGCTTGGGATAGCTCTGCCCGGAGTCTTGTAAGCTGGTCGTCGGGATGATGGCCCGGCATCGGTGTCGTCCTCACTTCGAGCGAGATGCCGGACTGCAACAACAGCCACAGGCTATCCCACGCCCGCTCGCCGGATCCGGGGACTCCGGTAATCGCGGGATAGTCCTCGGGCAGCGCCTTGATATCCAGACCGACCCAGTCCACGTAGGGCAGGGCTCGGCGGAGCCGCTCGGGATAAGGTCCGGCGGTGTGCAGCCCGACCTTGTAGCCCATGGCCTTGGCCTCGGCCATGGCGGCGGGGAGGGCAGACTGCAGGGTCGGCTCGCCGCCGCTGAAGACGACGGCGTCGAGGAGCTGGCGGCGCTTCACGAGAAAGCTGCGGACCTCGGTCCAGGCGATCAAGTTGCCGCCTTGGGCTGGAAGTAGGTGCCCGTTGTGGCAGTAGCGGCAGCGCCAGGGGCAGCCTTGGCAGAAGACAATGGCGGCGAGCTCCCCGGGGTAGTCGACGGTGGTGAGGGGGGTGAGACCGCCGATGCGCAGGTGGGCTGCGGGGCTGGGTACCGGTCCTGCGCCCGGCGGTGTTGCCGCCCGAGCCTCAGGTACAGTCCGGCGCTCCCCCGAGGAGGGGGAGCGGGTCCGGGTCAGGCGCTGTCCCTCGATCACTGGGCTCGGGTGTTGGGACATCCGTCGCGCCGCTCGATGTAGTACTGACGCTCCCGATGCTCGGAGCGCTTACCCGCGTTGAAGGCGGAAACCGGGCGGTGATAGCCCATGACACGGGTCCAGACCTCACATTTGGTCCGCTCTTCGTTACGCAGCTCGATTTCGCTGACGTCTATCATTTCGCTGTACCTCTGTTTTGCCGTTGTGATCGAACGCGTCTCCAACTCACCCGGGGACTTAAAGCAGGACACAAAGGGCCACGAAGAACTTCCGACGCAGCGCCGCGGCCCTTGTCGATCCGGGCATCAGGCTAGCGTTCTTCTTCGTGGTCTTCGTGTGCTTCGTGGTGAAGCTCTTGTGGGCTCAGCACCCGCAAGCCTGTTGTTTTTCTTGCGCAATCCGCTTTTTGGCTATCAGCTCTTGGTCGCACTTGGGGCAGTATTCGTGCTCGCCCGGGATGTAGCCGTGGTTCGGGCAGATAGAGAACACAGGGGTGACCGTGATGTAGGGCAGCCGGAAGTTGGTCAGCGCTCGGCGCACGAGGCGCTTGCATGCCTCGACGCTGGAGATGTGCTCGCTCATGTAGAGATGCAGCACGGTGCCGCCGGTGTACTTGCTCTGCAGCTCCTCTTGCATCTCCAGGGCCTCGAATGGGTCGTTCGTGAATCCCACCGGCAGCTGAGAGCTGTTGCTGTAATAAGGCGCGTCCGGGGTGCCCGACTGGATGATGTCTGGATAGCGCTTCAGGTCCTCACGGGCGAAGCGGTAGGTCGTGCCCTCTGCCGGTGTGGCCTCAAGGTTGTACATGTGGCCCGTCGTCTCCTGATACTCCACCATGCGCTCGCGCACCCGATCGAGAAAGCGGGCCGCGAAGCTGTGGCCCCAATCGGTGGCGATGTCTTCGGCGTCACCGGTGAAGTTGCGGATCATCTCGTTAATCCCGTTCACTCCGATGGTGGAGAAGTGGTTGCGCAGCGTGCCGAGAAAACGCTTGGTGTAGGGGAAGAGCCCCGCGTCCATGTGGCGCTGGATAACCTTGCGCTTGATTTCCAGGCTGTTGCGGGCGATCTCCAGCAGGGCGTCGAGCCTCGCATAGAGCCCTTCCTCATCGCCGCGGTGCAGGTGGCCGAGGCGCGCACAATTGATGGTGACGACGCCGAGAGAGCCCGTCTGTTCCGCCGAGCCGAAGAGTCCGTTGCCGCGCTTCAGGAGCTCGCGCAGGTCGAGCTGCAGCCGGCAGCACATTGAACGCACCATGTTGGGCGTGAGCTCGGAGTTAATGAAGTTCTGGAAGTACGGCAGCCCGTACTTGGCAGTCATGGCAAACAGGGCGTCCGCGTTCTCGCTTTCCCAGGGGAAGTCCGGGGTGATGTTGTAGGTCGGGATGGGGAAGGTGAAGATCCTTCCCTTGGCGTCGCCCTTGGACATTACCTCGATGTAGGCGCGGTTAATCAGGTCCATCTCCGCCTGCAGCTCGCCGTAGGTGAAGGGCTGTTCCTCACCGCCGATGAGCGGCACCTGGTCGCGCAGGTCCTCCGGGCAGACCCAGTCGAAGGTCAGGTTGGTAAAGGGCGTCTGCGAGCCCCATCTGGAAGGGACGTTCAGGTTATAGATGAGCTCTTGGATGTACTGCCGGACCTCCTTGTAGCCGAGGCCGTCCTTGCGGACGTAGGGCGCCATGTAGGTGTCGAAGCTGGAGAATGCCTGGGCACCGGCCCATTCGTTCTGCAGGGTTCCGAGGAAGTTGACGATTTGGCCGACGGCCGAGGACATGTGGCGCGGCGCTCCCGCCTCCACCCGGCCGGGGACGCCGTTGAGACCCTCGTTGAGCAGGTTGCGGAGCGACCAGCCGGCGCAGTAGCCGGAGAGCATGTCGAGGTCGTGGATATGGATGTCGCCTTCGCGGTGAGCGTGGCCGATCTCCGGCGGGTAGACGTGGGACAGCCAATAGTTGGCGATCATCTTTCCGGAGGCGTTGAGGATCAGGCCGCCCAGGGAATAGCCCTGGTTGGCATTAGCCGCCACCCGCCAATCGGAGCGATCCAGGTATTCGTCGATAGAGGCCGCCACGTCCACCAGAGTGCGGCGGTCCTCACGCAGTTTGGCGTGCTGCTCGCGGTAGACGATGTAGGAGCGAGCGGTCTCGAAGTGATTGGCGGCGATCAGGGTCTGCTCCACCACGTCCTGGATGCCCTCGATGTCGGGCACGCGACCGCCCTGATAGCGGTGGGCGAGCACCTTGACCACCTGGGCTGTCAGGAGCGCCGCCTCCAGCTCCCCGAACTCACCCGTCGCCTGGCCGGCGCGCAGGACCGCGGATTCGATCTTCTGGGCATCGAAGACGACTTCTGTACGGTCGCGCTTGAGGACACGGGTGGGCAGGGTCGCTAGTCGGGGCAGGGCATTCTGCATGATCTCTCCCGGATCGTTGGTGGTGGAGCACAATATGTTGTGCTAGAGGTTACACGAACCACTAGATATCGTTCTTTGATCGAAGTCAACAAATGAGGGGCCGGGGCTGCCGCGTGCAGGATGTGCCTGCCGGTGTCCTGCCATCCGCTTGACACTAACCCCTTGAATGCTGGAACATCGCTGCCCCTTTGACTATTCTCGCCCCATGTCCAGGAAGCTTTACATCCAGACCCTTGGCTGCCAGATGAACGAGTACGACTCGGCTCGGATGGCGGATGTGCTGCGAGAGTCGCACGGGCTGGAGTTGACGGCACGGCCGGAGGATGCGGATGTCTTGCTGTTAAACACCTGCTCGATTCGCGAGAAGGCGCAAGAGAAGGTGTTTTCCCAGCTGGGGCGCTGGCGTCCTCTGAAAAAGCAGCGGCCGGGTGTCGTCATTGGCGTCGGCGGCTGCGTGGCGAGCCAGGAGGGGAGCGCCATCCGTGATCGAGCGCCTTACGTGGATCTCGTCTTTGGCCCTCAGACCCTGCACCGATTGCCGCAGATGCTTCATGAGCTGGAGGCTGAGCGGCGGCCGCAGATCGACGTCTCATTCCCCGCGGTCGAGAAGTTCGACTGCCTGCCTGCGCCGCGCTCCGACGGCGTGACCGCCTTCGTTACGGTGATGGAGGGCTGCTCCAAGTACTGCACTTACTGCGTCGTGCCGTTTACGCGCGGGGAGGAGGTGAGCCGGCCCTTTGACGACGTGATTGCCGAGGTGGCGGACCTTGCCGAGCAGGGGGTGCGGGAGGTCAGCCTGCTGGGCCAGAACGTAAACGCCTATCGAGGCCGGATGCATGACGGGGAGATCGCGGACCTCGCCCTGCTCATCCGGTACGTAGCGGCCGTCGACGGCATCGACCGGATCCGCTTCACGACCTCCCATCCCGTCGAGCTGTCCGACGCCCTCATCGACGCCTATGAAGACGTGCCTGAGCTGGTCAGCCACTTGCACTTGCCGGTGCAGAGCGGCTCGGACCGGGTGCTCGCGGCGATGAAGCGCGGGCATACCGCGGTCGAGTACAAGTCCAAGATCCGTAGGCTGCGCCGTGCACGGCCGGACATCAGCATTTCCTCGGACTTTATCGTTGGCTTTCCGGGCGAGAACGAGGCGGACTTCGCCGCAACCCTGGCCCTTGTGGACGATGTCGGCTTCGACACGAGCTTCAGCTTTATCTATAGTCGGCGGCCGGGAACCCCGGCCGCCGACTATCCAGACGAAGTACCCCACGCCGTGAAGCAGGAGCGGCTTGCCGACCTCCAGCAGCGTTTGACGCATTATGCCCAGCTGATCAGCCGGCGAATGGTCGGCACCGTACAGCGCGTGCTGGTAGAAGGGCCCTCGCGGAAGGACTCCGCAGAGCTTTCCGGACGCACGCAGAACAACCGTGTGGTCAACTTTGCGGCACCCCAGGAGATGGTCGGTGATTTCGTCGATATCCATGTCACGGCCGCATTGCCAAACTCCTTGCGCGGAGAGCTAATCGACGCGAGGCTCGCACGCACCGCTTGAGCTCCACCGTCCCCTTGTCGGTCCACCCCGAAACCGTCGATCTGGAATTGCTCCCGGAGGACAATGCGCGCCTTGCGAACCTATGCGGGCAGCTCGACCAGCACCTGCGGCAGATCGAGCGCCGTCTCGGCATCGAGATCAACAACCGGGGGGCCCTGTTTCGCCTCATCGGCGACCGCGAGGGGGTAAGGGCCGGCGAGGAGCTCCTGCGGGATCT
The DNA here is from genome assembly GCA_963824085.1 of uncultured Gammaproteobacteria bacterium. Taxonomy (GTDB): domain Bacteria; phylum Pseudomonadota; class Gammaproteobacteria; order Chromatiales; family Chromatiaceae; genus JARRNE01. The sequence goes on from CAWGNT010000013.1 coordinate 183,786, forward strand.
CTACGCGGCGGCAGAGACGGAGGTGCTGACGCCGGAACGCGTTCATCTCCACCTCCAGGAGTCCGGCGTGGACGCCTTGCTCGATGAGGTTGCCGACCGCCTGCCCGAGGTGACGATCAAGACCCGCCGCGGCCTCGTGCGCGCCCGGGGCCCCAATCAGCAGGAATATCTGCACGCCATCCTCAACAATGACGTCAACTTCGGGGTCGGCCCTGCGGGCACTGGCAAGACATACCTTGCGGTGGCAAGTGCGGTGGAGTCGCTGGAGACCGAGCGGGTTCGGCGCATGGTGCTCGTGCGCCCGGCGGTGGAGGCGGGAGAGCGGCTCGGCTTCCTGCCCGGCGATCTGGCGCAGAAGATCGACCCCTATCTGAGGCCGCTCTACGATGCCTTGTACGAGATGCTGGGCTTCGAGAAGGTGAACAAGCTCATCGAGCGCAACGTGATCGAGGTGGCGCCGCTTGCCTACATGCGCGGGCGGACACTCAACGATGCCTTCATCATCCTGGACGAGGCGCAGAACACCACGCCGGAGCAGATGAAGATGTTTCTGACGCGCATCGGCTTCGCCTCGACCGCCGTGGTTACAGGAGACGTGACCCAGGTGGACCTGCCGCGCGGCCAACCTTCCGGACTACGCCAGGCGACCGAGATCCTCCGTCATGTGGAGGGAATCAGCTTCACCTTCTTCAACGCACGGGATGTGGTCCGCCACGCCGTCGTACAGAGGATCGTGAGCGCCTACGACGCCTTCGACCGCAAGCAGTCGGATGTCAGCGGGGCCGAGCGGTAGCATGATCCACAAGCGCCGTGCGCCGCGTCCCAGTGCGATACGGACGACCTTGTGCAGAGTGTGCACGCGGGGGTAAGACTCCCACACGCCATGCATCTCGAATTGGACCTCCAAGATGCGTCCGGTACCCCGGGAACGCCGGACGAGAAAGACTTCGCGCATTGGGCGCAAGCTGCGCTGGAGGGAAGGCGCGAACGCATCGAGGTCACCATCCGCCTAGTGGGTGAGCAGGAGTCCGCTGAGCTGAACGGACGCTACCGCCATCGGCACGGACCCACGAACGTACTCTCGTTTCCCTTCGAGCCACCCCCAGGTTTACCCCCGACTGACCTGCTTGGCGATCTTGTCATCTGTGCACCGTTCGTGGAACGTGAGGCGCTGGAGCAGAGCAAGGCCGCACATGTCCACTGGGCGCATCTGGTCGTGCACGGCCTGCTGCACTTGCTTGGCTACGACCACCAGCATGAGACCGAGGCCGTGGAGATGGAAAGGCTAGAAACCGCCATCCTGGGCAAGTTAGGATTTCCCCCACCGTACGAGGAACAATAGGACGCCATGACGAGCGATCGATCTAGTGGCGGTTCGCGTCCGAAAACCTGGCTGGAGCGACTGAGCCAGCTATTCGGAGGCGAACCGCAGGATAGGGAGCAGCTCATCGAGCTGTTGAAGGACGCAAAGAGCCGCTCACTGCTCGACACCGATGCCCTCAGCATGATCGAGGGTGTTCTCCAAGTCTCGGACCTGCGGGTCCGCGACATCATGATCCCCCGGGCCGAGATGGTCTCCATCAGGCGCGATGATCCCCTCGAGAGGATCCTCCAGGTCGCCGTCGAATCCGCCCACTCCCGCTTCCCGGTGACAGGCGAAGACAAGGCCGAGGTGGTCGGGACCCTGCTCGCGAAGGACCTGCTCGCCTTCTGCGTCGACACGGGCAGGCGCGCCTTCAATATCCGCGATCTGTTGCGCTCTGCGGTCTTCGTTCCCGAGAGCAAGCGGCTCAACGTCCTGCTCAAGGAGTTTCGGGCGAGCCGCAATCACATGGCCATCGTTGCCGACGAATACGGGAACGCGGCCGGTCTCGTTACGATTGAGGACGTCCTGGAGCAGATCGTCGGCGAGATCGAGGACGAGCACGACTTCGACGAAGGCGCGCCGATCTTCAAGCGCAGCAAGAAGGACTACACGGCCAAGGCGCGCACGACGATCGAGGAGTTCAACGAATACTTCGGCAGTGCGTTCTCCGACGAGGAGTTCGACACCATCGGCGGGCTGGTGGTGAACGCCTTCGGATACCTGCCAAAGCGGGGAGAGCGGGTCGACGTCGGCCGCTTCCGCTTCACGGTCATGCGCGCGGACAGTCGGCGCGTCCATCTCCTCACCGTCCAGCCCCTGACCACGGAGGAGACCTTGGAGCCGGCGGTGAGCCGTGTGGCGGATTGAGGCGGCGCATCGCCGGCGCGTGCGACGAGCGTTGCCATCGCGCTGGCGCACCGTGAGCGCGTTGTTGCTGTGGTGCTGCGTGTTTGGGGGCGGCGCTTGGGGTGCGGAGGTCTACAAGTGGGTCGATGAGGCGGGTCGGGTGCACTACGGGGACGCTCGACCTGCCGACGGCGTCGCCGAGACGATCGAGACTCAATCGGCGCCGCCCGAGCTGGAGGTCCTGCGTTCCCGCAGCCGGCTGGACGAGATTCTGCAGCAGGAGCGGGTGACAAAAGGGCAGCGGGCCAAGCAGCAGCAGGAAGTGGCTGCCGCGGCGGCCCGTGATCAGCGGCGTCAGGCGCGGTGCCGGCACGCGCGCCGCCAGCTTCACGTGTTGGAGCTCGAGCGTCCGATCTACCACGTGGACGATGACGGGAAGCGCGTCTACTTGGCGGATGACCAGCGGGCGGCGGAGCTCGCCCGTGCGCGGAATGCGGTTGGAGATGCCTGCCGTTGACCGGACGCCGCCGGCTTCCGATCAGCACTCGGTCCGGCGGTCGTCGATCTTGGTCGATTACCGCGGAAGCCGCGGCCAGCGGCACGACCGTTACCGAAGGTTGGCGACGACCCCGGCGGAATGGCACCGCCGGAATCAGTTGTCGAGGATCAGCGCGCGTCCATCATGCGCTCGATGATGGGCTGGAGAATGATCTCCATCGCGAAGCCCATCTTGCCGCCGGGGACGACCATATTGTTGCGCCGAGTCATGAACGAGTCGTGGATCATACTCAGCAGATAAGGGAAATCGATATCCAGCTTCTTCGGCTCCTTGAAGCGGATAATCACGAAGCTCTCGTCGGGTGTCGGAATGTCGCGCGCTATAAACGGGTTGGACGTGTCGACGGTGGCCACGCGCTGGAAGTTGATATCGGTGAGGGAGAACTGGGGCACGATCGACGTGATGTAGTCCGGCATGCGCCGCATGATGGTGTCGACGATGGCCTCGGCAGTGTATCCCCGCTCCAGGTTGTCGCGGTGGATCTTCTGGATCCATTCGAGGTTGACGATCGGGACTACGCCGACCCCTAGGTCCACGTGCTGTGCAACGTTGTTCTCCTCGGTGACCACGAGGCCATGGAGGCCCTCGTAGAAAAGGACATCGGTCCCCTCGGGGATGTCTTCCTGCGGTGTGAACTGGCCTGGCTCCAGGTCGGTCCCGAGGCGGGCGTTGTGCTCGGCGGCCTCTTCTTCGCTGTGGATGTAGTAGCGCTTCTTGCCGGTGCCGGTTTCCCCGTAGCTCCGGAAGAGCTCCTCGAGCATGTCGAAGCGATTGGCTTCCGGCCCGAAATGGCTCAGGTTTCGATTCTCTTCGTGCGACTTCGCCATCTCGACCTTCATCTCGGCGCGGTCGTAGCGATGGAAGCTATCGCCTTCGATGATGGCGGCCTTGATGCCGTCGCGAAAAAAGATGTGCTCGAACGCGCGCTTCACCGTGGTGGTTCCCGCTCCGGACGAACCGGTAACGGCAACAATTGGGTGCTTCTTGGACATGGAGCTCTCCCCTTCTCTCAAAGTTGGATGATACCGGCGGAAATTCGGACGGGGATCGGGCGAGCGACAGGCATAGCGAGGGATTTCACGGTGCCTTGAGCTTAGGCGATTTCTGTCAAATCCTGCGCAATTCGGTACATGATTTTCCGGCAATCGCCTTTCGGGATCCGGCGCTCGGGCCGACGAATGACATTCACGCCGGCTTCCCCCCTCGGCAGTCTGCAGAAGCGTGCCAGGCGCGTTCTGTCTTGCCAAGATCCGCAATCGGAACTCTTAAAGTGTCGCCTAATATATCACGAAGCCGGGGGGATCAGACGATTTGCCGGCTTTGCGCGCGGTGCCGCGGCTTCGCACCAGGCAATTCGTTACACCTTGCCTGCATCAGGTGCGGCGCGGCGTCGAGCCTACCTGGATCTGTTCGCGGCACGTTCTGACAGGCCGTACCCTGCCCAGGAGTCTTGGCCGAGACTTGCCTGGCGACTTGCGCTGCGTCCGCATACTGGCCAAGAATCTTGGCACAGGGCGAACCGTCCACGGTCCCCATCAGGGAGCGACAGAAGAAAAATGGAGCGGTTTCAGAGTGTTGATGCTCCAGTGCTTGGAAGGCGCATTCGCTGTTCGAGGGACTCGTGCCTTGTCGGGTACGGCGCAGCAGCATCGGCCGCTCACAAGCCCGTCATCGATCGGTCAGACGGAGGCTAGACCGGGATGAACAGGAGCATAGTGAAGTCGGTCCGAGACAATCCGGAGCTTCAGTCCTCGCTGGTGCGGATCGGGTTATGGCTCTTCGCCGTTTCGTACGTCGGCTTGGGGGCACTCACCGGCTATTACCGGGTCGACTCCGAGTACTACGTCGTATTCTTCGTCGTCTATCTGGTCCTGTTTGTGGCGATGCTGGCCAGCGTTGTCGCTCGTCCCGAGTGGGAGGCCAGACGCTACGTCGGCCTGTCCCTCGACATCACTGCCGTAAGCCTGGCCATCTTTCTGACGCGTGAGGCAATCAGCCCCTTTTACTTGATCTATATCTGGATCTTCATCTCCTACGGGACCAGGTACGGGCGCACCTACCTGATCGTCGCCTCCATCGTCAGCGTGCTTGCGTACAACGTCGTGTTGGTCGCGCTTGACGAATGGCACAGACACACCTACGAGGCCGTCTTCTTCCTCCTGTTGCTCGTGGTCCTGCCGCTCTATCAGCATTCCCTCCTGCGCAAGCTGAAGCTGGCCCGACGGGAAGCGGAGTTGGCCAACAAGGCCAAAGGGGACTTTTTGGCAGTGATGACCCACGAGCTGCGCACACCCCTGACGGGCGTGATCGGCATGGCCAACCTACTGCAGTCGACACGCCTCACAACGGAGCAGCGGGAATACGTAGAGTCGATTGCTGGCTCGGCAGAGGTGCTTCGCGCCCTGATCGGGGACATCCTGGATCTGTCCAAGATCGAGGCACGCAGGTTGAACTTGGAGTCCATCTCCTTCGACCTGCGCGCCGTGGTTCTGGAGGTGTGCAACGCTCTCCAGAACCAGGCCCTCGGCAAGGGGCTGGAGCTGATCATCCGCATCGACGCGAATGTCCCGGCCGAGGTGCGCGGCGATCTGCTTCGCGTTCGTCAGATCTTGTTCAATCTCCTGGGAAACGCCATCAAGTTCACTGACGACGGAGAGGTGATGGTGCTTGCAAGCGCCAGACCGCCCGATGCCGAGCTGCCTCGTCCCCACTTGCTCCTTGACGTGGTAGATACCGGAGTCGGGATACCGCAGGAGAAGCTCGCAGCGATCTTCGAGAGTTTCTGGCAGGCAGACGACTGGACGACACGACGTTACGGCGGCACCGGTCTAGGTACCACCATCGCCCGTGACCTCACCCACCTCATGGGCGGTCACATCGGGGTGGAGAGCGAAGTGGGAAAGGGGAGCCGGTTCTGGGTTCGCCTGCCCTTGCTGGAGGGTATCCCGCGGCTCGCGTCGGCCCAACCGGCAAGGCGCCTCGAGGGGTTGCGCGCACTCATCTACGAGAAGAATCAGGCCGTTCGCCAGCTCATCATGGATATCTGCGGGGGCGAGGGGATGCATTGCCAAGCGGCGGACGATGTCGGCGAGCTCAGTCGGATGGCGGATCCCAGTCAGGTGCCGCATCTACTGATCATTGCAGACACGCCGGAGCGGCAGGATCTCAACGCGTTGCTGGGCCTGTTTCGCCGGATCATGGGTACCGGCGTACCTCACCTGTTCCTCACCTACGGCGCCCGCCGTACCGATGAACAGGCGGATTGTCCCAACTGTCTGAACAAGCCATTCCTTGCGGAGGCACTGGTGGCGCACATCCTGCGGCTGCTCGGCCGCGAAGCGGCGCGCCCGGCGCCCGAGCGCCAGCCGCTTCCCGACGGTCCGAACGCCGTCAGCGCCCTACCAATGCCCCGGGGCGCGCACATACTGATTGCCGAGGACAATGAGATCGCCGCCAAGGTCATCGGAACCCTGTTGTCCAAGCAGGGCTTCAATGTCACCCGAGTGCGAGACGGGGAAGAGGCGCTCAGTCATGCGCGGGAGGGCTCTTTTGCAGTGGCCTTAATCGACCTGCGCATGCCGAAGATCGACGGCATCGAGTTCACGCGCGCCTATCGCGGCAGCGAGCAACCCGGCGAGCACTTGCCGATTGTTGCCCTTACGGCCGATGCGGCAGAAGGCGCCAGGGCCCAGTGTCTGGCGGCGGGGATGGACGACTTCTTGGCCAAGCCGGTCAAGCCCGACGAGCTGACGGAGATCGTTCGCCACTACGCGACAGCACCGATTGCCGCAAGCTGAGCGAGCCTCGTGCGCCGACGGACTCCCTCAGGCATCCAACGCACGTCTCGCGTCGCGCCGCCTAGCCCGAGGCAGCGCGGGCTCCCGCCGCGGGCATGGCAGCGACCCTTGCGGCCCGTGCCTTCAGACGTTTCTCGATGACGTTCTTGAGCGCGATCAGGAGCCCGAGGCCAAGGAAGGCCCCGGGGGGAAGGATTGCCGCCAGGGCACCGTGAAAGTCCGGTCCGACACTCATGCTCAGCCCCTTGGCCCATTCGCCGAACATGATATTTGCTTGATAGAACAGGGTACCCTGGCCAACGAGCTCGCGCATTCCGCCAAGGGTCATCAGCACCAACGAGAAACCGATACCCATGCTGAGGCCATCGGCCAAGGCGCGGTCCACGCTGGTCTTGGACGCAAATGCCTCGGCGCGGCCGATGATCACGCAGTTGACCACGATGAGCGGGATGAAGAGCCCCAGCGCCTTGTACAGGTCGTAGAAGTAGGCCTGCATGCTGAGCTCGACAATAGTGACGAACGAGGCGATGACGATCACGAAGACGGGCAGACGGATCTCGGGCCGCACCAAATTGCGAATCAAGGACACGGTGACATTGGAGCTCACTAAGACCGTGGTGGCGGCGAGCCCCATGCCCAGGCCGTTCGTGGCCGAGGTTGTGGTCGCGAGCAATGGGCAGAGGCCCAGAAGCGCTACCAGGGCCTGGTTGTTGCTCCACAGCCCGTCACGCGCGATTTCCGCAAATGACTTCTCTGCCATCAGGAGGCTCCCTTCTTGTCAGCTGCCGTCGCGATGGACGGCTGGTCATACAGGGACTGGCCGTGCTTCTGAACGTAAAGAAGGGCATTCTTGACGGCCTTCACTATCGCGCGCGGCGTGATCGTCGCCCCAGTGAACTGATCGAATTCCCCGCCGTCGCGCTTCACCTTCCACTTCTCGGGCGGCGGGTTGCCAAGCGACTTGCCGGCGAAGTCGAGAATCCAGTCCGACTTCACCTCGTCGCAGCGGTCTCCGAGCCCAGGAGTCTCGGAGTGCTTCAATACGCGTACGCCCCCCAGAGTTCCGTCCTTGAGCACCGCGACCACGAGCTTGATGGGGCCGCCGTACCCGTCCGGTGCGATCGGGGCGACGATTACGCCCGCCGGCTCGCCGGCGTCGCGCACCCGATAGACCGAGGTCGTGTCCGACCCGAGCAGGTCCGGGTCGTTGACCTCGATGCGGTCCTGCAACAGGGCATCGGTCTGAGCGCCCTGGGGCAAGATGGCGACCAGCTTGCTGAGCAGCGCCTCGCGCTCGTTGGCGGCAATGCGCTCTGCGGTAAGCTCGTGGGTGATGGCGACGAGACCGACGCCGCCGACTGCGAAGGCGCCTAGAATGAAGGCGGCGATGAGGACGGGTGCTTTGTTCATCCGGCACCTTTCCCGTGACCGAAAACGCGGGGCTGCGTGTAGTAATCGATTGTCGGGGCTGCGATGTTCATGAGCAATACCGAAAAGGCCACTGCGTCCGGATAACCGCCCCACGACCGAATCACGAAGATCAGCACGCCGATCGAGGCCCCGAAGATGATCTGCCCCTTCTTGGTCGTGCAGGCGCTTACTGGGTCGGTGGCGATGAAGAAGGCGCCGAGCATCGCGCCTCCGCTGAAGATATGGAACGCGGGGAAGGGGTGGGTCTCAGGATCCAGCATCCAGAAAAAACCGGCAATGATGAGCAGTGCGGCCAGCATGGAGACCGGAATGTGCCAGGTAATGACGCGCCGCCATAGCAGGAACAGCCCGCCGATAAGGAACCAGTTGGCAATCCACTCCCAGCCGCGGCCGCCGAAGTCGCCCCACAGCGGGCTCTGGCGGATCTCATCGATCATGTGGTTTTGACTGAGCTGGGTGCGCATCTCGCCCAAGGGCGTGGCGGAGGTGATGGCGTCCCAGGAGAGGTGTGAAGGAGCGGTCCCCGTAAGGATCACGTGAAGGGAGTCGCCGAAGGAGAGCGGATGCTGCGCCAGCATGTCGGGCGGCAGCCAACTCGTCATGGCAACGGGGAAGGAGACGAGCAGGAACACATAGGCGGCCATGGCCGGGTTGAAAGGGTTGTAGCCCAACCCGCCAAATAGTTGTTTTACGAGCACAATGGCGAAGAACATCCCAAAAAGGGTCAGCCACCAGGGGAGAATCGGCGGAACGGCGATGGCGAAAAGGAGCGCCGTGACGACCGCGCTAAGGTCGCGGACCGCTGGGAGCACGGGGCGGCCTCGAAGCTTCAGCACTGCCGCCTCGGCGCCCACCGCGAAGACGCTTGCCAGCACCATGTTGATGAGCAGCCCCCAGCCGAAGTACCAGGTCATGGCGAGTGCCCCCGGGATCAGCCCCAGGATGACCTGCAGCATGATCCAGTCCACCCGGTTGGGGCGCGCGCTGTGCGGCGATGAAATGACTACGCCTGGCATGATGGGGCCTTATTCCTCGCTCGCTGTTTCAGGCTCGGGTTTCTGTGCCGCCCGCCGCTCCTCCGAGGCCGAAGGAGCCTGGGTGTCGGCGGGCGCGCCGCTCTTCTCGGCCAGTGCCGCCTTCTTCGCGGCCGCACGCTTTCGCGCCGCCTCGATCGCGGCCTTCTTGGCGTCGCCATCGCCTGCTCCAGCGGCCTTGGCCGCCGACTTACCCTGCAGCGATTCCTTCTTTTGCCGCAGCTTGGCCTGGCGCTCCAGCTCTTGCCGCTCCAGACGCGCCTGCTTCGACGCATGGCGCTCGCGTGCGTGCTCGGCCTTGCGTTTCTCTTGCTCCCTCGCCCAGCTCTCGGTCTTGGCGTAGCGGTAGTACTGCACAAGCGGGATGTGGGAGGGACATACGTGGGCGCAGCAGCCGCACTCGATACAGTCGAACAGGTTGTAATCCTGGACCTTGTCCAGGTCCTTCGCCCGGGTATGCCAATACATCTGCTGAGGCAGGAGGCTCATCGGGCAGGCAGCCGCACAGTTGCCGCATCGAATACAGGGCAGCGCCGGACCGGGATCGGGGGACTCTTCCGGTGTCAGGGCGAGAATGCAGTTGGCGGCCTTGGTGATGGGGACATGGCCCGAGTCGAGGGCAAATCCCATCATCGGGCCGCCGAGCAACAGCTTGCGCACGGTGCGGCCGTAGCCGCCGCTGTGGGCGATCAACTCAGATGCGGCCGTGCCAATCCGCGTCTCGAGATTCTGCCGTCTCTTGATGCCGCGTCCCGTCACGGTGACGAAGCGAGAGATGAGCGGTTTGCCTTCGAGCACTGCATCGGCTATGGCGGCGGTGGTGCTCACGTTTTGGCACATGATCCCGATCTGACCGGGGATGCCGTGGCTCGGCACCTCCTTTCCCGTCAGAATCTTGACGAGCTGCTTCTCGCCGCCGCTCGGGTACAGGGTGGGGATGACGACCACCTGGGCGCGATCCTTGATGTCGCTCTCCGCCACCGCCAGGCGCATGGACTCGATGGCCTCCCGCTTGTTGTCCTCGATGCCGATCAGGCACTCGCGGGCGCCGAGCAGGTGAAGGATGATGCGCGCGCCCAGGATGATCTGGCCGGAGCGCTCCCGCATCAGCATGTCGTCGCAGGTGATGTAGGGCTCACACTCGGCGCCGTTGATGATCAGTGTTCGGATCGGCTTGTCGGGACCCGGGTTCAGCTTGACGCTGGTGGGGAAGGCTGCCCCGCCCATGCCCACGATCCCGGCCCAGCGGATGCGCTCGCGCACCACCGTCGGATCGAGCTTTTCGTAGTTGGTGAGCGGCTCGGGCAGCTCTGCCCACTCGTCGGCCCCGTCGGTCTCGATGACGATGCACGGTCCCTCGAGCCCGGACGGATGGGGTATGGGTCGCTTCTCGATCGCGACCACGGTCCCGGAGCTGGAAGCATGCACGGCGGCGCTCACGTACCCTTTCGGATCGGCGATCTTCTGGCCCTTTAAGACCCGTTCGCCCACCTGAACGATCGGTTTTGCCGGTGCGCCGATATGTTGCTGCAGCGGGATGGTCAGCAGCTCCGGCACGGGTGCCGGAGTGACGCGTTTGCCGCTGGAGAGGGCCTTTTCGTCCGGGATGTGGATGCCGCCGTGAAACCGGCCAAGCGGACGCTGATTCGTATGTGACTGAAGCTGATGCACCTTGGTGGATCCTGTCGTCTAGGCAGCCTCGAGGCGCGACATTTCGCTGGATCGGGTCGGGTACGGCCATTTCCAGGTGGCTACCTCCTCTCCGATCGGGACCATGTGGATACACTCCACCGGGCAGGGCTTGAGACACAGCTCGCAACCCGTGCATTCCCTTGCAATGATGCCGTGAAGCTGCTTGGCCGCGCCGACGATGGCGTCGACCGGGCACGCCTGCAGACACAGGGTGCAGCCGATGCACTCTTTCTCGTCGATGACGGCTATCGCCTTGGGCTTCTCCATGCCCTCGTCCATCGCCACCGGCTCTTTGCCCAAGAGGTTGGCGAGCGCCAGGACGACCGTCTCGCCGCCGGGGACGCACTGGTTGATCTCTGCTTCCCCCTTGGCGACCGCCTCGGCGTATGGCCGGCACCCTGGGAATCCGCACTGACCGCACTGCGTCTGCGGCAGCATGCTGTCCACCTGGTCGGCGATCGGGTCGCCTTCGATGTGGAAGCGGATGGCCGAGTAGCCGAGCAGGAGGCCGAAAAACGCGGCAAGGGCGGCAAGGGCGGAAATGGCAATCAGCATGGGATCGAGTCCTCCCCTCAGGTCGTAACCAGCCCGGAGAAGCCCATGAAGGCGAGCGACATCAGGCCGGCGGTAATCAGGGCGATGGCGGCGCCCTGGAACGGCGCGGGGACGTCGGCCACGGCCACCCGCTCGCGGATGGCGGCGAAGAGGATGAGGACGAGGGAGAAACCCAGGGCCGCGCCGAAGCCATAAAGCGCAGACTCGACGAAGGTGCGCTTCTCCTGCTGGTTGAGCAGGGCGACGCCCAGCACGGCGCAGTTCGTCGTGATGAGCGGCAGAAAGATCCCGAGTAGCTGGTACAGCACCGGACTGGTCTTGTGCATGACCGTCTCGGTGAACTGGACCACGGCGGCGATGACGAGGATGAAGGCGATGATCCGCAGATATTCGATACCCAGGGGCACCAGCAGGTACTCGTTCACTAGCCAGGAGACAACCCCCGACAGGGTGAGCACGAACGTCGTGGCGAAGGCCATGCCCACGGCGGTCTCGAGCTTCTTAGAGACGCCCATGAAGGGACAAAGTCCCAGGAACTTCACCAGCACGAAGTTATTGACGAGGATCGTGCCGATTAAGATGAGGGCGTACTCTTTCATGAGACCCCGCTTCCGCTTGAAATCTGCCGGATACCTACCGCCGACTCGTCGGCCGATAGGCGCCTGTAAAAAACGTGCCCAGAATAATTGCGATCACCGACGCTATACACCTTGCTGCCGGTGCGGAAATGGGCGTCGGCATGAAGGGAACTTCCACCGCTGCCCGTGCGAGTCGCCGCGAGGGACTCTTCAAGGCCCGCTATTTTACAGAAGTCTCGCCTTCCTTGTGCATGCGTGTCGTCAGCTGCCGCGCAGCGGGCACCTTCTCCCGCATCGTGGGCCCTGGCGTGGGCAATTGGGGCCGATGCCCAGCTGCACTTTCGGGGCGCGGCTGCCTTGCGCCTTGACGGGGAACGACACCCTGCCGGTGTGGATGGGGACGGTTACTTGATCCTCATCCCTGGCTCGGCCCCCGCATCTGGGCCGAGCAGGAAGATGTCTTTTCCACCGGGGCCGGCCGCTAGCACCATGCCCTCGGAGATGCCGAAGCGCATCTTGCGGGGCGCAAGGTTTGCCACCATCACCGTGAGCCGACCGACCAGCTGCTGCGGATCATAGGCGGCGCGGATGCCGGCGAAGACCTCTCGAGTCTGTCCCCCAAGGTCAAGCCTGAGGTGGAGAAGCTTGTCCGCGCCTTCCACCAGCTCCGCGTGTGCAATGCGGGCGACCCGCAAGTCCACCTTTGCGAAGTCGGCGAGCTCGATGGTTTCGCCGATGGGGTCCTTTACCAAGTGGCCCTCGCTGCGCGTCTCGTGGGGCTTGGTCTTCTTGACCTCCTGGCTCGCCAGGTCCGCCTTCGATGCCGCCAGCATGGCCTCGACCTGCTTGGGATCGGCTCGCGTCATCAGCGGACGGAACTGCGCGATCTCGTGATCGACCAGGGGCTCCGCGAGCAGCTCCCAGGTGAGCGGCGGAATGCGCAAGAAGGCCTCGGCGGCCTCTGCGGTGCCCGGCAAGATCGGGCGGAGGTAGCCCATCAGCATCCGGAACAGGTTCAGGCCCATGCTGCAGATATCCTGCAGCTCCTGCTCTCGTCCCACGGTCTTGGCTACCACCCACGGAGCCTTCTCGTCGATGTACTGGTTGGCCCGGTCCGCCAAGGCCATGATCTCGCGCGCGGCGCGGCTCAGCTCGCGCCCTTCGTAGGCGCCAGCGATGGATTCACCCGCCCTGGCGAAGTGCGCAAAGAGCTCTGGCTCAGGCAAGGTAGGCGAGAGCCTTCCCGCGAAGCGCTTGGTGATGAACGAGGCCGTGCGGCTCGCGATGTTGACCACCTTGCCAACCAGGTCGGCGTTTACCCGCAGGATGAAGTCTTCCAGGTTGAGGTCGATGTCGTCCACGCCCGGGCCGAGTTTCGCCGCGAAGTAATAGCGCAGATACTCGGGGTTGAGGTGGTCCAGGTACGTCCTGGCCTTGATGAACGTGCCCCGAGACTTGGACATCTTCTGCCCGTCCACGGTGAGGAAGCCGTGGGAGAAGACCGCCGTAGGCGCGCGAAAGTCTGCCCCGTGAAGCATCGCCGGCCAGAACAGGGCGTGGAAGTAAATGATGTCCTTTCCGATGAAGTGGTACACCTCTGCATCCGAGCCTGGAGCCCAGAAGCGATCGAAGTCGAGGCCCGCCTGTCGGCCTTCCGGACGGTTGCACAGGTTCTGGAAGCTCGCCATGTAGCCGATGGGGGCGTCTAGCCACACGTAGAAGTACTTGCCCGGGTGGTCCGGGATCTCGAAGCCGAAGTAGGGCGCGTCGCGGGAGATGTCCCATTCCTGCAGCCCCGCCGTGAACCACTCGTCTAGCTTGTTGGACACCTCTTTCTGAAGGCTGCCGCTGCGCGTCCACGTCTTCAGCATGTCCTCGAAGTCGCCCAGGCGGAAGAAGTAATGCTGCGACTCGCGCTGCTCGGGCTTGGCACCCGAGACCGCCGAGTAGGGATTCTTGAGCTCGCTCGGGGAGTAGCTCGCGCCGCACACCTCGCAGTTGTCGCCGTACTGATCCGGGGCGCCGCACTTGGGACACTCGCCCTTGATGAACCGGTCCGGCAGGAACATCTGCTCCACCGGGTCGTAGGCTTGGGTGATGGTTCGGCTGGCGATGTGTCCCTTCTCGCGGTTTCGCGTGTAGATCAGGTTGGCGAAGTGCTGGTTCTCCGGCGAGTGGGTCGAATGGTAGCTGTCGAAACCGATGCGAAAGGCCGCGAAGTCTGCTTTGTGCTCCTCCGCGACGCGGGCGATAAGCTCCTCCGGCGCAATCCCGTCCTGGCGGGCGCGCAGCATGATGGGAGTGCCGTGGGCATCGTCCGCGCAGACGTAGTAGCAGCGGTGGCCCCGCATCTTCTGGAACCGCGCCCAGATGTCCGTCTGGATGTACTCAACCAGGTGGCCGATGTGGATGGGGCCGTTGGCGTAGGGTAGGGCGCTGGTGACCAGGATGTCTCGGGTGTGGTTCATCGTGGACTCGGGGTTGCGAGACGAGGGAGGTCGCGTGCGCCGGCGCCCTGGAGGGCCGGGGCCAGGCGCGGGTTGAGTGCGCACTCCCCAGCGACAGGCGGGAAGTATCTCACGAACGCTCGCGAATGGGCGAACGGCCCGCTCGGGCTTCGCCGGCGAGATTTGCACGTCTCGTTCCGTGGGTACGCAGAGAGGTCTCGTGCAAGCGCCGCATCAAAACGACACTCGATAGCGCTCCATCCTGCCGCGAGAGCGCGCCACACGGGAATACTCGCTTTTTCAGCGTTCCCCTTTGGGTTCCTACCGGGGTCTTTTGGCGCAGATCGCGCAGAATCGTTGCGCCAGCCTCCGGCTATTGGATCGGCCTTGAATTAGGGGTGGAAAACACCAATTCTGCGGGGGTGACAGGCGGCCGTTCCCTTGAAATGCGCGCCCCAAGCTCAGATCCCACAGAGTAGCCTGGCTGACCGGTGCGACCGGAGCCCGAATTTACGGAGTCATCCATGTCAGAACTTACGAGAGAGCGTATCGAAGCCGCGATCAAGGAGTACGTCCAGCCCGATCTCGAGCGAGACCTGGTCAGCGCCAAGTGCGTCAAGGGCATCGAGATCGAGGGCGACCAAGTCAAGGTGAAGATCGTCCTTGGCTTCCCGGCGAAGAGCGTTGCGGAAGGGATCAAGGCGGCCGTTGCAGAGAAGGTCAAGGCGGTCGACGGCGTCGGCATGGTCCAGGTCGATCTCACCTGGCAAGTGGTTGCCCACTCCGTGCAGAAATCCCTCAAGCCGATCGACAACGTCAAGAACATCATTGCGGTCGCCTCGGGCAAGGGCGGCGTGGGCAAGTCCACCACAGCCGTTAACCTTGCACTGGCCCTCTCCGCCGAAGGCGCCAAGGTCGGGCTGCTGGATGCGGACATCTACGGTCCCTCGCAGCCGCGCATGCTGGGCATCACGGGCAAGCCGGAGTCCAAGGACGGAAACAGCCTGGAGCCCATGAACAGTTACGACCTGCAGGCCATGTCCATCGGCTTCCTTATCGACGAGGAAACCCCGATGATCTGGCGCGGACCGATGGTCACCCAGGCGTTGGAGCAGCTCCTGAATGACACGAACTGGAGCGAGCTCGACTATCTTGTCATCGACCTGCCCCCCGGTACCGGTGACACCCAGCTAACCCTGGCTCAAAAGGTCCCCGTCTCCGGTGCCATTATCGTCACGACCCCCCAGGACATTGCGTTGCTGGACGCCCGCAAGGGCCTCAAGATGTTCCAGAAGGTGGAGGTCCCGGTGCTCGGCATCGTGGAGAACATGAGCATTCACATCTGCTCAAAATGCGGTCACGAGGAGCACATCTTCGGCGAGGGCGGCGGTGCCCGGATGTCTGAGCAATACGGCGTGAAGCTCCTTGGCTCGCTCCCGCTCGACATCCGCATCCGAGAAGAGACGGACGGCGGCAAGCCGACCGTAGTTGCCGAGCCGGACTCCCGTGTCAGCGAGATCTATCGCGAGATCGCCCGCAGGACCGCCGCCAAGCTCGCCCTCCAGGCCAAGGACTATGCGGCCAAGTTCCCGCGGATCGTTATCCAGAACAATTAGCCTTCTTACACGCACGGGCGGGGCGGCGGGTCTGAGCCACCGCCCTGCTCATTGGCGCCGGCCGAGCCCGGGGAGGCTTGCTCCCCGGGCTCGGCGCGGGAGGCGAGCGCCTCGGCAGTGACCCTGACCGGCAGATAAGGATCGTCTAGCGTCGCCTGGCAACACTGGCCCAGGGGATTGGAGCGGAGGAGAGCGCCAGCCAAACGTAATCGGTTACCGGATCGCGGTTCCGCCTTTCAATCAAGCATCCGTCGAGAGCACTTCGCACGAGGATGCCGCATCACCGCTGCTCTCGAGCCAGCGCACCGCCCGACTGGCGGTGGAGCAATGGACCCCGAAATGGTCCGCGATCTCCTGCATGGTGTAGACGCCGGTCAGGAAGCCGCGTGCCATGGCTTCGCGGCGCACCGGGTGCTCCTTGGCAAACGCTGTGAGCGGCTGGGTTAGCGGACGGCCCCTGCGCGCGGGGAATCTCGCGCAGCTGCTCCAGGGGCTCGGACGTCCCGCGTTGGCGCTCGATGAACCCCTCGCTGCCGAGGAACATCTGGTGGCGCAGCCTCGCCCAGACGCTTGGCCGTCCGATGCGGGCGGCGACAAAGGTGACGCCGCCTCCTTGTGCCTTAGGGGGCCGCGGTGCGAGCTGGCCGAGCACCCAATCGGTCTCCAGCCACGCGGGAGCCCGCTCCATTCCGACCATCGCCCGTTGGACGTCCCAGTCCGTCGCTCAACATCACCCTATACTTCAGGCGACCGGCCCACCACCAACACGGAGGTCGCCCCGTGAAATATCTCGTTGTCTGCAGCGACGGCACCTGGAACACCCCCGAACAGGAGGACAATGGCATCCTGGCACCGACCAACGTGGTGAAGTTGAAGAATTGCCTGGCGCCAAACGCGACGGTCGAGGGCGCGGCGGTGGAACAGCGTGTCTACTACCACCCTGGTGTCGGCACCGAGGGCGGCCTGCTGAGCCGCACCGCAGGCGGGGCCTGGGGGCAGGGGCTCAGCAATAACATTCAGAGCGGCTACGAGTGGCTGGCGCGAAATTACGCGCCCAACGACAGAATCTTTCTGTTCGGCTTCAGCCGGGGCGCCTACACGGTGCGCAGCCTGTGCGGCATGCTGAACAGCTGCGGTCTTCTCGACCTGTCCGAGGTGGAGGTCGCCGAGGGCTGGAAGCGTGTGGAGATCACCTACCAGAAGGGCTATCGGGACGCGAAGCCGCGGACGCAGTGGGCCAATGGCTGGGCCTTTCATCATCAACGCGAGACGCCGGTGCATTTCATCGGCGTATGGGACACGGTCGGCGCGTTGGGCGTGCCGGACGACTTGGCGATCCTGAATTTGTTCGACAAACAGGAGAACTGGCGCTTCCACAATACCAGCCTAGGGAAGAACGTGACCATCGCACGGCATGCGGTCGCGCTCGACGAGCTGCGCGCGAGCTTTACACCGACCCTGTGGACTGAGGCCCCGTCAGGTGCCGACCTGCTGCAGCTCTGGTGTGCCGGCGTGCACGCAGACGTAGGTGGCGGTTACGCGGACAGCGGGCTGTCGGACGTGGCCCTCCAGTGGATGATCGACGAGGCTAGCCAGGCCGGGCTGGCCTTCGACGGCGGCATGACCGGGCAGATCCGGCCCGAGCCGCTGGGTGTCCTGCACGATTCCATGAAGGGTATCTTCAAGACCCAGCGCTCTCGGCCGCGCAATACCCCGCCGATCCCCGACCCAGACGGACGCGTGCACGCCGCGGCGGTCATGCGCCATGAGACACCTCCCATCACTCAGGCACCGTATCGTCCGACGCACATCCTCTCCCCCGGGGAGAGCGTCACGGCGGACGTGTTTGCCCGGGAACGCTGGAACGCCACGGGGCTGTGGCTGGAGCCAGGCAAGTACCGGTTCAACGGACACGGTGAATGGCTGGACAGCAACATTCCGTCAGGCCCGAACGGTACCGACGACGGTGAGTTTCATATGGGCGAGCTGGCGCAGCTAATCGGCAGCGGGCTGGGCTGGATCGAACGGGGCTGGCAAGCGGTTACCGGCAACCAGGCAGCGGACCTGAAGATGACCCGGCGCCACGAGCAGTGGGACTGGTTCGCGCTGATCGGAGTGGTGGCGAACAGCGACCGCAAACCCAATTCAGACGGCACGCCGCCGACGCATCAGGCCTTCAAGATCGGCAACCAACACACCCTGAGACTTCGGCGTCCCGGCTACCTATATGCCTACGCCAACGATGCCTGGGATTTCTACGGCAACAACAGCGGCAGCGTGCAACTCACGGTGAATCGCCTCACCTGAAGGGGAGTTGCGAAGTGCTTGATTGCAGGAGTCCCAGCCGACGACCTGGACCCCGAGCCTCCGAGCGTTCACAGGGCGATTCATGCCCTTACCAGATAGACGCGGATGGTGAGTAGACCACCTTTTTTCGTCCCAGCGTGGTTTACAATCACTACCCAGGAAGTCCGAAACGGTGTAGGTCCTGTCTTGAAATCCTTCGCTCACCTGGCACGGCCGCCGATCAACGAAGTGATCTGCGGGTTTATATTCAGTCCCACGACACTGACGGCACTTGATTTTGGTGTGTACTGGGACCGCCGTCGGGCCGATTTCCCCCGGCATGAGCTTCATCCGCCAGTTTTCGACGATACAACGATCCAGCTGGGACCGGTAGTTGATGCTCGTGCCTGGCTCGTGAGCGTTGATGAGGATCTGTTGGTTCAGCTTCAGAACGACCGGTTCTACATGAACTGGCGCCGGCGGGGCGAAGGCTATCCGCGGTTTTCTGACCACGACGGTCAGCCTGGTCTAAAACAGCGCGCGATCTCGGAGTTTAGGAAGTTCGAGAGCTTCGCATCCGAGCGTACTTCGCAGCCACTCGGGCTCGTCCGGCTTGAGCTTGGGAAAATCGACGTACTCAAGAAGGGTAGTGAGTACGACAGCACAGTGGATCTGCGCGAACTCTTGCCCGTCACTAGCGTGTTCGAACAGATATCGCTCGCCGAGCCGCAGCAACTTCAGCTTCGGATGGCAGAAGGCAACGGGCAGGCGAGGACCCATATTGCTGTCGTGATGGACAGCAACCGGGTGCGAATCGAGACCAGGTATACTTTCCCATTCACTGGTGAATTGGATGATGACTTCATTCGTGCGAATGAGCGGGTGAATCAAGTGTTCTTCGGCTTGCTAAATACCGAACGGTTCGGGTAGAAGGAGGAGGCAGATGATTGAGTACAAAGCGCCACTATCGTCTCCGGGGACTCCAATGCTACTGCAAAAGGCGAGCGCCCTTGCCGTGTCAATCGCTTTGCTCGCTAGCTCACATGGCGCAGTGTTCAACGTCTACTCAGTCGCGAGTGCTCGCACTCCCGGGCGGCCAATTTACCTCAGCGACAATGGACCAGATTTCGCGACTGCTACTGTCGAAGACGTTCAGGCTGACTCGACCGCTGCGCTCGAAGCTGCATCCCGGGAGCTTAAGATTACGAAACGTGTGCTAGCGACGCTCCGGGATGATTTCGATCCCGATGCGGTTGGGTACCTTGACCGTCTCCAAGACATTTTCCAGTTCGCCGAGAAGAACAAGGAAACTCTCTCGCAAGTAGTTGACCGGATTGCAGCTCATCTTTCGTCCGCCAGGATGCAACTCTTGGAGGACGCTCAAACAGCTAGGCGTTGGGTGCGCCTCGCAAGGGCCATCGATCCTGATGCCCAGCTACGCCTTCCTAAACGGTTTGTGCGGGCTGCCGTCAGTCCGAGCGCGGAGATCGACTCGGACGCACTCGCAGCGGCCGTCTGGGCGCGATCGATCGTCGCGTAGCAGGTTGTTCTCTCCGATGGGACTAATCGTTGAATCGGAGGTTGATGCGCCTCTGCGGCAAGGGGACATCTTATGCAACATACTCCTGTATGAGACTGCCGATGACGGGGATGCTCCTGTGCCAGTGGAAGTGGAGCACGTGCTTGTCCTGTCTCGGCACTGCAATGCCGCACGTAAACAAACGGTCATCGTTGCAGCGATCAAAGATATAACACCCACCGGTTTTTTCGAGCAGCTGAAGGAACTTAGCCTGGACGATGCACGTCGCTACCTCGCGGCTGTACGCGACGGGGACGGAAAGCCCGACCGCTTTTATTTGGGACCGCTGCCGGGTCGGGAGGTTAGGTCCTTTACTTGCCTCGACCGAATCTACTCAATCCAGTTGCCAAAAGACGGTTCCGCTCGGCAAGATTGGGTGCGTTCTCGCCGACGTGGAACTCTTTCTGATGAACACCGACGACACCTGCATACTACGCTTCTACTGGCATTCGGAAGGGAAGGTTTTGATGACTACGCATGGTGGCCTGATGCGGACCTCAAGCTCATGATGGATGTTGGCAACAAGGCGCTGGCAAAGGCTGCGATGGACGAGGCTGACATCGAACGCGAGCGCCAAGCGGCCATGGTGGAGCCTGACGAGAAGAGAGCGGCAGGGCGGTTGCAGACTAACAAGAGCAAAGCTGAAAGTGTCGCAAAAGAGAAAAAGCAGGCGAAAGACGCGCTTGAACAATACCTTGCGGAATGGGAGCGGCGTCACAATGATGAAGGCCCGGTTGGGTGAGGGATGTACGAGGTGTGTGCACGGGAGGGCGACCACCCGCGCACTCGGACGGATTCCGCCCACTCCGCCGGCCTCTCCGACCACCAGGGTAAGATCCGCGCCGCCTACCGCCTCGGGGAGCTGAGCAGGGAGCTGGAGAAGGCTAAGCACGAAGGTCCTGGCGCTGTAGTTCCCAGCGGCGGAAAGTACAAGAAAGACGTCCTCAAAGCCGCCGGCATCAGCACGTCGGCCGCGGCGCGCTACGAAGCGCTCACCGAGATCCCGAAGCAAGAGGTCCTGGCGGTGGTCGTCGATTTGCTTGGTCAGTGCTTAGTTGACGCTTGCAGATTTGCTCGCAGGCCGCATAGATGCTGGTTTCTGATTATCGTGATTCAGAACAAACAGCACACCACCGCATTGCAGATCTGGAGCCCCGGGGCTGCGGCATCACGGAGCGCAGTCGCCGCCGCAGGGGATAGAGACGGGCCCGAGTTGGGTGCTCGGCCATGGCCACCGACCCAGGTTTAGATGTCGTCCATCCCCAGCTCAGCGCTGACCGCGCAGAGCGGCGCGAACGCAGCTCAAACGGGCCGCGCCCGCCACTATCGGACCTGGTCCTCGCCGCCGTCGGAACACATCGGATAGCCGCCGGCTTTCCGCTGCTATCACCAAGGCGACACGGCGGGCAGCCGCCGCATAGGGTCCTGACGGTAAAAGTCCCGCAGCTGCTCGTAGACGGCGGGGTATTCGGCCGCCAGCAGGTGGGGCAGCTCGAAGAATGCCTCGCTGCAAACGGCAAAGAGCTCGGCGGGTGATGTGGTGGCGTATGGGTCTATTGTGGTGTCCTCTCCCGCGTCCACGCGTCGGGAGAGGTCGCGGTAGGCGTGGCCAAACGCCTCCGCCCACGCGCTGTGACTCATGGACCTGCGCAGGGGAGGGCAGCCGTTGGCTGCGCCGTCACGCATGTCCAGCTTGTGAGCCAGCTCGTGGATGACGACGTTGTAGCCGTCGCGCTCCCGGCCGGCCTCCACGTCGGCCCATGACAATATGATCGGCCCTTGCTCCCATGCTTCGCCGCTCATCGGCTCCGCGGACGACCACACGACACCGTCGTCGTCGATCCATTCCCGCTTGGGAACGAACTCGCCCGGATAGACGATGACGGCATACCAGCCTTCGTACCAGTCGAGTCCGAGATGGAGGATGGGAAGACATGCCTGGAGGGCAATCAGCAGCCGCATCCGCTGATTGAGTCTGATGTCTGCGGTCTCTTCGATCGTCTTGTTACGCAGGAAGAAAAGGGCGAGGTCGCGAAGCGTGCTGGCCTCGCCGGTGTCCAACCCGGCCAGGAGAGGGAGATCACGCCACAAGGCCGGCCAGATCTCCGGATCGACCTGGGCGCGCGCCCTATTCAGTATCCGCTTGCGCCACCAATGCATCACGCCCAAGCGAGCCCCTATTTCCCGATCAGGCCGTGTCGCGGGCGCCGGCGGAATTGTCCGGCAACCGGGTTCCGGCCTGCGGGATTTCACGCAATCCGTCAAGGCATAGGTCCCATCGCGGGCTTTAGTTGACGATAGTCATGGTGAGTTCCGGATCGAATCCCTAGGGTCGCGCTCGACCGTCGCCAGCGCTTGTACGCATGTGGTGCCGATCGATTTGTCCCGTAACCGCCTGTATCAGCAGTATCCCATGAAGAAGACCCTGCCTGCCGTAGCCATTGTCCTCCTCTCAGCCGCCTTGGTTTGGCTGGTTTGGTTCTGGCAGCCGGCGTCCGATCAGACGGGCGTCAGCCGCCTGCTGGGGCTGGCCAGCCCGCCTACCGGCGGCGACTTTTCTTTGACGTCGTGGCAAGGCCCGGTGCGCACGCAGGATCTGCGGGGCAAGGTGGTGCTGATCTACTTTGGCTACACCTGGTGTCCCGATATCTGTCCCACCAACCTGGCTTTCATCGCAAATGCCTTGAAGTCGCTCGCGCCCGAGGAGCTTCGGCGGGTCCGGATGCTGTTCGTCAGCGTGGACCCGGAGCGCGACACCCCGGAGCGTCTACGCGAGTACACTGGGTACTTTCATCCCGCGATCCTCGGTGTGACCGGGACCCCGGCGCAGGTCGCGGCCGCCGCTGAGCTGTATGGTGCGGCCTACCGCCGGGCGCCGACGGAAGATTCGGCCATGGGTTACACGGTCGACCATTCGGCATACACCTATGTCGTCGATCCGGCCGGTCGGCTCGTGCAGACGCTGGATCATGCGACCCCGTCCGAGCGCATCGCCGCCGCCATCAGGAGTGCGCTGCACGGAGCGGACGCCGAGTGGCCGCGGACGGCCCAACCCTAAACTAACGAAGCAAACGGAGCGAACAACGTGAAGAAGATACTTGTAAGTCTGGGTGCGGTCTTCCTGATCGCGGGTGTCACGGTGGCCGACGCCGGCCCGGCAGCCGACGCGGTGCAGGTGGGTGACGCCTATGCCCGAGCCGTCCCCCCGGGACAGACCAACAGCGCCATGTTCATGGAGCTCACGAACGATTCCGGCGCTGACCAGAAGTTGGTGGGCGCTGAGAGTCCGGTCTGCGACGCCGCCGAGCTGCACACGCACCTTATGCAGGGCGGCATGATGAAGATGCGCCGGATCGAAAACATCGACCTGCCGGCAGGTAAGACCGTTGCCCTGCAGCCAGGCGGCCTGCACGTCATGCTGATCGGCCTGAAGAAGCAGCTTGTCCCTGGCGAGTCAGTCGATCTGACGCTGACGTTCGCCGATGGCAGCCACGAGTCTGTAAAGGCCCCGGTGCGCAAGATCCAGGATGGCACCCATGGGGGGAGCTGACCACAGCCATTGAGAATGCGCGGGGTCACCGCTGGCTTCCGGTATCGGTGCGTGCCCGGTGTCGGATGGCCGCTCGGACCGGCAGCTCGATCAAGCTGCGAGCGGTCGAGGCCGTTTGACCAATATGATGATGTTCTGATATACATTCCCAGTTTTTTGCGTCAGACAGTGATCTGCGGTGGGCGGACGCTGTGCCTTCCCAACACAGAAGAATCGGGCGGTAGGCTATGAAGACTTGGCTGATAACGGTTTCGGTTGCAACGGCCCTGGTGTGCGGCGGCGCTTACGCCGCCAGCGGCGACGCGAAGGCGGGCGAGAAGAAGGCTGCTCCTTGCACGGCTTGCCATGGGCCGGGGGGCAATAGCGTGGTACCGATGTGGCCCAAGCTCGCTGGTCAACAGCCCGAGTACATCGTCAAACAGCTGACTGATTTCAAGAGCGGGGCACGCGTGAACGGCCAGATGAGTCCGCAAGCCGCGCCGCTCGCGGAGCAGGACATCCTGGACCTAGCCGCATACTTCTCGAGTCAGCAGCAGTCGGGCGGCACCGCCGATCCGAGTGCGGTGGCCCTCGGGTCGACCGTCTACCGCGGCGGCAATCCGGCGTCTGGGGTGCCGGCCTGCAGTGGCTGCCACACGCCGACCGGTGGGGGCCTGGGGCTCGCCAAGTTTCCGCGTCTTTCAGGTCAACATGCCCAGTACGTGGAGCAGACCCTCAAGAATTTTCGCGACGGCGCTCGCGCAAATGACCCCAACGGGATGATGCGCGGCGTCGCGGCAAACATGACCGACAAGGAGATCGCCGCGATCTCCCAGTACGTCCAGGGTCTGACCGGCCAGTAAGCGGGCGCCGAGAAGGCGTGAGACCCCGAGGGCAGCCGCAGGCTGCCCTCATCGTCTTGGCGCTTGTCCGAACAAGCCTCGCTGTTTCCGGAAAGGAGTGTAGAGGCGGGGGCTAGTGGCGAATCTCGGCTGCCGCTGACCGCGGAGGATCGGGGTGCCGGCTGACGGGACCTTCCGCGTTGAAGATAAAGTGGCGTCGCATCTCACGGGCGTAGTTGTGGCCCGTCTAGACATGGCGTTCGCCGCTCCCACGTCACGGCCGAGTCGCAGTGATCGCCTTGGGGCGAGCCGCAATTCGCGCTATCCTCTTCTTCGCCAGGCCTCATGGCTGCAGCCGCTCCCGCCCTCTCGGCCTTCTCCCCATCATGCAGCAGCTACACCTGCTCAGCTACAACATCCAGGCGGGCATCTACACTCGGCAATACGCCGAGTATCTGACCAGCAGCTGGAAGCACATCCTTCCTCACCGAGAGCGCCTGCACAACCTGACGCGGATCGCCTCGTTGCTGCGTCAGTTCGACCTGGTCGGGCTGCAGGAGGTAGACGCCGGCAGCTTGCGCAGCGGCTTCATCGATCAGACGGAGTACCTTGCCTACCACGCGGAGTTCCCCTACTGGTACAACCAGGTCAACCGCAACCTTGGGCGGCTGGCCCAGCACAGCAACGGTGTGTTGAGTCGTGTGCGCCCGGCACTCTTTACCGAGCACAAGCTTCCCGGACTGCCTGGGCGCGGGGCAGTGATCGTGGAATTCGGCACCTCCGATGGCGCGTTTTTGGCGGTCTGTATCGTGCATCTGGCGCTGGGCTGGCGTGCCCGCCGCCGGCAACTTCGCTACATTGCGGGGCTCGCTGCCCGTTACCGCTACATCATCCTGATGGGGGACTTCAATTGCGACTGCAACTCGCGATCGCTCCAGGCCCTGGTGGATCAGTCCGCCCTCCGGGGGCTCGACTGTGAGCTGAAGACCTTTCCGAGCTGGCACCCGCGCCGCAGTCTGGATCACATCCTGGTGTCAGCCTCGTTACAGATCCTGGACGCACAGGTGCTCGACTACCCCCTTTCCGACCACTTGCCGCTGAGCATGACGATCGCCCTGCCCGAAGGCGTACAGGTCCAGGCATGAACGACTGGGCACAAGTCCATGCCCCCCTGGTCGGCAGAGTCGGGGCACGCGGCTACGCGCGAACGAAGGCGGGGCGTCCTGTCCTGTGCGAGACGCTGGCTTGATCGGCGTCTCCCTGAACAAGGATGAAGGGGCCATACCCAACTCGCACGATTTGTTCGCTCTTCGGCGCAAGGGTTCGGGTGCAACCCGACCGCGGAAAAACAAAAAAATCAAATACAAGCGGTTTGAATACTTGCGTCGCCGGTAGGTCTATGGGTCTTGGACGTAGAAGTGTCGCCACTCCCTCCCTGTGATTGTCTCTAGCAGCAGCATCATGCCAGGCGTCGGCGCGGCCTCTCCGGGAAAGACCTCCTCGACTTGAACGAACAGACGTCCAAAGCCGGCGGACTCCTTCCAGTCAAGCTCCCACGGGGCGAGCGCCAAGCCGCAGGTGTCGCATTCGATTTCGCGGACCGCGCCCGATTGCCATTGAGCCAGCCGGTCGCGCCAGCTCGCAAGGGGGCCGCGGCAGGCACGGCACCGGGGAGGGCGCGTGTTGCGACCGCCAATGAAGCGGGGCTGGGGATGGGGCTCCGAGACCAACAGGTGGCAGAAGGCGTTGTCGTTATCCGGCGACAGGTTCAGCTGGACCGAGCACCCGGCGAAGCTGATGAGCTGCAAGAAATCGGCTCCGACCGCGAACGCGTTCGCGCGCCCCGGCAAGGGATCGCCGAGGAACCGGCCCGCGGCCAGACCCTTCACCAAGACCGCGCGCTCCGGGAGATGGAACGGATCTTGAGGAACCAGGAGGAGACGGCCGGTGTGGGCGGGCATGATACAGGTGCGGGATTGATCGCCGTCTGGGATTCTAACAGAATCGAACAGCCGGCCCGTCGCCTCTGGTCCAGAAGTGAAAAAGTGGGGTAAGTTCCGCGTACACCTGGCCGGCGAAAGCGGTCGGAATGAGATTTTCTATGGCGATTGTCGGAAGTTTATGTACCAGATTGCGCAGGATCTTCGCTCGTCTTCAAGGAGTGCTGGCAGGACCATATGGGCGTTATTTGACTGCCGGCGCGACGCCGAAAGCGGGCAAAAGGACCAGCAAGGTCGTACGTGATTTGACAGAAATCGCCTAAGGGGGAGCCATGGGGGCCATTGTCGATCATCGGCGGAGCCTTGCCCGCCGCCTGGGGTTTGTGCTGACGCTGGCGGTCTTGGTCGCCTTGCCGGTCGAGGCGCGGCAGCCGCGGGGCTCCCCGCTGAAACTCGCCGCTGGATACAAGGCTGCATTTGCCAGACCGGCTGGCCTCTCCCGTGCTCACCGCGCGAAGGCTGACGGGGACCGGGAGGTGCGCCGGCATTGTGCGGCTGCCAAGAAGGGCGACTCCAACGCGCAATTCGATCTGGGCTATGTCTATGCGCTCGGCAGAGGGGTTAAGCGCGATGACGCCTTGGCGGCGGGATGGTTCAAGAAGGCGGCGGCACAGGGACACCCTCAGGCGCGCAATTGGCTGAAGCTCCTGCGGGTACGGCCTCGATCCAAGCCCGAGTGCATACTGAGTGATGGCCGGCCCCTCGGCGCGAAACGCAAGTTTGCCCCAAATCCCGCCAAGGGACCGATCGTCGATCTGGTGCGCAGCCTGGCGCCTGAATACCAGCTTGACCCGAACCTAGTGCTCGCGGTGGTCGAGGCGGAGTCCAACTTCAATCCCGGCGCGCGCTCTTACAAGAACGCTCAGGGCCTCATGCAGCTGATACCAGAGACCGCGGAGCGCTTCGGAGTCGCGGATGTGTGGGACCCCGAGCAGAATCTTCGCGGGGGCATGGCCTACCTGCGCTGGCTGCTGGATCACTTCGACGGCGACGTGTGGCTGGCCCTCGCCGGCTACAACGCGGGCGAGCGGGCGGTCGAACGTTACAAAGGGGTTCCCCCCTATGACGAGACCAGGGAATACGTCAGTCGCATCGCTGGACGATTGACCCGTTAGGCGAGCAGTTCTTGAAGGATCGCACTCCGGCCTAAACCTCCGCAGGTGTCATAGCCCATCCTGGCCGGAGGTCCTGATCCCGTGCCGACGAACAACATCGGATCCCCTAGGCACTGCGCCGGGCGGATCATGGCGAGCCTTGTCGCTGCCCTTCTCACGCTGACGAACACCCGAGCCGAGCCAGCGGACCAAGAGCCGCGGGCGGTGAGCCCCGAGCTGAACACCCGTTTCCTCGCCGCCGATGTAACGCGCTGGCAGAACGTGTTCGAACGCCCTGGCCGCGAGGTCTTCGACCAACGTTTCCGCATCGTTCAGGCGACGGGTGTGGGGCCGGGCATGCGGGTGGCCGACGTCGGTGCCGGCACGGGCCTCTTCACCATGCTCTTCGCTCGGGCCGTCGGGCCTACGGGGAAGGTCTACGCGGTGGATATCTCGAAGAGCTTCGTCGCCGATATCGAGCGCCGCGCGGCCGCGTACCACGTCGACAACGTGGAGACCATCCTGAGCAAACCAAAGGACACGCTGCTGCCAAGTGACGGCGTCGACCTGGTGTTCGTCTGCGACACCTATCATCATTTCGAGTACCCACAGGCCATGCTGGCGTCGATCGGTCGCGCCCTACGCCCGGGTGGTGAGCTCGTTATCGTCGACTTTCGGCACATCCCCGGCGTGAGCACTCCATGGGTGCTTTCCCATGTCCGGGCGGGGCAGGACGAGGTGACTAAGGAGGTCAAGGCAGCAGGCTTTGACCTTGTCGACGTGGAGCACTTCCTACGCACGAACTACTTCGTGCGTTTTCGTAAGAAGTCGCCCCGATAAATTCACGCAGGTTGTGCGCCACGAGGCGACCCGACATGGATCCTCAGTTTTGGCACGAGCGCTGGCGCCGCGGTGAGATCAGTTGGCATCGGGGAGACATCAACGCCCACCTGCAGGAGCACTGGCCACGCCTCGGGGTGGTTCGCGGCGAGCGGGTGTTCGTGCCCCTGTGTGGGAAGACGCTGGATCTGCTGTGGCTTGCGTCTCAGGGGTATCGGGTCCTCGGCGTCGAGCTTAGCCAGATCGCCGTGGAAGACTTCTTCACGGAGCATGGCCTCGCCCCCAAGGTCGTGTCGGAGCGCTCATTTCGCAGTTACCGGGTCGACGAGCTTGAGGTCCTGTGTGGCGATTTCTTTGATCTCCGGCCGGGTCACCTGGACGGTGTGACCGCCGTGTACGATCGCGCCTCGCTGATCGCCCTCCCGCCCCCTATGCGACCTCGCTACGTCGAGCACCTGCAAAGCTTGGTACCCGCCGGCACCCGGATTCTACTCATCACGCTGGACTATCCGCAGGAGGAGATTTCTGGACCGCCCTTTTCGGTGCGAGAGTACGAGGTGCACGCGCTCTTCGACGACCGCTTTGAGGTCCAGCGGCTGGCCGATCTCGACGTTTGGGCGGAGAGTCCTCGCTTCCAACGGCGCGGTCTGACCAGCCTGCTCGAGCATGTCTACGAGCTCCGATCGCGGTGCTAGGCGATTGTTAGCAAATAATGTACCGGATCGGGCCGGATTTTCGCTCGCTTACGAGGGATGCCGACACGAGCAGGGCCGGGGTATGGGACTGTAGGCGTGACGCCGAAGGCGGGCAAGAGGTTCGGCAAGCCAGCGCAGGACTCGAAACGAGGTCCCCGCAGCCCGGCAACCAGCTCGTCGCCGTCGTCTCACACCGTATAGGTCGATGAGGCCGTTCCGCCGCCGCTGCCCGTCCAGTCCGTGTGAAAGAACTCCCCCCTTGGCCTGTCCACCCGTTCGTAGGTATGGGCGCCGAAGTAGTCTCGCTGGGCCTGGAGCAGGTTCGCCGGCAGGCGCGGCGCGCGGTATCCGTCGTAGAACGCGAGGGCGGAGGTAATGGCGGGCGCGGGGATGCCCAGCTCGATCGAGAGTGCGGCCGCCTTGCGCCAGCCAGGAAGGGTGCGGGTGATCTCGCCCCGGAAAAAGCCGTCCTGGAGCAGGTTCTCCAGCGCGTCGTCGCGGTCGAAGGCCGCCTTGATGTCGTTCAGGAAACGGCTGCGAATGATACAACCGCCGCGCCACATCAAGGCGATGTCGCCGAGCTCGAGTCGCCAGCCATATTCCCTCGCCGCCTCTCGCATCAGCATGTAGCCCTGGGCGTAGGAGCAAATCTTGGATGCGTACAGGGCATCGTGGATGTGCTGAATGTAGGCAGTGTGATCGCCGGAAAAGGCGGTGGTTTCCGCGGGCAGGAGCGCTGCGGCCCGCAGCCGTTCCTCTTTCATCGCCGAGAGGCAGCGGGCAAATACTGCCTCGCCGATCAGTGTGAGCGGGATGCCGAGCTCCATGGCGTTGATCCCGGTCCATTTGCCCGTGCCCTTCTGGCCCGCCGTGTCCAGGATTTTGTCGATCAGGGGCTCGCCGTCCTCGTCGCGGCGCTTGAGGATCTCGGCAGTGATCTCGATGAGGTATGAGTCGAGCACACCCCGGTTCCACTCGGCGAACACGGACTGAACCTCGTCCACCGGCAGCCCGAGTCCTTCGCGCATGAGGAAGTAGGCCTCGGCAATGAGCTGCATGTCGCCGTACTCGATGCCGTTGTGGACCATCTTCACGTAGTGGCCCGCCCCCTCATCGCCGACCCATTGGCAACAAGGCACGCCGTCCACCTTCGCTGCGATGGACTGGAAGACATCCTTTACGAGGGGCCAGGCCGCGGGGTTGCCGCCGGGCATGATGGAGGGGCCGCGGCGAGCGCCTTCCTCGCCCCCGGAGACGCCGGTGCCGACGAACAGAATGCCCCTTTCCGCCAGCGCGCGGGTGCGGCGCACGCTGTCGGGAAAGTGGGAGTTGCCTCCGTCGACTATGCAGTCGCCTCGATCGAGATGGGGCACCAGGGCGTCGATGAAGTGGTCGACGACCTCCCCGGCGCGGACCATGAGCATCACCTTGCGGGGCTTTGCTAGCGCGCCTAACAGCTCTTCGATGGAATGGGTACCGATGACCTGTGTGCCCTTGGCTGGTCCCGCGAGGAACTCGTCCACTTTGCTCGTCGTACGGTTGAACACGGCGACTCGGAACCCGTGGTCGTTCATGTTGAGCACCAGGTTCTGGCCCATGACAGCCAGTCCGATGAGCCCGATATCCGCGTCTTGCATAAGGCGTCTCCGCAGGGAATCGACGTCGACTCCATCGGATTATAACCAGCGGGCACGGCTGATCCGTAGCCCTAAACGACCGTGGCGAGTTGATTACACTGTTGTTTTCGGGGTAAACTCTACGGGCTGCTTGCGGCGGCCCAATGCTGGAATGCGCGGGCACAATATCTCGATGCGGGCGGGCGCAGGGTCGCCCCCGGATCGCTAAGCTAGCAAGTCTTACTGACGGTGCGCCGATGCGATTTAGATGTGGGAATACCCTGGCCTTGTTTGCCGCTGGCCTTACGATGATCACGGCGCTACCCGTGAGCGCGCAAGAGCTTCCCTCCTTTGAAGAGATCTATCGATCCAACGATCCGCATGACCTCACGGCGTGGGGACTTCG
Source organism: uncultured Gammaproteobacteria bacterium (assembly GCA_963824085.1). Lineage (GTDB taxonomy): Bacteria > Pseudomonadota > Gammaproteobacteria > Chromatiales > Chromatiaceae > JARRNE01. Next base: position 214,594 of record CAWGNT010000013.1, read on the forward strand.
CTTCGAGCGTGGCGTAGGCGTCACCCAGGATGCGACCAACGCAGTGCGGCTATACTGCAAAGCCGCCCGCAAGGGAGATGTGGAGGCCAAGTACCAGCTCGGCCAGGTCTACGCCTTTGGCCGTGGTGTCCCCCGCGACGAGGCGCTTGCCGCTGCTTGGCTCTACCAGGCCGCGCAAGGGAAGGACCGGCGCGCCAAGGTTTTGCTGAAGGTCCTCAAGGTCGAGGGCAAGCCGAAGCGTAAGGCCGTTTGCCCGCTAAGTGCAGGTCTGCGCATCGCCTCGCGTCCGCATCGAGCCGCCACTGCAGAGGTGGTCCGTCTGGTCAAAGCTCTCGCTCCGAAGTACTCGCTGAATCCCAACCTTGTCCTCGCTGTCATTGAGGTCGAGTCCAACTTCAACCCCTCGGCCGTCTCCCCAAAGAATGCCCAGGGAATCATGCAGCTCATTCCGGCGACCGCCGAGCGCTTTGGTGTGCGCGACGTGTGGGACGTCGAGCAGAATCTGCGCGGCGGCATGGCCTATCTGCGCTGGCTCCTCGACTACTTCGACGGTGACGTGAAACGGGCGCTTGCCGGCTACAACGCCGGCGAGAAGGCGGTGGAGCGCCATGGCGGGATCCCGCCCTATGCCGAGACACAGGCGTACGTCCAGCGCATTATGAAGCGGATCGGCGCAGAGGGTGAGCTGGGCGCCGGCTGATCAGCCTGCTCGATCCCGACCGCGAGCGGTTAGTCCGACTGCGGGCTTCGAGGATCTACCCAACCGGGCCGACGCGTAGGGCGCAATAGCGAAGCGTATTGCGCCGGATGAGGGTAACAATGCGGCGCAATACGGGCGCCCAGGTCTCAGCGGTTTTAGAAAGTCCCCGCGAGGCGTCGTAGCCAACCGGCGAGCTTATGGGATGCCGGGCGACCATCCTGATCGTCCGCTGCGCGACTTGAAAAACCCGTCTCCCTCCTATAGCTTCCCTTACAGTCCATGCTGGGGGTGCTCGACGGCGTCGGGCTGAGAATGACCCTTAGAACCTGATCCGGTTAATGCCGGCGGAGGGAAGCCAGGGCGGGCTCTGTATCCGTTGCGGCTCGCGCGCTTTCCCTGCTTCACCCAGAGGTAGATTATGAGCGCGATCCCCGAGGAGTTCGTCCGCAAGACTGCAGGCCTGTCCAACGCGGTCACCAAGCCGTTCGCAAATTCCCGCAAGATCCACGTCGAGGGCGTGCGACCGGATATCCGCGTCCCAATGCGCGAAGTGGGGCTTACCCCCACGCACACCAAGGAAGGTGTCGAAGAAAACCCGCCGGTCTATGTCTACGACACCTCCGGGCCTTATACGGATCCTGCCGTGCACATCGACCTGCTCGCCGGGTTGCCCGATGTGCGGACACCTTGGATTGAGGAGCGCGCCGACACCGAGCTGCTGACGGGGCCGAGCTCCGAGTACGGCCGTCGACGCCAAGCCGATTCCTCCCTCGCCCATCTGCGCTTCGAGCATATTCGCCTCCCGCGGCGCGCCAAGGTCGGCGCGAACGTGACGCAGATGCACTATGCGCGCAAAGGGATCATCACCCCCGAGATGGAGTTCGTCGCTATCCGCGAGAACATGCGGCTCGACGAGCTGCGGCGAGACCCGCGTTACGAAAAGCTGCTGCGCCAGCACCGCGGCCAGTCGTTCGGGGCCTGTCTGCCTGACGAGATCACCCCCGAATTCGTCAGCGCCGAGGTGGCGCGCGGACGTGCCATCATCCCCGCCAACGTCAACCACCCGGAGCTGGAGCCCATGATCATAGGGCGCAACTTTCGGGTGAAAATCAACACCAACATCGGTAACTCCGCGGTCACTTCCAGCATCGAGGAAGAGGTGGAGAAGATGGTCTGGTCGGCCCGCTGGGGCGGCGACACCCTGATGGACCTCTCCACCGGCAAGAATATCCACGAGACCCGCGAGTGGATCCTGCGCAACGCTCCGATGCCCATCGGCACCGTGCCCATCTATCAGGCGCTGGAAAAGGTGGACGGCAAGGCCGAGGAGCTCACCTGGGAAATGTTCCGCGACACCCTGATCGAGCAGGCCGAGCAGGGGGTGGACTACTTCACCATCCACGCGGGTGTCCTGCTGCGGTACGTCCCGCTCACCGCCGATCGCGTAACGGGCATAGTCTCTCGCGGCGGGTCCATCATGGCCAAGTGGTGCCTGGCCCACCATCAGGAGAGCTTCCTCTACACCCACTTCGCAGAGATCTGCGAGATCATGAAGGCCTACGACGTGTCCTTCAGCCTGGGTGACGGCTTACGTCCGGGGTCCATCGCAGATGCAAACGACGCGGCTCAGTTCGCCGAGCTCGAGACCCTCGGTGAGCTCACCAAGATCGCCTGGGAGCACGACGTCCAGGTGATGATCGAGGGGCCGGGCCACATTCCGTTGCAGATGGTCAAGGAGAACGTCGACAAAGAGCTGAAGGACTGCTACGAGGCACCCTTCTATACCCTGGGTCCCTTGATCACGGACATTGCCCCCGCCTACGATCACATCACTTCCGGAATCGGGGCGGCCAACATCGGCTGGTTCGGTACCGCCATGCTCTGCTACGTGACCCCCAAGGAGCACCTGGGGCTGCCCAACAAGGAGGACGTGCGCGACGGTATCGTCACGTACAAGATCGCCGCCCACGGTGCGGACCTCGCCAAGGGCCTGCCCGGTGCCCAGATCCGCGACAACGCGCTCTCGAAGGCCCGCTTCGAGTTCCGCTGGGAAGACCAGTTCAACCTCTCCCTCGACCCGGAGCGTGCGCGCGAGTACCACGACCAGACCATGCCCCACGAGTCCCACAAGGTGGCGCACTTCTGCTCCATGTGCGGTCCCCACTTCTGCTCGATGAAGATTACCCAGGACGTGCGCGACTATGCCCAGGCCCAACGCGCCGGGGAGCTCGATGCGGAGGTCGCTGAGGGGCTGAGGCAGAAGTCAGAGGAGTTCCTTAAGCATGGTGGACGAATCTATCGCGACGTCTAGGCCCCTGGATGATCGAGTGATCTACATGTCCAATCGTGCTTCTGACTGGTTCGCGCAGGCTGTTCGAGACCTGGAGCAGGCACGTGAGTCTGAGCAGGCGGAGCGACATGAATGGGCCTGCTTCGCGGCCCAACAAGCCGCCGAGAAGGCGGTCAAGGCGCTCCACCTGGCACGCGGACAAGAGGCGTGAGGCCATGTCATCGCCAGGCTGTTGAAAGAGCTGCGATGGAGACCCCCGCGCTCCTAGTTGACAAGGCTCGCGTGCTGGACAACTTTTACGTTCTACTCGTTACGCCAACGGCCACCCCGAAGGCGCACCCTTCGAGCACTACGGCCCCTTGCAGAGGAGAGATGGAATCGCCTATGCCCGTGAGACCGTTGACTTCGTCCGTTCTCAGATGGCCCGACCGGAGGGAAGTTGACGCTGCCGCCGGAGATCTTGAGCTATACCATTCAGGAGTGGCAGCGGCTCGCGCAGGAGGCTGGTCGCTTCGCCCAAGCGGTGCAGCGGCAGACGGTATGGCTGAGGGAGCGAAGCGGCTCGTCGGCGCAGTCCCAGCAGGTACGGCGCCAGGTCCCCAGGACTACCCCCACGCCCGGGTCGCCAGTAACAGATCTTTCCCCCTGATCTGACCCTCGCTCCGCGATTAACCCCGCTTCCGACTGCTTGCCCGCGTGGCAGTAACAAGCGCCTGTGCGGGGATTGGCCGTGCGTCGGGGATGTTGGCCTTCGGTTGGTGCCAGCCGCCACCGAGGGCCTTGATGAGCAGAACACTGGCCGTTAGGCGTCGGCCCTGGAGATTAACTGCCGTCAGCTCGCTGCTGAGCTGAGTGGCCTGCGCTGTGACCACATTGAGATAGCTCACGGTTCCCGCCTTGTACTGGTTCAGGTTCAACTGCACGGACCGGCGGGCAGCGGCGACTGCCGCGTCCTGCGCTGCGGCCTCCTGGGCGAGGATGCGCAGCGTCGCCAGGTTGTCTTCCACCTCCTGAAAGCCGGCGAGCACGGTTTGGCGGTAGTTGGCGACGCTCGCGTCGTAGGCGGCGACGGCCTGAGCCGTCTGGGCGCGGCGTAGGCCCGCGTCGAACAGTGTACCGGCCAGTGCGGGCCCCAGAGACCAGAAGCGGTTGCCCGCCGACAGGACCTTCGAGAAGTCGGTGCCCTGGTACCCGCCGGATGCGGAAAGGCTGAGCGTCGGGAAGAACGCGGCCTTAGCGACGCCGATCTCGGCGTTGGCGGCGGCCACCCGGCGTTCGGCGCTCGCGATATCGGGACGGCGCTCCAGGAGCTGGGAGGGGACGCCGGTCGGGATCGGCGGGATTTTGGCCGGTTGTATCCCCGGCGGCAGCTCGAAGGTCGCCGGGGGCCGGCCGATCAGGACGGCGATGGCGTGCTCGAGCTGTGCCCGCTGCACGCCCACCTCGATTGCTTGAGCCTGGGTCGTCTTCAGCTGGGTGTCCGCCTGCACCACGTCCACCTTGGAGACCACGCCCGCCGCATAGCGGTTCTCGGTGATCTCGAGCGCCCGCTTGTAGGCGGCGACGGTACGGTCCAGCAGCCGCTTACGCGCATCGGCGAGCCGCAGCAGGAAGTAGTCCTGGGCCAGGTTGGCCTGGGCGCTGAGAAGCACGGACTCCAGGTCCGCGGCGCTCGCCTGCGCGCCAGCTTCGTTGGCCTCGACCTGGCGTCTGACCCGCCCCCACAGGTCGATCTCCCAGGGCAGGCTGAGGGCGAAGGAATGGGTGGTCACCGTCGGTCCTCCAATCGAGATCGGTACCTGGCCGCCGCCGATGGTCGATTGGGAGCGGACCACCGAGGCGTCGCCGGAGAGGCTCGGGAAGAGTCCGGTCCGGGCCTGCTGAACCAGCGCCTGAGACTGGCGGAGTTGGGCCGCCGCGGCTTGCGCGTTCTGGTTGGAGACGGCGACCTGGGCCTCCAGGGCGTTCAACTGCGGGTCACCGAAGACCTCCCACCACGGGCTCCGGGGCAGATGGTCAGCCGGTGCGGCGAGCTTCCAGGTCCTGTTTTCCCTATAGGCGGCGGGGACCCTGACGGCCGGCCGCACATAGTCCGGCCCTACCATGCACCCCGCCGGCAGGATCACCGCGGCGACGAGTGGAAGGGTTCGGATCAGCGCGCGCATTTCAAGTCTCTCCGTTATTCCTGGGCCTGGGCCTTGTCGTTTGCTCGTACCTAGGCCGGAGCTTGCACCAGTGTCGACGTATTTCACTGTTGGTGCCCCGGTGACAGGAGCGGCACGTCAGCGTGTCATAGGAGTCCGCTTGCGGGCGACCCCGAGAGCGCCTTCGTCTTGGGCTGCACGCAAGCCGGCTCCCACGACGAGAATTTCCTCGTACCCAAGCTCCCGCTTGGGTACGCATTCCCTGAAGCTCTGCTTCCCTCGGCCAATCCGTTGGCTCCGGGTCTGGCGCAGTCGAAGCAGCGCTTCGGAGAGGAGGGTGCCCAAGCCGGAGCTTGGGCACCAGGGTCAAAGACTACTTAAGCAGTTCCCCCGGGGGATCTCGAGGCGGCATTTCTTCGCTCACGTTCGACATTTGCCGACGCTAGCGCTGTAAGCTTTTTCCCCCTTTGAGGGGAGATGTTGAGATGGGGTGTAAGCCTTGAAGATACGCGATCGCCACCGTCAGCTCCCACCCCCCTTCCTAACCTCCCCTCTACCAGAGGGGACGAATTTGTTTGTATCGCCGCGAGCCGACCGGCTCCGTAGACACCACAGGCGGAAGCGGTCCAGGTACAGGTACACCACTGGGGTCGTATAAAGGGTCAGGAGCTGACTGAGGGTCAGCCCCCCGACGATGGCGATGCCCAGGGGAATCCGCAGCTCCGCCCCCTCGCCGCCGCCGAGGGCCAGGGGCAGGGCACCGAACATGGCGGCCAGGGTGGTCATCATGATGGGGCGGAAGCGCAGCAGGCAGGCCTGATAGATGGCGTGGTCCGGCGGGATGCCCTGGGTGCGCTCGGCGTGGAGGGCAAAGTCCACCATCATGATGGCGTTCTTCTTGACGATGCCGATCAGCAGGATGACCCCGATCAGGGCCATGATGGTGAAGTCCTCACCGAAGGCCAGCAGGGCGAGCAGGGCACCGACCCCGGCGGAGGGCAAGGTCGAGAGGATTGTAATGGGATGGACGTAGCTCTCGTAGAGGATGCCGAGCACGACGTAGACGGTGATCAGCGCCGCCAGGATCAGCCAGGGTTGCGAGTTCAGCGATGCCTGGAACGCGCGGGCGGTGCTCTGGAAGCCGCCGTGGATCGAGGTCGGCACCCCGATCTGGAGCATGGTCTCGTCGATTGCCCGCACGGCGTCGCTCAGGGACTTGCCCGGCGCCAAATTGAAGGAGATGGTAGTCGCGACGAACTCGCCCTGATGATTGACCGCGAGGGAGGTTTCGGTCGGCTCGTGCCGGCTCACGGCGGTCAGCGGTACCTGATTCCCGGAGGGGCTGCGGACTTCGATCTCCCCCAGCGAGCTTGGCCGCTGCCAGTACTGGGGCGCGACCTCCATCACCACGTGGTACTGGTTGAGCGGGGCGTAGATGGTCGAGACCTGCCGCTGACCGAAGGCATCGTAGAGGGTCGCGTCGATCAGCTTGGTGGTCAGTCCGAGACGGCGGGCGGTGTCCCGGTCGATGGTCAGGGTGGTCTGCAGGCCTTTGTTTTGTTGGTCCGTGTTGACGTCCACGAGTTCGGGGCGCCGGCTGAGGGCTTGCTCCAGCTTCGGGGTCCAGGCCCGCAGTTCCTTGATGCTGTCCCCCTGAAGGCTGTACTGGAACTCGGCGGAGCTGTGGCGGCCGCCCATGCGGATATCCTGAAACGAGCGGAAATAGAGCCGCGCCCCGGGCTCCTTCGCCAGCTTGCCGCGCAGCCGGGCCATGACCTGACCGGCTGAGATCTTGCGCTTGCTGAGCGGCTTCAGGGTGACGTACATGAAGCCCGAGTTGCGCTGTCCGCCGCCGGTGAAGCCCACCACGGTCGCGACCGCGGGATCCGCCCGCACGATTCGCATGAAGTCTGCGACCTTCTGGCTCATGGCCTGGAAGGAGATGCTCTGGTCGGCCACGATGGAGCCGCCCAGCCGCCCGGTATCCTGCTGGGGAAAGAACCCCTTGGGCACCGCCGAGTAGAGGTAGACGTTCAGGGCGACGGTCGCCGCCAGCGTCAGCATGGTGAGGCGCGGGTGGCGCAGCGCCACCTGGAGGCTCCGCTCGTAATGGCTGTGCAGCCAGTTAAAGGAGGTCTCCAAGGCACGCATGAAGCGTCCTTCCTTCGCTGCCGAGTGGGGCCGTAGCAGCCGCGCGGCCATGGTCGGTGTGGTAGTCAGAGAGATCACTAGCGAGATCAGGACCGCCACCGAGAGGACGACCGCAAACTCGCGAAACAGCCGTCCGATGATCCCCCCCATGAGCAGAACCGGCAGGAAGACCGCCACCAGGGACAGGCTCATGGACAGCACGGTGAAGCCCACCTCCCGCGCGCCCTGGACTGCGGCAGCAAACGGCGACAGCCCGCGCTCGATGTGGCGCGAGATGTTCTCCAGGACCACGATGGCGTCGTCCACCACGAAGCCGGTGGCGATGGTCAGGGCGGTCAGCGAGAGGTTGTCGATGCTGTAGCCGGCCAGGTACATGACGCCGAAGGTCCCCACGAGGGACACCGGCACGGCGACCGCCGGGATCAGGGTGGTGCGCGCCTTGCGCAGGAACAGGAAGACCACCAGGATCACCAGGGTCACCGCGATGGCGAGCGCCTTTTCCACGTCCCAGATCGAGGCGCGGATGGTCGGCGTGCGGTCCATGACCACGTTGAGGTTGACCGCCTGCGGGATGGAGGCCCGCAGCACCGGCAGGATTGCGCGAATCCGGCCCACCACGTCGATGATGTTCGATCCCGGCTGCCCGGTGATGATCAACAGCACGGCCGGCTGGCCGTCGGCGAGACCCGTGTGGCGCAGATCCTCGATCGAGTCCACCACCTCCGCCACGTCCGACAGGCGCACCGGCGCTCCGTTGCGGTAGGCGATGATCAGGGGCGCGAACTCGGCGGCCGTTTTCGCCTGGTCGTTCGCGTAGATCTGCCAATGCCGCGTGTCGTCCGCGACCGAGCCCTTGGGCCGGTTCGCGTTGGCCGTCGCCAGTGCGGTTCGGACGTCCTCGAGACCGATCCCGTAGCTGTTAAGGGCCGCGGGGTTCAGCTCCACCCGCACCGCGGGCAGGGAGCTGCCGCCGACCCGGACCTCCCCGACCCCCTGGATCTGGGCGATCTTCTGGGCCAGCACCGTCGAGGCCGCATCGTACATCTGACCCTGGGTCAGGGTGTCCGAGGTCAGGGACATGATCATGATGGGGGCGGCCGCCGGATTGACCTTGTGGTACGTCGGGTTGTGGCGGAGGCTGCTCGGCAGGTCCACCCGGGCGGCGGCGATCGCTGCCTGCACGTCCCGGGCCGCGCCGTCGATGTCACGGTCTAGATCGAACTGCAGGGTGATGCGGGTGCCGCCCTGGGTGCTCGAGGAGGTCATCTCGGTTACCCCGGCGATGCGGCCGAGGCGACGCTCCAGTGGCGTGGCCACGGTGCTCGCCACCGTCTCGGGGCTGGCGCCGGGCAGGGGCGCATGGACCGAAATGGTGGGAAAGTCCACCTGGGGCAGGGGCGCCACCGGCAGCAGCGGAAAGGCGGAGACACCCGCCAGGGCGAGCCCCAGTGTCAGCAAAGTGGTCGCCACCGGACGGCGGATGAAGATCTCGGTGAAATGCATCGCTCGCCGCGTCTCAGTGGATTTGGCCCGCGATCGTCACGCGGTCGGAGTCTGTTGAACCACGAAGGACACGAAGAACGCGAAGGATTTTCACCAGAAAGCCCATCGGACCGTACCGCAGCACGAAGCAATGCGACGGTGAGTTTCCTGGTACCCAAGCTCCGGCTTGGGTACGCGGATCCGGAAGCTCTGCTTCCCGACGCCGCTCCGGAAGCTCGGGTTCGGCGGCGTCGAAGCAGAGCTTCGGCGATGATGGTGCCCAAGCTGGAGCTTGGGCACCAGGTCTGGGTGGAGCTTGGGCACCAGGGTCAAGTTCCATTCTTCGTGTCCTTCGTGCTCTTCGTGGTGAATGTTCATACGCGCGTAAAGCAGCGGACTTCACTACGGTGCCAGGTCTTCTTCGGCGCCGACGGCGTTGGGTCGCACCCGCCGGGCGAGGCGGTCGAAGGCCAGGTAGATCACCGGGGTGGTGAACAGGGTGAGGACCTGGCTCAGCAGCAGTCCGCCGACCATGACGATCCCCAGGGGCTGGCGCAGCTCCGCCCCCATGCCGCCGCCGAGCATCAGGGGCAGGGCGCTCAGCAGGGCGGCGAAGGTGGTCATGAGGATCGGGCGCAGGCGCAGCAGGCTCGCTTGGTAGATCGCCTCCCGTGGCGGCTTGCTCTCGCGCCGCTCGGCGTCGAGGGCGAAGTCGATCATCATGATGGCGTTCTTCTTCACGATGCCGATGAGCAGCACGATGCCGATGACCGCGATGATGCCGAGATCGCGGCCCGTCACCATCAGCGCTAGCAGGGCGCCGACGCCCGCCGAGGGCAGGGTCGAGAGGATGGTGATGGGATGGATGTAGCTCTCGTACAGGACGCCGAGCACGATGTACATGGTGACAACGGCGGCCAGCAGCAGGAAGACCTCGTTGCCTAGGGAGGCGCGGAAGGCCAGCGCCGCGCCCTGGAAGCTGGTTTGCAGGCTGCGCGGCACCCCCAGCTGGCGCTCCGCGGCCTCGACGCCCTCGACCGCGCCGCCGAGAGACGCACCGGGCGCCACGTTGAAGGAGATGGTGGCCGCGGGGAACTGTGCCAGGTGGCTGATGCTAAGAGGCCCGGACCGCTCCTCGATCCGAGCGATGGCGGCCAGCGGCACCTGCTCGCCGCTGGAGGAGGGCACGTAGATCTGGTTGATGGCGTCCAGGCCGCGCTGCAGCTTCGGCTCCACCTCCAGGACGACCCGGTACTGGTTGGCCTGGGTGAAGATGGTGGAGACCAGTCGCTGGCCGAAGGCGCTGTAGAGGGCGTTGTCGACGTCCGCCGCCGTGATGCCGAAGCGTCCGGCGGTGTCCCGGTCGATGGCGACGAAGGCCTGCAGGCCCTGGTTCTGCAGGTCGCTCGTCACGTCGGAGAGCTCGGGTAGGGTACGGAACCGCTCTACCAGCCGGGGCACCCAGCGGTCGAGCTCTGCGGGGTCCGCGTCTTGGACCGCGAGCTGGTATTGGGTGCGGCTTACCCGGCTCTCGATGGTCAGGTCCTGGACCGGCTGCAGGTAGAGCGTGATGCCGGGGACCGCGGCGAGTCTCGGTTTTAGCCGCGCGATCACCGCGTCCGCCCCGTCACGCGCCGTCCTGGGCTTCAGGTTGATCAGCATCCGCCCGCTGTTGAGCGTGGTGTTGGTGCCGTCCACCCCGATGAAGGAGGAGAGGCTCTCCACCGCCGGGTCCTGCAGCAACACCCGGGCGAGCGCCTGCTGCCGCTCCGCCATCGCGGGAAACGAGATAAGCTGGCTAGCCTCCGAGATGCCCTGGATGAGACCCGTGTCCTGCACCGGGAAGAAGCCTTTGGGCACCACGATGTAGAGCACCACCGTCAGCACCAGGGTGGCGACGGCAACCAACAGGGTTGCGTCCTGGTGGTCGAGGACCCAGGTGAGCATCCGGCCGTACGCCCCGATCGCGGCATCGAACAACCGCCCGCTCGCCCGGTACATGGCGCCCTGCTCGGCCTCCGGCCTGCGGCGCAGCAGTTTCGCGCAGAGCATGGGCGTCAGGGTCAGAGACACCACTGCCGAGATCAGGATTGCCACCGCCAGGGTGATGGCGAACTCGCGGAAGAGCCTCCCCACCACCTCGCTCATGAAGAGCAGCGGGATCAGCACTGCGATGAGCGAGAAGGTCAGCGAGATGATCGTGAAGCCGATCTGCGCCGAGCCCTTGAGGGCGGCCTGCAGCGGCGGCTCCCCCTGCTCGATGTAGCGGGAGATGTTCTCGATCATCACGATGGCGTCGTCCACGACGAAGCCGGTCGCGATGGTGAGGGCCATGAGGGTCAGGTTGTTGACGCTGAACCCGCCCAGGTACATGACGCCGAACGTCCCCACCAACGACAGGGGCACCGCGACGCTCGGGATCAGGGTCGCCGAGAGGCTGCGCAGGAACAGGAAGATGACCATCACGACCAGCGCCACCGCGAGCATCAGCTCGAACTGCACGTCCTTCACGGAGGCGCGGATGGTCAGGGTGCGGTCGGTCAGTGGCGTCACCGTCACCGCGGCGGGCAGGGCCCCCTGGAGTTGGGGCAGCAGCTCGTGGATGCGGTCCGCCACCTCGATCACGTTCGCCCCGGGCTGGCGGCGGATGCTCAGGATCACCGCCGGCTGCTCGTTCTTCCAGGCGGCGAGGCGCACGTTCTCGGCGTCCTCGTCCGCGCTGGCCACGTCCGACAGGCGGATCGGCGCCCCGTTGCGGTAGGCGATGATCAGGGACCGGTATTCCGCGGCGGAGGCGATCTGGTCGTTGGCGTCGATGGTGGAGGCCCGGTGCGGGCCGTCGAAGCTGCCCTTGGGCTGGTTTACGTTCGCATTGCCCAGCGCCGTGCGTACGTCCTCGAGGCTCAGCCCGTAGGCCGCCAGCGCCCGCGGGTTGACGCGCACCCGCACTGCTGGGCGCTGGCCGCCGCTGATGCTGACGAGCCCAACGCCGGGGAGCTGGGAGATCTTCTGTGCCAGGCGGGTGTCGGCCAGGTCCTCCACCTGGTACAGGGGCAGGGTCTTAGAGGTGAGGGCCAGCGTGAGTATCGGGGCGTCCGCCGGATTGACCTTGCTGTAGATCGGCGGGCTCGGCAGGTCCGAGGGCAGGTAGGTCCCGGCCGCGTTGATTGCGGCCTGCACCTCCTGCTCGGCGATGTCGAGGCTCAGCTCCAGATCGAACTGCAGGGCGATCACCGATGCCCCGCCGGAGCTGGTGGAAGACATCTGGTTGAGGCCCGGCATCTCGCCGAGCTGACGCTCAAGCGGCGCCGTCACCGACGAGGTCATTACGTCCGGACTCGCGCCCGGATAGAGGGTCATGACCTGGATGGTCGGATAATCCACCTCCGGCAGTGCCGAGAGGGGCATCGTCCGGTAGGCGAGAGCGCCCGCGAGCAGGATCGCGACCATGAGGAGCGAGGTCGCGACCGGTCTCAGGATGAAGATGCGCGACGGGTTCATGCGCGCCCCCTGTTCGGCCGGAGGCCGGCAGGTTCGCGTCTGCGCTGCCGCGGCGCTTGCGACGGCCGGGTCACTGGGCGGACCGGAGTTGGCGGTTGTCGTGAGCCCGTCCCTGCTGCTCCTTCTCGAGCGTCACGCCTGTCGCCTTGGCAGTAACGGCGCGCCCTTTGCGACGGCCCAGATCGACCTTCGCTCCCTCGCGGAGCTTGTCCGCCCCGTCCACCACGACCAGCTCCCCCGCCTCGAGTCCGCTCTTTACCGCGGCTAGGTCGCCCTCCGTGGGCCCGAGCTTGACGGGCCGTACCGACACCGTGCGGTTCGCACCGACGACGTAGACATAGGTGCCCGGCACCCCCCGTTGTACGGCTGCGGTCGGCGCCAGGGTGGCATCGTGCAGCGTCCGCACCAGCAGGCGCGCGTTCACGAACTGGTTGGGAAACAGCCCTTCGTCGTTATTCGCAAACTCCGCCTTGAGGCGGATCGTCCCGGTGGCCGTGTCGATCTGGTTGTCCAGGGTCAGCAGGAAGCCGGTGGCGAGCAGGGTCCTCTGATCCCGGTCATAGACCTCCACGGGAAGCTTCTCGCTGGCGCGGATCTGTTTCAGCACCGCAGGCAGGTCATCCGCCGGCAGCGTGAACACCACGAAGATCGGCTGCAATTCGGTGATGACAACCAGGCCGTTCGCATCCGAGGTGTGCACGATGTTGCCCGGGTCGACCTGGCGCAGACCGACCCGGCCGCCGACCGGCGCGGTGATGCGGCAGTACGTAAGCTGTAGCTGGGCGCTCTCGATCTGGGCCTGATCGGTCTTGATGGCGGCCTCGTACTGCTCAACCAGGGCCCTTTGGGTCTCCCACTGCTGCTGGGAGCCGGAGTCCTGGTGGTACAGGGTCTTGTAGCGTTTGAGGTCAACCCGCGCGTTATCCAGCAGCGCCTGGTCTCGGGCCAGAGCGCCCTGGGCCTGCAGCAGCTGGACTTGGTACGGGCGTGGGTCGATCTGGGCCAGTAGCTCCCCTGCCTGAACCATCTGGCCCTCCTCGAACGCGACCTGCATGAGCTGGCCGTCGACCTGGGTGCGGACCGTTACCCTGTTGCGGGGAGTGACCGTGCCGAGGCCCGTCAGGTATACCTTGATGTCGCCCGTGTGTACGGCCTCTGCAAGTACGGGTACCGGTCGATCCTTAGCCCCGCCGGATCCGCGCGAGCCGCCGCGGTTGCCGTTCTCCGCGCCCGACCAGTGCACGAACGCGAGTGCCGCGGCCAGACCGGCCAGGACCAGCCCCGCCAAGGGAATGAGCCCCTGCCTCGCGGTGCCAATACGCGGGGAGCTCATGGATGCCAACGTTTCTTCATGCGCCTATCTCGCCGCGGGTTAGACTCCTGTGTCTGGGTTCGCGTTCGGTCAGCCTCTCGTCGTGGACCAGGGCCGGCGCCACGGGTGTATACGACCCGATCCGGTGATCGAACCATATATCAGATCAGATTGCAGAAAGTTTGGACGCAGCGCCGGGCGTCTCGGTCCGGCTCTTGCCCGACCGCGGTTGGGAACCTTGCTCCGGGTTGAGCTGTCACTGCTGCTATCAAAGCTCGGCATGCGCGCGTGGCGGCTCTTCGGTCCAAGGTGGCGCCGGTCCTTACCGATCTTTTAGGGGGTCCGATGATGTCGATATCCGGCTCGAGGGCGGTCCTGATGCTAATCCTGGTCGCCGCTACCGCTGCTCCTGCCGCGGCCGATCGCGGTGGGCACCACGGCGGCGGCTGGCATAGCGATCACGGTTGGCATGGTGACGGGCGCGTCTGGCACGGTTACGGCCATGACTGGGACCGCTGGCGCACCGGGTACTGGCACCACGGATGGCACGGCGGACGGCTTGGTTGGTGGTGGGTTTTGGGTGGACTGTGGTCCTACTATCCCGCACCAATCTATCCATATCCCAGCCTGCCGGTCGTTGTGGTGCCGAATAACTCTCCACCGGTGGTCGTCCAGTCGAGCTCCGCGAGCGCGGCGTCGACGGGAGGCGCCGGATATTGGTATTACTGCCGCTCGCGAAAGGGTTACTATCCGTACGTCAAGTCCTGTCCCGGCGGGTGGAAGCCCGTCGAGGCCGCGCCCCCAGGGGAGATGCGCTAAGGCGATTTCTGTCAAATCATGTACCGGCTTGCTTGTGTTTTCGCCCGCCTTCGGCGTCGCGCCGACAGTCACATAGCCCGGGTATGCTCCAGCCGGGACTCCTTGAAGGCAAGCGAACATCCTGCCCAATCGGGGACATTCTTTTCCGGCAATCGCCTAATGGCGACGGCTCGTGCCGTTCCAGGATACGTCCTGCTCTTTGGACTATCAGTATTGGGGGGGTGCGTGTCCATCCCACCCGGTCCAAGCGTGGCCGTGATGCCGGCTCCGGGAATGCCGTTCGATGTATTCGTGGCCGACGACCGCGCGTGCCGGGCGTACGCCGCCCAGTCCGTCGGGATCGAGACGAACGAAGCCGGCGCCGCGAACCTGATCGGCTCCGCGGTCGTCGGGACCGCGCTTGGTGCCCTTACCGGCGCCGCCATCGGGGGCCATCATGCGGCGGCAACGGGTGCCGGCGTCGGACTGGCAACGGGGACAGTGGTAGGTACTGGTCTCGCTGGTGCGGCTCAGGCGAGCGCCCAACGTCGCTATGATATCGCCTACGAGCAGTGCATGTACTCCAAGGGCAATCAGCTGCCGACGGCATCCTCCTCCGGGCAGCCAGGCAGCGTTGTCGTAGTCCCCAACTCGTCCCGCTACTATCCGCCGGCCGCCTATCCGCCCCCGCCGCCCTGATCTCGCTGCGACGCCCGAGCGCTAGTCCGTACATGCGCCCTCGAGCGGGCTAAGCTCGTCCGTTGCTTGATACCGCTTCGACGTAGAGTCGACCTGTCAGGGACTCCACGTACCGCCTCGAGAGCACACACCGTAGCTGCCACTTTGCGGTGATAGCCGCGGCTTCGTGGCGCACACGGCCTCAATCAGGGTCGCAAGGAGCAGCGAACATCATGGGCGAAGTCGCACAGGAAGCAATCTACCTCGGCCGGCAGCCGGTCCTGGACCGCGACCAATCGGTCTTCGCCTATGTGCCGCTCTCTGGGTCAGGGCCTCCCGGACTTTGACCGCGCTGCCTGTCCGATTACGATGTCCGGGAGACGGCCTTCATCGGACGTCTTTGCCATCTTGGAGCGCACTCTTTCGACGGGCGCCGCTCATCGCATCGTCATACCGGACGCCTTGTTCAGGCGCGAAGCGGGAGGGGGTAGGGTGAACGTGAAAGAACGACGGGTCCTTGTTAGAAGACGAGCGGACCGCGAGTTTCTCGATCTCGTGGAGAAGAAGACGGGGCTGAGGCCACAACAGTTGCTCATGCGGAGCAAGAGGCGGCGCGTGATACGTCACCTGTGCAAGGCCGAGCTGACATTGGATACAGCCGAGTCCCTTGGGGAGGGACCGCCGATTCAACGGATCGAGGGGCGGGTCTTGGATTTGAGTGAGGGCGGGGTGGCTCTGTTTGCCCCGCAAGAGGTATCACCCGGGCAGCATTGTCACGTCAGGCTGAAGCTCATCGACGGCGACCCCATCGAATCCAGCGCAGAGATCCGCTGGGCGAACCGCAAAGAGGCGAAGGATGGATACGCGATCGGCGTACGCTTCGTTGATTTGGACGAGTTCAACGCGAAGCGATTGGATGCCTTCCTGACCAAGCTCGATGCCACCCTCGGGCTGTGACGGAGTCCATACGCGAAGCGTAGGAAACTTTCACTGTTCGACAGAGTGGCCGTTTCAGTACGTTACAAGATTGCACCCCGCTCTTCCATTGCGTACTGAGTCAACCGCTTGGTGATGAGCTCGAACGCGTCGTCCACCGAGTCTGTTTGGTGGAAGATCGCCACGTCCCCGGCGTCGATCATGCCGTTCTCTATGAGGGCATCGAAGTGGATGACCTGCTGCCAGTAGTTGGTGCCGAACAAGACCACCGGGAGGTGCTTCCGGATCTTGCGTGTCTGCAGCAGGGTGAGGATCTCGAACAGCTCGTCTAGGGTTCCGAAGCCGCCGGGAAAGACGATGACGGCCTTTGCCAGATAGGCGAACCAGAACTTACGCATGAAGAAGTAGTGGAAGTGGAAGGCCAGCTCCCGTGTGACGTAGCGATTGTCGAACTCCTCTACTGGGATCGAGATCGTCAGGCCGACGTTCATGCCCCGCGCCTCCGAGGCGCCCCGGTTCGCGGCCTCCATAACTCCGGGACCTCCCCCCGTACAGACGACGAATCGGCGCTGATTGTCGTTGAGCTCTTTGGACCAGCCCGTGAAACGAGCCGCAAGCTCGCGGGCGGCCTCGTAATACTGTGAGAGCTCATGGCGCCGCCGCGCCGCCTCCAGATCCCCATCCCCGTTCTCGGCGGCCTTCAGCTCCCGTTCCGCCTGCTCTCGCGCGATGATGCGGGCACTGCCCATGAACACGATGGTGTCATCCACCTGGTACCGGTCGAACCTGCTGTGCGGCTCCAGATACTCCGACAAGATACGAAGTGCCCGCGCGCCCGCACTGTTGAGGAAGCCTTCGTTGAGATAGGCCTCAACGGGACGTCGTCGTTGCTCGCTGCCGTCTTTCTCCAATGTATGTACCTCCAAATCGAGGGTATGCCGAGCTCACTCACCTTTTGGCTTCTGGACTAGACGGGACGGACCGCTCTCAAGAACAGAAAAACGCAAATCGGAACGGCAAAACTTGAGCTGATTGGCATCGTGCCTCAGCTGAAACCTCCGTTAGGCGGGTGGCGTGGGGGGCGGCGGGACCGTCGGCGCCACGGACGTCGCCGTCGAGCCTACATGACGTATTCACGGCGTGGTCCGACGGCCCGTAAGCGACCCTGCCAGGGAGCCGAGTTATCAAGCTACTCACCTTTTGATGCCGTTTCGATCGGCCTCTCGTGCACCAAGAGGGACAAATCCAGAGTTGTGGCTTGGTTGAAATAAACCAACGCCGGCTGACCCCGACCAGAGATAGACGGCCTCGTTTGTCCCCCCTGGTTGCCGGGTCAGTCACCACGCGGTCCGCGCGGTTGGCATCGATCCTGCTGTACCGCCAAACAGCCGACGAACCCTGCCGCCCG
Source organism: uncultured Gammaproteobacteria bacterium (assembly GCA_963824085.1). GTDB lineage: Bacteria > Pseudomonadota > Gammaproteobacteria > Chromatiales > Chromatiaceae > JARRNE01. The sequence continues at coordinate 231,994 of CAWGNT010000013.1, forward strand.
CCAGGATCACGATTTCCCACCATGGTAAAACTATGAGACGAATTACGCCGAATCTTCGCTTAGCCGCTCGCCCCGGGGCACGCCGCATCCGGCGGCTCCGCGCATGGCCACTCGGATGGACGGTGCTGGGGTTTCTGTTCATAGGCCTTTCCACGGCCGTTGGGGCGTGGGCGGAACCGCCGACGCCGAAAGAGTCCGGCGTCGTGCGCGTCACGCTCCAAAACGGCCTGCGCGTGGTGATCGTGCGCAATACCTTGGCCCCGGTCGCGTCCGTCATGGTCAACTATCTGGCGGGCTCCGATGAGGCCCCAGTGGGTTTTCCGGGAATGGCGCATGCCCAGGAGCACATGATGTTTCGGGGCAGTCCGGGTCTTTCCGGTGATCAGCTCGCGTACCTCGATGCGGCACTGGGAGGGATGGCAAACGCGGACACGCAGCAAAGCGTGACCCAGTATCTGAATACGGTGCCGGCCAAGGACCTGGATATTGCCTTGCACATCGAGGCAATCCGAATGGGGGGTGTTTCCGACAGCGAGAGCTCCTGGATCAAGGAGCGCGGTGCCATCGAGCAGGAGGTGGCAAGGGACCTGTCCGATCCCGAGTACGTGCTCTACACGAAGCTTCTTCGCGCCCTGTTTCATGGTACCCCGTACGCGCACGATGCCCTCGGCACTCGGGAGTCCTTCGACAAGACCACCGGCGCGATGCTCAAGGCCTACTATGACCGCTGGTATGCCCCGAACAACGCCATCCTGGTGATCGTCGGCGACGTTCAGCCGGATAAGGTGCTGACTCAGGTGAAGACGCTATTCGGGGACATTCCCCGCAAGGCGCTCCCCGCGCGTCCCGCCGTGCAGCTCGGTGCCGTGCAGAGTAAGACGATCCAAAGCAAGACGGATCGCGCCAACGGTATGGTCATCGCTGCCTTTCGCCTTCCCGGCTACGACAGTCCTGACTATGCGGCGGTTAGCCTGCTCGCGGACGTGCTGGATAGTGAGCGGGGTGACCTTTACGCCCTGACCGCCGACGGCAAGGCGCTCGGGACTGACGTGGATGCGGATTTCCTTCCGCACGCGGGACTAGCCTATGTCGCCGCCGAGTTTCCCAAGGCGGGCGATCCCGCCGCCTTGATGCGTGAGGTCAAGGACGTCCTGGGCCGATACGTCAAGAACGGTCTTCCCGACGACCTTGTCGCCGCCGCTAAGCGCCGGGAGATCACCGCTCTGGAGCTTCGGAAAGATTCAATTCCAAGGCTGGCATCCGCTTGGTCGCAGGCCCTGGCCGTGGAAGGGCGGCATTCACCGGAGGACGACATCGAGGCCATGCAGCGGGTCTCGACCAGCGATGTGAACCGCGTCGCTCGCAAGTACCTGAACCTCGACCAGGCGATCGATGCCATCCTGACGCCCGAGGTATCTGGCAAGCCGGTCACCAGCAAAGGGTTCGGTGGTGCCGAGTCCTTTGCGCCCCAGCATCCGGGGCACGTGGAGCCGCCGCAGTGGGCGCGCAAGGCCCTCGAGTCCGTGTCGGTACCGCGGTCCGTGGTTCATCCAGTCGACGAGACCCTACCGAATGGCCTGCGGCTCATCGTTCAGCCGACCTCCACGAGCAACACTGTGAGCTTGTATGGACGGGTGCGGAGCGAGCCGCTTCTCCAGGCGGCTCCGGGCAAGGACGGTGTGGACCAGGTATTGGATCGGTTGTTCAACTACGGAACCGCAAAGCAGGACCGGCTCGCCTTTCAGCGGGCGCTGGACGAGATCGGCGCCGTCGAGTCGGCGGGCACGAGCTTCTCGGCGGTGGCGCTCCAGGACCACTTCGCGCGTGCCGTGCAGCTGCTGGCGGACAACGAGCTTCACCCTGCCTTCAGGCCGAACGACTTCGCCATCGTTCAGCGACAGACCGCCGCCCGGGTGGCCGGAGAGCTGGACAGTCCCGGCTACCTGACGCGACGCGCGCTTCTGCGTGCCCTCTATCCCGAACATGACCCGAAGCTGCGGCAGGCCACCCCCAAGACCGTCCTGGGGCTGACTCCTGAGGACGTGGAGACCTACTATCGCCAGGTCTTCCGGCCCGACATGACGACGATCGTCGTCATCGGAAAGGTGGACCCCGCGCAAGCGAAGGCATTGGTTATGAAGTACTTCGGCGGTTGGAAAGCGGAAGGGCCGAAGCCCGATGTCGACCTCCCGCGGGTGCCGCGTAACCCGCCATCCATGACGGCGGTCCCCGACAGGAGTCGGGTCCAGGATCGGGTCATTCTTGCCGAGACCCTGGGCATGGACCGGTTCGATCCCGACTACTACCCGCTGGAGCTGGGCAACCATGTCCTCGGAGGCGGTTTCTACGCGACACGCCTATACCGCGACCTGCGCAAGCGCAGCGGACTCGTCTACACCGTAGGCGCGTCCGTTTCCACGAGCAGGACTCGCGCCGTCTATCTCGTCGAGTACGCTTGCGAGCCGCAAAACGTCTCCCGTGCTCGCGGGATCGTGGAGCAGGATCTGGGCGCTATGCAGACGGAGGCGGTGAGCGCTCCCGAGCTCAAGCAGGCCAAGGCCTTGCTGATGACAGAAACTGCGCTGGGAGAGGCGAGTACGAGCGCGATCGCAGGCGGCTTGCTGGAGCGGGCGACCATTGGTCTTCCGCTCAATGAGCCGACGCTGGCCGCCCAGCGATACATCGCGCTGAGCGCCGGTCAGGTCGAGGCTGCGTTTGCGCGCCGGCTGCGCATCAAGGATCTGGTGCAGGTGACGCAGGGGCCAGAGCCCCATTGATCCACGTGGGGCACGCTGAAGCGCGAAGCAGGGACGGGCTGTGCTCGCGACAGAGCCAATAGGGGAGGGCGCAGTTGGCGCGGACCGTCGGGACAGGCCGTGAATACGTCCATAGAAGGCTCGTCGGCTCCCTCCGTGGCGCCGACCCGTCTAATGGATGTTCCAGCGGAGGCACGTCGCTAATCACCTTGCTGAGTGGATTAGACCGGCTTGATAAGGAGCATTTGGTTGCCGCCTCGCTGGAATTCGTAAGGCACGCGCTTTACTGCAATACGGAAACCGCGGGCAGCAAAGTGCCCGTTCACTCTGTCGACGTGGGGCGAAGGCTCGCCTTCCAGCGTGAGTATTGGAAACACCCGCACCTCGTGAGCGACCCGTAGCATTTCCTGAAGCGACTCAAGATGGAACTCGAGCGCCAGGTGGGCGCTGTACAAGAAAAGGAAGTGAGACGACAGCGCGATGTCGAACGCTCCGCTTCCAAAAGGCAGCGACGGCAACTCCCCGGCGACATACCTGCCGGCGCGTTTTCCAGCCTCGAAGCCCGATAGAAAAGTTTCCATTGCCGACCTGCGCGCACGCCCGAGGGCTTCAACCGACGGGATGGCCGTCCATACATAGTCGTTCTGGTTCTCGCGCAATTGGGCCATGACCATTTCGTATGTTTCCGAGATGCGGTCTCTGATCTGCGTGGTGTCAAACGCATAAATCGGATCGAGTGAGACCACATTCCCTCCCTGGCTTGTCAGCACCGCATTGAATCCCGCGGGGCCGTCGGCACACCCAAGAATTCGGCGCTGAAGATCGGCCTCGGAAAGGCCAAACATGTTGACGTACTCCTCGTAGGAACGTCCCCAGGGGACGACTTTGTCGAGCGCGAATCCCATAAGCGGTCAGCCCCTCAACGTAGCGCCGAGCGATTAGCGTCGTGGGTCAGCTATGACTCAAGGCGATGGTTCGTTTGCCGCGCCGGGGTGTTGCGCCGTCAGCCATTGCTCGGGACGGGGATGCTGACGATGACCCGGGTGCCTTGACCGGGTGCGCTTTCGGTCGTGAGCGTTCCCCCGTGGGCCTCGGCGATGGCGCAGCTGAGGTAGAGTCCCAGGCCTACGCCGCCGCTCTCCCGTTGGCGGGATGAGTCCGCACGGTAGAAGGGTGCGGTCAAGCGGCTGAGCTGATCGGCGGCCACGCCCGGTCCTTCGTCGCGGACCGCAAACACCCAGCGCTCTGCGTCGATGTGACTGGATAGGACGGGTGGGGTGCCGCCGGGAGGTGTGTGACGGAGCGCATTGGTCAGCAAGTTGCGCGCAAGAAGGCGAATGCGTACCGGATCGAGTGGCAGCCATGTCCCCGGCGGGTCGAGTTCGAGCCGGACATGCGCACTGCCAAATGAGCCGTCGACCAGCTCGGTCAACAGCTCGCTCGGATCCACCGCCTCTCGCGCCAGCACCGCGTGGCGTCCGCGCAGACGCTCGGATTCCAGCAGCTCGCCAAGGAGCGCCTCCAGCTCGCCGAGATCCGCCAGTACGGCCTGTCGGGCCGCGCACTCGTCTAGCAGCTCCGCGTTGACCCGCGTGCGGGTGAGCGGCGAGCGCAGCTCGTGACTGATCGCGAGCAGGAGCTGCCGCTTGGCCTCGAGCATGTCTCGGATGTCGTCGGCCATGGCGTTGATGCTGTGCGCGAGCTCCCCCAGCTCGTCGCGCCGGCGGATGTGGAGCCGGTGCTCGAGATCGCCCGCTCCAATACGCGCGACGCCCGCGCGAATGGTCTCGATGGGACGAAACAGCCGCCGGATGGCGCGGCAGACGTCGAATCCGTCCATATCCGGTAGCATCAGGTCCAGGATCACCAGGTCCGGCGCTTGCTCGCGCACCATCCGCAGCCCCTCTTTCGGATGGTGGGCGGCTGACAGATCGAGGTCGAAGCGGGCGAAATATTCCCGCAGCGGCGGGGCCAGACCTTTATCGTCATCGATTAGCAGGATGCGAGGCATAGAGCCATTGTGCCTCGACCTGCCCCGGCCCGCGAGCACGGACGGGGCAGGCGAGGCAGCGCCCTCAGTGCGCCCAGCGGTGCTGGAGCCGGCGGGTGATGAGCTCGGCGAGACGGGTGCGCTGCTCGGGCCGCAGACTGTCGCTGAAGTCGGCGAACGCATCGACCAGCTCACGCTTATGCTCCGCCATCGCCTGGCGCCTTTTCTCAAGCAACTCCATCACTCGGTCACGATCGAGCGTCTTCGTGGCGAGAAGGCTGTCGATTTCGGGGCTTACCTGGGGTCGGCGCTCTCTCCAGTCTCCGCGCAGCTGGCGTAGCATTGCGGCAAGCCCCTGAAGCTTCTCGTTTTGCTCAGCATTCAGATCCAGCTTGCGCGAGACCCGCGCAGTGATGTGATTCAGGAAATCGCCGCCGGCACAGTAGCCACTGTGTCTGGCCCAGGCGATGCCGACCGCGGCAATGATCCCGACGACGGCAAGTGTGATGAGCGACATTTTCAGCATGGCGCGTTCCTCCGGTTCGTGTCGAGTACGCTGCAGAGTTTGGCCTGGGAGCGCGCTGACTGGGTTGCGGCACGGTAAGGCTCTGTTACGAAATGTAACGGCACCGTTCACGCCGGGGGTCGCGGGTGATTCCCCCGCCTGCCGATCGCTGTCGCTGGGGAGGGCGAGGCGGGTTGCGGTCGACCGACTGCGGTCAGTCAATCTGAAGAATCGAAAGGTCTGGGGTGGGCTGTTGAGCGAATGGGTCCAGCCAACTGGGGGGGGCGAATGGTCCCGGCAAGATCGCCACCGACGCGGACGGCGAGTTTCATCCGGGAAGGTTGCTCTACGGTGCACCGGGCTATGCGCTGTTCGACTCGATGGCAGTCGACGGCGATGGATGGGTTTGTCAGGCGACGCTGATCGACGGCGGCGTCACGCAGATCTCGCCTGACGGACGCGTGATCGAGACCCTGCCCCTGTCGGATCCTATGGTCACCAATCTCTGCTTCGGCGGCCCCGATTATCGCACCGCCTTCATCACCTGCTCGGGCACGGGACATCTGGTCGCTGTCGACTGGCCGCGACCTGGCGGGCGGCTGGCATTCCCTCAAACGGTGACGGCCTGATGCGCGTTGCCGACTACATTGTTTCCGCCCTTCGCGATCAGGGCGTGACCCACCGCAGAACTCCTGACATGCATTTTCTAAGCAATTGAGTAGGCGCTATAAATGCGGCTGGTATCGAGATGTAAATACGAGACGCAGAGAAGCGCATGCCCGGCACAATTGAGCTCCCCCTCCTGCCCGAAGAGGCGGTGATCTTGGGTCCGCGGTTGGCGGTTGTCGAGACACCCGAGGAGCTCATCTTCATGAATGCCTCCGGTCCGCTGATGAGCTGCGCGCTGCCTTTCCGGACGACGGTGTGTTGTGCGTGGACTCGGGCGCTCACCGCGCATGGTTTGCGGAGTATTAGGACGTGCGCGAGCCCGGTACGCACTTCTCGCTCACCAACCTCGGGCCCATGGGCGGGGCGGTGCCGCTAGGCATCGGCGCGAAGCTCGTCCGGCCCGAGCGGCCGCTGATGGTCGCAACAGGCGACGGCTGCATGCTGATGCACGGCATGGAGGTGCATACCGCGGCGCGCGAGAAGGTTCCGCTCGTCATCGCGCTGATGAACAACCGCTCCTACGGCAACATCTACTTCCGCGCTTCAAAGATGGGACCCGGCCCGGCGCGCCTCACCGATATTCCGCGTTTCCCAAGCGTAGCGATGGGTCGATTGGGGAGGCATGGTTGCGCTGAGTTAGTCGGTCACTGCAGACAGCACTTCTTGTACTTTTTCCCACTGCCACAGGGGCAGGGGTCGTTGCGACCAATCTTTTTCTTTTTGACCGTACTTGGTGTTGCGGTCTGTAGGTATTCATTCGTCGGTGTATCGGTCTTATCCTGGAAACATGCCCACGAAGCCATCTCGGCGACGGTGTCGTCGATCAGGTCCGCGCGGAACTGCCGCGACCTTTGCAAGACCTTTTCTTCGCCTTCAGCAAGAGCCATCCGGACACGATCCATGCGGATGTAAAAATAGTCCACCAAGCCATCGTCATATGCCCGTTCTATATCGTCTATAAGTTCCTCTGGATACAAGTCACGACAGGCGACAACAAGCGCAGACCAGATAAAATCCGGTTTCCGTTCCAGCCTGTTATTGAATAGGCTGTGAAAGTAGTTGACAATTTGTTCCCTGGGTACCTTTCCCTGCAGGACAAGAATGACCAACGTCCGCAGACACGCACTGCGCACGTACTCATTCACTGCCGGATCTTCAATCATCCGTTTAATCGGCTCTAACTCATTGTGACAGACCGACGCCAGTATCCTGCCCAGATCCTCGGTCACCACGTCACCTGTCAAATCGAGGCAAATTTCTCCAGGGATGGAGAAGAACTTCACCAACAGCGGGTAGGCGGCTTTTTCTCGGAATTGTGCCAGGAGGTACATCGCAAAGATGTATAGCATGAGGTCCGACTTGACCATCATTCCTTCAGGGTCGTCAGCCGCTGCTTGCAGAGCAGCCAAGAGTTCCGGGGTGATCGCTTCGCGTTGGTCGACGGCAGCACGCACGGCAGCCGCGGGAAAGGTTCCATTATTGAGGTCAAGTTGCTCTTTAATGCGTTCGATATCCATGTTCACTCCACATCATTTGCATTTTGTGTGGCGCGACGACCTTCGGTGCGTGTCGCTGCATGATCACAGATGGGCTGGCCGGTTACGGCGGTCGGCATCTGATAACCCGCAACAGTAGCTGTGGCGATCTCAAGTGACGTCGGCCCCCCGTTGCTCAAGCAGTTCACGCAGCAGCGACCGGTGGCAGCGTGCTTCGTCTTCGCAGTAGCATCCGACGGAAAAGTTGGCTTGATGCGACAAGGCGGCTAGCAAGTCCAGCGCTCGACGAGCCTCGGGTACCTTCATTTCCGCGAGGAAACGTCGCCGGAATACCTTCCAGGAATGGTCGTCGTTGGGGCGGCTTTCCCTGAGCAGAGCCTCGCTCGATGCCAGGTTGGGAAACCAAACGTCGTAGATGTTTCGACGGCTATACTCGGCCTTCAACACACCACGCGGGGGATGTCGGACAGTCCCAATTCGAAGGCCCTCTATCGGCAAACGGGGACTACCGAGGCGGACGATACGGACCGTCATGGTGAGTACCTTGGCGAGAATGACCAGGCGCTGCGAGTCTGCGTTTCGCGTCGGCAACGACATCGTTTCCGAATCCTGCCGCACCTCGGCTATCGCGATCAAGAATTCGGGTTCCGGTCCCACCCAGTGGGGAACTCGATCGTCATGTCACTCTGCTGGCCGTTGGCTCGCGCGGGGCGCCAGAGGCACGATAGAGAGTGGGCGCAGGGGCACCGGAAGAGCTTGGTGAACGAGAATAGGGTGCCCCCGCGCATCTACTGCCTTCCCGCGACGCGGGCACCGACCGTGGCTGTGTTTTGCCGCGGGCCGACCAACTGGTCCCAGGTCGGCCGCTGGGATCTCGCGGAGTACCGATACGATCCCGGCGCTTGGCTTCACGGGCGTATCTTTCCACGCCGCTCCGATTTATCGTCTGACGGTCAATTCCTCTGCTTCGTCGCGCACAGGCCGGGCGCCAGGTGGGAACACGGTGAAACCTACGTTGCCCTGTCGAAGCTCCCCTGGTTGACCGCGCTGTATGCCTTCGGAACCTGGACGCGCGGCTATCGCTTCAACGACGACGGTGGCCAGGAGGATCTCGAAGCACCGAGCCTGTCAATCCCTTACAGCTTGCGCCCGATCCCATGCGTGCAATTCGCCAACGAACGGCGGCGGGGCTGGAGCGAAGCCCCAGCCTCTCCCGCGCGCGACCCGGTCGACGTCTGGGACCAGCGTCGCGACGTGTGCGTGCAAAAGCCTCAGCCTGCGGGCGACCGCTTGTACGTGGAGAGCCTTGGCTGGGCAGGCGGCAAACTCCGCGTTGATCAGGCGACAGACAGTCTACGCGTGCGTTACTCGCTGGAAGGCGACGGAAACCTCCAGCCGTTGGATGACATCCAATGGGCAGACTGGGATCACGGAGGACGTCTGTTGGTCGCAACGCGCGGCGCGAAGCTCCAACTTTGGCACATCAAGGGTGTAACCCGGGCGGTGCTTTTCGAGGAAGAACTCTCGCTCGAGCATCCTGATCCCCGTCCAGCGCCCGACTGGGCCCAGCGCTGGTAGGGATCCGTTCTCTGGTACGACCCGACTCCGCGAGCGATCGGGTGAGTTGCTCCTCACAAAACCGTGCCCCTTGACCTGGTGCGACACGCTTCCACCTTGCGCCCGCCACTTCCCCGAACGACTGGTTGCGCCCTGAGCCGTCGAGGCGCGATCCAGTGCGTGGGACCGGAGCCGCGGGAGCGTTTTTCTCCAAATCCTGGCCTTGGTGGACCCATCGGGCTGCTGCTTGGTATCGCGTTCGTGTTTTATGTGCAGCCCAGGATGAAGGGATGCGTCGGGCTGATCCTGATCGTCGCCATCGCCGGGAAACAGTTGTGAGCGGGATATGGGCGGTAGCGAAGCGGGGACGTAAGGGTAAGCGAAAAGAGTAGGGTAGGGCCTTGCCGGGTGGGATGCACAAAGCCCCGGTCCTTTGGCCGGGGCTTTGTTGGTCACGGAGTTAGTCCAACTGCAAAAGGGTCATAAGAATCAGTAGGACGACCGGATCGAATTGTTCCGTTGAGCAGCGGGCTGCCCTCAATCGTCGTCATCGTCCCTGTGACGACGGTGCCAGTCGTGCTCACGCCGTTCGTGTTTGCGCCACTCATGCTCACGCCATTCGTGGTCGCGCCAGCCGCGATGGCCATCGCGGAAATAGGCGACGGACGGTCCGTACCGTTCCACGACAACAGGCGCAGACCTCTCCACCACCACGGGCGGCGGCGCGTACCGCTCCACCACCACCGGACGCGCGGGTTCGTAGCGTTCGACAACAACTGGAGCGGGCCCGATCGTTGTACCAATTAGGCCCCCGACGACGCCACCGATAAGCCCACCGAGCGCCGCGTCACCGGCGTCGTACCCGCCATGCGCGAAGGCCCCCATGGGGAGTGTCGAGAGAACGGTACAGGCGCCAAGAACCGCAATCCACCTTTTCATGTCGTCGCCTCGTAGGGTTGTCAGATGATCCAGTAACCTCGGGGACTACGCCGAGTTTCTGGAGGTCAGGTTAGCGCGCGCACGCTGAACAACGGCTGAACGGTCAATGAACGAATGTTCACCAGGGCCGTGCGATGGTGGGCGTCAGGACCCGACCTCATGCGAAGAGGCCACGTTCTTTGTTAGTCACTGCCCGGGCATCAAGATGGACGAGGATGGCGACGGCATCCCGTGTAAGCGCCAGTGGTGCACTAGCATGACATTTGACGCATTGACCATCGCCGGCATCTTGTCCGCTGCGCTCTGCGGCGGGTTTGTTCTTGCCACAGCTGCGATGCAGGCGCCGAGGCGTTCGGTACCCCGCCGATCCCAGCCGGCAGCGCTTGCCAGACGCAACCACATCAGTCGACCGGACATCCCCGTGTTTCGGATCGCGTCGCGGGAAAGGTTCAGGCCGTTAGCGGCAGCGACGGTTAAGGCGTAAGACTCGCGAGAGCGAGCGGCTATGCGACCCCGGCTACCTGCCGGGGTTTTTCTTAAGGCAATTAGCGCCATAGCTCAGACACCGGGTCAGGGCCGGGTGCGGACCGTCGGGGCACGCCGTGAATACGTCCTTGTAGCCTCGACGGCGCCGTCCGCGGCGCCGCCGGTCCCGCCGACCCGCACCCGACACGCCTACTGGACGTCCCATCTGAGGCACGACGCTAATCATCTTTGTTAATGGAGCCCGGGGGATGGGTTGCAGGTACGACAACGCTGTTTTCCGGAATTGCCGGCCGACCGTAGCACTTTAATGATCCTGACTGATTAGAGGTGTGGATGTCGTCTGCCGCGAACCCTTGCCGCTGCTCGCAGGATCTCAACCGTGCTCGCCCGGCGTTAGAGCCGGTCTATTTTTTTGGCGTTCTGTAATTGCGCAGTTCCGTAGTTGCGACCATATGGGCAGGGGAGAGTCGTTGCTGCCCTGTGCTCTTTCGGCTCACCGGCAGCTCCCGGACGCGTATGATGCACAGGGTGGCCGAGCGCAATCTCGGAGGTCAGCGGAGGGTGGCATGACAACGATTCGCTGTGAGCGCTTCAAGGTGATGTGTGACTCGTCCGTCGCCTCGTGCGAGCAATGCGTCATTCGCACCTGGGCACTCGAGCGGGAGGCTGAGCGGGCTCGCGTCGAGGCGCGGCGGCGGGCGCGGGTGGAGCGGGGAGGGGAGCCGTACGGAGGTACGGAGGTACGGAGATAGGGCTTGTTGTCTGGCACGGCACCTTCTGGCCGACAAGGTGGGCGGGATACATCCCCCCCGGTAGATCGACCGGAGGTTACCGTCCTTCTCTGGCCGCGGGGGCGCGATCGAATTCCCCACACCGCGTCCGCCGCGTCGGATGACGACTGGGAACTTCGTCGCGCGGGCGTGCAAGATCTATGGGGCGCGCTACGACTACGCCAGAGTTGATGTCCGGGGCGGACGGAGCCAGTGGTGATCGTATGCCGGATTCACTGGCCGCTCGCGCAACGATCCCGAAGCGCCAGACGAGATGTCGCTCGTTGCAGAACGCTTCGATGCCCGTCGCACCGAAGCCTACCGCATGCGCCTGAGCGGTTGTTCCCTCTCGGAGGTTGGGCGGAGCTTCGGTGTGAGTGCTGAGGCGGTGGCTCAATGGGCTCCGCAACATCGTGAACAAGGGGAACTAGCTGCCAACTCGTGGGGGCCAAGTGGCGGCGCTGGGAGAAACCTGGCCACTCCCCTGACGTTCCTGGCCCGGATGTTCCGCGAGATCTGCCCGACGCGCTCACTGGTGTGCTGCAAAGCGCATCGGCCGATGCCGTTATACGTCAGGATGCGAGACGGTTGCGGCCTGTTATTGAAGTCATTCCTCGAAAGGGTGCGCCAACTGCAAGCATCGGTGAACAAAACGCTTTTTACTCACTGGAGCTGTGGATAAGCCTGTGGACAGGCTCTTCAAGAGCGAACTAACTCCCGCGCTTTATTACGGTTGCATTAGATTGGTCAAATTTTAGTCACTCGCTTTTCTGTCCGGAAACAGCAAGATACGGCATATTACCGATTAGTGAAGCGCGATTGGCGAGTACCACGACAGTATCTTGACGTCAAGGTTCATTCTGTGAACAACTTGACGCTCATCTAGTAATTCGGATAAGGGTTGTGGCGCATTGACCGCACTCCGTAATTCATGAAGTGTATGGATGCACTCCCCGCCACCGCGGTCCCCAGGATAGCACTGAATAGGGATAGCCCCAAAGGCCCTCTCGCTGGCTCTGGCCCTTTTCCCTGGTTGCCCGTACGACACCCGATCCGTCGGCGACTGCCCGTTGGCGTACTTAAGGATACCGCCAGGCAAGTCCGGCGCGCACCGTCGCCAAGTGCACACCTAGCGGGTCTCGCGTTCTCACCGCCCAGGCGGGACCTGGCAGAAGCGGCGTACGGGAATTTCCTAAGGTCCAGGGTAATCGCATCGGCCTTTCCGGCGATATTGGTGCGCCCGCACATTCTCCTTACTGGCTCGGCCGCGAAGAGGTGCTGTGTCCCACACCGGACACCAACAATCGCCGGTCAGCCCAGACAACTGACGAAATCCAGCGTGATGCGGGCGCTTACGCCCCACAGACGCTGGCCGTCGCGTTCGTCGTAGAAGATGACCTCCCGCGCCTGCGGGTGGTCGGGCGACGGCCAGATGCGAACCCGGCGGTTGGCGGGGTCGCGGAGCCAGGCAAGCGGTAAGCTGAAGACGTGGGCGACCTCGGCGGGATCCGGATGCAATGGCAGAGGCCAGGGAATCTGTCCCACGACCGGGGTCACTCGATAACCGCTCACGGTGCGGAAGGGCCGCAGGTTGCCAAGGATCTGCACCCTTCCGGGATCCAGCCCGACCTCCTCCCGAGCCTCGCGCAGGGCGGTGGCCACTGCATCGGCGTCCCCCGGCTCACAGCGCCCGCCGGGGAAGGCCACCTCGCCGCTATGGCGGTCCCGGGTATGCTCCGCGCGGCGTATGTAGAGGAGTTGCCAGGCCTGCGCGTGTCGGAAGAGGGGCACCAGCACTGCGGCCGGCTGCACGGATTCCGCCGAGTATCCCGGCAACTCCTCGCCGTGCAGCTCGGCGCGGCACGCCGTCTCCAACCGGCGGGCGATTGTGCTAGCGGTGAGGCGGCTCCAACCCATGACCCGATTTTGTCCGAAACCCGCCCCGCAAATCACATCGAATTTGGCGCTCCGGCCGCCCAGGGCCAGCCCGCGTTCCCGACGAACGACCACGTCTTTGGCCGGCGCGCGGCGGCGGGACCAGGGGGCTAGGCATTCGATCCAGATCGCTCAAAGCTTCAGGGGTGGTTTCTGCCCGACGACTTTTCCGACTTGCACGAGGCATGGCTCTGTGTCGATGAGGCGTCGGTCGTCGTCTGTTTCCTCGCAAGGCGACGATCGAGGCGTCCGTCTCGCGAGAGCGGGCAGCGATGAGACCCCGGACTCTGTGCCGGGGTAGTTCTTTGGGCAGAGGATGAACAGGGCTGGAATGACGCAGTTCGGGGAGGGCAGAGCTCTAGGCCGGTCGGCAGTTGAGGGGGTGGCTTGGCAGGACGAGGGATGTGTTGGGGTGTTGCGGAGCGGCATCGGGAAGTGGACCTTGCGGTTTTCCTTAAAGGAGCTAGGGTTACATATATCCCAACTGCGCAGAGAGATACGCCATGAATCTTGAGTACGAAGAGGTCGAGGACAGCTACGACGACACAACCAAGATCCGGACCATGACGGAGCAGGCGGTCGTACCAGACACCGGGCTGCTCCTGCGTACGACCATCTATAGTCCCCACGACCTTTGTGTCCACGTGGTGTTTGTGCCTGGAGGCAAGCCGTTCGATCCGGTAGTCACCTAAGCTCCCGGGCGATCAACTGATTGGTGAGGCCTGTTTCTGGGTTATGTTCCCTTGGTGCGGTTTTCTCCGACTCTATCCTGATAGCTACGCGCAAGGTGTCCATGATCGAAGTGTAAGACTCGCGCGAGAGCGAGCAGCGAGACAACCCCGGCTGAGGTACCGGGGTTTTTCGTTTCGGGGCAGGGGGCGGTCAATTACGTAGCTCGGAAGGATCCTTGACGAGTTGAGGTATGCGTAGTGCACCGAAAAATACCGTCGATCGTCGCCGCGCCACTAACGTCAGTGCCGATAACGTTTGTGCCATTTTCTGTGGCCATGCCAGCGTCGAGGGCCGGCCTTGTGCACGACAACTGGGGCCGCGTAGCGTTCTACGACGATCGGCGCGGGTGCGTACCGCTCAACCACTATAGGGGCGGGCGCATAGCGCTCGACAACGACGGGCGCCGGCGCCACGTAGACCGGGTACGGGGCGATGCCAGCGCCGATGAGACCGCCGACGACACCTCCGACTAGGCCACCGAGCGCCGCATCGCCGGCATCGTAGCCGTGGGCGAAAGCATGAACGGGGAGCACGGACAGGGCCGCGCAGGTGCCGAGAGCGACAATCCACTTCTTCATTTCGTTACCTCGTCTGTGTGCAGATGCATCCGCGTAGCTCGTGCCAATGCAAAGTTCCTTGGAGCTTAGGTTAGCGCCTATACCCTGAACGAGGGCTGAACGGAGCCCCGATGGTGCGTTAAGGCGATTTCTGTCAAGTCACGTACGACCTTGCTGGTCCTTTCGCCCGCCTTCGGCGTCACGCCGGCGGTCGCACAGCCCAGCTATGCTCCCGCCAGCGCTCCTTGAAGCCGAACGAAAATCCTGCGCTATCTGGTACATGATTGTCCGGCAATCGCCTAGGACGAAGGGACGCGCGAAGCACCTGTCGCGGGGATTTTTTGGATGCGTGGGAAATGTAACCGTACAGGACTTTGTATTTACGGAGCTGCTGTGATTCGGCGAAACAGGTCGTAACAAGTCGTTACAAGATTATAAAACAGTCACTTGTGTATTCTCTTGGTGGTCAGCGAAGATGAATCCTGTTCGTTGGCATACCCCGGCGTGAGCTGTCGCCCAAGGCGGCGAGGCTAGGGGTCACAGACGGGCTGCTCACGCAGCACCGTAGACAGGAGGCACGACCATGACATTTGACGCATTGACCATTGCCGGCATCGTGTCGGCCGCGATCTCCGGCGGGTTTGTCCTTGTCACGGCAGCGCTCCAGTCCCCGAGATGGTCGGTACACCGCCGCTCATCGTCGGCCGCGACTGGCACACGCGTCCACATCGGGCGACCTGTCGTCTCCGTGTTCCGCATTGCGGCGCGGAAAGGGTTCAGGCCAGTGACGGCGGACCTCACTTCAAGCGTAATACACGCGAGAGCGAGCGAGGCGGAGACTCCGGCTAGTTGCCGGGGTTTTCTTTGGGGTCAGAGATGGCCTGGCGGTCAATTCTGCTAATTGTGGCGTTCCGTTCGTCCGCGTTTCTGGAATTGCGGGGTAAGTGTCAGGAGACGACCCTTTGCTGTCCTCAGACCCAGGGCCGCAAGCGACAGCTTAAGAGCCGATACCGGGCGTTGGGAGTGGCGGCACGTGCAACATGCCGCCGCGACGGCCGACCGGCCGCGCGCCTTTCAGCAAGTGGCAACCGCTGCCGCGTGCCCCCTTGCTACGCGGGCAAGCCTCGAATCCTGATGCGGTCCTCTTCAACGATCCAGAGCTGCTGAAATATCGGCTTCGTTGCAAGAGCCGGAATGAGCTTCTGCACGACGTCCAAAACCCACGGCTTGTCTTGATGGGCGAGCCGCAAAACGACAATGCCCGCGGACGTGGCCGGTGGATAGGCTTGGATGTTGGCGAAATCCAAGTCCAAGGTCATGAGTATGCGGCCTTCGTCTTGGCAGACCTCAAATATGGTCGGGTCCTTCTTGCCGCTGAGGGTCTGGTCAAAGACGCTGACAGCATCGTGGCCGTTCTCGCATAGAAGCTCTGCTACCTCCTGCGGAAGATTCTCGTCGATCTTGAATCTCACGCTGCGTCGCGCCCCGGCAACTCCACGATGCGCTCGCGCGCGAGCTCTGCCGCGTAGGCCGTGGCCGCGCGTATTGCATCCTTGGTAAGCGCCGGATAGCTCCGGAGGATTTCATCCTCGGCCAGGCCCGCCGCCAGGTTGTCGAGGACGACCGAGACAGGAATCCGGGTATCCTTGATGCATACCTGCCCGTGGCAGACGTTTGGATCGGTAGAGATATGGTCACGCCATTTCATAGTGTTTTCGTCCTCAGAGGGGTCGCCGTAGTGACGATGTGCCGGAAAACGGCGTCGATCGCAACTTAGGCTAGGCTCGTCCGTCGAGTTGGGCAAGTCGCTTGTTCCCATCGCCGCCGCCCTTCGGCGGCGTCCACGCAGGCGAGTGTTATGTCGAGGCAAACGGCAGCTTCCGTTCTCTAACCTGCCGCTGACCGGACATGACCGAGCGTCCGAAACTGGCCGATTAGAGACGGGAGCATCCGCCCGCGATACTGCCCCGCATGGACGTGCTCAACCCCTCTCTCGTCGACTCGAAAGGGCAAATGCATGGACGAGCAAGCCGCGGTGTTCAAAGGTGTCGATTGCAGACGTTTCTTTCGCTACTCATTGACGCAGAACGCGAACACCAGAACCAACGCGTTGTCCGACGTATTGGTGCACTACGTTCAAATACTCTCTTCCGATCCGCGTTCTTCGTTTGGCGACAAACCGGATGACTCCTAGAACCTTCACAATCTTCTCTGGGTCAACGCCTTCCAAATCCTCCATTATGCACTTGTCGACAAACTGAAACCCCCTCGAAGCAATCTGAGCTTCCTGGTCCAGTTGTTCGTCTTGGAAATGGTATTTGTCAATAAGCAGCTCAATAATCCTGATCGCATCGCTGTCCTTAAGGGCTCCCTTGTTTTCCACGTCGTATGCGCATAAAGCGCCCTCGATCGAGTTTCCGTAAGATTCAAGTTCTACGTTCCCATCCATGTCAGAAACAGAATATGCGGGTACTTCACTGTATCTTCTCGTTGGTTTCTGATAATAAACACACCCAAAGCACAACGCTCCTGTTCTTGTGCTTCCACAGCATTCGCTACAGATCAGACCATCAGAGACCACGCACTTCCTCTTCCCTTTCCTCGACTCGCATATCGGGCACTTCGCCATCTTGCCTCCTGCTTGAGTTTCGCCGGCCGGTTGGGGCCCTTGCCGGTCAGCCTTGTTTTACGGATCTTACACTCCTTCCCTTGCTCACGGCTGTCGGTTGCGATGTCCGCTGCTGGCCGACTGCAGGTCATGGCCCGAGCCCAGAGCAGCCCCCACGCCGGTCTGGCTACCGGTTGGGTGCAAGGCAGGCGGCGTGGGCGGTGTTTGCCTCCGCGACTCTGGTGAAGGGCGAGCGGGCTCAGCCCCTGAGCCCGCGGGGTCCTATCCTGTCCGCTATGGACGACCCGAGCAACTTCATCGGCGACTTCCCCGCAGCGATCTTCGCGATCCTGGCCTTCTGCGATGCCTGCGAGCACAGCGGCCTGCGCGACCGTGCGAAGGTGCCGACTGGCGCCAGCATCCAAGACCTAACGGCCAAACTCCACTGCTCACCCTGCGGCGCGCGCGAGGCGTCGATCCGGATCGTCTACGCCGGAGCGGGCGGATTCCACTATGGCGGCATGTCGCCGGTCTTCAGGTGAGTATCTCAGGGAGTAGGGCACCGCCTTACTGCACCGTCCGGCTCGCCCACCCTTCGTGCACCACAACATCCAGCGGATGATCGTTCGTTATACCGCCACCAATCCGGCCTGGTCTGAACGGTTATGGAGGCGCTTGCCGCCAGGACCGTGACCCTCCGCCTCGACGATATCGGGCGCGCGGCGCGCGATATCGTCGCCGGAAAGTGCGCGGCCGGATCGTCACGAAGATTGCCTAGCCGCCACCTATCCGCGCGATGGCCGGCCACAGGCCGAGGACGCCGACGACAATCAGGTAGATTGCGACCACGTAGTTCAACAAGCGGGGCATCAGCAGGATCAAGATCCCAGCGATCAGCGCGACCAGCGGCTGGATCATCACGGCAGATATTGTCATTTTGGCGTCACCTCCGCTCGCCGCACGGCGGCGCCGCGACCCAAGCGAGCGGAGAGATTATGCCCAAACAATGAATGATGGTCACAGGCAAGCACCGGGGCGGTGCATCGCGCAGGGCGGGCTGGGGCCAAGCGAGGTGAGGCGGCGAGACAGAAGATGGTGACGCAGGAGGCCGAAGGAGTCATCCGCGCGCAAGCGCCCAGCACGAAAACGCAGAGCGAGACCCCTGGCGCCGGGAGTCCAGCGCTCGGACGCTCTGTCTAAAAGGAGTGCCGCGAGCACCCTCCGCTACCGCGCCCCCTGCGCACAAACAAAAACCCCGGCACCTGGCCGGGGTCTTCTGTGCCGCCCGCCCGCACCATGGGCAGACGGTTGAACCCATTCATCGTGGTATCAAAGAATACCCGCGGCGACGGGGTGTGTGGCCGCCACGACGGCCCAATAGGCTTGCTGCCCAAGAACGCTGATGCGTATTGCCGTCGCTCCTCGGGCGACGTGCGGCCCCCCTCGGGGCCCGGATCATTGCCGTGGCAAAAACGAACCCGCCGCTCATGGCAACGGAGAAAATACCGGCGATGGTCAATGCGTCAAAGCTCATAATCGTGCCTCTTATCCTGGTCATGCAGTGCAGCGCTCGTAGCAGCGCTTTGGTCTCGCCCACTGACCCTGCCGTCTTGGAAGACATCCTTCCACGCGGTGGTGCCAATGGACAGAAACTACACTCCTTATGAGCTGTTATATTAGCATAAGGTGAACTACTAATATGTAACGAGTTGTTACGCCCGGTGGCGCCGCACTGCCAGAAACACCGAATGCTGTAACAACTACAACCCAAGCACACCGCAACGAAAAAGCCCCGGCCAAAAAAAGTGGGGCTCGCACCTCTACCAAAACCAGGAAGTCCCCACCCTCCTCCTCGTCACCGATCGGTGGAGTATGAGACCTTCCACGTCCAGAAGGTGAGTCCGCCCAGAACCACCGCGGCGACCATGCTCGGCCACAAGGGCATCCGGTAGCCTCCAACGAGCACCACGACTTCCGGGAACATGAGTACCCGCGTCAACTGCGCCAAGCAGATGAGGCCGAATACCGTGCCCCCGACCCGCAACGCGAAAACATGGGAATGCATACATCTTCCTCCTGTTACTTCCGGTTGTTCTCAGCCCAGCGTAACGCGGTCTAACGCACACGGCGAGAGGCACGAGGCACCTCCCTCGCGCGACGCATATCCACCCTTGTCACGTGTGCCTCTCCTGAACCCCTGGGGTGCGTCTCCTCTCCCCATCCCTGACGTACGCGCACTTCAAAACCGCCCCAAACAAAAACCCCGGCACGAGGCCGGGGTTGACTGCTTTCACGGGCGCGGGCACGCCCTTACCCAACTCCCTCCAGCGGCTCTACCCAGCCCCAAAAGCCCGACCCCCCGTACCAAAATTCGGGAGGTTGCGGGCATAGCAAGTGCCAGAGGTGGCGCGTTCGCGCGAGATCGGCCCCAACCGGCCTTCGCTTAAGCACCGGGGGCAGAGATCCAACGGCTGGAGGGCTTGGGGAAGTCAGCGTCGGCTGTGGGTTTCATTGCAGTCGGCGTACAAGGCGTCATCTATGGGCGCAGCCGGCCGGTTCCAGGCAGTCAGGGTTTCGAGGCTGAGTGACGGCAAGTGGCTTGGGGCCGGTTGCCAGGGGTTCGCGATCTTTTCTGATCCCTTTGCTCGAGGCGAGCAGGGTTCCCCTGTCAGCGCAGTTCTGGAGCTCTGCCGCCAGTGACGGCTGCGTGGTGGCCCCCATGGCTGCCGGGGCCTGTGATCCGGGCCTCGCGGCCTATGACGGCTTCGCCCTCGCACCGGCAATTGGCTGATAATTGCCGACACCGAGGAGCACAGCAGCCATGACCAGCCAAACCGCGGCCACCGAGCGCGCCACTCCCCAGGCCCTGGAGGCCCTTTACAACCGCATCACTGGCGACGAAGACGCCCGGGTGTGCAAGGACATCCCCGAGTCCGCCTGTCACGACCAACCGCGCAACTTCTTCGCCTATCTCGGGGCTAATCTGCTCGGTAAGGTGGCGGACGAGATTGCGAGTGCGAAGCTCGTGATCCCCTGGCTGTTCGGAGCGCTCGGAGTCCCCGCGGTCTTCACCGGGCTCTTGGTGCCGATCCGCGAGGCCGGGGTGCTAGGGCCCCAGCTTGCGGTGGCTGCGGCGGTGCGTGGCCTGCCCATCCGCAAGGGGGTATGGCTGCTCGGCGCCGTGCTTTCGGCAGCCAGTCTGTTCGCCATGGCCGTCGCGGCCTTGTCACTGAACGGGACCGAGGCGGGCCTGGGCCATCCTTGGCGCCATGGTCGTCTTCAGCCTGGCGCGTGGCTTGTGCTCGGTATCGGCGAAGGATGTGCTCGGCAAGACGGTCTCCAAGAGCCGGCGCGGGGCACTGATGGGCTGGAGTGCCGGGCTTTCGGGTCTCGCCGTACTCGCCGTCGGGTTTGTGATCCGGCGCGCCTGTCTCCTGTCAGTTGCCCTGGCACCCCCCTTCTACGTGCTGATCGCCCAGGGGCGTGCGGGCGGGGACTTACTCGGGCTCGGTGCCCTGATCGTAGCCAACGGCCTGGCGACCAGTCTGTCCTCTCCCTTCTGGGGTTACTGGAGCGACCGCTCCAATCGTCAGGTAATGGCTGCTGCGGGAACCGGCGCTGGGCTGCTGGGGGTCTTCACCTTCCTAGCCGCGACCCTTGACTGGGGCCGGCCGATCCTGACATGACTAGCTTCTTCCACAAACTGACGGAGCCAACCGAAAATTCGTGCGCGTGAGCCCGTGTAGCGGGCGCGACGCGCATCGGCTCTGCGGCGAATCAACTCCTCTTTCGGGGCTTTTCGCTGGTCCGCGCGAGCCAGCACTTCAAGCGCGAACGGGCCGGACAATGACCGGCGGGTAAGTCGATCACGACGTCGGTTACGACCTGGGGGAGAACGGTGCCTGTCGGTCGTGACCCAGAAAAACCTCGTCAAGAGGTCTGATATTCGGTATCATCCATTCGGTGCAGTGTTTTCTTGTAGTGTTCCGGTAGTACCTCTCTCCGCAGTGTGTGGCAGATCCTCCCGTAATATCTCGACAGTCGCCTGCATACACACGCGTTCAATTTCATCCAGAGGTAACCGTAATGGCTACAGGTACAGTTAAGTGGTTCAGTGACGAAAAGGGCTTCGGCTTCATCGCCCCTTCCGACGGCACCAAGGACGTCTTCGTCCATCACAGCGCCGTCCAAGGCAGCGGCTTCAAGTCGCTGGCCGAGGGACAAACCGTCTCCTATGAGGTCGAGCAAGGCCAGAAAGGCCCCAGCGCGACCAAGGTAGTTCCCCAGTAAGCCACTGCGCCAGGTGCCCGCCACCTGGTGAACAAGCCCCGCCTCACGGCGGGGCTATTGCGCTTTCGCTCCGTCGTAGGATGTCAGCGAAGTCTGCTGACAAATTTACACTGCGCCTCTCAAATCCTTCGGGACACATGCGGAGCACCGTTGGGCTAGCGAGAGCGGCCGTCCGTGCCGCCAGTCTACGACTACAAAATCGCCCGACATCCTTTGGAACCGAGTTGGTTCCGACCCCCTTTGCACAAGTCGCTTCGCGACCCGTGGCGGACATCTGGGCTGCTGCTAACGCCGCAAATTACCGGACGCAAATGGAACGCAGCGGAATTTGTGGTCCGAGTTAATTTGCCTTGTTGGAAGCGCCATTTTGATTTGAGTTATTGCTTGTTATCTTTGGACAAAAATCAAACCACGTGCAAATAAGCCCCTTATATGGGGTATAAGGAGTTTCGAATGTATATGACGAGATGCTATCCCACCGAATGAATGTTGGTTTGTCATCTTTAGCAAGATACAACAAGCCACTTTCGAATCCCCTCAGATATGTGCCCTCGATCTTTGTCCCATTGCCAACTGGGCTTATCGTGATGCTACTCTTGTGCCGGAAAGCTGCATCAGTTCCAGCACTGTATCCCGCAGCGTAGGCGAGAATTGCAGCGGCCGGTAAGTATTTGAAAAGCAACTGAACCCTCTCATTTCGACGCAATTGAATTAAAGGTGTTGCATAGCACCAATCTGCAAAAACAAGCCACAAGATAGCGAAAGCTACTGTGGGAATGGATGAAGCAACATCACCGACGAAAATATAGCTTAAAACCCATAAGACACAGACCCATAAAAAAAATTTGTACGGCCGCTCTCTAAACCTTCGAGTTTTATCTGGATCTTTTGAGCTATTAACAATCTCTTCTTCGGTAAGCCCTTTTTCGATGCGTTGAATTTGAAATTCCCATGCGAGATAAAAAATGAAAGCCCCAAGCAATGGGGGAGCCCAAATTAAACCGGTTCGAAAATGATCTGCGATACTAGATGGTATATCGCGATACCCAACCCCCAAAGAGTGAAAGAATCCCCAGTCGTAAATTAACGAGACCAAAAATCCAAAGATCACGAAGATGCCGGCCAACTGGCTGATATCCTGCACTGTCATAGATGGCTTCATTGGTTCGGTCATAAGCTTCTAACAGTGGAATGGACTGACGTCGGCCTTTGATGCGCTAGGTGGACATCTGTCTAGCGCGATATTAGCCGACCGGGGAACCCGCGAAACTCTACCGCCCCAAGCGGCCACCGGCTAGCCGCGGACACCTAGCTTCGTCTGTGGTCGTTCAGGGTCCGCGTATGGCCGGCAGGAGTCATTGAAGACAACACTTTTTGTACTTCTTACCGCTCCCACATGGGCAGGGATCGTTTCTTCCAACCTTTTCCCGCTTCAGGCCATCCTGCTTCGTTAGCCCATAAATCTTCTCCAGACTTGGCCGTGGCGTGCTCCGATCTTTCCTTAATCCGAGCTCGATTTCGACATCCTCAATGTCTCCACAGGCAAAAAGGTCAACATTACCACTTTTGTAGAGGCCTCGAAGTGTTTCGATAGACTCTCGCGCCTCAAGCGTGACCAGCGCACTGACTGCACAGCCGTTCAAAGTCGAAAAATTCGCGTCTGGGTCGCCCAGATAATCCGTAATGATCGTGACTACGCGGTTTCTTGTCGATGGATCCCGTCTTGCAATTTCCTCTAAAGCACCTAATGCCATCATCCGAGCAAGCTCTGCATGACTATCATCATCCAGGAAGTCGGTTAGCGGGTCTATGACATTTTCCCCCAGCATTGCCAACACTATGGGCAGCTCTTCAGCTGCCCAATCATCGTCACAGAGGGTATCGAACAACGCAATTAGGGGATCGATCGCACGTGGATTTCCCAATTGGCCAAGGGTGCGCCGCGCATGTAGTGGCACCCAAACTTCGTTACTCTCAGGAGATGCACGGGTCATCGAGGCATCAGTCGCCAGGTTAAGCAAATCGTCGACGTCTTCCTCCGTGATTCCATATTGCTTGTAATCGGGCCAGTCGGCTCGAGGTTTCCGAGGTTTTCCCAACTCGAGAAGGGCGTCGAGGTGTCGTTTCTGTTGTGTCATTGTTGAGGTTGAATCTTTCGAACGCCAGTGAAATATCCCTTACCCGGGGAGTAATCGCTATGTATGATACCAAAGCTTCATGAATACCTGCGTATAGCAAGCACTTGGCAAGTCAGGGCCGATGGTATTGCCCCCTCCGCAGAGTATAAGAAGATCTTACCCTGCTTTCCTGGCCTCGTCTGCCGTAGCGTCCGCTTCTGTCCGCTTGTTGCGAGCGGAACCACCCGACACGACCGAGGGTTGTCTACCCGGCGGGAAGCGGCAGCGGCGGTGATGGAATTCGGCAGCGTCGGCGCGGATTATTCTGAGATACTTCGGTGAACTAGACTGAGCGCTAACACCAGTCGCGTCTATGATTTCTGCCGCGATTGGCCACAGTAGACTCGGTGCCGGTTACTTCGGATGCTCGCGCTCCCAAGCCCGCAAAGAGGGCTCACTTCAATCTCAGCCCGCGCGGCACCACCAGCGGCTCGATGAGCTCGAAGATGCCCTGTACCAAGAGGGCGAGGACGGCGGCCGGGATGGCGCCCTGCAGGATAAGTCCGAGGTCGTCGAGGCGGATGCCGGTCAGGATGGGCTGCCCGTAGCCGCCGGCACCGATAAGGGCGGCCAGGGTCGCGGTGCCGACGTTGAGCACCGCTGAGGTCTTGATGCCAGCGAGGATGGAGCGGGCGGCGAGCGGGAGCTCCACCAGGCGGAGTCTGGCATCAGCGGACAGTCCCAAGACCTCAGCAGACTCGCGCACCTCCGCGGGCACGCCGGTGAGGCCCGCATGGGTGTTGCGCACGATCGGCAGCAGGCTGTAAAGGAACAGGGCGGCGACCGCCGGTGGGCCTCCGATCCCGAGAAGCGGGATCATGAAGACGAAGAGGGCGAGAGAGGGGATGGTCTGCACGATGCCGACCAGCCCCAAGATGGCCTGGCCCCAGCGGGGCCGCCGAGCCGCCGCGATGCCGAGCGGCACGGCTACCAGCACGGCAGCCGAGAGGGAGATTGCCACGAGCAGCAGGTGCTCCCGGGTGTGCCGGCGGAAGCGGGCCCAGGCGGATTCCTCTACGGCAGCCCGGGCGAGTCCGAGGCGAGCAGCGAGGAAGTCGGCGGCCACCGCGCTCTCGGATTCGCCCCGCAGCTTCACCCGGGCGTTCAGGGCCGCCATGGTGGCGGCATCAATTCGGCCCTCCAGGCGGCGCATGGCCGCGCCGGCCGCCGGTGCCCGCGCCACCAGGTCGGCTCGATAGAGGACCACCGCCTCGTAGGGCGGGAAGTAGTCGCGGTCGTCCTCCAGGACCCGCAGGTCGTAGTAGGCGATCTCCGCGTCGGTGCTGTAGAGGTCGACGACGTCGAGATCCCCGGCGGCGAGGCCGCGGTAGGCGAGATCGTGGTCCAGTCCGCGCACCCGGGTTTGCGGAAGGCCGTAGGCGTGCCTGAGCCCCGGCCAGCCGTCGGCGCGGTCCATGAACTCGTTGCTGAAGCCGAGGCGCAGTTCCGGATGGGCCTTGAGGTCCGAGATCCGTTTCAGGTTCAGGCGCTCGGCAAGCGCACGCGGCACGCCGAGCGCATAGGTGTCGCTGAAGCCGAGCGAGGCTGTCATGCGCAGTCCGCGCTGCGCCAGGGCCTTGCGGATCGCGGGGTTGCCGCTGATCCCCTGGCCGGCGAAGATCTCCTGGGTCAGGGTGCCCGTGTACTCGGGATAGGCGTCGAGGTCGCCCGCGACGAGCGCACTCCAGAGGACCCGCGTGCCGCCGAGCTCACGGCGGTGCCGGACCGCATGGCCCGAGGCGGCGACCAATTGGCGAAGCATCTCGCCGAGGAGCACCGACTCGGTGAACTTCTTCGAGCCGATCTGCACCGGGGCCGCTTCCGCCGGCGCGGCGAATGCGGCGACCAGGGCGATCGCGGTTAGCAGCGTTATTGGCCGTTTCACGAGTTTCCCTCAAGGACATCGAGGGGTCGCCGCTGGGCGTTGACGAAACGGGTGACGAAGGGGTCGGCTGGGGCCTCCAGCAGCGCGCGCGGTCTTCCCTGCTGCACCAACCGCCCCTCGCGCATCAGCACCAGGTGGTGCGCGAAATAGGCGGCTTCCGCAAGGTCATGAGTAACCAACAGCACCGTCTTAACGAGCCGCTCGAAGATGGCCCCGAGCTCCTGCTGCAGGTCGTAGCGGATGAGGGGGTCAAGCGCCCCCAGTGGCTCGTCCAGGAGCAGCAGGTCAGGGTCGAGCATGAGGGCACGCATCAGGCTGACGCGCTGGCGCTGCCCGCCGGAGAGCTCCGCCGGATAGCGGCCGAGGAGTCCCGGCGGGAAGCGCACCAGCTCCTCAAGCGTACCCAGGCGCTCGGCGATCCGGGGCCGCGCCCACCGCAGCTGACGCGCCATCAGGGTGACGTTGCGCTCGACGGTGAGGTGAGGGAAGAGTCCGCCCTCCTGGATCACGTAGCCCATGCGCCGGCGCAGCGCCGCGAGCGAGGACGGTGTCAGCGGGGTTCCTTCGAAGAGGATCTGGCCGCTGTCGGGGAGGACCAGACCAGCCACCAGCCGCAGCAGGGTGGATTTGCCGCATCCGCTGGGTCCGATGAGCACGGTCGTGCGCCCCGCCTCCACCGTGAGGTCCATGGCGTGCAGGGCGGATTGCGCGCCGTATCGTTTGCTGACGCCCGTGAATTGAAGCATCCGGGCAGTGTCTGCTACGGAGCTCGCAAGCTCAAGGCGGGCGGGGTTGGAAACTGAGTGGACGCCTCTGTCAAGACAGCTCCCTACCAGAAACAAGATATAGAAATCTTGTTGTTGAAGATCCAAACAAGCGGTCGTGGGTAAGCTCGTGGGCGGCCTGAGGTGTGGGGATTGGCGAGAGCTGGTGGGTCGGTCAAGGCTCAACCAAGGGGGCTCGCGGAGCTCTCGGGAGGTGCAAGAGCGAGCGTTGACGAGACCGAGCTTCTCGTGCTGTCAGGGGTGGGATCTGCATTTTCTGGGGATTGATAACGCTGGCGCGGCGGTTGGGGCGGTGAGACGCGTTAGGTTTGCATTGCATGCCTCGTAATGACCCGAAGCAGACGTTGCCGGCCAGAAGCATCCGCGATTCAGCGCTCGGGTGGGACCGGTCGCCAGCGACTTGCGGGGCTGTGCGAAACTCGCTGCCGCCAACGGTTTTTGTTTCATCGTGCAAGAGGAGGTCAGATGGCCGGTGCGAGTACGACTTTCGTGGCGCTGGCGGCTCTTTGCTGGGGGGTTTCAGGCGGAATCGGCGGCATCCTCATGGCTGACGGCTGGAATGCGTTCGTGGTGTCGTTTTGCCGGGGCGCGATCGGGTTGTTGTTCGTTCTCGTCTGGCTAGCGTTGCGCCCGCACCGCAGCGGATTGGCGAACCGCCGATTGTGGTTTTGGTCGGCGATTGCCGGTCTCGGCGTGGCTTGCAACTTCGCGTTCTATTTCGTGAGCATCGCGCAGGGCACTGTCGCGGTCGCGGCTACGCTGATGTACTGTGCGCCGGTGTTCGTCTATCTCGTGTCGTTCGCACTCAAGCTCGAAAGTCCCACCCCGCCCAAGTGGGCCGCGATTGCGGTAGTGATGCTTGGTATCGTGTTGCTCACACGCATTTACGACACCGGCGCGAGCGGCGTCACGCCGATCGGCGTCGGTGCCGGGCTGCTCGCCGGCCTGTCCTATGCGGTATTCATTTTCGGCTTCAAGTACGCGGCACCCCACGGAAGCCCGCAGGCGATTCTCGTAATCGCGTTTGCGGCACTTGTCACTGTCCTCATCTGGCCTTGCGATTTTGACCAGGCCGTTGCCGTGCTGAGCACGCCGGCTTGGCCGCTGTTCATCGCACTCGGTGTGCTTGGCGCCGGATTGTCGTTTTTTCTTTATATCATCGGCCTGCAGCATACCGAGCCGGCCGTGGCCTCAATTGTTGCGATGATCGAACCGGTCACCGCGTCGCTATTCGGCTTCGTGGTACTGAATGAAAGCCTAGCCGGCCTGCAGCTCTTCGGCATGGGGCTTATTTTGGTCAGCGTTACCGGACTTAGCGTGTACTCGAATGCCCGGTGGCGACCTTCCGGCCCAACCACCCTATGAGTATACATGGCCCACATGGCTTTTTTCGGTTCTCAGCCTAAGGGGCCGGGTTGTACCCGTCGGGGGTGTCGGCAGCAGGGAGGCTGCCGTCAAGCCTACATGGATGTATTCACGGCGTCCCTCGGCGGGTGTAACCAGGCCCCGAAAAAACGAAAAACCCAAGTGCAAAACGTATAGCGTTCGGATCTAGCTTTCGACTGTTCGATGACTGCTTTGGGATGATTCGGCGAAAAGCAGAAGTCCGGATCGATTTTTGCCACCGCAGCGCGCGGCGAGCGGACGAAAATGCAGTTGGCAATTGTTACTACCTAAGCGCGAAAAGTCCGTTTTTGGCCGTCTCCGGCTAGTCCCTGACGGTGGCTGTCGAGGCACTGTCAGAAATTTTCACAGTATGATCCTCGTGGTTTTGCCCGGCGTCCGTTCCTGGCCGGTTGCCGCGTTTGGGGGGATTCGGGGGGCTGTAAGGGCGGTCGGCGGCAGGAGCCGATCCAGAGCGGTCACGGCCACTCGGCAAACGAGTGGCCGACTGTGCTAGATCAGTGGCCGTAATGACCGGCATCGGTTGTCTTTTTAGGGTTAGGCGAAAGGACCCAGCTGCAATGCGGGGGTCCTTTCGCTTGGCATATTCCCCTTGCTAGCCAACTGTGACCTGGGACGTCCCACGATGTACAGCGTTGTCCGTCCAGCTGAGCCGGATGACGTCGTCTGGCGCTGCCTGTCGGATCTTGAACGACAGATAGGGATCCCGAGACACGCCCGAGCTCCAGTCGCCGGTCAGCACTGTCTTGCCATTGAGCTGTGGGGTGACCTGCTGAATATAGAGACCAGAAACCAGCGCGCCGGTCGTAGGATTCTTGTGGGGAGGTAGCATTGGGTGACTGATCAGCGCCCGTACGACCAAGCCTTCGCCGTCTTCACGACGAAGTGATCTGGAATCACGCCGCTTAGGGGACGTGCATCCGGTCCCGGCTCGGGGTCGCCGTACCCGCCGATACCGGCCAAGAAAACTCAATGCCTTGCACCGCCAGATGCGGTAAAAATCGCCCAATATCATGGGGTCAAAGTCAAACATGGGTTAGGGCGGTGATTACTTGACGCGGACACCGTGCCCCGACCGTACTGAGTCTTGGCGGAGTGGTTACGACTCGTTCTCGCCGGTCCTTTCTGTATCCTCGCGTGGCCACTTTTCGGCGAGACCTGGCGCGTTACAGTGATACTAGCAACCAAACTGGTACGGTGCTCGCGCTGTATTTCTCAGCCGGGTATCGACACCGTGTCGGTCACCGACCTCCGGCGCCTAGACTACGTCCACGGGCTCGAGCAGCTCCGGTCCGTCGTTGCGCGGGCTATTGACGCGACGCGAGACTTGCTGCAGCGTCCAGGGTTCGGGATCAGCCCGCCGCAGTACCTCAAGTAGCTGGTCCGCGTCCTGGTTGCTGGGATCGAGCCAGACCCCGTACTGCTTTTGCGCCAGGATGACTGGCATTCGGTCATGGAGCTGGCCTACTAGTGCATTGGCTTCGGTGACGATGATGGTGCAGGACTCGATATGCCTTCCGTCTCGGTCGGTCCATCGCTCCCAGAGTCCCGCCATCCCGAACGGCTCGCCGTCCCTGCGACGGATGAGAAAGGGCGTCTTCCCTTGCGCCTCTGTCCTCCACTCGTAGAAACCCTCGGCGGGGATGAGGCAGCGCCGGTGCTTGAAGGCGTTGCGGTAGGCCGGCTTGGTTGCGACCGTCTCCGCGCGGGCGTTGATCATGTTGTAGCGGCTGTCCGGCCCTTTCGACCATGAGGGAACGAGACCCCAGCGCAGCGGCACTAGCTCGCGCTTTCGTTCCTCGGTCTCTCTGATGGCGAGCACCGGCTGCGTTGGCGCGAGGTTGTAACGTGGCCTCGCCTCGCACAGCGAATCCAGGTCGAAACGGCTGGCGTAGACCTCGGGGTCCGAGTGCTGGATGAAACGGCCGCACATGGGCTCACAGTAACGCGGCGGAACAGCTTGTACCACAGTCGCGTGCTAGAGTGAGCGTGCACGGACGGCACTGAAGTGCCCAGTGCATCGGCAGTTATCCTCCTTTTCCGGTGAGCGCTCCCATGGTCAGGGGGTATCGGGGTGGCTGAGCGCCTTTCCCACGGTCGGCGGGTACTCGTTGTGCCAAAAGTGGAGAAGCAGGGGGGTCTCACGGCCGACTGACGGCCCCTCGAGACTGGCACCGATCACCGCTGACTGCTAACCGCCCACACGGCGGCCTCCACCCGGGTCTTCAGCTTTATCTTCTTCAGTATGTGCTTCACGTGGACCTTGACGGTGCCGACGGAGAGGTCGAGGTCGCGGGCAATGAGCTTGTTGCTGAAGCCTTTAGCGATTAGGCCGAGGATCTCCTCCTCGCGTGGGGTGAGGCCGGCCTCCTCGGGGCGCTGGGGACGGGGCTCTTCGCGCAGCGCGCGCGCCAGGAGCTCGGTCAGCTGCTCGCTGATCACCAGCCGCCCGCGCATTGCACGCTGCAGGCTCGCGAGGATGTCCTCCGGCTCCATGTCCTTGAGCAGGTAGCCGTCGGCACCTGCGCGCAGCGCCGCGACCACGTCTTCTTCGCTGTCCGACACGGTGAGCATGATAATACGGGCGTCGATATCCGCCGCCCGCAGCCGTTGCAGGGTGGCGATCCCGTCCATCCCCTTCATATTGAGGTCGAGCAGGATCAAATCGGGGTCGGCCTGCTGGGCCAGCCGAATGCCGCTCTCGCCGTCCGCGGCCTCGCCGACCAGGTGCAGGGCGGGCTCCATCCGGATCAGGTCCGCAACCCCCTTTCGAAAGAGGGGATGGTCGTCGATGATAACGACGGAGGTCTCGGCGGGCTCGTTCAATTGGTTGCTCCAAGCATGGCCGCGGACACGTTGTTGCTCACAACTGGGGTGCGGTGACGGAATCGCAGCCGGATGCGGGTCCCCTCGGCCGGAGACGACTCCATGCTGAGCTCGCCGTTAAGGCTCTCGCTGCGCTCGCGCATGATCGTCATACCGTAGTGATGTGCCCGTCCCGGTCGTGGATCGATCCCCCGGCCGTCATCGCTAACCTCCACCTCGACGCTGTCCCCAAGACGCTGCAGTGTCACACGTGCATGCTGTGCCTTGGCATGGCGGACCACGTTGGACAGGGCCTCACGCACGATCTGCAGGACATGGATCTCCTCGTTGGGCGTCAGGAGCGAGGACGGAAGCCGGTTGTCCAGCATGATCTTGACGGTGCTGCGGACACGGAATTCCTGGACCGTATCCTCCAAGGCGCGTTTTAGCCCGCGGTCGTCCATCTTGAGCCGAAAGGTGGTGAGAAGCTCCCGCAGCTGCCGGTAGGCGCTATTGATGCCCTCGCGTAGCTCTTCCAGCACCCCCTGCGGGGTCATTTTGTCGCTGGGATCGTTGAGCGCGGCCGAAAGGCGGGTGACCTGGATCTTGAGGTACGACAGGGACTGGGCGAGGGAGTCGTGCAGCTCGCGGGCGATGATGCCGCGCTCTTCGTGCAAGACGAGGCGTCGGCTTTCACGCATCCGGTGCTGGAGGTTGATGGCGGTACCGATGTGTTCCGCGAGGGACAGGAGCAGCCGTTGCTGCCAGGGTTCCAGGTCGGCAGCGTCCGGCTGGTCGACGAGCAGCACGCCGAAACGCTGGTCCTTATCCGCCACGGGGAAGGACATGAAGCGGCGCGCGCTTCCGTCGGTCAGATCCAGCTGGAACTTCCGAGGGCCGTCAAGGTTCTCGCAGGCTCGGCAGCCCTGACCGCGACAGGGACTTTCTTGGCCCGTCTCGGGCCGGGTGGTGACGACCAGGGTACCAGCGCCTTCGCGATCCTGGTCGCGCAGGCACAGGGTGCTTGGTCCTGTGTTTAGGTCGTGTTGGATGTCGAGCAGGACCTGTCGCAGGAGTGGCTCGGAGACCGGCGCCTCGTTGAGTGTCTTGCTCGTGCGGTAAAGAAGCTCAAGCGAGTGGTTCGTGCGCGCCAGATCGCGGGTCTTCTCCTCCACCCGCCGCTCCAGCTCGGCGTACATCCGCGAGAGGTCGGCCGCCATCAGGTTCATGGCGGCGCCCAGCCTTCCGAGCTCGTCGTTGTCCGTGAACCGGGTGCGACCCGAGAAGTCGCCCTGCCGTGCGCGGTCGGCGCAGGCGAGGAGGTCTCCCAGGGGGCGGATGACCCGGCGAATCACCAGCCCCATAGTCAGGACCACGATGACGATTGTCAGCGCGAGGGAGATCCCCTGAATGGTCCGCAGCCTCTGGATGCGGTGCTCTGCGACGTCCTCCAAGAGGCGCACCAGGGCGTCAATCTGTGCGACGAAGGCGTCTACCCCCGCGAGGTAGCCGGCCCGCGGCAGGGCATGTCTGCCAGGGGAGGCATCGCGCGTGAGCAGACGGATGTAATCCTCTAGGGGGGGCTTCATGGCGCGATGCCACAGGGACGTCACCCGCTGGTAAGCGTCGGTCACCTCGTCCTGTGCGCCGCCCGGAATGGCGTTGACCAGGCGCGGGCTTTCCAGCCGCTCCTCGAACTCGGTTGCCAGCGCTTGTGCTCGGATCGCCCGTTCCGAGGCGGGTACGCTTTCGTCCGCCAGCGCGACCCCGATGCGATAGGACTGCATGCGCAGCGATCCTGATTGGTTGATTGCAGTGGCCATGCCTTCGTTGGTTTGCGCGATATGGACGGAGCTGATCATGCTCACCACGGCGAGCACGACGACGGCGCTCATGAGCAGTCCGATGCTGAGAAGGATCGGCTTACGGGCGAGGCGCCGCATCATGGTCTTCACGACCTCACTGTCTAGCGGGAAAACGGTTCTACGAAAAGGGAATACCACCAAATAGCGGGAGCTGCCAATCAGACGCTCCGCAACTACAGTCGCGTTAGGTAACGTCTAATACTATCAATCTGTTGGCGTTCTACCTCCACTACCACCTTGGAGGTATGCCTTGCCGTTTAGCTAAGTATTTCAGTTGGTTGCGCGACGAGCTCGGACTCATAGACTGGCGCTGAAACACCGCGGCCGGCGCCACCCCGAGAGCCGCGGAATCATACTGACCGCGACCGCCATGAACGCCGACGACCGAGAGAAGACCTGCCTTCCGCTGCTCGCCGAGCTGCCGCTCTTTCGTGGCCTTGCGCAAGAGCCCTTGCGGTTCATCGCGGGCGGCTGCCACCAGCGTACCGCTCCCAAGGGCCTGGTGGTGTGCGAGAAAGGGAGTCAGCTCGACGGCTTTTTTTTCGTGATGAGCGGTCGCGTCAAGCTCGCTGTGCTCTCCGAAGACGGCTCGGAGCGCGTCCTCGATATCGTTCTGCCCGGAAGCTCGTTCGCCGAAGCGGCCGCCTTCTTGGGCGAGCCTTGCCCCGCCTACGCCCAGGCGCTTAGCGAGTCTCGGCTGCTTTACGTGGGCCAGCAACGTCTGCGCGAGGCGGTTGCCCGCTGGTCCGATGTTGCCGTCGCGGTGGTCGGCTGCCTTGCGCGGCAGGTCTACGACCTTACCCGTGATCTGGAGGCCTGCTGCCTCAGGTCGGCCGCGCAACGTGTCGCCAGCTACCTCTTCAGAGCGGCGACCAGGGACGGCGCCGATGCCGACGGGGGAGAGGTCGTGCTGCCCGCCGCAAAGGTGGTCGTGGCGTCAAGCCTCGACCTGACGGCCGAGACCTTCTCCCGCGAGCTCCACGACCTGGTGCGCAACGGCATTGTCGACGTGGAGCGACGCACGGTCAGGGTCCGCTCGCTGGAACGACTGCGCCTTCGCTGCGGAGTCTGTTGAGAGGCAAGGTGGGATGCGGTCTCGTCCCCTCTGCGTCACTCTTGAGCCAAATCAAGAACCGAACGAGGACTTCGTCAACCTTGATGCAGCTCAAGTCGATTCCGTCCGCATTGCGGTAGGCATAGCGGCTATCAGTGAGGCCTTCGTCTGTGACCCGGCTCGAAAATTTCGGTATCTCCCGCAGGCAGCTTTTCCGTGGTGACCTCGCCGGGGAGCGGCCGGCACTACGGCCACCGTGGGCGCCTTCGGAGCAGTCATTCGTCGCGCGCTGCGACCGCTGCCGCGACTGCATCCCGGCCTGTCCGGAACGGGTCATCCGTGTGGGCACCGGCGGGTTTCCGGAAATGGATTTCAGTGCGCGGGGCTGCAGCTTGTGTGGAGACTGCGTCGCGGCCTGTGGCGGTAAGGCCCTCACGGCCGATCCCGCCACGGACAGGCCCTGGGAGCTGGTGGCGGCTATCGGTGACGCATGCCTGGCCCGGCGAGGCGTGGTCTGCCGCTCGTGCGGCGAGTCCTGCAGCGAGGATGCGATCTACTTTCGCCTCCGCGCCGGCGGGGTGGCCGAGCCCCTCCTGGAGCAGGATGCGTGCACGGGTTGCGGATGGTGCGTCGGCGTCTGTCCGACGCACGCGGTTCTGGTCATTGCGAGCTCGCGCCGGAGGGAGCGGGCATCACCGACGGAGCAGCTGAGCCTATGAACATCTGCAGTTGTGTCGTCCATACCCGCATCGAGCGGGCCGGGGAGGTCGGCGAACGGCTGCGGGCGCTCCCGGGCGTGGAGGTCCACGGCGGCGAGGCGGAGGGAAAGCTGGTGGTCACGGTGGAGGACAGCGACGGCGCCCTAGCGGCGGATACCCTGGGCGCCATCGGCGCCGTCGAGGGGGTTATCAACACGGTTCTGATCTACCACTACGGTGACTACGAAATCGAACAGTCCTTGGCGGAGGAGAGCAACCCGTGAAAGTCACTCGACGTGAATTCATCAAGTCCCAGGCGGCGGTTGCGGCCGCGGCGGCAGCGGGCGTCACGCTGCCGGCCAGCACGCACCTGATGGCGGCGGAAGGCGATGAAGGCATCCGCTGGGACAAGGCCCCGTGCCGGTTCTGCGGCACCGGCTGCAGTGTGCTGGTGGGCGTCAAGGACGACAGGGTGGTCGCCAGCCAGGGTGATCCCGATGCGCCTGTCAACCGGGGCCTCAACTGTATCAAGGGTTACTTCCTGCCCAAGATCATGTACGGCAAGGACCGGCTCACCCAGCCCCTTCTGCGCAAGACCGATGGCAAGTTCGACAAGAACGGGAAGTTCGAGCCGGTCTCCTGGGACGAGGCCTTCGACGTCATGGCGGAGAAGTGGAAGGAGGCCATGAAGAAGGAGGGCGGCCCCACCCGCGTCGGCATGTTCGGCTCCGGTCAGTGGACGGTATGGGAGGGCTACGCCGCCTCCAAGCTCATCAAGGCGGGCTTGCGCTCCAACAACCTGGACCCCAACGCCCGACACTGCATGGCCTCCGCCGTGGTCGCTTTCATTCGCCACTTCGGCATCGACGAGCCCATGGGCTGTTACGACGACCTGGAGCATGCCGACGTCTTCGTGCTGTGGGGCGCGAATATGGCCGAGATGCACCCGATCCTGTGGTCGCGCCTCACCGACACGCGCCTGACCAAGGAAGGCTGCGAGGTTCACGTGCTCTCGACCTTCGAGAACCGCTGCTTCGAGCTTGCGGACAACCCGATTGTCTTCAAGCCGCAGACCGATCTCGCGATCCAGAACTACATCTGCAACTACATCATCCAAAACGGGCACGTAAACAAGGAGTTCGTCGACAAGCACGTCAACTTCAAGAAGACGGCCCTGAACATCGGCTACGGGCTGCGTCCGACCAATCCGCTGGAGCAGAAGGCGACCAACAACGGCTATCCGGATCCCAAGAATCCGGGCGAGAAGAAGGGCAACCCGATGGCCGCGGAGGGCATCAGCTTCGAGGAGTTTGCCAAGCTGGTCGAGCCCTACACGCTCGACTACGTCTCCGAGCTCTCCGGGGTGCCCAAGGAGAACCTGGAGCGCTTGGCCAAGGTGTACGCGGATCCGAACAAGAAGGTCAGCTCCTACTGGACCATGGGCTTCAACCAGCACACCCGCGGCAGCTGGGTGAACGGCAACATGTACAACGTGCACCTGCTGGTCGGAAAGATCTCGGAGCCGGGCAATGGACCCTTCTCACTCACGGGACAGCCGTCGGCTTGTGGTACTGCGCGCGAGGTCGGGACCTTCGCCCACCGCCTCCCGGCGGACCTGGTGGTGATGAAGCCCGAGCACCGCGCCATGGCCGAGCGGATCTGGCAGCTTCCTGAGGGGACGCTGAACGGCAAGATCGGCTACCACGCTGTGCTGATGCACCGGATGCTCCACGACGGCAAGATGAATTGCTACTGGCAGATGTGCAACAACAACATGCAGGCCGCTGCCAACATGAACGGGGAGAGCTATCCGGGCTGGCGTAACGCGGACAACTTCATCACCGTCTCCGACCCGTATCCGACGGTCTCCGCCCAGGCGGCGGACCTCATCCTGCCCACCGCCATGTGGACGGAGAAGGAGGGCGCCTACGGCAATGCCGAGCGGCGCACCCAGTTCTGGCGCCAGCAAGTGAAGGCACCCGGGGAGTCCCAGTCGGACCTGTGGCAGATCATGGAGTTCGCAAAGCGCTTCAAGGTCGATGAGGTGTGGCCGGAGGAGCTCCTGGCCAAGAAGCCTGAGTACAAGGGCAAGACACTGTACGACGTCCTGTTCACAAACGG
Source organism: uncultured Gammaproteobacteria bacterium (assembly GCA_963824085.1). Taxonomy (GTDB): domain Bacteria; phylum Pseudomonadota; class Gammaproteobacteria; order Chromatiales; family Chromatiaceae; genus JARRNE01. Next base: position 268,078 of record CAWGNT010000013.1, read on the forward strand.
GGTGGTCGACAAGTTCCCCTACGACGGCAAAATCGTTGACGATCGCGGCAACCAGTACGCCAACGACGAGAGCGCGTACTTCGGCTACTACGTGCAAAAGGGCCTGTTCGAGGAGTACGCGTCCTTCGGGCGCGGGCATGGGCATGACCTGGCCGCCTTCGATGCCTACCACAAGACGCGCGGCCTGCGCTGGCCCGTCGTGGACGGCAAGGAGACCTTGTGGCGCTTCCGCGAGGGCTTCGACCCTTACGCGAAGGAGAAGAACCCGCAGGTGGCCGCGGGCGACGTTTACTTCTACGGGAACAAGGACGGCAAGGCGAACGTCATCTTTGCGCCCTACGACCCGCCGGCGGAGAGTCCGGACGACAAGTACCCGCTGTGGCTGTGCACCGGGCGCGTGCTGGAACACTGGCATTCGGGCTCCATGACCCGGCGCGTACCCGAGCTCTATCGGGCGGTGCCCGATGCCCAGGTCTTTATGAACAAGAAGGACGCGCGGAAGCTCCAGTTGCGCGACGGGCAGGTCGCCAAGATTTCCACCCGCCGCGGTGACATCCTCGCCCGGGTGGAGACGCGTGGCCGCAACCGCCCGCCGGAGGGACTGATCTTCATCCCCTGGTTCGACGCCAGTCGCCTGGTGAACAAGCTGACGCTCGACGCCACCTGCCCACTCTCCAAGGAGACGGACTACAAGAAGTGCGCGGCCAAGGTGGAGAGGGCCTGAGCGGGGATCGAAGCGCAGAGACGCAGAGGGTCCAATGAAGGCTATTTGCAGCGCCGCATATTGGTCACAGTGTAATCCTTTCAACCTGGTGCTCAAGCTGCGGCTTCACACTAGTACCCAAGCTCCGCTTGGGCACCTTCGTCGTCGAAGCTCTGCTTCCACTGCGCCCGACCAGGTGCCTATGGGTAGGCTCATAGAAGCAGAGCTTCGGGATCTGCGTGCCCAAGCGGGAGCTTGGGTACGAGGAAGGACCAAAGCGTCTGCCTCTGCGTCTTTGCGGTTAATGGAGGCTGGTAATGGCTGAGCCTGGGCGTGTAGACAAAAAGCGCGTCAGTCGCCGCCAGTTTGTCGGCGACCTGCTGAAGAGTGCGTGCGGCGTCGGCCTCTTTGGCCTCGGGTTGGGACTCTATTCGCAGCGGGCTTCCTCCCTGCCGGCCTGGGCCATCCGACCTCCGGGGGCGCTGCCAGAGGATAACTTCACCGGCGCGTGTATCCGCTGCGGGCTGTGCGTACGCGACTGTCCTTTCGACATGCTCCACCTGGGCGAGGTCGGCCAAGAGATTCCCACCGGAACCCCATACTTCGTTGCCCGAGAGAAGGGCTGCGAGATGTGTGAGGACATCCCCTGTGTCGCGGCCTGTCCCACCAACGCCCTGAGCCATGACCTGACCGACATCAACGAGGCGCGGATGGGGCTCGCGGTGCTGTTGGACCATGAGAGCTGCATCGCCTTTCAGGGCCTGCGCTGCGAGGTCTGCTACCAGATCTGCCCGCTCAAGGACGAGGCCATCACCCTGGAGCGACACCATAATGAGCGCTCTGGGAAGCACGCCCTCTTCATTCCGGTCGTCCACTCCGACCGCTGCACCGGCTGCGGCAAGTGTGAGGAGGCCTGCATCCTCGAGCAGGCCGCGATCAAGGTACTGCCCATGCACCTGGCAAAGGGCGAGCTTGGCCGGCACTACCGCCTCGGCTGGAAGCAAAAGGACAAGGCAGGCCACTCCTTGGTCACTCCCGACATTCAGCATCAGTACAACCTGCCCGAGGGCATGCGTTACGAGCACGGAGGCCGCGGGCTGATCGAGGATGGTGCCGAGGAGGTGCCCTTCTCCGACAACCCACTGGATACCCTCAACCGCAAGGGCGGGCTCTAGGCTCGTGAGCAGGCAATGACACGTTCCGATTATCCCGGCAAGGCGGCGGTCGAGGCCCGCGGGTGGATTAGGGCCCACAAGTGGCTGGTGCTGAGACGGTTGAGCCAGTTGGGAATCTTGGGACTGTTCCTGCTTGGACCCCTCGCGGGTATCTGGGTGGTGAAGGGCAATCTGTCCGCCAGCATGACCCTCGACGTCCTGCCGCTTGCCGACCCCATGCTGCTGCTGCAGTCGATGCTGTCAGGGAATCTCCCTGTACTGAGCGGCGCGATCGGCGCACTGATCGTGTTGGGCTTCTATGCCCTCGTTGGCGGTCGCGTGTTCTGCTCGTGGGTATGTCCGGTGAACCCGATCACCGATCTGGCTGCCTGGTTGCGGCGGCGTTTGGATTTGCGAGCCAGCGCCAAGCTTTCGCGCAACCTGCGTTACTGGATGCTGGGGCTCGTCTTGCTGCTGCCGGCGGTTACTGGCGTCATCGCGTGGGAGTACGTCAATCCGGTGTCCATGCTCCACCGCGGGCTCATCTTTGGGATGGGGTTTGCCTGGGTGGTCCTGCTCGGCGTGTTCCTGCTCGACCTGTTCGTGGCCAAGCACGCGTGGTGCGGTCACCTATGTCCGGTCGGCGCCTTCTACGGACTCGTGGGTGCCAAGGCGGTGATACGGGTGTCGGCGGCGCGGCGCGATGCCTGCAATGACTGTATGGACTGCTTCGCCGTCTGCCCCGAGCCCCAGGTGATCAAGCCGGCCCTCAAGGGGGCAAGTAAGGGGACGAGCCCAGTGATATTGGACATCAATTGTACCAACTGCGGCCGCTGCATCGACGTCTGCTCGTTGGACGTCTTTCGTTTCGGCACCGGCCGACCACGCGACACGACGATCCCTGCTTCCGGGCGGCAGCGGATACAGAGGGCATGAGCTCGCGCGGATTTCGACACTGAGGTGGTGGAGATTAGGTGATGAAGACGAAGACCCTTGTGACACTGACCGCGTCAATAGCTGCGATGGCCTTGAGCGGCTCCCCCATGGCGGCGGCCGTCGAGTCGCTGCGAGGCGAGAGCGCCTTGAGCAGCGAGTCCCCCCCGCCGGAGAAACATCAGGTGCAGGCCGTCGAGGGCGGCGTCCCGCGCTCATACAGGGAGCAGCCGCCGATGATCCCCCACGACATTGAGAAGTACGAGATTTCGCTGCGGGAGAACGGTTGCCTTAAGTGCCACAGTGAAGCGACCTACAAGGTCGAGCGGGCCAGGCGGATCCCGGACAGCCACTACCTGGACCGCGACGGCAAGAAGCTCTCCAAGATCTCCATGCGCCGCTATTTCTGCACTCAGTGCCATGCCCCGCAGGTCTCAGGCGCGCCGCTGGTCGAGAATGTTTTTCAGGGGCGCAAGTAAGAGGCAGAGCAACCGCGCCGTTCGGCCGCGTGGATCTGTCCGCGGCATCCATCAAGCAGTGGGGAAGTACTCCAAATGAGCGAAGACAAATCCCGCACAAGGCGGAAGACCCTGATCATTCTCATCGTCGGTGTGGCCCTCGGTATCATCTTCTGGGGCGGTTTCAACACGGCCATGGAGGCGACCAATACCGAGACCTTCTGTGTGTCCTGTCACGAGATGGAGGCGAATGTCTACCAGGAGCTGCAAGACACCATCCACTACGCGAACCGTACGGGCGTGCGCGCCACCTGCCCGGACTGCCACGTGCCGAAGGACTGGGTGCATAAGTTTGTGCGCAAGGTCCGGGCGACCAACGAGCTCTATCATCACTTTATGGGCTCGGTCGATACGCCGAAGAAGTTCGAGGAGAAGCGTATCGAGCTGGCGCAGCACGTGTGGCAGACCATGAAGGCGACGGACTCCCGCGAGTGCCGCAACTGCCACAACTACCAATCCATGAGCTTCGAGAAGCAGACGAGCCGCAGTCAGAAGCGCCATGAGGACGCGGAGGCGCAGGGCCTGACCTGCATCGACTGCCACAAAGGGATCGCCCATCATCTGCCCTACGAATACGATCCGGAGAAGGATATCCCCGGGAAGAGCATCTACTATACGCAGCTGGTCACGACACCAAAGCCGAGCGAGGCATCGCCTCAGCCTCACCAGCCATGAGCGTTGGGCGGCGGACAATCTGACACTTTCGCCGGGACTGGGTAGATACGCAGCTCACGTCACTTTTCGCTTCGCCGCCGTAGGGGCCGGGTTGCACCTGCCGGGGTGTCGGCAGCAAGGAGGCTGCCGTCAAGGCTACAGGGATGTATTCACGCCGTCCCCCGGCGGGTGCAACCCGGCCCCGAAAAACGAAAAACTCGGATGAGAACGGTATTGAGCCGTGCCGGTCTTCTTTTGGCCGGGCACCAAGTCCGGGTACGAACAGCTGCCGCGGTTCTGGGCGGTGATCCCCGCGAGCGCCTGCAGGGGCATCTGACCAAGGTCAAGGACGTTCTGTCCGTGGACGCCAAAATCGGTCCCGAACTAACCGCGAGGGACCTCCCCATGGCAGACACTATCTCCCGCTACCTGGCAAGGGATCACCGCCGCTGCGATCACCTGCTTGCCGCATGTGAGGCAGCCGTGGAGTCCGGTGCTTGGGAATCGGCCGACGACTCGGCGGCCCGATTCCGCGACGCCACCCTGCACCACTTCGCGCTCGAAGAAGAGCTGTTGTTTCCGGAGCTCGAACAGGTGAACCCCGCAGCCAGCGGACCGGCGAGCGTTATGAGGGCGGAGCATCGGCAGATGCGCCAGTTGCTCGAGGACCTAGCGGCCGACGTCCGTGCGCGCGACCGTGAGGCTTGCCTAAGCGCCTTGGAAACCATGCACATGCTAAGTCAGCAGCACAATGCCAAGGAGGAGTCGGTTCTCTATCCCATGGCAGACATGTCCTTGGCCGGTGCGGCTGGGGCCCTCGTGGCGCGTATGGAGGAGGGCTGAGGGCATGGAGCGGCTGCTCGATGTCAGAGCCCTCGAGCCTCCGGAGCCGCTGGAACGTATCCTCGACACGCTGGCGGGCATGCCCCCGGAGCACCGTCTGCGCGTATTTCTTCGGCGGGAGCCTTTCCCCTTGTACAACTTCCTGCGCCGGATGGGATATCAGTGGCGAGCTCATGGCGAAGAGGGGCGCTTCGAGGTCCTGATCTGGTCGAGTGAGGCGCCACCGGACACGGGCGAAGGGGTGTCGCGTCCGACATGCTGAGCACCGCCGGGCTGAGCCTGGAGCAGGCCCCGCCGATCTCGGTTCCGCTCCGCTTCTTCGTGACCGCGCCGCTGTTTGCATGCGTTGCAGGCCTGATTGTCGCCTGGCACGGTGACGGCGTGATAGCCTCGCGCTGGACGCCTCCTGCGCTAGCCGTCGTCCACTTGATCACCCTCGGCTCCCTGACCCAAGTGATGTGCGGTGCATTGTTTCAGATGTTGCCGGTGCTTGCGGGTGCGCCCGTGCACGAAGTCGCCGCGGTCGGGCGCTGGACGCACGGGTTGTTGGCGTTTGGGACCGTCGGGCTCTGCGTCGGCTTTCTCGGCGGTGGACCGATGTCCCTGATAGCAGGAACGGCGCTGGTCTCTGCCGGTCTCGTCGTGTTTGTTGTGGCCGCTGCACGCGCGCTGGTGCGTCCCGCCAACGTCTCCCGGACGGTGCGCGCGATGCGGCTTGCCGTGATCTCGCTCGCAGTGACGTTGGGGCTGGGTCTTGCGCTGGTCTCTGTGTTATCGGGCTTGATGCATCTCAACGGCTTCGCCGATTGGGTCGACCTGCACCTTGCCTGGGGGCTGCTCGGGTGGGCCGGCATCCTGATCATGGGAGTGGGATATCAGGTTGTGCCGATGTTTCACGTCACGCCTGCCTATCCCCGCGTGCTGACCGCTTTGTGGGCACCGCTTACCTTCGCCGGGCTCTTGCTCGCCTCGGTGTTGACGGGAATGGGTCTGCGAGCTTCTGCGGGTTGGGCAATCGGGGTCGCGATTGTTACATTCGTCACCTTCGGTCTGACGACGCTCGACCTTCAGCGCAGGCGGCAGCGGCGGCGTGCTGACGCGACGCTTTTCCACTGGTGGTCTGCTATGGCCGCGGCGGTCGGGGCGGCAGTCGTTTGGCTCGTGAACGGCCCTGAAATCCTCCTAGGCGTATTGGTGCTCGTCGGCGTCGCAGTGGGTCTCCCGAGCGGAATGCTGTTCAAGATCGTACCCTTTCTCGGCTGGTTTCACCTCCAGCACAAGCAGGTTGCCACGGGGCGCTTCGACTGCCGGATTCCCACCATGCACAGCTTCGTGCCTGAACGGGCCGCGCGCGCGCACTTCTGGGTGCATCTGGTCGCGCTAGTGTCTCTCGCAGCCGCCGTCACCTTCATCCCCCCTCTGGCGACGGTGGGCGGACTCGCGCTGGCCCTTTCCTCCGCACTCCTCACCGCCTTGCTGCTCCGTTGCGCAGTCGTGTATCGGCGTAGCGCCGTTGCGCTCGGGGGCGTACCTGATGCAATGGCGAACCGCCCTACTCGGAGGGTATAAGTGGCCATTTACTTCCTGTCTAGAGTACGGAGCTGCGCCATCCTGACCGGTATATTGCTCGCGAGCGCCGTCTGGTCCCCCTTCGCCGCAGAGCTTCCCCCTGGCGACTGCGCTGCGCCCCGCGGGCGTACGGATCTCAGGCACTGCGATTTCTCGGGCCGCGACCTCGGGATGCTCGATCTGCATGGCGCGATATTCGACGGCGCCCGCATGGAGAGCGCCAAGCTGGCGGGCTGCAACCTCCAGGGCGCGAGCGTGCAGGGCGCCAATCTCAAATGGGCCGATTTGCGGAACTGCGACCTCACAGGCGCCGACCTGCGCAAGGCCGATCTCTTCCATGCGACTTTCGACGGCGGCCGCCTCGACCGGGCTGACCTGTCCGAAGCGAACATGTTCGGCGCCAACCTCAATCAGGTGACGGCAAGGGGTGCCAATTTCTCAGGCGCTTACATGAAGGATATTCTTCTGGAGGACAGCGACCTCTCGGGTAGCCGTTTCGACAACTGTTTCATGTTTCGCGGCGTGCTCAGCGGCAGCCACCTCGTGAGTGCGAGCCTGCGCAAGGTCGTGCTCACGGGCGGGGCGTTGGAGCAGGCCGACCTCAGCGGCGCGGACCTCTCAGGCTCGCTGATCAATGGTGCGAGCTTGGACGGAGCCGTGCTCAGAAACGCCACGTTGACGGATGCGCGTTTCGTCAACGCAGTGGTCAGCGGCGCGAACTTCGCGGGGGCAATCGATGTGCCCGATCACCTGCAGAAGATGCTCAGCGGCCGGAAGTGAGAGCATCCTGGCCCCGCGGACGGTGCCTGGTACAGGCACGCCGAAATCCCGGCAAAGACACGATTCGCTTCTCGATTGTCGGATTTCCGGGGTTGGGTACGGGCGTCCCCCGACGCCCGTACCCAACCCCTCAGGCTAGAGCCGAAGAGTTGCGGCCGATCGATACGGCGTTGTTCCCGGCATTTCAGTGACGATCTAATTTCAGTGACGATCTACTGGTTACCCCGGGCGGCCGTCGCCGCGCGGGCGGACAAGCATGGGGCCATAGATCCAGAGGAAGAGACCGAAGGCGAGCATCCAGCAGATACCTGACGCGAATATCCAGTCAAGGTAGGCGCCCGGGAACAACATTGGCGCAATGGCTCGTAGCAGGGCTGCGGTGTTTGCGAGGACGAATGCTAGGACGGTGAGCCCGGAGGCGTGCATGGTACGGCCGGTGTGGCCGAGGGTGACGCGGGCCATCATTCCCAGAGTGAACACCCCAAAGCCCCCTGCAGTGATGGCGTGGAGTGCGGCCGTGGGCGGTATCGGAAGAAATGCAGAGAGGCCGTCCAGCACCAGTCCCAGGCTCAACCACCCGAAGCCGCTGTAGAGTACCCCGAGGATGGGTTTCGTCCACGCGCGACGGTCGTGCCAACCCGCTAGTCGGACCACCTGAACCAGCCCCAGGGCGACGGCAAGCAGTCCGGTCGGGTGCGCGGCCAAATCAAGAAGATTGGCGACGAGAAGGGCGATCGCGATCGCAAAGGTCAGGCGCTCCACCCAGGTGCGCGTAACTGGGTTCGCCCCTTCTAGCCCCCGTTCCGCAAAGAAAGGCATTACGCGCCCTGCGACGAGGAGCAGCGTGACGACGATGAGATCCAGCATCAGGCGGTTACCGCGTGCGGCCATGGGGGGCGCGATGCCATCGATGCCAATGTGCACAAGAGCGCTCGCGACGCCCATGCCCGCGAGGATCACCAGGAAGACTCGATTGGTGCGGTTAGATCCGGCCCAAAGGGGGCGCCAGAGCGAGAGCGCGAGCACAGGGAAGAACGCGATATCGAGGCCGGCAGCCAGGGCCGGCGGCGCCGACATCCAGGGTGCGGCGCGTGCGCTGAGCCAGAGCATTGCCAGTGCTGCGAGCCGCGCGCCGGTCGGCGTCTCCATCCCGGTCCAGTTGCGAGTAGCGGTCAGGAGGAAGCCTGCGATGACAGCGCCGGCATAGCCAAAGAGCATCTCATGGGCATGCCAGGTGACGCCGTCGAAGCCGGGCGCTGCCGCGAGGTCACCCCGCAACATGGCGAGCCACACCGCGATAGCGACCACCGCTGCCGCACCCGCAGCCAAAAAGAAGGGGCGGAACCCGAGGGCCAGGACGCTGATTTGGTCGAGCCCGGTTCGGGGCTGCGCGGACAGACGGATCTTCTGCATGTTGGCAAGCTCCACAGGTTTCGCAGAACCTAGCGTCGCCTGCGTCGGGTGACTTTGACACCGGTCAAGCGCAACAATCTTGGCAGCGCTGGCGCCATGCGGTCGTTTGCTCGCCCACATGCGACAATAGAAGTCCGACTCGGCTCTTCCTCGGAAGCATGTTCAGCATCATCGATCGCTACATTCTGGTAGAGGCGACCAAGGTATTCATGATCATCCTTGGCACCTTGTTGTTGATCGTGCTCAGCCTGTTGCTGCTGCGCACACTCGAGGCCGTCAATGTGGGCGCCTTGGGGACGGACCTGCTATGGCGCTTTCTGGGCCTGCAAATCCTTCGGGATGCCTCGAGCTTGTTGCCTCCGACCTTTTTCGTCGCGCTGCTTGTGGCGCTCGGACGGATGGCCCGTGACAGCGAGCTCATCGCCCTCAATGCTTGCGGGGCGGGGCCCGGTCGCATCTATCGCGCACTCTTCTACTTCGCGCTTCCCGTCGCCTTGGTAACTGGCTGGTTCTCCCTCGTGCTGCGGCCGGGGGTCGTCGAGGACATCCAGCGGATCGAGGCTCAGCAGAAGGAAGACGTGTACCAGCTTGCCGGGGTCAGGCAAGGGCGGTTCTATCAGCACGATCGGGGCCAGCTGACCCTGTTCGTGGAGGAGATCGAGGACAACAAGCGGCTGCGCAACATCTTCATCCAGGACCGGAGAGGTGGAGAGTCGAAGCTGGTGGTCAGCGACGGAGGGATGCTTCGCTACGATCCCCAGTCCAACGAGCACTTCGTCACGCTGCTCAATGGACGCCGCTACGATGGGGTCCCGGGCAGGGCAGACTACGCTGTCGGCAATTTCGAAAAGTACAGTCTACGAATCGAGCCGCGGGACATGCAGGATTTCCGCACCTTGAAGCGCGCCACGTTCAAGACGACCGACCTCATCGGCTCGGACGACCTGGAGGATCGGGCTGAGCTTGAATATCGCTTCGCCTCTCCTCTCGCAATCTTTACGCTGACCCTCGCCGCTCTGCCCCTCACGAGCACCTCCCCGCGGCAGCGTGCCCCGGGTCGCATGTTTCTCGCCTTTCTAACCTACTTCAGCTTCTTCAACCTACAGCGGTTGGCCGGACACTGGCTCGAAGTGGGTGCTACGCCGACTTGGCTCAGCAGCCTCTGGTATCAGCCATTCGTCCTTTTGCTCGTCTTCGCCGTGCTCTTGCCGGAGAGCCGGTGGTTCAAGCGCCTGCTGCGGACGTTGTCTCGCGTTAGGGGCGGGCACTAACCCTTCACCCTTCCTGCCGCTGCGGTTCACTCTAGCGTGTCGCCGCCTGCTGGACTCCCTCTGAATCCCTCGATGTCGCGGGCTTGATTCCATCCCGCCGCCGAATTTCGAGATCTTTTCCGTCAAATCACACAGGGGCCAGGCGCCTTGACTCATATCAAGCCTAGCTCTGGGCAGCGCGTGTTAGCTTGATTGGACCCTGTACGCAAAAGGCACAGGGTCAGAATCGGTTGACACTACCTTGTGGAGGACGGTGGCATGCGAACGGTTAGCAGGCGGGCCTTCCCCTTGTTCGTGGGGCTGGCTATTGGTTTAGGGGGGGCGGCTACTGCTTGGTCCGCCGAGACGCTGCAGGACGTCATGCAGCGACGCGGCTTGACCGAGAAGGACATCCTGGCGGCGGCCAAGACATATACGCCAAGCGGCGGGCGGGACGAGTTCCTCGCCTTCAGCTCGGGGGGGCAGTCCGGACAGATGATCGTGTACGGCGTCCCGTCGATGCGGATCCTCAAGTACATTGCCGTGTTCACGCCCGAGCCTTGGCAGGGCTACGGCTTCGACGACGAGTCGAAGGCCGTGCTCGCCGAAGGCCGGATCGACGGCAAGGACCTCAACTACGGCGATACCCACCACCCCGCGCTGTCGGAGACCAATGGGGATTACGACGGCAAGTACCTGTTCATCAACGACAAGGCCAATCCGCGTGTCGCGGTGATTGACCTGAAGGACTTCGAGACCAAGCAGATCGTGGTCAACCCCCTGTTTCGGTCCGAGCACGGCGGCGCCTTCGTGACCCCCAACACGGAGTACGTGATGGAGTCGACCCAATATGCGGCGCCGTACAAGGGCGAGGGCTACGTGCCGATCGAGCAGTTCAACGACAAGTACCACGGTGGTTTGACCTACTGGAGCTTCAACAAGGAGAAGGGCCGCATCGATCCAGACAACTCCTTCACCTTCGAGCTCCCGCCCTACAGTCAGGACTTGTCCGACGCGGGAAAGAAGGACAGCTACGGCTGGGGCTTCACCAACTCCTTCTGTACCGAGCGCTATGTCGGCGGCATCGAGCGTGGGCGCCCGCCGTTCGAGGCCGGCTGCTCGTCGAAGGACACCGACTTCCTGCATGTGACCAACTGGAAGAAAGCCGAGGAGCTGGTCAAGTCGGGCAAGGTCAAGAAGCGTAATGGGATGTACCTGATTCCCATGGATCAGGCGGTTGCCGAGGGGCTTCTGTACCTGATTCCGGAGCCCAAGAGTCCGCACGGCGTCGACGTGACACCGGACGGCAAGTACATCGTCGTCAACGGCAAGCTGGATACCCACAACTCCGTATACAGCTTCGACAAGATCATGGCGGCCATCAAGGCGGGCAAGCTCGAGGGCAAGGACCCCTACGGCATCCCGATTCTCTCCATGAAGGACACCCTTCACACCCAGGTGGAGCTCGGTCTCGGGCCGCTGCACACCCAGTTCGATTCCAGGCCCTGTGTGGCCTACACCTCGCTCTACGTCGACTCGATGGTCGTGAAGTGGGATTACTGCAAAGGCAAGGTGCTGGACAAGATCGCCATCAACTACAACATCGGTCACCTGATGACGATGGAAGGTGACACGGTCCATCCCAAGGGCCATTATCTGGTGGCACTGAACAAGCTGGCCATCGACCGCTTCAATCCGGTCGGCCCGCTGCACCCTCAGAACCACCAGCTGATCGACATCAGCGGCGACAAGATGGAGCTGCTCTACGACATGCCGCTGCCGCTGGGGGAACCGCACTATGTGGCGGCGATCGCGGCAGACAAGCTGAAGCCGGAGGTGCGGTACAAGTCTGGGTGGGACAGCAGAACGGATGAGAAGTCACCCTACGCCACCCGCGCGGGCCGTGAGAAGACGGAGCGCACATGTGACGCACAGGGCAAGTGCACGGTGGAGGTGAAGGGCACGGTTATCCGCTCCCACATCAACCCCGAGATCATCGAGGCGAATGAAGGGGACACGGTCAGCATCCACCTGACCAACCTGGAGCGCGCCGAGGACGAGACCCACGGCTTTGCCATGTACGGCCAGCCCGTGCAGCTGTCCATCGAGCCCGGAAAGACCACCTCCGTCACCTTCGTCGCGGACAAGCCCGGAGTCTACCCGTACTACTGCACCGAGTTCTGCTCGGCACTGCACCTGGAAATGCAGGGCTACCTGCTTGTCAAGCCCAAGGGCTACCAGATGACCAAGGTCAAGATGGAGGAAGGCACCCTCTACACCAAGGCCGACTACGAGAAGCAGGTCAAGAACAACCTGGACACCCAGGCGGTGATCGACCAGGTCGTGGCTTTCATTACGGGCCAAAACTACAAGGACTATCCCACGGTGGTCGCACTGGTGGAGGACGCCACCGACCAGCTCGGCTTCGCCAAGGGCGCCCGGGAGAAGTCGGAAACGGCCGCTGCCAAGGAGGACTGGCAGAACGCCATGCTTTGGGCCAACCAGTGGTGGCAGTATCAGGTGAAGGCCGCGGACTTGGGTCTGCGTGCCAAGAACCTGTTGGACGACGCCGCTGCTAAGAAGACGCAGTGAGGCGTCGGTAGCCAGTGCGGCTCGAAACAGGGGGCCATCGGCCCCCTGTTTCCTCTCCCGAGATCGAGACCCCAATGATTCCGAGGTGATCACCATGAGGACTGTCACGACCCTTTCCGTCTCGGCGTGTTTGCTTCTCGCGGCGGGCACGGCCGGCAACCTGTTCGCGCAGGAGAAGGCCGACGGGGCCCAGCTCTTCGCGAAGAAGACATGCGTTGCCTGCCACGGCAAGGATGCCAAGAGCCCGATCCTGCCCATCTATCCCAAGCTTGCCGGCCAGAACGCGCAGTACGCCTTCAACCAGATGAAGGACATCAAGAGCGGCGCCCGCAACAACGGGCAGACCGCTGCCATGAAGGGGGTCATGCACCTGGTCAACGAGGACGAGATGCGGACCATCGCGGAATGGCTCGCGACGCTCAAATAGAGACTCTCCAGCACCGTCCCGGGGGTGCCACGGAGCGCTGCCAAGCGCTGACCGGACCCGGGAGACCCGTGGCCGTTGCATATAAACACTCGCAAAATCAATGGGTTTTTAGATTGACGGATGTCAAGGAGATGGCTTTGTATGGGCTTATACTTCGGATCACGGAGGTGAGGTGCTGAGCGGTTCCATTTCGCCAAACGCCTGCTGGAACCTCGTTGGTATTGACCTTTCGGGTAACTTTCGTCCTCTTGGAGGCTGCTTATGAAACATCTGGCACTGAAGACGACATTGGTTGCCGCGGCGATCGCGGTCAGTGGCTCAGCCCTGGCGTGGAACGAGGGCGGTGGAGAGAAAGATGAGGCCCTCTCGCTGAAGCCAAATATCGAGAATGGAAAGGATGTCTTTGAGGTGTGCTCCGCCTGTCATCTTCCCGAGGGCTGGGGGATGGAGGATGGGACCTTTCCGCAGCTCGCCGGCCAGCACGCGGATGTGCTGATCAAGCAGCTCTCCGACATCCGTGCCCGCAATCGCGACAATCCGACCATGTATCCCTTCGCCCTGCCAGAGTCCATCGGGGACGCCCAGGCATTGGCCGATGTGGTTGCCTATATCGAGAAGCTGCCTATGGATCCGGCCTGGGGCAAGGGCCCGTGGGGGCCGGACACCCCGGAATATGCGCAGGGTAAGAAGCTCTTCGCCGACAACTGTGTCAAGTGTCACGGTGAGAACGGCATGGGCAATGCGGAGAAGTTCTATCCCCGCATCAACGGTCAGCATTACAAATATATGCTGCGCCAGTTCGAGTGGATTCGGGACGGCAAGCGGCGCAATGCCAACCCTGACATGGTGGCCCAGATCAAGAACTTTAGCGACAAAGACATGAAGGCGGTGATCAACTATGTGTCCCAGCAGCCGGTGCCCAAGGAACAGCTCGCACCGTCCAAAGACTGGCAGAACCCGGATTTCAAGTAGCCCGAGCTAGGGCAGTCGCATGGCCGCGGCACGGCGTGTCGCGGGGTCCGGTACCCCGACCTCGGCGTCGCGGCTGATCTATAGCACACCACCCACCTTGAGTCTGTCATGAGCGCAGTAAGCCCCCGCAAGAACAATCCCGTGGTATTCGTCTTGGTGGCCGCCTCCCTAGTGCTGCTCGCCATCGTCTATTACACGCCTATCTGGTGGGTATCCCTCACGGCGCCGAACTACCCGAAGGAGGCCTTCCCAGACGGCGTACGGATCAACTTTCACATGAACGGGGTGTTCAACGGCTGCAAGAAGGTGGAGAAGAGGGAGATCAGCGAGCAGGAAGCCCTAGACTGCGTCCATGAGATGGACACGATCAACCACTATGTGGGCATGTACCCGATCGCGGCGGGCGGTGTGATCGAGCGCGCCTTCTCGCCTTTCCTGGTGTCCATGCTGGGGGTGATGCTGGTGGGCTTCATGATCCCGGTGCCCAAGGTGCGCATGGCGGTGATGGCGGTGGCGTTCGCGGGCCTGGCTGGCTGGATGTACCTCTATTACTACGGGGCGGGCGGACTCGAGTACCAGAATGAAGGCTACCTGGACGCCATGGTAACCGCACTGGATCAGTCGGCCGGCGAGGAGGAGGCGACCCAGGAGCTCTCCCCGGGCCAGGCCCTGATCGCACAGCTCAAGCGCGAGCTGGCGAAGAGTACGGCGAAGGTACAGGCGGCTGCGCCCGCCGCGGCCGCCAAGTCCGAAAAGGAGCGCTATATCGACAATCTCGCAGTGACCTTCCAGAAGGACCAGGAGCATCGCCGCACCCATAAGACGTGGACCGGCAGTGGCAGCCAGCTGCTCGCCTGGCACTATGCCAAGAGTCTGGGGCGCTATTTCAACAACCCGGCGGAGATCGGCCCCATGGCAGCGCGGATGAGCACGGCGGCCCACGTCGTGTTCTGGACCCTGATAGGTGCGATGATTCTGCTGGTATGGGGTGCCCGCAAGAACGGAGGGCCTTTGTACTGGCTGCTGGTGCTTGTGCCGATGGCGCTTCCAGTCTTCTTCGTCATCGACTACTCCGCCTGGCTGTGGTGGTACGGCCATAGTCTCAACGACATGGGCGCCTTCACCGTAAAGCCCTTCATGCCGACCGTGTTCGGTGACGGTAAGGTTGCCCAGTTTGCGACCCACTCCTATCCCTCTATCGGCTTTGGCCTGATGCTCGCGCTCTCCCTCCTTCTGGCGCTGGCGGCCCTGCTGCGCCGAAAGGAGTGGAAGTCCGTCTGACAGGACGGTCAGCAGATGAATGCCGGCGGGTCACAGGAAACTGATGTTGGCAGCCGCATGCTTGCGATTGCTCGGGTGCGTTTGTTTTCCGGCGCATTCCTCATTGCGGGCTGTCTGGCGTTTCCCTTCCCCGCCGGGGCTTTCCCTGCGTTTCAGGACCTGGTCGATGCCGCCAAACCCGGAACGGTGCTGGAGCCCCCCCCGGGGACCTATGCCGGGCCGGTCACACTGAACAAGCCGCTCGTCGTCGACGGGCGCGGCCGGGTCACCATCGACGCCGGCGGCAAGGGGTCGGTCATTCTGCTCCATACGGATGGGGCGACGCTCAAGGGGCTGCGCCTCACCAACTCCGGGCAGTCACACAACGACATCGATGCAGGTGTTCAGGTGCGGGGCAACTTCAACATCATCGAGGACAATCGGATCGATGACTGCCTGTTCGGGCTCGACCTGCAACAGTCCGAGGACAACATCGTCCGCCGTAATCGTATCTCCTCGAAGCACGTCGACTTGGGGTTGCGCGGTGATGCCATCCGGCTCTGGTACAGCTTCCGCAACCGGGTGACCGACAACGTCATTCGCGACTCCCGAGACACGGTAGTCTGGTATTCCCGCGACAATCTGATCGCCCGCAATGATGCTCGCCGCGGCCGTTACTCGCTGCACTTCATGTATGCGCAGCACAACGAGGTGCTGGATAACCATTACGAGGACAACTCGGTAGGAATTTTCCTCATGTACAGCGACGGCGTGGTGATCAAGCGCAACTACATTGCAAAGGCCGCAGGCCCCACCGGTATCGGCATCGGCTTCAAGGAAACCTCCGATGTCACGATCGAGTCCAATGAAGTATTGCACAACGCGGTGGGGCTTTATTTAGACGTTTCACCCTACCAGCCCGATACCACCAACCGCATCCGTGACAACCTGGTCGCCTACAACGGGATCGGCATCCGTTTCCTCAACGACTGGCAGGGCAACATCTTCGAGGGCAACCGCCTCAAGGCGAACATCACCCAGGTCGCGGTGGAAAGCGGAAAAAGCGCTAACCGCAACGTCTGGTCGGGCAACTACTGGGACGATTACGAGGGCTTCGACCGCAACCACGATGGCATTGGCGATACCCCCTATCAGCTCTACGGCTACGCCGACCGTATCTGGATGGACGTGCCCCCGGCCCAGTTCTTTAAAGGGACGCCCATGCTTGAGGTCCTGGATTTTCTGGAGCGGCTGGCGCCCTTCAGCGAGCCGAGCCTCATGCTGCAGGACAAGCGCCCGCTGATGACGGCGGACGTCCGGAGTCCCGTGAAGCCCAAGCCGGCCTCCGATGCGCATCGCGACAAGGCGGCCGCCCCGGCTTCGGGCACCTTCGATGCCTTGGATGCTTTGCGCAAGTCCCTGGGCCGAGAGTGAACGCGAGGGGTGCGCCTGCCAGCGCACCACTATGTAGATGAACGAGATCAAGACGCGAAGACCCGCAAAGAAACCCCAGACAGCGGTCCGCCGCGAGCAGAGCCGGCGCGAGTTTCTGCGCACGGCCGCGCTCACGGCAGGCATGGTGGGGATCTCCCTGATGGGGCTGGTGCCCGTGTTAGCCCGGACCAATACCCGCTTGCGGCCGCCGGGTGCTATAAAGCATCTGCTCGATGAGCAGGAGTTCTTGGCTGCCTGTATCAAGTGCGGCCAGTGCGTGCAGGTGTGTCCGGTAGAGGCGATCAAGCTCTCCGACTTGCTGGACGGCGTCGGTGTGGGGACGCCCCACATAGAGGCACGGGCTCAGGCTTGCGACTTCTCCTGCGACGGCCTTCAGTGTGTTCTCGCCTGCCCGACCGGTGCCCTTACCCACACGATCAACTACCCGGCCCAGACGCGCATGGGGTTTGCCCGGCTGGCGCGTCCGGATGCCTGTCTGGCGAGGCAGGGCAAGGGTTTTAAGGGCCCGGCGCGCGGGCCCGACTTTGCCGGAGAGCTGCGCTACGCCGAGGTGGACCGCTGGAATCCCATCCCGGTGGCGGAGCACCCCTACGACCTGGATCTGTGCGATCTGTGCGTGCGCCAGTGTCCCATCGAGATCCGCATGGCCCAATGTGCGGCGGGCGAGCCGCCGTCCGGCGATCCCAACCAGTGTCCGCCCCGCCATGCCATCGCGCTGGAGCCGGTGGAAGGCGGGGGCAACCGCATGCAGCCGGTGGTCAAGGACGGCTGCGTGGGCTGCGGCGTGTGCGAGATGATCTGTCCGGCCGAGCCTGCGGCCATCGTTGTCGACATCGACAAGACGACGGACATCCCCGTATGAGCTACATCATCGATTCCTTCAAGCAGCTCATCGGTCTCACGCTGGAGCGTCCGACGCCGGAGCAACAGTCGCCTGAGGTCAAGACGATCTATTTTGAGAAGAGCAAGGAGCGGCTGCGCAAGGATGATCTCCAAGCGATCGAGGCCGCTCACGCGGGCACTCGGAAGCGTCATAAGTGGCGCCGGCGCCGCTGGACCACCCTCATCATCGTCAACCTGCTGTTCGTCGTCTCCTATCACTTCGACGTGCAGCTGGTGGAGGGGGCCATGACCGCCTCGCGGGTCGTCGGCTTCCACTTTGCAGACCTGAACTCTGCACTCCAGGTGATGTTGGCGTACAAGCACGTGGTGCTCAATTTGCTGATCGGTACCGCCACCGTCCTAGTGCTCTGGTGGCTGCTTGGGGGCCGCACTTTCTGCTCGTGGGCTTGCCCATACCACCTGATCGCCGAGTGGGCCGAGGCCATCCACCTGAAGCTTGCCGCCCGCAAATGGGTAAAGGACGTGAAGTTTCACCGCGGCGTGCGAGCGGTTTTTTATGTCATCTTCGTCGTGCTCACGGCCGCCACTGGTTACACGGTGTTCGAGACCATCTCCGCTACCGGCATCGTCAGCCGGGCCCTGATCTATGGACCTGGGGTTGCCTTGCTATGGGTGCTGGCGCTGCTGGTCTTCGAGATCTTCGTCTCCCGCCGTGCCTGGTGCCGCTATATCTGCCCCATCGGCATCACCTACGGCGTGGTGGGGATGTTCTCGCCCGTGCGGGTGCAGTACAACGTCAAGAGCTGTCACCATGAAGGGGACTGCCGCAAGGTCTGCCTGGTTCCTCACGTGCTTGACATCACCGTCAAGGGGCGCGCTCGCGACACCCGGGTGGACGTGGCGGCGGACTGCACCCGGTGTGGGTTGTGCGTCGATATATGCCCCACCGACTCCCTGACCTTCAAGGTCAAGGGGTTGGACAGGCTGCTCTGATTGGTGACCGGTGATGCCGAGGGCATTGCGGTTTGTGCCTTTACCCGTGGATCGGGTCGCCCCCTGTGTCGGCTCAGGAACCCCAATGATTCGATTTGAAAAGGTCGTCAAACGCTTCGGCCGGCAGGAGGTGCTGAAGGCGCTCGATCTGGTGGTCGAGTCCGGACACCGAATTGCCCTCGTCGGCTCCAACGGCGCCGGCAAGACCACGCTGATCCGCTGCTTGCTGGGAGAATATGCCTGCAGCGGTAGCGTCCTGGTGAACGGACTCGATCCCCGGGTTCATCGGGCCGAGGTGCTGTCCCACATTGGTTTCGTCCCCCAGCTGCCGCCGCCCTTGAAGATGCCGGTAGGGCAGCTGGTCCGTTTCGCCGCGGGAGTCTGCGGCGCCGACCCCCTTCGTATGCTGGAGGTGGCCAACAGGCTCGGACTGGATGCGGAGCGCTTCCGCCGCCAGCCGTTCGTCAAGCTTTCCGGCGGCCAGAAGCAGAAGCTGCTGATTGCGATTGCCCTAGGCCGCGACAGCGACCTGCTGGTGCTCGACGAGCCTGCCGCCAATCTGGACCCGGAGGCGCGGCGCATCTTCTTTGAGCTGTTGGCTGAGAAGCAGCGGACCGCCGCCATGCTCATATCGAGCCATCGATTGGACGAGGTCGCCACCCTGGTAAACCGTGTGATTGAGCTCGACCAGGGACGCGTAGTGCTCGACGACGAGGTGGCTGACCTCGTCGATCTGACGAGCCGACTGCGCTGTTCGGTGGGTCTGCTGCGGGCGGAGGATGCCTTTGCCCGCGCGATCGCGGACTGGGGCTTCACCAGCAGCGACCAAGGCATCACCTGGGAAGGGATGGTTGCAGGGCCGGATCGCCTCCGCTTTCTCGGGGTGCTGTCGCGCTATGCGGCGCTGCTTGCTCACATCCGCATGGACGACGAGAAGGGTGTCAATAGAGTGCCCAGGGCGGCGAGCGCGTGAGTGCAGTGAGGCACACCGGCTCCCGCCAGAAGGCGGCCGGGCGCAACACGCTGCCGGGACAACTTCCGTTCTTGCGGGTCACATCGACAGGCCAGCCAGTTCGGTAGGGTGCGCTGTGCGCAGCGCGAGCCAGTGCGACCACGGATCGTCAAGCCACCCACGGATTCGCCGGTCGCGGAAATGACCACGTCAGCATGTCCCAACATATCGAGGGGAATGTGAATGCGGAGACTTCCTGACCTTCGTCATCCCAGGGTGCGAGACATGGAGCGAATTATCCTGTTGCTCGGCGTTGCCGCTCTGATTCTTGGGCTCCAGGGGCTGGCTGCCTGCTCTCACGATGCAGGCACGGGGCCGGTTGACGTGAAGTGGGACCGCTATACCTGTGAGCGCTGCCGAATGGTGCTCTCTGACCGCAAGCACGCGGCCGAGGTCCGGGTAAAGCCGTCGAGCGGGCGTTCCAAGGTCCACTTCTTCGACGACATCGGCTGTGCCGTGGTCTGGCTGCAGGACAAGCCGTTCCGCGACGCCGCAGGGACCCAGATCTGGGTGACGGACTGGCGGACCGGCCATTGGATCGATGCCCGCAAGGCGTCATACGTGCTCGGCCAGGTAACGCCCATGGAGTATGGCCTCGGCGCTCAATCGGAGCCTCAGACCGGTGCGTTGAGCTTCGAGCAAGCCAAGGCCCACATCTTTGAGGTGGAGCGGCAAAACGCCCACGGCAGGCACTTGGAAGCAGCTCCGCGCAAGTAACCGTTCAAGAAAACTTCAAACAGCGCCCCTTTGAGCCCCTCGACCCGGCGGGGAGAGGGGTTGGGGTGAGGGGAAGAAGTCGGGCCAACGCATATCGGTCATTTTTTACCATTCGTTAGCGGAAGATTTGACTGCATTGGGACCAGGAGCGGAAGGGCAGGCGCAAGCGCTCGATAGCAGCGGCGCAAAGCGCCTCCACGAAGCCCGGGTAGTAAGCGGCCGCGGCAGCCGGGTGTCCTAATAGAGGTGATGTCATGATTAAGAAATCGATGGTGATCTGCGCGACCTTGGCGATCATGGGCGCTTCCGCCTGGGTCCAGGCGGATACGGAGCAGGACAAGGCCGTCGAGCGCGGAAATGCCCATTACCTGCTGTTCTGTGCCAACTGTCATGGAGTCAATGCGGACGGCAAGGGACCCTTGGTCGGTTTGCTTAAGGTGGCCCCCAGCGACCTGACGACTTTGAAAAGGTCCGGTAACGGTGAGAGCGTCACGGAGCGCGTTCTCAAGGCGGTCGCCGGACGTCACGAGGTGACCACAGGCACGCACAAGATGCCTATATTTAGCGACAACCTGGAAATCAGTACAGTCATCGAGATCGGCGCCTATCTTGATACCGTCCAAAAATAGCCGGAGCAAACTGATGCGACACCTTTGGCTCACGGCGTACACAGATATCCTGGAGTCCTTGCGGGCCAAGTGGTTCCTCGTCTATTCACTGGTGTTCGGCGGATTGGTCGTCCTGCTGTTCGCCTTCGGCGTGACCGAGTCTCGCATCATGGGCTTCACGGGCCTGTCCCGGCTGATGGTGACGTACATCCAGCTCGCCATGGCTATCCTTCCGGTTTTCGTGCTGGTATCCACGGTGCGTTCGGTGGCGGGGGACCGGGAAGCGGGGGTCTTCGAATATCTCTTGTCCTTGCCTATCGGTCTCGCCGCCTGGTATTGGGGCAAGCTAATCGGGCGCTTTCTGGTTGTGTTCCTACCGGTGCTGCTGGCCATGGCCTTGGCCGTCATCTGGGGCGCGGCCAAGGGGGCGGAGGTGCCCTGGACGCTGTTCGGGTACTACACCGGGCTGGTGATGGTGCTCGCCTGGTGCTTCCTTGGCATCGGTATGCTGCTCTCGACCATCACGCGCTCCGCGGACGTGGCCCAAGGGGCGGCGTTCGTGGTGTGGCTCACCCTGCTGCTGTTCCTCGACCTGATCCTGCTGGGGATCATGGTGCGGGAGTCCCTGCCACCGGAGACGGCGGTGGCTATCGCCCTCGCCAATCCCATGCAGGTGTTCCGCACCGCCACCATGATGCTGTTCGACCCGCAGCTGGTGCTGCTCGGCCCCACCGCCTACGTGATACTCGATGCCTTCGGCCAGGCGGGCTACATCGCCTACGCCCTCACCTATCCCGCGCTTGTGGGAACCCTGTGCGCGCTGGGCGGATACCTCCTGTTCAAGCGCGGCGATTTGCCCTGAGCGATCACGCGGTGTGAG
This sequence comes from uncultured Gammaproteobacteria bacterium, assembly GCA_963824085.1. GTDB lineage: Bacteria > Pseudomonadota > Gammaproteobacteria > Chromatiales > Chromatiaceae > JARRNE01. The sequence continues at coordinate 289,654 of CAWGNT010000013.1, forward strand.
GCAGCGGCGTGGGCGTCCTGGTGGCCCCGACGGGGGGAATCACCGTGACAGTTGAGCTCCGCGCTCCGCCTCTGCCTCGTCCTCTGGGTCTCGTCTAGACCTGCCCTCACCGCGACAGCACCGTTGCGCGCCCGTGCAGATGCGCTGGCTGACTGATGCGCAGGTCGAGAGTCGCGCCTTGAGTCCAGTTGCGAGGCTCCGCCAGGGCCAACCTGCTCCGCGCGAGCAGCCCGCGGGCATGACGGTAGCTGCCCTGCTGCCGACGTCCCCGGTCGGCGCAATCCGACCCCTCAGGTCGACAGGCAAAGTGCCGCGGACTTTTGTACACGGCCGATCGCGACGGGCCGTTGGCCCGTCAGGCGTTTGTCGCAAGCGCTCGGGGAGTACCGACCAATCACGCTTTCCCGCGGTGATGATCTTGCGGGGTGATTAGGCCTCCAGCTCAGCCGGCGGAGGCGAGGGGGCGTCGGGGAGACTGGAAGGGTCGCGGCCGCTGACCGCTCCTACAGGATGGGGTGGTCTCGTAGGAGCGACCTGTGGTCGCGACCAGCGCGTTTCGGGAACTGCGGTCGAGCCGGTGGAACAGGCCGGGTATACGTCCATGTACCATCGAAGCCGCCATCCGCACCCGCCCATCGGCCGCGCGCCCCAAACAACACAGCCGCCTGTCGGTGGGACCCTCGCCTACCCCCGCCGGACAGAACACGACCAAGTCCCCAGCTCGGGCCGTTCCGCGGATGAGATCCAAGACGCCCGCTGTGCCGAGTCCCGTCCTTGACGGCCGAACCGAATGCTCGGCTGGACAGGGCAATATATCGGCAGAGCCGATATAGATATCAATTTAATGTCGTTTGACTTTATCCATTGGCCGCCATATGGTCATTCTCAAGCCAGCGCAGGGACTTCAGGACACGCGATAGCAGAGATGCTGTACCCAGAGTCCCATTGCGAAAGGGACAGAGTGGAACACTGACAGGCTGGAACGAGCACGCCTCCGGAGGCCGGTAATGCAGCAGCTGATCGAAAACGGGCCGGTTCGTGATGACTTCGTCAACGCGCTCAAGGAGCTGGACTCGTTCGTCGACGTTACGGTGGATGATCTTATGGAGCTGAATGCCAGAGCGAATAAATATGCACGTCTTCGTGCGACCGCGGGTCGGAGGGTGGACAGCCTGATGAGCCAACCGGTGACAGCGGTGACTCCGGCATGCTCGCTCGCTGAGGCCGCCCATCTGATGGTCACGCGCAGAATCAGCGGACTGCCGGTGGTGGATGAGGAGGAGCGATTGGTGGGGGTGGTGACGGAGGCCGATTTTCTGCGTGCCGTCGGGGTGCCCTGTCATCATCCCACGCATAGCCTGTGGCAGACCCTTGAGGCGATGTTTGCGCACCATGCCGTGGTCGTGGAGCCGGCCGGGACCGTCTCCGAGCTGATGGTGACCGACGTGGTCTCGGTGGGGCCGCAGCAGACCGCGCACGACGTCCTCGAGGTCATGAAGAAGAACCGCATCAAGCGCGTCGTCGTCTGCGACGATGACAGGCATGTCGTCGGCATGGTGACCCGATCTGATTTGGTCAGGGTCTTTTTTGACCGCTTCGCGGCAACCGACACCGAGCCGGGCTGCGGGGAAAGGGGGAGCTGAAGGAGCTCTGCACGCGGTATCGAACGAGCCGCGGTTGTCATTTCATCAACCTGGATAGAGGTATGTTCCAAGATGAAAAAGCATGAAACGCCCCAGCTGGATCAGCTTGAGAGCGGTCCCTGGCCGAGCTTCGTCACCGGCTTGAAACGGCTCGCCGAGAAGAGCGACATGATGGCCGACCTACTGGGTCAGCTCGAGCACTCGTATCAGACCAAGAAGGGCTACTGGAAGGGCGGGACCATCTCGGTTTACGGATACGGCGGCGGTGTGATTCCGCGTTTCTCCGAGGCGGCGGACAAGTTTCCCGCCTCCGCGGAGTTCCACACCTTGCGTATCATGCCGCCGCCCGGCATGCACTATGACACGGACATCCTGCGCAAGCTGTGCGATATCTGGGACGAGCACGGCTCGGGGCTGCTCGCCCTGCACGGCCAGAGCGGCGACATGATGTTTCAGGGCTGCACCAGCCAGAACGTGCAGAAGGCCTTCGACGCGATCAACGAGCTCGGCTTCGATCTGGGCGGAGCCGGCCCCTCCGTGCGCACCTCCATGTCCTGTGTCGGCGCGGCGCGCTGCGAGCACTCCTGCTTCAGCGAGGCCGTGGCCCACCGCAAGGTCATGAACAACTTTGTCGACGATCTCCACCGGCCCGCGCTTCCCTACAAGTTCAAGTTCAAGTTCTCCGGGTGTCCGAACGACTGTATGAACTCGGTTCAGCGGGCGGATATGGCGGTGATCGGCACCTGGCGGGACGACATCCAGGTCAAGCAGGACGAGGTGAAGCGCTTCGTTCAGGCGAAGGGCCGGCGGTACGTTGTCGACAATGTCATCAGCCGTTGTCCGACAAGCTCTCTGAGCCTGGAGGATGATGACACCCTGGCGGTCGATAACCGCAGCTGCGTGCGCTGCATGCACTGCATCAACGTGATGACCAAGGCCCTCTCCCCGGGTAATGACCGGGGCGTGACCATCCTGGTCGGGGGCAAGCGGACCCTTAAGATCGGCGACCTGTTCGGCACCGTGATCGTTCCCTTCAAGAAGCTCGAGACCGAGGAAGACTATGAAAGCCTCAACGAGCTTGCGGAGACGATCATCGATTTCTGGGCTGAGAACGGCCTCGAGCATGAGCGCTGCGGCGAGATGATCGACCGCATCGGCCTCGCCAATTTCCTCGATGGCATCGGCCTGGAGGTGGAGCCGGCGATGGTGGCGCAGCCGCGCAGCAACCCGTTCGTGCGCATGGACACCTGGGAGGAAGAGGCCAAGAAGTGGCACGAGCGGCAGGCTGAGCGGCCCTCAGCCTAGCGTCTGCACCCGATCCAATATGTCCGGCTGCGGCTTGCGCAGCCATCCAAGCAGTATAGGAGCGCGACGATGTCACAACAGATGCGCGAGGCGATCGAGAGCGGGGTTCCGGATGCGTTTCCATACATGCATCCGCTGATGCGCAAGAATTACGGCCAGTGGGATTGGCATGAGCGTCCGCGCCCCGGGGTCCTGTACCACGTTGCTCAAAGCGGCGACGAGGTCTGGACCGTACGGGCGGGAACCCAGCGCCAGATGGATACGGGCACCATCCGCAAGCTGTGCGGGATCGCGGACCAGTACGCCGAGGGTCACGTGCGCTTCACCATTCGCAGCAATATCGAGTTTATGGTGAGCGACGAGGCCAAGGTCGCCCCGCTGATCGGAAAGCTGACCGAGGAAGGTTTTCCCGTGGGCGGTACCGGCAACTCGGTGTCCATGATCTCCCACACACAAGGCTGGCTGCACTGCGACATCCCGGCCAGCGACGCCTCCGGCGTGGTGAAGTCACTCATGGACGAGCTCTACGATGAGTTCGTGAACGAGCGCATGCCGAACCGGGTGCGCATCTCGACCTCCTGCTGCCAGATCAACTGCGGCGGGCAGGCGGACATCGCCATCAATATCCAGCACACCAAGCCCCCGCGGATCGACCATGACCTGGTGGCGAATGTCTGTGAGCGCCCCGCCGTGGTGGCGCGATGCCCGGTGGCGGCCATCCGTCCCGCGCTTGTCAATGGCAAGCCCTCGCTGGAGGTGGACGAACGCAAGTGCGTCTGCTGCGGCGCCTGCTACCCCCCATGCCCGCCCATGCAGATCAACGACTCGGAGCACTCCAAGCTGGCGATCTGGGTCGGGGGTAAGAACTCGAATGCGCGCTCCAAGCCAAGCTTCCAGAAGCTGGCCGTGGCCGGACTGCCCAACAATCCGCCGCGCTGGCCGGAGGTGGCGGCGGTGGTGAAGAAAATCCTGCGCTGCTATCAGGAGGATGCCAGGGAGTGGGAGCGGCTCGGCGAGTGGGTGGAGCGCATCGGCTGGGAGCGGTTCTTCAGGATGACCGGATTGGCGTTCACCCGATTTCATGTCGATAACTGGTCGGGGTCGAGGTATACGCTTAATCATTCTGCCCATATCCGTTTCTGAGAAGGAGAGGTCGCTGGCGCGCATCCTCTCCGCGCGATGCGGCGCCAGCGACACAGACCCTATCCAGGCATTGGCGCGAGCGCCTGCTCGAGAGCCATCCGAGGTGCATACGATCATGAGTGCAGTCTATTTCCCAACCCTGGCCCTGGACGATGAGGGCTATCTCACAGACCCGGAGACCTGGAACGAGGCGGTCGGACGACAGCTGGCATCAGCCGAGGAGATCCCGCTGACGGACGACCACTGGAAGGTCATTCACTTCATGCGGAATTGCTATCGCGAGAACGGCATTGCGGTGGACGCGCGTTTTGTCATCAAGTACCTGGCCGAGGAGCTCGGGCACGGGCCCAGGGCCAAGGCGCGGTTATTCGAGCTGTTCCCGTACGGATACGTCAAGCAGGCGTGCCGCATTGCCGGGATGCGGCGGCCGCGTGCCTGGAGCACGGGATAAGGCCCCGGGGCCGGAACCCTTAGGCCGCTTCGGCGGAGATCGTGGCGATGCGCACAAGGGCCGGATTGCCCTACCGGCTGGCCCTCCGAGGTGCTTTACTCCTCAGCACCGGCTGCAGCCGGACCCGGCGCTTGGCCTGTAGGGTCAGGCGTTACATGCCAGTGGAAAAGGAGGCGACCATGACAGACGCATCAGTTCCGAACCGCTTTGCTGAGCTCCAACAACGGTACCCGAAGCTGTTCCAGGCAGTGGAGGGACTCGGACAGGCCGTCCGGGAGGAGGGGCCCCTGGAAGAGAAGACGACCCAGCTGATACAGCTGGCCGCTGCCTGCGCCCTGCGCTCGGAGGGCGCGGTGCACAGCCACGTCAGGAGGGCACTGGCGGCCGGAGCTACTGCCGATGAGACCTATCACGCGATTGTCGTGCTCGCGAGCACCATTGGGTTTCCCAATGTGGTCGCCGCGCTCACCTGGGCCGACGACATCTTGCGCAAGAAAGCGGGAGCTTAGCCGGTCGGGTGCACGGGTCGCGGCTGGGCGCGCGCTGCGGGGGTTCTGCCACCCCTGCAGTCCGCTCACGCCCCGGCGAAGCCGGTCAGGCCGCGGTACGCTGCTCTCGCGCCAGCTCCCGCAGTCCCTGGACGGCCTGCCGAAGGACCTCGCTCTCGGCCTCACGGGAAAACACCATGTAGGCCGGGTGCGTGAACTCGGGTCCCTGCTTCACGAGGAACAAGCGGCCCGCGTCAAAAAATGGCTGGACCATGCGGATCGGCAGGAAGCAGCAGCCGCCATTCGCGAGGATCAGCTGTACGCCCAGCCAGCCGATATTTACGACCTGCGGAGGCCGCTCGAGGTCAGGATAGGCGTCGCTGTGCTGGGCGTAAAAGGTGGGACCCCACTCAACGTAGATGTAGTCCTCGCCCGGCCACCGGGTATCGGGCCGGGAGCTGACAAGGACCAGGGTTTCATCGAACAGATGCTCGACGACCAAGCCCGGGGCGTGGCTCGGCGTGTACATCAGACCGACGTCGAGGGTGCCCTCGACGAGGCGACGCATCAGGTCCTCCTCGAAGCCTATCTCGCTCCGAATGGACACGTCCGGAGCGGTGCGCCGCATCCACCCGATCCAGCGGGGCAGAAAACCGTCCCACAGCGCGATTCGGCCGCCCGCCCTTATCACGGCTCGGAATCTGCTCGGCAAGCCCACGTCGTGGCGCGCCTGCTCCACGGTCAGCACCAGCCGCTTGGCGTGCTGGAGAAAGCGGCGGCCCGCCTGCGTCAGGCTCGCCCCGGCGCGGTTACGCACGAACAGCTTGGCGCCTAGACAGGCCTCGAGATTTTGGATACGCGCACTGACGGTGGACTGGGTCACGTGCAGCCGCCGCGCGGCCTCCAAGAAGCTGCCGTCGGCGACAATAGCGAGGAAGGTTCGAGCCTGGTTGGTGTCCATTTGCGTCGGAACAGGCGGTAATATTGACGAGTCCGATAACAATATCCGATAAACATCGTTTGCCCACCATCATATGGTCCGTCTAGGATGGCATACGCAATTTTTTCTCTTTGGCTCTTTCGTTTGGCCGGCCCCTCGGGTCGGCGAGCGAAACACCGTTTGCATTGGGTATAGATTCGAGAGAGGAGCCTGATGTTCACCACGCGTGGTTGGGGCATTGATCCAGAGCGAACCCTCGTGGCGCCGGCTACGCTGCGGTCTCTGCGCGATCCGCCCGGCGCCGGCCGCCGCGCCGCACGCGATTGATCTCCCGATGGCGGACAAGTCGCACTGGGACTGCGTATACGCCGACAGGGCCGACGATGCCCTGAGCTGGTTTCAACAGCATCCGCGCCGCTCACTGGCGTTGATCGCCGCCAGTGGCGTCGGCTCCGATGCCGCGATCATCGATGTCGGTGGCGGGGCCTCGCACCTGACGGCCGATCTGTTGAGCGAAGGTTTCGCGGATCTGTGGGTCCTGGATATCTCGGCGACCGCGCTGGCCGCCTCACGCACACGACTTGGCGCATACGCCGATCGCGTTCACTGGATCGAGGCCGACGTGACGCAGGTCGACCTGCCGCCAGCACGTTTCGACATCTGGCACGACCGTGCGGTGTTTCACTTCCTGACTGAGCCTGCTGACCGCGCCGCCTATGCCGCGGCAGCGCTGTGCGCGGTCAAGCCCGGCGGGCACCTGATAATTGCGACCTTTGCCGAAGACGGCCCCGAACAGTGCAGTGGTCTGCCGGTGGCACGCTACGATGCCGCCTCGCTCGCGTCACAGTTTGGCGATGGCTGGAGCCTGGTGCACACTGCGAAGGAGGCGCACCTTACGCCGGCCGGCAAGGAGCAGCAGTTCCGCTATTGTCTGCTGCGCCGGCACACGCTCTGAGGCGGACCGTGTCGATGCTGGAGAGCGCTTCGACGTAGGGCTCCAGTCATTCCGCAGGGGCGCCCAATTGCTCCAGCAAAAACTCCCGCAGGGCGACGGCATTGTTGCGCGATTCATCACGTGCGCTGAACAACAGTGTCAAGGGTCCCTCATGGGCAATGTCCACCAATGCCCGCCAGTGCTCGGGATGTTCCGTGAGCTCAGCCCGATAGCGCCGTTGGAATTCTGGCCAGGACTCAGGGATGTGGCCGTACCAGCGGCGCAGTACGTCGCTCGCGCCCACCTCTTTGGCCCAGAGATCGAGCTTCAGCGAATCTTTGCGAACGCCCCGTGGCCAAAGACGCTCCACGAGCACACGGCGGCCATCCTCCGGCGCCGGCGGCTCGTAAACCCGTTTGACGTTGATTTCCGGCGTCACAGGATGGAACACTCCTAACCGGGGCGGCCATCGACCCGCGGACGGATCAAGATTGGAACATAAACCGCCGAGAAAACACCAAAGCCGAGCATCCACACTACCTGCGAGGCGGCGATCCAAAAGGTGTAATGCGACCCGTCAATAATTGGCGCGACCACACGGGTGAGAGCGCCAAGCACGACCAACGCAAACATAGGGACCAGCACTTTGGGTGGATCGAATACATTGCGCCCGGTATGCCCCAGCGCTACGCGCGACATCATGCCAATGGTGATCAGGCCGATGCCGCCGACGGCAAAGGCGTGCAACGCGAGGGTAGGCGATATTCCCGGCCAGACCGAGAGCGCTTTCAGCACAAAGCCGAGCACCAGAAACCCATAGCCGAGGTAGAGCGACCAGAGCAGGGGCGCCTTCCAGATGCCCGGTGTATACCAATCACGCATCCGCAAGACATGGATCGCAACCAGCGGCAAGGACAACAACGCGACCAGGACGGCTTGCCGGCTGAAGACATCCAAGACGGCCCAGGCAGCAAAAAGCACCAGGCTGCCGAAATCGACCCAGCGCCGATTGCGTGCGGAGAAGGCCTCGTCGACGCCGCGCTCGATGAAGAAGGGTACGACGCGCCTGGCCATCGTAAAGATCAAGGCAAGGATGATATAGATGCCCGTGTAGAGTCCCCACCTAATTCCCTGATCGAGATAGCCCAGCGCTCCGGCATAGAATATGGCATTGCACAGCAGCATCAGCCACAGCTTAGTAATGACGCCGAGCTGCGTCCATTGCCGGACCCGGAAGACCGGCAGGCTCACGCCGGCTATCAGTCCAAGGGCGAACAGGAGGTCGGCCACTGCGGCTAGCGTGAGCGCCCATGGGACCGGCAGGAAGTAAGCCACTCTGGCGATCGCCCACAAGAGCAGCAAGGCGGCGAGAGCTGAACCGCGCAAGCCGCGAATCCCCGTCCAGTTGCCCACGGCGGTCAGCAGAAAGCCCGCAACCACGGCCATGGCATAGCCGAAGACCATTTCATGGGCATGCCAAAGGGTGCCGGCGAGTCCTGCGGGGGCCAGGGGCACCGAAAAGACATAGATCGCCATCCACAACAGAATGGAGAGCACGGCAAACAATCCCGCTCCACTGAAAAAGGGCCTAAAGCCGAGCTCGAACAGGGCAAACGACGGGGGGGCGGATCTTTCTTCGATCTGAAGCACGTGCATCGTCCTGATTCGGCGTGAGAGCGTGGGCGACGGGGCGTCCCTGCCCGGACGCTGGGTTAACGAAGCGACACGCGATACTCAATATCTATTCGGGCATCAATTCTGTCAATTGGCCGAGATCGAGCAGCTGTTGAGCGCGTTGGAAAAGCTCTTTCTCTTCGAAGCGAATATGCGCCGTGAGAAGGTCGGCAAATTGGGCCAGGTTGCCGGTTTGATTGTCTGCAATCAAACGGCGCAAATCGGCGTGCTCGCTCAGCGTGCGCGCGACCAGCGGGGTTTCGCCTGCCCGTCGCAGCGCGGGTAGCAGGCGATCCTCTTCCAGCCGGAAGTGCGGTTCCAGCTCAGCGTGAAATCGGGCCACGACCATTGTCCAGCAGTGGGACTGACCGTGCGCGTTCCCGTTGGCCGCTTGCCGAGCTCTGCGGGCGAGAACCAGGCCACTATGGTGATCACTGGACAGGGTGCGCAGCGCCGGGTGTCGTTGCATGGCCATTCAGGTCGCGGTGATGACGGACTGTTGCTTACGATCGCCTTGTATTTGGTGGGCCTCGGGACGCGGAGTAAGCCGATCCAGCCCTATCTCCAATCGCACTGCTTCCAGCAAACTACGGAGCTCGTGCGAGCTTTCGCATTGCAGTGCCTTGCCGGCCACGGAGCGCATAGTCACCGAGGAGACGCTGCGCACGGCCCATTTCACTTTGGGCAAGACCGCAGGGCTCACGCTGAGTCCGTGAAAACCCATCCCCAGGAGTAACAGGGCAATCGCCGGATCGCCAGCGATCTCGCCGCATACCGTGACAGGCTTGCCTGCGCATTGCGCCGACTCGGCTATTTGTTGCAGCGCGCGCAGTAGTGCCGGGTGCACGGGGTCGAGGCGCGCGGAAGCCTGGCAATTGTTTCGGTCCGTCGCCAGGAGGTACTGGGTCAGGTCATTTGTGCCTATCGACAGGAAATCGACATGGCGGGCCAGCGCCTCGATCTGGTACACAGCCGCGGGAACCTCGACCATGACCCCAACGCTGGGACGCGAGACAGATAGACCTTCGTCCAGCAGCTGCTGTTTGGCCTGGTCGAGCAGGCAGAGTGCCTCGTCCAGCTCGTCGGCGCCGCTGATCATCGGCAATAGCAGCCGTAGATTGCCCACTCCGAGGTCAGCTCGCAGCGCCGCTCGGATTTGGGTCAGAAATATCTCCGGGTGATCCAACATGAATCGGATGCCCCGCTGACCGTATGTGGGATTGGTCTCTGTCACGTGGAGGTAAGGCAGTTGCTTGTCCCCACCCACGTCAAGGGTTCGGAGGGTCACGGGCAACGGGCTCATTGTCTGCAAAGCGTGCCGGTAGATTTGCACCTGTTCCTGTTCGCCCGGTAAGCGATCGAACAACATGAACGGTAATTCAGTGCGGTACAGGCCGATTCCCGCCGAACCAGCGGCTTTCGCCACGTCCACGTCTGTACTCAGACCCGCGTTGATGAACAGCGCGACGTTGACGCCATCGACCGTCACCGCGTCAAGGTCTCTCACCGGCTCGAGGGCCCGGTCGATATCTCGCTGGTTTTCTATCGACTGCTCGAATGCCTTACGCATGGGCGGAGTTAGGTTCAGATGTACGTGACCCGCCGAACCGTCTACGGCGAGCTCTTGGCCATCGAGGTACGCCAGCGGCAACCCGGAAACCCCCACTACTGCAGGTATGCCAAGTGCGCGGGCCAGGATCGCGGTATGCGACAAGGCTGTTCCGTCGCCTGAGACGACGCCGACGAGATTGCCGCTTCGGGCCTGACCGATATCGAGGGCGCTCAGGCGCTGACCAACGAGCACGGTGGCGACCTGGCCAATCTTTACCGCACTGGTTTCCCCGAGAAGGCGGGTAAGTATGCGTCCACCCAGCGCACGAATATCCGCTGCGCGCTCGCGCAAATAGGTATCCGGCATGGCGTCGAACCGTGCGGCGTAGGAAGCGAAGGCCCGGGACACTGAGCCGGGCGCCCAATTGCCCCGCCGTACCTCGGTCAATGCAGTATCCAGGATCTCGGGACTGTCGAGCAGCAATGCATAGGCGCCGAATAGGGCACGATCCACTTCCGATAGTCTGCCTTCCATCTGGGCGTCGAGGAGGGCCGTTTCCTCCCGAACGCCCCTAATGGCCTCACGCAGGCGGGTTTCCTCGGTCTGTGTATCCGAGATCACCCGATCGGGGATACTGCCGATCGAGCTCGTGCCAAATACCACGGCACCCCGGCCGACGGCCAATCCGGGCGCACCGGGCAGCCCTTCGATTCGCCCTGGCGTCGAGCCCTGTGGGCGGCACATACGGCACCACTCGCCGCTGGCTTTCGCGTAGGCGATCGCACCGCCGAGCTGGGCCGCGAGCGTGGTAAGCAATGCCTCGTCGGTATCGTCGAATCGGTGCGCCTCACGTTGCCGTACCAGCAATACGCCTTGAACGCGTGTCTTGTGTACGACGGGGACACCAAGAAATCCCTGGTAGCGACCGGCGCCGGCCTGCAGTAGGAAGTCCTGATCGAGCTCCGGCGGCACCTGCTCGAGATTGAGTGGCTTATGGCTCTCGGCGATCCGGCCTATTAATCCACGCCCAAAACTGGATTGGACATTTCCCACCACGCGAGACGACAGGCCATCCGTGGCAGCTATCACAAGTTGTCTGTCATTTTCGTCTGTGAAATAGACCGTGCAGACGTCGACCCCCATGACCTCGCGCGTCCGACGTACCAATACGCTCAACGCGCTCTCCAAGTCGGCCGCTGAGTCTACATCGCGCACGATCCGCGAGAGCGCGGCAAGGCGCTGGCCTGGCTTGGACCTCGTGGTGATCTTGCTCGGAATCATCCCCGTCAGTGCTGGTCCTTGATGTGCTGCCGTATCGCTGAATGATCGCGCTAATCCTGCATGCCGCGGCGGAAAATAACCTGCGCTAGTGGCGGTTTGAACCCTTCAAACGCACACCGCTTGGCAAGGGCCGTAAAGGTACATATATGTTGGGAGCGGCACGAGACAAACGAATTCTTTTAACACCAACTATCGGTCCCGACGATAGGAATGGCAGCGGGATTTACGAGGGGACGCGCGAGTCACGGCATACGGCATACGGGGTGCGGCCTCGCGCCAGGAGTGCCGGCTCGCCGTCTGTCCGCGCTTGCGGGTGTTGCGCGCTCAGTCGGCGGCCAGCGCGCGCAGGCGCAGGACGGCCCGGCCGATCCCGGCCGGCATTGCCCGGGCGACGGCCTCGAGCTCGACGCCGTCGAGCATGTTCTTCACTCGCAGGCCCAGGTCCGTGTCGCCCTCGATCAGCAGGCGGCGGTTGAAGAAGAGGGTGTCGGGATCCTCGAGCCGCAGGGTCAGGCGCGCCAGGTCCTGTGCCGTGGCCGTAAAGGTGACATCCGCCGGGCCCTCGTGCTCGGCGCGAAAGCCCCGCTCCTGGACCGAGAAGTAGAACCTGAGGCCGGTGTCCTGCACCGACACGCAGAAACGCCGCCCGCGGGCGGCGGACCAGTCGAGCTCACGCAGGGTCGGCCAGGCGAGGAGGTTGGCGCCGGCCGCGAAGGCGTGGGAGGCGGGCCGGGACGGCAGGGCGGCAAGCAGCCGGGCGAGGGGCTGCGGGAATGCGGGCAGGTGCGGAAGCTTCATCGGGGTCTCGTTCGTTAGCTCAGTTGCGGGACGGCAGGCTGATAGCTCATGCCCGCCTGACCGAGCCAGTAGCCGTCGCAGGGCGGGGCCGGCATCAGGGGCGCCAGCCGCTCGGGGGCCTGCTGCGGCTTGAGCTTGCCGTCCACCAGCTCCCGGAACAGGGACACGACCTGCGCCATGCGCCGCGACTGGGGTGAGAGCCGCAGGATGGCGACCCCAGCGGCGGCGAGCTCCGGGATGCGGTGGGCCAGGCTCATGACCCGTGCGGACTGGGTCTGTATGCCGTTGAGCGCCAGGAAGGCCTCGCCGTCCCGAGAGGTCAGGGTCAGGCCGTCGGGGTGGTCCAGGCAGCGGAACTGGCAGTCATCTTTCTGCAGGTTGTAGTGGCGTGCCGTGAAGCAACGGGCGGAAAAGGCCAGGGGCATGCGGCCGTAAGCGAACAGCTCCGTCTGGATGCCGCAGTCCGCGGGCAGGCTGTGCCGCATCGCCGTCAGCATCTCGCCCGGCATCTCCACCGGCGGTACCCAGCGCACGGCACCCAGGTCCGCGAGCAGGGCCAGGGTGTCGGGGTTGTAAGCATTCAGGGTCGGGCCGGCGACAAACGGGTGCTCCGCCCGGCCCAGCAGGCGCACGGCACCCCATTCGTTCGCCTCGATCGGAAAGCGGCCGTCGGCGACGAGCCGGCGCAGGGCCTGGAGGTCGGACTCGGATTCAATCAGCGTCTGGCTGGAGAGCACGACCTCCTTGCCGACCGCTGCGAGCTGTTCGGCCAGCTCCAGCCAGTCTGGCAGGCGCAGCAGATGGCGTCGGGAGCAGACGCTCTCGCCCAGGTAGACGATATCCAGGGGCCAGGCGGTGGCCTGCTCGTAGAAGGCCAGGGTGTCGTCGCGGGACCAGTAGTAGAGCAGGGGGCCGAGGGACAGCTTCATGGTCATTTCCACGGTCGGTAGTAGGCGCCAAGAGTGTGCATGCTGCCCTCGGACACCTTGGTGAGCTCCGCCGTCCACCCGGGTGCTGGCCTGAACCTGTCCGGGGCGCGCCTTACCGCGTCGATGGCGGCACGCCAGATGCGAGTGACCTGGGCGACGTAGGCGGGGCTCCGTTGGCGTCCTTCGATCTTGATCGCGGCGATGCCGAGACGTGCCATCTCCGGGAGCATCTCCATGTTGTTGAGGCTCGCGGGCTCCTCGATGGCGTAGTAGGTCTCGCCGCGGACCAGGTAGCGGCCTTTGCATATGGTCGGATAGGCGGCCTTCTCGTGATCGGCGTAGCGGTCGATCAGCATGCCGTTCAGGCGTGTCTCCATTCCCTGCGGTGTCTGCTGCCAGCGCACGGCGTGGCCCGGGGAGCAGGCGCCGCGGGTGTTCGGCGAGTCGCCGCAGGTATAGGAGGAGAGCAGGCAGCGCCCCTCGACCATGACGCACAGGCCGCCGAACCCGAACAGCTCGATCTCCACCTCGGTGTGCTCGACCAGGTTCTCCACCTGGGGCAGGGAGAGGACGCGGGGCAGCACGGCGCGGCGGACCCCGAAGCGCTCGTGGTAGAAGTTGATGGCCTCATAGCTGGTGGCCGATGCTTGGACAGACAGGTGCAGCCTCAACTCGGGGTGCTCCTTGACTGCGTACGCCATGAGCCCCGGGTCCGCCAGGATTGCCGCGTCGACGCCGAGCTCGGCGGCGGTGTCGAGCGCCTGGTGCCAGCGCGTGCGGGTCGCCGGCTGCGGGAAGGTGTTCAAGGCCATGAGCACCTTGACGCGCTTTGAATGAGCGTACCGGATGCCCTCGGCGAGGCCCTGGTGGTCGAAGTTCAGGCCGGAGAAGTTCCGCGCGTTCGTGTTGTCCTTCAGACCCAGATAGACGCCGTCGGCCCCGTTGTCCACGGCCGCCTTCAGGGCCGGCAGGCTGCCGGCAGGGCAGATCAGATCGAGCAGGGATCGGTTAGGCATGGCGGTGATCAGGCACGGCAGTCTGAGGTGATGCGAGCTTGCTTTGGCCGCGCAGCGCGGAAGAGCGGCCCGCGTGTGATCGATTGGGCTCGGGAACGGTTGGGCACCGTCCGACTGGATAGGTGCCCCGATGCTCCCAGCCGTACCCTGGGAACGTTCGTGAAAACGGCACAATTCTACAGGTAGCGGACGAGCCTGTCTTTTTCTAACCTCCGCGTCCCTTGGGACCCGAGGAAAGCAGCGACCCTTCCGGGCTGCCCCGTCGATGCCTCTGGAAGACTCTGGCGTTCGTTGGGCGCGCCAGGCCGATTGTCCAGTTTTTCGGTTCTTTCCGAGGGGTGGGAATGCTGCCGCCGAAGCTTCCGCCGACGCACCCCGACCCTCGCGGGCCGAGCAGAGGCAGTGGCCGGCCGCGGCCGAGAATCCACAAGTCGTTCGTTCAACTGGCCCTCGGTCGGGAACCCGGCCATCATTGGTGCCGTCAAATTTTAATAAGGCGAGATCCCGATGCCTGCTAGCGCGACCCTGTCGAAAGATTTGCACCTGGTGCCCTTTCGGAGCCCCTGTCGCGGGTGCACCACGGAGCACCTCTGCCTGCCCCGGCACCTCGACCTCGAGCAGGAGCGCGACCTGAGCGCGGTCATTCGGCGACGGGACTCTTTCGGGCGTGGGGACCGCATTTTCTCCATGGGCGCACCCTTCACCTCCTTGTTCGTCGTGCAGTCGGGCTCGGTGAAGACGCAGCAGCTCACCGTGGACGGTAACCTGAGCCTCACCGGCTTCTACCTGGAAGGTGAGCTATTTGGGCTCGACGCAATCGGATCACCTTCCTACCCGTGTGAGGCCATCGCGCTGCAGAGCACGACTGTGTGCGCCCTGCCGTATGGCGAGCTCGAGCGGCTGTGCAGCGGCATACCGCTGCTCCAGCGCTGGCTGTTGAACCGATTGGGGGGGCGGCTGAAGACCTACGAAGCGCAGCGGGGCTGGACCGCGCGCAAGGAGATGGAGGCACGCGTCCTGAGCTTCTTCCTCGATCTGCAGCAGCGCCTCGAAGCCCGCAAGCCATCCCAGGAGGGCTACTACACCATGCCCATGCGCAAGTGCGACGTCGCCCTCTTCTTGAACATAACCCCCGAGACCTTTAGCCGTACCCTAAGGGTGTTGTGTTCAAGCCGGTTGCTCGAGATTCGTTCGCAACGATTCCGGCTGCCCGATGCCACAGCTGTGAAACTTTACGTGGGTGAATGACCTCGCTGCGCTCCCGGCGTAAGGTGCTCGCGGCAGAGACCTTGGTGCGGCCTTCGCGGGTGGTCTCTTTTTCACCCGCGTCATAACGGCGAGTGCCGACGGCTGTCGGAAATTGACCCGGGAAAGGGTATGTCACCACGAAGAGAAACGAAGAGAAAAAAGGCGAAAGAGGGAGGGCGGGGTATCCCGCGGCACCCGGAGGGTGCGGTGAAAATGGAGGGAACGCATTGAGCGTCTTCCCGCTCTTCGTGTCCATCGTGGTGCAACTTCCGAATCTCGGCTGATAGGTCCCGGGAGGCGCTCAGTCGCTTTCAGGGTTGGGCGCGCCGTCAGCCCTCGTCCGCGCGTTCGGCTCACCCTTGCGGCCGTTTGGCGACAGCAGCTGAAGGCGCTCCAGCCGCGGTAACCGAGCGGCGCGCAGGCGCAGGTAGCAGACGGCCGGCTCCTCCGCCAGGAACTCAAGCTCCAGCGATGTCCCGCGCGTCGTCGCACACTCATCCACCAGCGGCTCGAAGTGCTCGCTCAGCACTTCGGCGCGTACCCTGGCCGGCTCGGCCAGGTGCAAGACGAGGCGGTGCTCTCCCGCGGCGAGGACACCAAGGGGGATAAAGTAGGTGCCGCTGGACGGCTCTCGGTAGCCATCCAGCGTCTCGCGTGTGGCCCTGGACGGCGCATCGAGGGGCGGCAACGGCACGTAGGCGCACCGGTGTTTCATGTACGCGAGGATGGCGTAGAGCTGACGCGCGATCTCGGGCTCGACCGCTCCGGTGTACCGGCGGATGTGGTCGAAGGCGGCCTCCGGTCCGCTGGAGAAGGTGAGGCGCCCGCTGCATTCCCCTTCGTGACAGCGCGCGCAGATGGTGTTGAAGCGGAGAACGGCGCCGGCATCGAATGTCTGTGCCGCCGCGGCGAACGGCAGCAGCGCCAGGACGGCGATCAGGCGGCGGAAACGCAGCGCAGGCCGCGGCCCCCGCCGTCGCTTGGCGACGATGCGCCACCAACCGGCGCAGGCTGAAGGGTCGGACGAGCGTAATGGTCCCCGCACGGCGTATCTCAGGCGGTCAGGCGGGCATAGAGCAGTGGCAGGCGCGACGGCAGCTCGGCGGGCCGGCGGATGACCAGATAGCCGCCCGTGCCGAAGAGGTGGGGCAGGTACTCGTTGCCCCGCTCGTCGATGGTGACACAGAAGGGCTCGAGGCCCAGGCGGCGGGCCGCCTGCACGGCGTGGCGCGTGTCCTCGATGCCGTAGCGGCCCTCGTACTGGTCCAAGTCGTTCGGCTTGCCGTCGCTCAGAATGAGCAGCAGGCGCCGGCCCCCCGCCTGCTCGGCGAGCAGGTTGGTGGCGTGGCGGATGCCCGCGCCCATGCGCGTGTAGTAGCCCGGCTTGATGGCCTGGATGCGGCCGCGCACGCGCGCGCCGTACGCCTCGTCGAACCCTTTCAGGGTGTGCACCCGCACCGGGTCGCGCCGGCGTGACGAGAAGCCGAACATGCCGAAGCGGTCCCCTGTGGCGGCCAGGCTCTCGGCGAACAGGAACAGGCTCGCGCGAATGACGTCAATGACCCGGGCGCGGTCGTCGATCCAGGTGTCGGTGGAGAGGGACAGGTCCGCGAGGAGCAGGCAGGCGAGGTCGCGCGCGCCGCTGCGCATCTCCCGGTAGAGGCCGTCGGCGGCGACGCCCCGCCCGGTCCGCCGATCGGAGGCGAAGCGCAGATAGGCGTCCAGGTCCACCTCCTGCCCGTCGGGCTGAGCCCGGTGCCAGACCCGGGCGGGTGCGAGGGCCTGGAACTGGCTGCGCAGGCGCTTGGCGATGTGCCGCAGGTGTTGCGGCAGCTCGCAGGGTGCGGCCTCCGCCGCCTGCATGGAGACGATGCGGCAGTGGTTCGGACGCAGTCGGGCGCGCTTCCAGTCCCACTCCGGGAGCAGGATGCCGTCGGCAAGGACCAGGTCGTCCTCGGACTCGGCGGGCAGGTCCAGGTCGAACTTGAGGCGTGCGCCGGATGCCTTGCGGTCTCGGGCGACCGCGATGCGCTCGAGGTCCTCGGCGGCGCTGCGGGCCTGCTCCAGGTCGTCCTCATCGTCGGTCCCGCGGTCCACCTTCACGTACTCGCCGAAGGTGAGGATGTTCTCCATGCGGATGGTGACCAGACCCTGATTCTTCTCGGGCATCTCGACCCGCTCGCCGCGGCGGCGCCGGTGCCCTTCGAGCTCCGCCGCCTTTCCGTCGCCCTCGCTGCGGGCGCCGTCGGCTTGCTTGGATGTGTTCCCCCGCGCCAGGGGCGGATCCGGGTGGAGCCACAGGGGCACGGGGTACGGCGGGCGGCCGCACGGGGGCGGGGCCTCGGCCTTGCCTGGCCGCTCTAAGGCGTCACGGACCGCCTGCTCCTGCCGGCCCTCGGCGGCGGGCATGCCCTGCGGGTCCGGACGCTGGCGCAGGTGGGCGGCGACGAGGCGCCGGTAGCGCTCCCGCAGCCCGGGAAACCGCTGCAGGGTGCGGGCCGCGAGCGTTTGGTTGCGCCGGAACCAGCTTCCAGTCGCGCCGTCCGCGCCGGAGGCGAGTGCCGCGAGCCAGAGATAGAGATCGCGATTGAGGCCGGCCTCAGGAAAACAGTCGATCAACGGCGGCAGGCGCAGGGAGCGCTCGTCGCGCCAGGCGAGCGCCACCCGCCCGCCCGTGCCCGCGATTCGTTGCAGCAAGCTGCGCCGGCCGCGATAGGCCGTCGCATCCGCCGCCTCCACCGACAGGCCGCCGTCGCCGCCCAGCGCACGGAACAGGATAGCGACCGTGCCGGACACCTGATTCAGGCGAACGGCCGCCTGCGGATGGCTCCGGGACGCGGCGCGCGTGATGAGGCGGTGCCAGATCTCGCCGACCTTCTCTTCCATCTAGGCGCCTCGCGCGGCGGCGGTCTGCCTCAGCGTTGCCCCGCCCACTTGCGGGGTCTCCGGCTTCGGGCCGGATCCGCGGCCGGCCGGTGCGGGCCGCCCGGTCACCACCGGAAGGGCCGGATCGCCCGCCACCCAGCGCAGCAGGCTCTGCTCGGGACGCCCGCCCTGGACCTGGGTGCAGGCGGCGATGCATTCCGCGCACTCGGTGCAGGTGAACATCTTGCGCTTGAGGGTGCGCGGTCGCAGCCGCATGGGGCAGGCGTTGTCGCAGGCGTTGTTGCAGTCCGTGCAGGAATCGGCCCGCGGCGTGTCGAAGCCCACCACCATGGCCCGCGGGTTCGCCATCCAGGCGAGGCTCTGGAACAGGCCGACGGCGCAGCCGAAGCGGCAGAAGAGGTGGCGGGCGAGGAGGAACTCCACGGTCAGTGCCGCCGTCCCGGCGGTCAGAAAGACCGCCTGATTGCGGGTCAGCTCGCCGCTCACGAGGTTGTGGTAGATCGCCGCCGGGGGGAGGAGATAGGTGAGCAGCACCAGGGCCCACAGGAAGGCGAAGCCGATGACGGCCGTCAGGGTGGGGAGCCAGTACCAGGCGTTGGGCCGCAGCCGGCGCCCGTCCGGCTGCAGCTCGGGCAGGGGCTTGCGCTCCCACAGGCTCGGCTTGCCGCAGGCCCGGCGCATCAGCCGGTTGATCAGCTCGACCACCGAGAAGTGGGGACAGAGCCAGCCGCAGTAGAGGCGCCCGTAGCGCCAGGCGAGCCATAGAAACAGGGCGGCGCCGCCGAACAGCGGCAGAAAGCCGCGGAGCAGGAGGTTGAGAGCGGCCTCGCCGGCGCCCGCCTGACCCGCCAGGAAGGTGTCGATACCCAGGGTCCAGTCCTGCCCGAAGAGGATTGCATGCCCGCGGGTGAGATCGATGCGGAAGATGTCGAGCACCGGGGCAAGCACGAAGAGCGCGAAGAACCCGGCCTGGAACAGGGCGCGCCGGCGCTGCAGGACTGTCCTAGCCATGCGGCCCTTCCTTGGGGCAGCCCAGGGGAAGCGGGCGGCCCACGACGGGAAACCGCCAGCACTGCCCGGCGAGCGCCTTGGCGAGACCCACGATGCCGAAAAGGACGAGCGTCGAGTGGCAGACCGTGAAATAGAGGATGACCAGCACCCAGGTGTGGATCCCCCGGTAGCCGCCGAGGGCCAGGATCAGCAGATTGACGGCAACGAGCAGGACGCCGGCCCAGAGGCTCGCCGAAAAGGTCTGCTCGACGTGGGCCGCGGCCAGCGGCGGGGTGTCCGCGTTGCGGCGCAGGAAGAGGACGGCGAGGCCGATGAAGGAGACCGCAGGCAGGAGCAGCAGGTTCGCGAGGTAGAGGGCCTCGGCCGTAACGGCCAGGCCGCTGCCCGCAGGAGCCGATTCCTCAGCCAAGCGTTGCATCCACGACTTCCCGCAGCGCGGCGATGGTCTCCGCATCGTCCGTCAGGGGCTCGACGAGCGCCGCGTAGCAGGCATCGCGCACCGCCATCCCGCTCTGAATGAGCGTGGCCGCATAGACCAGCAGGCGGGTGGATGCCGCCTCCTCCAGGTCGTGATCCTTCAGCGCCCGCAAGGCGCCGGCAAGCCGTACCAGGGCCTGCGCCTGTGTCTCGTCGATGCCGCTCTCGCCCGCAAGGATCTCCGCCTCCAGCCCCGGGGGCGGGAAATCGAAGCTCACGGCGACGAAGCGTTGGCGGGTGCTCGGCTTCATGCCCTTGAGCAGGTTCTGGTAGCCGGGGTTGAAGGACACCACCAGCATGAACTCGGGCGGGGCCTCGAGGATCTCCCCCGTACGCTCCAGGGGCAGGATGCGCCGGTCGTCCGTCAACGGGTGCAGCACCACGGTGGTGTCCTTGCGCGCCTCCACCACCTCGTCCAGATAACAGATGGCCCCCTCGCGCACGGCCCGGGTCAGGGGTCCGTCGCTCCAGAAGGTGCCGCTGTCGCCGATCAGGTGGCGGCCCACCAGGTCCGCGGCCGTCAGGTCGTCGTGGCAGGCCACGGTGTACAGGGGACGCCCCAGCCGGGCCGCCATGTATTGGATGAAGCGCGTCTTCCCGCAGCCTGTCGGTCCCTTGATCATGAGCGGCAGGCGGTCGCGGTAGGCGTGCTCGAACAGGCGGATCTCGTTGCCCTGAGGACGGTAGAAGACCGCCGGCTCGTTGCGGGACGGACTCAAGGCAACCGCGGAGGTGCAATAGGCAGCGTGCATTCTGTCACCCATGGCTTGGCCCGGTCCCCCGTCCGGGGACGTGCCCACGTGGCGGGGACCGGGGTGGTCAAGGACGTGACGGGCTAGTTGCAGCCCATCGCGGCCTTCATCTTCTTCATGCGCTCGGCCTGGATGCCGGTGGCGATCGCCTTGGCATCGGCGTTCTTCCCGGCGTAAACGGCCGGGATGATCTCGCTCTCGCGCGTCTCCTTGAAGGCCTCCCAGACCGGCTTGAACTCAGCCGCCTTGGCGGCGTCGGGGCCGGAGGCCATGGACTCGAGATCCGCATCGAGTCGATCGCTGGCGGCATGGACCTTGGACTTGTAGTCGTCGAGCGCCGCTGGATCGGTGGCACCGATCATGGCAACCAGCTCGGTGCGGGCCGCCGCCAGGTCTGCGCAGGCATCCGCCGTTGTCGCAGCGTTGGCGAGACCGACGGAAGAGAGTAGTGCGGCAGTCAGTAGTAGTGGCAAGTGCTTCATCATGTCCTCCTCTAGAGCGGAAAGGCGGTTGATCTGTCGTGGTGCCTCTCGGTGCCTACAACACTCTCACGGCAACGAGAGGCGGCCGATCATTCCTTAGCCTTTACAGATGCTCCTTAACCTGGATCAAGTGGACCGGTCCGCTGCGGGCAACTGCGAGGGGCTCACTGCGCCGAGGGGCCGACACGCCTCCGTCAGCCGGCGAGCGCGAAGGCGGCGGTGATAAGTGCGCCGGGGATGGAGAGCCATAGGAAGATCACCCACCGCCATAAACCCCGCACGCCCTTCAAGCCCATGAAATAGTCGCCCACCATCTGCCCCTTGATCAGCGCGAAGCCCAAGACCAGCAGCGACACCTTAACGCCGCGAGCCCCGCTGACGCCGATCGTGTAGGTGGCCAGCGTAAGCGCCAGCATCACCAAATAGACGCGGGTGCAGGGGCGAAGCCATTTGACTTGAGTGTCCCTTGCCATCACCGCATCACATAGACCAGAGGGAAAAGGATCAGCCACACCAGGTCGACCATGTGCCAATAAGATGCCCCTGTCTCCACCCCTGTGTGCTCGGTCGCCGAGTAGCCGCGGCGATGGGCCTTGACCGCGACCGCGCCGAGAATCGTCATCCCGAGGATGACGTGCATGAAATGGAAGAACGTCAGGGACAAATAAAACATGTAAAACGTATTCGTGCTCAGGCGCACGCCTTCGCCGAAATGGTGGACGTACTCCGCGGACTTCACCGCGAGAAACACCGCGCCCATCCCGAGGGCGGCCAGCAGCCAGTGCACGCACAGCCGGCTGCTGCCCGCGCGGATCGCCGCAACCGCGCGCACGACGAAGTAGCTGCTTGTGATCAGGACGACGGTGTTGATCAGGCCGGCCCGCTGGTCGAGGGTACGCTGGTAAGTGTTGAACAGGTCCACGTGATGCACACGCGTGAAGGCGTATGCCCCGAAGAAAGCAGCGAACACCGCCAGCTCCGCCAGGATAAAGATCCAGATCGCCAGGTCGCCGGGGGGGTAGCGTGCCTCCAGGTCCTGCGCCGGTACTGCCACATCTGCCTCCTGGGGCTTCCACATGGACCGGATGCTAGGAGTGCGCCCTTGATTGGGCCTTGACTGACATCAATCGATGCCTGACCGGCACTCGTCGGAGGTCCTTAGGGTGTCCGGCGGCGATCCCGTAAGGGCGAACGCAAACGCGGGCTGGACAGGTCCAATCTGCGAACAGAGGAGGTAACGATGGCGAAAGGCGATGATTACCAGCTTGCCCTTACAGTCCGGGATGCCTGTCTGCAGGCGGCGATTGATGCCTATGAGCGTGCGGGTATGAGCGGGTTGTGCGGAGAGGGTCGGTGGGAAATGGCTATCCAGGCTATCAGGGCTCTAGACCTGCGGCCGGTCATTGCGGAGATCGAAGGGGTCAGGCGCTCGGAGCCTTGATCCAGCCGGCACCGAGCACGTTTGACCGGCATCAAATCGCCTCAGGACCCTTCGCGTTACAAATACACCTCATATCCACAGTATTCGGCTAGGTCTTGTGGCGGTTGCCCGCGACCGCTCGAAGGCAAGGAGGTAGCATGATCAGCGTCAAGGTCTTCATGAGGGTCACCAACGAGCCGCTGAAGCGCACGCCCGTGGTGCTGCAGCTCGATCCGGACGGCCGGTATACACCGCCGGTGCCCACCGATCGGACGGGCGTCGCGCGATTCGACATTCCGCCTAGCAGCGGGAAGGTCTTGGTCTCAGGGGTCGAGCGCTACCATGGGCGACTGGAGGGGGAGATCCCCATTGGGCTCTGGTCCATCACCCAAGCGGGTTACGGTTCTGAAGGCACCCCCGGCGAGTTTCCGGAAGGCAGTAACGCCTATCCGAACATGGCGACCCGCAGCATCCGGGTCGACGGGCGTGAGGTGCTCACTGACAGTGAAGGCTATCTGGTCAATCCGGCCGACTGGTCCGAGGCGTTTGTCAGAAGCCAGGCGGCAGCCGAGGACCTGCCGTTGACTGGAGAACACTGGGAGATCGTCCGCTTTCTCCGCGAGCACTACGCGCAGCATGGCACTCAGATTACAGTGCGGGACATGGTTCGCCATTTCCGTAAGCTGTGGGGTGAGGAGCGGGGAAACAGTCGCTACCTGCACAAGCTCTTTCCCCACGGAGGCCCGCAAAAGCAGGGCAACCGACTGGCCGGCCTTTTGCGCACCAAGGGCGAGCACTGAGACGGGTGAGGGCGGACCCGCAAACTGATAGCGCATCCGGTCAACGAGCTGTCGCGCTTGGGAACCCCCTATTCCTAATCACGCGAGTAATCGACCATGAGACGGATAGCGGCGCTCCGCAGCCTCTCCAGCGACCGCCATTCCGGACTGGTCCTAGCGCGCCGGGCACGCAAGGCGTCGGTGGCAGGGTTGGCGGTGCGGACGGCAACCTGGCAGGACCTCCGCCGGCGCTTCCGGGCGGAGCTGGAGCCCCATTTCGAGATCGAGGAACGAGGGCTGCTGCCTGCGCTTTGTGCGGTGGGTGAAGCGGCCCTGGTCGATCGCACCCTTGCGGGGAGCATCGCTCCATGCGTGCGCTGATCGCAGACGACCGCCCCGCGAGCCTGGCGGCGTTTGCAGATCTCTTGGAGGCGCACATCCGTTTCGAGGAGAACGAGCTGTTTGAGACTGCTCAGCGCACCCTCGCGGCGGAGACCCTAGCCAAGCTCGGGCACATCGACTGCGAATTGCGGCGCGCTGGTTGCGTGGCGGACCAGGATGCGAGTCCGTGATACCGGACATGCAGGCATAGCCCGTGTCCAATGGCTGTGCCGCTATCCAACCCGGGCGGGCACAGAGATGGAGGGTGCGACGGAGGAGGGTGGCGCCGGAGGAAGGAGTCTGCTACCGCGATACTGCTTGCTGCTCGCTGCCCTCCACCGACGCCGAAACATCAAAGGCCTTGTGGGCCTCGACGATTCCGAGACGCCACAACCCGCCCCGTAAGACGGGGGCGGGTGAGTGACCCACATCCGTGTGCATTGAACCGCGTTCAGTTCGGCGAAAATCCGTTACTTGGTTTCGGCTTGGGCCGGAGCGGCAGGCGCAACAGGGGCGGCGTACGGGGCGGCATAAGGGTAGCCACCACCGTAGTAAGGAGCACCGTAGCCTCCCCACGGGCCACCCCAACCGTACGGGCCGTAGCCGTAATAGTCGCGGTAGCGGTTGTAGCCGCGACCCCAACCACGCCCGCCACCGGACATGCTCATGTTGAAGTCGCCGTAGCCGTCACCCATCATGTCGTTCCACCAGTCGTTGCCGCCGTTACCCCAGCCCGGGCCGCCCCAACCACCAGGACCGCCCCACCAAGCGGAAGCGGAAGCGGACACACCGAGCAGAGCCGCGATAGCGGCAGCAGTAGCGAGCTTTTTCATTGAATTTCTCCGAATTTGATATGTCTGGATGCAGCAAGTGAGAGCGCATTTCAGCGAACTCGGGGAGTAGCATATTAGAATACGGTAATATCGTCAACCAGTTTTTTGTTGTCGCGAAATCCCTCCCCCCGCAAGGAACGGAATGATTTCCCTCGGAGATATGGCGGTGTTGGGAACAGCGGGGGTTGTGGGCGGCATCACATCAGAGCAGGAGCGGGTTGCGGCCTGTTACTGAAGTCGTTTCTCGAAACGGAGCGATAACTGCAAGCAATAGAGTGTGAAAACTTTTTTGTTCACTGAGCCTGTGGATAACGATGTGGATCGTTTCCTCGACGCGCGGCTGAGCCCTTCGAATCACGGGGATTTCGTTAGATCGGTCACATTTTGGTCACTCATCTTTTTCTGCAAAAATCAGCGAGCTACAGAGCATCATCGACTTGTGAAGCTCTCTCGGCGCATAGCACCGCCCTGTTCTTGCGTCAAGCTCCCATCTGTGAACAACGTCACAGAAGCTGTGAAGCTATCTGCAAGTGAGCGCTGGCGACTCATGTTCGAGCGGACCGGGAGCCCTGCGATCCATGCGTGCTCCCGAAAAGAGTCTGTAGTTGATTCGGGGCAACAACGGGGGACTGGCGCCTGCACCGCGGGCGGAAGCAAACTAGGATGCGAACTTGGGCGGGAAATAACGAGGTGAAATCCATGCCGGCGATTGTCGATCGTGACTATGTGCGACAGCACCCGGGAGAAGTTATCAAGACTTTCGGGCTTTTCGCCTACATCCGTGCGATGAGCTCCGGCCGCCAGGGACTGCTGGAGCAGATGGAGAAGAAATACATGGAAGACGGCATACCGATGCCGGGCCCCGTCGGGAGTGCCTATCGCCTTTCCGCCCTGCTGGAGCTGCGCGCAGCGCGGATCTACTCTCGGATGGCGAGACGCTTCGCAGAGGTCAAACCCGTGCGGGAGTTTTTCGAGGAGCTCCAAGCGGAGGAGGAAGAGCACGCGCGCATTATGTCGCTGTGCCTGTACACCATCGATGCGCACGGAAAGCTGGATTACGTGCCGAGCGTGCGCGATCCCGACATACGTTCCCTGCTAAGCGAAATGCGCGCCCACGAGCGTAACGTGTGGCGGCTGAGCCTGGATGAGGCGCTGGATCTCACGGACAAGCTGGAAGCCAGCGAGGTGAACGTCATTTTCGACAAGCTGCTGAAGCAGACGCAAAGCCCGCAAACCCAGTTCTTCATCTCCCAGCTCGCGATGGCCGAGGGGCATGCGTCGGTGGTACCGAAGCGGATCAAGGCGCTGCGGGAGAAACTGGAAAGCATCCGCTGCTAGCAGTTCAGGTTTGCGAACGCCGATTGGCCAGCCCCGAATGATGGGTACGCTTCGCTTCCGCCTTTGCGGGAATGGGCTCTTGCCCATTGTCCGTTCGTCCGGAGAGTGTCGGCCGAGCCGGAATTGGGCGTCACGCCCCCGTCAGACCGGTCAGTCGCCTAGGTCGTGCGCAGCAAGGAATCAGGCAGGGCGCACCAGGTATGCACGCCTTGCTTCGCCGAGTCTGCGCTCGAATTCCCGGATGTCCGCTTGTATCAGGGACACCGTATCTGCCTTGCCCGCCTTCTCATCGAGGATCGACTGCCGCTTCTCCCGTAATGCTGCGATCTGGCGCGCCTTGACCCGATCGGCGAGCACGATCACCCGGCCGTCGCTCGTGCTCTGCGTTCGCGCGGCCGCAAGCTCGCTCTCTCCCGCCTGAATCTCCCGGGCAATGGCGTCGGCATCCTCATCAAGCTTCCCTATCCGCTCAAAAAGCCCGTCGCGCAGGCTGAACAGGTTCTTCACGCCTGCGTCGAACCACTCGCGAATGTCCGCGGAGCACACGCGCTGGAGCTGCTGCTTCGCGCTCACGGAGTCTGGAATAGAACGCAACTGCCGGTAAACAGTGACCCAGCCGGCATCCTCGCTCTTGAACAGCCGGATCATGAGCTTCAGCAGTTGGCCGACGGCCTCGTCGAAATCCAGCCCGGGAAACCTGCGGCTGAGTGCACTGATTACGGCGGCGTAGCTCGCCGCCGTGGCCGTAAACTGCTCGTCTTCACGTCCTCTACACGCACTGCGATAGAGCCGTGTGAGACTCTGGAGTATCCGCGCCGAATCGCGCATGGTGATTTCGGTCGTCTCGGATTCGATGGCGCCCGCGAGCTCGTGGAGCCTGTCCTCTGGCCGCCTAGCACCCGCAAACGCATCTCCCGGACACAGCTCACGCGCCAGTGAGCGGAGACGATCATCCAATGCGCGGGCAGTGCGAGCCGCAGGTTGCTGGAGGTTGTGATCCGTCTTCGGGTCGACATGGGCCATCTGAATTGTCTCGCTGCGGATCGTGAGCTCCACGGGATTGGCGTCTCACCACACAGGCCCCGAACCGCCAGACGTTCTCTGCCAAGACGGTCATGCGTCGTCGCACGGGGCCGTGCGCTATGGAAGAGTCCAATACGAAGCATATATAACAGAATATAAGAAACCTCTAATTGATTTCTGTCAAGGGTGCCTTGGCGAAGACTTGACGTTCTCCCAAGCTCGACGTTTGCGTGTCGTTGTCGCGCTCGAATTTGGGGCAGGCAAGAAAAAGGCCCCGCAATGCGGGGCCGAGGCTTCGAGCGGGCCTTCCCTTGCCCGAAGGAGAACGGGCATCAGGCCGGGGAGGGAGCGGTTGTCTCCGTCCGTGTGGCGGCCGGCTCCTTTGCATCCTTGGATGCGACAAAGAAGCTCACGATATAGACCACCAACCCCACCAAGAAAACGACGCCTGCGATCTCTCGCATCCAGTAGAAGAGCGCGATCTTCTCCTGGACCACCATGAAGGGCTGAGGATTGTCGCTGAAGCGCTGGAGGAACACCTGGAGGATGCCCGCCGCGGTGAGGAATAGGACGATAAACACCATCGAGACCGTCATCAGCCAGAAGCTCCACATCTCCAGCACCTGCGAACGGTTGCTGTTGGCCTCGCGCCCACTCATGAGGGGCATGGCGTACGAGATCATGGTGAGGTTGATCAGCACATAGGCGCCGTAGAAGGCCATGTGGCCGTGGGCGGCGGTAATCTGGGTGCCGTGGGTGTAATAGTTGATCGGCGAGAGGGTATGCAGGAAGCCCCACACCCCGGCGCCCAGGAAGGCCATCACCGCCGTACCCAGCGCCCAAAGCACCGCCGCCTTGTTAGGATGGTTGCGCCGCCGCTTGTTGACCATGTTGAAGGCGAAGACGGTCATCATGAAGAAGGGGATAGGCTCCAGGGCGGAGAATATCGAGCCCCACCACTGCCAGTACTCGGGAGTGCCGATCCAGAAGTAGTGATGTCCGGTGCCGACGAGGCCGGTAATGAGGGCCATAGCGATGATGACGTACAACCACTTCTCGATTACCTCGCGGTCGACGCCGGTGACCTTGATCAGCACGAACGCGAGCATAGAGCCCAGGATGAGCTCCCAAACCCCCTCGACCCAGAGGTGCACGACCCACCACCAGTAGAACTTGTCGAGCACCAGGTTGGTGGGGTTGTAGAAGGAGAAGAGGAAGAGCACGGCGAGTCCCAGCAGGCCGATGAGCAGGACCAGGTTCACGACCGTCTTACGGCCCTTCAGGATCGTCATGCCGATGTTGTAAAGGAAGGCGAGGGCGACGACCACGATGCCCAGCTTGGTAATGGTCGGCTGCTCGAGGAACTCGCGGCCCATGGTGGGCAGGATGCTGTTGCCGGTCAGCTTGGCCAGCCCTGCGTAAGGCACCAACAGATAGCCGGCCACCGTGAGGCCGGCGGCGACCAGGAAGACCCAGAACATGGCCACGGCCAGCCAGGGCGAGTAGAGCTCGCGCTCAGCCTCCTCGGGAACCAGGTAGTAGGAGGCCCCCATGAAGCCGAAGAGCAGCCACACGATGAGGGTGTTGGTGTGCACCATGCGCGCGACGTTGAACGGGATCTCCGGAAACAGGAAGTCCCCGACCACGTACTGCAGACCCATGATAAGACCGAACAGGACTTGCGCCCCGAAGAGAGCGATAGCCGCCGTAAAGTAGAGCCTCGCAACCGCTTGCGACTTGTATTTCATTACTGTCTTCTCCCGTTAGGCGCCCGATCAGCCTTGGACGTTGGGCGGCCATTTGGCCGTGTTGATCTCGGATGAGTACTTCAAGAACTCCGCGATGGCGTCGAGGTCCTGGTCGCTGAAATTGAACTGGGGCATGCTGCGGCGTCCCGGGATCCCGTTGGCGGGACGGCTCTGGATGAACGCCTTGATCGCCTCCTTGTTCTTTCCGAAGCGTACGTAGACATTGCCCAGCTCCGGGGCGAAGTAGGCCCCCTCGCCAAGGATCGTGTGGCAGCCGATGCAGTCGTTCTCCTCCCACAACGCCTTGCCGCGTGCAATTCGCTGACCGAGCTCGGTGTTTGTATCCAGCTGAGCCCGTTGGTCGCGCTCCGGGAGAGCCATCGACGTGTCGAAGGTCAGCGCGAGGAACAGGAGCAGGAAAAACACGGTTCCACCATAGAAGATGTTCCGTGCCATGGATTTGGTGAAGGTCTGTGACATGGGGGTCCTCCAGGACGATAATTCGCGGGACCCATTGCACTTTTCGCGGGGCTGAGCCACCTTGACTCATGTCAAACGCCCTGTCTCGGCGCGGACCGGTCCGCCTAGGCCGAGACCACCTGTCGCGTCCCCATACGAGTAACCAGAACGCCGCTATGGTTTCAATGCCGTGGAAGCGGCACCTTCACTGCGCGACGCCCGGGGGCGCCGGCGAGAGCGGCTTCGGCGGGGGTGGCGTTCCCTATCGAAGGGCCGAAGACTCGGCTGGATTCGGCAAAGGCACGTGCGACGACCGATCGGAGGGTAAGAGATGATCGAAGAGCTACGGAGCGGATTCTTGTTGTCACGGCTCACGCCGGAGCAGCTGGATCGCGTAAGTCGTCACGCCTTGCGCGTCAAACTTGACGAAGGCCAATGGCTGTTCAGCCAGGGGGACCCGGCGGAGCGTTTCTACCTTGTGCAAAAGGGCCAGATACGTTTGTTCCGGCTTTCTCCTGAAGGCGCGGAGAAGGTCATCGAGATCGTCTCGCCCGGCCAGACTTTCGCGGAGGCCCTAATGTTTCTGAACGCACCGCGTTACCCGGTGTGCGCGGCAGCACTGGAGGCATCGGAGCTGATCGCGATCGATGCGCGCGACTTCGCCGCCATGCTGCGCGACTCGGTGGATACCTGCTTCCTGCTGTTGGGCGAGCTAAGCCAGCGCCTGCGCGGTTTGATTGGGGAGATCGACAACCTGACGCTGCACACGGCCACGAGCCGGGTGGCACGCTATCTACTGACGAAGCTCCCCTCCGACCGCCGTGCCCTGGAGCTCGACGTGCGCAAAGGCGTCCTTGCCTCCCGCCTTTCAGTGAAGCCGGAGACTTTCTCCCGTGTCATTAAGAATCTCAGCGACAACGCGGTCATCGAGGTGCACGGAAGTCACTTCACCATCCTCGATCGCAAGGGCCTGGAAGAGATCGCCGACCTGGCCAACACCCAGGAGCTTGTCGCCCTGCCCTGTAGTCCAGCGGGCGTGCACGGGCCCTGAGGCGTGAACTCCCCAGTGCCGGCGCGCGGAGCAACCGCCGCCGCGGCACCTGGCGTGCGTCAGTGGCTGGTGCCGGCCGAGTGCGTGATCTTGTTGTAGACGTTGTACTTCCCTGAGGGCTTGTTCATCGGTAGGCGCTTGATCTCCTTGAGCGTTGCCGCGTCGTAGACCACCAGCGCGCCGTCTGGCGCGGGCTCCGAGATGCTGAGCAGGGCGTACTTGCCGTAGCGGTCGAACTCCACGTGGGCGGCGGTCTTGCCCGGCGCGGGGCGGAGCGTCTTGACGATCTCCAGGGTGCGCTTGTCGATGACGTGCACCGCGTCCTTGTTGGGGCCGAAGTAGACATCGACCCAGGCGTACGGGGTGTTCTCGTGGCTGCGCATGAAGAAGCCCGGCCCCAGGGTCTCGATGCGCTTGATGGTCTTCCAGGTCGTCATGTCGATCACGCTCACCTCGCCCTTCTTGAGGTGGGGTGTGGCCAGGACCGGCCGGCCCTGATACTGCCACGTGATCCCCGATCCCAGGTGCGGCATGCCGCTCAGGTCGAGCTCCGCGATCTTCTGTCCGACGTCCAGATTGATGACCTGGCCGTTGTTGGCGTTGCGGGCGGCCCCGAGCACCAGGTGGTAGGAGGGGTCGAAGAAGAAGTCGTCGAGGTAGTCGTCGAGGCGGATGCGGCGCACCGGGAAGCGCTCGGTTTGGCGGGCGATGCCTTCCTCCATGCGGTAATCGTGCATCGGTCCGTTATAGACGGGCAGGGCGTCGTTGGCGTACGGGATCTCCCACAGCTCGGGAATGTCCTTGAGGGCGGCGACGAAGCTGTGGCGCGGCGGGCGCGTCGTAGACCGCGCTGACCCGCGAGCTGTGCCCGGGATCGTCCTGGACCGGGATGACCTTGATGGGGGCGAGGTCCTTGGCGTCGAGCAGAACCAGCGTGTGGGGGAGGTAGTTGGCCGACCATCGCGTAGCGGCCGTCAGACGAGACGGCGAGGTTGCGCGTGTTGATCCCCGCCCGGATCTCGGCCACCGTCTGCAGGCCGTAGAGGTCGAATTTGCTGATCCAGCCGTCCCGTGAAGCGAAATAGACGAAGCGGCCCGTCGGGGAGAACTTGGGTCCCCCGTGCAGCGCGAAGTGCGTCTTGAAGCGGTAGATGGGCACGAGGCGGTCGCCGTCGAGGATGGTCGCGTGGTGGTCGCCCAGCTCCACAACGACGAACAGATTCAGTGGGTCGGAATTGAAGATGGGATTGGCCGGAAGGTCCGCCTCCTTGGCCAGGACCTTATGGGACGCGCGGATCTCCTCGAGACCCCAGGAGGGGACCGCGGGCAGGGGCGTGTAGATGAGCTGCACCAGGGCCGCGATCTCCTCGGGCTTGAGCTTGTCCCCGAAGGCTGGCATCTGGGTCGCCGGCCGGCCCTTCGCGATGGTCGCCGCCGCCTCGCCTTTCTTGAGGCGCCCCAGGTTCTCGGGCAGGAGGGGGGGGCCACCCGCCCGAGCCGGTCGGCCCCGTGGCACTCGGCGCAGTGGTGCTGGAAGAGCTCCATCGGCGTCTGCGCATGGGCCGGACCAATGGCGAGGAGGCTGGCGAGGGTGAGCAGGATAGGGCGGAACATTGGGGTTAAGACGTCAGGATGCTCAGGGTTGCGCGGGGTCGATCCGATAGGCGGCGTGACAGGCGACGCAGTTGTTCATGAGGTCGCCCAGCTCCGTCAGGGTGTGGTTCGGGTCACCGAGGTCCTCGGCGTTCTGCGCCAGCAGGTCGAAGCGGCGATGGGTATCGAGCCCCAGGCTCTTGAAGGCGAGCGGCAGCTTGCCCATGAGGCTCGTGGGCACCGCACGCTGGGCCTGGGCCCCGACCTCGTGTGCGGCGGCGATGGCGGGGGCGAGATCCTGCTTCGCCGCAGAGGCGACGATCGTCTGGGTGGCCTGAAGGAAGGCGCGCATCTCGCCGAGCACAAGGTCGCGCTCGCCGGGCGCGAGCAGGATGGCGGTGCGCCCGTCGCTCGCCGGGACGACCGAACCCCGGATCAGGAACAGATAGAGGGTCGCACCGAGGGCGACAATTAACAGAACGGCGAGACTCCAGCACAGGCGCATGAACCAACCTCTGACGGTCAGGTGAAAGGGGATCTCAGCAGGCTGGAGCCCGCACCGGCCGTTCGCCGGCCAGGCCGATCTCCTCGTCCGTGAGATAGCAGCCGGGGTCCTCCGCCCAGGGGTTGCCGGTCACCCGCCAGGCGCGGGTGCGGCTGTTGCCCGCGCAGACCGCCAGGTAGCGGCATGCCGCGCAGCGGCCCTGGAGGGGGCGCCGCCGCTCCTTGAGACCCGCCATGAGCGGGTCGGAGCGATCCTCCCAGATGGCGGAGAAGGGGCGCTCCTTGACGTTGCCGAGGCGATAGTCCCACCACATGGTGTCGGGGTGGACGTAGCCCTCGTTGTCGATGTTGGCGATGTTGACCCCCGAGGCGTTGCCGCCCCAGCGCTCCAGCAGGGTCCTGAGCCTTGACAGCTGCTGCGGGAGGTTGCGCTGCGCCCAGAGCAGCAGGTAGGCCCCGTCGGCATCGTTGTTGCCGGTGACGAACTCCCGCTGCCGCCTCGCCAGACAATCGTCCCAGCAAAGATCGAACAACAGGTCCATGGTGTTTCTTGTCATCCGGTGATGGGCGTCCTCGCGCCGGCGGGAAAAGGAAAAAGGGGCCAGGCTCAATTTCTGCTAGACTTGCAGCATGCCCCGCCGCCCACGCATCCATATCGACGGACTTCCACTTCACATCGTCCAGCGCGGGCACAATCGGGGGACGTGCTTCTTCGACGACCAAGACCGGCTCGCGTATCTTGGTTGGCTGCGCGAAGCGCTAGAGCGCGAACGCTGTTCGCTGCATGCCTACGTCCTGATGACAAATCACTTTCATCTGCTGCTCACGCCGGAACAAGCCGACCGTGTGCCGCAGGTGCTGATCTCGGTAGGCCGCCGCTATGTGCAGTACATCAACCACACCTACGGGCGCACTGGCACCCTTTGGGACGGTCGCTACAAATCCTCGTTGGTACAGGCCGAAACCTATCTGCTGCTCTGCCAGCGCTACATCGAGCTGAACCCGATCCGCGCGGGAATGGCCGCCGATCCCGTCGACTACCGCTGGTCCAGTTACCGCACCAATGCCCTCGGCGCGTCGAACGCGCTGCTGTCGCCACACCCGCTTTACCTCGCCCTCGGCGCAGATGACGACGCGCGCCGCGCTGCCTATCGGGGACTGTTCGGTGGGGCGCTCGACGAGAAACCACTCACCGCCTTGCGGCTGGCCCTCAATCAGGATCAGCCGATCGGCAATAATCGATTCTATCGGGAAATCGAGGCCATGACCGGCCAGCGCCGGGAGCTCCGCCGACGCGGCAGACCACGCAAACGGGACGAAGAGGCACCAGCAGGCGATGCAGGACAGGGCGAATTGCCACTATAATAATGGGCGAATTGCCACTATAATAATTGAGCCTGGCACCTTTTGCGGATCCACCGTTCGGCATAATCCGGCAAGCGGAATAATGGCGCAGGCTATGGGGTGTGATCTTTTTTTTTAACCCACGGGCGGCGACCACCTTGTGCAGGGTGTTCTGCACCCCGCCGCGATCCAAGGGCGTGGTCGCTCCAGCGGCTCCCCTCAGACCGCCATGGCGATTGGGAAACAGCAGCACGGGATTGCGATGTACCTGCCAGAAGCGGCGCAGCAGATCCAGGGTGGCCTGCGCCAGAGGAACGAAACGGTCCTTGTTGCCCTTGGAATCTCGGATATGCACCCGCCAGCGGGCGGCATCGATGTCGCCCACCTGCAAACGCAGCCCTTCGCCGAGGCGAAGCCCCAGGCTGTAGGCGGTGAAGTAGAAGACCCGATAGCTGAGGATGCGCGTGGCCGCGAACAAACGCCCCGCCTCCTCGACGGTGAGGATGTTGGGCAGGCGTTGGGCCTTCGGCGGCTTGACCAGATCGACGTTCACCCACGGCCTGTGCAGTACATGGGCGTAGAAGAACTTCAGGCCGTAGAGGTCGAGCTTGACTGCGCTCCAGGAGTGGCTGTCGAGCAGGTCAGTGAAATACTCCGTCAGCTGCGGCTCGGAGAGATCCTCGATCTGGTGATCGAAGTAGCCCCCGATGCGGCGGATGGCGCGCGAGGGGGACGAGGGTCGGCTCTTGCATCTTGCGCACATTGCGGGACCTGGTCCCGTTCCCCCAGGACTTGACCGCGTTTCCCGCTGACCCCGTTCCCCAGCCGCGATCCGGTTGGCGACGAGCGCAAGCGGCTCACGCATCCTTGGTGGGAAACTGGATCCTGGCGTAGATCTCCGCCATCGGCAGGGTGCAGCCGATTGACTCGAACGGGACCTGCTGGTCCATTCGCTCGAAGGAGGAGATGATCCATCGGTCGTCGGATTCGCGGGTCAGGACATCCCCGGCCACTCGGTCCTGGGCGACCAGGACATACTCGCGCAGACTCGGCAGCGTCCGCTCGGTGGTCAGATAGTCGTCGAAGCTGTAGGGCGATCGGGGTTGCCGGGACATCGGCGGTCTCCGTGCGGCAATCGATCTGGATGTCTGGCTCGTGGTCACTGGGAGCTTGCCCCGTCTTCCCGCATTCGGGCCGCCGCATGCGAGGCGAGGCATCCGATCGCCTTGGCAACATGGGTCGCAGCCAAGGTTGGGCCTCGCGGGCCGTCAAGGGAATCCTGTCCGAGGGTTGCCCGCAGGCGCGGGAAGACATGATCGACCAAGTGCGCGGCGGTCTCGGCCATACGGCGGACGTTGCACGACGGGCAAGCCTCCGCCCCTTGTTGGAGGGCATCTGTCCGAGGTTTTCGCAGCTGTATGGAGAGAGCCGCTCGTGCGGTGCAACCCGTCGTCTATCCCTCACCCGTCATGCCCGCGCAGGATCGCGTATCATCCGGTCCGCCCGAGAAACACACGCCGATCTGGATGAATCTGCCCCTCATCGTGCTGATCCCCCTCGTCGGGGCCTTACTGATGCCGCTCATCGGCCGGCACAGCCAGCGACTGCCTGCCTGGGGCGCGGGCGCGTTCGCCGCGGCCGCGCTGGCGCTGGCCGTCCTTACCGGCACCCGAGTGCTCGCCGGTCAGCTCGTCCTCTGGAGCCAGCCCTGGCTGCCGCAGGCAGGCCTGTCGCTCGCCCTTCGCATGGACGGGCTCGGCTTTCTCTTCTGCCTGCTCGTCCTCGGCATCGGCCTGCTGATCGTCCTCTACGCCAACTACTACCTCGCAGCCGAGGACTCGCGCAGCCGCTTCTACAGCTACCTGCTCCTCTTCCAGGGTGCCATGCTCGGCCTGGTGCTCTCGGAGAACCTGCTGCTCCTGCTGGTGTTCTGGGAGCTGACGAGCCTGAGCTCCTTCCTCCTGATTGGCTTCCACCGCAGCCAGGCGCAGTCCCGTCAGGGCGCGCGCATGGCCCTGATCATGACGAATGCGGGCGGGCTTGCCCTGATCGGCGGGGTGCTGCTCCTTGGCCATGTAGCAGGAAGCTTCGAGCTGTCCGAAGTCTTGAATGCCGGGGACCGTGTGCGCGCAAGCCCCCTGTACCTGCCGATCCTGCTACTCGTGCTCGGCGGCGCATTCACGAAGTCCGCGCAGTTCCCCTTCCATACCTGGCTGCCGCAGGCGATGGTGGCGCCGACACCGGTGAGTGCCTATCTGCATTCGGCGACCATGGTGAAGGCCGGGGTATTCCTGCTGGCGCGGCTGTTTCCTGTGCTTTCGGGCACGGACATCTGGTTCTTCCTGGTGAGTGGAGTCGGGCTAGTGACCTTGCTCTACGGGGCCTACGTCGCGCTCTTTCAGCACGACCTGAAGGGGTTGCTCGCGTATTCGACCATCTCCCACCTTGGCCTTATCACCCTGCTATTCGGCTTCGGCACCCCCCTGGGCGCGGTGGCCGGCGTGTTCCACATCATCAACCACGCCATCTTCAAGGCGTCTCTCTTCATGGCGGCCGGGATCATCGACCACGAGACCGGAACCCGCGATATGCGCCGGGTGAACGGGCTTTTCCGCTACATGCCGTACACCGCGGTGCTCGCCATGGTCGCCGCAGCGTCCATGGCGGGCGTGCCGCTGTTCAACGGCTTCCTGAGCAAGGAGATGTTCTTCGCCGAGGCATTGCACTACAACTGGCTGGGGTCGTGGAGCTGGGGCGAGCCCGTGGCGGCTGGTCTTTATGGGGTGTTCTCGGTCGCCTACTCGGTGCGCTTCATCCACGACGTCTTCTTCAATGGGGAACCGGTGAACCTCCCCAAGCAGCCGCACGAGCCGATGTACTGGATGCGCATCCCGATCGAGATCCTCGCCGCCCTCGTGCTGCTCGTCGGCGTCCTTCCGGCCTGGTCGGTGGGGCAGTTGCTGGCAACGGCGGCGGGCAGCGTCATCATGGGCCCGCTGCCGAACTATAAGCTGCAGCTGTGGCACGGCTTCAGCCCAGCCTTTCAGCTGAGTCTTGTGGCCCTCACCGGAGGGATCCTGCTATATACGCGTGCGCCGCTATCTGTTTGCGCTGCATGACGCTATTGTGCCGTCGATAGATCCCTTGAGGTCTTTCGAGCGCCTTATCCTCGGGCTGCAAGCCGGTGCCGGGCGCGTGAGCGTCCTCTTTGAGAACGGCTCGCTGCAACGCTATCTGGTCGTGCTGGTCGCGACGACCATTCTCGGCTGCGTCGCCGCAGGCTTCGGCCCAGGCTGGGACCTGCCGCTGCCTCCCCTTGCGGTGAGCGCTGCGACCCTGCTGGGCGCCCTCGCGCTCGCGTTCGGCGCCCTCGGGACCGTGTTCGTGTACCGGCAGCGCCTCATCGGGGTAATCCTGCTCGGGGTCGTGGGGCTGGTGGTGGCCCTCACCTTCGTACGCTTCTCCGGTCCCGATCCGGCGCTCACGCAGCTCGCGGTCGAGATGGTGACCACCGTTCTGTTCCTGCTCGCCATCTTCTTCTTGCGGCCGGATCCCGCGGGTGAATCGGGGCTGACACGGCGCCTGCGCGACACCCTTCTGGCCACCCTTGGAGGCGTCGGCGCCTCGCTCCTCACCTACCGGGTACTGACCGCGCCCTTCGACAGCATCTCCGGCTACCACATTACGCACAGCCTGCCGGGGGGCGGCGGACACAACGTCGTTAACGTCATCCTCGTCGACTTCCGGGGCTTCGATACGCTCGGGGAGATCACGGTGCTGGCCATCGCGGCCATCGGCGTCTATGTCATGCTGCGCGGGCTGCGGCTGAGTGCCGTCGCGGGCGATTTCGCCATTGGACGCCTGGCCCGCGAGCGCCATCCGGTCACCCTGGCAATGACCTCCCGCGTAATGCTGCCGCTCGCCCTGCTGTTCTCCTGGTATCTCCTGGCGCGCGGGCACAACCAGGCCGGCGGCGGCTTTGTGGCCGGCCTGGTCACCAGCATCGCCCTCATCCTGCAGTACGTCGCGAGCGGCACCGTTTGGACGCAGGCGCGGCTGCCGCTGCATTACCCGATCCTGATCGCCGCGGGCGTGGGGCTGGCGACGGCGACCGGCGTCGCAAGCCTGCTGTTTGGGTTCCCCTTCCTCACCAGCGCGTTCGCCCATCTGCACCTGCCCGTGCTTGGCGACATTGAGCTGGCGAGCGCCATGGCATTCGACCTCGGCGTCTACTTGACCGTCGTCGGCGCGGTCATGCTGATCCTGGCGGAGCTTGGAAAGGTCGCTGTGCGCGAGCAAGGCGCCGCACCCGAGCTGGCGGAGGAGCCATGGAGGCCCTGATTGCAGCCGTTATCGGCCTGCTGGTCGCAACCGGTATCTATCTGCTGCTCCGTCCGCGCGTCCTTCCGGTCGTCTTCGGCCTTACCCTGCTGTCCTACGGGGCCAATCTGCTGGTCTTCAGCATGGGGCGGCTGCGGCTGGACGCCCCGCCCGTCCTCGGTCCGGAAGCCGCCATCGACCCAGCGGCCTACGCCGACCCGCTGCCCCAGGCCCTGGTCTTGACGGCGATCGTTATCGGCTTTGCGATGACAGCCTTCATCCTGGTGCTCGCGCTGCGGAGCTTCGCCGACAACGGCACCGATCATGTCGACGGCGAGGAGCCACCGCAATGAGCGGCCTGGTGATCTTCCCCATCCTGCTGCCGCTGGTGACGGCTCTCTTGATAGTAGCGGGGGGGCTGCGCCGCGTCGGGCTTTGGCAGCAGCCGGTGAGCACCTTGAGCGTGCTGACCCTGGTGATCGTGGCCGCCGTCCTGTTCGACCATGCCGCCGCCGGGGAGCTTGCCGTTTACCATGTCGGCGACTGGCCCGCGCGCTACGGCATCGTGCTGGTGCTGGACCGCCTAAGCGCTTTGATGCTGCTGCTGACGGCCGTTGTGGCGGCCTTCAGCCTGATCTACGGCTTTGGCGGGGCCGACCGCGATCAGGGGAGCTTTCACGCCCTATTTCATTTTCAGCTCGCTGGCCTCAACGCCGCCTTTCTGACCGGCGACCTGTTCAACCTGTTCGTCGCCTTCGAGCTGCTGCTCATCGCCTCCTATGCGCTGCTGATGCACGGCGCGGGCCCCGAGCGCAGCCGTGCCGGACTCCATTATGCTGTCATGAACCTGGTCGGATCGAGCCTGTTCCTGATCGCCATCGGCCTGATCTACGGCGTGACCGGCCGCCTCAACATGGCCGATCTGGCGGCCTGGACGGCCGGCACCGACCTCGCGCAGCAGCCCGTCGTGCGCGTTGCGGGTGCCATGCTTCTCGTCGTGTTCGGCCTCAAGGCCGCACTGGCTCCGCTGTATGGCTGGCTGCCGTCTACCTACAGCGCAGCGAGCGCGCCGGTCGCCGCCCTGTTCTCCGTCATGACGAAGGTCGGCATCTACGCCATGCTGCGGATGTGGGTCTTGATATCTCCCGATCGGGTGGGCGACGAACTTGGCGCGGGACTTCTGGTAGCGGGGATGGTGACCCTTTTCCTCGGCAACCTCGGCGCCATCGCGTGCTCGCAGCTACGCCGGACCATCGGCTACCTGCTCATCGGCTCGGTGGGAACACTCGTGATCGCGCTGGCGTTCGGAACGGCCCCCAGCATCGCGGCCGGACTCTACTATTTGGTGCATAGCACGCTGCTTGCGGCCGCCCTTTTTCTTCTCGCGGACCTGGTGGCCAGGCAGCGCGGGCCGGCCGCCGACGCCCTGCGCGCCGGCCCGGGGGTGGCGCAGCCGGCGCTCCTGGGGCTGGGCTTCCTGGCCGCGGCCGCGGCCTACGCGGGGCTGCCGCCGTTCAGCGGGTTCATCGGCAAGCTTCTGATCCTCCAGTCGGCGTGGGACTCCCGGCTGGGCGCCTGGATCTGGGCGACCGTGCTCGTCACCGGCCTCTTCGCGACCATTGCCCTGAGCCGTGCCGGCAGCGTGCTATTCTGGAAGAGCGGCGCTCCTTCCGGTGATGGCCCCGGAGCTGGCGCGGCTTCCGCCGTCCGCACTGCTCCCGTGCTCGCCCTTCTCACGCTGAGCGTGGCGCTCGCTGTCGTCGCCGGCCCGGCCATGGAATACGCCGATGCGACCGCGAAGCAGCTCCTCGACCGCGACAACTATGTGAGCGCCGTCCTGGGCGCACCCTCATCCGGCGCCGCCGGGAGCCAGACACCATGATGCGCCGCCTGCTGCCCTATCCCGTGCTCAGTCTGTGTCTTGTGGCGGTTTGGCTGCTCCTGCAGAATAGCGTGGCACCCGGCCAGCTGATGCTGGCGCTGGTGTTTGCCGTTCTGATCCCTTGGCTCACGCGCCGCTTCTGGCCGGAGAGCTCCCCCCTCTGGCGGCCCTTGCTAACCCTGCGCCTAACGGCCCGGCTGCTTTGGGACATCCTGATTGCGAACCTCGTCGTGGCTCGCCTGGTACTCGGGCCGCGGAGCGGCCTGAAGCCCGCCTTCGTGCGGGTCCCCGTTGCGCTCGACAACCAGCTCGCGCTGACCATGCTCGCCGGCGCCATCTCGCTTACCCCCGGCACCGTCTCGGTCGACGTGCGACCCAATGATGGATTTATCCTGGTGCACAGCCTGCACGTCGAGAACGTTCAGACCATGGTTGCGGACATCAAGAGACGTTATGAGCGACCGCTGAAGGAGATCTTCCAATGCTGAGCGTCGCCCTGACGATCGCGCTCGCCATGCTCGCGGTGGCCATGCTGCTCAGCCTCTACCGCCTGCTGCGCGGCCCTAGCCTGCCCGACCGCATCGCCGGGCTCGACACCCTCTACATCAACGGCATCGCGCTGCTCGTGCTCCTTGGCATCCACCTGGACAACACGACCTACTTCGAGGGCGCGCTGCTCATCGGCCTGATCGGATTCGTCGGCACGGTCGCCTTTTGCAAGTACCTGCTGCGCGGGGACATCATCGAATAGCCTCGCGGCTCAACCAATGAGGCCAAATCGTGATCGTTGAGCTCGTCATTTCGTTCTTTCTTCTGGTCGGCGCCGGCTTCGCCCTGATCGGATCGATCGGGCTCGCCCGCCTGCCCGACTTCTACATGCGGCTGCACGGCCCGACCAAGGCGACGACACTCGGTGTCGGCGGGACCCTGATCGCGTCCGCCCTCTACTTCACCTTCGAGCGTGGCGAGACGAGCCTTCACGAAATCCTGGTCGCGGTTTTTCTCTTCATCACCGCGCCGGTGAGCGCCAACCTGATGGCCCGGGCGGCGCTGCATTTGCGCGTGCGCGCCATCGCCGAGATGCCTGCATCGGACCAAGAACGGCCGCAACTCTGAGTGCCCGTTCTGGGGACAGTTTACTTAATTCCCCGACCGGAGCAGGGTACCCGAGGAGACAAAGCTAACCAATATTCCAGCCCGGATTGGAGCTCCTACAGCGGCATGTCAAGACTTCCTAGGGTGAATGCGCCGGGATTGCCCCGCTGCGTCACATGGTGGGGCAGCCGGGCAATCGACGCCAGCGGACGTTCTTCACGGATCAGGACGATGCGGAGTACCGGGGCTTACTCGCCGAGTCCTGCCGCCGTTGCGGGACGAAGATGCTTGCGTATCGCCTGATCCCCACCTGATTACCCACATGACTCAGCCGCTCCCATGGCAACGCGAAAGCCAAGTCTTTGTTTTCGGTGGGCGACGCCGCGCCGAACGTGTCGCGGGCGGTCGTGGGGCCGCCATGCTGTCTGTCTGGCGGGCGCAGTCCTGTTGCAGCCGAAGCGGCAAGCTTTAAATAACTGCAGCTTAGCGCGGTTCGGAATTGGCTGAGTACTGTGGGTAATCAGGTCCGCCGTTAACTCAATCGGCTTTCTCTTGTCGGAGCGGGCTGGTGGCCGCGATGAGGCGGCTGCATT
Organism: uncultured Gammaproteobacteria bacterium; assembly: GCA_963824085.1. Lineage (GTDB taxonomy): Bacteria > Pseudomonadota > Gammaproteobacteria > Chromatiales > Chromatiaceae > JARRNE01. Next base: position 331,027 of record CAWGNT010000013.1, read on the forward strand.
CGGCTGCGCATCTGGCTTCCGGCCGGCGCTGGCGTCGCGACCAGAGGGTCGCTCCTACGACAGCGGGGCCGGTGTAGGAGGGGCCTTCGGCGCGATCGAGCGCTTGGACCCGCAACTTACATTGAGATCGTGTCTAGGGGCGGCCCGTAGTCGAGGGGGAAGGAGCCACTCGAGCTTCAATGACTCGTCCCCGCGGAGCGGGTGATCTTGTTGTAGACGTTGTACTTCCCTGAGGGCTTGTTCATCGGTAGGCGCTTGATCTCCTTGAGCGTTGCCGCGTCGTAGACCACCAGCGCGCCGTCTGGCGCGGGCTCCGAGATGCTGAGCAGGGCGTACTTGCCGTAGCGGTCGAACTCCACGTGGGCGGCGGTCTTGCCCGGCGCGGGGCGGAGCGTCTTGACGATCTCCAGGGTGCGCTTGTCGATGACGTGCACCGCGTCCTTGTTGGGGCCGAAGTAGACATCGACCCAGGCATAGGGGGTGTTCTCGTGGCTGCGCAGGAAGAAGCCCGGCCCCAGGGTCTCGATGCGCTTGATGGTCTTCCAGGTCGCCATATCGATCACGCTCACCTCGCCCTTTTTGAGGTGGGGCGTGGCCAGCACCGGGTGGCCCTGGTACTGCCAGGTGATGCCGGACCCCAGGTGCGGCATGCCGCTCAGATCGAGCTCCGCGATCTTCTGTCCGACGTCCAGATTGATGACCTGGCCGTTGTTGGCGTTGCGGGCAGCGCCGAGCACCAGGTGGTAGGAGGGGTCGAAGAAGAAGTCGTCGAGGTAGTCGTCGAGGTGGATGCGGCGCACCGGGAAGCGCTCGGTTTGGCGGGCGATGCCTTCGCCCATGCGGTAGTCGTGCATCGGTCCGTTATAGACCGGGCAGGGCGTCGTTGGCGTACGGGATCTCCCACAGCTCGGGAATGTCCTTGAGGGCGGCGACGAAGCTGTGGCGCGGCGGGGCGTCGTAGACCGCGCTGACCCGCGAGCTGTGTCCGGGATCGTCCTGGACCGGGATGACCTTGATGGGGGCGAGGTCCTTGGCGTCGAGCAGAACCAGCGTGTGGGGGAGGTAGTTCGCCGACCATCGCGTACCGGCCGTCAGACGAGACGGCGAGGTTGCGCGTGTTGATCCCCGCCCGGACCTCCGCCACCCTCTGCAGGCCGTAGAGGTCGAATTTGCTGATCCAGCCGTCTCGTGAAGCGAAATAGACGAAGCGGCCCGTCGGGGAGAACTTGGGTCCCCCGTGCAGCGCGAAGTGCGTCTTGAAGCGGTAGATGGGCACCAGGCGGTCGCCGTCGAGGATGGTCGCGTGGTGGTCGCCCAGCTCCACGACGACGAACAGATTCAGTGGGTCGGAATTGAAGACGGGATTGGCCGGAAGATCCGCCTCCTTGGCCAGGACCTTATGGGACGCGCGGATCTCCTCGAGGCCCCACTGGGGGACCGCGGGCAGGGGCGTGTAGATGAGCCCCACCAGGGCCGCGATCTCTTCCGGCTTGAGCTTATCCGCGAAGGCTGGCATCTGGGTCGCTGGCCGGCCCTTCGCGATGGTCGCCGCCGCCTCGTCTTTCTTGAGGCGCCCCAGGTTCTCGGGCAGGAGAGCGGGCGCCTACCCGCCCGAGCCGGTCGGCCCCGTGGCACTCGGCGCAGTGGTGCTGGAAGAGCTCCGTCGGCGTCTGCGCATGGGCCAGACCAATGGCGAGGAGCAGTGCGAGGGGAGCGGGGATAGGGCGGAACATTGGGGTTAGGGGATGCGTCTAAGGCGGTTGGCCGTTACGGTTGCGCGGGGTCGATCCGATAGGCCGCATGGCAGGCGATGCAATTGTTCATGAGGTCGCCGAGCTCCGTCAGGGTGTGGTTCGGGTCACCGAGGTCCTCGGCGTTCTGCGCCAGCAGGTCGAAGCGGCGATGGGTATCGAGCCCCAGGCTCTTGAAGGCGAGCGGCAGCTTGCCCATGAGGCTCGTGGGCACCGCACGCTGGGCCTGGGCCCCGACCTCGTGTGCGGCGGCGATGGCGGGGGCGAGATCCTGCTTCGCCGCAGAGACGACGATCGTCTGGGTGGCCTGAAGGAAGGCGCGCATCTCGCCGAGCACAAGGTCGCGCTCGCCGGGCGCGAGCAGGATGGCGGTGCGCCCGTCGCTCGCCGGGACGACCGAACCCCGGATCAGGAACAGATAGAGGGTCGAACCCGAGGGCGACAATTGACAGGGCGGCGAGACTCCAGCACAGGCGCATGGACCAACCTCTGACGGTCAGGTGAAAGGGGATCTCAGCAGGCTGGAGCCCGCACCGGCGCGTTCGCCGGCCAGGCCGATCTCCTCGTCCGTGAGATAGCAGCCGGGGTCCTCCGCCCAGGGGTTGCCGGTCACCCGCCAGGCGCGGGTGCGGCTGTTGCCCGCGCAGACCGCCAGGTAGCGGCATGCCGCGCAGCGGCCCTGGAGGGGGCGCCGCCGCTCCTTGAGACCCGCCATGAGCGGGTCGGAGCGGTCCTCCCAGATGGCGGAGAAGGGTCGCTCCTTGACGTTGCCGAGGCGATAGTCCCACCACATGGTGTCGGGATGGACGTAGCCCTCGTTGTCGATGTTGGCGATGTTGACCCCCGAGGCGTTGCCGCCCCAGCGCTCCAGCAGGGTCCTGAGCCTTGACAGCTGCCGCGGGAGGTTGCGCTGCGCCCAGAGCAGCAGGTAGGCCCCGTCGGCATCGTTGTTGCCGGTGACGAACTCCCGCTGCCGCCCCGCCAGACAATCGTCCCAGCAAAGGTCGAACAACAGGTCCATGGTGTTTCTTGTCATCCGGTGATGGGCGTCCTCGCGCCGATTTCTGTATCCCCGACCCGCGTAGTTGAGGTGGGAGAGGTAGAAACGGTCGATGTCCTCGTCGCTCATCAGGCGCAGCAGGTCGGGAAGCTCGGCGGCATTGTCCTGGGTCAGGGTGAAGCGGAGGCCGACCTTGAGCCCGGCGTCGCGGCACTGGCGCAGTCCTCCCAGGGCGGCGTCGAAGGCGCCCTCCCGGCGGCGGAAGCGGTCGTGGGTCGCGCGCAGGCCGTCGAGGCTGATCCCGACGTAGTCGAAGCCCGCCGCGATGATGGATGGGAGGTTGTCCGGACCGATCAGGGTCCCGTTCGTCGAGAGGCCGACATAGAAGCCGAGGGTCTTCGCGCGGTCGGCGATCTCGAACAGGTCCGGACGCATCAGGGGCTCGCCCCCCGAGAGGATCAGCGCGGACACGCCGTAGGCGCGCAGGTCGTCCATGACGGCAAAAACTTGCTCGGTGCTGAGCTCGCCGGGAAAGTCCCGGTCCGCGGAGGTGGCGTAGCAATGCTTGCAGGTGAGGTTGCAGCGGCGCACCAGGTTCCAGATCACCACCGGGCTGCTCATGGACGGCGGCGTTCGGCTCGGTGTGTCGCCCTTCAGGGCGTGGAGGTAGCGGCTTAGGCGGAACATGGATGTTTACCAAAATTGTTCACCGCAGAGACGCAGAGAGCACAAAGCGGAATGTGTTGGCGCTGCGGGTCATCGTGGCATCCGGCTGGACCGCAAGGCTCGCAGCGTGTTGGGTCTGCTGCATCTCTCTCTGCGCCCTCTGTGTCTCTGCGGTTCATGGTCTCTCCCCAGGCCCCCAGATCAGGCCGCGAGCCGGAGGCCGGTCTTCTTGAGCACGGCGCTGCTGAAGAGGACGTCGTGCGAGCGGCAGGCGGTGCCGGCGAGCGCGGCGATCTCCGCGACCTTGCCGTCGACCGCCGCGCGGTCGCGGCCGTGCACCATGGCGAAGAGGTTGTATGGCCACACCGGGGGGCGGCGCGGACGCAGGTAGCAGTGGCTGACGAAGGGGAGGGCGCCGATGCGCTCGCCCAGCGCCTCCACCTTGTCGTCGGCGATGTCCCAGACGGACATGCCGTTGCCACGAAGCCCCAGGCGCACATGGTTCGGCACGGCGCCGATGCGGCGGATAGCACCCGTGCGGAGCATCCGTCCCATGCGGTCGAGCACCGTCCGCTGATCGGTGCCGGTCGTCTCGGCCACGGTCCGATACGGCTCCGGGTGAAGGGGCAGCCCGGTCTGAGTGGCGCTCACGACGGCGTGGTCCAGGTCGTCGATCGGTGCCACGTCCTTCGTCGCGGCGGCCGAGATCCGCCGCAGCTCCACCCCGCCCTGCGGCGTCAGCCGGAGCCAGAACCCCAGGTGGAACTCCTTGAGCTTGGGGAAGTTGTACAGGGGCAGCCCCGTCAGCGACTGGATGCGCGCGATCGTCTCATCAAGCTCCTGCTCGCTCGCTGTCGCGAGCACGAACCACATATTGAGGGCATGGTCGCGGCGGTAATTGTGGGCGACCTGGGGCAGGGCGTTGACCGCCTCCGTCACCCTGTCGAAATCCGCGTCGGGCACCGAGAGGGCCGCGAGGGTGAAGCGTCCGCCCAGGCGCTCGGCATCGAAGAGGGGGCCGAAGCGGCTCAGCAAACCGTCGTTGAGCAGCTTGCGTACGAGTGAGATCAGGGTGGCCTCCTCCGTCCCGAGCATCGCCGCGACGCGATGAAATGGGCGCTCGGTCAAGGGAAAGCCACCCTGGAACCGGTTGAGGAAGTCCCGCCCCAGAGGCGATAGCGGTAGCGTGCTCATGGCCGACGAACCTCCTCTGAAGTCCGGCCGGGCCTGATGGCCGGCCGCCGCGGCGCGGCCGGCGCCCGGGCCGGGGCGGTCTCGTAGCGGGCGCCGCGCTGCTTGAAGCGCCGGCCGCTGAAGAGGACGGCGCAGTCGACGTCCTGAAGCCCGCAGCGCTCCTTGATGCGATCGACCAGCGCCAGGACGGCGGCGCGGTCGCGTCCGTGGATCATGGTGAAGAGGTTGTAGGGCCAGTCCGGCAGGCGGGGCGGACGGCGGTAGCTCAGGGTCACGAAGGGGAAGCTGCCGATGCACCGCCCGAGCTCGGCGACGCGCCCCTCGGGCAGGGCCCAGACGACCATCGCATTGGCACGGTAGCCGAGCTCCTGATGTCGCACCACCACGCCGAAGCGCTTGATGGAGCCGTCGTTCAGGAGCCGCTCCAGCCTGGTGATGACCTCCGGCTCCGAGATGCCCAGCCCTTCGGCCACGGCGGCGTAGGGGCGCGGCGCGATGGGGAGCCCCTGCTGGACGGCCTGCACCAGCGCTCGGTCCACTCGATCCCAACCGATGGCGCTGGTGTCGCTGCTTGTGTCTAGGACCATTGCAACGGAAACCCCAGGTCGATGTGGTACTCCTCGAGCATCGGCAGGTCGAGGATCTCGATGCCGGTCCGCTCCTCGATCTCGTCCATGACCTCGCGGAGGCGGACCTCTTCCGCCGCTGTGAGCACGAACCAGAGGTTGTACCTGTGCTCGCGCTCGTAGTTGTGGTTGACCTCCGCGTAGCCGTTGATCAGCTCGGCCACGTCCTCGAGACGTTGCGAGGGCACCGCCATGGCGGCCAGCGTGCTGGCACCCATCCGTCGCGGCCGGAAGACCGGCCCGACGCGGCTCACGGCCCCGGCATCCTGGAGGCGGGTGAGGCGGGCGATCACTTCCGGCTCGTCGATGCTGAGCTGTGCTGCGACCGCCTTATAGGGCCGCGGAATGAGCGGGAACCCCTGCTGAAAGTCGTTCAGCAGGCGGCGGTCGATCGCGTCGAGAAGCAGCGGTTTGCCGTTGGGCCTCATAGTCCGATCCGGTGTGCGCGGTCCGTGAAGAAGATGCCGCTCGGCTTGGCGGCCGGGATGCTTGCGGTGCGCGCGTAGGTGCGGGTGTCGTAGACGTCGACCCGGTCGGCGTCACGTACCGAGACCCAGACCTCCTCGCCCCGCGGCTCGAACTCCATGTGGAGCACGGCCGGGCCGGGCGCGAGGCTATGCACGATCGAAAGGGTCTCGGTATCGATCACCTGGACGTGGCCGTTATCGGGAAAGGCGAAGTTCACCCAGACCTGGCGGCCGTCGGGCCGGGCCATGACGAACACCGGCTGGCCGAGCACCGGGATGCGGCCGACCTGCTCCCAGGTTTCGGTGTCGATCACCAGCACCTCGTGGCGGCCGACTGCCGGGACGAAGGCTCGCCGGCCCGCCACCGCCCACCCCTCCAGGTGGGGCATCTTGTAGACTGGGAGCCGCGCCTCGCCTTTCCCGTAGCGGGCGAGGACGCGGCGCACGCCCCTCTCCGGGTGCCAGAGGTCGACCAGGGCGAGGCCGTCCTCGCCGAAGAGTCCCGCAAGGTAGTAGTGCCCGTCGGGGGTGATAAGGCCGTCGTATGGGTTGCGGCCGATGTCCTTGAAGCGGGTGATCTCCGGCTGCTTTGGGTCGGTCATGTCCGCGATCCAGATCTCGCCGGCGTCCCAGAGGCTGAACACGAAGCGGTTCCCGGGCGCGTCGACCAGTCCGATGACCTTGGAGCGCTTGCCTTCCGTGCTGTACTCCGCTGGGATATCGGCCACCGGTTCCAGCGTGTCCACATCGAACACGCGCACGCCGCCCGGCTCGTAGTTGGAGACTGCCACCAGCCGTCCGTCCTGGGAGATGGCCCCGCCGATGCTGTTGCCGGCCTGCTGGACGCGCTTCACGAGCTTGCCCGTGAGCAGGTCGACCTTGGAGAGGCCGCCGCCGCGCCCGAAGACGAAGGCGAAGCGGCCATCGCGCGAGAACACGGCGGAGGCGTGGGAGAGGTCCCCGAGCCCCTGAACGCGGCCGAGGGCGCTGTTGCCGGTGGTCTCGATGATCTGAACGCTCCCGCTCGCGCGCTCCACGACGATGCCGAGATCGCCGGTGCCTCGGGGCGCACAGGCCTCCTCTGAGGCGGCGGCGATGCCGCTGGAAATCCAGGCCGAGAGGACGAGGCCGGCGGTTGCGACGGCGATCCCTGCACTGCGATTCCAGGACCTCACCGCAGCCCCGCTTTTAGCTGTTGCGCCATCCACAGGGCCTCCTGGTCGGAGAGGAAGGGGCGCCAGGGGGGCATGGCGGTACCGGGCCGGCCGTCGAGGATCGTGGTCTCCAGGTAAGCAACCGGCTTGTTGCTCAGATCGGCGGGCAGCAGGGCGGGGCCAAGGCCGCCGCGCATCGTCAGGCCGTGGCAGGATCCGCAGTCCTGGATCAACATGTTCCGCAGGACCGCTCGGCGCTCGATCGAGGGCGCGCCGACAGGGTCGGGCTGTTTGGCCTGGGCCAGCCCTGCGGTTGCTGCCAGAGCGGCCAAGGCGGCGATCGCCAGACTCAAGAGGCCGGCGACGATGAGTGCAAGCAGGCTAGCCGCGTATCGAACGGACTTGAGCATCTGGCACCTCCATTTCGGGAAGTTCGAACCAATCGAGCGCATCAGCCAGGCCGACGACTCGGCCTATCACCAGCATGACGGGTGGCTCGAGCCTGGCCGCCGAAACCGCCTCGGGAAGACCGTCCAGGGTAGCCAGGACGCGGCGCTGGTCCGCTGTCGTACCCGATTGAATGGCGGCCGCGGGCGTCGCCGGGTCGAGCCCAGCGGCGATCAGTCGGTCACGGATGATCGTGAGGTTGGCGAGTCCCATGTAAACGGCAAGCGTGGAGTCGGCGCGGGCCAGAGACTCCCAGGGAAGATCCAGGGGCTCGCCGCCGCCCAGGTGACCGGTCACCAGGTGCACCGTGCGCGCGAGGCCACGGTGCGTGAGCGGGATGCCCGCGTAGGCGCTGGCGGCTGCGGCAGAGGTGATGCCGGGGACGATCTCGAAACGAATCCCGTGACGCTTGAGGAAGAGCGCCTCCTCGCTGCCGCGGCCGAAGATGAAGGGGTCTCCCCCCTTGAGCCGCACTACACGGCGGCCGCGCTTGGCGACGGCCAGCAGCAGCTCGTTGATCTGCGCCTGGGGGACACAGTGCTGCCCCGGCGCCTTGCCTACCGCGATACGGGTGATCCCTGGCGGGATCAGGTTCAGGATCTCGAGCGAGACGAGCCGGTCGTAGACGACGACCTGGGCCTCCTGAATCAGGCGCAGGGCCTTGAGGGTCAGCAGCTCCGGATCGCCGGGACCGGCGCCGACCAGCGAGACAATCCCTGAGTCGGACACTATGTTCGCTCCTCTTCGAAGAGTGACGGACGGGTTGGCCTTCTCGGTGTGCCCAGCGGACCCAAGCGGCCTAGCTCCGGACCGCAAGGCGGTCGGCCAGCCGTTCAGGCCGGCCGGGGTCGGCAATTCCTTGCCGATCCGGCCACCAGCCGCCGATATCAGTAAACGTCGTGCATCGTGTTGTAGACGTTGAACTTGCCCGTGGGGGTGATGAGGCGGTCATCCTTGATGACCTTTTTGACCTTCAGGGTCTTGTCGTCGATCACCACCAGGGCGGACTCTTGGCTCTTGCCGTTCCAGACGGAGAACCACACTTCGTCGCCCGCCTTGTTGAACTCGGGCTGCACCACCCGCTGGGGCCCTTCGCCCAGGTCCGCCCACTCGGCGATCGGGAGTACCTGGAAGCCTTTGTCGAGATCGGCGATCTGGAACACGGCCACGGACTGGCTGATCTTGGTGTCCGGGTTCAACGCAGTGTCCACGTAGAGGTGCTTGGATTTCGGGTGGGTCTTGATGAAGAGCGAGCCGCCGCCTTGGCCCTTCAGGGTGCGCACCACCTTCCAGGCATTCTTGGGGTGCTTCGCCGGGTCGGTGCCGATCACAGCGATCTTGTCGTCGCCCAGGTCGCCGGTGGCCCACACCGGCCCGTACTTGGGGTCGATGAAGTTGGCGCCGCGCCCGGGGTGCGGGATGGTCCCGACGTCGACCAGGGCCGCCAGCTTGTCGGTCTTGGAGTCGATCACCGCAATCTTGTTGGACTTGTTGGCGGCGGTCATGAAGTAGCGCTGGGTCGAGTCCCAGCCGCCGTCATGCAGGAACCGGGCGGCGCTGATGTCGGTCATCTTGACATCATGCAGGTCATCGTAGTCCACCATCAGCACATGGCCGGTCTCCTTGACGTTGACGATGAACTCCGGACGCTCGTGGGAGGCCACGATGGCGGCCACGCGCGCCTCACGAAGGAACTCCTGGGTATCGACCGTCATGCCGCTGGTGGAAACGATCTTGAGCGGCTCCAGGGTATCGCCCTTCATGATCACGAACTGGGGCGGCCAGTAGGTGCCGGCGATGGCGTACTTGTCCTCCGTCCCTTTGTATTTGGAGCTCTCTACCGAGCGTGCCTCCATGCCGGTCTTGATCTCCGCCACGGTCTGCGGCGGGTCCATCCACAGATCGATGAGGTTCACCTTGGCGTCGCGGCCAATAACGTAGATGTAGCGGCCTGACGCCGAGAGGCGCGAGATGTGCACCGCGTAGCCGGTGGGGATGGTGGTCACGATCTGTTTGCTGTCCCCGTCGATCAGCGCGATCTGGCCGGCGTCGCGCAGGGTGACCGAGAACAGGTTGCCGAGGTTCAGCTTGTTCATCTGCTTGGTCGGCCGCTTCTCCGGCGGCACCAGCACCTTCCAGGTCTCCTTCATCTCCTTCATGCCAAACTCAGGCGGCTGCGGCGGCTCGTGCTGGAGGTAGCGCGCCATGATGTCGATCTGCTCCGGGGTTAGCTCACCGGAGGTTCCCCAGTTCGGCATGCCCATGGGGGAGCCGTAATTGATGAACGCCTTGAGGTAGTCGCTCCCGAGCGGGCGCGTCTTGTCGGTGGTCAGCGGCTTGCCGGTCGCGCCCTTGCGCAGAACACCGTGGCAGCCGGCGCAGCGCTGGAAGAAGATGCGCTTGGCCTGGTCGAACTCGGCCTTGGTCATCGGCGGGCCTTCCGTCGCGATCCTATCCTGGGCCTCGGCCGGCTTGGTGGCGATCGGGGCGCCCTCGTAGGCCATGTCCGACTTGCCGACCCCGGGGTGCCCGCTATCGGCCGCCCATGCGGTGTGCATGGCCAGGGCGAGGGCCGAGACGGTCAGCACGCCGCCGGTGTGTTGGAGATGGAAACGCATCGTCAGATTCCTCCGTCAGTCTCTGAAAGCCCCGGGGGGCTGGCGTCGGTGGTCGCGGCAGGATCCAAGCTACGGGGCGCGCAAAGCCCCCGCTTTGACCAAGGTCAAACGCGAAATTTTGCGCCCCCGCTGGGGGTTCGCGGCGCCGGACCATTGGGCGACTGCGGCAGGCCGTCCGACGGCGCGGTCCCCAGCCTGGCCTTGCGCTCCCGCTTGTTGCGCTTGTCGACGAGCGGGGGGCACCTGTGATCGTTCCAATAGGTCACCTGGCAGTCGAGGCAGTAGTGGCACTCGAGGTCATTGATCTCGCCGGTGGGGCGGATGGCACGCACTTCGCACTCTTGGGCGCAAATCTGACAGGGACGTCCGCACTCGCGGCGGCGACGCAGCCAGTCGAAGATCCGGAACCGCCCGGGAAAGGTCAGGGCCGCCCCGAGCGGGCAGAGGTAACGGCAGAAGAACTTCCGAATAAAGAGCCCGACTAGGAGGAGGCCGGCGGCATAGACCACGAACGGCCAGGCACGGTCGAAGTGCAGGGTGGTCACGGTCTTGAAGGGCTCAATCTCTGCGAAGCGCTCGGCCTCGCCGAGGGACTGCAGGGATATCCCGAAGAGAGCGATCAGGATCAGATACTTGAGCGCAAGCATGCGTTCATGAAGCATTCCCGGCAGCTCCATCGCGGGGACGCGTAGTCGTGCTCCGAGTCGAAACAGAAGCTCCTGCAGGGCGCCGAACGGACACAGCCAGCCGCAGTACACCCCCCGTCCCCACAGGAGGAGGGTCATGGCGACGAAGGACCAGAGTAAGAAGAGCACCGGGTCCAGGAGGAAGCCTTGCCAGCTGAAGCCGCCGATCAAGGCTCCGATGAAGGTCAGCACGTTCACCACTGAGAGCTGTCCCATGGCAAGCCAGCCGATGATGACGAGGGTGTAGATCAGAAAGAGCGTGCGCAGGCGATTGAGCAGCCTGGGGCGGCGGGTCAACCAGTCCTGAAACAGCAAGATCATCAGGAGGGTGCCGAGTCCAAGGGCGGTTGCAACCATCTGCACGAGCCGTTCTCGCCATGCCTGTTGCCAAAGCGGCTCGGGGGGCGGCAGAGCAGCAAACTGCAGCTTACCCGCGTCGGTCTTGTGCAGCAGGCCGGCGACCTGGGCCACCCGATGGATGGATTGGATGACGGAGGCGTTGATCACCATGGTCGTGATGGTGGCGCCGGTGATGCCGTCGATTACGACCCGTCCCGGCTTGTCGTTCCCGCCGATCCGGATTTCGTCCGCGACGGGAATGTCCGCGTACTGGGCCGTGAAGCGATGGAGATCGCCCTCAGAGACCCCCACCACCAGGATCGGCTCCTGGTGCTCGATGATCTCGACCCCGCGTATGCGGCCGTCGCGGTCGAAGCCGACGAGGCAATTGACCGGTTTTCCGGAATAGGCAGGGATCGGCTTGACCTGGTTGGTGAGTAGTGCATAGCCCACGGCGGTGCTTCCATGCTGGACGATTGCATAAGGCGGATCACCGGCCTTTGTCTCCAGCCGGTCGGCGGTCGGAAACAGGGCGCGCAGCTGGGGCAGCAGCATGCGAAGATCAGCTGCGTGCGAGAGTCCGGCCAGGACGAGGAGGAGGAGACCGAGGAGTAGTGCCGTACATGTCCGCGGCCAATAGGAAGATGTGGGCATAGGGTCAGGAGCTCACCGAGACTCCTCCTGACCCTAGTGTCCACCCGGTTCCAGCCACCTTGACTCGGGTCAAACGCCGAGCCGGCTTCCAACCGAATACAGAGTCGACTGTCTCGCGATCGGTCCCGGCAACGGGACCGGTCTTGGGTGCCGCCGCCCCTGGCGGGGCGGCTGCCGGGCTAGCTTCGGCTCAGGCCCCAAGCAGGCTGCACAGCATCCAGGCATCCTTCCCGTGTACCTGCATCCGCTGCCTCAGCAGATCGGCCGTCAGCTCGTCATGGGCCTGATCCACCAGCGGAAAGACGGAGCGGGCCGTGCGCACGACCGTTTCCGGAACGGCAACGAGGCGCCGGATCATCTCCTCTGCGTCGGGGCTGTCATCTTCTTCCTCTATATCCGTCAGTCCGGCGTAGGCGCGGTAGGAGCAGGGCGCTGGATGCCCAAGGGCACGGATACACTCGGCAATCAGGTCGACGGCCATGGCGAGCTCCGTGTACTCCTGCCCCAACATCAGTTTGCCAAGGCAATATATTCTTGTATCGGCGCGTCCGACTTCATAGGCTTGGACATGGGAAGCCGTCGGCGCCCGCTTTGCTAGGTCATCAAGATAGGAATCCGCCCATCGAATGAGCAGCGAACGCCGTTTTTCTCCTCGTGTACTCACAGACCTTCACGTGGAAGTCATAAATGCCCGGGGCGAGCGCAACAATGCGCGTCTCTGCAATCTCTCCCTAGGGGGACTGCTCTTGCGCGGCGACGCGAACCTGCAGCAGCTCACTCGTCAACAGCAAACAACCCCGGGGTCGTCTTTCGCGCCTGTTGAGGTCGAGGTCCGACTCTCGCTTCCAGCCGGCAAAGACAACACTCCCGTGTCTCTGACCTGCCGTCACTTACATACGCGGCGGGTCGCGCATGACCTCTTCGAGCTGGGTTTCAAGATACTGGGGCAGAAGACGGACTCGCCCGAAGCGCTGGGCGAGTTTATTCGGGGCGCTGCAGTGGCGCGTTAGCCGCAAGCAACGACGAGCTCGGGAGCCGGTCGGGTTTGCGCAACGGGATCAGGGCCGTGTGCGGCTATGGAAGCCGGCCACCGTATCTGTCTTACTGCCTTCTGAGCGCGATAAGAAGATCCAGCACGAGGTCTTTCTTGTCGTCATCCAGGCCGTCAAAGGTTACCGCGATATCCCAGGCGTCCTGGTCCAAGAAAAAGGTCGCTCCCATGTCGCGCACCTTGGTCTCCGCCTCGGCCTCCGTGCCGGCCGTGCCCACCGGGTGTACGACACCGCGGCTCGCATCGTGCGCGAGAATGTAGTACATGCCGGCTCCCCGCCGTCTTTCTCAGTGGTTCATTTCTGCCGTCGGTTGGGGAACTAGTTCCCCGTCCATGCGTCAGGGAAGCGCACGGAGCGGAATCGGCGATCGCGACCGCCGGCCAGCCGGTTTTTTGGGTGCAAGGGCGGGTGGGAGCAATACGCTGAAGTGCTCGACCAGGTAGCGCAGCTCCGCTCGATAACCACTGGTTGTGTGGCAAATCACGTGGCTCTCGCCTCCTTCACAGAAGGTGATGACCTCTTTTCGCTCGGGATTCACGAAGATGCCGTGCCAGGACGCGTCCTGGTGCGTCGCGAAGCGATACCAGCCCTCCGACTCCCGGCACCGAGCGTCCTCGTAATGGGAGATGTCTCGTCCGAGGTAAAAGGCGCGTCGAATCTCATTGCCGCGCTCGTTTAGCCTGGCCACCTTACCGTATGGCCCGGGAGTCGGTGCTTTCGAGTGGGAAGCCGCATAGGACATCTTTGTCCTCCTCTCCTGACGATTTTTCCGCAGCCGACTATTCAACTAATGCCAGATCTCGACGTCAGCCCACCTTGCCTCCTGCCTGACCGGCAGTTGGGAGGGCGTGTAAGGGGCAGTCTTGCCCGCGCGGCGCGCAGTAACGCGGTTCGAGACCTGGCGTTCGCCACGCTCGTACGCGGTAGCAGCTTACGTACCACTGGCTTGATGTCTTTGAAGCAAAGGCGTTTTCATGACCGACATCCGCCTGTGGCCGCCCGAAAGTGTCCCCATGGAGCGACAGCGATCCCGTGTATCCTTCCGTTAGTCGAAGCATCTAAACGCGTCCTCCCCCGTCTCTATTTGGAGACAGGTTAAAGTCGCAACGAGCTAGCAGGATGTAACCAACTGTTTAGTCAGTTGTTGTCTTCGGTGGCACTCGGCTCTGCGTAAGGATTTCTCTGGATGCCTCGGCTTGTGTGCTCGGGCGCGACTCGCTTTACGCCCTTGGTACCCCCGTCCTAGACTCCCCGCTGGATCACCGATGTGCCGGAGGTTGCCATGCGAGGTTTCGGGCGGGTCTTCTCTCTGCTGGTAATGTCTGGCCTGATTGCTCTCGTTGGATTTGGACCGCAACATGCGGAGGGCGCCGCGCGCAATCTCGTGGTCATAGAGGGCGCGGACTATCAGGGGAACGACTACGAGACTCGCAAGGACGTCGATCTGGAAGAGTGCAAGGCCGCCTGTATCGCGGACACAGGGTGCGAGGCATTCACCTACAACAGCAACGCCCGGCGGTGTTTCCTCAAGAGCACTTATGGCGACCTCCGCCCCTTTGCGGGCGCGGTCTCCGGGCATATCGTGGACGGCGGGATCAGCGCGGCTGATCGACGTGCCGCCCGACGTGCCGAGCTTCGATTCCTTCCCCGTGCGATTAGTGATGAGTCCCGGGAGCGTGCCCGTAGGCTTCTGCAGCGCAGCGCCGCGGCGTCGGGTTCGTTCGACGTTCTGATGGCCGACGCGGAGGCCGCCGCGCGGTCCGGGAACCCGGCACGCGCGGCGGACCTTTATGCCACAGCGCTCAGGATTGCGCCCGAGAGCCCCTCCGTCTGGCTGCGGCTAGCCAAGGCCACGCGCATGATCCGGGCCGAGGCGTGGAAAGACCGACAGCGGCTGCGCAAGGAGGCGACGGCCGCGGCGGTTGCGGCCTACTTGCGGTCGGACTCGGCAGCAGAACGCGCTCGGGCGCTCGCGGTCCTTGGTCAAACCCTCGCCGACCGCGGTGTCTGGAGACCGGCAATCCGAGCCACTCGGGCGTCGCTCGCGCTCAACGAGGTCCCCTCCGTGCGCAAGGCGTACGACCGGCTGATCGCCGAGCACGGCTTTCGGATCAGCGGCCATCGGGTGGACTCCGATGCGGCGAGCCCCCGGATCTGCATCGAGCTCTCTGAACCATTGCCCCGCAATCGACCGAACCTGGCGGACTTTGTCGCCGCGGACGGCGGGGCGAACCTGGCGGTGGAGGCGGAGACACAGCAGATTTGCATCGACGGTGTGGAGCACGGCAAGCGCTACCGCATCCTGGTACGGGCTGGGCTGCCCGCTGCCGACGGTGAGAAGCTCGCGAAGACTGTCGACCTCGATGTCTACGTGCGCGATCGTGCCCCATCGGTGCG
This sequence comes from uncultured Gammaproteobacteria bacterium, assembly GCA_963824085.1. Taxonomy (GTDB): domain Bacteria; phylum Pseudomonadota; class Gammaproteobacteria; order Chromatiales; family Chromatiaceae; genus JARRNE01. The sequence continues at coordinate 346,078 of CAWGNT010000013.1, forward strand.
CTTCCTCGGCCGCGCCTATGTCCTGCCGAAGGGCGGCGAGGCGTCGATCCCCATCGTGACCGTCAACTCGGAACGTATCGAGGCGGAGGTCTATCGCGTCGGGGACCGGGGATTGGCTGGTATTGTCGCCGAGGGACCCTTTCTGAAGCAGCTCTCGCGCTACCAGGCCGACCAGCTCGCGGACCAGAAAGGCGAGAAGCTTTGGTCGGGCTCGATCGAGGTCAAGCCGCGGCTCAACCGCGAGGTGACCACGGCCGTCCCGGTAGGCGCCCTCATCAAAGAGCTCAAGCCCGGGGCCTACGTGATGACGGCGAGGCCACGAGAGGTCGTCGGCGGCGATTCCGACACCCTTGCTACCCAATGGTTTGTCGTTTCCGATCTCGGATTGGCTGCCTTCTCTGGCAACGACGGACTCCACACCCTGTTACGCTCGCTTTCGACGGCCGGTCCGGTGGGCGGTGTCCGCTTGCGGTTGGTCGCCCGAAATGACGAGATCTTGGGCCGGGCGACCACAGATGCCGCCGGCTACGCGCGCTTCGAGCCCGGTCTGCTACGGGGCAAGGGTGGTAACGCCCCCGCGCTCTTGATCGCCGAGGGCCCGCACGGCGACTACGCCCTCCTCGATCTCGCGAAGGCTCCGTTCGATCTCACCGATCGCGGTGTCGTCGGACGCCCTGCCCCCAAGCCGCTGGACGTCTATCTGGTGTCGGAGCGTGGCATCTACCGACCCGGGGAGACGGTGCATCTGACCGCACTCCTGCGCGACGCGACGGCCAACGCGGTAACGAATCTACCCCTAACGGTCATAGTCAAGCGGCCCGACGGTGTCGAGCAGAAACGGTTCCTTACCGCCGACGAGGGGCTCGGCGGGCACCACGCCGCCCTGAAGCTGTTGCCGACCGCCATGCGGGGCACATGGCGTGCTGCGGTCCATACAGACCCCAAGGCGCCGGCCCTGGCGGAGGTGACCTTTGCGGTGGAGGACTTCCAGCCGGAAAGGCTGACCTTCGATCTCAAGAGCCCCGCTGCCTCGATTGATCCCGACAATCCACCGACCGTCGGGATCGACGCGCGGTTCCTCTACGGCGCCCCGGCCGTGAACCTCGCCGTCGAAGGCGAGACTGAGCTGAGGGGAGTGGACACATTGGCCGCTTTCCCGGGCTTCCGCTTCGGGCTCGCGGCCGACAAGGTGGAGCCGGTGCGCCGGCCCGTGCCGGGTGCGGTAACCGACGGGAGCGGAAAGGTGGAGGTCCCGGTGGAGCTGCCCGAGATGGTCCCAGTCAGCAAGCCGCGCGAGGCCGAGATCAACCTCAGGGTGGTGGATACCGGCGGCCGCCCGGTGGAGCGCTCCATCACCCTGCCGGTGCTGGACCGTCAAGGACGAATTGGCATAAAGCCCCTGTTCAAGGGTTCCGTGGACGAGGGCGGCAATGCGGGCTTCCAGGTAATCGCGCTGGGTCCGGACGGCGAGCGCCAGGCGCAGAGCGGGCTGACCTGGACCCTCTCAAAGGTCACTACCTCGTTTCAGTGGTACCAGGCGGACGGCTCTTGGGACTATGAGCCGGTCGTGACCCGGAAACGGGTCGCGAGCGGGACGGTCGCCGCCGGCGTCGTCGACCCGGGGCGCGTCGAGGTGCCAGTGGATTGGGGTGGTTACGAGCTCGAGCTGAGCGCGCCGGACGGCGAGCTCCTGCCGGCGAGCATGGGTTTCGAGGCCGGATGGTACGTGGCCCCCAGTGCGGTAAACACGCCAGACGTCTTGAAGGTCTCCCTGGACAAGCCGCGCTACCGTATCGGTGAGATGGCTCGCGTGCGGGTCGAGCCGCGCTTTGCGGGCCTGGCGCTGGTCATGGTGATGGACGACCGGCTGGTCTCCATGACGCCGATTGTGGTGCCGTCGGAGGGTGCCACGGCCGAGATCCCGGTCACCGCCGCCTGGGGTCCCGGGGCCTATGTGACCGCTGTCCTCTACCGGCCCATGGATCTCGCGGCGAAGCGCATGCCGGGCCGGGCCATCGGGCTTGCCTGGGCCGGCGTCGACCCGCAGGACCGCAAGCTGGACGTGGGCCTTTCGGTCCGGGAGAAGGCGCCGCCACGTCAGCCGTTGCCGATCGGCCTCGCCGTCCGCAACCTGGCGGCTGGCGAAGATGCCTTCGTGACCGTTGCCGCGGTCGATGTCGGCATCCTCAATCTCACCCGTTACGAAGCGCCGGCACCGGATGACTGGTACTTCGGACAGCGCCGTCTTGGGATGGAGATCCGCGACCTTTACGGTGAGCTCATCGACCGCATGCAGGGCGCGCCTGGTGTGGTGCGCTCGGGTGGCGACGCGGGGCTTATGCAGATCGCGGGGCCACCGCCGAATGAGACGCTGGTCGCCTTCTACTCGGGCATCCTGAAGGTGGATGCGAGCGGCAAGGCGTCGGTTTCTTTCTCCCTTCCGGACTTCAACGGTACCGTGCGCGTCATGGCCGTGGCTTGGTCAGCTCGGGGTGTCGGACACGCCGTGCAGGACGTCTTGGTGCGCGATCCGGTCGTCGTCAACGCAGCGCTCCCGCGCTTCCTGGCGCCGCACGACAAGTCCAGGATACTGGTCGATCTCGCGCACGTGGAAGGCCCGTCCGGCGAGATGGCGCTGCGGGTCACGGCTGCCGGCGGGATTGACATAGACCCCGGTGCGTCGAGCCGACTGGTCACCCTCACCGCTGGGGGACGGACTCAGGCGTTGGTCCCGATCGAGGCATCGGCCGTTGGCGACCACGACGTCACCATCACACTGACAACACCCGACGGGCGCACTCTCGCCAAGACGCTGGTGCTTCCGGTGCGCTCGAATCAGCCTCCGCTGATGCGGACTTCCGTCGAGACGCTAGCGCCTGGGGGCGGGCTCACCCTCGACGCTGGACGGCTTGCCGGCATGGTCCAGGGAACCGGATCGGTAGTGGTCTCGGTGACGGGTGCCGGCCGGCTGGACGTGCCGGGCCTGGTGCGGGTCCTGGATCGCTATCCCTACGGTTGCGCGGAGCAGCTGACGAGCCGGGCATTGCCGCTGCTCTATTTGGATCAGGTCGCCCTGGCTGCAGGGCTTTCTGGCGACAAGGCCGTGGGCCGTCGGGTGCGCGACGCCATTACCAGCCTGCTGGGCAAGCAGTCGGCGAGCGGCGGCTTCGGGTTGTGGGGACCTGGCGACAACGACCTGTGGCTGGACGCATACGTCACCGACTTCCTCTCGCGTGCTCGAGAGCAGGACTATTCAGTGCCCATGGTTGCCTTCCAGATGGCGATCGACAACCTCCGCAATCGGGTCGCCTATGCGCCCGATTTCGAGTCAGGCGGGGAGGACGTCGCGTATGCCCTCTACGTGCTCTCCCGCAACGGGCGCGCCGTCATTGGCGACCTACGCTATTACGAGGAGACCAAGCTCAAGGCCTTCGCCACGCCGCTGGCGAAGGCGCAGATCGGGGCGGCGCTCGCACTATACGGTGACCGGGTTCGGGGCGCCGATGCCTTCCGTGCGGCGGTCGCTCAGCTCGGCAAGGCGCGCGACACGGGAGGCTGGCGCTCCGACTACGGGTCCACTTTGCGTGATGGAGCGGCGGTCCTGACCCTCGCGGCCGAGTCAGGGATGGGTGCCAACAAGGTCGTGGATCTTGCGGCGCTTGCCCGGCGGGTCGAAGACGCGTGGGCGAGCAGCGGCTACACCAGCACCCAGGATGATGCCTGGCTGCTGCTCGCGGCTCACGCACTCATGGAGGGTGCGGCGAAACCCAAGCTCACCGTCGACGGCAAGCCCGTGGAAGGGGTGCTTTACCGGAGCTTTGGCGCCGATTCGTTGAAGGCCAGCCCGGCGGTTGTGGAGAACAGTGGCGAGCGGTCGGTCGATGCCGTGCTGACCGCAATCGGTGTTCCCCTCGCGCCGCCGGCCGCCGGCGGCAGTGGGTACCGCATCGAGCGCGCTTACTACGATCTGGAGGGCCGGCGCATCGACCCCTCGGGTGTGGCCCAGGGCAAGCGGATGATCGCCATCGTGACGGTACGCGCCGAGCAGAAACGCGCCGCGCGGCTTATCGTCGATGATCCGCTGCCGGCGGGTTTCGAGATCGACAACCCGAACCTCCTCAAGGCCGGCGACATTGCGGGGATCCCCTGGCTCGACGTGGTCCAGGCGCCAGCGCATAAGGAGTTTCGCGCCGACCGCTTTGTCGCCGCCGTCGAGCGCAGCAAGGACGACCCCCTGCAGTTCCAGCTTGCCTACGTCGTGCGCGCGGTCTCCCCGGGTGTCTTCATGCACCCGGCAGCGAGCGTGGAGGACATGTACCGGCCGCAGCAGCGCGCGTGGACAGGGCAGGGTAGGGTGGAAGTGACGGGGTCGCTGCAGTAGTGCGAGCCGCGCCATTGCTTCAGCCAGGGCACCGTGGAGCCTACATGGAACGAATTTAGGGCGTGTCTCGACGGCCCGTTCCTGACCCCCGGCCCACAGCTGAGGCATAGCGCCAATCGTCAAGCTGTCCTGACAAGAATGCTCACTTGACAGGTTAGATTGTGCGCTTCTTCAACCATCTGAAAACGTTGGTGCTCTCGGCGTCCTTGGCGGTTAAGCTGCTCTTTTTAGGTCGAGGGGTCGGAGACCTGTTGCCCGGTCGCAACGGATTGCGCGCAGCCCAATGATGAGCACGCGTCACTTTGCCCCTCCTACCGTCTTGGCAAGCCGGAGGAGCAGGCGGGCCGCAGTCTTGGTGCTTGTACTTGCCGCCGGCCTGATGGTGCTTGGGGCGCGCATCGGCCTGGAAGCGCTGGTCGATGCGACCAAGCCGCCCAATGCCGAGGTCGCGACTTCACCCCTGGTCCTCGACCGCAACGGACGGCTGCTGCGGCCGTTTACACTACCCGACGGCCGTTGGAGATTGCCTGTAGCGCTCGAGGACGTGGATCCCCAGCTCGTCCGTATGCTGTTGGCCTTCGAGGACCACCGCTTCTACGAGCACAGGGGCGTGGATCCCCGGGCACTCGTGCGGGCGGCGGCACAGCTCATCGCCAATGGCCGCATCGTCTCTGGCGCGTCCACCCTCACCATGCAGCTGGTACGCCTGCTGGACGGGGGCTCCACGCGGAGCCCAAGCGGCAAGGTGAGCCAGATCCTCGCGGCATTGGCGCTGGAGCGGGTTCTTGGGAAGCACGAGATACTTGCGGCCTATCTGACGCTGGCCCCTTACGGCGGCAACATCGAGGGTGCGCGCGCAGCGTCACTCACCTGGTTCGGCAAAGAGCCCAAACGACTGTCCACGGCCGAGGCGGCCCTCTTGGTCGCCCTGCCGCAGTCCCCGGAGGCGCGCCGGCCCGACCGCAGCCAGACGATGGCACGCCGGGCGCGCGACCGGGTGCTGGCACGGGCGCGCGCAGCGGGTGCCATTAGTGCCGCCGAAGAGGCGGCTGCGCGACGGGAGCCCGTGCCAGATCACCGGCGTCCCTTGCCCCTTCTTGCTGCTCACGCAGCGGAGCGGGCCGTGAGGTTCCATCCGGACACGCTAGTTCATCGCCTGACCATTGACGCGGTCTTGCAGGCCCGGATCGAGCGACTGGCGGCCGATCGTGCCGCACCCCTTGGATCAACGGTGTCGGTTGCGATACTCATCGCGGACCACGGGACGGGCCAGGTCCTCGCCTCGGTCGGGTCCGCCGCCTTCTTCGACGAGCGACGGGACGGCTACATCGATATGACGCGTGCGGTGCGTTCGCCGGGATCGACCCTGAAACCCCTCATCTATGGGCTGGCCTTCGAGGCGGGGATCGCGCACCCCGAGAGCCTGATCGAGGATCGGCCAACCGCATTCGCCGGCTACGCGCCGGGCAATTTCGACCGCGAGTTCCACGGCACTGTGACCGTTCGCCAGGCGCTGCAGCTGTCGCTCAATGTCCCTGCAGTTCAGGTGCTGGATGCGGTGGGGCCGGCACGTCTCGTGTCTCGCATGCGCCGTGCTGGGGCGGCGCCCGTCTTGCCGGACACCTCGCCGCCCGGGCTTGCCATCGGGCTTGGCGGCGTCGGGGTGACCCTTGAGGATCTCGTCGCGATCTACGCGGCCATAGCCCGTGGCGGGACGGCCGTGGCTATCACCGATGACCTCGATCGCGCCCCGCGCCCCGCAGACACCCGTCGCGTGCTCGATGACCGGGCAGCCTGGTACGTCTCCTCCATCCTTGCCGGGGTGCCGACACCTGCCAAGGTGTCACCGGGGGAGCTCGCGTTCAAGACCGGTACATCCTACGGCTACCGTGATGCCTGGGCGGTGGGCTTCGACGGGCGACACGTCGTCGGGGTCTGGGTGGGCCGGCCGGACGGCGTGCCGGTCCCTGGACTTGCAGGTATCGACGCTGCCGCGCCGATTCTTATCGACGCCTTCGCGCGCCTCGGCCCCCTTGTGCCGCTGCGTGCCCCGCCCCAGGGCATCCTTGTTGCCACCTCGTCGGACCTGCCGCCCCCGCTCAAGCACGTGCGCAATCACCGTTCGCATTCCGCGGCGGCCATACCCGGTCCCCAGATCGCGTTTCCGCCGGACGGGGCGCGTGTGGAGCTGGGGCCGGGGGCCGGCGCGGGGGTGGGGCTTGCGCTGAAGGTTCGCAACGGTAGCCCGCCCTTTACCTGGTTTGCGAACGGCGCGCCGATCGATCGTGAGCCGTTCATGAGGACCGCACGCTGGATACCGAACGGTCCCGGGTTTGCTACCATCTCCGTCGTGGACGGCCGCGGGCAGTCGAGCCGAGTAACGGTCTTTCTCGACGCCGACTGACGAGTCGCTCCCAGCAAAGACAGACCAATTTGCACACACGCTCGCTCGCACAGGGCGGCGCGAAAGCCCCTCGCTGCCGCGGGCGGAACGGAGCGGGTGACGGGGAATGACACGTACCGACAAGTGGGAATAGCGGCAGTCGGCATACCGACAGCTGCAGTGCGAGAAGCCGCTCCCAAGGTAGTGCTTGACTTGAGAGATTTGCGATCGCGTCCCCAGTCGGCCGGGCAGTCAGGTGCCTATAATTTTTTTGTTTTGTTCAGGGCGGGTGTTCCACCGAGGGAATGTCGACCATGTCGTACGGATCGAATAGGCACAAATCCGGCACTCGTCTCGTTGACGAGGAGCTGACGGACCGCAAAGTCATCGCGGCCATGTTCGACGACATTCAGTCCGCCGGAACGCCGATCTTCCTCACCGACCCAGGTACAGGTGCCGCCTTTCTTGGCCGCCTGCTGAGCGTGGATGACGGCCGAAGCGCGTTTACGGTTGGCCAGGTCATCCCCGAGGGCAGCTTCAACGGAGCCGGCGCTACCGAGGCGTTTCAGATGCTCGCTTCGCTCGAGGATGCGGACCTTACCTTTGAAGCGAATCGGCTGAACGCGGGCGAGCGCAACGAGGATTCGTGTGAGCTGCGATTTCCTTCGGTCGTCTACCGGTTGCGCCGACGCAAAGAATATCGGGGCCCCGGCCTCGGGCTTGCCGAGGTCTATCTCCGTCAAAAAGGTATGCCAAGGAGTGATGCCCAAAAGGCGCGGCTGCGAGACATCTCCGACGGCGGCCTCGGCGTCTCGCTGCGGTCACCCATAAGAGTGCCGGTGGAGCCCGGAGCTGTCTTCGAAGACTCTCTGCTGCTGTTGAACGGCAATCCTGTCGCGGCCTGTGCAATCGAGATCCGCCACGTAAGCAAGGACCCAGACGTAGACGGCCTGATCGCGGGTGGTCGTTTCCTCGACTTGGACGCTGTCTCCAAAAGGAGGATCTCCATGCTGGTGACAACGGTGCACAGTGAAGAGATCCGACGGAGGCAGTCGAAAGACATTTACTGAAACCCGTGCAGCCGCTGACGGTTTAGTTGCTCGCCTGCGTGCTGCTAGCGTTCGACCTGCGGACCTTCCGGCCATTGCCCGAGAAAAAGTTTCGCTGCCTCGCGCTCGGGCGCACTGCGTCCCGTCTGTCTTGCCCAGTCGGCAACAATCTCGGCCGCGTGCATCATTCCTGCCGGCGGAACGCCGAGGCTGTCGCCTGGCCCGAATACCCCCGTCACGCCCATCGCGTCGACCGCTAACAAGGGCAAGCCGTTTTGGCTCCGCGAGGTCTGATTGGTCAGCCGACTCAGTCGCCCCTCACGGTCCGTGAACACAACAAAGTCAATTACCCGCCACACGGTCTGTTCTCCAAGTGGAAGAGTCGTTCGGCCGTTCGCTTGCAGCGGAACCTCGTCGCTGGCTCTCGGATAAACTGGCGTCTGCGCCCAACGAAAAGTCGTCCGAATCCAACTTCTGAGGTCCGCTGCAGGGGGACTTACCGCCTCAACCTTCTACGTCTCTGATAGGCGAAACCCGCAATGCCTAATCCGAGAAGGGCCACCGTCGCGGGTTCCGGGATACGAGACGGGTTGCCAGCCGGGTCGAGATTGGTTTTTTTGTCGAACGTGACTGTCAAGGCAGAGGCAGAAAAGTCGAAACTGGCTAAAGGTTTTTTGCCTGACGGGGCATTATTACCTTGATTGGAAACATATAAATAGACATCGAGCGTTCCGTCGGCTTCCAAATTCGAAAGGAATGACCGAGGGATTGGGATGTTGTAAGACTTCGAGTTTCCGAGGCCGTTGAGCTCATCGAGGAACACGCCGTCCAGCGCAATCGTTATCTCCTCCGCGCCGTGTTCGGGGTCGTCGAGGTCAAGCTCAAGTATCGCGGACGTGATGGTATCGGCTCCGGGCTTGAAGTCGCTCGTGATGTCGTGATGGATAACAAACGGCGCATGTGCACTATCTACGTGGATCGTTGAGTCGGGCTTTATGGTGTGCGTAATCTCTGTCGCATTAGCTATGCTGAGCGACCCGACCAGGGCGAGTGTCGCCACAGCCGCCGCGTTGAAAAATCTCGGTGTCGAAACTGAGTAGAGCATATATGCAATGCCTCACTGGATACCCTTGACGATTCAGCTCGTCCGCTGGCCCGGAGCCCGGTCAATTTGCCGGCTCTTATGTCAGTGGGCATATGTCATGCCATGCCGCATGTCTTGGACAAACAATTAGTTACGACGGACCTGGCCAGCGTTGTTGCCGGATATTGTCGCAATCCGCCGACACCCGTTCGTTTGATTGCGCGACGCAATTTCCCGCCGGTTGACGACGGCCCGGGCTGCGCTCCGGCGCCGCGAGCGAGAAAGGGACGTGCCGTGGCCCAGATGGCGACGTCAACCTCCGCGGGGTAGCCGCGCGTGCGTTACTTGTATCTCTCCCGTCCCCTTTCGATACACTGTCGCGGGAATCAACTTAGCGTTAGCGTGTAATGGCCCAGCACGACCCCTCGTACAAGCTATTGTTTTCGCATTCGCGGATGGTGGAGGATCTGATCCGCGGGTTCGTGCATGAGGACTGGGTGGCGGAGCTTGATTTCACCACGCTCGAGCGGGTGAGCGAGAACAGCGTCAGCGTTGACCTGCGCACGCGCGAGGACGACATGATTTGGCGGTTGCGCTGGGGCGAGCGGTGGCTGTACGTCTACCTGTTGCTGGAGTTTCAATCGAGCGTCGACCGCTTTATGGCGGTGCGTTTGCTCACTTACGTCGGTTTGCTCTATCAGGATCTTGCGGCCGCCGGGGAGATTCCGCCCGGCGACCGGCTGCCGCCGGTCCTGCCTGTCGTGCTCTATAACGGCGGGGAGCGTTGGTCGGCGGCCACGAACCTCGCTGATTTGAGCGAGCCGGAGCTGCCGCGGCAACTGCTGCGTTACCAGCCACAGATCCGCTATCTTTTACTGGAGGAGCGCTGTTACGACGATGCCGAGTTGGCCGGGCTGCATAATGTCGCCGCGGCGCTCTTCCGACTCGAGAATAGCCGCCAGCCGGCAGATATCGAGCGGGTGTTGACTAGCCTGGTCGAATGGCTGGGCGCCGAAGAGCAAACCGCGTTACGCCGGGCCTTCGTCGTCTGGCTCAAGCGGGTGCTGCTGCCGGCGCGGGTGCCCGGCGCCGAGATTCCCAATGCCGTTGAGCTGCAGGAGATGCGAGCAATGTTAGCCGAACGGGTCAAAACCTGGACCGAAGAGTGGAAGCAGCAAGGAATCGAGCAGGGCAGGCAAGAGGGCAGGCAGGAGGGCCGGCAGGAGGGCAGGCAAGAGGGCCGGCAAGAGGGCCGGCAGGAGGGCCGGCAAGAGGGCCGGCAGGAGGGCCGGCAGGAGGGCCGGCAGGAGGGTAAACACTTGGGCGAGGTTGGTCTGCTGCGCCGTCTGCTGGCTCATCGCTTCGGTCCGCTACCTTCCTGGGTCGATGAGCGCCTAGAGCAGGCGAACGAAGCGGAGCTGGCACGTTGGGCCGATCGGGTGCTCGACGGCCTAACCTTGGACGACGTCTTCCGCGCGCCCTAGCGCGCTCGCAAGGGGCCCTGTGAGCGCACCCGAGACGCCACTGCCACTGACTTCAAGTGATGGGATCTGGTGGAGCCTCAACATCAGGTGCTCGCGACGCCCGATATACGAACGCCAGTGGGGGCCGCTCTCCGGCCACGGCCTACCTCCGCACAGCGGAATCGCGAATCCTGATCGCACCGCGAGCCCAGCCGCTCTGCACGTCCCAAAGTCCGATGCAACCAAGAGATCAAACCCCGGGGCGGCGTAAAGGATGCCCACCGCTTTCGCTCGCCGTTCTACTTGTCGGCTTGATGTGTCTTTATGCGCCGGCCTGGGCGGAGAGCAGCGCCGTCGAACATGCCGTCGCCGACCTCAAGGACGGTGACTACCTTTCCGCGGCGGCGACGCTCCGGCAGGCGGCTGCCAATGGCGACGCAGAGGCCATGTTCCATTTGGGGAACCTCGCTTACGACGGGACAGGTGTCGCCCAGAGCTACCCCGACGCAATCGACTGGTATTGCCGCGCCGCTCTCGCGGGGAGCGAAGAGGCCAAGCGGCGATTGCAGTCCATCGACTTTGCGGGCTGGTCGCAGCGGCGAGCGGCCGCTGGCTGGCAAAGCGCCTGCGATCAGCGCCTAAAACCCAAACCTGCAAAGCAGGAGCCCGCTCCAACCCAAGAAAAAGCCGAGCAGCCGAATGTCACGGTCACTATTCGTCGTGAGACCGCGCCGACCTATGAGACCGAAGCGCTGCCGATCTATTGGCCCTGGTACTGGAACCTACCGCGTCCCCCGCCGCCGAAGCCGCCCCGTCGGCGTGCGCCCATTCTGCAGGGTCCCGACCACAGGGCTCCACACGTAAATTTAAGGTGAGGGCTGCGCCGCTTTGACGGATACGGGAGAACCATCCGGCGAGTCGTTATGCGAACAAATACCGCAACCTGATTCTGCCCAGCCCGTCATCCCGGCATGGAGCGCCGGGAACCAGACTCCAGGGATGGGGTGAAACGATTGCCAGCTGAGCTTCCTCGGAAATACACAAAGAACTGTCCGAGCGTGCCGCCAGGGACCAACGCGAAACCAGGGCCGCTCCGCTGCACCTCGGGCAGGTATTATTGCCGGGTGCGTTCCTCCGAAAAGACCGGCCTCAACTGCCACATGCGGCTCCCCTGGCGCCATCCTCTCTACATCGTCTTCCTGATCTTGCTTACGGCCTGTGCGCTTGAGCCGAAGGCTATCCTTGGTTCTGCAGACGCCCAGTACCGGCTCGGTCTCAAGTATCTCGTCGCCGAGCCTCCCGACTACGAAAAGGCTTCCTACTGGCTGCGACGGGCCGCCGTTCAGGGCAACACCGAGGCACAGAAACAGCTCGGGCGCTTCTATGCCGTTGGCTGGGGCGGCGAGCCTAACCCAGTGCAGGCGTACCTCTGGCTGCAGCTGGCATCCGTCCTGGATCCGGAAGCCGACCGCGACCGTCACGTCCTCGCTCGTGGCATGACCAAGGAGCAGCTAAATCAGGCGCAGGCGCTCGCGGCCGCCTTCCAGCCGGGTCAGGCCCCGGATGCTGACCTAGAAGCGACGAGACGAGCAGCCGCGGCCAGAAAGGTGGCACAGAAACAACGGCAGCCCGCGTCGGCGAAAGACTCCGGTACGCCCAGAAAGCTCTATTTCGTGAAGCTCGGGGTCTTCGCTAGCCCCGCGAACGTGGAGCGCCTCGAAACGCGCCTGCATGGTCAAGGTCAGCGCATTGAAACTGAGACCGTGAGTCGCGATGGGCGCGATCTGATCGTGGTCCGTGCCGGCCCCTATGCCGATGCTGCCTCCGCGCGCGCCGCGCTCAAGAGGCTCAAGACCAAGGTCGGCATTCAGGGTGAATTGCTGGTAATCCCCCCACAAGCGAGTCGGCCGGCAGCCGGTTCCAAAGCAGCGTCCTAAATCCGAGGAGGCGGCCAGCATTGCGGTTCCCGAAAGGGAGGCCTGGTCTGCCGATACGGCCCGACATGCATACGGACAAACCAACCTTGTCCGCCGAGGCTCCGGTACAAGCCTCAGGACCACATCTGTCGAAAAAGTTTACACTGGATAACCTGTTGATTTTGCTTATGAGGCATAAAAATTGTCAGCAGTCGTAGACAAGTGCCTGCGTAATTTGCACCAAACCTCGGGCTGCATGTGTCAGCTTTTTTTACACTTGGGGGTGTAGAGACTTCAGGCTCTCGGCTGCGCGGAGAATAGCGGTAACGGGAAGTCCACTACTCAGTGCATGAAGTTCACGTCAGGCCCATTCGACCCGCTGCTCGTATCTATTGGGTCCGGTGCTTGCCGGCCCCTCTCGTGCCGTCCCGAGATGTCGCGGAGGCAAAGTCAATTGCGATGATGCCGGCGGATGTTGCGGACAAGTGGCCTGGTCCGAGCAAGCCGGTTCTGAGAAGCTGCGAGAAACCGTCCCCGGCCCGCAGAACCACCATCGAAGGCCGCTAAAACGCAATCGGTTGGAACGGCGCTCACCTTAATCTGCCGGTACTGCGCAGACGATGAAGCGCGAGATAAGGGGGCGGAGATGTCTGTTGAACCGAAAAAGGCAGTCCGCCTTCAGGTCGGCTCTGTAGTCGCGTTTCGGGGCTTGGCACCGCCACTCTCAGTGGGTGAGCAGCCCGACGATGCATTTCGACGCCTCACATTCGGTCTTGATCTGCTGGCGGCCGGAAGCTGGCAGCTAATCTTCGGATCAGCCGTCCGTACCGGTCCCTCCGGAACGGGAAACCCAGAACTCATGGGTTGCAGTTGCCCCGACTTGGTGTATCCGTTCACCCCGCGCTGGCTCCCACGCCCCGCACCAATCGGCGAGGCCGACCACCGGCCATGCGGTCCAGCTGTCGCCGCTGGCCGTGGTCATCAGCTGAGGCGGTTGACGCCTGCACTCGTGACGTTGGGCGGCTGACCGCTCACGGCAGAAACGGCAGTTTTCACAGCTCTGGTTCATCGACTCACTTCCGCTACAAAGTACGACTCGCAACATTGTTGAGGATAGTGGACCTGTGTTGGCGATGCCACCTCAACTCGATCCTCGGGCATTCCCGGGAGTCAAACAGTTCGCATATGGAGCTCGCAGGCGGTGCGCAGCATACTTCATCAACAACTACCGTCTCCGCTGCGGCCTCCACCGAGCGCTATCCAACGCTCCGTTAAGCGTGCGTAAAGTGCGGTTGCAGCACTTCGGTCTCCGCAAGCACTCTGCACATCGCGCGCCATGCATAAAAAGTCACGACAATACAGCGCGTTAGGAAAGCACGTTAGCCGCCGCACCTGTGGCACTGTCGGACCGCGGCGACACTTTTCCGCGCGGCCGAAGGGGCATTGACCACGCTGACTCGGCGTTGCCGATAAACCACTGGCCCCTCTGCCAGGGAAGGCCGTCTGAATTCGTTCCCCCGGAACGGGGAAGGCTAGGATGGGGGTCGAGCGCAAAGTTGACGGATGAGCCGACCGTAAGTGTCTTTGCTTCTGGCTTTTCTCCTCGCGTCGACCGCATCTGCGTTTCCATTTTCGACTCCGCTCTGTCCATCCGCCTGCCCAGGCTGCGCAGGGGTATGCGCTCATCCAAGGGTCCGTTTTGCTTAGCGCCGGGGCCAAGAGCGCTCGGGCTCTGCCGAAACGGAGAGCATCCTTGGCATGATCCACCTTCGAACCGATGACTGCGCTCGACAAATACGACTCTCCGCCGGAGCCTCGGCAAACCGTCGGCATAACCCAACAACTCCGACGTCGCGATAGCTGAGTGCCACACCGCCGAGTCCTTTTCATCCTCGCTGTCGCCCCTAACTTGACCCGCGAGCCTGCGGATCCTTGTCAACCTGGCCTAGAAGATGCTCATGCGTTCACTGGGTGGCCGCAAGCCCGGGCGAAATTGACAAGGGTCAACTCTTACTCGCAAATGTGTGACGCATTTCCGCAACTTTGTATCGCATCTGCAAATATTGGGTATCGCTCAACTAATCTTTGTGCTACAACGCGCGGTACGGTCTTGGGCTATCCCGGCCTGGAGGTGTCCAGCCCTGGACGGACAGGGCGTTAAGCAACAAGCCACCGGAATGTGGCAGTTATTCGCTGAGAGGCTTAGGATGGGCCAACTAAGCATGATTCCGCTCACTAGCGCCATGGGGATCGGCTGTCTCAGCGCTTACTTTAGTCATCTGCAACCTCAGCAGGAGGGCA
>CAWGNT010000014.1:0-137500 GCA_963824085.1 uncultured Gammaproteobacteria bacterium
TCTGATTTTTTCAGACTCCTAACTGACTGAATACCGGTCAAAATCAACATTTCTTGGACAATTTATGGGTCGTCGAAAGCCTATCAATTGTTGGACAACGGAGGAAGAGCTGTCTGTGCCAACGTGAAAAATAAGTGGGCGCGTTAAAAAAAATCTGGATAATTGGCTCCGGAACCTCGGGTGAAATCAGGAGCCCTGCGGTGACCCAGAGCGATTTGCTTGCCGAGTCGGATGTCGCACGGGATTGGCGCGGTCGTTTCGAGCTTGGCCACGGCTATTCCCTCTACCTTCCCCAGGGTCCGCGCGGGCAAGCGGATCTCTACCATCACGGCAGTCTGAGCAAACGGGTGAATCTGCGCGACAAGGCGGCGCGGCGTCTCCTGGTGGTGGAGCTGCTGCAGCACGGGGTCAACCAGACGCGTTTGGCCGAGGCGCTGCACCTCAGTCGCCAGACCCTGCACAACTACCGCGAGAGTTATCGGGAGTTCGGTGTGCATGGGCTGTTGCACGGTTACAGCCCAAGCCAGAGCAAGAGCGAAGAGCGCCAGCGACACCTCCATGTGCACAAGCGCCGTGGTGGCACGAAGGCGCGCGAGCTCGAGGCGCTGCGCCGGGCCAAGCGCGAGCGCGCGCAGGCCGCGGGCGACGCGCAGGCGCCGTTGGCCTGGGAGGGCGAGGCGCCCGAGGAGGCGGTGCACATCCTCGCGGAACCGGCGCTCGAAGAGACCCTCGGTGCGGCGTTGGGGGTGGCCCCGGCGGTGGTGGCGCCGCGCACGGCGGCGGTGAGCGAGCTCCCCTATGCGCAGGAGCACGGGTGGGAGGCGAGTCGCTACGCCGGCGTCTTCCCGCTCCTGCTGGTGTTGGTCAGCCAATGGCGGTGGCTGGCGCGTCTGTTGCGGTTGTTCGGTGACGGCTGGCGCCTGTTCATGGTGTTTGCGCTGATGGGCGTGCGCAATCTCCGCTCGCTCGAGCAGCTCAAGCATGCGCGCCGGGAGGAGGCTGGACGGCTGCTTGGTATGGGGCGCCTGCCGTGCCTCGACACACTCTGGGGCTGGTTCTACGGTGTGGCGAAGACGCGTCGCGCCGGGGCGCTGTTGGAAGAATTTTTCGCCGATCAGCTCCAACGCGGTCTGGTCGGGACGGATGTGTGGTTTACCGATGGGCACTTGTTGCCTTACAGCGGCGAGCACAAGGTGCACGCCAGCTACCACACGCAGCGGCGCATGCCGACCCCCGGTCAGACCAACCTGGTCACTTGCGATGGACGGGGGCGCATCGTGTGCTTCGAGATCCAGGAGGGTAAAGGGGATCTGCGTGCGCGCATCCTCGCCCTCGGCGCCTATGCGCGCGGCCAGTCTCTCGGTGCGATGCCGGTGCAGGTCTTCGATCGCGAGGGCGACGGGCTGGGTTTTTTCTCTGCGTTGGTGGCGCAGCAAACGCCGTTCGTCACCTGGGAGAAGAACGCCGATCGCCAGCGCCTGCTCGCCTTCGAGGAGCAGCGCTTCACCCACGCGTTGCGCCTCAACGGGACCGACTACCGCCTGTTGGAGGAGACCAAAGCCTGTGCCTACTGCCCCGCGCGTGAAGGCAAGGACGCCGACGCGACACCCGCGCATCGCTTCGACCTGCGCCGGGTGGTGGTTTGGAATCTGCGCACCGACCACCGCACCAGCGTGCTGTGTTGGGACGCCGGGCTCGGACTGACCCCAGAGGCGATCGCCGCCGCCATGCTCAGTCGTTGGGGTGCCTCGGAGAACACCTTCAAGCACATCAAGGACCGTCACCCCTACCACTACCATCCGGGTTTCGGGGTGGGCGAGAGCGAGCGGCAGGACATCGCCAACCCCGAGATCAAGGCGCTCGAGCAAACCATCCAGGCAACCAAGACGCACCTGAACCGGCTCTATAAGCAACACGCCAAGAGCAAGCCCAGCACCAACCAAGACGGTACCCCCCGCGCCAACAGCAAACAGCGGCGGATCGCCGAGGACATCGCCGCGCGCGAGGCCGAGCTCGCACAGCTCAGAGCGGACAGGGCCAAGCTGCCCGAACGCGTCGATGTCGCGGGGCTGGCCGATTACCGCTCATTCAAGGCGATCGACAACGAAGGGAAAAACCTGTTCGACTTCGTCACCGCCGCGGTCTGGAATGCGCGCCGCCAGCTCATCGACTGGCTCGAGGACAGCTACGCCAAAGACAGCGATCGGGTCGATTTGCTCTACGCCATCCTCCATTGCCACGGCTGGATCCGCAGTGATCGGCAATGGGTGGTCGTGCGCCTGGAGCCGCTGCAGCAACCCGCGCGCCGCTATGCCCAAGAGCAGCTATGCCGCAAGCTCAGCGGTCTGGGCGCCAAGATCCCGGGTGGAAAGTGGTTGCGCATCGAGGTCGGCGACTCGCCGCTTTGATGGTGTGGCCTACCCCCCGGGCTGTCCAAAATCCGAGGCGGTTTGTTAGCGGTTCCGGGAGGTCTGGATTTTACGTCAGAGATTGTAGCCGGGGTGGCGTTGCGGCGCCTGGTGCCACTGCGGCTGCCGCATTCCGCGCCAGTTCTCCATGCAATCCATCCAATGCCGCATGTACTCGTCGAAGTTGGGTGGGAGATAGCCCCCGTAAGGACCCATAGGTCCCTGGCCGGGAAATCGGTGAGGACCCGATCCGCCGTGCCACATCATCCCCGCATCTGGGTTCTCCCCAAGCTTCACGGCGAGCGTCTCGGTCTTCTTCGCGCGCACAATCTCAAGGTCCACGTTCTCGCCGGGCTCGAAGTAGTTCAGGGCCCGATAGACGTCTGCGGCGCCTCTGATCTTCTTCTTGCCGATGCCGATCAGGATGTCGCCGGCCCTGATTCCGGCCTTCGCCGCCGGTCCGCCCTTCGCAACTTCTGCAACCAGTACCCCCTGACCGGACGGCGCGCCAAGCGCAGCGCCAAGATCGCCAGTCAATGGCTGCATTGCGATCCCCAGGTAGGCCTGACCCGAAGGTGCTTCGGCCTGCATCGGACTCTCATACGGTGTCAATTCTCCCGACACGGCGGCGGCGGGCTCGACCGTGATGGTGTTCTTCTCATGATCGCGGACATACGTCAGCTTAGCCTTGTCGTTTGGGCCGAGGTGGGTGACGAGCCATTCCATCTGGTCTGGGGAATAGACTGGGTCCTTGTTCATCTCGACGATGATGTCTCCCGGGCGAATACCCGCATTCTCCGCGGGTCCGCCGGTGACCAAGCCCCGAACGGCCACTCCGTGCGAAAGCCCCATTTCATGCAGCTGGCCGAAGGGAACGCTGTCGATGAGTAGGCCGAGCGACGGTCGGCCCGCCGCGTGGACGGGGACCGTAGCAGCCGCGGCTATAACCAGTATGAGAAATGCGAAGAGCGCAGGGGTACGCCCCAACAGTAGTCTCTGATCCATAACGGGGTCTCTCCTTGAGGGTTCCTTACCGGAGGTGGATGCCAATCGTGTGCCACCCACCCCACCCTTGCCCGAATGGGAGCTGCTGCAGTCTGAAGCAATCCGTATCAATACTGACATCGCATTGAGTGCGTTGCCCGACCTGGCTGACTGGCGCACGAGCCGCTCGTCCCGGTACTGCAGGGTGCAGGGCGTTCGTACGAAAGTAACGGAGGACCAGGCGCCTGACAGGTCCTCGGCAGTCGCAGAAAGCCGTCCGGATGTCTGCCCATGGCACAGACCTTGCCGATGAGACACTACCGTTCCATGTCCCAAGGAGCAGTGCCATGTCAAAGAACACGCTCGTCCCCTTAGCCCTCACCAGCGTCCTGTTTGCAGCCCCCTTGGCCGTCGCAGAGGAAGATACCGCTAGCCCGGCAACCACCAGCCCGACGCCTCCCGCTTCGCAATCACCGGCGGCCTCGGAATCAATGCTGGCACCCGCCAAGGAGTCCGAACGGGAAGGCGAGGAGCCCGAAGATACCGGGCAGAATTCCGCGACCAGTCCTGGTATGGCTGGCTATGGCCCCATGTCGCAGGGAATGATGTCGCGCGGACCCGGAATGCCGTGTTGGGCCTCGCGAGGCGGCATGAGGGGTCCAATGCAGGGCTGTAGGACACAGCGCCGGGGTGGCTGCGCCGGCCGCGGCACTATGGCCCACGGGCACAAGGCCCTGTATGCGAAGTACCGCAAGCTGATGGGCCGACTGGACGTTCTGGAGGCCCGAATGGCCATGATGCAAACGATGCTCGAACGCCTTATGGAGCGGTGAGTCCGCGCCGCCGCATGGGGGGCCGCTGCCCTCCTCCGGTGGTCCACGGACGGTCTCCTCTGTCACCGAGGCCGTCAGACACGCGCTGTGGCCCGGTGCAAAGCCACCCGAAACCGGGCGCTATCCCCCACGACTCCGAGGCGCCGCCGCCGAGCCGTTGACGCCGATCAACGTGCCTCGGAACGCCGTCCGTTAGCCTAGCCCGATGCACTCCACCCGCGACAAGGACGGGGCGCTGAGTGACCGCGTCAGCACCTTCGGCCAATACCTGCTTCTGCGCTTCGGCAAGCGCGTCCACAAGCTCGCCGTAAACGCTGGCTTCACCTGTCCCAACCGGGACGGTACGAAAGGCCGCGGCGGCTGCACCTTCTGCAACAACGTCTCCTTCAGCCCCAACGCCAGTCGCCCTCCACCCGTCGACCAGCAGATCGCCGCAGGCCGGGCGGTGCTTGCGCGCCGTACGGGAGCGCAGCGATTCCTCGCCTACTTTCAGGCCTATACCAACACCTATGCGGAGATCGACGCCCTGCGCCTCTCTTATGACCAGGCGCTCGCGTGTCGCGGCGTGATCGGTCTTTCGGTCGGCACCCGGCCGGACTGTGTTCCAGCACCTGTGCTTGATCTCCTTGCGCGGTACCGTGATCGGGGTTACGAGGTCTGGCTGGAGCTCGGACTGCAGTCGGCGAACGACGCCACGCTGGCGAGTGTCAACCGAGGCCACGGCTTCGCGGAGTATCGCGCCGCCGTGGCGAATGCGCACCGCCGCGGACTGCCGGTGTGCACTCACCTCATCGTCGGACTGCCCGGAGAGGGCCGGGGCGAGGCCATGGAAACCTTGGACCGGGTGCTCGCCTTGGGGACGGAGGGGCTGAAGCTCCATCCCCTGCACGTGGTGCGGCATACCCGCCTGGCCCAGCAGTGGCGGCGCAACGCCTACCGCCCCCTGGACATGGATGAGTACGTGAGCATCGTCGCCGACCTCGTCGAGCGCACGCCGAGCAACGTGTTGTTCCACCGGCTCACTGGCACGGCCCCCTCGGACATCCTCCTCGCCCCCGCCTGGTGCGCGCGCAAGTGGGCGGTGCTGAACGCCGTCTGGGCCGAGCTCAAGCGGCGCGAAAGCCGGCAAGGCCAGCTCACGGCGCCCGTGCAGACGCCCCTTCAGGGCGCCGCCACGGGCTAGGCGTCGCTTCTGCCGCTAACGGATTGACGCGCTGCGTGTCGGTCAGCCTACGCCTGCGGCGCTACGCTACGCTCGCGCGCCCCAAACGTTTGGCAGCCCCACGGTCGCCCGCCGCCGAGGCGACTGCAGTCGCTGCGCTTCGCGGGAAGGACCCCGGCTAGTCGCTGGTCTTCAGTCCGTACTTCTGCACGCGATAGCGCAGCTTCTCTCGGGTCGTGTTGAGCACACGAGCGGTAAGGCTCACGTTGTCGCCGTTGCGCTTGAGCGCCTCGCTCAAGATCCGGCGCTCCATCTCGTCCAGTCCCACGGAGCCGTCGAGCGGGAGGCACAAACGGCCACCCACCGTTTCGACGGGCTCGGCGCGGACCACTGGCCCGCCTGCACCGAGGTTCAACCAGCTCTCGGGGAACACCGGTCCGTCCGCCAACAGCACACAACGCTCCACGACGTTGCGCAGCTCGCGGACATTGCCTGGCCAATCGTAGGCGCCCAGGCGACGCCACACCGAGCCCGGGACCGTCTTCACCTGTCTTCCGGCCAAAGCGTTGAACTCATCGATGAACAGGGGCAACAGATCGGCGATATCCTCCTTGCGCTCCCGCAGTGCCGGGACCTCGAGGCGAAAAACGCTCAGCCGGTGATAAAGATCTGCGCGGAATGAGCCTTCGATCGCGACCTGCTTGAGGTCCTTGTTGGTGGCCGCAATGATCTGCACGTCGACCGAAACCTCCCGCTCACTCCCGAGCCGACGTACCCGCTTGTCCTCCAATGCCTTGAGAAGCTTCGCTTGAAGATCCGGCTCCAGCTCGCCGATCTCGTCGAGGAACAGGGTGCCTCCGGATGCCTGCTCGATCAGCCCTCGGCGACGCCCTTTGGCGCCGGTAAAGGCCCCTGCCTCGTGGCCGAACAGCTCGGCTTCCATCAGCTCCCGCGGTAGAGCTGCGCAATTGACCTCCACCAGGGGACCGGAACCGCGGGGACCCGAGTGGTGGAGGATGCGGGCGGTCAGACCCTTCCCGGTACCCGTCTCGCCCGTGATGACGAGGGCGGAGAAGGGGACTCGGGAGAGGCGTTCGAGCATGTCCCTCACCTGATGGGCTGCATTGCTGTGCCCCACAAAGGCCGAAGGCACATAGCGGCTTCCACGACTCTGCGCCTCGTCCTTGAGGCGCCGTTGGGCGCGGGCGCTGCGCGCCGCACCCGCGAGCACCAGCGCCAACCGTTCCGGCTCGCTTGGTTTCTCCAAGAACTCGTAGGCCCCCAACTTGAGGGCGCGCACCGAGTCCGGGACGGTCCCGTAAGCCGTCAGGAAGATCCACTCACCGGGCACGCCCGCGCTGCGAATCTTCTCCAGAAGATCGAGGGCGTTGCCGTCCGGCAAATTCATGTCGGACACCACGACCAGGGGATCCAGACCGCGTCCGAACAGGAGGTGCTCGGCCTCGGCGAGCGAGGTGGACAGCGTCACGTCCCAACCTTGCTCCTGGAAATCCTCCTTCAGCTCGGCCCCCAAGAGCGGCTCGTCCTCGATCAATACCAGCGTCTCACGCATTCGACGGGCCCTCGATCAGGCCTTTACGTGGAGATGGGAACAAGGCGCCCGAAGCGTCACCCTCGCCCCGTGGGGTTCCAGGTTGGTAAGCTGCAGATCGCCGTTTATGTCCTGGGTGAAGCGGCGCACCATGGCCAAGCCGAGCCCGGTGCCGCCGACGCGGCCACTGGCAAAAGGCCGCACCCCCACCATGAGCATCTCCTCAGGAAAGCCGGGCCCGGTATCGCTTACGCTGAGTACCACAGCCTCGCCCTCACGCCGCGCTCGGATTTCCACCATGCCTTGTCCTCCTTCCATCGACTGCGAGGCGTTGAGAATCAGATTGAGCAACGCCTGGCGCAGCCCCCCTTCCGGCAGCTGACAGAAGAGATCGTTCGGGATGTCGGACGTGAGGCGAACGCCTTCGGGTACCTGGTAACGGACCAAGGACAAGAGTTGATCGACAGCACTCTTGAGCTGGATGGGGCTGAGTGGCTCCGGCGCGTGGCGCGCGGCGTCGACGCGTTCGGTCAGCAGGCGATTGAGGCGTTTCAGCTCCGCAATCACCGCCTCCAAACGCCCCGTATGCTCCCCATCGGGAAGGGCTCGTCGAAGCTTGCCGCAAGCCATTTGGATTCCGGCAAGCGGATTGCGGAGCTCGTGCGCGAGACCGGCGGAGACTGCCCCTACCGCCGCAAGGCGGTCGGAGCGGGCGAGCTGCCGGCTCTGTTTGAGCAGGGCCTCGGTCGCTCCTCGCACCTCCTGCTCGAGGATGTGCTCCCTGTTGCGGTGCTCCTCCTCCAGCTGGCGCAGGCGCTCCACCAGGGCGTTGTAGCTGCGAAACACCGGCTGCACGAGCGCCGCACTCCCGTCCACCGCCACCTGCGGCACGGGGCGATAGTCCCGCGCGGCCAGCCGCACCAGGAGGTCTCCGAGGTTGCTGAGCGGCGTCGCAATGCGGCGTCGCAGCAGGAGCAATGCCACCACGCCGGCCAGTGGCAGCACCACCACCAGAACCAGAGAGAGCTCGAGCTCCGTCTCGGTGTCCTCGGCGACGCTGTTCAACAGAATGTCGTGGCGGCGTCGCTCTTCGTCCTGCAGCGCCCGTAGATTCGTGAGCGCCGCGTACAGGTCGTCGATTGGCGTGGTGGTCGCATCCCCAAGCAATCTGCTGATGTGCTCGAGGCGCGCTCTCTCACTGGCAGACATGTCAGGCTCGTCCGCCACCACACGGCCTACCTCCGTGGCGAGTGCGCGCAGCTCCTCGCGCTTCACATCGTTCGTGCCTCGCAATCCGCGAAACAGGACCTGCTCCATATCGACCCCGATGTTCTGCAGCCTCCCCATATGGGCCGAATGGATCTGGACGGGCTGGATTCGGGCGAGCCCGTGCCAGGAGATCGCTACCAGTGCACCTAGACCCAATACGACCAAGATTCCCGAGACGACGATCGGCAACCAGAACAGGCGGCGAACCGGAAGGCGAAAGGAGACTTCGTGGTCCAGTACCACGCTGCTCATGGGGTTCTGACCTTCTGTTCCACATTAGTCGTTGATTCGGGCTCCCGGCGCCTCCCCGACCGCCCAGACGTCCTAGTTGGAATTGTCCCGGCGGCAGGAGCGGCAGTCGGCGCTGCTGCCCCGTCGCCGACCCCTTCTTTGGATGCATCGGTCTCTATCCGCTCGCGCAGGGCTCGCGCGGTGTCCAGTAGCGTCCCCGTATCGGGGTCCAGCGCATCGGCCACGGCTTGCACCTGGTCCGGGAGGTCGCCAGGACCATCCGCCTCGTACAGCGCCTGTGCCGCACGCCGTAGCCCGACCCGCACCTGGTGCGACCAAGGTCGCTCAGCGGCGAGGGCGTGCTGAACAGCGTAATAGGCGTCGATGAGGGCCGATTGGTTGAACCTCACCGTTTGCTGAACGCCGCCCAACGCCTCCTCGAGCCTTATCAAGGGTCGTCCTCCCCCTCCCTCGCTGGCTGCAGGATCCTGGAGCGACTTGTCCAAAAGGGTGCGTGTGCGAAGGAGTGGAAGCCAGTCGATACGCACCCCGCGGGTCTTCAGGTTTCCGACCCGTCCCCCCTCCTCCTCGTCACGCGGTCTGGGCAGGAGGTTAGGGGCATCGAGCAGAATCCGGACCCTGACAGCCTTCACCGGCAGCCAGAGATCCCCACCCGCTCGGTACGAATCGGGCAGGGCGGCGGGTCCTTTGTCTCGCAGCCGGTCGATGCGCCGCACAAGCGCCTTCATCCCTTCGCGCCCCACCTCCGGGACCCCAGACACGAGCTCGTCGCGGACAACACCTAGCCTGTCCATGATCTCGCCACCCTCGAGCAGCCCGGGCACCTCGTCGCCGGTGAGCGGCACGCCCGCCTTCATGGAAACGATGTCCTGCGCCGGTCCCGCCCAGGCCGTCGCGACGCCAAGCAACAGGGCAAGACCAAGGACGAATAGGGGCTGGGCGGCGCGCATCGGGGTACTCCGGGCAGACATATCTGCCGAGTCACAGGGCAAGAGCCATGCCGAGCAACAAATCAATAAGTTACGTCGTATGCCCGGACGTGATCGTCGGTTCAGGTGGTCCAAACAAGGCAATCCTGGTTTATTTGCACCAATCTTGTGACGCGGCCTGCCTGGGCCTTGTCTTGTTATCGAGGGGTGCAGCCGCAGCCGCAAGGCGGCACGATTCTGGCTTCGCCGAATGTGACCGGTGCGGCGCCCGCGGCCCCCCGGCTCACAGCATCTGCCCCTGGAGCATCGCTTATGGACTACATCGCTTCCTGGATGCAGGACGACGCCGCACTTGTGTGGTTGCCGCTCCTCGTGATCGTCGGCCTCTTTGCAGTTGCCGCAACCCTCGCCGCGCGCCACCGCCGACCAACGCCGAGCGACCCGAAGACGCAGGCGCCCCGCCAGTCCGAGCCGCCGGGACCCCAACAGCCCCAAGGACCACCGTCGATGATGTGGATGTGGTGGTTGGTCCTCATTGCTCTATTGGCCTGGGACTTCTCGGGGGCCATCTCACAGCGGACCGCACCGCCCGTCGCCAAGCTCCCGTACAGCGTTTTCGTCGACCAGCTAAAGGCGGGAAACGTCAGCCAAGTGGCGATCCAGGGTAGTGAGATCGCGGGGATGTTCAAACACTCCCGCCTGTGGAACCCGCGAACAGGGCTGCTAGCGTCGCAACCCGCCAAGGCAGGGCAAGAGACGTCGGCACCCAGCACCGCACCTGCGGCCAAATCCAAGACCGCACCGGAAGCGCCGCCCGCACCGGGATCGTCTGCGAAGCCGCAGCCGGCTAAGACCTCCGCGCCTGCCGGAGCAACGAAGACCGAGGTAGAGCAACGGCACGCGGCGCCACCGCCCCCCAAGCCCGTGGAGGTGAAGGACTTCACCACGGTGTTCCCGAGCTCGGTGGGAGACCCGGAGCTGTTGCCACTGTTGGAGCAGAATGGTGTCGAGATCGTGGCGACACCGCAAGGACCGCATTGGCTGGGCGACGTCCTGGGTGCCCTGGTCCCCACTCTGCTGTTGGTTGGCTTCCTCTGGTGGATGGGACGGCGGGCAATGAACCAGCAGCAAAGCATCTTTGGGGTCGGAAAGAGTCAGGCGCGCCGATTCCACAAGGAGACCAGCCCCGCCGCGACCTTCGATGACGTCGCCGGTGCGGACGGATCGAAGGCCCAGCTCCAGGAGATCGTGGAGTTCCTCAAAGCGCCCGAGCGCTTCCAGACCCTGGGCGCCCGGATCCCACGTGGAGTGCTGCTGGTCGGCCCACCCGGAACCGGAAAGACCCTGCTTGCCCGGGCGGTTGCGGGAGAGGCCGGGGTGCCGTTCTTCTCCATCAGCGGCTCGGAGTTCGTCGAGATGTTCGTCGGTGTCGGTGCGAGCCGAGTGCGCGCCCTCTTCAAGGAGGTGAAAGAGGCCGCGCCTGCCATCCTGTTCGTGGACGAGCTGGACGCGGTCGGCCGGCGCCGCGGCGCCGGGGTCGGTATGGTCAACGACGAGCGCGAGCAGACCTTGAATCAGCTGCTGGTGGAAATGGACGGCTTCGACGCCCGTCAGAGCATCATCGTGCTCGCCGCGACCAACCGTCCGGACGTGCTCGATCCGGCGTTGCGTCGGCCCGGCCGGTTCGACCGCGACGTGGTCGTGGGTCTGCCGGACCTTAGGGGCCGCCGGGGCATCCTCGACATCCATGTCCGCAAGCTGACGCTCGCAGACGACGTGAACCTCGACCACGTGGCGGCCTTGACGATGGGGATGAGCGGGGCGCAGCTGGCGAATCTGTGCAACGAGGCGGCTCTTTTCGGTGCGCGGCGCGGACACAAGGCAGTAACCCAGAGCGATTTCGATGGAGCCCTCGACAAGATCGTCCTCGGGGAGGAGCGCCCCCTCGCCCTCAACGCGGACGCGAAGCGTGTCATCGCCTACCACGAAGGCGGTCACGCCCTCGTTGCCTGGCTCACCCCCGAGGCCGACCCGGTGCACAAGGTCACCATCATCCCCCACGGTTTCGCGCTCGGGGTCACCGAGCAGCGCCCCGATGAAGAGCAATACAACCTCTCCCGCAGCTACCTCTTGGCGCGGTTGGCGGTCATGCTCGGGGGCCGCGCCAGCGAGGAGGTTGCCTTTGGCGACGTGACCACCGGTGCCGAGAACGACCTCAAACAGGCCACCGAGCTGGCGAGACGGATGGTTACGACCTGGGGTATGAGCGAGCTGGGACTCTCCGCTTACGAGAGCGCCGGCGAGGACCGCTTTCTCGGCTACGAGCTCGGGCGCAACCGCACGTACAGCGAAGAGACGGCGCGTCGCATCGACAAGGCGGTGCACGACCTGCTGGAGGACGGCCATCAACACGCCTTGCGTTTGCTCAAGGAGGCGCGCGACCGCCTCGATCGCCTGGCCGGCGCGCTGCTGGATCACGAGACCGTCGCCCAAGAGGAGCTGACGCTACTGCTTGGACCACGTTTGCAGGTCCAGGCCCCGGCCAGGACGGTATGACAGCGGCGAGCGTACACCGGACGTTGCGAGAAAGCCCTGCTCCCTGCGCGTCGGACAAGACTCGCACGGCCGTCGCCCCCCCAGATCGGGATGGGTACCCTGTTACTCCGCCCACAACCCGCAGGTGAGCGGCGGCAGCTCGAGCCGTCGGTGGGCGTAGGGCAGCAGCGCGCATTCGAGTCCTGACGCCTCGAAGCGCTCGTGGTCCGCGAGCTGCTTCCATTGCGAGAGCGGCAAGTCCCCCAGGTCGATATGCACGCTCTCGTGATGCGGGTTGACCGCAAACAGCAGCCGCTCCGAGCCGCGGCTGCGATCGGCGTTGAACAAGACCGCCAAGGCCGAGCCATGCTCGGCGCCGAAGAAGCGCAGAAAGCCGTCTGTGGGAGGGGTTGCGAGGCGGAAGACCCGGCCGCGCTCCGAGAGCCGAAACCTTATCCAGCGGCGGAAGTAGTCGTGGCTCCCCGAGAGCGCCAGCAGCCGCCGATAGTCGATGGCGTTGACGTCCCCGGCGCGGTAGCTGTCATGGATGCTGTGCTTGGAACGGAGAAAATCCTGGCCCGCCGCGAGCATTGGGATTCCCAGGGAGCACATCAGAATCGCCACCATCAGATGGGTGCGCCGGCGGTCGTTCGGGGTGGGAAACTCCCCCCGATGGTCGGGATTCTCGGTGATCCTGTCGATCCAGCAAAGGCCGTCGTGGGACTCCACGTAGTTGACGGTCTGGGCGGGCCAGGCGGTCAGGTGATCGAGGCTGGCATTGATGAAGTAACGCAGACCCTCCTGGTTACCCTGCCCGAGCACGTAGTCGCGCAGGAAGTCCCGATAGCCGTCGTTCCAGGAGGCGAACCCGCTGGACTTGAGCTCGAGCGCGATATGGCCGCGAAAGCTCCAGGGCTCGGCAATGAGCACGATGGAGGGCTTGACGCGCTTGAGCGCGGTCTCGATCTCCCGCAGCACGTCGGTGCCGATCAGCTCGGCGAGATCAAAGCGAAGACCATCGACATCGTAGGTCTCCACCAAGTGGGTCAGGCTATCGATGATGAGGCGGCGCGCCATGGGGGTGTCGCAGCGAAGGTCGTTGCCGCAGCCGCTCCAGTTCGTCAGATTGCCCTCGCCGTCCAGGCGGAAGTAATACTCCTTGTCGATGTGCAGCAGGTGATTCGGCTCACCCGCGTGGTTGTAAACGACGTCCAGGATCACCGCGAACCCTTGCCCGTGAAACGCGGCCACGAGCTCCTGCAGCTCCTCGATCTGGGACCCGCACTCGGGCACCTGGGCATAGCTGCTCTCCGGGGCGAAGAAATTGGTCGGCATGTAGCCCCAGTGGTAGGGGCGTTTGTCATAGCTGTCGCCGAACTCCTGGACGGGCTGCAGCTCCACGGCATTAACTCCCAAGCTGTTAAGGTAGCAGCCCTGCACCTCCAGCCATTTTCTCAAGCCCGCGAAGCCCCGCCGCTCCTCGTCGTCCAGCTCAAGGGGCGTGCGGCTGATGAGGTCGCGCACATGCGCCTCGAGGATGACCAGATCGTGCCATCGCGGCGGCTCGAAGCTCGGAACAGGCCGCCTGATGCGGCGAGCGTCCCAGACGATGCCAGGTCCCGCAGGCCCCACGGCAGCCAAAGCATAGGGGTCCAACACCCGGAAATCCTTGTTGAAATGGCTAGTCGGACCGCGACTGCGGCTTTCTACCTGATAGTAGTAGTACCAGCCGTGGAGATCGGCTGGATGGCGCGCCTCCCAGACACCGTCGTCCAGGCGCCTCAGCCCCAAAGCCGTCGGCTGCGGCGTGTCCAGGTGCTTGAAGAAGGTCACGGTCACCCGCGACGCGCGAGGGGCGAATAGCCGAAACGTCGTCACATCGGCTTCCACGCGGGCACCCAGCGGGCGCTGGGACCCGAGCGCAAGCAACCTGTCCAGACGGGTTCTAGAGCGAGCTTTCGTTTCAGTCATGGCATAACGATCGGGCCGACCCAGAGCGCGATTGAGCTCGGAGGCGGGTGATTCGTATCAAATCAGCTGCGGCGTTCTACCTCGGATCGGGTGCGGGACGGCAGGACCCCGGGTAACACGGAGTCCCCATGGAGAAATACCCATCGCCCACGGCTTTTCGGCTCTTGCCTTGAGGGGTCGGGTTGCCGGCAGCGGGGGTTTCGCCTGCCGGGATGGTGCCGTCAAGCCTAGATGGATGTATCCACAGCATCCCCCGACGGCTGCAAACCGACTTCGACACGCGGAAAACCCCCGCAAGAAGGGTAAATTCCCGGCGTGTTCCGACACCCCGTACCCCGACCTAGGCGTCGCGGTCGAGCTTTGGCGCCATTCGGCCCCAGGCAAAAACTGTACCCGCCCTCGCAAGTGTGGGATCCCGCCAGCGGCAAACAGTGCGAGCCGCCGACACGGCCCGACCATTCCAGGGCAGAGCCGTGCGACGTCGCGCCAATAATGTGCATGCTCTTGGGTCAGTCCTAGCGGCGTCTGTTGGTAGCGCATGAGCCCCTCGACCTCCAGAAGCTGAGCCCCCCCACCCCCAAGCCGGTCGGTGTCGTGGTCGCCTGTTCGAACACGCGCTTGTAGCTCCTCCAGCGCTTGAGCTTGACGTAATGGCGCCCGGCACCCGACCAACCCAGCGCCAGCCCAGGCGTTCGACCTCACGGAAGAATGGCACCTTGAAGCCCGAATCGGCGACGATGACCGGGTCGGCCAACGCCTCCAGCAGCGTCGCCAGGCGCCGAGAGTGTATGTCACTGATCAGCGGGCAGAGGCAGCGGTGTAGAATCGTCAGCGCATGCATGGGGGGTCCTCTGAAGGTTTCGTCGCCCCCAGTGGACCACATGCCCCCCATGCATTCTGAATTTCGCGTCACAAACACGCCGCAACAGACTGTTATATTTATATATATTCTGGGGATACCTCAGGATTTTGCCCCTTTCTGCTTCCCTGGCCTCGTGACTCCGTGGCCTCTTGTTACATAACCAAATACCTTACAACGTAAGATCATTCGGGAGCCCTGAGCTCGTGCCGCGATCGCGGGAAAGGGGTTAGACTTGAGGTCGAAATCGGGTCGGCGGAAACACCTGCATGTCAGAGCCAGCCACGAACGCCTTCATTCCGGTTGACGAGTATCTTGCCGGCGAGCGCGACGGCAGCGTGCGCCACGAGTATGTGGCCGGTAGTGTCTACGCGATGACCGGCGGGAGCGTCTACCACAACCGCATCGCCGGCACCCTGTTCGCCGCCCTGCGAGAGCGATTGCGGGGGCACCCATGCGACGTGTTCATGGCGGATATGAAGGTTCGCACCCAGCAAGCATTCTACTATCCCGACGTAATGGTAGTTTGCGACCACACGGACGCAGACCTCTACACCAAACAACGGCCGCTGCTCGTTGCCGAGGTCATCTCACCCAACAGCCGAAGCACCGACGAACGGGAGAAGCGCGCTGCCTACCTCGGTCTGGAGAGCCTGCGGGAATACCTCCTGCTGGAGCAGGACCGGGCCGAGCTGCGGGTGATCCGGCGCAGCGGGAACGGCTGGACGGAGCATGTCTACGGGTCCGACGACGTGCTGCACCTGACATCCCTGGACCTGGAGATCGCCATGCAGCACATCTACGAGGGGGCCTGGCGCTGAGCTAACGCGTACAAGATCGCCAGGCTGCAAGGATGAGCCGGTGTGCCCGTGCGTGGCCCACGTGATAGAACCCGGCCCATAACCACGGCCACAATGCGCCCACGAGGAAAACGCAGTCTGTTCTCTATTCTCTCATCTGTACCGCTCATCAAGCTTCATATCTCGCCCTTAAATTCGATGGCAGACATCGCTCTGCTCCGTCGCCGTGCGGTGCTACGCACGGAACAAGACCTGACCGTGGACCCGCCCATCCGTGGGGCCTAGATCCCGGCACTCCCTGCCGGGATGACGCCCAGGCACGGACCAACGTCGTCGTTCCGGCAGGGAATGCCGGGAAGCCAAGTGCCAAGGACGGCGCACAGCCCCGTGACAAAGCAGGCCCTTCGTCGCAGCTGAGGGATAGCGCTAATCACCTCCCGCAATGACGAAGCAGGCCTCGTCGGCTTTGAGCAGCAAATTTTGTGGCATGGCGGCCTCCACTCGCATCGCGATTGACGCCCAGCATGCCTCGCGTGGCTCAAACTGTGAGCCCAGACTGTGCTTACCGGCTGATTCTTTCTGATGCGCAAGTGCTACATAATGCCGAAAACATCATGTCTAACGAAGCAAGGAGCTGACGATGCACGTCAAAGCGCCTGAGCCACCAGACCCGAAGCTTCCGATCTTTTTCAATGTGACTGCTTCCGTCGGGAACCAGGCCGCTAACGCCAACGGGGACGACATCCTTCTTGTGCAGTTCCTGCTCCGCGCCATTGCCGAAGCAATACCTGCTACCCTGCCCGGGGGTCAAGGTAGGAGGGACCGGATGCTGAAAGTCCCGCTATCCGGAGTGATCGACCCCGCAACGATCGACGGGATCCGTGCCTGGCAGGAGGGAGCAAAGGAACAGTTTCCCGCGACGGTGGTCGATGGGCGCGTTAGCAGCGCGAGAGCATATTTGTACGGAGGAGCGATGTGGACCATTGTCCACATGAACGCTGCGTTCAGAGCCCACTTCCCTACGATATGGCCAAGACTGCAAGACCACCCTCGATGTCCTGCCCCACTGAGGCTTCGCGTTCCTCAAGTCCTTTAGGCGTGGGCGACGACAGGTCGCCGGCGTCTGAAAATGCAATATGCACCAAGGGCGCGTAGGGGCACCGTGTATCCGTGACATTGAGGTTAAATCGACGGTACTCCGAAACAGAGACAGCCCTCGGAGGCGAGGTGGAGGCGCGCCAGCAGATGCCGGCACGGGGATGCCGGCGTTGCAGATACGGAAGCGCGCGGTCCTTTGGCGGCCCAACGGCCTCAGAATCGAACCCCCAGCCCAATCAGCCCGATCAGGATCAGGTACGCGGCCACGATGTAGTTGAGCAGCCGCGGCCAAATCAGGATCGCGATCCCTGAGAGCAGGGCAATCAAGGGCGGCAAGACAAAGAAATCCACGTGCATGTTGAGTCTCCCCGTTCTGTTGTGCACCGGCATCCCCTAGCAGCTGTTGTGCCCTGCCGGCGCTTTCTCGCGGTATCGCGGTAGGGGGCCCTCCTTTCCCGCGGCCCCACCCGGCCCGTGCTCCAACTGGTTTGGATGATGGACCTGCGCTCGCAGCTTAGCCTTTTCGCTTCGTCGGTCTTGGGGGAGGAGAAGCTGGAATACGCATCGAGGACAGAGCCACCTCCTCCCTTCGGTGCAGACGGGTCCCGGCTCCTCATGCCTGGTTCATATCAGCCGAGCGACCTGGGGCAACCCCCCACGGCACCGGACAGAGGTCCCCTCGAGTGATCCTCATCTCCCACCGCGGACGCCGAAAGGGACCGCTCGGAGCGGCTTCCGCCTCACTCCGTGGATAGGCCCGGTCCTGATGACCCCCTCTGAAGGGCACCGAAAAATCCCGAGGTATATTGGATCAACCGCAGCATCCGGGGAATGCGCTAGGACCGAGCGATCGGGCCTGACCTCGACCGCCCGCGCCACGCGTCAGGCTGGCAGGGTGTTTGCATGCCCTTTCCAGCCGGGTTCACCCCCGGCGATCTCAGAGTACCTGCGGCACCGGCAAAGGAGGCCCGGAATCGAGCGCAATGGACGCGACGACCCCGCATACCCTCCCCTGTCTGGTTGATGCTTCGTGATGGACTTCGGTGAAGGGGGCCGACGTGCGCGGGCTGCGCCTGATCCTCATCGGACTCCTCGTGGTCGCCGGGATCGTTGGCGGTTGGTACTACCACAGGTACCAGATGCTGTATCCGTCCACGGAGGACGTCTATGTGGGCAGGCACATGGTTCAGGTGGCGGCTCAGGTTAGCGATCCGACGAAGAAGGCGATGGGTACGTCCCCATCGCCGACAGCCAACGGGTCGCCACCGAGGCGGCCTGCGGCGAGCCAGTGATGCAGTAAGGAAACAACTCGAGAGGGAACCAACCGATGATAGACGCGTTTTACGACCTTCTGGACAAGATCGGCTACTTGCATCCGATTCACCCGGCCATGACCCACATGCCCATCGGACTTGTGGTCGGGTCGCTCTTCATCGGCGCGGCCGCGCTGATTTTCTCGCACACTTCGATGGCACGCTCTGCCTACTACACCCTGGTCCTTGCACTCATCTTCTGGTTCCCGACCGTGACCTTTGGTCTCATGGACTGGCAGCGCTATTACGGCGGCGCCTGGCTTCTCCCCATCAAGATGAAGCTGATCCTGGCATCTGTCCTGTTCGTCCTTCTCGTCAGCGGGGTCCTGGTCGGGTATCGCGACCAAACGAGGCTGAAATTGCTGGTCCCGATCTATTTGCTTTGCTTCGTGACGGTCACCGGGCTGGGGTACTTCGGTGGCCAATTGGTCTACGGGGGCAGGACACCCAGCGCACCAGTCGAATTCCGTGCCGGCGAGCACGTATTCGACAGCAACTGCTCCGGCTGTCACGCGCACGGCGGCAACGCCATCCTCCCCAACTTCCCTCTGCGCAGTGCACCGGAGCTCGGCAAGCTCGAGGATTTCCGCGCATTCATCCGCGACCCGAGGCTGCCAAGCGGAGCCAAGGGACCCATGCCGGTCTTCCCGCCGAGCAGGATCTCCGACAAGCAGGCGCATGAGCTGTACGAGTACATCACCAACGTGATCGAAAAGCCGAGCCGAAAGTAGGAACGATGCGACAGCCCCGGCGACACCGGCTGATCGGGACACGGCTGATCCCCGGTTCGCGATGTCGTATACCCAACTCACGTGATTTTTCGTTCTTCGGCCCAAGGGGGGGCGGCCGCAGGAAGGCGGCCGTCAAGCCTTCAGGGAGGAATCCACGGCGTCCCACGACGGGCGCAACCCGACCCGGGAAAAACGAGAAAATCAAATACAAGCGGTATCGAGGGCATGTCATCGGTCGATTTCTCGGGCCCGTGCGATCGGCTAGGCACGCTTACCAAAGATCCTTGGAGGTTTCCAGATTGACCGTCAACGTCGAGACACTTGCTTTCCCCGACACCTCGCTCCATCCGGAGACCGCGCCTCCTCCAGGCCCCATCCGATTAGGCAGCGAGGGGCACAAGAACCTCTTCTGTCGAACACTCCTGGCGACGTTTGACCCCTACAGACCGGCGGTGATCGACTGGCCCAGGCTCGAGTCCGACGCACTTCAGCGTCTGACGTCTCTGCCCATCTGGGATATCGCCGTGCACACGGAAGCCAAGGCGGGCTTGCGGGTGCGCCACTTTCGGCGAACAGATAAGCGACCCTTTACTGAAACAAGCCATCGCACTCAACGCCTTCGAGGAGCGCCGGCACAAGCACGTGCTCCACAATATGATTCAGGCTTATGGCATCGCGATTGAGCCAGAGCCGGAATACATGAGACCCAAGGATGCCGAATGGGCCTTTATGGTCACAGGCTACAGTGAGTGCATCGACAGCTTCTTTGCGTTCGGTTTGTTCGAAACGGCGAGGCGCTCAGGGTTCTTTCCCCGGAGCTCGTGGAGACCTTCGAGCCCGTCATGCGAGAGGAGGGGCGCCACATCCTCTTCTTCGTGAATTGGGTTGCGTGGCATCGCCGCAACATGCCGAGCTGGCGAAGACCCTGGTTCGCGCTGAAGGTTGTCGGCGTTTGGATCTTTTTGATCTGGGAGCGGATTGGGATAGCGAAAGGTGTCGGCGACGCAGCGCCGCAAGACAACAATTTCACGGTCAACGGCACCAAGGAGCTCGGTGTTGATATCTCCGTCGCCGAGTTGATGGACACCTGCCTCGCCGAAAACGATCGCCGGCTCGGCGTCTATGATCCGCGCCTGTTGCGCCCGAAGCTCGTCCCGTCTCTGGTACGCTTCGCGCGGCGCTTCATGCGTGCATTCAAGTCTGATAGAGGGTAAATACGGCGAAGAGCGGGGCTCCCGCCAAGCTTGGCATGATCCATGGCGCGCTTTCGCAACCGGTGGGACACGCCGCCGTGCCCCGCGGGAGACGCTGGCTCGACCAGTGTCTTCTAGGCATCGTCCGGGTGCTCATCGGCCCCTACAATTGGCGGGATGCCCTGATGTTGTCGCCGGGGTCGAGCGGTGAGCGGCTCCGAAGGCGATGGGGGCACTCTCAGTCGCGCATCGAGGGACGGTGCTCGCCGTGCTGCTTCGCCGCACGCCATTACAACCTGCAGAAGGACGATCACCAGTTCCGCTGCCTGGATTACCCCGACGGCCTGCCGAGTCGGCGCTAAGTGACGATTCAAGAACAACTTGACCATTTTTTCTGACCACCCAACGGTAGGGCGCAATAGGCCCCAGCCGTATTGCGCCGCAGGTCGCCGTTGATCCCAGTCGGTGCAATACGCTCCGCTATTGCACCCTACGCCGAACGAAGTGGTTCAGTTGTTTCCGAATCGTTCCTAAGCCCTGATTGATTCGGAAGACGGTCGAGTGGTGCACGCCGAAGCAGTCTGTCGATTGCGTGCATGGAGCAGGCGCTCATCAGCAGAACCCGCACCATTACCTCGCGTTCGGAGTGGTCACCCAGTGAAGCGGCGCGGCTCGACCAGCGGACGACGCCGCGCGCGGAGGACGTCGCGCAGCCGCGTCCCGCTACCAGTAAGCGTGGAGGCGCCCTCCTTCGACCTTGTGCTCGAATTGATGCAGGGGTCGGTTGCCGATCTCGATACACGCTCCCGTCTCGATGTCAAACCCCCAGTGGTGCTTGGGGCACGTGACCTTGTGGCCTTCGAGTGCAAGGTGCGGGATATCCGTGACTTGGTGCGGACAGCGGGAGTCGTAAACCTTGATCTGGTCCGCCTTGCGGTAGATGAAGAGGTGCCGCCCCCCCGCCTCGGCGAAGGTCACCTCGCCGTCGGTCACCTCGTCCAGGGAGATCAAGTCGTGCCATTCCGGCGTGGCGTCCAGATTCTCCGGGCGGAACTCCGGGATGTCCATGTCCAGCAGGATGTCGGTCGCCCACACGATCTTGGCGAGACCCAACACCGGGAACGCCATCAGGAGGGCATCGATGACCTCTTGCGGGCTCGCCCCGTTTCGCAATGCCCGCGTCAGGTATTGCCTGAAGCCCGGCTCCGTCTGCACCGCTACCTTGGTTATCACCGAGATGAGGTCCCGCGTGCGAGTATCGAGGTGGTCGCCGGCCTTCTTGAGGAACTTGAAGTAGGAACCCATGGCCTCGGGGCGGACCTGGATCAGGTAGCTCAGGGCATCGCTCATAACAACATCTCCTGCTCAGACGATGAATTGCATCGCCCCGTTTCTTCGTCGGGACGCCGTCGGCCATTATCCGCCATACGGACACGTTGCTCGATGGAGCCAGATCAGGAAAGTCGCTTGCGATTCAGCCAAAGGGGACGCAGGAACGGGGGTCGGGTACCTCCCCGGGCCGAACCTAGAGCTCAGGCTACGCCAGGAATCGCCCTAGCCGAGGCGGGCCTCGATGCGGAACGACCCGGGACGCAGAGGCAGCGTGATCCGGACAGCGTCAGCCCCAACGGGGATCTCGCGGCCATCCAGATAGGCGGCGACTACGCGCCCGCCGCCGTCGGCGCTCGCGGCGCGGTAGCGTCCAGTCGGTGTACGCGTCGGCTGGTAGCCCAGGGACCAGAAGCGGCCGTTGTCCAGGTCGCGCAGGTAGAGGATAGAGCCCAGGTCGTCCTCGATCGGGTCATTGCGCCAGCGGTTGAGTGCCAGCCCGTTCCATGAGGACTGGCCGGCGCCCGTGTCGGAGATGAGCACCTGGTAGCGCCCATTGGATAGGCGGTGGATGGCGGCGGTCGAAGCGTGGGGAGACGTGAGCTGGTTGGTGCTCATAGGCTCTCGGCTCCCAGGCTGGCGGGGCTCAGACCATGACGACGACCTCGGCGGGGAGAACGGCGATGGTCACTTCGGTCGCGTTGAAGTCCGGCGTCGCGCGGCCGTTCACGCGGGCCTCTCGAATCGCCCCGCCGCCCGGTGGGGCGAAGCGGATGCCGCCCGACGGCAGCCTGAGCCCGCCGCTCAGGCTGAGCAGCAGCGCCCCACCCGGGCCGCGGCGCAGCCGCAGATCGAGGCGACCGTACCAGGTCGGAAGGCCGGACACTGCCACCTCGCCCGCATCCAGCCACGCGGCCGGGATACCGGCGGCGACGACGAGCGACAAATCCGCCTCGCGCTCGAACGCGAACATGTCGCGGAAGGCGAGAATGAACTCGGCGCCGATCCAGCTGTGGGGCAGGTCGCCCTGATGACCGGGCGTATGCGGGTCGCGCCAGGCGATCTCGGGCCACTGGTTCCAGACCCGCGGCCGGCGTTCTGCGAGGAAAAAGCGGGCGAGCTCGTGGGCCTCCTCCCGGCGACCAAGGCGCACCAGGGCACCGATGATGCGGATCTCGTATGGGGTGTAGTTGGTCCACTCCACCGGGTTCTCGCCGTGCATCGCACGGAAGCGTGCCAGGAACAGGTCAAAGGTCTCGCGCAGGGCGGCGGCGGGAAGGCGGTGGCTCTCGTCCACCAGGGTCAAGGCGTTGGCAACTGCGGTAGGGTCCGGGTCCGCCCACTCCACCGAGCCCGGCAAAAAGCCGACTTCCCGCTCAGTCATGGTGCGGTCTAACGACGCGTACAGGGTCTCCCGGAAGTCGTCGCGCAGGGCCGCGAGCCGCGCCGCGTGGTCGCCATCGCCGACGACCGCGGCCAGCTCCGCCGCGTCCTTCAGGCCCCGCAGGGCCCAGAAGTCGTCCCAGTAGGCATGCACCGGATGGGCGAGATAGCCCTCGTGGCTCACGGACTCCGGCAGGAGCCCGAAGCAGGCCAGCTTGTCCGGCGAACGGTATTCAGCAGTCAGCCTTTGTCCACGCAGCTGCTCCAGATACGCCACAGCCTTGAGGATATTCGGCCACAGGTCATCAACCAGACGCGGATCGCCGGTGAAGCGAAAGTAGTCGGCCACCGCGAAAATAAGCTCGCCGTGGCTGTCGTGCTCGGGGAGCCAGTCGGGCCCCTTGCGGTCCACGCAGCAGGGGACGTTCCCGTCCACGCGCTGGAATCGGGCATACCAACGGATGAAGGCGCCCGCCTCGCCGGCGCGGCCCATGCGCAGCAGCGCGGCGGCCATGACCGCGCCATCTCGAATCCAGGAGCGGGTGTAGCGGCGCGGGCCGGGCTGGAGGGCCGGGCCGTCCCGATTGACCAGGATGTGGGCGATCGCGGTCTTGCAGGTGTCCGCGTAATCCCGCGCCTGGCCCGGCAGACCGAATCGGACCCCGCCGAGGATATCCAACCACTGTTGCACGGCCTTCCTGAGTTGCTCCGCACCGGACGTCTCGGCCGGCAGCCGAGACCGGAGCTCATCTTGGCCCACCGTGGTGAATGGAATCGCTATAAACACCTCCTCTGCCGCTCCCGGGGCCAGATCCAGATCGAAGCGGAGAGCTGCGGAGGCATAGCCGAAGCCGTCGCTCACGCTCGACGCGGCAGGCAGGTCCCCCGTCGCGAGGTAGTCGGTGATCGGACCCTCGTCGAAGGCCGCAGCGCCGGCCGCCGCGGGCGGGGCGAGGGGCAACACGGCCTTGTCTTGGTTGATCCAGAGTACGCCATCGCGATACGCGATCGCGCGCACGGGGCTCACCCCGCCGATGTCCTCCCACCCCTGCCAGGGGGGCGAGACCTGGAACGGCCGCACAGCGACGAAGAGGCTCGCTGTGCACCGGTGCGCCTTGCGGCTCTCCAGGCGGTAGCGGACGTAGAGCGCCGCGTCGCCCGGGTCGCCCGCCGCAAAGGCGGTGGTCGTCAGCACCAGCTCGTCGAGCTGCCAGACGGAGGAAGGAATCGGCAAGAAGCCCTGCTCCAGGGTCTGGGTGACCACACCGTCGGCCCAGGTGCGGAGCCTTCCGTCCAGGTACAGGAAAGGCTCGAGTGAAAAGCTCCCGCGGTCCACCTCCAGCATGCCCTCCTCGTTGAGCAGCCCGGGCACCGTCCCGTCCGGGATATCGACCGGTGTCCAGTAGGTCTGCTCACGATAGAGCCATCTGGGGTAGAGCCCCCGCGCGCTGCGGCCGGCGACCTCGTGAAAGAAGCCGTTGATCGAGCGGGAGAAGTCGTAGGGCTGCACGTGCAGGGAGACCAGGCCGGGCGGAGGGCCGCCGTCGAGTGACTCCAGGTCGAGCCGCAGAAAGCGCGAAGCCCCTCCTGGCAGACAGACGAAGCTCTCTCCCCCCGCTGCCCGCAGCGCGGCATAAAGGGTCCGCCAGCGGTCGCCTTCATCGGACGCATGTATCGTGAAGCTGCGCTGGCGGTGCGGCTCCACCCAGCGCAGGATCAGGCCTCCGTACTCGCGCACATGGCGGAAGTCGATGAGCAGCCAGGCCGGCTTCGCGACTGCCTGCCAGCTGGTGTCCGAGCGAGCGTCAAGGACCTTTTCGGGCTCGTGACCAGACCGGGAGCTCGCTGCGGAGATCGAAGGCGGCTCGTAGACAGTGCGGTCTTCCAGCCTGAGCGCCGAGATCCACAGGGTCCCCTTGCCGCCGGGACCAGCGGCCACGACGAGCTCGATGGCGCCTACTTCGTTTGCCGTTCCGCCGCCCGCGGGTCCCCAGGCGAACTCGATTTGGCTGTGCGCGATCTCCAAGGTGCGCCAACCCGTTTCGAAGTCAAACCTCTCGTCCTGAAAGCGCCAGACGTTGACTCCGCTCGGGTCAACAAGCTTGAGCTCGAACTTGTTCGCCGGTGCCGCGCCGCGCACGTCGAAGCGGAATCTGTAGGCCTCGGGCAGCTTAAAGGCAAGCGACTTGCGTGCGACCACGAATCCGCCGCCGCCCTTGAAGTCGAAGTCGAGACGCATGGCGGGACCAGCGGGGCCCGCATCCGGACTGATCGCGAGCTCTGCTCGGCCAGACGCCACCGGCATCCACCCGCCGAGATCGACAAA
Organism: uncultured Gammaproteobacteria bacterium; assembly: GCA_963824085.1. Taxonomy (GTDB): domain Bacteria; phylum Pseudomonadota; class Gammaproteobacteria; order Chromatiales; family Chromatiaceae; genus JARRNE01. The sequence continues at coordinate 24,928 of CAWGNT010000014.1, forward strand.
ATCGTCCAATACAGTTGTCTGCATGCCGTACCCCCCACGCGATCGCGGCCAAGCCCTACATTGGGCCCGCCCAACCGATTTGGCGAGGCGCACCCGGACCCCGACGGCGCGCCCCGTTCCGGCGCACCGGCATCCCGCAAGCACTTAACTCCTTGGCAGAATAGCCGACATCGTAAAGAGGGAAGTCCATCGCGGCGGTTGCGCTGAGCAAGGTTATACTCCCTCCGTTCTTGAGTCATGGACTGCCAGCCGCAACGGTCGCCCGACCGGAGCGGATCAACTGTCGAACGGACTAGGTTCTCCAGCACCTTGCGGGCAGGTCCATACCAACCATGAACCCGTTTCGAGTCCCAATCAGCCGAGCGACCTGGGTTCGATTCGTCGACATGCTGAAGGCCCTTGGCCGCTCCCGCGTCGGCGGAAAGGCCAAGGGCATGTTCATCCTATTGATTGTCTTCCTCTTTGGAATCAACGGCCTGAACGTGGTGAACAGCTATGTTGGCCGCGATTTCATGACGGCCATCGAGCACCGGCAATTGGGCGCATTCGCCCGTCTCGCCCTCCTCTACGTCGGCGTCTTCGCGGCGTCCACAATAGTGGCGGTGTACTACCGCTACGCCGAAGAACGCCTCGGACTCTTGTGGCGCAAATGGCTCACCGAGCGTGCGATCATCCGTTATCTCGACGACCGCACCTATTTCCGCCTTCACGAGGCGGGCGATCTGCCGAACCCGGACCAACGCATCTCCGAGGACATTCGCGCCCTCACCGCGACCACCCTGTCCTTCGTTCTGATGATCCTCAACGCGAGCTTCACGGTGATCGCCTTCTCGGGCGTCATGTGGAGCATCAGCCCCTTGCTCTTCGTAGTCGCCGTCCTCTATGCCGCCCTCGGGTCACTCATGACCATCCTGCTCGGGCGGCCCTTGGTCCGGCTGAACTACGATCAGCTGGACAAGGAGGCCAATTTTCGCGCGCGCCTCGTCCACATGCGTGAGAACGCAGAATCCATTGCCCTGCTGCGGCGTGAAGGCCGGCTGCGGAACCGGCTGTTGACGAGACTCGATGAGCTGACCTCCAACTTTCAACGCATCATCGAGGTGAACCGAAATCTCGGATTCTTCACCACCGGTTACAACTACATGATCCAGATCATCCCCGCACTGGTGGTGGCTCCCCTCTTTATACATGGGCACGCGGAGTTCGGTGTCATCAGCCAATCGGCCATGGCCTTCGGCCATCTGCTCGGCGCCTTTTCGCTGATCGTCACGCAGTTCCAGTCAATCTCGACCTACACGGCGGTGATTGCTCGCCTGAGCGCGCTCGGCGATGCCATGGACCGGGCCGAGCGGCGCACCGATCGCCTCCAGCTGTGCGGCAACTGCGGACGCGTAGCGTTCGAGGGGCTCACTTTACGCTCGCCCCGGAGCGGTCGCGTGCTCGTCAACGACCTCAGGCTTTCGGTCCCGCACGGGACCTGCCTCCTAATCCGGGCGCCGAACGAATCCGCAAAGACTGCCCTCTTCCGCGCCACTGCCGGCCTCTGGGACGAGGGCGAAGGCCGGATTCTCCGACCCAATCACGACGACATCCTGTTCCTTCCAGAGCGACCTTACCTGCCGCCCGGCACCTTGCGGGAGATTCTGCTCCGCACCGGGACGGAAGAACGGTTCACCGATGAGCGCATCCTCTCGACGCTGCGCGCCCTGAAGCTGGAGCCAGTCCTCGCACGAGCCGGGGGGCTGGACGTGGAACGTAACTGGGGTGACCTTCTGTCGCTGGCCGAGCAACAAGTCCTGGCCTTTTCCCGGGTGCTGCTAGCCAAACCCAGCTTCGTCTTCCTCGATCACCCAAGCCGTGCGCTGAGCGAGTGCCAAACGGACGACCTCCTGCAGATGCTTCGGAACAACGGGATCACATACCTCACGTTAGGTGATGATGACGACGACCCAGCCTTCTACGACCAATTGGTCGAGATTGCCCAGGACGGATCGTGCACGCTGAGCGCGCCCAATACCGCTGGCGTAGGGCCGGTGCCCGAGGCGGCAGCCGGCGGCTCGGCCTCGCCTCGCTGAGCGATACCATACCGAGCTCCCCCGACTTTTCCGCTTCTCTACCAGTGGGGACGGAGAGCTGACTATGAGGGCTGGTCACCACACCTGAACACCATGGCCGATTCCACACCCTTTCCTGCCGACTTCCTTTGGGGCGCCGCCACATCCGCCTATCAGGTCGAGGGGTCCCCCCTGGCGGACGGGGCCGGCGCTAGCATCTGGCAGCGTTTTTCTCACAGCCCGGGACGGGTCGCCAACGGCGACACGGGAGATGTCGCCTGCGATCACTATCGACGCAGCGCGGACGACATCCGGCTCATGGCGCACATGGGACTCAACGCCTACCGCTTCAGCATCGCCTGGGGACGCGTCCTCCCGGAGGGGTCCGGCCGCATCAACCCCAGGGGCGTCGCGTTCTATCAAAGCCTGGTCGATCGACTGTTGGCCCATGGAATCGAGCCCATGGTCACCCTCTACCATTGGGACCTGCCCACAGCGCTCGACGACCGCGGCGGATGGCTGAATCGCGATACCGCCGGCCGGTTTGCCGACTACGCCGAGGCCATGTTCCGCGCCCTGGGCGACCGCGTACGGCTCTGGGTCACCCTGAATGAGCCTTGGGTCATCGCCGTAGGCGGCTACCTGCAGGGCGACTTCGCACCTGGACACCGCAGCGTATCCGAGGCGCCCGCCGTCGCTCACAACCTGCTGCTGGCCCATGCATCGGCGCTCGAGGCATGTCGCGCCTGGGGACAGCAGCAGATCGGCATTGCGGTCAACCTGGAGCCGCAGCATGCGGCATCCGACGCCCCCGCGGACCGCGACGCCGCCGACAGGCGGGACGCCTTCATCAATCGCTGGTTTCTGGACCCCCTGCTCCTCGGCCGCTATCCGCTGGAGCTCGCGTCCATCTTCGGCGAGGCGTGGCCTCGCTTTGCGGAGGAGGATCTGGGGCGCATCTGTGCGCCCTTGGACTTCGTGGGCGTGAACTATTACACGCGAGCCCTGGTGCGGGACGACCCGACAGCTCTGCCGGTAAGGGCGTCCTCGCTCCGCCAGGCAGGGCGGCTGCACACGGCGATGGGCTGGGAGGTCTATCCCCAAGGCCTTACGGAGACCCTGCTCTCGATCAGGGACCGTTACGGTAGTCTGCCCCTTTACGTCACGGAGAACGGTGCCGCTTTCGACGACCCGGACCCCGCCGGCGATGAGGTCCGGGACCCGCTACGGGTCGAATACCTGAGACGCCACCTGTCGGCGGCCGCCAAGGCGCTCGAGAAGGGAGCCGATCTGCGCGGGTATTTCGCCTGGTCGCTGCTGGACAACTTCGAGTGGGCACATGGCTACTCCAAGCGCTTCGGTATAGTCCACGTGGATTTCGCCAGCCAGCGGCGAACGCCCAAGGCAAGCGCGGGCTTCTACAGCGCAGTAATTGCCCAGCCAGAAGCGACCCTATCAGCCGGGCTCGACTGGGAAGACTAAGGCGACGTGGCCCAAAAGTGTTGCCTACTCGCAATTGGTTGCCTCAGTAACGTGACGGCGGGCTGACCCTGGCCTTCTGCTCTACGACTTTTCGTAGTGCAGCCATTTGCCCGTAGAATGGCGTCAGCCAGCGTAGGCATACCGTTCCCAATTGGGCTTTCGCTTTTTTCCGATGCGCTTTCCTACGACGACCAGTAGCAGGATCTCCTGCCTCGTCCTCCTCATGTTTTGCGCGGCAGCGCCCGTTCGGGCAGCAGACCCTCCTGCTAACCAGTCCACGCCGACCGCAGCCGAGTCTCCGGCCGCGGCTGGGCAGTACCCACGCGAGCCGACACGCGAAGCGCGGTTGAGCACCATCCTTCAATCGATCAAGGCGGCGGAGGCCGAGCGCGCGGACATCAAGAAACGCCTCAAGACTGCCGCCACCGAAGCGGACAAGAAGGAGCTGGAGGAAGACGTCAAAAGGCTCACCCAACGCCTTGAGGAGCTCAACACCTCGTTCGAGGAGCTGGTCACCGGCGGGACAAGCATCGCGGCCCTGGAGAACGAGATCGAGCAGAAGCCCGTCGACTGGAAGCAAGAGTTCGAGGACATCGTCCGCCCGCTCCTGCAGGAGGTCAAGCGGATGACCGAGCGGCCGCGGACAATCGAACGGCTACGCAGCGAGCAGACGGTCTACGAGGACCGTCTCGAGACGGCCGATCGGGCGCTGGCCCGGATCGATGAGACCATGGGGCAAACGGACTCTGCAGCCGTCAAAAAGCTGCTAGAGGGGCTCCAGGAAGACTGGAAGAGCCACCGTGCGGATGCGGCGAGCCGGCTGCAGCTGGTCAGGGGTCAACTCGAGCGATTGTTGGCACCTGAAGACAACGACGGCCATGGGTTCGTCGCCGCGCTGCGCGAGTTCTTCTCGGGTCGCGGCCTCAGCGCCCTGTTGGCGGTTGCGGGTTTTGCAGTCACCTATCTCTTGTTGGTTTCCGCCGGCGCCCTGATCGGACGCTTGTTTTTGCGGCAACGAGAGACCAAGACCCGCCGCCTCGCCAAGGCAGGCGGCATGCTATTTCGGGTCTTTTCCCTTTTCGCCGCCTTGCTCGCCGCCATGGCGATCCTGTACGTGCGCGGCGACTGGCTCATCCTTGGCCTGCTCATCCTGCTGATGTTCGGCGTCCTCCTCGCGTTGCGCAACTCGCTCCCGCGCTACGTCGACGAGCTGCGCATCCTGTTCAACCTGGGCGGCGTGCGCGAAGGCGAGCGTGTCCTGTACAAGGGAATTCCGTGGCGGATCAAGTCGCTGAACTTCTATTCGACGCTGCACAATCCGCTGCTGCGCGGTGGCACCGTGCGAGTCCCCATCGCCGAGATGGCGGACCTGCAATCCCGCCAGTACGTGAAAGAGGAGCCCTGGTTTCCGAGCCGGGAGAACGACTTCGTCATCCTGGACGGCGACGTCTTCGGCAAGGTGCTGCTGCAGACGCCGGAAGTCGTTCAGCTGCAGGTGATCGGGTCAACTAAGACCTTCGCCGTGGCCGACTATCTGGGCCAGCATCCGCGCAACCTGTCCCTGGACGGGTTCGCCGTCCCGCTGACCTTCGGGCTCGACTATCGGCACCAGGCCGACATTCTCACGACCATCGTGACCCGGATGCGGGAGTACCTCGAGGAACGGATCAACCAGCAGGCATTCCACCCCCACTTGAAGGACCTGATCGTCGACTTCAACGAGGCCGCAAGCTCATCGCTGAATCTGATCATAGTCGCCGTCTTCAATGGCGCAGCGGCCGAGCACTACTGGTCGATCCGGCGCTTCTTGCAGCGCACGGCGGTGGACGCCTGCAACCGCTACGGGTGGACGATTCCGTTCGACCAGCTCACATTGCATATCCCCGAGCAGGGCGGTCCGTTTCGAGCGAACGGCCTCGCGCCTCCAGCGGCGGCCTAGGGCGATATCTGTCCGGTCCTGAACCAGCAGACTGGTAGGTTCCTTGCCCGCGACCCCTTAGGAAGCGGCGAGTCCCCGCTCACCTTCCAGCCATTGCAGGATGAAGCCGACGACTTCCTCGGGCGCGTTGAGATCGAGCCGCGGCAGCTCTCGCGCGGGGCTGAAGGGTACATCGCTCGCGACCGCAATCACGTCCACGTCTGTCGCATGGATCATTGGCTTCCCCAGCACAGGGCGGTAGAGCTCGATCTTGGGGATAGGCTCGTGCTTGAACCCCTCCACCAGGATCAAATCGAGACCCCGGGCATCCAAGCAGGAGAGCACATCCGGAAGCTGCGGCTCCCGCGAGTGCGACGCGAGCTCCCTGATGCAGGCCATACGGTGGCGCGAGGCGATCACGATCTGATCGGCGCCGGCTTTGCGCAGCTCGTAACTGTCCTTGCCCGGCTGGTCGATATCGAAGGTATGGTGCGCGTGTTTGAGCAGCGCCAGCCGCAGCCCTCGCGCCTTGAGCAGTGGGATGAGCTTGACGAGCAGGCTCGTCTTGCCTGTACCGCTGTAGGCACAAAACCCGAGCACCGGCACCCGGCTATCGATCGTCAAGGTTTCAGCTCCCGCTCGAGGAGCGCCGAGTCCGCGGGCGAGTTGACATTGGCAAAGCTCTTGGGGCGGTCGCTGAGATCGGCCAGGGCCACGCGGTGCCGGGCATACCAGCGATCGATCTTGCGCTCTCCTTCGCTCAGGAAGCCGTGCAGACTCGGCGCTAACGACACGGGCAGCAGCGCATAGACCGGCTGCATGCGCTCGCCGTCGCTGGCCACCGCGATCTCCGCCTGCTCCCTGGCCAGGGCGCTGCGCAGGCGCTCCACCAGGTCGCGCGCCAAAAACGGGCCGTCACAGGGGGCAGTCACGATCCAAGGTGTCGCGGCCGCCGCCATGGCGCTGGCGAACCCCGCCAGCGGGCCCTGAAAACCATCGATGTCATCCGCGACCACGGGACACCCGTAGGCCGCATAGATCTCCCGATGGCGGTTGGCGTTGATAAGCAGGGCACGAACCTGGGGCCTGAGTGCCTCGATGACCCACTCGATCAGGGGTCGCCCCGAGAAGTGCACCAGGCCCTTGTCCTGTCCGCCCATGCGGCGCGCCATGCCGCCCGCCAGGATGACGCCGGTGACGGTCTCTCGCGAGGGTATCTCGTTGCTCATGCGTACCTCCGAATAGCACCCGCGCGGAACAAGATATTGACCGCCAGCGCGGCTACGACTGGCCCGGTAACGTGCGCGAGCTGCGAAACGTCATCGAGCGCTGCCTCCTGCTGGGTAAAAGGCCCGGCCAGTGCATAGCCCCCGAGAACGATGCTGCCGAGGGCAAGGCCCTCAACGGTGACCCGTGCCTTTCCCTCGACGCGTTGCAGCGGCGCCACATCCTCAGCGTGCTCAAGGCGGCAGCGGGCAACAAGTCAGCCGCAGCGCGCACGCTCGGCATCGCGCGCAAGACCTTGGAGCGCAAGCTCAAGGGCTGGAGCGAGGACCACTAGGAACCGTTCCGGCGGCAACATCACGGTCGCGTCGAAGGAGGGCAAAGGCGCAGAGAAAACTGCTTGCGACAAGACAAATTTCAACCAGCTCCGGCGCTACACCAAGTCACGAGCGGTTATCGACGTGTCTTGTTGGTGTGCTCCGCGTCTCTGCGATTCCAAGTCCGTCAATCCTGGCCCCAGACGAGCTTGCCGGACTCCCCCAGATCGTCACTGCCAGCAATGACCAACCGGTCCGCCAGGAGGCCACCGTGGCTCGACTCCAACACCCAGCGGTCGATGAGCTCCCGCGGGAACATCCACTTGCCGGTAACCTTGGTGCCGGGGATGCGCCCCTCGGCGACGAGGGCGTAGACCTTCTTCTCGTTGAGGTTCAGGTAGTCGGCAACCTGCTTGACGTCGAGGAAGCGTGGCAGTTTCTCGATGACAGCGGCCATGTGGATTCGCTCTGAGCATGCGCTCAAAGGTGCGCGCAGCGCACCCTACCAGGCTGGCCTCGGGCGAGGCCGGATCAGTCGTCCTCGCGCCCCGCGCCGCGGCGCCTCTCCGGGAGACCCCGCTCCTTCGGCCGCGCATCAAAGATCATGCGGTCCGCCCCGTTGTAGACAAGGAAGTGCCGACCCTTGGCGCGGGCGATCATCATGACGCCCACCTTCTGGGCCAGCTCAAGCCCCTTGTGGGTCACGCCAGATCGGGAGAGGAGCACCGGTATGCCCATCTGGGCTACCTTGATCACCATCTCCGAGGTCAGTCTACCCGTGGTGTAGAAAACCTTGTCGCCCCCGGTGACCGCGTTGAGCCACATGTAGCCTGCGATGGCATCGGCAGCGTTGTGGCGGCCCACGTCCTCGACGAAGAGCTCAATCCTTCCGCTCGCACAGAGCGCACAGCCGTGAACCGCCCCGGCCCGGCGATACACCTCGTTGTGGGCGTTCAGGGCGTCCAGCAGGGCGTAGAGCCGGGACTGACGCACGGTGACTTGCGGCAGGCGCAGCCGCTCCAGGTGCTCGCTGATGCGGCCGAACACGGTGCCCTGCCCGCACCCGCTCGTCACGGTGCGGTGCTGCAGCTTCTCCTCGAGGTCGCTCACCCCGTCGAAGGTGGTCACCGCCACCGCCTCGCTCGCCCAGTCCACCTGGATGGAGTACACCGACTCCAGACAGGGCACCAGACGCTGGTTGCGCAAGTAACCGAGGACCAGGAGCTCCGGATGGGTGCCCAGGGTCATCAGGGTCACCACCTCGCGCTTGTCGATATACAGGGTCAGCGGCTGCTCGCCGGCGATGAAACCGTCCCGCGCCTCGCCATACTCGTCAAGCGCTGTGACCGGAAAGGCAGGCTTCAGTCCCGCGTCCGATAGGAGTGGTCTATAGCGCGGACGCGGCTCGGGAGTGGCCACTTCAACCTCCCGTGACGTTCATGTGCCGGAAGATCACGGGTTTCACCTGAAGATCGAAGTCGTGTCCTCGCGGCTTGATGGACATGGACGCCACGATCGCACGCTTCACCGCCTCGTCTTCCGTCGGATGGCCCCGGAGAACCCGGCGCAGATCGGTCGAGAACTCCTGCCCGAGACACAGCAGTAAGCGCCCCTCGGCGGTCACCCTCACGCGGTTGCAGTCGCCGCAGAAATTGTGGCTGTGCGGTGAGATGAAGCCGATGCGGATGTCGTGTCCGGCAACCCGAAAGTAGCGCGAAGGCCCGCCGGTGGTCTCGGTGGTCGGGATGAGCTCGTAACAGGCCTCGACATCGGCGCGGATCTGATCGCTCGAGTAGTAGGCCTCCGCGCGATCATGATCGCCGATTACCCCGAGCGGCATCTCCTCGATGAAGCTGATGTCCAGCCCCCGTGCAATCGCGTACTCAACGAGATCGATTACCTCGTCGTGGTTCCGATGCTTGAGGATCACGCTGTTGAGCTTCACCCTGCGAAACCCCGCAGCCAGTGCCGCGTCTATTCCCGCCAGGGTCTTGCCAAGCTCGCCGAGCCGTGTGATGTGGCGAAAGCGCTCGGGGCGCAAGGTGTCCAGGCTCACGTTGACCCGCGTGACGCCGGCGACCTTGAGGTCGTTGGCGAACCGCGACAGCTGGGAGCCATTTGTAGTAATCGTAAGATCGCGAATGGCAGGCAGCTCTCCCAGTCGCTCGAAAAGCCATAGAATGTTGCGCCGCACCAGTGGCTCGCCGCCGGTGATGCGCAGCTTGGTCACTCCGAGCTCGCTGAAGCACTTCGCCAGTCGGGCCGTCTCCTCAAGGGTCAAGAGTTGGCTGCGCGGTAGGAACTGCATGTCCTCGGCCATGCAGTAGATGCAGCGCAGGTCGCAGCGGTCGGTCACGGAGAGGCGCACGTAGGTGATGTGGCGCCCAAAACGATCGATCAGCTGCTGCGGCAGCTCTCCGGTGGTCGAGTGCATGTTGTGGTCTTAGCTCCTCTGGTGCGCTCGGGTGTTCTGCGAAGACACGGAGGCAACGAACATTCCGCTTGGACCCTGCCGACGCCCAATGCAAAGCGCCGGGTGAAAGGCACAGGGCGTGGGACGAAATAACTCAAGCTTAGGCTACTGTAGGGACATTTTGTCCTAGTTCACCGTTTTCCCTTGTTTCTCCCTATCTTCCCGATGTCGCCGGATTTCCGGATTTCCGGCTCAGTCTGCTGCGATGGTACGCCGCTTGCCCTCGTTATTGTCTCTGACGCCGCTCCGGGGTTGACAAATGGCCGCGTCCGCCGCTGAACACGGGCGTGTCACGGGCTTTCCCGTAGCTGCGATCATGGAGGTCAGAACGGTAGCGGACAACCCGTGGATCGACGAAAGCTGGGAGGCGTTGGGTGTGACGGTCGGCCACGCGGCGACCCACCAAGGCGAGAACCCCCGCCGGCTGGTCGCCGGTCCGAACGCCGCCCAGTACCTCTGGACGGGGCTTCGAGTGGATTTCTTCCCTGACGAGGCCGAGAGCTACTACCAAACCTCACGGTAGACTCGCCCGGCTGCTTTGTGGTGACGCGCCCTCGGAAGGATGGGATGCCCGAACCGGTAGCCGTCACCGTGAGCTTCGATGTGGCCCAGGCCTATCAGGAGGGCGGCGAGACCGTCCACAGCGTCGCCCTGCCCCCGGAGCTCTACCGTGCTGGGGAGGCATTCGTCCTGGCCCATTTCCTGCCCCAGCAGAAGAAGAAGCGACGGCTCAACAACTGGAAGGACGAGGCTCATGGCAGATATTGAGATGGACGAGCAGGGCTTTCTCAGCCGGTGGTCCGCGCGCAAGCTACGCGCGCGCCAGGGGTTGGAAACCGACGCGGACGGCGATCCCACGCAGGCCGCGCCCCGCTGCATGCCGCGTCCGTGCCGCCCCGCGACGGACCGGGGCGCCACCCGGGAGGCAAGGCCGAGCAGCTCCGGTAGGTCCCTGGCAGAATCGCGGCCAGAGGCCGCTCCTACAATCCCACCCGTCGACGTAGGAGCGACCGCCGGTCGCGACCGGGGCGCCACCAGGGACGCGAGGCCATACGGCCCGGTCAGGCCCCGCCGGAGCTCACCCCACAGTGGCTCGCCATCGCGGTCGACGATGGGAGTGAGTCCGCGGTTGATGGGCACGCTTCGCTTTGCCCATCCGCCTTGGCGTACATTCGCCGCTCGACTATCTTTCCGCCCTCCCTGTCGCTATCTGGAGAATCATGGACTCCGTGACCACTGCAGGCTCACGGTTGCCGACAACGCCGTTGCACCGCAGCCTGCCGGATACCTTCTTCGGATGGATCGACGCCCAGGGTATGAGCCTCGACCCGGAAACCGTGCCCTTGCGGCAGGCTGCCGGCCGAGTGCTGGCTGAGCCAGTCGCCGCCCCCGCCAACATCCCCGATAGCCCGACGGCTGCATGCGACGGCTACGCGGTGCGCGCAGCGGACACCGTGGGCGCCAGCGACTACAGTCCCCTTCCGTTGCGCCTGCTCCCCGACGATTCGCGGGCCGTACCCGGAACGGCACGGCTGATCAGTTTCGGTGACCCGCTTCCTGAGGGCATGGATGCGGTCCTGCCGTTCGAGCTGGCCGAGCCGCAAGGACCTCTGGTGGAGGTCGCGGGTGCGGTCCCCTCCGGAGCGGGTGTGTCCCGGCAGGGCGAGGAATGCGAGGTAGGCGAGCCGTTGTCGGTCGTCGGGCACCGGCTGCGGCCGCAGGATATCGCGCGGCTGGCCCTTTCCGGACTGTCTCAGGTGGCCGTGCGGCGGCGGCCGAGCATTCGCTTGATCCTCTCTGGCCGTTATCGGGCGGACGCCGACGGTCCGATGCTAATGAGCCTCGTCGCTCGCGACGGCGGCGTGGCGCAGGAGCCCGAGGTCTCCCTGACCCCTTCCGAGCTCGAAGACGCCCTGACCAGAACCGGCGCCGACCTCATCCTAATCGCGGGGGCGACGGGACAAGGGATCAACGACCACGCCCCTCGGGTGCTGGCCGCAGTCGGCCACCTCGCATTCCACGGAGTAGCCATCCACCCGGGGGACAGCACGGGTCTCGGACGCGTGGGAGCTACGCCTGTCGTGCTGCTTCCGGGAATACCCCTTGCGTGCCTTTTTGCTTACGACCTGTTCGTCGCCCGCCTCCTCAGGCGTGCCGCCGGACTGAGCGGGCCCTGGCCCTACCCCGCACGCCGCCTGCCACTGACGCGCAAGGTCGCATCTAGCATTGGCCGGCTGGAGCTCTGCCGGGTGCGCATCGGCGGCGGTCGTGCAGAACCTCTCGCCATTGTCGACGGCCGCCTCTTGAGCACGGCCGTGCAGGCCGACGGCTTCGTCCTGGTGCCGGTTCAAAGCGAAGGTCACAGTGAAGGCACGGAGGTGACCGTGCATCTGTACGACCAAATGAGTTGACGCATCCCTGGAGAGACCAAATGCCTGATGTAGAGAGCCTGGTGGCGCGCCGCGCCGCTGCCCGCCAGCGCCAATTTCTCGACCTGGTGACCGCAGAGGAGGCCTCCCGGCGCTTCGAGGGGGCACTCCGCCCCGCACCTCTCGGCACTGAGCGGGTACCACTCGATCGTGCGCTGAATCGCGTGCTCGCGGAGGATCTGGCCGCACACGTCGACGTGCCGGGATTCGATCGTGCGAATGTCGACGGGTTCGCCTTGCGCGCCGAGGACACGGTGGCCGCGCGGGAGGACGTACCGTGCATCATGGCGCTCACGGACGATTTCCTGACCCCCGGCGTGGTCCCGAAGGTCGCGGTCCGACCGGGCCAGGCAAGCCTAATCGCGACGGGCGGAATGGTGCCCCGCGGGGCCGATGCGGTCGTCATGGTGGAGGATACGGAGCTCGCCGAGATCGACGGCCGCCAGGCGGTGGAGGTGAGGCGAGCGGTAGCGCCCGGCAGCTACATCACCTTCGCAGGTACCGACGTGGGCCGCGGTGAGACCGTGCTGCGGGCGGGCCAGCTGCTCACCTCTCGCGAGATCGGCGTGCTCGCCGCAGTCGGCTTTGCCGAGGTGCCCGTCTTCCGTAGGCCCAAAGTGGCTGTGATCTCGACGGGTGACGAGATCTTTCAGCCGGGCGATCCGTTGCCGCCGGGCGGCGTCTACGACTCAAACGGCGCCATCCTGGCCGCGGCGGTGGAGGAGCTCGGGTGCGAGGCAGTGCGTCTTGGTTCCCTGCCCGACCAGCTGGAGGCCCAGCGGAAGGCCTTGATACGTGGGCTCGAATGCGACGCGGTGCTTTTCTCCGGCGGCACCTCGAAAGGGGCCGGCGATCTGTCCTACGAGGTCGTCGGTGCCCTTTCCGACCCGGGGATCGTGGTGCACGGGGTGGCCATCAAGCCCGGCAAACCCCTATGCCTCGCGGTCACCAACGGCAAGCCGGTGGTGATCCTGCCGGGCTTTCCGACCTCCGCGATCTTCACCTTTCACCAGTTCGTCGCCCCCATTCTGCGGGCATTGGCGGGCCTACCCGCAGAGAAGGCAGAGACAGTAGAGGCCGAGCTCCCCATCCGGGTGACCTCGGAGCGGGGCCGCACCGAGTTCTTGATGGTGGGGCTGATGCGCACCGATGCGGGCTACGCTGCCTACCCCATGGGCAAGGGCTCGGGCGCAGTAACCGCATTCAGCCACGCGGACGGGTTCATCCGCATCGAAGCCCAGACCGAGCAGGTTGCCGCCGGAAGCACAGTGACTGTTCAGCTTCTCGCCCGCCGTCTGGAGCCCGCCGACCTGGTCACGATCGGCTCCCACTGCGTTGGGCTCGATCACCTCCTGAGGCGGCTGCAGCGCGAAGGATTGACGACCAAATCCCTTCATGTCGGCAGCCAAGGCGGTCTCTCCGCGGCTCGCCGCGGGGAGTGTGATTTGGCCGGCGTCCACCTCATGGACCCCAAGACCGGCGAATACAATCGCCCGTTCCTGAGCGAAGAGATGGATCTCATTCCTGGCTACCTGCGGATGCAAGGTGTGGTGTTTCGGGCTGACGACTCCCGCTTCGCCGGGTCCGCGACACCCGGTGAGGCGGTTACCAAGGCCCTTGCAGATCCCGACTGCGTAATGGTCAACCGCAATACCGGCAGCGGTACCCGTGTCCTCATCGATGAGCTTCTCGGGGGCGCCCAACCGCCCGGCTACGCCGTCCAGACCAAGTCGCACAGCGCGGTGGCCACAGCCGTCGCCCAAGGCCGTGCGGACTGGGGCGTCGCCATCGACGTGGTCGCCCGCATGTACGGCCTGGCCTTCATCCCGCTCAAAGCGGAGCACTATGACTTTGTCGTGCCCCATTCCCGTTTGCAGGGTCCGGCCGTGCGGCGCTTCATCGCCCTCCTCCAAGAGCCCGCGGTGCGGGAAGAGCTGAGGGCGCTGGGCTTTCGGCCTGCTGAAGAAGTGTGACCGGTCGGATTAGAAACCGCCAAGGCGCAAAGGACGCCAAGAAAGCGCCAAACGGGGTGGAGACTTGCGCCGTAACGCCGCAAAGCCGATGTTGGTACCGAAAACTTGGCGCTCTTGGCGCCTTGGCGGTTCAAGTGATTCCTTCGAACGGCTCCACCCAAACGGTGTCGCCCGGCTGCACCGCGCCCGACTCCGGCGGCAGGACGATGAAGCAGTTGGCCGCGGCCATAGAGCTCAGGATCCCTGAGCCCTGGGCACCGGTCTTCGACACGACGACCCGCCCATCGGCATCCACCGTCAGCGACCCGCGCTGAAACTCCGTCCGTCCCGGCTTCTTCCTAAGCCGCGACAGGCAGCGCGCCTCGAAGCGAGCGGGACGGGTGTCCGTCTCCCCCATCATGCGCCGCAGGGCCGGCTGCACGAACGCGTAGAAGGTCACCATGACCGCCACCGGATTGCCCGGAAGTCCGAAGAACAGGCTGCCGCCGATGCGCCCGAATGCCAGCGGGCGCCCGGGCTTCATCGCAATCTTGCCGAACGTCACCTGGCCGAGGTCGGCCAGTATCTCCCTGACGAAGTCCGCCTCGCCGACCGAGACACCGCCCGTGGTGATAACGACGTCGGCAGCCTCCGCCGCCTGCTGAAACGCGGTTCGGATAGCGTCCGGCGTGTCCCGCACCACGCCGAGGTCGAGCTGATCGACTCCGAGCCGCGCGAGCATTCCGTATAGGGTGTAGCGGTTGCTGTCGTAGACCTCTCCCTCGCCCAGCGGGTCGCCGATGGAGCGCAGCTCGTCGCCGGTCGAGAAGAAGGCCACGCGCACCCGGCGTGTAACCGGAACCGCGGCGATTCCCAGCGAGGCAAGGAGCCCAAGCACCGCCGGTGTGACCTTCTTGCCCGCCGTGACGGCACACTGGCCGGCCGCCAGGTCCTCGCCCGCCATGCGCACGTTCTGCCCAGCGCGGTGCCCTTCACCGATTCGTATCACCTCGTCGTCACGCTCCACGTGCTCTTGCATCACCACCGTGTCCGCGCCCTGCGGCATCTTGGCGCCGGTCATGATGCGGATGCACTGGCCCGCCCCGAGCGCTTCCCGGCAAGGCCGACCCGCCCATGCGGTCCCGACCAGGGCCAAGGTCTTCGTACGTCGCTCCGGGAGATCGACAGAGCGTACCGCGTAGCCGTCCACTGCCGAGTTGACGTGGGCCGGCACATCGATGGGGCTCAGAATGTCCTCCGCCACGATCCGACCCAGCGCTTCGCGCACCGCAACCTCTTCGCGGCCAGAGATCGGCATGACATCAGCCGCGATGCGGCGCGCCGCCTCCTCAACGCTGAGGGCATCGGCGTCGAAAGGATCGGCGCAGCTCGGTTGGGTCCGAATGGTGTCTCTGCTCATAGGGTTTCAGTGGTGTGAGCCGCCGCGGCCTGCTGACATACCGTCGTTCATTGGTCTTTGGTGCCTTCCCGGGCCGACGTCTGCGAGCCCTCAAGATACAGGATCAGCACCAGCCTGGGGACACCGCAACTCAGGGGCCGCGGCACCCGCACGAGGACCACCCTTCGCGCGGGGAATCCACGGCGCTACACATTTTGCACTTGGGTTTTTCGTTTTTTCGGGGCCTGGTTACACCCGCCGAGGGCCGCCGAGAATACATCCATGTAGGCTTGACGGCAGCCTCCCTGCTGCCGACACCCCCGACGGGTGTAACCAGGCCCCTTAGGCTGAGAACCGAAAAAGCCATGTGGGCCGGGTATACCACCGTGTAGGGATTGGCGTTTTCATTCCGCCACCCATGGTCTAGTCTTATGACACCGCGACGACTACGAATGCACGACGACTGACCGGAGGAGCCATGCAGCGGTCTCTCAACATCGATCCCATAAAGTGCACGGGGTGCCTGCAGTGCGAGATGGCCTGCTCGTACGAGAACGAGGGGATCTTCAATCCCGCCAAATCCCGTATCCGTGTCTTCACCTTCCACGATGCGGGCCGCTTTGTCCCCTACACCTGCACCCAGTGCGCCGAGGCGTGGTGCCTCCAGGCATGCCCGGTCGACGCCATTGTGCTCAACGGGCTCACCGGCTCGAAGGACGTGATCGAGGACCGCTGCGTCGGCTGTAAGGTATGCACGATCGCGTGCCCCTTCGGCACGGTGAACTATAACCAGGCGACGGGCAAGGTCATCAAATGCGACCTGTGCGGCGGGGACCCCGCATGCGCCAAGGCCTGCCCGACTGCGGCCATCACCTATGTGGACGCAGACCAGACCGGGTACGACAGGATGCACAACTGGGCCGCCAAGAGTCTGGCAGGCACCGCCGCAACCGCCTGAGGAGGCTCGAACATGTCCTGGACCGGAAAAATTTTGCGCGTCAACCTCTCCAGCGGCACGGTCGCCGCGGAGCCCCTCAACATGGACTGGGCACGTCTCTACCTCGGCCAGCGCGGCCTCGCGACCAAGTACCTCTGCGAGGAGACAGATCCCGCCTGCGACGCCCTCGGGCCCGAAAACAAGCTCATCATGACCACCGGCCCGCTCACGGGCACCATGGCGTCCACGGGCGGGCGCTATTCGGTCGTCACCAAGAGCCCCCTCACCGGCTGCGTGGCCTGCTCCAACTCCGGCGGCTTCATCGGCGCCGAGATGAAGAACGCCGGGTGGGACATGATCATCTTCGAAGGCAAGGCCCCGACACCCGTCTATCTCTATGTGGAGAACGCGAAGGCGGAGCTGTTGCCTGCGGATGGGATCTGGGGGACCTCCGCGTGGCACACGGACGAATGGCTGCACACACGGCATCAGGACCCCCTGCTCCGCATCGCCGCAGTGGGCCGCTCCGCGGAGGCGGGCTGCCTCTATGCCGGCGTGATCAACGACCTGCACCGCGCAGCCGGACGCTCCGGCGTGGGCACCGTCATGGCGTCGAAGAACCTCAAGGCAGTCGCGATACGCGGCACCCTGGGGGTAGGCAACATCAAGGATCCGATGCGCTTCATGCAGGCAGTAAACGCCGCCAAGAAGGTGTTGGCAGACAACGCGGTCACGGGCCAGGGCCTGCCGAAGTACGGTACCCAGGTTCTGATGAACGTGATCAACGAGATCGGCGCGCTGCCGACCCGCAACATGCGGGAGGTGCGGTTCGAGGGTGCGAACGACGTCTCCGGCGAGGCTATGCACATCCCGCGAAAGAGCGACGGCAAGCCGAACCTGACGACCAATGCCGGCTGCTTCGCCTGCACCATCGCGTGCGGGCGCATCTCCACCATCGACAAGGGCCACTTCACCGTACAGAACAAGCCGGAGTACTGGGGCAACTCCGGGGGCCTGGAATACGAGGCCGCCTGGGCACTGGGCCCGGACACGGGGGTAAACGACATCGACGCCCTTACCTACGCCAACTTCCTGTGCAACGAGGACGGCTTCGACCCCATCAGCTTCGGCTCCACCGTAGCGGCCGCCATGGAGCTCTACGGAATGGGCGCCATCACCAAGGAACAAACCGGCGGTGTGGACTTCAGCTTCGGCTCCGCGCAGGCACTGGCGAAGGCGGCCGAGATGGTTGCCACCGGCGAGGGGTTCGGCAAAGACCTCGGGCTCGGCTCCAGGCGCCTGTGCGAGAAGTACGGACACCCGGACCTCAGCATGACGGTTAAGGGGCAGGAGTTCCCGGCCTACGACCCGCGCGGGATTCAGGGCATGGGCCTCGGTTACGCCACCTCCAACCGGGGCGCCTGTCATCTGCGCGGCTACACCGTGGCCTCGGAGGTGCTCGGCATCCCGGTCAAGACCGATCCGCTGGTCACGGACGGGAAGGCGGGTCTGGTGAAGGCGTTCCAGGACGCCACCGCGGCCGTGGACTCCTCGGGCCTGTGCGTCTTTACCACATTCGCCTGGACGCTGGACGACATCGCGCCGCAGATCGACGCCGCTTGTCCCGGCGCCTGGACACCCGAAACCCTCGTCGAGGTGGGAGAGCGCATCTGGAACCTGGAACGCGACTTCAATCTGCGCGCCGGCATCACGGCCGCAGACGACACCTTGCCCAAACGGCTGCTCAAGGAGGCGGCCAATACTGGCCCTGCCGCCGGCATGGTGAACGAGCTCGACAAGATGCTGCCCGAGTACTACGCGCTGCGCGGCTGGGGTACGGACGGCGTGCCGACCGCGGAGACGAGGCAGCGGCTCGGGCTGTGACGGCATCAGAGGATTAGAGGCCAGGGGACAGAGGACAGAAATCAGAGGAGGAATCCTTGGGCTTTGCTGTGGCTCCGGCGATCCGGCGTCAGCAAGCACCCGGAATTCGGAAGCCTTGCGGGCCTCGGCAAGGCGGTATCAACGGTCCCGTAGGTTTCTGTGGACTGCCAGGTCGCCGCTCGACGTGTCGTAGGAGCCCGCCTGCGGGCGACCGACCATAGACGCCGGCTCAGCGTCGCCCGCAAGCGGGCTCCTACCGGTGATGAGGGCTGGATTGATTCCACCTGAGCATCACCGGGAGCACCGACCGGCGGAACATCACGCATTCGAGGAGCAGCCATGCACCATGTCGTCATAGGCGCCGGGCCAGCCGGCGTCACCGCTTGCGATACTCTGCGTCGGCTAGATCCAGGCGCGCAGATCACCCTGATCGGCGACGAGCCGGAGCCGCCTTACTCCCGCATGGCAATCCCCTACTACCTCATCGACAAGATCGGAGAGGACGGCACCTACCTCCGGCGCAAGGCCGATCACTATGAGCGGGAACGCATCGAGGTGCGACGGGCGCGGGTGAGCGCGGTGAGCCCTTCAGAACACCGGTTGGCGCTTGCGGATGGCACGACGGTCGACTACGACCGCATGCTGATCGCCTCCGGGTCGAGCCCGGTCCTGCCCCCGATCCCAGGTATCGAGAGCGAAGGCGTCATGCCGTGCTGGACGCTGGCCGACGGCCGTGGGATCGCCCAGCGCGCGCAGCCGGGCAGCCGTGTCGTGTTGCTGGGCGCGGGCTTCATCGGCTGCATCATCCTCGAGGCCCTGGCCGCCCGCGGCGTCGATCTCACCGTCGTCGAGCCGATGGACCGTATGGTACCCCGCATGATGAATCAGTCGGCCGGCGGACTCATCAAACGCTGGTGCGAGACCAAGGGTGTGCGGGTCCTGACCGGCCTCAAGGCGACATCGATCGAGCCGGGTCCTCCTCTCGATGTGATCCTGGACGACGGCCAGACGCTGCCGGCCGATCTGGTGATCCGTGCCACCGGCGTGCGCCCCAACGTCGATTTTCTCGAAGGCTCGGATGTCGAAGTCGACCAGGGCGTGCTCGTCAGCGAGTGCCTGCAGACGAGCGCCGACGACGTCTTTGCCGCCGGTGATGTTTGTCGGGGACGTGACCTCTCCACCGGAACCTTCCGCGTCCAAGCCATCCAGCCCACCGCCGTCGAGCACGGTCGGGTCGCCGCGCACAATATGGTCTCGGATTGCCTCCTGCCCCACAGCGGCAATCTGAACATGAACGTGCTCGACACCCTCGGGCTGATCTCCAGCTCGTTTGGTCTATGGGAAGGCGCCAAAGGCGGCGACAGCGTGGAGCTGCTGGACGAGCACCGCTTCCGCTACATCAACATCCAGTTCAAGGATGACCGGGTCGTAGGAGCCACCAGTCTCGGCTTGACCGACCACGTAGGCGTGATCCGCGGGCTGATTCAGGGTAACGTCCGCCTCGGCGCCTGGAAGGAGCGGCTCATGCGCGATCCGACGCGCCTCATGGAGGCCTATCTGTCCGCTGCGCAGGCCGCTGCCTGAATGCGATGCGAGTCCAGCTGAAGCTCTTTGCCACTCTCAGCGACTTCCTTCCGCCCGGCGCCAAACGGAACGCTGTCGAGATGGATGTGCCGGAGGGCGCTACGCCACATCAGATCATGGATCTGTGCCGCGTCCCCAGGGACCGGGCGCATCTGGTCGTGGTCAACGGCGCTTTCGTGCCGCCCCAGCAACGCGACACCCTGCATCTCGCCGAGGGCGACGATCTCGCGCTCTGGCCCCCGGTGGCGGGAGGCTAGTCGCGCGGCCAATGGGCGAGCCGGGTACCCGCACGCTGGTACGCCGTATGGCGCTGAACCGAACGGAATTCCTGCGCTCGTTTCCCGCGGCTGCGGGCAGCCTGCCATGGCGGGTAGAGGGCAGCCGCATCCTGGTGGAAGACGCCCCGCGCCTGCTTGAGATCTCGCTCAGTCCCCAAAGCCCACGGTCCATGGGCGCCCTGGTCCTGCCGCAAACGGATGTGTCGCTCCGTTTCGAAGGATTCACTACCGAGGCCATCGACGCTTTCCTCAGACGCTTTGATCTCGCGTTTCAGCGCGGCGGCGGGTGATGTATACCTAACTTACGCGATTTTTTTGTTTCTCGGCCCAAGGGGTCGGGTTGCGCCCGACGGGGGTGTCGGCCGCAGGGAGGCGGCCGTCAAGCCTTCAGGGAAGAATCCACGGCGTCCCCCGGCGGGCGCAACCCGACCCCGGAAAACGAAAAAATCAAATACGAGCAGCATATTTTAGCCAGCTTGAGGCTGGAAGCTCTTCCTAAGACGTTTGGCAGTACAACATGAACAATCAGCCAGCACATCTGTTCCAGCCGTTGAGCCTTAAATCGGTGACGCTCCGCAACCGCATCGGGGTGTCGCCCATGTGTCAGTATTCCTCAGACGACGGCGTTGCCAACGACTGGCACCTGGTCCATCTGGGCGCCCGTGCGGCGGGCGGCGCCGGCCTGGTGATGGCCGAAGCGACAGCCGTCTCGCCCGAGGGGCGCATCACCCTCGGGGATGCGGGCATCTGGGCGGACAAGCACATCGAGCCGCTGATCCGCATCAACCGGTTCGTGAAGAACCAAGGCGCCGTCCCTGCCATTCAGCTCGCCCATGCCGGGCGGAAGGCGTCCGCGGCGCGGCCCTGGGAGGGTGGCGCCCATCTCGACGACGAGGCCGGCGGCTGGCCAACCGTTGCACCCAGCGCCCTCGCCTTCGGCGCGGAGCTGACGAAGGTCCCGCAAGCGATGACCGAAGCCGATATCGCCCGTGTCCAGGGCAATTTCGCCGAGGCTGCCAAGCGAGCGCTGACTGCAGGGTACGAATGGCTGGAGATCCATTCCGCTCACGGCTACCTGAGCCATGAGCTCCTTTCCCCGCTTTCCAACCGACGGACGGACCGCTATGGCGGCACGTTCGAGAACCGAGTGCGCTTCCTGATCGAGACGACTCGGGCCGTCCGTGCGGTGTGGCCAGAGCGGCTTCCGCTCGGTGTCCGGATCTCGTGCTCGGACTGGATGGAGGGTGGCTGGGACATCGAGCAAAGCATCGAGCTCGCCCGCCTTCTTAGAGCGGAAGGCGTGGATCTGATCGATTGCAGCTCCGGAGGACTGGCACCGGATGCGAAGATCCCTGCGGGCCCCGGCTTCCAGGTGCCATTTGCCGAGCGCATCCGGCGTGAGGCGGGGATTGCCACAGCTACCGTCGGCATGATCACGGCGGCGACCCACGCGGACGAGATCGTCCGCAACGGCCGCGCCGACTTGGTGCTGCTCGCCCGGGAGCTTTTACGCGATGCGGAATGGCCGCTCCGCGCGGCCCGGGCGCTCGGGCAAACGACGGCCCTCAAACCGCCCGTTCAGTACGAACGGGCATGGTAGCCGGTCGATGGCAAAGCGGCCCGGCCGGCACCCGCCAGGAGTCTTTAGGCGATTGCCGGAAAATCACATACCAGATTGCGCAGGATTCTTGTTCGCCTTCAAGGACCGACGATAGGAGCATAGCCGGGCTATGTGACTGTCGGCGTGACGCTGAAGGCGGGCGAAAGGACCAGCAAGATGGTATTAGATTTGACAGAAATCGCCTTAGACTGATGCCTCTGAGGCGCCGCCTGACATCTGGACCTGACATCCCCGCAAATCAGGAGGAAAATAGCGCGGGCCGGGCTCCACTGGCCGGGAGGTACTTCGGGTGCAAGAGTTCTTAAGCGAATACATCGGCGACATTGTTTGGGTTGGCGGCAGCGTTCTGATTCTTGTCGTCTACCATGTTTACCTGGGGACGTGCCTGCGAAATAACCCGCATTGCACCATCCAAGGGGTCAATCGCGACGCCAGGCGCGCCTGGGTCTCAAACATCATGAGCGACCCTGCCATCGCGATCGTGGGGGTACAGACCCTGCGCAACGCCACCATGGCCGCGACCTTTCTCGCCTCCACGGCCGTGCTGCTCATGATGGGGGTCCTCAACCTCAGCGGGCAGGCTCAGAAGTTTGCCAGCAGCTGGCACCTGCTCAACATCGTCGGCTCTCGGCACCCGGGTCTCTGGATCATCAAGCTCCTCGTCCTCATGGTCGACCTGTTCGTCGCCTTCTTCAGCTTCGCGATGTCCGTCCGGCTCTATAACCACGTGGTATTTCACCTGAGCATCCCGCCGCGACTGCGCCCGCCCACGCTGACTCCCCAGCACGTCGCCGCCCATCTCAACCGCGCCGGCTCCCACTACAGCATGGGAATGCGCGCCTACTACCTGGTGGTGCCGCTCGTGTTCTGGCTATTTGGCCCGCACTTGATGGCCGCCGCCAGCATCGTCCTCGTGGTCGTGCTCTACCACGTGGATCGCATCCCGGACTTCCCGAGCCAGCCGCTGATACGCGCGCGCACCCTGAAGCAGCGGGTGGCTCCCCTTAGGCTGCCCGCCGCTCGCGTTGAGACAAAACGCAAACAATGCGGCACATCCTGCACCGCCGGAGACGCTAGGCCGAACGAGCGTCCCCTACACCATTTTGCGCAGCTCGTACTCCAGGATTCCTTCGGCACCCGCGGCGCGTAGCCGCGGGATCAGCTCCCGGACCCGACTCGCATCGACGATTGTCTCTACCGCCAACCAGCGGGCGTCATACAGATGGCTGACGGTGGGGGCATGGAGACTCGGGAGCAGAGCGACCACGGCATCCAAGTTCTCCGTGGCGACGTTCAGCTTCAGGGCAACCTTGTGGCGCGCGGTGAGGGCCGCCTGGAGCATGAGTGCCACCTGATCGATCTTGGCCTTCTTCCAGGGGTCCTGGAGCGCGGCTGGGTGCGCGATCAAGCGTGTCTCGGTGTAGAGCAGGTCCTCGACGATACGCAGCCCATGGGCGCGAATTGTGCTCCCCGTCTCTGTGATCTCCACCGCAGCGTCGACCAAGCCCTCGACAACCTTGGCCTCGGTCGCACCCCAGGAGAACTCGACTTGGGCCTCGATACCCCGCTCGCCGAGGTAGCGTTTGGTGAAGCTCACCAGCTCCGTTGCGACCTTCTTTCCCGCCAGGTCGGCCGCTGACCGGATTGGCGAATCCTGCGGCACGATCAACACCCAGCGGCTCGGCTGGTCGGAGCTCTTGGAATAGGTGAGAGTACCGATCTGCTCCACCTGCGCCTCGGTCTCCAGGATCCAGTCGAGACCGGTGAGTCCCAAGTCCAGCGTGCCGTTGGCCACGTAGGGAGCCATCTCCTGGGCGCGCACGAGGGCGCAGGAGAGCTCAGGATCATCCACTTCCGGATAGTAGTGGCGCGAGCGCGGCACGATGTGCCAGCCTGCCTGATCGAACAGCGCGATGGTGGCGGCCTCGAGACTGCCTTTGGGAATACCGAGCCGGAGTCTTTTCATGGTTTGTCAGCGCCGCGGCGGTGCGTCCTTTGATGTTGGGGGATTATCGGCACCGAATCATACCGGAACGACTGCAGCGACCGAAAAGGCGTCTCCCTTGCATTTGCCTATGTGACGGCCCCGCGCGAGATCGGCGCGACTGATCTTGATCGCCGGCCGATCCGCTCCAGGCCGCGAATGGCGGTTCGATCGAGATGCCGTAAGCCCCATAACTGAAATCACTCGCTCTCCGGCTGAACCATCGATTTGCGCTATGATCCGCCGCCATGAACCTACGTGACCTGAGATACGTCGTCGCCGTCGCGGAGACACGCCATTTCGGTCGTGCCGCTGAGCGTTGCTTTGTCAGCCAGCCGACGCTCAGCGGCCAGATCAAGAAGCTGGAAGACGAGCTCGGAGTGACCATCTTCGAGCGGACGAACCGCTCGGTCGAGGTAAGCCCGATCGGCCAGCAGATTCTCGCCCACGCTCGGCTGCTGATCGAGCAGGCGGAAGCAATTCAGGAGGTGGCCCGCGCTCATCAGGATCCCTTGGCGGGGCCTCTCCGCATCGGCGCCATCCCGACACTCAGCCCCTACCTGATGCCCCTTATTCTGGTGCCGCTCAAGCGCCAGTATCCTCAACTCAAGCTGGTGCTTTCGGAGGAGCTCACGCAACCATTGCTCACACGGTTGCACCACCACGAGCTGGACGCCATCCTCCTCGCCACGGCGGCGGAAGACGCCGATCTCGCTGAGATGCCGCTCTTCGACGAGCCTTTCTGGCTCGCGCACCCGCACAAGCACCCCTTGTACGACAAGGACGAGATCAGCCGCCAAGACCTCGAAGAGGTCGATCTGCTGCTCCTCTCGGAAGGTCACTGTCTGAGCCAGCAGGTGATGGAGGTCTGCAACCTCGCCGAGCGGCCTCGCCACGGAGAGATGGCAGACCTGCGTGCGGCTAGCCTGGAGACCCTCCTCCAGCTCGTGGGGGCCGGCTTCGGCTGTACGCTGGTTCCGGCGCTGGCCATCCGCGGCGGCTGGATGACGGACAGCGGCATCATCGCCCGTCCCCTGAGCCTGCCGGACGCGTACCGGCGCATCTCACTGGTGTATCGACGCAGCTTTCCTCGACGCGCAGCGCTGGATGCCTTTGCGCAAGTCCTCCTCGCCCATCTGCCCAACACGGTTCGTCGCCTGTCCGATAACCGTTCAGCCCCCCTTTAACAAAGGGGGGTGCAGGGGGGATTTTGGCTTAGTTTTCCTGGTACCCAAGCTCCGGCTTGGGCGCTCCCTCCCTGAAGCTCTGCTTCCACGGCGTCGGCGATGGCTCGCGGAACGGCCCGAGGAAGCAGAGCTTCGGGAGAGACCGTGCCGCAGCGGAGCTGCGGTACGAGAGTAAACCCCCCGCCCCCTTTTCGGTAAGGGGGAGAGGTGCAGGATGACCTGCCCGCTGTGAGCGCACAGGAACCGTGCGAGAAGAACCGAAACCCATTGGCTCGACGTTCTCACCTCACCCCAACCCCTCTCCCCGCTGGGGCGAGAGGCCCGCCGAGGTGCTGTTTGAGTTGTTTTGATCCGTTACTTTGCGCCGCCTCGATACCGGGTCCCGTCTGCCGCGCGCCAGGTGTCAGCTTTTTTAACGGTTCGCGGCCCCGCGAAGCGGGTCCAGATTGCCCTGACTGTTAAGTGCTCTTTACAGTGCGACGCTGCGACTTTTTTGCGCAACATGTTGCCTTTTGATTTAAGACAACAAACCGAACTTGAACATTCGCCGGAATGGGCCTATGTTTTTACTTAGCATTTAATCGTTAGACGCGCCCAGGACGATGTTGCAACAACACCACACACCGACCCCGTCTGCACGCGTTGCGATCTTGGCGCAATCCTTGAATGCTCTTTGGCAACAGGAACAACTCTCTTCCAGCGACGGATCGCAACACGCGAGCGGGAGTCACAACCCATGACCATCATCCAGTCACAAGCCATTTGGGAGCTCTGCCGCCAAGGATTTCCGCTCAATGCGGACGAGGCCGCCGAGCATTGGGAGAAGGGCGAGCCATATCAGCCGGAGGGGGAGCTTAGGGTCCCGCGTGATGTCGAGCGGCTGATCGAGACCTGCAACTGGGAGGTCAGCGCCCAGACCGCGGCGTCCTAGGGATGGCCCCGCCGGAGTATCCGGCTCTCGCTTGTCGTACACTGCCGCTATGGAAGGCGGTTACCTGCTCGTTGAGACGAGCCTTGATCAACCGGGCCTCGTGCGCATCAGAAAAACGTACAGCGCGCCACGGACCGACACCGAATCACAACAGGCGTGGGTCTTACGCTACGCGGCACACTTCGACGACCTGGACGCCGCGCGCATGCATGCCCACGGCGGTCTCCGCCGAAAGCTGGCGGATGTTGACGCCGGTCTCTACCGCGCCGATCTGACAGACGCCATCGCAGCGGTCGAATCCATCCAGCTTCCCCACCAGTCCGTCTACCCGGCCCGCACCCTCACAGAGGATACCGCCTTGGCGGCAGCGATCGACATCCGCCGACGCCGACATCGGCTTGCCGAGTGGGCGTGGCAAGCGGCGGCTGCGGTCGGGGTCGTCTGGCTGCTGGTCAAGCTCGCCCTCGGAATCTGAGCATGGCCCCGCGCACCCCTTCCGCGCGGCTGGCGCGTCGCCCTCGCTTTTGGGATTTCCCGCACACTTTGAGCGAGTCGTCTTCCCGCTCCCGGGCAGCCGATCGACCCCGGGTGACGTCGTGGGCCGGCAATTGTCATATAGTGACAAGTCTTGGCAACGACCGTCGTAAAATCAGTCTGTAACGCAATAACCAATGGACACGCGAGACGTGATCGAGGCCTTCGAGCTCCTCGACGATTGGGACGCACGATACGAGCTCATCGCCGAGCTGGCTCGAGAGCTGCCCCCCTTCCCGGAGGCGGAGAGAAGGGAAGACAACCTTGTTCCTGGCTGCAACACTCGCGCGTGGCTGACCGGAGATCTGCGCCCCGGCTATCCGCCGGTGATGGAGTACAGGGCAGATGCCGAAGGGACGCTCGTGCGCGGCCTGGTGGCGCTGCTCCTGATGCCGTTTCAGGGCAAGACACCCCACGAGGTTTTGGATACGGATCCGGGGGACTTCCTGAATGCGCTCGGGCTTGAAGCACACCTAAGCGGGAGCCGGCGCATGGGTATGCACGCGTTCATCAAGCGAGTGAAGACCATTGCCCAGACCCACGCCGCTCGCTAGCCGACCTCGACACCCCCGGGCCTCTTGCCGCGAACACGCGGTCTCACCCGCGTAGTAGAGCGGCGCCGAATTGCCGGTAACACCGCCGTAGCTCTATCGGCGGCAACTTCTCGGCGCTAGCCTGAGCGGCTGGGTTGCGGGCGACGAGGGTGTCGGGACCGGGGATGCTGCCGGCAAGCTAGATGGAGCTATGCGCGGCGTCCCCCCACGCCCGTAACCCAACGCCGAAAAAAAGACAACCGAGAACAGAATCGTATAGCTGCCGAGACTTCCGCGCGGCTGTACAGACCTTCGAGCGGTCATACACGCCGCCGCAGGGCCGCCAGCAGGACGTTCTGACGGGCGCGCCGCTCGGCGATCATTCGACTCAGGACGGCCGACACGATGTAGACGGCACCTGCCAAGAGGACGATCGTCGGCCCCGCCGGGAGATCCGGTGCGTAGGCAAGTGCGAGTCCGGCCGTCGTGAAGAAGCCCCCGAGAAGTGTCGCCAGCACCATCATGGGGCGGAGCGAATGCACGTAATGCCCGGCGACGGCCCCCGGCAGCGTCAGCAGGGCGATGACCAGGATCAAGCCCACCACCTGGATGAGGAGCACCACTGTGACCGCCACCAACACCAGCAGCAGCAGGTAGAAGACGGCCACCGGCACGCCCCGCACCCGCGCAAACTCCTCGTCGAATGAAACGGCAAGAAACTGACGGTAAAAGAGTCCGACCACCAGCAGAAGAAGGGCATCCAGCGCCGCCATAAACCATAGGTCCCGCGGCGGCACCAGCAAGATGTTCCCGAACAGATAGCTCATCAAGTCGGTCGAATAGCCGGGCGTCTTAGATATGAAGAGAATGCCAACCGCCATACCGATGGCCCACAGGGCGCCGATCAGGGTGTCCTCTTGGGCCTTCCACTTCAGTCGTACCGACCCGATGAGCAACGCGGCCAGGATCGCCGCGGCCAAGGCCCCCGCCAGGGGATCGAAACCGAAGTACAGTGCAGCGCCCATACCGCTCAAGACCGAGTGCGCGATCCCACCGGCCAGGAAGGTGATGCGCTTGACCACCACGAAAGGCCCCACGATTCCGCAGCCGAGACTCGCAAGCAGCCCAGCCACGAGGGCCGTCTGCAGAAAGGTCTGTTGGCTCAGCGCTGATAGAAATTCCGTCATCTTTGTGACCTGAGGGGCCGGGGTGTCGGCAGCATCGAGGCTACCGTAAACCTATACCGCTTGTATTTGATTTCTACCCTTTATCGGGGTCGGGTTGCGCCCGCCGGGGGACGCCGTGGATTCCTCCCTGAAGGCTTGACGGCCGCCTCCCTGCGGCCGACACCCCCGGCGGGCGCTACCCGACCCCTTCGACCGAAAAGCGAAAAAATCGCGTGGGTTGGGTATACATGGAGGTATTCACGGCGCCCTCCGACGCCCGCAACCCAACGGCGGAATACGGACAATCGAGACGAGAATAGCGCAGTTGCCGGGATTTCGGCTCGGCACGGCTGTGCTAGTGCTTATGCGCAACCATCCGCACGGACTCGCCGTACAGGTCGCGGACAATCTGGCCGTTGATGGCGTCCGTGCGGTGGCACACAAGCGTGCGGTTGAGGCAGGCGACGCGCCGCACGTAGCTGGAGACGAAGGCGATATCGTGAGACACCACGATAATCGTCATGCGCTGATTGAGCTCTTCCAAGAGATCGAAGATCTCGCCCTCGAGGCGCTGGTCGATATTGGCCGTCGGCTCGTCCAGGATGAGGATTCGCGGCTCGCCCGCCAGGGCACGCGCCAAGAGCACCCGCTGCAGCTGCCCGCCGGAGAGCGTGCCGATCTGCTCCTTGGCAAAGTTCTCGGCCTCGACCTCGACCAGCGCTCGGCTAACCGCCTTGCGATCCGCAAGACCATAACCCCCCAGCCAGGAGCCCGTGCCTAAACGCCCAGTCAATACCGCTTGCTCCACCGTGATCGGGAAGTCCCGGGCGAACGCCGGATACTGGGGAACATAGCCGAGGGCCTTGCGCACTTGTCGGGGCGAGCGGCCCAGCACACGGATCTTCCCCGCCTGCGGCTCCAGCAGACCGAGGATCAGCTTGAGCAGGGTACTCTTACCGCCGGCATTGGGACCGACCACGCCCAGGAACTCGCCCTCCTCGACCGCCAAAGTCACATTCTCCAAGACGGGAGCGGCACCGTAGGAGAAGGTGACGCCATCGATACCGATGACCGGGTCGGGCACATCGCTCACGATTTCTCGGCCTCCGCGATCAGGCGGGCCACCCGGAGCATGTTTTCGACGTAGTCCGGGGCCAGGGGGTCGATAGTCTCCACACGGCCGTGGATGGCGCGCGCCAGCTGCTCGGCTGCCCTGGAGCTGAGCTGGGGTTGGACGAAGATCACCTTCACCCCTTCGCGCCGCGCCTCATCAACCAGGGCGGCCAGCGCCTTCGCCCCCGGCTCCTTGCCCTCCCGCTGGACCGGGATCTGAGTCAGCCCGTACGTCTCGGCGAAATAGCCCCAGGCGGGATGGAAGACCATGAAGCTGCGGCTCGGAAGACCTTGCAGGATTGCATGGATCTGCCGATCGAGGGCGGAGAGCTCCGCAATGAAGGCCGCGTAGTTGGCCTCGTAGTCGCGCGTATGGGGTGGATCCAGCTCCACCAGCGTGTCGCGGATGTTGTGCGCAATCACCTTGACCAGAAGCGGACTGGTCCAGACGTGTGGGTCCATCGCATGGCCGTGCTCCTCGTTCTCGTGCCGGCGCAGCCTGATCCCGGCCCGCGCGTCCAGGACCCGCATCCGCGGGTTGACCGCGCGAAAACGGCCCATCCAAACGTCCTCGAAGGGCATTCCCGTGCGCACGTAGAGGTCGGCTTTCGCCAGCTCCGCAACCTGCCGCGGCGTCGGCTCGAAGCTGTGCGGACTCTGCCCCGGCTGAACCATCGCCTGGACGCGCACATGCCCGTCCCCGATCCGTTCCACGATCGTCTTCAGCGGCAGGACGCTGACAAAGACACTCAATTGCGGGGCCGCATACGGAGCTACGGGCAGCGCCCACAAGAACAGTAGCAACGCGAGGACAAACCGTCGCATGTGTGAACTTAGGAACGACTCAGGAGCGCCATGGAAAAGTTTGTAGGGTGGGACAAGCGCAGCGGTCCCACCAACCACCGCCGCGCTGCGCCTCCGTTCCCGCCGTTCATCTCGCCATTTAACCGTTGCCAGGGACGACTCTGGAACGGTACGGGAAAGGATGCGCCAACGTGGCCCTCAGGCACCTGGTGGGCGAGGAAAGTATTTCCTGCACGGGAGAAGTCGCCCTCCTGGCGGCGCCGCGCCTGCAGTGTACGGCTAGCGTCGCGGAACGATCCGGCGTCGGGCGCCTGCCTCAGCCAGCTCAAATAAGACAGCCGTTCGTAGAATATAACGCGCTTGTATCGAACAGAAGAGCCTCGCCGGACCGTCGGGACGGCCCAGCGGGGAAGCGTTTGGGGGAAGGCGCTAAAGCTCAGCCTCCACGCCCAGGTCCCTCCGGCAGACCATCAACGGTGTCTGGGATCGGTGGCGTCTCAAGAGCGGTCTGCGTAAGAGGTGGGCGCGCACGCCCGCCCACCAGGTGGTCAGGGCTTACGACAACGCCCTAATCCGTGTCGCCTTCCTTCGCTTCGCTGGGCTTCGCCTTCTCACCCTCCGATCCGCCGCCCTGCTCCTTCTGACCCGCCGGTTTGGCCGCCTGCGCCTTCTGACCAACGGAGACGAGCTCGACATCGAAGATCAGGGTCTGGTCGGCGAGCGGCCCCCGAGATCCGTACGCCAGATTGGACGGGATGAACAGCTCGGCCTTGCCGCCCTCCTTCATCAGCTGGAGCCCTTCCGTCCAGCCCTTGATGACGCCGTTCAGACGGAAGGTCGCCGGCTTTCCGCGCTTGTAGGAGCTGTCGAACTCCTTGCCGTCGACCAGGGTGCCGCGGTAGTTCACCGTCACCTGGTCGGTCGCGGCCGGGCTCTTTCCGGTCCCCTCCTTGAGGATCTTGTACTGAAGCCCACTCTTGGTGGTGACCACACCCTCCTTCTTCGCGTTCTCCTCCATGAACTTCTTGCCCTCGGCGACCTTCTGCTGCTCCGCCTCTTTCCGCTTGGCCTGCTGGTCGGCGATGATCTTGCGCCTGAGCTCCATCAGGGTGGTGTGCATTTCCTCGGGTTTCATGAGCGGCTCCGCACCGGAGAGCGCATCCTGAATTCCCTTGACGACCGCCGCGCTGTCCAGCTCCACGCCTTGGCGCTTGAAGTCGCCGCCGATCTGATAGCCGAGGCTGTAGTTGATCTTCCCGCTCTCGGTCTTCAGGTCAACCGGCGCATCACTCGCCGCCCAGGCGGTTGCGCAAAGACCGGTGCCCACAATTGCCGCAATCACAGATTTCATACGATCTTGTCTCCTCCACTTCATCCGGTTTCGTTGGTCTACCCGATCGGTAGAATCGATAAGGATAGCAAAAGGGACAGCGCCCTAGCATGAAACTTTGGTGGGCTAATCGCGTGCCTGAGAGGTTGGTGCGCATGGGGATGGGGGACGAGGCAGCGACCGGCGCCAATTGTGGGAGGGAGCTTACGTTTCGTTTTCGATAGCCAACGGCATCGGGCCCACTTGCCGACTCCCACCACCTCAGGATTGCGCACCAACGGCTTCCAAGCACCCGCGCACGTTGAGCGCCGCCGCCGGCTATCTGAGCCTGAAGAGAGAACTCTCGCAAGATGAGGCCAGCCGCGTTCAGTCGATTTCGGATCACTTCATCGGCTGTTCGAGGCAGCTTCCCATCCCGTCGAGCCAGCCGCACGAACGACGAGGGCCGCTCTCAGGCGGCCCTCGCTATCAGTCAGCTAGCTGCTAGAAAATGTCAGGCGCCCGCCCCAACGTACAGCACCCGCATCATCTCGTGGTCCTCGTGGGAGAGGATGTGGCAGTGCCAGACATAGCGGCCGGGCTTGTCGAAAGTGGCCTTGATCCGGGTGATCTGGCCCGGGCAGGGCCGTCACCATGTCTTTCGGGCGTTCTCGACGTACTCGTCCGGCTCCGGGTGCGACACGGCGCCGCCGTAGTGTGGATTCACGATCCGGAAGCCGTCTGCCGAGCGAGCCGTTGTGCTGCACCACCGGCTGCGTGACCAGGTAGGTGCCGTCGCCGGTCGGCGCGGCGCCGTAATCCCGTTAGGGTCGAGCACCCGGTCATCCTCGTTGGTGGCGCTGTCCCACACGATCTCCTGCCGGCCCAGGACCTCGAAGTGCACCAGGTGCAGGTGGACCGGGTGGGCGTCGCCAGTGACGTTCCAGATCTCCCACTCCTCGGTGGAATCGAGGGCCGGGTTCTCCGTGGTCGGGCTGTGCCAGGCGATGGAGCCTTCCATCTGGCCGACGAGGCCGGCGTCAATGTACGGCTGTCGTGTTCGGCCAGTTGATCGGGTTGCCGGTGTAGTCGGTGGCCGGCTCGGCGGTGCCCAGCAGCGGCTGCAGCCGACCGAACTCGTCCTTGCCCTCGAACAGGGCCACCTTGCGCAGCCGGGTCGGCGTCCGGCACATCCGGGCCGAAGGCGATGCCCGTCGGGCTCGACATCGGGCACGGCGGTGTCCAGCGGCAGCACGACGTCGAAGGCCATGATGCGGTCGGTCTCGCCGAACGACCTGCGGGCCCGGGGATGTCGCCGCCGAACGGCTCGTCGCCGCCGATGTTCTTCATGATGACGCGGTTGCCCGGCGTGACGGTCTTGAAGTCGAAGATGATGTCGTAGCGCGAGCCGGTCTCGATCAGCAGCGTGTCGACTGTCGTCGGGCTGGAGGCCAGGCCCTGGTCGCTGCCGATGACCGTGAAGCGGAGCGGTCCGGTCGGCGCTGGCGAAGTCCGTCGCGCCGGCGGGCACCTCGAAGAACTGCATCGCCAGGAAGCGGCTGTCGCAGCCGTTCAGCAGGCGCAGCCGGTAGTTGCGCGGCTCCACGTCCATCTTCGGCCAGATCTTGCCGTTGACCACCATGTGGTCGCCGAAGAACTCGGCCAGCGCCGTGGGCCCGCCGCCAGGGAAGATGATCGGCGGCAGATCGCGCCTTCGCCGGTGATGAAGTCCGCGTAGAACGGGTCGCCCGGGAACGCCGGGTAGAAGAGCTCCCCGTTGTCTTTGAACATGCGGTCCTGGATGGCGAAGGCCGCCTCGTAGGGAAGGCCGGCAGGTCCAGCGGATTGCCGAGCAGGCCGGTGTCGATCGTCGTCGCGCATGATGTAGAAGCCGGCCATGCCGGCGTAGACGTTGAGCCGCGTGATGCCGAGGGCGTGGTCGTGGTACCAGAGGGTGCCGGCCGGCTGGCTCGTTGTCGTAGACGATACTTCTTGTCCAGCCCACTGCGGGCCCGCGGATCGTGTAGCCCGGGCTGAAGAAGAACTCGGGGTTGCCGTCGAACTGGAAGTCGGTGTGGCCGCCGTGCAGATGGGTGACGATCGGGCACGCCGTCCTTCTCGATGGAGTAGCTGCTCGTAGCCCGTGCAGGCTGTAGGCCCAGTGCAGGCTGGTGTCGACCACCGGCCGGCCGGTGTAATCACCGAAGCCCAGGCTGTGTTGTCCTTGCCGGTGATCAGGTAGGGCACCTTGATCCAGCTTGTTCTCCATTTGACCTCGAGAGGCTGGTCGCTCTGGGCACCTGAAGGTCCGGCCAGGCCACGTGTAGAACTTGTTGTCCCCGTAGCCCCAGACGGTAGTCTGTACCGGAGTCACGCCGTCGGGTCGCCACAGACCGGTCATCTGGACAGTCTGGCCGCATGCCGACTTGATCTTGCCCATCCTCGTGTCGTAGATGAACCCCGGGTCTAGGGCATTGGGCACCAGGTCTCGGTAAACTTCGGCTGCATCGCCGGATCGCTGAGCCCGGAACCTAGTGCTCGCCGCACGGGCTTTAGTAGATAAAGCGTGACCAAGGCACGGCGGCCCCAAGTCCGAGCAAGGCGGTCGTCTGGATAAACTTTCTGCGGGTTACCATTAGACGTCTCCTACGATGAGTGGTATGCGGTGGGTGGTTTGCCAATTCCTTGGCGAGTCATGTGATTGCATATAGTTCTCGTTCATCCGCGCGTTCGATCGAAATCTGCGCCATCCGTACACAGGCTCTCGATACGTACAATCTATTGCGCCCCGCCTTGTCGTCAGCCCTTCCAGAGGCAACGTCGCCGAACATTCGGAACCGTTGCGGGAACGATGGGGTGTGCATTTGAGCTCCTGTCCTGCTCTCATCTGAGCCGACATGGCTCCCGAAACTGGGTCCAGCGCTCGGCGGAAGCGGCGCAACCTGGGGTGCCGTACTGGCGGCGTATCTCCGACATGGACGTCCATGTCACCCAGTTGCGGTCCTCGGACACGCAGAAACGAAGGCTATACCGTCCATGAAGGTTTTCTCTTTCCGGATCCAGCAGCCAAGCTGTGGGACCTCCAGCGGCGGACACCATCGGTTCTCTCGCATCCGACGCACTCTGACCCCGGCTGCATTAACTTTCGTTAACACGCGGCATGCCAAGCACACAGCCCGCAGTCGCATGCAAACCGCAGGAGAGAGCGGGCGGTCTTCGGACTGGTCAACAAATCATCGTCACCTGATTGATCTGATTCTGTTTTCGACGGGGGTTATGCATTCAGCTCCCGCAGCGGCGAAGATATAGAAAGCGTGCGAGGTGCCTCTGGTTTCGTCACAGCCTTGTTACGCCTGGTCACACGAGCGTTACAGGGAATTTCCTCATGACAATCGGTCGCAACATGACATCTGTCAGGTTTGTCATGCTGACAAACTGTCAACTGACGATCTTGTCATGTACCCTGGGGACCATAAGAAAGTCACAAGAAGTCCCTTGTTGGCCGCATGGTTTGCAAGGCAGTGTGCCAGGGAATTTCTGCATGACATTCTGTCAAATCATGACATCTGTCAGCTTTGTCATGCTGACGGATTGTCAACTGACACTTTTGTCATGTACTCTGCAGTCGCACAAAGTTGAGAACAAATCCCTTGCTACGCAAGTGGATAATAAGCTGATGTGTGTGGAGGAGCTGGCCAATGAACCCACCGATCGAGCTGGAGTCCCTCGTCGATATCCACGATCAGCCGTTCGTCGTCGTCGACCAGCAGTTCCGGGTCGTCATCGTCAACCGGGCGTTCGAAGAGACCTACGGGATCACACGCTCGGCCGCGGTCGGCCGGGCTTGTTACTCGCTCATCCGCGGCGACGACAGACCCTGCCCGTGCGATCCGCAGGGCAAGCATTGTCCTTTCGGCGGCGTGTTTGCCGAACAGGGCACGGGAACCTCAACGCGCAGGTTTCGCGACAAGGAAAACCGGGAGCATATTGTTCGGATACAGGCCTATCCCGTACGGACGACCACCGGCGAGGTCTACGTCGGCGAGCTCGTCCAGCGCGACGCGATGCGGATTCACCCGGAAGCGGACGGCACCTGCGCGGGACCACGCATGGTGGGTGAGTCCCCGGTGTTTCTTGAGGCGCTCGACAGGCTCCGGATGGCGGCGGGCACCGGAGCGCCGGTCCTCCTCTTGGGAGAGACCGGCACGGGCAAAGAGCTGGCGGCGGCCTACGTGCACCGCTACTCATCGCGCAGCAAGGCGTCATTTCAGACCCTGGATTGCACGGCATTGACGGCCGAGCTGTTCGAGAGTGAGGTCTTCGGCCATGAACGCGGCGCCTTCACCGGTAATACCGGTGAGAAACCGGGGATCTTTGAGCTGGCGAACGGGGGTACCCTGTTCCTCGACGAGATCGGCGACATGCCGCTGGCGCTGCAGTCGAAGCTGCTGCGCGTGCTGGAGACCGGGCAGTTCCGCCGCGTAGGAGGAACCAAGATGCTGCACGCCGATGTGCGTATCATCTCGGCTACAAACCGCCAGCTGCGCGACGTTCCGTGGTTTCGCTCGGATCTTTACTACCGCATCGCCTGTGTCAGCGTGACGCTGCCCAGCCTCGCCGAGCGCCGAAGCGATATCCCGTTACTGGCGAACGAGCTCGTGGAGCGTATTTCACAGACCTCGGGACAGCGATTCACGGTCGACAAGTCGGCCCTGGAGCTGCTGCAGGCCCATGACTTCCCGGGCAACATCCGCGAGCTGCGAAACCTGCTGTGGGTAGCGACAGTGAACGCCCGCGGGGCACGCATCACACGCGAAAACATCACTGCCGCCTTACCCCCGCCCGAGGGCGTCAACGGATCGGCCCACAATCCGCCGGCTCTGGCGGAGGCAGTCGCCGCCCGCCCTGCCGCCGCGACCAAGCCACCAAGCACACCGCAGGAAAGGCCCCCGGTTCGAAGGAAGTGGCAAGCGGATTTCCTCGCCGAGGTGCTGCAGCGGCACCAGGGCAATCGACGTGCAGCGGCGGAGGAGCTTGGCGTTAGCGAACGAACGATATACCGCAAGCTCAAGGCGTTCGATCTGGCGAGCTGGATCCTTGTCCTAAACGCAGCCCTTCTGCGGTTGCTGGAGCCATTGATGTAACGCCGGGCGGCGCTTCGGAGAACGACCGCCGGAGCGCGTCGCGCCCTGGCGTCAACCCAGCGCCACGCACACGTACTTGATCTCCAGATACTCGTCGATACCGTAGCGGGAGCCCTCGCGGCCGAGGCCGGACTGCTTGACGCCGCCGAAGGGTGCGATCGGCGTCGAGATCATTCCCGTGTTGACGCCGACCATGCCGTACTCGAGCGCCTCGGACACGCGCCACACACGACTTAGATCCCGACTGTAGAAATAAGCCGCCAGACCGTACTCGGTGTCGTTGGCCATGGCCACCGCCTCCTCCTCGGTGCGGAAGCGGAAGAGCGGCGCCACCGGGCCGAAGGTCTCCTCGCTCGGCGATCTGCATCGCCGGGGTCACGTCCCGAATGACCGTTGGCTGGAAGAAGGTCCCGCCCAGCGCATGGCGGCTGCCGCCCGTGACCACCCGCGCCCCTTTCGCCAGGGCGTCGGCGATGTGCCCCTCGACCTTCTCCAGGGCCTTCGGAGTTGATGAGCGGTCCCTGGCTCACCCCCTCCTCCGTTCCCGGTCCGACCCGCAGCGCCGCGACCCGCGCTGCCAGCCGCTCAGCGAACGCGTCGTAAATGCCGTCCTGCACCAGGAGGCGGTTGGCGCAGACACAGGTCTGGCCGGTGTTGCGGTACTTGGACTGCATGGCCCCCTCCACGGCCGCGTCCAGGTCGGCGTCGTCGAAGACGATGAAGGGGGCGTTGCCGCCGAGCTCCAGGGACAGCTTCTTCAGCGTATCGGCGCATTGGCGCATCAGGAGCCGGCCCACCGCCGTGGAGCCGGTGAAGCTCAGCTTGCGCACGGCCGGGTTGCTCGTCAGCTCCTCGCCGATCGGCGCCGCCTCGCCCGTCACCACGTTGAGCACGCCGGGCGGTATCCCTGCACGCTCCGCCAGAACCGCGAGCGCCAGGGCCGAGAGCGGTGTCTCCGCGGCAGGCTTGACGACCATGGTGCAGCCGGCGGCCAGCGCCGCGCCCGCCTTGCGGGTGATCATGGCAGCGGGAAAGTTCCAGGGCGTGATGGCGGCGCAGACCCCGACGGGCTGCTTCAGCACCAGGATGCGCTTGTCCGCCTGATGGGGCGGGATCACATCGCCGTAGACCCGCCGCCCCTCCTCCGCGAACCACTCGATGAAGGAGGCGGCGTAGGCGATCTCGCCCCGCGACTCCGCCAGCGGCTTGCCCTGCTCCGCGGTCATGATGCGGGCGAGGTCCTCTTGGTTTGCGAGCATCAGGTCGTGCCAGCGGCGCAGCAGTGCGCCCCGCTCCCCCGCGGTCAGCTCCCGCCAGGGCTTCCAGGCCCGCTCCGCCGCCTCGATGGCCCGCCGCGTCTCGGCGGCACCCATGTTCGGCACCTGGGCGATGCGTTCACCGCTGGCCGGGTCGGTGACGGTCAGAACCGCGCCGTCGTCGGCGTCCAGCCACTCGCCGCCGATGTAGCACCGCTCCCGCAGCAGATCCTGATCTGTCAGTTGCATCGTCGCCTCCATATCTTCTGATCCGCCAGCCGGTGTCATCGCCGGCGCATATCACCTGGACGGGGAACGCCTGTAAGGTTACCCGGTCGGCCTCGGTAATGCCGAGGTTCGCCGGTTCGTGGCCTATTCCCACCCCGCGCGCACAAAAAAGCCCCGCAGGCTTGCCCTGCGGGGCCGGGTCAAGTCCATGAAACGGCGTCCCTGCCGCAACTCTCGGCTTCGCGCAGGGCGTTCGGTTAATGGCATGTCTGGCAGCCGACCGGCGTGCCCTTGGCGACAAAGCCGACCCGCTGGAGGTGCGGTCCTGTTCGCCTCGGACAGCGGCGTCCCGCAGTGTTTCTGCGATTGCTGACCCCCGTGGCAGCAACAGGCAGGGCCGTCGCCCAGGCTGTGGCCGCCGCCGTCGAACGTGGTGCTGTTGACCGGGTGCAGCCCGTGCGGACCATTGGTTGTTCCCCGGGTTGGTCGTGCCGTGGCAGGTCGAGCACTCGGAGATGGTGCCGCTGTGGCCCTGGAGCTGGTCGGCCGTGACGTTATCGTTGGCGTTCGGGTTGGCGTTGGGCCACTCCGCGTCGGGTCGCCCCATGGCAGCCCTCGCACATGATGCCGCCGTGGCCGCTGGCGCCCGGACCCGTGGTGTTGTTCACACCACCGTGACTCACGCGATAGAGCTTGGGATTGCCCGCGCCCGGATTGGCGAAGCCTTGAAGCTGGCCGGCACCGGATCCTCCGCAAAGCGCTTGTTGGTCGGCACGATGGGCGTGGCCTTGCCGTCGTTGGTGCGGCACGCCTGGCGCAGGCGCAACCCGTCCAGGTGCCGTTGCTGTCGCGGTGTTGACCCGGACGTTGCCCGAGCCGGCCAGGTTGCTGACCGCGTCACCCGTGTGGCAGGAGCCACAGCCCGGCTCGTTGGCCCAGGGCACGCGGGGCTGGTTGCTGCCGGAGGGTGTAGAAGTTGCCCTGGTCGAGGATAAAGGCCCCCGGGTTGGTCGGCGAGACCCCCGCGGAGAAGTCCGCACCTACCTGCTGCATGTCGCCGTGGCAGTCGCTGCACAGCATGTCCGCGT
Source organism: uncultured Gammaproteobacteria bacterium (assembly GCA_963824085.1). Classification (GTDB taxonomy): domain Bacteria; phylum Pseudomonadota; class Gammaproteobacteria; order Chromatiales; family Chromatiaceae; genus JARRNE01. The sequence goes on from CAWGNT010000014.1 coordinate 63,757, forward strand.
TGAACATGGCGCCGCGCAGGCACTTCACGCTGGTGCCCGGATGGCACTGGTAGCAGGACAGCTCCATGGCGTCGAGCCGTGCCGCCTGGTTGGTGATCACGCCCGAGGAGTTCTGCGACGGCGGCGGAATCGGCGGGAACAGGTTGTTCGGCAGCGAGCCGTGGTGGTTGTGCATCACCCGCGAGTTGGACTGGTGCGCCACCTGGTTGCGGCCGTTGGCGATGGTGCCCACGGCGCCGGCCACGGCCCCACCTGGGTCAGGTCCAGGGCCGGGGTGTAGTGACAGACCTGGCAGACCACCGGCTGGTTCTCACACGCTTGTTGGTCAGGCAGTTCGCGTCCCCGTTGCCGCCGTTGGCGGTGATGTCGCAGGGTGCCGGGGCGGTGAGCAGGCAGTTCTGGCCCGGCGCGTCACAGGCGGTGGTCACGTACTCTGCGCCGTGATCGAGGTCGTGCAGGCGCAGCACGTTATGTCGGCCGCATATTCCAGGCTGACCCGCGGCGGGACGTCACCAATGCTCGGATCCGACATGGTCGTCGCGACCGGCAGGGGAGGGTTGTTAGCCGGACAAGGCATCCGTCGGGCCGTTGGTGCGGTGGTTGGTGGTATTGCCGTACACGCTCGCGTAGTCGTCCGCGGTCGTATGACAGTTCATGCAGCTCGCCTCGCCGGAGATGGGCAGGACGGTGTCGACCGTCGCCAGGGTGGTGTTCCCTTGCTTGGCCTGGACGCGCTACCGCGGGTAGGCATTCTCGCGGCCGTAGTCGTCGAAGGCCGAGAACGGGATGCCCGCGCCCTCGTACCAGTTCACGTCTGCGGCGAATAGCCGAACGGGAAGTTCACGAAGAACGGGCTTATCGAGATAGAGCTTGACTCCTGGGTCAGCTTCGGGTCGTTGGCCAGATACGGACCGGCGACACTCGGCATGGCATGGGGCACGACGGTCGAAGGCGCTCGTCGCCGCTATTCACCTGACCGTCGGGGCCGATGCCAGGGGTTTTCCGTCCGTCGCCGGCAGGCCGACATCCGCGCTCACGTTGAACGGCGGCCCGGAAGCGGGATCAGAGGTCTAGGCTTATGTTGAAGGGGTAATACGCGGCGGATAGAAGGCGTCATAGGTCCCCGCGGGATCGGTAGTCCAGAAGTTGGTCTTGTAGGTGTCGCCGTTACCCATGACACCGCGAGATGTCGTCGTGCCAAGACCGGGTCGTTCGGGTTGGAGGCGGCGGAGTAGAAGATGCTCACCCCGGCGGGGTTAAGCGTCGGCGAGGCGCCCTTCAGCACCACCTGGGCAAGAGGACTTGGAACGGCGGCAGGATGCTGGCGATGCGGGTATCCAGGTCGCCGCAGTGCATGCCGAGGTCGTTGATGGCGACACTGTGTAGCGCGGCGAGGCTGCTCGGACCATCGGGTCTGGTCGTGGGGTTCATGGACGTTCCGGAAAGGCGCTGTCTGCTCGTTACGGCATCGACGCCGCACGACGGTTGGCCCGCCTGAGGAGTTCTGGCTGGTGGAGTTGATGGAAATGACCGGCACGGTTGCCCCTTGGGTATTGATGGTCACCGATGCGCTGCAGTTCAAAGCCGAGACGTTGCCGAGCCGCGGTCGCGTTGAAGCTGGCGCTTGGCGCGGCATCGTGTTGGCGACGTCCCGCTGCGATTGAGGGTGACGTTACAGGTCAGGTTACCGGGTTGCTCACGTGGTGCCGTGTGCTCGAGCGTGTTGACGGTCACGTTACCGAACGCGAGGGCCGTGGGATTCACCGAGAGGCGCATCTTGTTCTGCTCCACGCCGGTGCCCGAGAGGCTCACAGCGATCGACGGCAGCGGGTCGTTGCTGTTGACGTTGAGGGTACCGGTCGTCGGGACCGCCGCATCGGCCCGTAGCTCACCGTGGGGGCTCTGCGATCCGCCGGGGAGCCACGCTGCACGTTGTCGGGGGAGCACCGTGGAGTCGGTGCGCCTGTCAGCGCACCAGGGTCACGTCACAGGCCGCGGTGCCGCTGTTGCTCACCGTGGTGCCGAGCTCGCGGGGCTGCCCACGTTCACGCTGCCGAAGTCCAGGGTGGTCGGGCGTATCGCCGCAGGGTGATAGTGCCTCTTGCTGTCCCGTAGGTAACGGTCACCGTGGTTGAGGCGGGCAGCTCTTGCCTTTGCCCCTGCCGCGGGCGTCGTCATGTTCAGGTTGAGGCCGGTTCACGGTTGGAGTCTGGGGCGCGAACGGCAGGCGTCCCGAGACCGGGAAATTCTCGGCTGGTGGGCGGCGGCAAGGTTGCGCTAACCGCGCAGGGGACCGGGTTCATACGGGCTCTTGCGGTCGCATTGGCCTGAAGGTAGCTCCGTGCCCTTCACCGAGGCCACGGCGGACGGGCGGCACTCGCCGAACAGACTTCAACCTTGCCGCCACGGCGATCGGTCCATGGGACAGAATCCTGCCATCCCAGGTGGCCGACGTATACTCAGCGCGGCTAGCGACTGTCGACCCCATCCGCCAGCCGCAGCGGAACTCGGGGGTCGGGCTGAATAACGCACGAAATCTACCCATCTCTCTTCCTCATCGTTTCAACCTCTTGATGGTTGGTCTGGATCATGGCTAACGGCCAAGCACATGCCCCGCAACACCTGCGCGCAGGTGTTCACGGATTTCCCTTGGCTTTGGCGAAATCCAATGACGCCCCGAGACATTGTGGGAACCACAGATATTGACGTACCTGCCCCCTGCGTCTGCTCGACGCCGGTGCACTCCGACGTTATCCCCTAAAGATCGGTCTTGTCCTTTGCGTAATCTTCACCACTTCCCCTTGGAGCAGTGGCGGTCTCGGCAACTGTCTGGCGCCCCGGGTTCCCGACGGACCCGTCAGCCGGTTAGGCAACAGGCAAGGAAGAGGCCAGGCGTGACCGGAAGAGAAGTTCCCTCATAACAAGAAGTTAATGGCATCACCTGCCGGACCTGAGCGTTTGTCACAGGAATGTCATGACATCCTTGTCACCATGACTGACAGGGGTGTCACATGACAATGACTGGAGCCATGACTTGTCGGGGTGCGGAAATTGCGCCGCGGGGGGTCCTGGGATGGGGGGCAGATCTGAGCCAGTGTGTAAGCAGAGTCGGAGCGGAAAAGGACCTGGCGTAAGCCTTACTTGTTAGCGGTGCCTTCCCCACCCTTTCTTGGACACACGAGCCGCGCAAGTTGATCGGCAATCGTGCCGTCCTCGATGGGATAGGTTTTCGCGTCGGGTCGTGCCGCCGCCACTTCTTCCAGACTCTCGCCCCGGCCCAGATACCGCACGGTGCGGGCGACGCAATCAAACTCGCGCTTGACGTAATGGGTGTAGTTGCCGGCAACGGCTTTGACCAGAAGCGTGGGGTTGCCGTCGTTGTCACCCTTTTCGACCAGGAAGAACTGGCCCCTGAGATCTGTCTTGATATCCAGCGGGGTGTCTTCGGCAAGGGCGGCGAACGGGCCGAGCGCTCCGGCGAGCGCCACCATCAATATCGCTTTCGAGCGCATTTGATACTCCGATAGCGGTGTTGAAAAAGGCCCCGCCGGACTACCCCGCGGGGCCTGTGAGCATGTGGCTGCGTCCCTGCAGCCGATTGGGCCGGATCAGTCCCCGCCGCCTCCACCACCATGGCAGACGGAGCAGCCGACCGGCTCGCCCTTGGCCACCAGGGTGCCGCGGAGGTTGCGGTCTGCCTTGGCCACCGACAGGACCGTTCCGGTGTTGGAGCTGCGCCCGCCGGGACCGTGGCAGGCCGAGCAACCTGAGGTGCCCATGTGCTCGTGTCCGCCATTGGCGAAGGATGTGTTGTCACCCACCGGATGCATGCCATGAGGGCCGCCCAGGGTGTTCTGGCTGTTCATCGCGCTGCCATGGCAAGTACTGCATTCCACGATGGTGCCGGTGTGCCCCTGTAACTGGCTGGCCGTGATGTTGTCGTTGCTGTTCGGATTGGCATTTGGCCACTCCGCATGGGTCGCCCCATGGCAACCTTCGCACATCACGCCGCCGTGGCCGGTGCTGACCCGATACAGCTGCGGATTGCCCGCACCCGGGTTGGCGAACCCGTTGAAGCTGGTCGGCACCGCCGGCTCAGCGAAGCGCTTGTTGGTCGGCACGATCGGCGTGGCCTTGGCGTCACCGCGTGCGGTAGGCCCGGCGCAGCCGGATGCCGTCGGCGTTGCCGTTGGTGTCGGCGGTGTTGACGATGGTCCCGGTGGTGCCCGCCAGATTGTTGCTCGCATCACCCGTATGGCAGGACCCGCAGCCCGGCTCGTTCGCCCAGGGCACACGCGGCTGGTGCTGGCCGGGGTGTAGAAGTTGCCCTGATCGAGGATGAAGGCCCCCGGATTGCTCGGCGAGACTCCTGCGAGAAGTCGTTGCCGACCTGCAGCATGTTGCCGTGGCAGTCCGAGCACAGCATGTCGCCGTTGAACATGGCGCCGCGCAGGCACTGCACGTTCTTGCCCGGATGGCACTGGTAGCAGGTGTCCTCCAGCGCCGCCAGACGCTGGCGCCTGGTTGGTGACCGTGCCGTTGGCGTGCCTGCGTGCGGCGCCGGGCATCGGTCGGGAACAGGCTGGTGATGTTGCCGTGGTGGTTGTGCATCACCCGCGAGTTGCTCTGGTGCGCCACCTGGTTGCGGCCGTTGGCGCTCCGACCGTGCGACGCCCGTCAGCGGACCGACATGCGCCAGGTCCAGCGCCGGGGTGTAGTGACACACCTGGCAGACCACCGGCTTATCTTGCACCAGCGCCTTGTTGGTCAGGCAGTTGGCGTCCCCGTCGCCGCCGTTGGCGGTGATGTCGCAGGGCGCCGGGGCGGTGGTGACAGTCTCTGGCCGGCGAGCCGTGCTCACATAGCTCGCGCCGTGCTTGAGGTCGTGCAGCCGCAGCACGTTGATGTCCGCGGCGTACTCCACGCTGACCCTGGTGGGCAGGTTGGTGTCCGGGTCGTCCAGGCTGGTTGCCACCGGCAGGCCGGCATCGCGTCAATGCCTGCGGTCGGGATGCGCTGGTGCGGCTGTTGCTGCACGTCCGCTCGGGTCGGCATGGCAGTTGGTGCAGCTCGCCTCGCCGGAGATCGGCAGCACGGTGTCCACCGTCGACAGCACGCTGTTGCCGCTCCTTGCCTGCCACTCGCACCAGCGGGTAGGCGTTCTCGCGGCCGTTGTCGTCGAAGGCGGAGAACGGGATGCCCGCGCCCTCGAACCAGTTCACGTCCGCTGCCACATAGCCGAACGGGAAGTTCACGAAGAACGGCTTGTCGCTGTAGTGCTCCTGCGGCCGTCTTCGGATCGTTGGCCGTGTAGGGACCGGCGATACCGGGCATGGCGTGCAGCACTGCCGTGAGGCACTCGTCGCCGCTGTTCACCTGGCCGTCGGGGCCGATGTACAGATCTTCCACGTTGGGCACCGGCAGACCGATGTCGGCCGAGACGTTGAACGGGGGGCCCGCCAGCGGGGTCAGGGTCTGCGCCGGGTTGAACGGATTGTAGGCCGGGTAGAAGGCGTCGTAGGTACCCGCCGGGACGGGAATCCCAGAAGTTGGTCTTGTAGGTGCTCGCCGTTGGCCATCACGCCGTCGAACACGCTGCTGCCCAGGATCGGGTCGTTGGGGTTGGCACGCAGCCGAGTAGCGCACGCTCACGCCAGCCGGGTTGAGCGTCGGGGTCGGCGCCCTTCTGCACCACCTGCGCCAACAGGATCTGGAACGGCGGCAGGATGCTCGCGATGCGGGTATCCAGGTCGCCGCAGTGCATGCCGAGGTCGTTGATTGCCAGCACGCTGTAGCTGGTGTTGGGCACCTGCGCCTGTTGCGGAACCGTCGCGTCCGGGCAGCCGTCTTGGCTGGTCGAGTTGATGGAGACGTTCAGGTTGGCCGGGTCGCAAGAGGAAACCTGGCCGCCGATCGTCGCCGTGGCATTGGCCGTACCGCTGGCGCCGTTGTTGTCCGTGACCGTCAGGGTGACGGCGTAGGTGCCGGCGTTGCTGTAGGTGTGGGTCGGATTGGCCGCCGTGCTGGTGCCGCCGTCGCCGAAAGTCCAGCTGTAGGACGCGATGCTGCCGTCCGAATCAGTGGAGCCGGCGCTGCTGAAGCTGACCGCCGCGCCCGGGGTGCCGGTGTAGGGGCCGTTGGCGTTGGCCGTAGGCGGCTGGTTGCCCGCGGCGGTAATGGTCGCCGTGGTAGTGGACGACGCCGAGCTGGCGCCCTGGTTGTCCGTCACCGTTAGGCTGACGTTGTAGGTGCCGGCGTTGGCGTAGGAATGGCTCGGGTTCGCCGCCGAGCTGGTGCCCCCGTCGCCGAAGGTCCAGGCGTAGGAGGCGATGCTGCCGCCCGGGTCCGTGGACCCTGCGCTGCTGAAGCTCACCGCCTGGCCGACGGTCCCGCTGTAAGGACCGTTGGCGTTGGCCGTCGGCGGGGTATTGCCGCCGCCTGGCGCCTTCGGCGCGCAGTTGTCCGGCGCGCCGCCCACATTGCGCTCGGCGGTCTGGCCGTCAGATTGGATCGCGCGCACGCGGCAAGGCACCGGGGAAGGCCGATAGTCGCGGATCGACCAACCCCTGTATCCAATCTCGTCGCTGCCCAGGACCTGGGAGGGGTCGTAGGCGTTCACCACGGTCACCGACCGCCGGCGGTTGCCCGTGCCGGAGACATCGAGCCGGTTTTCGCTGCTACGCCATTCCGCGGTGCTGATGGTTAGGGATGACGACCCGCCACCCTCATCATCGGCCAGGGCCTGACCGCCCCATGCCGCTGCTACCAAGCCCAAAGCTAGCAAGGCTGCCGTTCGACAGCCTGCTCGTTTTCGATTGAGCATCGTTCTCATCATTTCACTCCACTCACTGATTTTCGGATCATGGCTAACCGCCAAGCGCACCCGCCGAACACCACGAGTCCGGTGCCGCGGATGTGCGTTGGCCTTGGCTAGACCCAATGACGCCCCGAGACCTTGCGCAACACGACCGGCGTCGGCCGCGCCTGGCTGCAAGTCCGCTCTTCGCCGATGTGCCCCGGCGTTGCTCCCTGACAATCGGTCCGGTCCGTCGCGTGACCTGCAGCTCGCCACCCCTCGTAGCAGCGGCGCTCTCGGTAGCTTTTTGGCGACCTGTTCCCCGAAGGGCTCCCCTGGCAGCCGGCAAACGAGGAGCAATTGCGGGGCCAGCAATCGCTCCTCAGAGAAAGCTCCTCGTTTACAGACAATTGGCGCGATGACGCGAAAGAGCCTGGAGTCGATCGAGCGAATGCCATGACATCCGTGTCACCTTGGGTGACATCGGTGTCACCATGACACTGACAAAAAAGACGACTGCAAAGGTCGGTTTTCTCGGGAGATCCGATTCGCAGGCAGGTCGTGGTAGCTGTCGACGACGTCCGTCTTGCAACACGCGGGGCTGGCTCGGGCTATCCCGGCCGGTATACCACGTGGATTTCGTTTCGGCTCGGGTTACGTCCGCCGAGGGACGCAGTGATTTCCGAAGGCTTACCCGCGCTGCGGCCGACACCCCAGCGGACGAACGACCGCCGAAGGAACGCGTGAGTGGCATCGCCTCGTCTGAAGGAAAGAACGACGGACGGCCTGCGATCGCTACGTCGCCTGTCGCTAGCCCATCGCCTTGCCGGCCACGTCCCCAACGCGGATGCAGTGGACCGTGCGGGTAGCGCTCAGGCGGGTCTCCGGCGGATAGGCATTGGCGCACTCGGGGATGGCATCGGGACAGCGGGGGTGGAAGTGGCAGCCGGAAGGCGGGGTGGCGGAGAACGGCGTCGCAGGCACCGTCCTGGTCAGCTCGGAATACTTATCGGCAGTGGGCGGCGACGGACAGCACCCTCCGCCACGACCAAAAAGAATCCGTCGACACGGGTGGGGTCGGAGAGCAGTTCCAGGAGAATCCATGCGGGACGATCCGGCGGATAGGGCTCCTGTCGAAGATAGACAACCGCCGGCGGAGAAGGGAGCCTGCGCGAATAGATCAGCTCGCCGTAGTCGCGATCGTAGGTGACCAGCCAGCGACGCTCGGAGCAGGCCAGCTCAAGCACCTGTTCATCCGAGGCACCACGGCATGACTCGACCACGCCTAAGACGTCGACTCCCTGCTCTCTCAGAACATGCAGCGCCGGTAACGGAAAGTTCTCGTTGACCAGCAGGCGTGCGCTCATGCTGTGGCCTTATGGATGGCGATGTACTCCTCCTCCCGCAGCATCTCGGCGGCGAAGGCGAGCGCCGCCTGCACGTCCTCCCGGGCGATGTGGGGATAGGACGCAAGTATGTCCTCCACGCTCCAGCCGTTGGCGAGCCAGCCAAGGATGAGGTCGACGGAGATCCGCGTGCCCTTGATCGTCGGCTTGCCGACCAGAATGCTTGGATCACTGGTAATTCTGCCTCTCCAGTCCATCAGCGGTACTCCAGGAACGCTGCCATCCGGCTTGATTGTTGAGATATAGCATCCATTGCTGCAGTACCCAACGCAAGGCTTGCGCTCTGGTGGAGCAACGACGACAAATCCGAGAGCTTCGACACCTAGCGGGTGCCGAGTAGAAGATGGAGAGTGTTCCAGAGCCACGCTCCGCTGCAACCACCGCATACCTGCCGTGCGCCGTTTTCGGCATGATCTTAACCTCCGCGCCCTCAGCGTCTCTGCGGTTCTATTCCCTACCCCGGCTGCATGCCGCCTATGTCCCCAACGCGGATGCAGTGGACGGTGCGTGTACCGCTCATACGGGACTCGGGGGGATAGGCCCTGGCGCACTCGGGGATGGCTTCGGGACAGCGGGGGTGGAAGTGGCAGCCGGAAGGCGGGGTGGCGGGGGACGGCATATCCCCTTCCAGCCGGACGATCTCCCGACGCTTGGCGGCATCCACGACGGGAACCGCGGAGAGCAGGGCCTTGGTGTAGGGGTGCTTCGGGTCGTCGAGAACCTCGGCAACCGTTCCCCGCTCCACGATCCGACCCAGATACATGACCGCCACCTCGTGGGCGAGGTAGGAGACCACCGAGATGTTGTGGGTAATAAAGAGGAAGGCGAGGCCCATCTCGTCCTGCAGCCGCTTGAGCAGGTTGAGGATCTGGGCCTGCACTGAGACATCGAGCGCGCTGGTGGGCTCGTCGCAGACGATGACCCGCGGCTCCACGGCGAGCGCGCGGGCGATGCAGATGCGCTGGCGCTGACCGCCCGAGAACTCGTGCGGATAGCGCCGGGCCGCAGCCGCCGGCATCCCTACCTGCTCGAGGAGATCGCCCACGCGCTCCCGCCGCCGCTCGCGGCTGCGCTCAAGCCCGAGTGCCTGCAGCCCCTCGCCCACGATGTCGCCCACGAGCATGCGCGGGTTCATGGAGGCAACCGGGTCCTGGAAGATGATCTGCAGGTCCTTGCGGTAGGCGCGCATGGCGCGGTCGCCGAGCCCGGCGAGGTCGACACCCCGATAACGCACCGACCCGCCGGTCGGAGGGATCAGCTGCAGGATACCCTTGCCCGCGGTGGTCTTGCCGCAGCCGGACTCGCCCACGAGGGCGAGCGTGCGCCCCTCACGCAGATCCATGCTCACGCCGTCCACCGCTTTCACGTGACCAACGACGCGGCGGAACACGCCGCTGTGGATCGGGAAGTGGACCTTGAGCCCGTGCACCTCGAGTACCGATGCCGCCCCGGCCGAGCTCGCCGCGGCATCACCCGCGACTGACGCGACCTCGTCGAGCTGCTCCGGTCGGCCCTCGGCCCACAGATAACAACGCACCTCGTGTTGCGAGGACGGTCGGTACCAGCCCGGCTCCGCCTCGCGACAGCGCTCCATCACCCGGTGGCAACGCTCCGCAAAGCGGCACGCATGAAATTGGCGATCGAGGGGGGGCACACGACCCGGGATGATGGCCAAACTTCCTGCCCGCTTCTCCGGGGTGGGCAGACTGTCCATCAGCTTACGGCTGTAAGGATGGGCCGGACCGGCGAAGAAGTCCGCGCTGCCCGCCGCCTCCACGATCTGCCCCGCGTACATGACGGCGAGGCGGTCGGCAGTCTCCGCCACCACCCCGAGATCGTGTGTGATGAGCAGCACCGCCATGCCGGTATTCTGCTGGAGGCCCTTGAGCAGCTTGAGGACCTGGGCCTGGATGGTCACGTCCAGGGCCGTCGTCGGCTCGTCCGCAATCAGAAGCTCCGGGTCCCCGGCCAGCGCCATGGCGATCATGACCCGCTGCTTCATCCCGCCCGAGAGCTGGTGGGGGTACTCATGGACACGGCGCGCCGGGTCGGGAATGCCGACCGCACGCAGCAGCTCCACCACGCGGTCCGGGCTCTGGCGGCGGGAGCGGTGCTCGTGGACCCGCACCGCCTCGGCGATCTGGTCCCCGACCGAGAGGACCGGGTTGAGAGAGGTCTGGGGCTCCTGGAAGATCATTCCCATGCGCCCGCCGCGCACCCGGCGCATGGCACTCTCGGGGAGCCCGAGCAGATCCGTGCCGCCAAGCTCCACCCTTCCCGCGACTATGCGCCCAGACGGCGGTAGAAGACGCATCAGGGATAGCGCCGTCATGGACTTGCCGCACCCCGACTCCCCCAGCAGGGCAAAGGTCTCGCCGCGGCGGATCTCAAGGTCGACAGCGTCGACCACCCGCAACGGCCGAGCCTCGCTCCCGAGCTCCGTGGTGAGATTCGAGACGCGCAGGAGGGTGCTGGGGCTCATTCGGTCCCCTTGAGACGGGGATCGAAGGCGTCTCGAACCACGTCGGCGAACAGGTTGGCGAACAGGACCAGGGTGAACATGAAGAGGAAGGCCGCCGCCAAAGACCACCAAACGACCGGCTCGCGCGCGAGCTCGAGCCGCGCGCTGTTGATCATGTTGCCCCAGCTGTTCATGGTGGGATCGACCCCGATGTTGATGTAGGAGAGCACGGCTTCCGCCAGCACCAGCCCGCTGAAATCGAGCACCACGGTAATGAGGACGATGTGCAGGACGTTCGGCAGAATGTGGCGGGTGATGACCCGGGAGTGGCCCACCCCCAGCGCGACGGCCGCCTGGACATAGTCCACCTCCCGAAGCTTGAGCGACTCGCCGCGGAGCAGCCGGCACAGCCCGGTCCAGCTGGTCACCCCCAGGATGATGCAGAGGAAGAGCAGCCGCAGGTCGGCCCGCTCCACCAGGCTGTTGAAGTCCCCCTCGTGGTTGCTCATGTAGATCTGGAGCATGAGGACGGCGGCGGCGATCAGGAGGACGGCCGGGATCGAGTTCAGCGTGGTGTAGAGGTACTGGATGGCGTCGTCCGCCCAGCCCCGGAAGTAGCCCGCCATGATGCCGAGCAGGATGGCGGCCGGGAGCATCACCAACGTCGTCAGGGTACCGATGACGAGGCCGGTGCGGATGCTCTTCAGGGTCTGATAGAAGACATCCGTCCCGACCTTGTCGGTGCCCAGGATGTGGTACTTCACGGCCAGCTGGCCGGCAATGAAGGCAAGCACGAACAATAGGGCCAAGCTCAGCAGGGCCGTCCCCCACGGGATCTCGGTCTCGCCGCGGGCCGTGGCGCGCAGGGTTTGACGAAAGCCCTGACGGCTCCGCCGGGCGAGGAGCCAAACGATCAGCGCTGCCGCCAGCGCCCAGCAGACCAAACCCTCCACAAGTCCGCGCAGGGCGGTGCGCAGGATGTCGGGTATCTTCTGCGTCTCGGGGTCCGTGAGGTGACTCCCCCCGTAACGCAGCCGCGGGTACTCCCGGGTCACCTTTCCGTCGGGCAGCTCGATGCTCTCCTTGGCGAAGAGACGGGTAGCAAAGGGGGCGGAGTACGTCTTCTCCTGGTGCTCGCTCAGCGGTGCCAGCCAGACGTCCAGCAGGCTGCGGATCTCCGGCGAATAGACGGTCTCGCCCGAGCTGCCCTTCTGCGCCTCTGGTGGATGGAAGTGCATCGTGTCCAGCAGGCCAACGGCGACGTAGAAGCCCAGCACGACCAAGGCGGCCGCACCGATCCGGCTGCGCGCAACCCGGCCCCAGGGCTCGCGCAGGTGCTCGTGGCGCGAGGCGTAGATGCCGAAGCCGACCGCCAGCGCGAGCAGCAGGTAGATCAAGGCGTCGGTCCAGAGGATGACGGGCAAGCGGCTGTCTCTCAGCTCAGGCGCACACGCGGGATCCACCAGGGTATAGGAGAGGTCCGTCAGCAACAGGCCCAGGATGTAGAGGACCGAGCCGAGAAAGACCATGGCGCGCACGATGGCGAAGTCCTGGTTGTTGATGGCGTCGATGGTGTAGCTGCCGAGCCCCGGGATGCCGAAGAAGGACTCGGTGATCAGGCTGCCCATAAAGAGGAGGGGCAGGAGCACCACCACCCCGGTCAGGATCGGGATCATGGCGTTCTTCAACACGTGGCGGAACAGGACCAACCGCTCGCTCAGCCCCTTGGCCCGGGCACTGCGTACGTAGTCCTTGCCGATCTCCTCCAGGAACAGGGTCCGGTACCAGCGGGTGCCGGTGCCGATGCCGCCGATGACGCTTACGATGACGGGAAGGATGAGGAATTTCCAGGCGGCCAGGCCTGTGTCGTACCCCGAGATAGGCACCAGGTGGAAGACCTTGCTCAGCACGTACTGGCCGCCAATGATGTAGAAGAGCGTCGAGATCGACATCATGGCCACCAGCAGGACCACGCCCGCGAAGTCGATGTAGGTGGCACGGAAGAACACGATGAAGAGGGCGAAGCTGATGTTCGCCAGAAGGCCGACCAGGAGGACGGGGACCGCGATGGCGAGGCTCGGCCACATGCGTTGGGAGATGTCGTAGCCAATGTCGCGCCCGCTGTCCGACGAGCCGAAGTCGAAGGCGAAGAGCTTGACGGACTTCTGGAAGAAGATTGTGTCCGTCACCTGGTCCAGACCCGACGCCCGGGCATTGTAGAGGAGCGGCCGGTCATAACCGTGCTCCTGCTTCCAGGACTCGATGGCCTCCGGCGTCACCCGCTTTATCCCGAGCTGCATGCGCGCCATGTCGTCCGGAGAGCTCACCACGAAGAAGAGCACGAAGGTGATCAGGTTTACCCCGATCAGGATCGGGATGGCGTAGAGCAGACGCCGGATGATGTAGGCGGTCACGATTCCCGATTCCGGTCAGAGGAATGGGGCAAGAATATCCGGCAAACATTGGTCCGGCCTTCTCCCCTCACCTCGACCCCCTCGCCGCTGGAAGGCGTCGCAAAAAGTCCAGAAAAAATCCTCCCAGTCCTGGCGAGTCGACAACTAGCATTGGATAGTTGAGGAATATCATTGACCTAGAAACGCCCCCTCACCCCGCCCTCTCCCCCTCCCGGGGGCGAGGGGACTGTTGTGACAGCCTCCGCTGCGGCGAGGGGCTTTAGGGGGCGCTGTTTGAGTCGCTCTTGAAGCGCTACTAGGCGAGGTTTCCGGGTCTTTGGCAGGAATGCGGATGCCGCCGATTGCTCGAAGATATACCGAGCTCGCCCGACTTCTTCTCGTCTGGACCAGAGGGGACGGGCCGCTCCCGCCGGGGGTGTCGGCAGCAGGGAGGCTGCCGCCAAGCCTACATGGACGTATTCACGGCGTCCCCCGGCGGGAGCGGCCCGTCCCCAAGAAACGAAAACCCCCGATCGGAGCGGTATAGAACATGCCGGGCTGGCGTTCAGGCACCTCGTGCTGGATGTCGTCCCGAGGGTCTGGATCCCGGCAGTCCATGCCGGGATGACGGTACTGGCACTCTTGAAAATCATGGTTCTGGCAGAGCCTGCGCGGGACTGACCTGCCCCGCGCGCTACGCGCTGCCCGGTGAGTCGAGGTTTTGGGCTGATCATCGCGGCGGTGCCTCTGACTTCCGTCGGGACTCGCCCCGAGCGTCGCTCAGCTCCCGTTTACGCACGATATAGGCTGCCGGCACGGCTGCCAGCCCCAGCAGGATACCGGTTAGCCAGAGAGGCCACAGGACCGGCTGGTTCCAGCCGTCGCGCAGATGCTCGCGGACGCGCGGCTCCAGCCGCCGGTACTTGAGGGTGTTGTTGGCCATCAAGTTCGGCTTGGCGTTGAAGAGCCACGAGTGGTAGAGGACAAAAGCCTTGGGATAGAAGCCCCAGATCCAGGGCGCGTCGCGGCGGACGATCGCCAGCATCTCGTCGATGACCGCCTGTCGCTTCGGGCCATTGTCCATATTCTTCATTCGATTGAAGAGCGCGTCGAGCTCCGGGTTTGCGTAATTGGCCGCGTTCTCCCCTCCCCCGTCCACCTTGCTGTTGGGGCCGTAGAGCAGAAAGAAGAAGTTCTCTGGGTCGGGGTAGTCCGCATTCCAGCCCCACATGAAGAGCTGACCCGTCCCCTCGCGCATCTTTTCCTGGAACCGGTTGTAGTCGGTGGCCCGGATCACGAGCTGGATGTCGAGCTTGGCGAACTGCTTGCGAAACCAGTTGAGCCGCGCGGTGTCGTCCGGCCCGGTGGCGGTGGTGTCGAAGTAGAGTGTCAGCGCCTGCCCGGTCGCCGGATCACGGCCTTTGGGATAGCCGGCCCGGGCAAGCAGGGCACGCGCATCGTCCAGGCTGCGCCGCACGGGTCGGCCGTCACGCCACTGGTAGACATAGGGATCGATCCCCGCCTCACCGCTGCGGTAGCCGAAGATTCCCGGTGGGATCGGACCCTGCGCGGCCACCCCGCGACCGTTGGCGAAGATCGAGACGTATTCGTCGAAATCCACCGCGATGGAGAGAGCACGCCGGAGCAGCCGGGCACGCTCCGAGTCGCCCCCCACCACGGGGTCGCGCATGTTGAACCCCATGTAGAAGATGGATGTCTGTACCGCCGTCTCCAGCCGGATGCCCTTCTCCTCCATCGCCGGGGTCAGGGTCGCCTCGCCCTGAGGGCTGAACTGAATGGCCTGATCGAAGGCATCGGAGGAGATCCCAGAACTGTCGTAGTACCCCTGCAGGAACTTGTTCCAGTAAGGGATGCTCTCCTTTTCCAGGCTGTAGACGGCGCGGTCGACGAAGGGTAACGGGCGGCCGGCGTCCGCGAGCAGACCGCTGGCTCGGTCCTGCGGCATACCCCGCGACGGATAGCGCTCACCGTGAAAGTTGGGGTTGCGCGCCAATACCATCCGGAGATTGGGGTTGTTCTCACTCAACATGAAAGGCCCGGTTCCCACCGGATACCAGTCGAGCACGATGTTGCGCTGACTCATCCCGGGCTGGCTGTAGAAGCGGTCCGCCTCCCATGGCATGGGCGCGAAAAAGGGCATGGCGAGCCAGTAGACGAACTGGGGATACTTGCCCTTGATGCGAATGCGGTAGCTGTATCGATCCACCGCCTCCGCCCCGCTGAACGGGATCTTTCGCAGATCGACGAACGGACGCTGGTCGCCCGCGGATACCGCCGGCACAGCCGCCTGGATACGCGCCGCGAGCTCCTTGAAGTCTTGCATGTGGTCCTGCATCACCCCACTGATCGGCGAGTGCAGCCAGGGCGCCGCGAGGCGCTTGATCTCGTAGACGTAATCGTCCGCAGTGAGCTCCCGGGTCCCGGTCTCGGGAAAGTCCGACAGCACGTTGATCCCGTCCAGATCTCTCCGGCTGAGGTCGTGATAGCGAAAGTGGCCGGGTTGATCTCTCGCGAATGCAGGGTGCGGCTGAAAGCGAATGCCCGGCTTGATGCGGATCAGGTACTCGCTAAGAGCGATCTGATCCGCCGGAGCGTCCTCCGGGAGCGGCTCCCCCGCCGCATCGAAATACCGAGGGACCGGAACCGCCTCCGCGGTCAGCGGCACGAGCCGGTACGGCCGCAGCAGGAAGTGGTACTGCAGGGGCGGCTCGTAGATCTGAGCGAGGAAGACGTACTCGTTCGCGTTGTAGGAGCGCGCCGGATCCAGGTGCTTCGGCCGCTCCTCGAAGGAGCTGTAAAGGACGTTGGCAGCCGCCTGGCCCGCGGGATAGGGATCGTTCCAGGGGCTGTTGCCGCAGCCGCCCGTGAGCAGGCTCAGAACCGCGGCGGCTACCAGCGCGGACCAACTCCGCGGGCGTCCCCTCCGTGCTGAGCGAGCTTTCACCTGCCTGCGACTTTCGGTAATGTTACGGCCTCGTTCAAGGCCCAATGTTCGCATCTCGGCTGGAGTCGTGCCAGCCGCAACACCAACACAGAAGGACCGAATCCATGGGTTTTCTGCAAGATAAGCGCGCGCTCGTCGTGGGTGTCGCCAGCACTCGATCCATCGCCTGGGGCGTGGCTGAGGCCATGCACCGCGAGGGGGCGCAGATCGCCTTCACCTACCAAGGTGAAAAGCTCAAGGAGCGCGTCGAGGACTTTGCGGCCCGGTGTGATTCGGATATCGCACTCCCGCTGGATGTGGCAAGAGACGATGAGATCGCCGCTGTGTTCGAGTCCTTGGGTCAGCGCTGGGACGGGCTCGACATCATCGTTCATTCGGTGGGATTTGCGCCGCGCGACCAGCTGGAGGGTGACTACGCCGACGTCGTCACTCGGGACGGATTCCGCATCGCCCACGATATCAGCTCGTACAGCCTTGCCGCCTTAGCCAAGGCGGGACGGCCGCTGATGAAGGGGAGGAGCGGTTCTCTGCTGACGATGACTTACCTGGGTGCCGTGCGTGCGATTCCCAATTACAACGTCATGGGGGTGGCCAAGGCCAGCCTCGAGGCCAACGTGCGCTACCTCGCTGCGTCCCTTGGGCCCGAAGGTACGCGGGTCAACGCCATCTCCGCCGGACCGATCCGCACGCTCGCCGCATCCGGCATCTCCGACTTCCGCTCCATGCTGAAATACGTGGAGGAGCGCACGCCGCTGCGCCGCAACGTAACGATCGAAGAGGTCGGCAACGCCGCTGCCTTTCTGTGCTCCGACCTGGCATCCGGCGTCACTGGCGACGTCCTGTACGTCGACACCGGCTACCACATCCTCGGCATGGCCTGACGCTGACCGCCCAGATCAGGAGGGGCCGGGGCTGGCCCCTTAACCGCAATCAGTCGACCCGTGCCTCCCCGATGGGCTTGCGCTCGATCTTTGCGCGCCTCTCCAGGTCCGTCGCGAGGTCCTCGTAGTAACGACTGCCGATCGTTTGCGCGAGCTCGCGCCGCTGTTGATCGCGCGCGGCCTTGGTCAGGGCGTCGGGTGAACCGTCGACGACCTCTGACACGCTGACGACCGCGGCATTGCCCTGCGCCAAGGACGCACTCCCGTAGCTCGCGACGTCCTCTTGTGGCCGCGGGAGGCTGAATGCCATGTCACGAACCGCAGGAGGAACGTCCGGCGCCGTCCGCGTGATCAGGCCCGGGGCTTTGAGCTCATAGTCCTCCGCAACCTCCGCGAGCTTTGCTCCTCCCTTCAGCTGCTCGGTCAGCTTGACCGCTGCAGCCTTCGCTGCTTCGGTCGCCTCTTGGTCGCGCAGGTTCTCGACGATCTGATCGCGCACATCGGCCAGGGGCTTGACGGTAGCATCTTCGTGCTCCACAACGCGCAGCACGATGGATTCCTGCACATTCCGCTCAGGCTCGATGACCTCGCTGTTATGGCGCTCCTTGAGCACGTCGTCGCTGAATGCCGCAGCGATTACCTTGGGGTTGGCGAGGATACCCTTCCCACCCGAGCGCTCTAGCCAGCCGCTGGTCTGGATCTTGAGGCCGAGCGCCTGAGCAGCCGGCTCCAGCGAATCTGGCGATTCATATGTCATATTGGCCAGCTTCTCTGCCGAGTCGTAATAGGCCCCCTCAGCATTCCTCTTCTTAGCCCGGGCAGCCAACTGGTCCTTGACCTCCTCGAACGGCTTGACCTTGCTGGGCTCGATCTTCGTCACCTCGAGCAGGTGGTAACCGAACTGCGTACGAACCGGCTCGCTCACCTCGCCTTGCTTGAGCGAAAAGGCGGCCTGATCGAAGGCCGGATCCATGAGGCCCTTCTCGATGAACCCGAGGTCACCCCCCTGGGCGGCGGACCCGGGGTCCTGTGAGACCTCCTTCGCGACCTTCGCGAAATCCTCGCCCGACTCGATCCGCTTGCGGATCTCGATGATACGGGCCTTGGCAGCCTCCGCGGCAGCGGCATCGGCTTTGGGATCGACCGTAATCAGGATATGCCGCACGTCCCGACGCTCGGGCTGCTGAAAACGGTCGATCTCCGACTCATAGAGCTGACGCAGCTCGTCATCTGACGGGTTCTCCGCCGGCGTGCTGGAATCTGCATTCAGGACCAAATACTGGAGCTTCACCCGCTCTGGCACCTTGAAGAGCGACTGGTTTGCCTGGTAGTAGCTCTCGATCTTCTCGTCGCTCACCTTCCCCTCGGTCTTGAAGCGGTCCTTTGGCACCAAGACGTAGCTCACCTTGCGCTGCTGGCCCTGCAGCCGGATCGCCTGCTCCAGCTCCTTGTTGGTCACAAGCTCGCTTGCGACGACGGCCCGGGCGAGCTGACTGCTCACGATACGCTGACGCAGATTGTCCTCGAACTGGGGCGGTCGCATGCCCTGCAGCTCGAGCTGCCGCTCGTAGGTCGCGTTGTCGAAACGGCCATCCTTTTGAAACGCCGGGTTGCTCATGATTGCGATGCGCAGCTCCTGATTGGACGCACGCAGACCCATGTCATGGGAGACCTGCAGCAGCAGGTTGTCACGGATCATCTGGTCGAGCACCTGAGCACGCATCGTCTTATCGTCGAAAAGTCCTGGGCGGTACGCCGAACCGAGCTGTTCGCGCAGACGCGCGCGGACCTCGCGGTACCGGTAGTCGAATGCCCGCTCCTTGATATCGACGCCGTTGACGCTGGCAACCACCGGCTCGCCGCCGATGCCGAGGTAAGACTGAATGCCCCAGAGGGCGAAGGGGATACTGATCAGGATCACGATCGCCCAGGCGATCCACCCTTGTGCGCGTTCTCTAATCGTCTGCAGCATGACGGAACCGATAGGAAGAATCGAAGACGCAGAACGAAAAACGGGGTACCTCGCAAGATACCCCGTCTTCGGTTCTATTGGCGGAGTGGACGGGACTCGAACCCGCGACCCCCGGCGTGACAGGCCGGTATTCTAACCAACTGAACTACCACTCCCTGTTCGCTTGGTGGGTGCTGCAGGGCTCGAACCTGCGACCCTCGCCTTGTAAGGGCGATGCTCTCCCAGCTGAGCTAAGCACCCCGAAGACGAACCTTCATTGTATAGCGTCCTTCAGACCCTTGCCAGCCTTAAATGACGGGGTCTTCGAGGCCGCAATCTCGATGCTCGCGCCCGTCTGCGGGTTGCGGCCGGTTCTTGCGGCACGCTCTTTGACCGAAAACGTGCCGAAGCCGATCAGCGATACAGCGTCGCCGTTCTTGAGTGCCGTGGCGATGGCATCCGTCAGACCGTCCAACGCTCTTCCCGCCGCGGATTTTGGAATTTCTGCCGCATCCGCCATCGCCTCAATAAGATCAGATTTGTTCATTATTCCCCCGTTAGCTTTCGCTAGACCCTGCAGTTCCACCACGATTGAATCAATATCAATCTTTCCCTCTAGTCGCCCTGCGGTTTATAACGAGCGCGCTGGTACGTGTCAAGCCAGCCGATGAACTTCCTCATCGGGGCGAAATAAACTTGCGAGCGGCGTAAAAGAAAAGCTCGATAACCACCACCCGACTCTCGGGCATTGCCTAGGGAGATGCTGATCGAATCGGCGTCTCCCGCGAGGCTGGACGTCCCAACATTTCGATACCGGCGAGGGACTGAAAATGACGGCGTCTGCCGATCCAGGCTTTTCGGATGCCGGGTGCTGAGAAATCCAGGATGGACCTATTCAGCGCTTCCTTAGGGACATGTGCGGAGCAACCGAAGGGCATGCCCCGCCCATCCTCGACTCAATGGTGCGTACGCGCCCCGGTCCCCTTCTTCTTCGCCGCCTTCGGCGCCGGACGCTCCTCGGGCGTTTCGCTGGGGCTCTCCTCCGGCGATGCGGTCGTCAATTCCGGCCGTTCCACCAGTGCGACGTCCAGTACCTCGTCGATCCAGCGCACAGGGCGGATGGTGAGATTCTGTTTAATGTTCTTGGGTATCTCGGCGAGGTCGCGTTCATTCTCGTGCGGGATAACCACGGTCTCAATGCCACCCCGATGCGCGGCTAATAGCTTTTCCTTAAGACCGCCGATTGGTAATACCTCACCGCGCAGCGTGATCTCACCCGTCATGGCCACACTCGAACGCACGGGGACCTTCGTCAAGGCCGATACCAAGGCGGTGCACATCGCGACGCCGGCACTGGGTCCATCCTTGGGTGTCGCTCCCTCGGGAACGTGTATGTGCACGTCGAACTTCTGGTGAAAATCCGGGTCGATGCCCAGCGCTTCCGCCCGGCTGCGCACGACCGTCATGGCTGCCTGGATCGACTCCTGCATGACCTCGCCGAGCTGACCCGTGTAGGTGAACTTGCCCTTGCCGGACACCAGCGCGGACTCGATGCGCAACAGCTCGCCGCCAACCTCCGTCCACGCCAGGCCGGTCACCTGGCCCACTTGATCGAACTCATCCGCCCGGCCGTAACGATAGCGCTGAACGCCCAGGTACTTGTCCAACCCCTTCGACGTCACGACCACGGCGCTGGTGCGCTTCTTAAGCAGTACTTCCTTGACCACCTTGCGGCAGACCTTGGAGATCTCCCGCTCCAGGTTGCGCACTCCGGCCTCCCGCGTATAGTGACGGATGATGTCGCGCAGCGTCGTCTCCCGAATGACGACCTCGCCATCCTTGAGACCGTTGTTCTTCATCTGCTTCGGAATGAGGTACTTCTCGGCGATGCGGACCTTCTCGTCCTCCGTATAGCCGGACAGACGAATCACCTCCATGCGGTCGAGCAGTGCCGGGGGGACATTGAGGGTGTTTGCGGTGGCCACGAACATCACCTCGGAAAGGTCGAAGTCGACCTCGAGGTAGTGATCGTTGAACGTGTGATTCTGCTCCGGGTCGAGCACTTCAAGAAGGGCCGAGGCCGGGTCCCCGCGGAAATCCATCGCCATCTTGTCGATCTCGTCCAGCAGGAAGAGTGAGTTGCGCGAGGCCGCCTTCGACAGATTCTGGATGATCTTTCCAGGCAGGGCGCCGATATAGGTGCGCCGGTGTCCACGAATCTCCGCCTCGTCCCGCACGCCGCCTAGGGACATCCGAACGAACTTGCGGTTGGTGGCGCGTGCGATGGAGTGCCCAAGGGAGGTCTTACCGACACCCGGGGGTCCGACCAGACACAGGATCGGCCCCTTGAGCTTACGCACCCGCTGCTGTACGGCAAGGTATTCCAGGATGCGCTCCTTAACCTTCTCCAGCCCGTAGTGATCGGCCTCCAGGACCTCTTCGGCGACGCGAATGTCGTTGCGTATGCGCGTCCGCTTCTTCCACGGGACGTTGACCAAGGTGTCCACGTAGTTGCGCACGACGGTTGCTTCCGCGGACATGGGCGACATGAGCTTGAGCTTGTTGAGCTCCCCAAGTGCCTTGGCCTTGACGTCTTTCGGCATCCCGGCCCCTTCGATCCGCTTGTTCAGGTCCTCGATCTCGTTTGGCGCCTCCTCGAGCTCACCCAGCTCCTTCTGGATCGCCTTCATCTGCTCGTTGAGGTAGTACTCGCGCTGGTTCTTCTCCATCTGCCGCTTGACGCGGCCACGGATGCGCTTCTCCATCTGCAGGATGTCGTTCTCAGACTCCATCAGACCCATGAGATGTTCCAGCCGCGCCTGGACGTCGAACATCTCCAGAACGCGCTGCTTCTCTTCGAGCTTCAGAGACATGTGCGCCGCCATGGTGTCGGCAAGGCGGCTTGCCTCGTCGATGCTCGACAGCGAGGTCAGCACCTCGGGCGGGACCTTCTTGTTCAGCTTCACATACTGGTCGAACAGCGCCACCGCCGAGCGCATCAAGACCTCCTGCTCGCGCTCATCCGCCTCCAGCACGTCTGGCAGCGGTGAGATCACGGCAGTAAATGCTTCGGAGGTGGTCACGAAGGATTCGATGCCGGCACGTTGGTTCCCCTCGACCAGCACCTTGACCGTGCCGTCCGGCAGCTTGAGGAGCTGGAGGATGTTGGCGAGCGTCCCCACGGAGTGAAGATCCTTCACCGCAGGGTCGTCCACATCGGCGCTCTTCTGCGCCACGAGCAGGATCTGTTTGTCGCTCGCCATCGCGCTGTCAAGCGCCTTGATGGACTTCTCGCGGCCGACGAACAGCGGGATGACCATGTGGGGATAGACGACGACGTCGCGCAACGGCAGGACGGGCACCTCTTGACGGGCACCGGCGTTCGCGAAAGTAGTGATTGCTTTCTCGGCCATGAAAAAAATGTGCTCGGTTGGTGTTTCAGTCCACGCTCGCCTCGGATGGAATCTTGACCCCACGCACCCTCGCAAGGGGCGATCGCGCGGACATGGCAGGATTGGGGGTAAAGCCGTAGAAGGGATAGTTAGGGCGTTCCCGCTGCAGTTCAACGCCAACGCGCAGCGGCCGGGGACCCGGCCATCCCCGGGCGAGACCGGTAATAGAGGGAAGCGGGACCCTCAATCGGAGACGGCGAGCTGCTTGTCGACCCCGTCGTAGATCACGAACGGAGCGTTCTCCCCGGCGATGACCGAGCCGTCGACGACCACCTTGCAGACATCGTGCATCGATGGCAGGTCGTACATGATGTCCAGCAATACCTGCTCCATGATGGTGCGAAGCCCCCGCGCGCCCGTCTTGCGCTCCATCGCCTTGTGAGCGATGGACCGCAGCGCGTCATCGCGCAACTCCAGCTCGCAGCCCTCCATGTCGAACAAGCGCCTGTACTGCTTGATGAGCGCGTTCTTGGGCTCGGTGAGAATCCGCACGAGCGCCGACTCGTCAAGCTCTTCGAGGGTGGCGATGACCGGGAGGCGTCCGACAAACTCCGGGATGAGCCCATATCTTATAAGGTCTTCAGGCTCCACCTCACTCAGCAGCTGCCCGAGCCTCTTGTCGTCGCCCTGGCTGTGGACCTCGGCCGAGAAGCCGATTCCGCCCTTCTTCGAGCGGTTCCGGATCACCTTGTCCAGCCCGGCGAACGCCCCCCCGACGATGAAGAGAATATTGGCGGTATCGACCTGGAGAAACTCTTGCTGGGGGTGCTTGCGCCCGCCCTGCGGCGGGACCGATGCGATCGTCCCCTCGATCAGCTTCAGTAGGGCCTGCTGAACGCCCTCCCCCGACACGTCCCGGGTGATCGATGGATTGTCCGACTTGCGCGAGATCTTATCGATTTCGTCGATATAGACGATGCCCGTCTGCGCCTTCTCGACGTCGTAGTCACACTTCTGCAGGAGCTTCTGGATGATGTTCTCGACGTCTTCCCCTACATAGCCGGCCTCGGTAAGGGTCGTGGCGTCGGCGATTGTGAAGGGCACGTTGAGCAGCCGCGCAAGGGTCTCGGCAAGGAGTGTCTTTCCGGAACCGGTCGGCCCGATGAGCAGAATATTGCTCTTGGCGATTTCGATCTCTTCCTTCGCCCCAGTCGTCTCCAACCGTTTGTAGTGGTTGTAAACGGCCACCGAGAGGACCTTTTTGGCCTTCTCTTGCCCGATGACGTACTGATCCAGGATCTCGTTGATCTCGCGCGGCTTTGGCAGCTTGCTCGCGGCGTCGCCGATACCATCCTGCATCTCCTCGCGGATGATGTCATTGCAAAGCTCGACGCACTCGTCGCAGATG
Organism: uncultured Gammaproteobacteria bacterium; assembly: GCA_963824085.1. Taxonomy (GTDB): domain Bacteria; phylum Pseudomonadota; class Gammaproteobacteria; order Chromatiales; family Chromatiaceae; genus JARRNE01. The sequence continues at coordinate 87,410 of CAWGNT010000014.1, forward strand.
AAGACGGAGGGGCCCGCGATCAGCTTGCGGACCTCGTGTTGGCTCTTGCCGCAGAACGAGCAGTAAAGGAGCTTACCGTCGTCGCCCTTGCCGTGGTTGCTGCCACTCATCGGAATCTGGCTCTCTGGAAGATCGGTCAGGACAAGCGAGCGCGCGCCTGCCCTGGGGTGGGGTTAATCATAACGGTTTGCCGAGAGATGGCAAGGCGACAAGCGCGCAGGAATTGGCGCTGCCCCACACAAACGGGGCGCCCCGGAAAGCCGAAAAAGCAAGCGCGACCGGTATGATCACGCCACCGTCGATGGGCCCCTCTGGTCGAGCACCGTGTCGATCAGGCCGTACTCCACCGCAGCCTCTCCGCCCATGAAACGGTCACGCTCCGTGTCCTCGGCAACCTTCTCCACCGGCTGGCCCGTGTGGCGGGACAGGATGTGGTTGAGCTGCTCGCGGATGTGCAGGATCTCGCGCGCATGGATGTCGACGTCGGTCGCCTGGCCTTGGAAGCCGCCGAGGGGCTGGTGGATCATCATGCGCGAGTGCGGCAGGCAGTAGCGCTTACCGGGCGCACCGCCAGCCAACAGGAGGGCACCCATGCTCGCCGCCTGTCCGATGCACATGGTGCTGACGTCTGGACGTATGAAGCGCATCGTGTCGTAAATTGCCAATCCGGCCGTCACGGAGCCGCCCGGCGAGTTGATGTAGAGGTGAACGTCCTTGTCGGGATTCTCGGACTCGAGGAACAGGAGCTGGGCGACCACCAGATTTGCCATGTGGTCTTCCACCGGTCCGACGATAAACACGACGCGCTCTTTGAGCAGGCGCGAATAGATATCGAACGAGCGCTCCCCGCGGGCCGTCTGCTCGATAACGATGGGCACCAGGCCCAGAGCCTTCGGATCAAAATCAGTACTCGCGGAAACCTTGCTCATGATTGCCTCTCAATTCGCAGTATCCGAACCTTGGGAAGGCAGCAGGTCATCCGCCCTGCGCGGAATCCGCCAGCTGCTGAAAGCTCATGGGCTCGTCGTCCACCTGGACCTGGCTCATGATCCAATCGACTACCTGATCCTCCAGCGCGAGGGATTCGATGGAGGCAAGCTGCTCCTTATCCTTATAATAGAAATCCACAACCTCTCGCGGGTCCTCGTAGGTGGAAGCCATGTCCTCAACCGCGGCGCGAACCCGTTTCTGGTCTACCTTGATTCCATTTACCTTAATCACCTCCCCCATCAACAGTCCAAGCGCAACCCGCCGCCGCGCAGATTCTTCGAAGAGGTTGTCGGGGAGCTCGAACTTGGCCCCGGCCGCACCCTGCCGCGCCTGCTCCTTCAGGGCGCGTATCTCATCCTTGATCAGTGCCGTCGGGAGATCGATCGGGTTAGCGGCAAGCAGGGTTTCCATGGCCTGGTGCTTGACGCGGGCGCTGGTGCGCTGCTTCAGCTCGCGCTCCATATTCTGTCGCACGTCCTGCCGGAAGCGGCCCACGTCACCATCTTGGATGCCGAACGCCCGTGCAAACTCCCCGTCGACCTCCGGCAGCACCGCCTCCTCAACCGAGCTGATACGCACATCGAACCGGGCCGCCTTACCCTTCAGCTTCTCCGCGTGATAGTCTTCCGGGAAGCTCAGGTCGAGCTGACGCTCTTCTCCAGCCCGGGCGCCAATCAGACCGCTCTCGAATCCGGGAACCAACCGCCCCGAGCCAAGCTCGACCCGAACGTCCTCGCCCTTGCCGCCTTCGAACGCCTCACCGTCGACGGTGCCGCTGAAAGCGATGACCAGGCGATCACCGTCCTGAGCCGGTCGCTCCACTGGAGTCCAGGTCTGACGCTGTCGCCTTAGCCGCTCGATCATGGCGTCCACGTCGCCCTCGGTCACCTCCGCTACCGGCCGCTTAATCGTCTTGCCTCCAAGCGATCCGAGCTCAAACTGGGGTAGAACCTCGAAGACGGCGGTGTAGGCGTAGCGTCTCTCCGCTTCGTCGATTTGGGCCTCGATGTGGGGCGAGCCAACCGGCCGCAAGTGCTCTTGGGTCAGTGCCTCGGTGAAGCTGGACTTCACCAGCTCGCCAAAGACCTCGTGCTTCAGCTTTCCACCATAGCGCTGGCGAAGCATCTTCACGGGCACCTTTCCGGGCCGAAATCCAGGGATGCGGGCTGTCCGCGCCATCTGCTTGAGGCGCTTGTCAATCTCCGCCTCGATGCTCTCCGGCGGCAGTCCGACCGTCATCCGCCGTTCGAGCCCTTCACCGCTTTCCACTGATACTTGCATCTTCATCTATCTCTCACGCTCACGGCGGCTGGAAACCTTCGCTTCTCCAACCGACCACCCCCACTGGCATCAACCGCCGCAACCCGGTCCGCAAGCCCACCGCCCACTTGACCCCAAGACTGCGAGTCGACAAGTATCGCTCGCATCTTTGGCTCCGACCGTCGATCGCAAAGCCGATTACTATAGCCTTTCGTCGCGTGAGGCTCCAGCTGTCTCATTGGTCAAGGGTATATGCGGACCGCGAGGGCACTCCTATGCGCCGATGCTTTTCTGTAATCTTCGCCTGGCACACTGAATCCTTTCATTCCACCCGCCTTGGTCAAACGCACCTCTCGCGGAGGGAGCTGGAACCATGCAATCGAACCAACTGGAACCCCTGGACTCGCCAACACAGGAGGCGATCGCGCGTGTCTATGACCTGGTCGACCCGCCGTTGTGGCTGGTCACCTCCTCCGACGGGACGCACCGCGGGGGTCTGATCGCAACATTCGTCGTCCGCGCCTCCATCGTCTCGGGGCTGCCCCGCGTGTTGATCGGCGTGGCCAAGCAGCACCGTACCTGGAAGCTCATCGAGGACAGCGGGCGGTTTGCGCTCCACTTACTCTATTCCGATCAGATAGACCTCATCTGGCGTTTTGGCCTCGATAGTGGTGCCGACCTGGACAAGTTCGCGCACCTTGCCGCCCAGCGCACGCCCGGCAGCAGCCCCCTTGTCCCCGACGCCCTCGCCTGGCTCGACTGCCGGGTAGAAGAGAAGATGGAGTCGGGGGATCGTACAATCTATCTCGCCGCGGTGGAGAGCGGGGCCGCCAACGGCCGCGCCCAGCCACTAACGGCAGGCCAGCTCTACGCCAACGCCCCCGAGGAGCGCCGGCACATGCTCGATGCGCTCTACGCCAGGGACGCACGAATAGACGCGGAGGCGATTCTGGCATGGCGGGCGGCCCGCGGCTCCACTTAGCATCGCTTAGGGTCTCCATAAGTCAGTGCCGATCATCGACCTCACCCTGCCCCGCGGCGCGATCGCACGTTCGGCTCTCGAGCACCTGGCGCGCGAGCTCTCTCGCGCGCTCCTCCGCTGCCAGGTGACGCGGGACAACCCCAAGGCGGAGGCCATCAACTGGGTCTATGTCCACCAGCAGCCGCCCGAAGACCTACTGGTCGCCGGCCGCGGGGGCGGAAGACCGCACTATCGAATCGATGTGACGGTAATGGCGGGGGCCATGTCCGATGAGAATCGACGGGAAGTTGCCGAACTTATGACCCAGGCCATCATTGCCGCCGAAGGCGGTCACCCAAATCCGCTCAATGCCGGCCGCGTGTGGGTACTCTTTCATGAAGTCGCCGACGGTTACTGGGCCGCGGGCGGGCGGCTCTATCGCCTCGAGGACGTCATGCGGTTCGTCACCGGCGGCGCGACTTGAACGATGAAGGAACACGAGACATGAGCATCCAGCTTCCGAGACACAAGACGCGGATCGTCGCCACAATCGGTCCAGCCTCGGACAAACCCGAGACCTTGGAGCACATGATCCGCGCGGGTATGAACGTGGCGCGGCTCAACTTCTCCCACGGCGATCAGGGCTATCACCGGGAGCTCATCGTGCGTATCCGAGCGGCATCTGAGGCCGTAGGCGGGCGTGTGGCCATCATGGGGGACCTCCCCGGACCCAAGATGCGCATCGGTGACTTGGCGGAGGAGCCAATCGAGCTGGAGCGCGACGCCCCCCTTACCCTCACGACGGACGACATCGTCGGCGGCAACGAACGCGTCGGCGTGAGCTTCGCCGGTCTTCCGGGAGCCGTCCGGCCCGGCGATCTGCTCTATCTCAACGACGGCTACATCATGCTGCGCGTGACCGAGGTCACGGGCAACGAGGTCCACTGCAAGGTCCGCGTAGGCGGCGAGCTCCGCTCACGCAAGGGCTTGAACCTGCCGGGGATCGATCTGGGGATCTGCGCCTTTACCGCGGACGACCGAGAGTGGCTCGCCTTCGCCGCCGCGAACGGCCTCGACGCCGTAAGCCAGTCCTTCGTTGCCAGCGCCGACGACATCATGGCCGTGCGTGAAGCCGCCAATGCCATCGGATACTCACCGTTCATCATCGCCAAGATCGAGCGCGCCGGCGCCCTGGACAACTTGGACGCCATCCTGCGCGCCGCCGACGGCATCATGGTGGCACGCGGCGACCTGGGGGTGGAGATACCGATCGAGCGCATCGCAGTCGTCCAGAAGCGCGTCATGGCGAAGGCCAACCGCGCCGGGACGCCCGTGATCACCGCCACCCAGATGCTGGAGTCCATGGTCGAGCATCGCCGCCCGACCCGCGCGGAGGCGACCGACGTGGCCAACGCCATCGTGGACGGCACCGATTGCGTGATGCTCTCCGCCGAGTCCGCGATGGGGCGCTTTCCGGTGGAGGCCGTCGAGATGCTCGCCAAGATCGCGGCTGAGATGGAGCCCCAGCGGCCGAAGCGGCCCTTCCTCGACGTCATTGGCGGTTCCGGCAATCTCAAGGCGGTCGATCTCATCGCCGAGAGTGTCTACCACACGAGCGAGCGCGTTGGTCCCCACGGGGTCATGGTACCGACCCGCAGCGGCGCCACCGCCCGCAGTGTCGCCCGTTTCAGGCTTCCGGTGTGGGTCATCGCCCTCAGTCCCAACGAGGACACCTGTCAGGCACTGCAGTTCTCCTACGGCATCCTCGCGATCGGCGTCGAGGAGGACCGGGCCGATTGGGGGGCCTTCGTGCGCCGTTGGCTCGCGGATCAGGGGATTACGGAAGGTCTGGTACTCCTGACGCAAGGCCCATCTGCACAGAACCCCTGCGGCAACCACCGTATGGAGATCGTCGAGCTAGACCCCGAGCACAAACCGCCCTGCGGGTGACCGAGCACGACTGCGTGGTCGAAGATCACTTCAGCCTGCTGCGCCTGCCCGACGGTCGGCGCGTTGCCTATGCGGAGTACGGCGACCCTGGCGGCCGGCCAGTCATCTACTGTCACGGCTTTCCGAGCTCTCGGCGCGAAGCCCTCTTGCTGCGGAAAGACGCCTTGGCGGAGTGCGCCCGCGTCATCGCCCTTGACCGGCCTGGCTACGGAGGTTCGGACTACCATCCCAAACGCACCATTCTCGACTGGCCGGCCGACGTCACGGCAGTCGCGGACCACCTAAGTCTCGGGCGATTTGCACTCCTAGGCGTGTCGGGGGGCGGACCCTATGCGCTCGCTTGCGCTGCGAGCATTGCCGAACGTTTGTCCGCCTGCGCCTTGGTCTGTCCCCTCGGCCCCATCTATCTCGACGATGTGCTCGCCAAGATGCACTGGGCGCCACGCAGCCAATTGGCGATGGGCAAACACGCCCCCCTGCTCGCACGCCTCCTTCTTGGACCGCTAACCACCGGATTCCTCGCCCGCTGGCCGGACACCGTGGAGCATCTTCGCTCCGTGTCGGCACCCGAGGCCGACCGCCAAGAGCTGGAAAAGGAGACGACAAGCCGCATCCTCAAAGCGACGATCCGGGACGCGATGCGCGGCGGCGGTCGCGGCGCCCGGCGGGACCTGATCCTGTACACTCGTCCATGGGGCATCCCTTTCGAATCCGTTTGCACTCCCCTGCAGCTTTGGCACGGCGAGGCGGACGGCACCGTCCCCGCATCGCATACACGTTGGTACGCGGCCCGATTTCCCCATGCAACCGCTACTTTCCTGCCCGGCGAGGGCCACTATTCGCTCCCGTTGCGACACTCCCGACGTATCTTGCGTGCATTGCTGGACGCCGAGGCCGCCGGCAAGCAGCGTAGCGGCATTTGACCGACTGCAGGCACACTCCTAGAATTGCGCGTCCATGCAGGGCGCATAGCTCAGTGGGAGAGCACTGTCTTCACACGGCAGGGGTCGCTGGTTCGAACCCAGCTGCGCCCACCATAACTTGCAATGAATTACGCCATCCCTCCTCGAAGTACCCTCAACTTAACGTGACCAGATCGTGACTCGCCGCCCCCAGTTGGCGGCTTCCTTCCCCACGGTCTTTCCCTCCAGCCGGGCGACCGCTGCCCGGACGTTTTCCGGCGCGAGGTGGGCGTAGCGTTTCGTCATCCGTATCGTGCTGTGGCCGAGCAGATCTGTTACCTCAGTCAACGGCACTCCGGCCGAAACTAGCCAGGCTGCGCAAGCGTGCCGCAGGTCGTGGATCCTAAAGTCCTTAGATCCCCGCACGACGGCATGCCGTCGCCCAACTCCGTTTTATGCTCTGGACCCGATTTCCATTGCGGTCGCAGAACACCCAAGCTGACTCCGGACAGTACCGCGCACGAAACGCGGCCCGCGCTGCGATGGCCTCCCTCGCAGGCCCATTGAGTGGGACGCTTCGCCTTTTCCCGCTCTTGGTATTTTGGGGCTCCAGATGGATGAGCTCCGCCTGGGTGTCGACCCTACGCCACTCTAGGCGCAACAGCTCATCCCTCCGGCAGCCCGTGTTTAGTGCCAAGCGAACGAAGTCTGCCAGGTGCGGCGCTTGCGGCTCGCCAGCCGCGGACCGGATCAGAGCTTCGGCATCTTCGGAGGTGATCCAGCGCGCACGACCCTCAGGTTCCTTGAGTCGCCTTCCCTGAGCAGGGTTAGGGATGTCCCAATCCCATTCCGTCCTTGCGTAGTTGATGGCCGCAGACAACAACCCAAGTTCGCAGTTGATCGTCCCAGGCTCCACACCATCCTTTCGACGGCCGTCAATGCAATTCTACTTTGTCAGATTGCCTGTGGGTTCAAAAACCCGAGAGTCGCGCCGACCACCTCACCTAACCATCTGAGCTTGATGGAGAAACCGGTGCGGGCGGTGCCAACGGCCGGATACCGGAGTTTGGAGATATTCTCGATTCCGATGTTCCGCTTGGCATTGCACAACGTCGGTCGTAGCCAAAGCGCTGCCGCCAACCGTGGAGTCGCGCACGACGGCATGGCTGGCGCCCCGACGCGGACGATGTATCTGTCCGCCTGCGGTGCCCCACACCCGCTACGCTCTGCCGGCATACTCCAAGAGCGCCGATGGCGCCTTGGAGTACAGCCACGGCACGAAGCGCCGCTGGTGATGCGACGAGGTCGCATCTCGCTACGTACTTCGCGTAGGGCACCGGGGCCGCGGCAAATGACAAGCGCAAGGACACCGGCAGCTCCGGCTCGCCGGAGTTGCATCGTTGGCCTCAATCATCCCGGCCAGCCAGTTATGCCGGAGTGCGCCCTGCACACCTTTCCGGCTTGGTAGCCGGAACAACGATCAGTGCCGCATCGTCACGCGATGCTTGGCCGGTTGCGCGCCGCAATCTACTCCAAAAGAGCAATACCTTGCTTTGCGTAGTGGGACTGAATACTGGCCAAACGTTTCTTGTGTCGTTTCTCCATTTGCTCGAATACGTCATCCCGGGTCACCGCTCGCTTTGGCAGAAAATGCCTCAGGAGCTCTTCGATGTCGGAGCAACTCAATAGCGGATGCGTGTCTTTGGCTTGTATCCGTTCCTCCAACATGAACAGCATCGCCATGAACACCAACGCCATGTGATGATGCCACGCGCTCCATTTGCGGACTTGATAATCCGCCAGTCCACATTCGGATTTACCATCCTGGAATGCTCTCTCCACCCAATAGCGCTGCGCCTGCATTTCGGCTAAACGCTTCACCGACGTCTCGGCAGGTGCGTTGGAAAGCGTATATTTGATCTCCTGCCGGGCATTGATTTCACGGCGAACAATCAAATGCCAGCACTGCGCCGCGCTCTCCTCGTTGTCCCATAACCAGACCTGTCGATGCAGAACCTCCACTTCCAACTCACCGCGGGTGCTGTCACGGATCGTGATCCGCTGCCAGGCCTCATCGGGCTGCTCGGACTGCCACCGATCGACCCGGATCGCAGGCGCATTCGCCCCAAGCTTGGTGGGCGTTCCCCCCCGCGCGCCTTTCTTCTTCCTTCACTCTAGGCTTCGGATCTTCCAGGAAAATCCGCTGATCGCAGTGCACGTCCGCGACGAATACTTCACCCAGTGCATCGAGGCCGCGCAGAAACGCCGGATCGTTGCCGTAGAAGGGTGCCCGACCCCGGCGGCGGCGCAGGAAGGGGAGATCCTGGTCTGCACGGCTGACGGCAAGGGGGTTGCGATGCGCGGTGGCGGCCAAGCACCCACGGGGGCCGAGCCTCCCGCCACGGAAGGGATGCGTGCCGGAACCAAGAAAATGGCCTTGCTCGGGGCGGCCTATACAGTGGACCCGTTCGTTCGCACACCCGAGCAGGTGTTGGATGCCCTGTTTGAGGCATCGCCCCCCGAGCAGCCACCGTCACGCCCCAAGCCCTGCTTCAAGTATGTCCGGGCGGCCTTGCAGCGCGATGACATGGACTCGACCGAGCCGCAAGTTAAAGCGATCTTCGGTTGGCTGGCCGAGCAGATGACCCAGCGCAACCCCGAGGGCAACAAGCAGGTCGTCCTGCTCATGGACGGCCAGGACTCGCTCTGGAAAGCAGGCTGGGACTACCTGCCCGAGGAGCTTGCCGAGGTCACCGAGATCCTCGATCTGCTCCACGCCCTCGGTTACCTGTGGCAGGCCGCGTTCCTGTTCCATCCCACCGGCAGCGACGCCGCCCGCGCCTTCGTCAAAGCGCAGGCCCGACGCATGCTCCACGGCGAGATCGCCGCCGTGATCCACGCCTTGCGCTGGCTCGGCACGCACCACAAGCTCAAGGGCAAGCGCAGCGAGACGCTGGAGCGTATCTGTGGATACTTCCGCAACAATGCCCATCGTATGGCCTACGACGCCTACCTCGAGCACGGCTTCCCCATCGCCTCCGGTGTCATCGAAGGGGCCTGCCGGTGTGTCGTCAAAGACCGCATGGAGCGTTCCGGCATGCGCTGGGTCATCTCCGGCGCCCGCGCTATGCTGGACATGCGTTGTATCTACCTGAGCGGCCTCTGGGAGGAATTCACCGCGTTTCGCATCGATCACGAATCCCGGCGCCTGTACCCGGGATATGCCGCCAACGATGCGGATTTCAGCCAGCCACTCGCCGCGTAGCGGGCGCGGACGACGGGTTGCACCCATCTCCTGGAGCGTTACGGTCTGCTTCCGTCGGTCTTGCGTTGGCAAGAGATCAGGGAGATCCGCAATCAAATCACCCATGAGTATCAGCTCAGTCCGGCCGAGTTGGTGGTGACGCTCCGGATCGCCTTTGGCATGGTGGCGGAAATGGCGGCGGTGATCGCGACATTGAACCAGCGGCGCAGCGCTTGAGATGCGGCCGGACAACGCAGCGAGTCCCATAAGGATGACAAGCAACAACCCGGTTTTTGATGCCTACAGCCGCTATTACGACCTGCTGTACCGGGATAAGGACTATGCCCACGAGATCGCCTATATCGATGCCCTGCTGCAACGACACGAGCTCATCGGTCCGGACCTGCTTGAATTCAGTTCGGGCACCGGTCGGCATGGCCGACTGCTCGCCGAGCGCGGCTATCGGGTGACGGGGATCGAGCGCAGCGCGGCCATGGTGGCCCAGGCGACCGCCGTGCCGGGCTTTGTCTGCCGGGAAGGGGACATCTGCGCCGTGCAGCTCGGTCGGACCTTCGCCGCGGTGCTCCCGCTCTTCCATGTCGTCAGCTACCAGGTGACCAACGCGGCGGTCCAGGCTGTCTTTGCCCGCGCGGCGGAGCACCTGGCGCCGGGCGGGCTGTTCGCCTTCGATGTCTGGTACAGCCCGGCGGTCTACACTCAAGGCCCCAAGGTCAGGATCAAACGCATGGCAGGGGAAGGCGTCGAGATCACGCGCCTCGCGGAGCCCCTCTGCCTTCCGAACGATAACCGGGTCGACGTCAACTACAGCCTATTCGTGCGCGATACCCTCAGCGGTCGGGTCGAGACCCTGGCCGAAACACATCCGATGCGCCATTTTTCCCTGCCGGAGCTTGACCTGGTCGGCGAGACGGCCGGCTTCGAGCGGCTGGGCACCGAGGAATTCCTCACCGGTGCCGCGCCCGGCGAGGCGACCTGGGGGCTGTGTGTGGTGTTGCGCAAGCGCTTGATTAAGGCAGTGCCAGCGGCGAGGATGGGTCGATGCGTCTGACCCCACACCAAATTCACATCATCGGCGAGACCGTCCGCGCCGCACTGGGCAGCGCCGCCCGGGTGCGACTGTTCGGCTCGCGCGTCGACGATGCGGGCAGGGGCGGCGATATCGATCTCTTCGTGGAAGTCGACCAGACCCTGTCTAACCGCGCCGCTGCTGCAAGCCGCCTGGCGGCCGAGCTGCAACTCCGGCTGGGCGACCAGCGCATCGACGTGCTCCTCGTCGACCCCGAGACCCGCCCGCAACCCATTCATGCCGTGGCGCGGCAGCAGGGCATCCGCTTGTGACGACGCCGGGCGACATGGCGCGCCTGGTCTTTCTGCTCGAGACCGTCGAGCGCGAGGGCCGACATTTGCTGACCACCACTGCGCGGCTGTTTCGCCGGCCGATTGATGCCGCCTGGATCGATGTACTGGAGCAGGATATCGAGTTGGCGGAACGCCTCGATGCCTTTGTCTCACGCTTCGCCCGCATGCAGGATACGCTTGGGGATAAGCTCGTCCCGGAGTTGCGGCGCCAATTGCTCGAAACCCCCGGCGCCGCCCTGGACAACCTGAATCGCATGGAAAAGCTCGGTCTGCTGAGCTCGGTGCTCGATTGGGTGGAGGCGCGTAATTTGCGTAACCGACTTGTGCATGAATATCAGCGCGACGCAGACGACTTTGCCGGTGCCTTGATTCGTGCGCGCGAGCTCGTGCCGCTGCTCGTCGACACCTACAACCGGATCAACAGCTACTCTAGGCAACGGTTTGCCTCGGACGATTCGCCTTGGCCACCAGTGCTGCCTGGTCCGCGCGGATAAGGCTCGCCGTTCGCCCATCCCACACGGATCGTCTCACCCCATGATCCCCGTCAACGAACCCCTGCTCGACGGCAACGAGAACACCTACCTCGCCGAGTGCATCGACACCGGCTGGATCTCGTCCGAGGGGCCTTTCGTTGCGCGCTTTCAGCAGGCCTTCGCCGCCCGCGTCGGCCGCAAGCACGGCATCGCCGTGAGCAACGGCTCCGCGGCCCTCGACGCCGCGGTCGCCGCTCTGCGACTGGGTCCGGGCGACGAGGTCATCCTCCCGACCTTCACCATCACATCTCCTGCGCCGCCGCTATCGTCCGCGCCGGCGCCACCCCCGTGGTCGTGGACTGCGACCCCCTGACTTGGAACCTGGACACCGACCAGATCGAGGCCCGCATCACCCCACGCACCCGGTCCATCATGCCGGTGCACATCTACGGCCTGCCGGTGGACATGGACCCCGTGCTCGCCATCGCCGCACGTCACGGTCTGGCCATCATCGAAGGGGCCTGCCGGTGTGTCGTCAAAGACCGCATGGAGCGTTCCGGCATGCGCTGGGTCATCTCCGGCGCCCGCGCTATGCTCGACATGCGTTGTATCTACCTGAGCGGCCTCTGGGAGGAATTCACCGCGTTTCGCATCGATCACGAATCCCGGCGCCTGTACCCGGGATATGCCGCCAACGATGCGGATTTCAGCCAGCCACTCGCCGCGTAGCGGGCGCGGACGACGGGTTGCACCCAATCTCCTCTACGCTCCAAGAGCGATCAAAGTCTTCGGGATAGGCTGCTTTCAACAATTCTTCCGCGTTCTCATATGCCCACATGCAAACAGCGTCGTGGTCTGGTGACGAGACCTCAGTGTCCCAGAAGCCAAGTTGTTGTACTTTGTCCCGTGACTTAGCCATATGAGAAGATTCTTTAAAATTCATAACAGTGAAATGGGCTGACATCCATGGTTTGTGTGCTATGCTGCTGTCCACCTAGCACCATATTCATGACAGCGATGTCGCCGTGCGACTTTCCCGCCGGCACGACCCAGCCTGCCCCGCCGGTGCGCCGTGACGCCGATCGTCCTGGGCAATTGCAGACGGGGACCGCTTACGGTCCGGCCACAACGCCGAAAGCCCGGCCTCCAGCCGGGCGCCTACCCGGCCCCTCCCCCGGACGGCTGGATCTGAAGCCTCCGATCCCGGAGCAATGAACACGCGCCCGTTTCGGCCCTTGATCGGGTGACACTACCGGCAATACTTGGCCAGCAGCTTATTGACTTCCTCGATGTCAAACGCGGCGGGATCGAAGCCACCCCCAACCCATTCCAGATAGTCCTCATGTTCCGAATGCTCTGGATCGTTCAACGCCTCCAGGAAGTTGTAGTATCCCCATATCCCGCCAACATCTTCCGGCGGGCAAGCGCCTTTTCCCTTGACACAGAAAGGCAACTGAGCCTTCGCGTCGAAGGGGAGAATCTTTTCAAGCGTTATCTTATGCGTCCAACTATCTCCGAAATCGTACTCATAACTTATTGAGTCCTTCTCGTCCATAAGCAGCTGGTTAAGCTTGTACTTCTTCTCATCAAGAACTTCGTCTAAACCGAAATCAGGGTCCGGAACCCCAAAATATTCGCCGTCTGCGATAAATTGGTGCAGGTGCGCATTCGTCCAGCCCATTACTATCTGTATTGCGTCGTGCAGCTTTGCCAGCGTCACGGAGCTTTCAATAAGAAAGCGACGCCAGATTGGTGGCTTCGCACCTTTAAGGGTGATCTTTAGCTGGTAGGTTGTTCTAGGGGCTCTTGCCAATGGTTATTCCTCCTTCGATCGTGCCAGACATGTGACGGCTATATGCGGATATGCGCGCACCTGACTCGTCGCAAGTCTAGCACGCCATTCCATCGGGTGATTAGCGCCATTCCTCAGCTACGACGGAGGGCCTGCTTTGTCACGTAGCTGCGAGCCGTCCGTGGCACCTGGTTTCCAGCATTCCCTGCCGGAACGAGGACGTTGATCCGCGCTTGGGCGTCATCCCGGCAGGGAGTGCCGGGATCTAGTCCCCACGGATGGAGTGCAAACTGTTCCGGCTGATTTTAGATCTAATCACCTTCCATCGTGCAACCCGGTCAGTGATGATGCGTGCCGTAGCTGAACCGGAGCGCGTAAACGTCGTCCCTGGAGTCTTGATTCCGGCACTTCAATCTGGTTGACGGCCGGGCACGCACCGGAGGCATCGTTCCCACGGAGCGTCCCCTCGGGACTTGACGTTGGCCATTTCCGTAGGTGGTTGGCGCTGACGCTCAGCTTGTCGCCCGGTATTCCGTTCTTGGGGTCTGGCGCCCGGCACTCTTTGCCGGGGTGACAGATTCGCCACAAGTCACGGCCATCGTTGCGGCGGGACCGGCTTCCGGCTTGATCCGGGAGATTTCGGCGGACGATTTGGATCGTGGCTCCGCTATGACTGCAGGGAACGGGTCGGCGCGGATCGGCGGGGAAGTCTTGTGCCGACGGTCATGGCGCGCCGGCGCCACCCCAGAAAATACAGGTCGGTCGCACCATGACCGTTTCCCTCACCCCGGCTCTCCTAGGGAGCGAGGGAGATGCGCAACGCTGGGCGCGCCTTTCACGGCAATCGTCTTGGCGTCACCCAGCTCGCACACGGTGGCCGGGGAACCGAGCGCCACGTTGTGTTGATACCTCACCCCCGGCCACGTCGTCAGAGTGTCTTCAGGTACTCGACAAGGGCGTCCTTGTCGGCGCCTGGCAGGTCGGTACCGAAGGTGTGGCCCTCGTTGCCGTTGCCGCGCTGCCTGACGTCCAGCTTGGTGCCTGCCTTCTCGGCTTCGGGTCCTGCCGAGACAAAGCCGACCTTGATCGGGTCGTAGAGGTCGTAGCCGCGGTAAAAGACCGTGGGTCGCTGATCCACGGGCTCCAACAGATCGTGCAGGCTCGGCACCGAGCCGTTGTGGAGATACGGCGCCCGCAACCAGATCCCATCCAGATACTGCGCCACATAGCCGACAAGGGGCTCCTCGACCAGCCCTTTTCTCTCGATCCCCATGCTGCTAACGACCTTGTTGGCTTCGATTGCGTACTCCTTGCCCCAGGTCGCTAGGCGGTCCGGGTTCGTCCCGACCTCAGCGATTGGGATAGGCGTCCCTGTCCTCTCGCTCGCATGGCAGGACGCGCAGGCCTGGTCGAACGCCGCCTTTCCCTTCGCGGCCTTCGCCTCGTCGACGGGGAACGGATAGGCAGGGGCGCGCTTGTTCCTTAGGTACTCTTTGAGCCAATCCATCTGCGCGAGAAAGTCGGCCTTGTGCTTGGGTCCGTTCTGCGAGCCCAGCAGCCCCAGCGCCGAGTCGATGATGACGGAATAGGCATCGTGGCTGTCGCCCGCCCAGTTCATTCGGTTGTTCGGTGCGTCGTACTTCTTCAGGTTCCAGATGGAGGGCATGTCCGTCGGGCCGAAGGTATCGTCCATCGGCAGCTCCAGCATGAAGTACTTGGTGAGGTTCATGGCGTCGTCGCGGCCGCGTCCCCAATCGGGGAAATCCGGCCGGTAGACCCACGCGAACTGGGCCTCCCGCTCCACCAGCCGCTGCTTGGTGATGGGGATGATGAGGTACTTGTAAAGAAGCTTGTCCAGCCACGACAGCTGGGTCACGTTGATGATCTCCCACAGGACGTTGTCGCTGTTGAAGCGCGGGTCCTTGGCGCAGTCCACAAAGAAGCGGAAGAAGGCCTCGACGTTGGTCGTATTGCCCGGCCCTGCGGTTATGACGTTCGGAATCTCGCCGTCCTTGGTGCGGTAGCGCGCCGCATGGCAGACGGCGCAGTTGTTGGCGACCCGCGGGAAACCGATCACCTTCTTGGTGAAGCCCACCGGCAGCTCCTGCCCTTCCTCCCAGGGGACGCCGAACGAGGCATAGCCGCCTGGCCCGGGAAGCTTCTCGGGAAACATCCGCGGCAGGACGTAGAAGATCCAGTATGGAATACCGGCATCCCATTCGGCCCCGATGGAGCCGTACTTGAAGCGGGTATCGGGGTCGGCGTTCACCCAGGCCGGCTGGGGCTCCTCGCGGAAGAATTTGTACCACGCGAGGAAGACGCCGGCCCCGGCCAGAACCAGAACGACCGCAATCGCTGTCGCGACAGCCGGCCTCTTCTTCAATGCCTCGGCTATCCCGGTCATCACACTCTGCCTCCTCAAAAGGTCTTCAGATATTCCAGGAGCGCAGCCTTCTCGCGCTCCGGAAGCTCGGTACCGAATGCCGGTCCTTCATGCCCCGTATTGCCGTTCCCGGGGACGCTGGTGTCGTACTTGAAATACCGTCGACCGTCGGCCTCTGCCACGTCCGAGACAAAGCCGACGTTCTTGGGGTCGTAGACGTCGTTGCCGCGGTAGAACACCGGCGGCCGTTTGCTCGCCGGCTCGAGCAGCGCGCGCAGGTTGGGAACCGATCCGTTGTGGAGGTAGGGCGCCCGCAGCCAGATGCCGTCGAGCGGCATATTGGCGTAGCCGAAGGTCTTGCGAAAATGGGTGAATCGGTAGGGCGTGCCCGCGTACAGCGTCGCCTGGTTCACGGCGAGATCGTAGACGTAGTTGTCGAGCCGGTATCGGTCGGTGCCGATCTCCTCGATCGGAGTGACGAAACCGACTCCCGCCCCCCTGAAATCTCTACCCGACGCCCCATGGCAGTCGGCACAGTAGGTCCCGTAGACCTCCTTTCCTTGTGCCGCAAGCTCCCCATGGATGGGATAGGGATAGGGCGGCGGCGTCAGAGTGAGCAGCCAGTCCTCGATGCGGCCGACCGCCGCGTGATCGATGATGGGAGGCAAGGCGCCGGTGCCGAAAGCGGCGCTCAGATTGCGCTCTTCCACCTTGTCGTTGTTGCCGTCCCAGTGAAGCTGCATCTGCTTGCCGTCGGACCGACTCTTGCGGGGTCCCTGGAGCCAGATGGACGGGAAATCGGCGGTACCGATCGACTCGCTGTCGACACGCCCGTCCTTGTGCCAGTCGGGCAGGTCCTTCCACGGCCAGTCGAAGATGGCCTTGGCGGCGCTGAAGGTGTCCACGCGGCCCGGGCCCCATTGAGGCTGCTTGGCGGAGAAGCCGAGCCGGCTCTCGAGCCGCTTCACCTGGTCGCGCATGACCCAGATGGCGACCGGGTACACCATGTACCGGTCCACCAGGCTGAGATCGGCCCCGAGCGCATCTGCTGCCGGGACGATGTTGTGCTTGTTGAAGCGCTCGTCGTTTGCGCACTGGAAGAAGAATCGCTCGAAATCGTACAGGTCGAACAGGTTGGCCGGCATCCCGAGCACCAGCCGGGGCTTGTCCTCGGGCGTATCGCGCACGGTGCTGGTGTGGCACACGGCGCAGTTGACGAAGACGCGATCCAGACCGAGGTTGCGGCGCTTGGATACGCCCACCGGCAGGTCCTTCTCTCGTCCGTCGACCGTCTCGTAGAGCATTCCCAGCGCCTTGTATCCCTCCCGCGACAGGGCGAGCCGGTCGGCAGGCGTCTCTCCCCGGGGGTAGCTCGCTACCCGCGCCTGGTAGTCAGTGGCCAATCGGTCCGCCGGGAGGTAGTCGGGACAGAGCAGCGGCATCTCCTGCCAAATCCAGTAGGGGAACCCGAAATTGACCTCGCCGCCCGTGGAGCCGTACTTGAAGTGCTCCTGGATATCCGTATAGCTCACTGCCCGATTCGGCAAGAACCGGCTCGCAGCATAGATCGCGATACCGATGACAATGGCAACAACCAGCGCCGAGAGCACCGCCCACCATCGAAGCAGCCTGGTGCCCCAGCCGCTGCCCTTTGGCCTACCGCCAGTCTGTCGCGCGTCATCTGCCATCGCTAGCCTCCTTCACGGCGCCGCAGCGCGAGGTAACCGACCATCCCCCAGCGGGCCAATACCGCCGGACGTGGATCTTGCCGGCGTATACGCTGCTTGCGTGACCTTTTCGTCTTCCGGGACCGGCTTCTCGACAGATGCATAGTCACGCCTCGGCCGGGGTGCTCGAGCCGGCTTTCGCATCCTCGATAATCACGTCGCTTGCCTTCTCGCCGATCATGTACACCGCCGATACGATGAAGAACCCGGGAATCTTCGGAAAGACCGAGGCATCCACCACCCGCAGATTGCTGGTGCCGTACACGCGGAAGCGGCTGTCCACGACCGCCATCGGATCGCCGGCCGGCCCCATCTTGCAGGTGCAAGATGCGTGATGGCCCCAGGCGTTGTCTCTGACGAATTGCCGGATCTGCTCGGGTGTCTCGACGCTCGCTCCCGGAAGGATCTCTTCCTCGATGACATCCTGGCAGCGGCCCGTGATGCGCCGCACC
This sequence comes from uncultured Gammaproteobacteria bacterium, assembly GCA_963824085.1. Lineage (GTDB taxonomy): Bacteria > Pseudomonadota > Gammaproteobacteria > Chromatiales > Chromatiaceae > JARRNE01. The sequence continues at coordinate 104,924 of CAWGNT010000014.1, forward strand.
AGCTGGACCCCGGCGACAACGGACTCCAGATCTTCCGAGGGGTCCGTACCTTCATCGAAATAGTGGAAGTTGATGTACGGCACCTGTCGCGGGTCCTTGGAGCGCAGCGTGACCCGCCCCGCCGTATTGTTGCTGTGCGCCTTGAGAACAGCCCAGGTGAAGTAGTCCTGACCGCGCGCGATCGCGTCCGAATAACCCGGGTAGTAGCCCTTGAAGAAACCCGTCAGCCCGAAGATGAAGAGGTCCGGCTCCGGGCGCTGCGGAAACGAGCGCTTGATGAGCGACACGACCGCACCGTTCGTCGTGTAGGGACCCTTGCCTTGGAGCCACTCGCGAAACTGCGGGTCGGGCTCCTCCCCCGGTTTCGGAGCCCGAAAAGTCATGCCCTCGATGGACGAAAACTTGCCTTTCATCTTGGTGACGACGCCGACCTCGTAGCGGTCTTGGAGGTTCTCGCCGACACCCGGCAGGTCGACCCGCGGCTGGATGCCATGCGCCCTGAGCTCGGCCGTCGGCCCGATGCCGGAGAGCTTCAAGAGCTGTGGCGTATTGAAGGCGCCGCCGCACAGGATGACCTCCCGTTTCGCCGCCGCGGTCTCGGTTCGACCGGCCGCGCCCTTTTGGTAGCGGGGGTCCGCCGCATACAGGTGAACGCCCGCCAGGTAGTCCACGCCGGTGGCACGCTTACCGTCGTCGAGCAGGACCCGGGTGGCGAGGGCGTGGGTTCGGATCACCAGGTTCTCGGGACAGACCTGCTGCGCGTGACGGACGAACTCCCGGCTCCCCGTGCGTCTACCACCGTCGGTGGAGAGCGGCGTGAGACAAATACCTTCGGCGCTCTCCTCGACCAGTCGCCAATCGTTAGGGTCGAAGTGACCGCGCAGCTTCATCCACACATGGGTCACCGACCGCCCGAGGGTGACGAATGATTCCTTCAGCGCGGCCCCCGCCAAGGTGAGAAGGAACTTGTCACGGACCATGAGATAGGGATCGGCGACGTTAGTCGCCAGCCAGCCCTTGAAGCCGTGGCGGCTCGCGGTATCGCTGGTGGCCACGTACTCGCAGCGCTCCAGGCGCTCGAAGTAGGGCCGCATGTTGTCCGCGCTCCAAGAAGCGTCCCCGGTAATCTCGGCGATATGGTCCCAGTCGCTGTTGTGGGGATAGATGACGATCATGGCATTGTGCGCCGTACATCCACCCAGGGTCGCCGAACGTGGATAGAGCACGCCGTTCTTCTTACGAACGAACTTTTCATCACGCGCCTGCTGGGCGTTGTTCGCGTAGTGACGCACAAAAAAGCTCCACGCCAGGCGTTTGTCCTCCGAGGCCCTGGGGTGAAAGGCGGGCACCTGGTAGTCGTAAGGCTCGTCGTCGCCGCCCGCCTCCAGGAGGAGCACGCGGAAGCCGGCCAGCGCCAGCCGGGCGGAAAGCGGGCCACCGCCGGCACCGGAGCCGACGACGATGTAATCGAAGTCCTCCCTTCCCTGGGCAGGCGTACAGGTCAGGGTCGGAAACGGCCCCGAGCGCGCGCCAGGCTTCAGCAGTCCCGAGCACCCGCCGAGGATCGCTGCGGCAGCCGAGGCGCACGCCGCGAGGAAACCGCGGCGCGACACCCCGAGCTTAGAGGGAGCAGATTTCTTGCGCATGGCCCGGACGACGGGACGGGTGCGGTGTTGAGACCTCTGCGGGCGAGGTTGGCTACATCGTCTTAAGAAACGCGATCAGTGCCCGCTTGTCCGCGTCGCTGAGACCCGGCTCCTCCTTGAAGTAATCGGTGCCGAAGTAGTGGCCCCGGTTGACGACATAGTCGGGGCACTTGCTCACGGAGATGAGCGGATCGACCAGGTCGGCAAATGTCTTGCGTGCCTGAGCGTCACTCGCGCCCTGGGGAAGCGCCTTGAGGTCCCCCTTTACCTTGAGAAGCACGTCGAGGACCTGGCGTCTGCGCTCCAGATCGATGTTGGAGATGAGATTGATCGGGGTCCCCTTGGGAATGGGTCCGATCTCGATGCCGTCCTCTCGGAACAACCAGGGCTTGACCGTGCTCAGCGGACCCACGAGCGGTTGCAGGAAGTCGGGAAGGTAGCCGGTCGGCACCCGCAAGTAGCTGATGGTGCTGGTTACGTCGATGATGCCGGGGACACTCTTGCCCGAGGCGGTCATGTAGCGGCGGCTGCCCTTGCGCCTCTCCGGCCACAGAAGCTGCTGGATGCCGCTGTTGAAGGACTTCATCCGATCCGGGACCGAGCCCGACCAGTAGAAGTCGCCCAGGGTGTTGTTGAGGAGATAGGGCGCCGTCGACCACAGGCTGATGAGGGAGGGCGGACGGATGTAGCCCCGGCCGCCCGCCGGCATGGTGTATTCGCGCGGCTCGCCGGTGATCGGGTGATGGACCATGATCTTGCCAACCGAGGGCAGATCCTTGTAGGACTGGGAGGAGAAGTTGTCCCAGATATCGCCGGCCAGCGCATTGGTCGCCAGCGAGGAGCAGGCGTTCGTCTCCAGCAGGGTCACGGGCACCCGCAGCTCGGTGGAGAGGAAGTTGTCTTGGAGGAAGTCGTCGGCGAGCACGATCCGCCGCATCTGGCTCTTGAATGCCTCGCTCTTCGTCCAGGCCCAATAGTCGTTCCAGCACTTGAGGTAGCTGGGTCCGACGCAGCCGTCGTCGGGAAAGAAGCCGAACGCCTGCTGCGGCAGCTTGCTCGAATGGCAACGGGCACAGCGCTCGGCAAAGACGACCTTGCCGCGCGTGAGCGTTCTCGCGTCGCTGCTCAGATATGCCGGTCCCCCGGGGGCGTTCTTCAGATAATCCGGCTGGCCGGTCGCGAGGAAGAAGAGCGCCACGTCGGGAGTCTGGGCCTCGGTGGCGTTCCAGTAGCTCGAGCTCTTGTCCGCCGCGGCGATCGGAAACGGCGTGAAGTCGGTGCCCCCGACCAGGGGGATGAAGTGCTCCAGCCATTCCTCGCTGAAGAGCCCGATGTTCACGAAGACCCGGTTCAGCGCCCCGAGCGCCCCGACCGAGTCCGACCCGTCCTTGAGGACCCGCGGCGTCCAGACCGTATCCGGCCTCTCGTAGAACTTGGCGAGCGGGCTGTCGGCGGGGACGTACTTGTTGAGCTGCTCGTTGTTCAGCTCGCCGCCCGCCAGACGCTCCTTGCCCAGCCGTCTGGCGATCGCCATACGCGCCCCGAGGCTGTAGACCGCGTTCATTGTCCGCGGGTTGTTCATGTAGTCGGTGGAGACAAACGAGGTGTCCAAGGCACCGGGGCGGGAGGTGTGGAAGAGCTGATAGGGAAAGCTCGACTCGTCCACGTTCCAGACGAAGATCCGGTCGACCCAGAAGTACTGGGCACCTGGATTGGAGTTGAGGTTCTCCCACTTTGGGTGCTCGGGGTCCCTCGGAGGGTTCGCCGGATTCGGTCCGACGTGGCAGAAGCCGCAGGACATGCCTACCCGGTACGGTCGGACCAGCTTCTTGTCGTTGTAGTAGCTCGGGTCCTCGTAATAACGCACCGGGTCCCAGCGCTCTTCCGCAGCCTCGTCGAAGGCCGGGTTAGGGAACAGCCGCAGCCCGACGACACCGCTCGCGTAGCCATAGTACGAGCCGACGGGGATGTTGTTGCCCCGCGCCCCGATCTTCACCCCGGGATACTTTTGCTGGTTCTCGAACGGGTCAGGCGGACAGCCTTCGACGCGCTGGTCGAGCCAGAGCCCGTACCGGTCCTTTTGCGGTCCTTTCGCCTTTCGGAAGCACGGCTCGTTGACCAAGCCGAGATAACGCCAGCGGTTGTCCCGGCTGTACTTGAGACTCGGGTGGTTCGAGAGCGTCTTGAGGAAATCCAGATTGCCGACGGTCTTGTTGGCCAGGATGTCCCACAGGCGATCATTGCCCCCGGTCCAGACGATCCAGTTGTTCCGCCCCTTGGCGACCGCCGAAACGGCATCATGCGGAGATATCCCCGGAAGGTAGGGGTCGAGCGCGGCGGCGACCTGCTCTGGGCGCTTGGTCACGCCGTAGTCCATGTCGCGGAAGTAATCCTCGTCCGCGCCCGGAAAGCTGTCGGCTTTCCGTCCGACGCACAAAGCCTCGTCCTTTACCCACCCCGAGCCCTTACCGCAGCTCGTCCCGTCCGTGATCAGCGTGCTGCAGGCGAAGAGTGCACCCAATCCAAAGACGACGACCAAACGCCACAGTCTCCTCGCAATCATTTCTTTCTCCCTCTTACTGAAGGGTTCTTGTTCTCGCGATCCTTAGCGGAAACTATAGAAAGCCGCGTACGAAATACAAACGGCAAAGCAAGACCATGCAAACGAAAAGGTAAGGTGATTGGCGCTATACCTCAGCTGTGGGCCGGGGGTCGGGTACGGACCGTCGAGACACGCCGTAAATACGTTCCATGCAGGCTCCACGGCGCCCTCCCTGGCGCCGAGGGTCCCGCCGCGCCGCGCCCGACCCTTGTCTTAGTTTTCAGCTGAGCCACGACGCTGACGGACGGGAGAATGATCAGAGCACACGCTAGCGCCCTAATCGCAAGCCCGGCGGACCGGGTCTTCAAGCTCCTCGCCGTCGACTTCTTCCGGAGCTACAAGCGCTGGTCACCCGAGGTCGTCTCCGTACAGCCCCTGTCGGGAGCGTCTGTACGAATCGGCACCAGGGGCCGACAGGTGCGGATCGACCACGGGCGACGCACCGAGGCAACATTCCGGGTGTCCGCCTTCGAGTCCGGCAAGCGCATCGATTTCGAGGGCATCTCCGACCCGTTCCATATCAGCTATCGGCTCCAAGGGCTTGCCGAGCAGACGCGACTGACGTTCGACTTCGAGCTGTCCCGGCTCGCGCTCTACATGCGCCCCTTCGAGACGCTGATTCGGATCGTTGCACAGGATGACGCCGAACGCGTGGTTCGAAATATCAAGCGCCTTGTCGAGGCGGATGGTGCTCGGCCCGCCGAAGACGTCGCTCGGAGAGCCTCCTATAGAGCCCGGCGCCGGCGAGAGCTGGGCGAATGAAAGCTCGTCCTGATACGCGCCCCATGATCCGACCGCACGACGCCCCGGCGGTCAGACAGTGCTTTGGACCACAACTTTCCTGAGTATAATGCTCGGCATACGCACGCGGCGGCTTCAAGCGGCGGTTACCGCGTTCCTGCAGCCAGTCCAGGTCCTGATAGCATGGACAATTCGGTCGAAAAGGCACAACGGATCCGTTTCTGGCTCGAAGACCCCCGGGTGCGCGGCGTCGTCGAGAACGTGGCCGATGGCGTCATCGGCATCGACGCTCTTGGCTACATCGAGCTGTTCAACCGCGCCGCGGAGCGGCTGTTCGGCTACGATCCCGGCGAGGTCATGGGCCGCAACGTCAAGATGCTGATGCCGCCGGCTTACGGCGATCGGCACGACGGATTCATCGCGCACTACCTGAAGTCGGGCCAGCGCCACATCATCGGAACCGGACGCGAGGTCAGCGGGCGCCGCAAGGACGGCAGCACCTTCCCGATGTATCTCTCGGTGGGCGAGATCACCGTCCGCGAATTCCGCGGCTTCATCGGGATCGTCCACGACCTCACGGCGCAGAAAGCGGCCGAGCGGGAGGTCGGTGATGCGCGAGAGTTTCTCCAGTCCATCATCGACTCTATGCCGTCCGCGCTGATCGGAGTCGGCCATGACGGTCGGATCACCCATTGGAACCGGGCTGCCGCTGAGGATCGGGGCTTGGCCCCGCATGATGCGGTCGGCCGCCCTTTTGGGGAGCTCTTTCCCTTCGTCGATCTCTCCTTGGACGAGATCGCCCGGGCCATTCGGGACCGGCATCCTGTCAAGAAAGAGCGCGTGCCCCTACCGGCGGGCGGGACCTTGCGCTACGTGGATGTCTTGGTCTATCCCCTGGTGCACGACTCCGCCGGGGCGGTAGTACGTATCGACGACGTCACCGAGCGGGTGCGCATCGAGGAGATGATGGTCCAGACAGAAAAGATGATGTCCGTCGGCGGGCTGGCTGCCGGTATGGCACACGAGATCAACAATCCGTTGGGCATCCTGGCCCAGGGCTGTCAAAACCTGGCTCGGCGGGTCTCCCGCGAGGTCCCCGACAACCTCCGGGTCGCCTCGGAGCTCGGACTCGACCTCGATCAGGTGCGGGAATACCTCGGCCGGCGCGGCTTCTTCCGCTTCGTAGAGGGCATGCAGGACGCGACCGCTCGGGCAACGCGGATTGTCAGCGACATGCTGACCTACAGCCGCCGAAGTGCCTCGAGCTTCGAGGCGGTGCACCTGAACGAGCTGATCGACACCGTGCTCCGCCTCGCCGGCCACGACTACGATCTGAAGAAGGGATTCGACTTCCGCCGCATCAGGATTCAGCGCGAGAGCGCCGGGAGCTCCGACGAGGTCTACTGCGACGAGCTGGCCATCGAGCAGGTCGTGCTCAATCTGCTGCGCAATGCCGCCCAGGCAATGGCCGCGAGCCCGCCCGCGGAAACCCCGGAGATCCGTCTGCTGGTGGCGGACGAAGACCAGCACATCCGTCTGGAGGTAGCGGACAACGGACCAGGGATGACCGAGGAGGTGGCGCGGCGGCTGTTCGAGCCCTTCTTCACGACCAAGCCAGTGGGTGTGGGCACCGGGCTCGGGCTGTCCGTGGCCTACTTCATCGTCACCGAGCAGCACCACGGCAGCCTGGAAGTGCGCTCGGCGCCCGGCCAGGGTGCCCGCTTCATCGTTCGACTGCCGCGCGAGCGGAGGCCTTATGGCTCAAGCAGTTCTGGTCGTCGATGACGAGGTGGCGATCTGCGACGGCATTGCCGCCTTTCTCGAAGACGAGGGAATGCAGGTGCACACCGCCCATTCCGGGGAGGATGCGGTCGCTTGCGTGCGGACCGGGTGCCCCGTACAGGTCTGCATCATGGACCTGCGGCTGCCCGGAATGAACGGCATCGATGCGATCCTGCAGCTTCAGCGCGTGGCACCCGATGTGCGGTTCATCATCCATACGGGCTCGGCCCGGGATGCAGTAACCGCGGAGCTCGGCCGTGTGGGCCTGCAGGCGGCCCCGGTATTCAAGAAGCCGGTGCGCGACTTGGCCGAGATGGCGCGCACCGTGCGGACCTTATGTGCATCCGCCTGACCAGCGAAGGGCAATGATGGACGCCAGGGCGGCCGACGCAGAGCGCAAGCACATCCTCATCATCGAGGACGACGCTGCCGTGCGCTTCAACATGGTCAGCTACCTGGAGGACAGCGGCTTTGCCGTATCAGATGAGGGTGACGGGACTCGCGGCATGGAGGTCGCCCGCGCGAGCCGACCCGATTTGGTGCTGTGCGACCTGCGCATGCCGGGGGCGGACGGACTCGACGTACTGCAGGCACTCCACGCCGAGCAGCCCGATCTCCCGTTCGTGGTGGTCTCCGGCACCGGCGTTCTGGGTGACGCCGTCGAGGCCCTGCGCAGCGGAGCCTGGGACTTCATTACCAAGCCGATCCAAGATATGGCCGTGCTGGAGCACGCCATCAGAGGGGCCATAGAGAAGGCACGGCTTGTCCAGGACAACCGGCGGTTCCAGACAGAGCTGGAGCGGGCCAACCGGCGGCTACGGGAGAACCTGGATCAATTCGAGGTGGATGCCGCGGCCGGCCGCAAGATTCAGCTCCAATTGATGCCGCCCCCCGCAAGCACCATCGGCGCCTACCATTTCCACCGCTACCTACGGCCGTCGCTCTACCTCAGTGGTGACTTCGTCGACTATTTCGTGCTCGACCACCGCCACGTCGGTTTCTTCCTGGCCGACGTCTCCGGTCACGGCGTCTCGTCGGCCTTCGTCACGGTGCTCCTCAAGGGCTTTGTCCATCGCCATCGAGAGCTCCTCCGCAGCGAAAACGAGCGGACCGTCCTGAGTCCGGCAAACTTGTTGGCGCGTCTCAACCAGAATCTGCTCGCCCAGAAGCTCGACAAGTACCTGACCATCTTCTACGGCGTCATCGACGTGGAGACCAACCGCCTGACCTATGCAAATGGCGGTCACCTGCCCAATCCAGTGATTTTCGACGGCAGCGCTCCACGGTTTCTCGAGGGGCGCGGCCCGCCCGCCGGACTCTTTCCCGATGCCGACTACGTGGATCGTACGGTGGACCTGCCGCCCCGCCATCTAGTCGTCCTATGCTCCGACGGCGTCCTTGACGCCTTGCCAGACTCCACGCTCGCCCAGAAGCGGGCGCGCCTGCTGCAGGCGGTCGACCGCCCTGGGCTTACACCTGGGGATGTGCTCGACTCGCTCGGCCTGACGCCAGAGGCGGCCTACCCCGACGACGTCACCCTGCTGATCGCTGAACGGGAGGTGTGAGCATGGCCGAGGGCACCGCACGTTATGCGCGCGAAGGCGGCACCTGGTTTCTCAAGCTCGGGGGCGATGTCCGCCATACCTTGGCGCCGGCGCTCAACGCCCTCGTGGATCAAGCGTTCGCAGACCCGCATTACAGTCAGTTCGTCATCGATCTCTCGGCGGCGGAGAACATCGACAGCACCTGCCTCGGCATCCTGGCTCGGATCGGCAACCGTGCCGCCGAGACCGGAGGCCCCAGGTCCAGCATAGTCAGCCCGAGCGAAGACATGACGGAGGTGCTGCTCGCGGTCTGCTTCGACCGCATCTTCAACCTGGTCGATGCGGCCGGTTCGCCTGCCGGCGAGTTGGCATCTCTTCCCGCGGCGGCGGTCGGCCAGGACGCGATGCTGCCTCTCGTGCTGGAGGCGCACCGGCGCCTGTGCGCCATCGATGAGCACACCCACAGCGCATTCCGCGATCTGGTGGCCGCGCTGGAGGCAGAGGCGGGTCGGTACGGCGGCGGGCAGCGCTGACGTCTGACCGCGCCACACCCACCATAAGAACCTCGCGACGTGGTATTGCCAGAAGATCTCGTCTACGCATGTTCCGCCCATCCATGGACGAGGTCGTTGCGCTTGGTCGCCGCCCTCAACCACAGGCGCCGGTTGCTCCGCAGGCCGTACAGAAGTCGCAGCCGTCCTTGCGAATGACGGCATAGCTCCCGCAGTCCGCACAGCGTCGACCGGGCATCATCTTTTGGACTCCCTGCGCACGAGGAAGTGGAACAACATTGTCGCCGGTCACCTCCACCAGTCCCATCGGCTCCACCGGATAGCCTTCGGCGTTCAGGATGCCGAGCATGGCGTAACGATGCAGGAGGAGTGTAGCGATGTACGCGACCGTCGAGGGGTAGACCCGCTGGCGATGCTGCCCCGGCTCCCACGCGAAGAAGTCCCCGCGGGGCTCTGAATAGTCCGCGATCTGGCGTAGCTTCGCCCCCACCCAGGCGGGATCGATCACCCGCATGTCGAAAGAGAGGCTCTTGCACAGCCCATCTAGCACCCGCGGATACACCCCGGACAGCCACAGCGAATAGGGTCGTCGACTGCCGTCCGGGAGGATCAGCTCCTTGACCCCGAGCACGAAGTCGTCGCCGGTCGCCGAATTCAGCACATCTACCGTCCACGACATGGTCCCGTCGGGTCCGGTCTTCGGCTCCTTGGGGCTCATCAAGGCATCGAGGACAGGTGTGGGGCCGGGTCGTGCAAAGACCCCAAGCTCCTCGCAGCGGTAGTACACGAGGCGCGCAAAACCGGCCACCAGAGACGGCACTCGAACAGCATCCCCGTCCGGCGGCATCTTGAGGTCGAAGGCGTCGTCGCCCACCGCCCGCACCAGGCTCTCCAGCTTTCGCGCGAGCCAGCCGCGGTCGTTGGAGCGCATGTCCATGGAGAGGCTCTTGGCGAGCGCACCGAGTCCGCGCGGCTGCTCCGCACCGTTGACCCACACCTCGAAGGGGTGCGTCTCGCCGTTGGCGATATGACCGACGAAGAGGGCAAAGCTCCCCAGGGGATGATCCACTAGATAGCACCACGCGGGGTTGCCCCCCGCCGGGCGCGGGCGATGCTGCCAACGCAGACTCGCCAGCGGAGGGTTCGGCACCTGCTCGAGGCGCACGCGCCGATCGCGGTCAGACACCAGGTCCTGCCCTGCATCGGCGGCGGCCACCGTCGGTGGCGCGACCGCAAGTACCGCCCCAGTCACGGCATTCGGCCGGTAGGTCGCAAGTCCCTTGAGTCCGGCCTGCCAAGCCGCCTGATAAAGCCCCTTGAAGTCATCGAAGGGATAGTCGGCGGGCACGTTCACCGTCTTGCTGATCGCGCTGTCGATGAAGGGCTGAACCGCCTCGAGCATCCGCATATGGTCCAGTGCCGAGATCTGAAGCGCGGTCACCCACGCGGCTGGAAGGTGCTCAGTATCGCCGCCCGCATCACGGAAACGCCGGAAGGCGTGATCTTCAACCGCGTACTCCTGGTGGCCCCCGTCGGCGGCGCGCTTGCGCCGCGTATAGGTCCAGGAGAAGGCCGGCTCGATGCCGTTGCTCGCGTTGTCCGCGAAGGCGAGACTGATGGTCCCGGTGGGGGCGATGGAGAGGAGATGACTATTGCGCAGACCATAGTCGCGGATCTCCTCGCGCAGGAACTCCGGCAGCCGTTGCGCAAAGCCTCCAACCAGGTAGCGCTCGGCATCGAAGCGCGGGAATGCCCCCTTTTCTCGCGCCAGCGCCACCGAGGCAGCATAGGCCGCATCGCGAATCAGCTCCCCGACCCGCGCGGCGAAGGCCCTGCCCTCCTCGCTGTCGTAGCGCAACCCGAGCATCACCAGGGTGTCGCCCAGGCCGAGGAAGCCCAGCCCGACCCGGCGCTTGCCAGCGGCCTCTGCGCGCTGCTCGGGGAGCGGCCAATAGGTGGCGTCCAGCACGTTGTCCAGCATGCGGACGGCCAGCGGCACCAAGTCGGCGAAGCCCGCCTCATCGAAGCGGGCCTCATCGGTAAATGGCTCCAGCACGAAACGCGTGAGATCGATGCTGCCGAGGCAGCAGCACCCATAGTCCGGAAGCCATTGCTCCGCGCAGGGATTGGTCGCGGTAAGGGCCTCACAGTAGCCCAGGTTATTGTCCGCATTGGCACGGTCGACGAAGAGCACCCCGGGCTCGGCGTGATCGTAGGTCGAGCGCATGATCTGCTCCCAGAGCTCCCGCGCCGCGACCGTGCGATAGACCCAGAGTCCGTCTTCACGTTTGCGAGCGCCGGCGGCCTTCAGCCCCTCGGAGGGCTCGGCCGGGTGCACGAGCGGCCACTCGGAATCGGCCTCCACGGCGGCCATCAGGGCGTCCGTCACCGCGACGCTAAGATTGAAGTTGGTCAGCTCGCCCGGGCGGTCCTTGGCATGGATGAAGCCCTCGACGTCCGGGTGATCGCAGCGCAGGACCCCCATCTGGGCGCCGCGGCGGGAGCCGGCGCTCTCCACGGTCTCGCACATGCGGTCGAATACCCGCATGTAGGACACGGGCCCCGATGCCTTGCTCGCGGTTCCCTTGACCCGTGCACCCTGGGGACGGATGCGCGAGAAATCGTAGCCGACCCCCCCGCCCCGGCGCATGGTCTCGGCCGCTTGGGCGAGCGCATCCATGATTCCCGGCTTGCCGTCTTCCATGCCGCGCATGGCGTCCCCCACCGGCTGCACGAAGCAGTTGATGAGCGTGGCATGGATCGCGGTCCCGGCCGCCGAGAGGATGCGTCCAGCAGGGACGAAACCGAGCTCCAGAGCGCCGAAGAACTCCGCCTCCCATGCTCCTGGGTCAGCCTCCATCACCGAAAGCGCACGCGCCACGCGGCGCTGCACGTCCTCGCGGGTCGTCTCGCCGCCTTTCGCGTATTTCTCCTGGAGTACGTCGAGGGAAATTTGCTGCATCGGCATCGCTCGCTCCATCGTCCATGCGCTCCTTCTCGGTCGGGGGTTGCAACCGGCGGGATCCAGAGCCGCCGCTCCGAAGGGGTCGGAAGCGACTCCACCACACTCGGTTCCATTTCCGCGCAGAATACGCCCTCCTTCCCCGTTGGCGCGAGATCAGCGGGCCTCGTAGCCTGGATGAAGCGAAGCGGAATCCAGGGTACCGGCTACCGAGGCTCGGATGGCATCAGCCTCACGGAATTCGGGGCCGGCGTGCAGGGCTGCGCCCACCAGGTGCGTTGCTCTCCACCCTGACGACTTCAGCGCTTGCTCGGTTTTGCGAGCGTCCGCGCGGTTAACGGATGGTCATTTCGGTACGCTGACAAACGGCGTATGCGGGCGGAGGCGCCACCCTGATCAGGCCCGGAGCTTGCTGGTCAAGCGATCCGTGACGCGCGGGCTGAAGGCCTGGAGCCGTTGCACAGCCGCGGATAACACTTGTACATCGAGGTAGCCTAGTCATGACTGAGCACAACGGTCCGCGTGATCGACTGACAGATGTCGCCTATGTCCTGCGCCTCCTTTCTTATCTCGACTTGACGACTAGCCAAGTAACCGAGGACGCCGCCTGCGGCCTGAATGTGATCCACGAGCAGCTTGCAAGCTGGATCGAGGAATCTCAGCACGCATCCCACGACCGAGCTCCGACGGACGCGAAGCACCCCCTGTTCGCCTTGTAACAACATCCCGCCGGCGAGGATTCTCGCCACAGCTCCGTTCCGGGGGCGTTCCCTGGCCGAGCGTCGCGCTGCCACCGACGGCGTTACGCGTGACTTGCTCGCAAAGCGGCCTAACGCTTCTGAGAATAGCCCTTGTTCGCTTCAGTCGAGCGCCCGGACCGCTTCCACGGATCAGGCACAACCCTCTGCCGTGCGCGCTAGTGCCCTGGAGTGCGCCACCACGACCGCTGGTGACGGGGCCGGCGAATCTCGTCGTCAAGCCCTTGCAAGAACAAGCGCCGTACATATATTAAGCACGGTTATTATCTGCATGTATTCAACTCCCGAGAGTCACTGCCAGTGCGACCCATCCAGGATATACCCGCCATGACCAATGAGGTCGCGCGGCTGCTGCGAAGGAACTTCAACCGACGCGCCCAACCGCTCGGCCTTACTCAGGTGCAGTGGCGCGCACTCGCGCGTCTCGCGCGCAACGAAGGTATGCGTCAGGTGGATCTGGCGGAGTCCTTGGAGCTGCAGCCCATGACGGTGGCGCGCCTCATCGACCGCATGGAGGCGGCGGGCTGGGTGCAGCGGCGCCCCGATCCGACGGACCGCCGGGCCGTGAAGCTGCACCTCACAGGCAAGGCCGAGCCAGTCATCGGCGAGATTCGTGCACTCGCCGTAGAGACGCGCACCGAGGCGTTCGCTGGCCTCTCGCCCGCAGCCCTCGAGGCCTTCTACGACACCTTGCACACCATCAAGGAGAACCTGCTGCGGGCCGAAACGGACGCTGCCGCCAAGGCGACGCCAGGAAAAGAAAAGAAGTCCGCCCATGTCTGAGACCGATTCAACCTGCAAGGAGCTGCGGCAGCAAAGGGAATCGGAAGCCTCCGCGCTTGCCGGTGCCCGCACTACGTGCACGTCCCTCCCGGCCGACCCATCCGGGCAAGCCTCTCCGCCGACTCTCCCGCCGACCCGCTGGCCGCGGAGCCGCCGCCGCAGACTGCGGCCCCTGCTGTTTGTCGGTCCGCTGGTGGTCGCCGTCGGCGCCGCCTATCTCTACGTCACGGGGGGGCGCTACGCGGATACCGACGACGCCTACGTCAAGGCCGAGACCGTCCAAATCGCCCCCGAGGTGGACGGACGCATCGTAGATGCGGCGGTAGCCGACAACGCCCAGGTTCAGCGCGGGGACGTGCTCTTCCGCCTCGACCCGGAGCCGTTCCGTATCGCCCTTGCGCACAAGGAGGCGGAGCTCGCGGACGCGCGCGCAGGCATCGAGAGTCTCAAGGCCCAGTACCGCCAGAAGCAGGACGAGCTGACCCTCGCCCAGAGTACCGAGGCATACCAGCAGCGCGAGTATCAGCGCCAGCTGGATCTGTCTCCTAAGCACATGACATCGGCACAGGCGGTCGACACCGCCCGCCACCAGTATGATGTCGCGCACGAGCAGATCGCTGTTCTCGGGCACGAGCTGGCGCAGATCCGCGCCCGGCTTGCCGGAAATCCCGACATTGCGGTAGAAGCGCATCCCCAATACCTGGCGGCGAAGGCCGCGCGAGACCAGGCGGCTCTGGATCTCGCCCGCACTGCGGTGCGCGCGCCGATGACCGGGGTCGTCGGCCGGATGCCTCGGGCCGGCGCCTACGCAAAGACGGGTGTTCCCGTGGTAAGCCTGGTCTCCGACAACGATCTGTGGATCGAGGCGAACTTCAAGGAGACCGACCTCGCGCACCTGCGCCCCGGCCAGCGCGTCGATATCTCGGTCGACGCCTACCCGGACCACAGGTGGACGGGCCACGTGCAGAGTCTGAGTCAGTCGACCGGCGCCGAAACCTCCATCCTTCCGGCCCAGAACGCCACCGGCAACTGGGTGAAGGTCGTCCAGCGCCTGGCGGTGCGGGTCGCCGTCGACCCCGCGCCCGGCGCGCCGCCGCTGCGCGCCGGTATGAGCACCAACGTCGAGGTAGACACGGGCTGGCGCCGCCCGCTGCCGGAGCTCGTCCGCGCCGCGCTCAGCTGGCTCGGCCGCGCCGGGATGCCCGGGGCGGAAGCCAGGGCGGCACCGTGAACGGGGCGCTCGGACCCGACCAAGGCTCACCCCGACGCGGCCTGATCACAGTCTCCATCATGCTGGCGACCGTGATGCAGGCGCTCGACACCACGATCGCCAATGTTGCCCTGCCCCACATGCAGGGGTCGTTCTCCGCCTCTCAGGACCAGATCGCCTGGGTCCTCACCTCCTACATCGTGGCCGCCGCCATCATGACGCCGCCAACCGGCGTGCTGGCTGCGCGCCTCGGCCGCAAGCGACTGTTCCTGTGGGCTGTGGGCGGCTTCACGGTGGCATCCATGCTGTGCGGGGCCGCCACATCGCTCAACGAGCTCGTCGTCTTCCGCCTGCTCCAGGGGGTGTTCGGCGCCGGACTCGTGCCCCTCTCCCAGGCGGTGCTCCTGGACACCTACCCGCCCGAGCAACACGGATCCGCTATGGCGCTGTGGGGCGTGGGGGTAATGGTGGGACCCATCCTGGGACCAACCTTGGGCGGCTGGCTTACGGACTCCTACAGCTGGCGCTGGGTGTTCTACATCAACATGCCCTTCGGCCTGCTCGCACTGCTCGGCATCCTCGCCTTCGTGCCTGAGACCGAGCGCGACCGCTTCCGCCCCTTCGACCTCTTCGGCTTCGCGCTCCTGAGCCTCGCCATCGGTGCGCTGCAGCTCATGCTCGACCGCGGTGAGCTCAAGGACTGGTTCGGCTCCGGCGAGATCCTGATCTACGCAGCCCTCGCGGGTCTGGGCCTGTACATGTTCGTTGTGCACATGCTCACCGCCGAGCGGCCCTTCTTGGACCCCGCCCTGTTCCGCGACCGCAACCTGTGCATGGGGCTCTTCTTCATCTTTGTGGTCGGCATCGTTCTACTCGCCACCTTGGCGCTGATGCCGCCCTTCCTCCAGGACCTGATGGGCTACCCGGTACTCACGACCGGGCTGGTGCTCGCGCCGCGCGGCGTAGGCACCATGGTCGCGATGATTCTGGTAGGCCGCCTCATCGGGCGCATGGATGCGCGCGCCTTCATCGTTCTGGGACTTCTGCTCACCGCCGAATCGCTGTGGGCCATGGCTGGCTTCACCACCGAGGTGGGCCTGTGGCTCATCGTGCGGACGGGTATCACGCAAGGACTCGGGCTGGGTTTCATCTTCGTGCCCCTCTCGACCCTCACATTCGCCACCCTGCCGGCGCGGCTGCGCACCGAGGCAGCCGGGCTGTTCAGCCTGATGCGCAACATCGGCAGCAGCATCGGTATCTCGATCGTAGTAACCCTGCTCGCGCGCAACACGCAGATCAATCACTCGGTCCTGGCCGAGCACATCTCGCCCCTCAACCCGCTGCTCCATGGAGTACTTCCGCCAGGCTGGAGTCTCGACAGCGTGCAAGGTCTCGCCGCCATCAACGCCGAGGTCACACGCCAAGCCGCCACGATCGCGTATCTCGACGACTTCCGGCTCATGATGTACGTGATGCTGGCAGCGCTGCCCCTGGTAATGGCGCTCCGTCGTCCACCGACCCCGCGCTCGATGCAGGTCGCCTCCGGGTAAGGAACCTCCCGACCATTAACGCTGAGGTAGTCAGCTGACGACGGACGCGCCCTTTAACGTGCGTTGTCCAGTTGGCGGTTTCTCTCAAATTCTCGACCTCTGCCCCATCCTCAGGAGTAGAAGGACAGCGGAATGGCTGTTCGTCTACTTCCCGCTGTCCTCCCGAAATAGTGCCGGCTCGAGATGATGGCGGTTAAGCAGCTTGTAGAACTCCGTGCGGTTGCGCTTCGCGAGACGCGCGGCCTGAGCCACGTTGCCGTGCGTGACCTGCATGATCCGCACAAGATAGTCCTTCTCGAACTGGCTTTGCGCCTGTGAAAAGGGCAGGATTTCACCGGTCTTCCCGCGCAGTGCACGCTGGACCAGGGATGCCGGTATCAGGGGGGAGGTCGTCAACACGGCAACCTGCTCCACGGTATTGAGGAGCTGACGCACATTGCCTGGCCAGGGCGCGGTCAGGAGCATCTCCATCGCGTCCTTGGAGAATCCGGTCAACGTCTTCTTTAGACGTTTGCGAGCGGCGGCCAGGAAGTGGCTGGCCAGCAGCGGGATGTCCTCGCGCCGCTCCGATAAGGGCGGAACCTCCAGGGTGACAACGTTGAGGCGGTAGTACAGATCCTCGCGGAAGGTCCCTTCCGTGATGGCGAGGTCGAGGTCGCGGTGCGTGGCCGATATGATTCTCACGTCTACCGGTACCGTCTGGCTCGATCCGACCGGCCTTATCTCCTTCTCCTGCAGAACCCGCAACAGCTTCGCTTGAAACTCCATCGGCATGTCGCCGATCTCGTCCAGAAAGAGAGTACCGTCGTTTGCCGTCTGGAAAAGCCCGACGTGGTCATGCATGGCACCGGTAAAGGCCCCCTTGCGATGCCCGAATAGCTCCGACTCCAGCAATGGCTCGGGGATGGCAGCGCAGTTGACCGGAATGAAGCGCTGCTGACTGCGCGCACTCGCCCGGTGAATCGCTTGAGCCAACAGCTCCTTGCCGGTCCCGCTCTCGCTCTGAAGCAGGATACTGACGTCGCTTCCGGCTATCGCCTTCGCCTCCCTGAGTAGACCCTCCATGACCGAGCTGCAGGTGATGATCTCTTGCCGCCAGGCATCCTCCTTATCAACGGCACCGGAAATGCCGGTAGATGAGCTGTGTTGGAGGGCATCATTGACGCACTCGAGTAGGGCGCCGCTATCGAAGGGCTTGGTCAGATAGCCGAAGACGCCCTTGCGCGTTGCATCCACCGCGTCCGGAATGTTTCCGTGCGCCGTGAGGATAATGACGGGCAGGGACGGGTGCCGGTCATGGATGCTGCTGAACAATGCCATGCCGTCCATACCGTCCATCCGCAGGTCGCTGATGACCACATCGGGTTGGCGCGCCAGCAGCCTGCCGAGGGCTTCTTCCCCACTCTTCGCGGTCGCGACATCAAAGCCGGCACCGCGAAGCCTCATGGAGAGTAGCTTCAGGAGACCGACGTCGTCATCGACCAGAAGTATCTGTTTCTTTGCGTTCATCGGCTGGAGGTGTCGGGGTTGGGGCGGGCACGTTGACGGACTGCTCGGTGTGGGTAATGTCTTTCTCGATCTCCTTCAGCTGTTGAAGCTGCGTGCCCAGCCGCTCGATCTCTTCATCCTTCCGTTGAACCTCTGCGAGCAGCACGTGCAGGAGCTGCGCGAGACCGAGGTCCTCTCTATCCTGCCCCGGCGCGGCGTCCAAATACTGTGCGACCAGCGCGCGTGCGCGCTGAAAGTTGACAAAGGCCGTGTCGGGCAGGCACAGAAGCAGCGCCATCACCAGCTTGCCTCGCGCGGTTGGGCTCTCCGCCATCTGGGCGCGGACGCGCTCGTACTGCGCCGTCGTCTGCTCCGCCGAGGCGGACATGAGCCACTCGAAGTAGTGCAGAAGCTCCGGCGAAGCTTCGGTGTTCGCTTGAGCCGTGGCAGGTGGAGGGGATGGTGCCGCTGGAGAGGTGGCCCAAGCGCCGCACGAGTAGGAGCTTGCGGCCCAGCACGCCAGAAGGAACAGGGGTCTTACGAGGAAAGGTCTATGCATTACGTTGTAGCGAAAGTGTGCGGATTGCTTGGCGGCAGAGCTTGAGCACCGCTGCCCCAAGACGGTGTTGCGGAAGGTTCTCGGACGGCCTCTTGAGCTCCGTGAGAGACTCGGGGCAAACGAAGAGACCAATACTTTCTGGTTTCCCCCTCATCCTGTCCCACTCCTCCCGTCGGGGGCGAGGGGACCTTCAGCAACGCCCTTGCCAGTAGGAGAGGGGACGTAAACAGTCTTACTTTCGTGCTGCCGTGCACTAGGCGGGGGGCGCGGGAGAGTGAGTCGGAAGTGGGCGCCTCGTCGCGAATCGACGATTTCGATCCTGCCGCGATGCAACGCCGCGTACCTGTCGCCGATGGCAAGCCCTAACCCGGTTCCCTTGACAGGGCCCTTTCGGCGGCTTCTCCCCTGGTAGAAAGCCTCGAACACGCTCTTGCGTTCAGCGGGGTCGATCCCTGGCCCTTGATCCAGAACATCCAGGACGACCATCTCGTGACTCGGCGTCAGACGGACGGTGATCGTGCCGCCATCGGGCGAATAGTTGATCGCGTTGGAGACGAGGTTGTCGACAATGGTGCGGATCTGCTCCTCATCGCCGACGATAATTGCATCTGAAAGCTGCAGATCGATCTCCAGCCCACGCGACAAAACAACCAGCCTATGATTCTCTATGGCCTTCTCCACAATGCTGCGCAGGTGTACCGGGGAGCGCTGCACCAATGAGACCTGGGCGAGGGCCATGTTGAACTTCAATAGATCTTCGATCTGCTTCTGAAGCTGCTTACTGTTCGTCCGTAAGATCGCCGCGACCTCCGCCTGGTCTTCAGTCAGCTCACCCACAACTCCGTCGTTCAGAAGCTCAACCCCCTCCCGGATCGCGGTCAACGGTGTCTTGAGCTCATGGGAGACGTGCTGGAGGAACATAACCTTCTGAGCGTCCAGCTCATTAAGGCGATTCCTCAGCCATTCCAGACCGTCGCTAATCGTGCGAATGTCCTGCGGACCCTTTACACGGATAGGTCGCACGAAGTCACCCGCCCCCAGTCGCCGGATCGCCTTTCCGATTTCCGTCAGAGGGCGGGTGATTAGGATACTGAAGGTGACCCCGACGAGGAGCGCGAGGGGAATAAGGGCGACGGCCTGTATCAACAGAAGGCGCTGTACTGCATAGGTCCTCTGCTCAATCTTCTCAACCTGCTTCGCGACTGTCTGACTGATCTCAAAAGGCAGTGGACGCGCCAGCTCGGCAAAGGGCGGCAGGTCGTGCGGATTTCCCGGCTCGGCATCCTGCTGTGGCGGATCTTTGAGCAGCTCCGCGTAGATCGCACGCTCGCGCTGGACTAATTCGTGCAATCTCTCGACGGTTCCGCTCGTTAGGTCAAGCGTCAGCAACGAGCTCACCGTCTCCAAGAACTTGGCGCGCTGCTCCTTGTATCGCTGGAGGACGGTCGCGTCCCTGAGCACCAGGAACTGCGCCGCACTGCGCTCGAGGGACAAGACATGCGACAAGAGGATGCGGCTGGACTGTACAGCCTGATCCGTGGTGACGATGCTCGTCCGTATGCGCTCAGACAACGCGTCAACGCGGAACATCGTGTGCAGCAGAGCAGCGATCAGGGGCACGACCGCCAAAGAAAAACCGATAAGGGTCAGCTGCAGAATCGATGTCGGCGGGTTGAGCTTCATTGGGACCGTCGGGCGTTGGGTCGTTGGCGAAATTGGCCGGAGCGCTAGTCGTGAGGAAATTTGTGTTCGGATGGGCATCGCCCGGAGCCAATCGAAACGACCGCTGAAAACGTGAGGTCGCGCCCTCAATCCCCGTCCCGCTGCCTTTCATGGCCCCCCGCCCGGAACGAACGAAATTTTGCTCCGACATCCCGGCTGTTTGGGTCAGGTGCGCAGCATTCTCCCTTAGCTAAATCTTAGCCGATATCATGACGGACTCGTCCCGCTGGGCAACCGAGTGGACAGGCGGACGGCACGTCAGGCAGCCGCCTGTGAGCGTCTAGGTTCCCGTCGCGAGCACGCACTCGGTGTCCGTGCCCGACAGCGAATTCTCGAGCGCAGTGGCGCGTCCATTCCTTACAGCGAGCTCGCAACAGACAGATCAGCAGGAGCCTGCGCAACGTCAGCTCCGAGATTCTCGACCACGCTCGAGCTCCAGCGCCGACCGCGAATCGCTTGAACGCAACAGGGAACGGGTCCGTCGATCCCCCGACGTGATTGCTCCAGGCAAGGCTATCGCTACCAATCGCCGCCAGCGGCGTGTGACGCAAGAAGTGCGCACTTGACTAGCGCTCACTATAATTGGGGGCAACTGGCAGCGTCGTCTCGTCGCGCCCGCCGCTTGATCGCGGGAGTCCCCGCGGGAAACCGAATTGTACGAGCTTCCGGGATCTGCTCGAGTGTTGAGCGCAGCGAGATCGCAAAGAGCATTTCGGAGACGCTGCACTATCATTGCCTTTCACAAGGAATTGATCAATGCCGAAATCTGCGACGATCATGAGGCTGCTTGCCGTGAGCCTCTGGCTAACGGCTCCTGGACTTGCCGACGCCTGGACACCGTACGGCCCCGGGACCTATGGGCCTAGCCCGGAGACCGCGGCACCCGGGACATCCGGTACTCAGTCAGGCACAACGCCCGAGACATCACCGTATCCACCCTACCCTTCCTATCCACCGTTCGGGCCCCCACCGGGTATGCCCCGCGGCTTTCCGGGGATGCACGGACCTGGTATGGAACCACCAAGGGGCTTCCAGATCTCGCGTGAGGCGACTCCCGACGCCTACACACTCACCATCCATCTTCACGGGGTCAAACCAGACCAAGTGCAGATCCAGACCCGCGGGCAATGGATGCGCATCAGCGAGATCGGTTCTCAACAGCAGGTTCAGGAAGATACATTCGATCAAGGGCGCGGGTACATGCACAGCTACAGTTATTCCACAGGCACCGCCAGCCGCCAGTTCTCGGTGCCGCGGGACGGCGACCTGAGCACCATGAAGCGCGAGGACGGCAAGGACACGATTCGCATCACCATTCCGCGCAAGAAATACTAGGGCGATTTGACTCACAATGGCTGAAGATTTCGCCACACCCCAGGACGCGGAAGACGCCTTCTACGACGCTCTAGACGATGCCGATGCGGAGAAAATGCACCGCGTCTGGGACGAGTCTCCCGATATAGCCTGTCTGCTGCCCATGCAGGCGCTGGTCCACGGGCCGGACGTCCACAAGGTATGGGAACCGCTGGTAAAAGGGGAAATCCGCCTGGATATCCAGGTCCGCCACGTCCGGTGGCTGGAGGTGGACGATGTGGCGATCCATTATGTGGAAGAGTTGGTGAACGTCCCAGGAAGGGGCAAGCAGCCCCCCATGTACGCCACAAACGTTTTCCGCAAAGGTGACCAGGGGTGGAGGATGATTCTGCACCAGAATTCTCCTGCTCCGCCGCCCCCTGGCTCGATGGCGCCTGGCAGGGGGGCCGTCCCGGCCAACACCTAACCCGCCGTCGCGTCGAGTCGGCTGCCAAAGCGAGCCGGGACCGCCCCGGCACGGGCAGCAGAGATGTACCTATACCCGGGCTCGGTTCAAACCAGCGCCTCCTGGCGACTCCAGTGCAACAGTAACGAAGAAGCTCTGCCTTATGAGCACTGCCAAGATCGACCGCAGCGGCGCGACCTTTGACGCGTCGGCCACAGAGGCCCACGTTCTCGGCATTCGACCCGACCGCTAGCACGATATGCGCGTGCACCTCCAGGCCTTAGGTTGCCGCCTCAATGAGGCAGAGCTGGAGAGTTGGGCTCGCCAGTTCCACGAGCGGGGCTTCCGTATTGCTGCGTCAGGCGAGAGCGCCGACCTGATCGTCGTGAATACCTGCGCGGTCACCAGCGAGGCGGTGCGCAAGTCCCGCAAGCTCCTGCGCCGTACCCAGCGTGAGAACCCGCGTGCCAAGCTTGTGGTCAGTGGCTGCTTCGCTTCCATGGAGAGTGAGTCCCTGGCGCGCGACGCGGGCATCGACCTGGTGGTGCAGAATATCGACAAGGACCGCTTGGTAGAGATCGCGACGAGGGATCTCGGCATCGACCAGATGCCACTCATCGCCATGGACGCCGACACGAACCCGCTGTTTGCTCGTGGACGCCAACGGGCCTTCGTAAAGGTGCAGGACGGCTGCCGCTACCGCTGCACATTCTGCGTCGTCACTCTCGCCCGGGGAGAGGAGCGCAGCCGGCCGCTCGCCCAGATCGTCGACGACGTCAATCGGCTCGTCTCGGAAGGTGTCCAGGAGGTGGTCCTCACGGGGGTCCACCTGGGCGGCTACGAAAGTGACGCTCAGGCTGGGCTGGGCGAGCTGATCCGCACTGTTCTCGCCGACAGCGACGTTCCACGGCTGCGGCTGGGTTCCCTGGAGCCTTGGGACCTGCCGCAAGACATCTGGGAGCTGTTCAGAAATGAACGCTTCATGCCGCACCTTCATCTACCTATGCAAAGCGGCTCGGACAGCGTCCTCCGCCGTATGGCCCGCCGATGCAAGACCGTGGACTTCGCGCGCCTTGCCGAGGAGGCACGGGGCGATGTGCCGGACCTCAACATCACCACCGACATCATCGTTGGCTTCCCCGGGGAGACCGAGGCCGAGTGGGAGGAGACGATCGAGTTCGTCGAGTCCGTGGGCTTCGGACGCCTGCATATCTTCGCCTACTCGCCGCGCGCCGGGACACGGGCCGCAACGCTACCGAATCAAGTCTCCGCCGAGCTCAAGCGGACCCGTAGCCGCCAGCTGCACGACTTAGGACGACGACTGGAGCGGGGAGTCCTGGAACGTTTCGTCAACCGACGCGTCCCGGTGCTGGTGGAAGGGCGCTATCGCGCGGAAAGGGACGGCGACTGGTTCGGTTACACGCCTAACTATCTGCCGGTTCGGATCGAAAGGATCCCCGAAGGGGACCCGGTCAATCGGATCGTCCATGTGCACCTGAACGCTGTTCACGAGGACGGGATGAGCCTGGCTGTGCGTTCCTAAGGCTCGCGCATGTTGGCCCACTGCTCCCGACATCGAATTTGGCGGATGCACGAACGGCGGGGCGACTGCATTGGTCATCGCGCAAGGCGAGCCGCGATAGCCGACCCCTAGGCATCGGTAGAACTAGGTCGCCAGGCTAGCAGGCCCGCTTTTCTGGTCATTCGTCCCCTCGCCCCCGCGGAGGTAGGGTGAGAAAGCAAGGCATCAACGTGCTACAACCCCCGCTCCATAGCCGCCTCCCGCTGCTCGTCCAATCCCGTGTCGATATAGGCCAGGGCAAGACCCATCTCGCGGGTCCAGCTGAGCTCGATATGCCAGGACTCAGCGGGTTTCCAGTAGTGCACGGCGCGGCCGTCTCCGCGGCGAATCGACCCCAATCTGCGGGCGGGTGAGGTTGCGTAGGGAGGAAACTGGCTGCGGTCTTCGCCCGGGCCGTACTTTCTGCGCAGTAGGTTGTAAAGATCGTCGTAACGGAGCTGGGTCGCGATCTGGTACTGGCGCACCACCTTGTAGATCCGGTTGCGGAAGGCGAGGACGTAGATCTTCTTCGGACCTTCGCTGAAGACGACGGCACGCCGCTCGCCATCCGTCTCCTGGAACAGGGGTGGGAGCCCCTGGTGGTGCATGGCATTGATGTCGCCGCCGAGACAGTAGGCGCCGAAGACCCGTTTGACGCAGGCGTCGTCCGCCGCGGCCCCTACCGATAGTAGGAATGACAACACGGCCAGCCACTGAGCCGCCCGACGATATCCTCTACTCCACCTGCTCATGGTCCTGCGCGCCCGCATCGCTCGTGACCGCGCAGGATACCCCATCTGATCATTCGGGCACGACTGCGCCGTGGTTCGGACCGAAGCGATCGGGACCGGCGGTCACCACCTGCTCCACGAGACGGCGCAGGCGATCGTAGTGGCTGCCCTGCCAGTAAATGCGGCCGCACGCGGTGCAGCGCCAGAAGTCGTCAAACACCGCCAGCACTCGCGGCGGAACCTGCTTGTCCAGTTGCTCCTTGTCGACCACTGCAAGCAACCCATTGCAGACGGTGCAGCGCGTGAACGGCTGCAGCAGACGGTAGAGGTCGAGCCGGTCCAGCACGTAGGCGAGCTGCTCACTGGGGCGAACCGCCGGCACCCAAAGGCCGTGGGTGACAATCCGGCGTTCGAGGAGTGCACGGTCTCGGCTCAACAGGATGCGTCCCTCGTTAGCCGCGATCTCGGCGAGCGCCTCGTCCCCGGGGTCGTTCTCGAACAGGGTATCGAACCCCAGGAGGCGGAGGTAACGTGCCAAGCGACCAAGGTGGGCATCGGCGATAAAGGCGACGCGGCGCAGTGGAGAGTCGCGCAGCTGCAGCAGCGGGCTGACGTCGACCGACTCAAAGGTTGGGTACAGGCTGACGCGGTCCCCGTTCTGCACCAGATAGTCGAGTGAGCGGGACACGCCGTTAACGAGGACAAGCTCCACCGCATCCGACGGCACGCCAAGCGCCGAGAGCAAAGACGCAACCTCGTGCGGACCGTCGAACGCGAGCTCGAAGTCACGCTGACGGCGCTCAGGCGGTAGACGGTCGTTGAGCTCCGCGTAAAAGCGCAGGATGGCGCTGCGCTTCATCAAGCGGCGATGCGTCGGTAGATATCGGAGACGCGGTAGGGCAGCTTGGCCACATTCTCCACCACCGGATAACCCGCTGGCCCAAACATATGGGGGACATACGCCTGTGCCTCGTCGTCGATGGTGATGCAGAAAGAATGAATACCCTGGCTCCGGGCCTCCAGGACCGCCTGGCGGGTATCCTCGATTCCGTACTCGCCGCGATACCCATCCTCGTCGTCAGGTCGGCCGTCAGAGAGCGTGATCAGCACCCTCGTCCGCGCCTCTACCTCCAACAGCTTGCGCGTGAGGTGGCGGATGGTCACACCCATACGAGTGTAGTCCTGTGGCCGGATCCCGCTGATGCGCGCCTGGACACGCTCATCATAGGTCTCACCGAACCCCTTCACCCGGAAAAGCTCGCACCGCATGTGGGTGAAGCCGGAAAAGCCGTAGATGGCGTAGCGATCCCCCAGCAGCTCCAATGCCTCGCATAGCAGCACCAAGGACTCGCGTTCGACGTCGTTGATCCAGCCCTTGGTGGAGCCGCTCATGTCGACCATGAAGAGCACCGCCAAGTTGCGCTCCAGGCGTTGGCGGCGCTGGAACAACCGCTCGCTCATCTCGAGCCCGCGCGCGCAGTCGGCGTAAGCCTCCTCCACCAGGGCATCGATGTCCGGGTCTTGGCCATATGGCTCGCGCTTGAGCAGCTTTTCCTCGCCGCGCAGGGCCTCGAAGGTGCGGTAGAGGTGTTTCCGGAGTCCGCGGTACTTCTCGTGAGTTTGGGCGACAAAGTTGTCCGGTTGGGGATGCACGTCGCGCTCGCGGAGCTGACACCAACCCTTGCGATAGCCCTTCCGCGTGTGATCCCACTCATCGTAGACATCGGCGTCACTCTCCGCCGCAGGCGCACCGTCGTCTCGCGCCGCTCCCTGCTTACGGTGATAGACCCCTGCCCCGCCGGCACCAGATATTCCGCCGGGATGTGCCCGAAGTCCTGGACGATGGAGTGCATGAGCTGCAGCGCCCCGAGCGACGGCTGCACCGGCTGGTCGCCCAGCACGAGCTGGAATGCGATGCCGCCCGCCCAGTCGTCGTCCGCGTGACAACGGACGTTGAAGCTCGGTCGTTCTTCCGGTACGGCCAGGTTGCCACCGAGCTCATCGAAGGGCAGGGTGTGCTTGCGAGGGCGGCCAAGGTATTCCTCTTGGCGGCCGAAGATGGAATCCGGAGTGGAGTCGTTAGGTGCGGTCATTCCCAGTATCGAAGTGGAGCGGATGGCTGGCGGCGCACGAGATGTAGCGAGGACCTTCAGGCACCCCTTTCACCCCCCGACCCTTGCCGGTGGCGATAGAGCCTGTCCGTCGCCCCTTCGGACGGCGGGGAGACGCTAATCGTTTCGGCCATACCTATGGGCACGCCACGCTTTGCCCATTCTACCGACCTCGACCCTTGGTCCTCGCAACTCGCCACTTCCTCCTCACAAGTCGAACGTCGCCCACACGGGACAGTGGTCGGATGGTCGCTCCATAGCTCGGATCTCGTAGTCGATGTCGGCGTCGAGCAGGCGCTCGCGCAGGGACGCGGTGACCAACAGCAGATCGATGCGCAGCCCCCGCTTGGGCTCCCGCTCGAAGCCGCGGCTGCGGTAGTCGAACCAGCTGAAGCGGTCGGCAACCTCCTGGTGAACGAGCCGGTAAGCGTCCTCCAGACCCCAAGCAGTGATGGCTCGAAGCCATTCACGTTCCTCCGGTAGGAAGCTGCACTTTCCCGCACGCAGCCAGCGCCGCGCATTGTCCTCCCCGATACCAATGTCGAGATCAAGCGGCGCGACATTCATGTCCCCCAACAAGACCACCTGCTGGTCCGGCGAGAAGCGCTCCGTCAGATACGCCAGGACGTCGCGATAGAAGCGTTCCTTGCTCGGAAACTTGACCGGATGTCCCCGGCTCTCTCCCTGCGGGAAGTAGCCATTAATCACCGTGACAGGGTCGCCGCCGGTCGCGAAGGTCGCCGTGATCACACGCCGCTGGGCATCTGCCTCGTCCGTCGGCAGCCCCTTGACAACCGCGATCGGCGGCTCCTTGCTGAGAAGGGCGACGCCATAGTGGGATTTCTGGCCGAAGTAGTTGGGCAGGTAGTCGAGTGCCTCGATCATTTCCCGCGGAAACGCCTCGTCGTCAACCTTGGACTCCTGGATGCCGACGATGTCCGGCTGGTGGCGCTGCTTCAATGCCTCCAGCTGATGGGGGCGGCTGCGGATGCCGTTTATGTTGAACGAGACGATCTTGAGCACCTCAGCTACCCTCCAGTACCTCGTGAGTCTCCTGCCGGCCCTTCTCCCAGCCATGACGGTAGGCCTTCCCCCAGGGAAGCAGCTCGTGCCCCGCTGCCACTTCGCCCTCGTCCGGGTCGACCACTGCCACGACATGCTCCTTGTACCCAAGCTCGCTCAGGGCGTCGATCATGCCGTTGGCATAGCCCCGGTTGTACCAGAGCTGCGCGTCGCCCGTCTGCTCCAGGAACTCTTGCGACTCTTCATAGAGGTCGCATATCAGCTCGAGCAGCTGAGGAAGGACGGCCGAAACAGGGTTCATGATCGGTGACGAGAACGACGGGAGTCCGGTTCGGAATCGGCTCAGATCGAATCCAGACTAGCATGTGGCACTGGGGTATCCAAGACGCCGACCCGCCAGTCAGGGAGGGCCGAGCCTGCGTACTGGCTCGAGACATCGACACGCGGCTCTGGTGCAACGGTGCCAACATCCCGGCAGCTATGCGATTCTCATCTCGGGTGTCGGTTTTCCAAGGTTGGGCTAGGGGCGTCGGGGAGCGCCATGAATACCTCCATGTAACCTGACGGCAGCCTCACTGCTGCCGACACCACGTCGCCCGCAACCCGATCCCTCAGGCCAGAGCCGAAAAGTTCCAGCCGACCGATACGGCATTGGTACCGGCTCTTCGGTTCCGCTCTACTAGATCACCGCTGCTTCCTATGGCGCAGGGTGTCGATGAGGATCTCACGGTTCTGATAGCGCACGTCCTTTCCCTTGGCCACGAAGACCACTTGCTCGGCGATACTTCCCGCGTTGTCTCCCACACGCTCCAAGGCGCGGAGAGCGAATACCATGTCCAGTACCTGCCCCAGAAGCGCGGGATCCTCCAAGACGAAGGTCACCAGGTGCCGCATTGCGGCATCGAACTCGTCCTCCACCAGAGCACCTTCGGCGAACACGTCCACGGCCAGATCGATGTCCGCCTCCGCCAGCGCCTTGAGGCTACGCTCCAGCATCCGGGACGCGACCTCCTCCAGGCGCCGCACATGATGGAGAATCTTGGAGGACGGATGCTGCCCTTCCCGCTCTATCATGCGAACGACACACCAGGCGATCTGCCCGGCCTTATCGCCCGTCCGCTCCAGGAAGCCGACCACTTTTGATAGGGCGAGGACCAGCCGCAGGTCGATGGCCGCAGGCTGACGCTTCGCGATCAGATTGAAGATGGCGTCATCCGTGTCGAGCTCGAAGTAGTCGATGCGCCTTTCGCGATCGATCACCTGCCGAGCAAGGGCGAGGTCCCCGGTAGCAAGGGCTGTCACGGACGCCCTGATCTGCTCACGAACGTACTCGCCCATCTCCAGGACCAGGCCGCGCACGCCACCGAGCTCCTCGTCGAAGCGGTGGACGATATGGCCCTTTGTGACATCGCTCATCGATCAACCCATCCAACGCGTTGCGCACCAAACGTGGCGACAGAACTGGCGGCTGCCGTCGCCGCAACGGCCGCGCCGATACGAAACCCGAAGCGATCGAAAGGCGTTAGCGCGGCATTCGGAGGCGAGACAACCGCGGTCTCGTGGGCGAATGACGAGCGGTTTGCGACGGGCGCCGCATGCATCACCGCAACTTACTGAGCATGCGGACA
Source organism: uncultured Gammaproteobacteria bacterium (assembly GCA_963824085.1). GTDB lineage: Bacteria > Pseudomonadota > Gammaproteobacteria > Chromatiales > Chromatiaceae > JARRNE01. The sequence continues at coordinate 133,596 of CAWGNT010000014.1, forward strand.
AAGTCCATGGAAGCGTTGAAAAAGTCCTGCTTTCGGTGCCCTTCGCAGTAGGCGCGGGTGCGCCGAAGCGCTGAATCGATGTCGGCACCCTTGAGCACGTCTTCGCCGGTTGCGAGGTTGAGACCGGATACAAATCCGGTCAGCCAGTCCTCGTAGCGCCGATACTCAGCGATCTCGGTCTCGACTCCCGCCTCCCATCCTTTGGCCGCCGAGAGGTAGTCACTGCAGGACTTGACACCGTAACCCCACAGGGGTGGAAGCTTGCCGGCGTTGAGAGAGGGCGCAGCGCACAGAAGGCCGGCGGCCAACCATCGCAGGACTCGCCGGGAGCAGTATCGAGACTGATTGGTCATCATCGCGTCATTCGATCTTCACCGTGCGGTCACACAACTGCGGGTATTCTGCGCGGTTAGACTCCCCAGCCGATACCAGACCATGCGTATCTTGATGATCTCCGACGTCTACTTTCCGCGCGTCAACGGAGTATCGACTTCGATTCAGACCTTTGCCCGCGAGCTCACGGTCACAGGGCATGAGATCACGCTCATCGCCCCCGACTACGGGCGCCAGGACCCCGAGCCCTTCGAGATTATCCGCATCGCATCCCGCTATTTGCCTGTTGACCCGGAGGATCGCATCCTGCGCACGGGGCGGCTCAAGCCATATCGGCAGACACTGGCCGCGCGTGGCTTCGACTTGTTGCACATCCACACCCCGTTCGTTGCACACTACGCGGGGCTCGGACTGGCGCGTCGCCTGCGCCTGCCCGTCATCGAGAGCTATCATACCTTCTTCGAGCAGTACCTCGACAAATACGTCCCTTTCGTCCCTTCGGCTTGGCTGCGGCTCGCGGCCAGGCGATTCTCCGCCGCCCAGTGCGGGGACGTCGACGCCTTGGTTGCCCCATCCCGCGCGATGCTGGACGTGCTTCGGTCGTACGGGGTGAAGACGCAGGCCGCGGTCATCCCGACCGGCATCGAGCTCGACCAGTTTAGCCACGGGCAGGGCAAGCGTTTCCGAACGCGCCACGGCATCGCACCGAGCCGTCCGGTGCTAGTCCATGTGGGTCGCTTGGCATTCGAGAAGAACATCGACTTTCTGCTACGAATGCTGACAAGCGTCAAGCGCTCGGTCCCCGACGTCCTGCTTGTTATCGCGGGAGAGGGGCCCGCAAGGGGTTCCCTCGAACGGCTGACGACACGCTTGGGGCTACGCGACAGCGTGTATTTCGTAGGTTACCTCAACCGGGACGGAGCACTTGAGGACTGTTACTGCGCCGGTGAAGCTTTCGTGTTCGCCTCGCGGACCGAGACCCAGGGTCTCGTCGTGCTGGAAGCCATGGCGCTCGGAGTACCCGTCGTGTCCACTGCCGTCATGGGAACACGCGAAGTGCTGCAGGACGGGCGCGGTTGCATCATCGCCGCGGACGATGAGGCCGACTTCGCCAACAAGGTCGTCGGGATACTCAAAGACTCCGACTTGCGGCGCCGCTTGGCGGTGGACGCGAAGCGTTACGCCAGTGAGTGGTCTGCACCCGCCCTGGCGGAACGCATGCTCTCCTTTTACCAGGACGTCGTCACAGAAGGTGCAGGCGGGGCGCGTCCGCTGCCCGAAGAAAAGCCGTCGCGTTAGCGCACCGTAGACCCGACGTGAACCAATCACCCATCGACGTTGGCAGCACCGTCCATGCCGACCTTGCGCCGGTCGCCATCGATTATGCCGGCCACGGAACCAACATTCTCAATAACGGCCACACCGTTCAGGTCAATGTTCAGGCCGGCGGGACCCTCACAATGGACGGCCGTACATTCACCCTCAAACAGTTCCACTTTCACGCCCCCAGTGAGCACACCGTCGCGGGCAAGTCCTACGCTCTGGAGGCCCATTTCGTACACGCCGATCCCGAAGGTCACCTCGCCGTGATCGGTGTCCTGTTAAGTGAAGGTGAGCCGAACGCCGATCTAGCCAAACTTTGGGCCGCAATGCCTACCGAAGTAGGCGCCGCGAAGCCATTGACCATACCGGTAAACCCAGCGTCGCTTCTTCCTGCCAATCGGGACTACTTTCGCTACAACGGATCCCTGACCACTCCGCCCTGTACCGAGGGCGTGCGCTGGCTGGTGATGAAGGAGCCGCTCTCTGTGTCCAAAGAGCAGGTCTTTGAGCTCATCCAGGTCCTGCATGGGTTCAAAAATAGGCCCGTCCAGCCCGTCAACGCCCGGCCGGTGCTGCGCTGATTTCGGGCAGACCTCCAGCGTCACCCCACATACCGAGGTGATAGCGCGATAGCTCAGCCACCGAGCCCGCGTCATACGGATCGGTTGGACCGTCGGCGCCACGGACGGCGCCATCGAGCCCACACGGACGTATTGGCGGCGTGTTCCCCACGGCCCACTCCAACCCGCATACCGGACGTCCCAGCTCAGGCACGACGCTGATCACCCAGACCAAACCGGGCAGCGGGACGAAACACTCCCCAAAAGAAAAACCCCCCGCCGAGTGGCGAGGGGTTTTGGGTGTAAGGCCCTGGCGGTGACCTACTTTCGCATGGGGAGACCCCACACTATCATCGGCGATACACCGTTTCACTTCTGAGTTCGGGATGGGATCAGGTGGTTCCAGTGCTCTGTGGCCGCCAGGGAAAGCGGCGGTGTGGTGTTGCCACACCTGTGTTCGGTGAGGTGATCGCGCCGGCGCATGCGCGGCATGCACACCCACAGCTCTTGGGTGTTATATGGTCAAGCCGCACGGTCAATTAGTACGGGTTAGCTTCACGCATTGCTGCGCTTCCACACCCCGCCTATCAACGTCGTGGTCTTCGACGGACCTTCAGGGACGTCACGCGTCCAGGGAGACCTTATCTTGGGAGGGGCTTCCCGCTTAGATGCTTTCAGCGGTTATCCCGTCCGTACTTAGCTACCCGGCAGTGCCACTGGCGTGACAACCGGAACACCAGAGGTACGTCCACTCCGGTCCTCTCGTACTAGGAGCAGCTTCCCTCAAGTCTCCAACGCCCACGGCAGATAGGGACCGAACTGTCTCACGACGTTCTGAACCCAGCTCGCGTACCACTTTAAATGGCGAACAGCCATACCCTTGGGACCGACTTCAGCCCCAGGATGTGATGAGCCGACATCGAGGTGCCAAACACCGCCGTCGATATGAACTCTTGGGCGGTATCAGCCTGTTATCCCCGGAGTACCTTTTATCCGTTGAGCGATGGCCCTTCCATTCAGAACCACCGGATCACTAAGGCCTGCTTTCGCACCTGCTCGACTTGTCTGTCTCGCAGTCAAGCACCCTTTTGCCTTTGCACTCAATGCGCGATTTCCGACCGCGCTGAGGGTACCTTCGCGCTCCTCCGTTACGCTTTGGGAGGAGACCGCCCCAGTCAAACTACCCACCATGCACTGTCCCTGACCCGGATCACGGGCCGAGGTTAGAACTCCGAACATGCCAGGGTGGTATTTCAAGGTCGGCTCCACGAGAACTGGCGTCCTCGCTTCACTGCCTCCCACCTATCCTACACAAGCAGGTTCAAAGTCCAGTGCAAAGCTGTAGTAAAGGTTCACGGGGTCTTTCCGTCTAGCCGCGGGAACGCTGCATCTTCACAGCGAGTTCAATTTCACTGAGTCTCGGGTGGAGACAGTGCCGCCATCGTTACGCCATTCGTGCAGGTCGGAACTTACCCGACAAGGAATTTCGCTACCTTAGGACCGTTATAGTTACGGCCGCCGTTTACCGGGGCTTCGATCAAGAGCTTCGCTTGCGCTGACCCCATCACTTAACCTTCCGGCACCGGGCAGGCGTCACACCCTATACGTCCTCTTGCGAGTTTGCAGAGTGCTGTGTTTTTGATAAACAGTCGCAGCGGCCTGGTCACTGCAACCCCCGTCAGCTCCGTG
>CAWGNT010000014.1:142500-357500 GCA_963824085.1 uncultured Gammaproteobacteria bacterium
GCGTCAGCGGCTTGCGCGTCACGCTCTTGCCGGTCGGATCGCCGATCATGCCGGTGAAGTCGCCAATCAGAAAAAGGACCTCATGGCCCAGCTCCTGGAACTGGCGGAGCTTGTTGATCAGCACCGTGTGCCCAAGGTGGAGGTCCGGTGCTGTGGGGTCGAATCCGGCCTTCACGCGCAAGGGACGGCCGCTAGACAGCTTCTTGCGCAGGGTGCTCTCAATGAGGATCTCTTCGGTTCCCCTGCTGATTAACGTGTACGCGTCGTCTACCGCCCCCATTTACACCACCCCTTTGCGGCCAAAGCGTTGCATAATAGCCGAGTGGGCTCCGCCCGAGGCGGGCACATCGGCCCATCCTCCCGTCGGCCACAGCCTTCCATCGGCTGTGCGATCGGTTTAGAATCTGGCCACAGCCTGAATTCCTAGCAATATCAAATTGCTAACATGACTTCTGTATGCGCGACCACAAATTTCGCCACAGCGACCTAACGGCCCGCAAGCCTTCACCAAGACTGCGAAAGGTGCTATTCCGGGTCGTCGCGCTTGCGGTTGCGGTCGCAGTGGTCTACGTCGCGCTGCGGTGGTTCTGGCCCAACGCGGAGCAACCAGGGCGGGAATCCGACTCCAACATCATCCCTCTCACGCTGCCTCCGAAGTCGAAGGCTGCTGGAGATGGGGCGTCGCGGGAACAGTGAGCTGCCGAGTCATGAGGTGGACACCGCCGAGAGCCGGCTCACGACGCGCCTGACATCGACCCGCGTTGCAGGGTCCGACCGCCCGCGGCTCGCGCCGGCTCATATCGCCACGAGCTCAGTCCAACGACCAGATCGCGCTCCGAACGTGGCCGGCTACTCCTTCCGTCGCCACGGGCAGCGGATGACCCGACCGAAACTTCGGCGACGCACTGCCGGGCACCCTCCCACCATCGGAGCAGAGGACAGAATAGCGGGCACAGCGCGTTAGGGGCGCCTAGGCGGAAAACGACGAGCCGCAGCCGCAAGTCGTCGTGGCGTTGGGATTTCTGATCACGAACTGAGCGCCCTGAAGCCCTTCCGAATAATCGATCTCCGCCCCGGACAGGTACTGCATGCTCATCGGATCGATGAGTAACCGAACGCCGTCAGTGACGACCTCCGTGTCCCCATCCTGGACCGTCTCGTCAAAGGTAAACCCATACTGGAAACCTGAGCAGCCCCCGCCCTGGATATAGACTCGCAACATCAGATCAGGATTGCCTTCCTCGCGGATAAGCTCCGCGACCTTGGATGCCGCGGCCGATGTGAAAACCAGGGGGGACTCAATCGCAGCTGCCGTATTCATACCGGTACCTCGGGTTGCCTCTCACCAACGTTGTCAGAAAGTGCGTATTCCGACAGCGTTATTCAAGTAATGCCCCCGCGTGGCGAGGGCCTGTCCTCCGCCGAGTCGACATCGGCAATATCGGCCCGCTCCGTAACCCCACCGTGAACGTCCGTCGAGCGTTGATAGATCAGCCTCGGCGTTTCGACATCTTCGACGTGCAGCAGCTTGCCGTTTACCTCGGCGCCCTCCGCCATCTCGAGCACACCATAGTGGAGGGTGCCCTCGATCCTCGCGCCGGCGGCAAGCTCCGCCCGGCGTGCCGCTCGGACGTCGCCGACAACGGTTCCGTCGATGACCACACAGGCGACATCGAGGTTGCCCTCGACCGTACCCGACCTGCCGACCGTCAGCACGCACTCGTCCGTGGATAGCCCGCTCACATCGCCGACGACCTTTCCGTCGATGTGCAGCCCCCCTGCAAAGCGGATGTCCCCCGTCACCTCCGTTCCGTCGCCAATGATGGTCGCATAAGGTGGCAGCCGAATCTTCTTGCGCATGTGTTCCTCGCCGGTAGTAGAGTCGCTGCCCGCACAGCCCAGTTCAGTGCCCGGCGCTCCACGGGAAAGTCTCCGCGATCGGGATCAACTTGCTGGTAGTGGGCGTTACCTCGACGATGAGATTCTCGGGATCCAGCCCTTCCGGCAGCTTGATCTCGCCGTCGAAGTTCTGAAAGTGTTGAAACTTCATCTTCTGTGTCGTCGGCTTGGAGCCCTTGAGCTTCGTGAGCGGTAGTGTGACATCCTTGCCTTTCCGCTTACCGGCGACCTTGACGTTCACACTGCCCGCCGACTCGCCAAAGTCCTGGACGAGCTGGCTCACCGTAAAGCTGTAGCTGTAGGTCCGGGGTTCGCCGGTCGGGGTCAACTTGAAGTCTTGGACCTGAAGAACACCGCCGCCGCCTTCGCGGATTAGCCGCCTAAGCAGCGAGACCTCTTTCTCCAGCGCGAGCCGCTTGTCCTGAGACTCTTCAAGCTGCGCCTGCGCACCGCGTTTGGTCTCGCTGTCAACCTGTTGGTTACGTTCCAACAGAATGATCCGCTGTTTGAAGTCGGCCACCTGGTCAACAAGCGCGTCGCGCTCCTTGGTGACGGCGCCCAGTCGTTCGTAGACCCCGCTTGACTGTGCACGGCTGAAGACCATCCCGCCCGCGAAGGCCCCAGCGATCGCCGCCAGCACAAGGAACACCGCGACAAGGCGGCGCGCGGGATGTGGACGAACGATGCGAGGAGAGGCAACCCGCCTTCGTGAAAGCATGTTCCCGCCCTCAGGGAAGCAAGGCGATGCCTTGCAAACCGGTTGACTCGTCGAGGCCGAACATCAGATTCATGTTCTGGACCGCCTGACCGGCAGCTCCCTTGACCAGGTTGTCGATCACGGATTGGACAACGACCGTGCCTCGCCCCAGGGGCTCTGCCACCGCGATGCGGCAGACATTGCTCCCCCGCACGGACCGCGTGTCCGGGCTGGCACCCGCCGGCATGACATCGACGAAGGGCTCCCCGCGATAGTGCTCCTCGAACAGCAACTGCAGATCCTGATCGGACTCCTTTCGACGAGCGTACAGCGTCGCCTCGATTCCGCGCACCATGGGAACGAGATGCGGAACGAAGGTGAGTGACAGGCCCTCACCCGCAAAGGGTGCCAAGCTCTGGGCGATCTCGGGGAGATGACGGTGGCCGCCGACCGAATATGCCTTGAAGCTCTCACCAACCTCGGCCATGAGGAGTCCGACTGCAGCTTTGCGTCCCGCGCCGCTGACTCCTGATTTCGCGTCCGCGACCATCCAACCGGGGTCCACGAGGCCACGTTCCAGCAAGGGCAGGAACCCGAGCGTGACGGCGGTTGGATAGCAGCCCGGATTGGCCACCAGGCGTGCGTTACGGATCTCGTCGCGGTTGAGCTCCGGCAAGCCGTAGACAGCTTCGTCTACCAATAGCTCAGGGCAGGCGTGGGGCTGCCCGTACCAACGTTCCCACTCGCCGCTGTCCTTCAGACGAAAATCGGCGGCGAGGTCGATGACCCGGGTACCCTTCGCCAACAGGCCAGGCACCAACTGCATCGCGGTTCCGTTCGGCGTCGCGAAAAAGACCAGGTCACACTCGCTCAAACGTCCTTCGTCCGGCGCGCTAAAAGAGATCTCCATCCGTCCGCGCAGGTGCGGGAACAGGTCGCTGACCGCCACGCCCGCCTCACTCCGAGACGTGACCGCAATCAGCGATACCTCCGGATGGGTAGCCACCAGGCGCAGCAACTCCGCACCCGTGTATCCGGTTCCTCCGACGATTCCAACTCTGATCATCTCGCCTGCTGCCTTGTCGGATGCTTTGTGCTAACGAGTCTGGCGATTCTCGCCACCCCAACGATTGACGGACAACGAGGAGCGCCTTCAGTGTGTACTCTTGTCGTAACGAGCACCCGACGGATCAGCGGAGAAGAAAAAAGCGGCAGAAGCCGCTTTCTTAAGCATGGATGTCATGTCGTTATCGTTGTCTCGCTAGGCCGAAGCCATCCCTCGGAATGGTTTCGGCGCAGGGCGACACCCCAAGGTCAGGAGCAGCCGCCCCCGGAGCCGCACGTTCCACACCCGCCACCTGCCTGGGGCAGGTTGTTGAAGACGAAGCTCGCATTTCCGTCCCCGCGGTCGATGAAGTCGATCTCGACACCGCGCAGGAACGGGAGCGTCCCATCGTCGACGATGACCTTGAATCCGTCGCAATCAAGGACGCCGTCATCGGCGTTGATGCTGTCGGTGAAGGTCATACCGAAGCTGACCCCACTGCACCCGCCGGGGGTCGCGAAGACACGCACCCCCTGGATGCTGTCCTCGACCTGGGTGAGCAATTCGCCCATCTTGGACTGGGCCGGCACAGTGAGGGAAAGGTCTTGCTCGGAAAGCGTAGCCAACATAAAACTAATCTCTCAAAAACACGAAGCTGGCGCGCAAGGTTACCGGAAAGCGCCCTGCACTTCCACCTGCTGGCACCCTACCCCAACCGTCCCTGAGCAGCCAGCATGGCGAGATGGCGCTCGGCGTCGAACAAGTGCCGCCGCCAGTGAAACTCGTAACCGTTGAGCCAGCCCCTAAGCGCCCGTGCCGGATGACGCTCGATGGTGCGCAGGCCGTGCTTGAGCTCGCAGTAAATGTCTGTGAGGTCGTCCGCCAGGCTCCCTGTCATGGCATGGCAGTCATCAACCCGATCAAACTCGAGCCAGTACCCATCCCTGTCCCCCAGAAGGCCGCGTAGGTGGCTGAACAGCTCGAAACGCGCATCCAGGTCCGGCGTCAGGTCCTCGCTGTCACGAGGAACCGAATCGGAATCGGCGAGCGAGGTTATCGCCGCATGAAGGAGCGGCAGAAGCTCGGCGACCTCACGCAGCCAAGAGGGCTCCCTGGCGTCCGAGGACTCAATCAGGACACAGTAGCGCCGCGCCAAATCGGCCATCCCCGCGGTGTGGGACGGAGTCGAATAGACACGATCGGGACGTTCGTGGGACATCAGCCAAGAGTGTAGTGCACTTTGGCCATAACACGAGCCGCCACGGCAACGCCTACCCTCATCCCAAGTCAGATCTCCACCATCTCGAAGTCTTCCTTGCCGGCACCACACTCCGGACACTTCCAGTTCAGCGGGATGTCATCCCATCTGGTCCCGGGGGCAATCCCCTCCTCGGGGAGTCCTTGCTCTTCGTCATAGATAAAACCGCAAATGACACACATGTAGCGCTTCATGAACAGGCCCGTAGCGATTGTCGCCCGCGTCGTGCAGGTCTAGGAGGGGAAGACGCATCCTCCGAAAAACGATCTGAGGCGTCTCAAGCGAGATGACGCAATAGGTTACCATTGACCGGTAAGACCCGGGGCGCAAGTCTGGGTCGCGTCGACCGTTTTCAACCTTGACTGCCTGCGCCAGCCGGTCGAAGCACCTCCGTTGGGCCGGGAGCCAGTGTCGACCAATGGGATTGGACATCGGCCATGTATTCATTCGATTCACCTCCAGTGCTGCTAGCAGTGGGCGGCCACGACCCCAGCGGCGGAGCCGGGGTCCAGGCAGATGCCGAGGCCGCACGGGCCGCGGGTCTCCACGCCTGCACCGTCATTACCTGTCTAACGACCCAGGACACCTGCGGGATCCGCCGGCTAATGCCGCAGCCCGCCGAGCAGGTCGCGGAGCAATGTCGCCTGGTGCTCGCCGACTGCGGTGTCCGCGCCATCAAGGTGGGGCTGCTCGGTAGCTCGCGAACCGTCCGCGTAATCACGGAAATCGCAGCCGAACACCCCGACCTTCCGCTCGTCTTGGACCCGGTGCTCGCCTCCAGCGCTGGGGAGCATATAACCGATGCGGCACTCTTGAATCAGCTACGCAAGAACCTGCTCGGCAGCTGCACCCTCGTCACTCCGAACCTCCCAGAGGCACGCACGCTGAGCGGCGTCGCCGACCCGGATACCTGCGGGCGGAGGCTCTTGGAGACAGGGTGCGCCTGGGTTCTCGTCACAGGCACCCATGGCGACGACAACGATGTGATCAATCGGCTCTATGGGCAAGGCGGTAGACGACGCGAGTGGACTTGGCCGCGGCTTCCTCACGAGTACCACGGTTCGGGCTGTACATTGGCGAGCGCAATCGCGGCCCGTCTCGCCAAGGACATGGACATGGAGGCTGCAGTGACCGAGGCACAGGAGTACACCTGGGAAACCCTGCAGAGCGCGGTGAGAACGGGCCGCTGCCAGCTGACTCCGAACCGGCTGTATGCCCTCGACCCACCGGAGACCTCTGCGCCGTGACTCGGTGGCGTGGGCTCTATGCGATCACTCCAATCCGACCGGCGGACAGGCCGGGCCTGACCGAGCAAGTCGCCGCCGCCATTGCGGGCGGCGCCCGGGTCGTCCAATACCGCGACAAGAGCGATGACAACGCCAAGCGTGTGCGGGAAGCAAGTGAGCTCCTCGCCCTCTGCCGCGGCCGCGGCGTGCCCTTGATCATCAACGACGACCTGGCACTCGCCGCCCGGGTTGGGGCCGACGGCTTGCATCTCGGCCGAGACGATCCAGACCCGCGCGAGGCCCGCCGCCGCCTCGGCGGCCAAGCCATCATCGGGGTCTCCTGCTACGACCAGCTGGACCGCGCCTTGTGGGCTCAAGCGGCGGGGGCTCAGTACGTGGCCTTCGGCCGCTTCTTTCCCTCGCCGACCAAACCACAAGCCATGCCCGCGAGCCTGAAGCTCCTGCGGCGGGCGCGGCGCGAGCTCCACCTCCCTCTGGTTGCCATCGGCGGAATTACTCCGGAGAATGGCCCCGCCTTGATCGCGGCCGGAGCGGACATGCTCGCCGTCGTCAGCGGTATCTTCTCTCAACCGGACATCCGCTCCGCCGCCCAGGCATTCACCCGAGTCTTCCCCACGGAGGTTGCAGCCGATGACCCGATCCGGTGACCTTTTCGCAGCGGCCCAGCGCCACATCCCGGGCGGCGTCAACTCGCCGGTGCGTGCCTTCCGCAGCGTCGGCGGCGACCCGATATTCATCGAGCGTGCCTCCGGCCCTCACCTGTTCGATGCCGACGGCAAGCGCTACATCGACTACGTGGGCTCCTGGGGCCCCATGATCCTGGGGCATGCCCATCCCATGGTCATCGACGCCGTCATCGAGCGCATCCATGGCGGCCTCTCCTTCGGCGCCCCCACCGCGCTCGAGACCCAGATGGCCAACAAGGTCTGCGAGCTCGTGCCTTCAATGGACCTCGTGCGCATGGTCAGCTCAGGCACGGAGGCCACCATGAGCGCCATCCGGCTAGCGCGCGGTTATACGGGGCGAGACAAGCTCGTCAAGTTCGAAGGCTGCTACCATGGGCACGCCGACTCGCTGCTCGTAAAGGCTGGGTCAGGTGCCCTCACCCTCGGTGAGCCGAGCTCTCCGGGAGTACCGACCGCCTTGGCCGAGCTGACCGTCACCCTGAGCTACAACGACTTGGACCAGGTCCGAGACACCTTCGCGACCATTGGGGATCAGGTCGCCTGCGTCATCGTGGAGCCGGTAGCCGGCAACATGAACTGCATACCTCCCCTGCCCGGCTTCCTGGAGGGTCTCCGAGAGCTGTGCGACGCGCATGGCGCGGTGCTGATCTTCGATGAGGTGATGACTGGCTTTCGCGTCGCACGAGGGGGTGCCCAGGAGCTCTATGGCGTGCGGCCGGATTTGACTACCCTGGGCAAGGTCATCGGCGGCGGCATGCCGGTCGGGGCCTTCGGCGGCAGGCGAGAGATCATGGAGCGCATCGCCCCCCTCGGACCCGTCTACCAGGCGGGCACCCTGTCCGGCAACCCGATAGCCATGGCGGCAGGGCTCAAGACTTTAGAGCTTGTCTCCAAGGCAGATTTCTACGAGACCCTGGGCGAGCGGACACACCATCTCGTGGAAGGGCTACGTGAGCGGGCCGCCGCGGCCGATGTCGGGCTAGCCGTCAATCAGGTCGGGGGCATGTTCGGTATCTTCTTCACCCACGCGGATTCGGTGACCAGCTACGCGCAGGCGACCGCGTGCGACCAGGCCCAGTTCCGCGCCTTCTTTCACGCCATGCTGAAGCGCGGCGTTTATCTCGCCCCTTCGGCCTTCGAGGCGGGCTTCGTCTCCGCCGCCCATACGGAAACGGAGATTGCCGCCACGTTGAGCGCTGCCGTGGAGGCCTTCGCCGCTATCGCCGGCTGAGCACGGGCGCCCGCCCACCGGCGGCGGAGGGTGTCTATGGCCGAGCTCTTCCAGAACCTCCTGGCATGGGTGTCCGCCCACCCCTTGTGGGCTCATCTCACGGTGTTTCTGGTTGCACTGACTGAGTCCCTGGCCGTGGTGGGGCTGATAGTCCCCGGCGTCATCATGATGCTGGGGGCCGGCGCCCTGATCGCGACCGGTACACTCGAGTTCGTCCCTGTCTGCCTGTGGGCCGTCGCCGGGGCAATCGCTGGCGATGGCTTGAGCTATTGGCTGGGACGGTACTATAAGGATCGACTACGGACTGTCTGGCCTTTCTCCCGTCACCCGGAGACGCTGGACGCCGGGATTCGGTTCTTCCGGCGCTACGGCGGCAAGAGCATCGCCTTCGGGCGCTTCGTCGGACCTGTTCGCGCGGTGGTGCCGCTAGTCGCGGGCATGCTCGGCATGTCGCCGAGACGCTTTCTCGTCGCCAATGTCGTCTCGGCCTTCGCCTGGGCTCCCGCCTATCTGCTGCCCGGCATCGTCTTCGGGGCTTCCCTCGAACTGGCCGCCGAGGCCGCCGCTCGTTTGGTCCTCGTCCTCCTTGCAGTCGTTGGGATCATCTGGCTTGCAGCTTGGGGCGTCCGAGAGCTCTTCCTGTTCTTCAGCCCCCATGCTAACCGGTGGGTCGAGCGTCTGCTGAAGTGGGCCGACCTCCACCCCAAGCTCGGCGAGGTGGCCCGCGCCTTGGCGGACTCCGAGCACCCGGACGCGCCCACACTTGCCGCCCTCGCGGCTACGCTCATCCTCGCCACCACCCTGTTCGGCCTGGTGACCGGATTCACCATTGTGGATGCGCCCGGCTTGGCCCTGAACCGGATGGCGTTGGATCTCGCCCTGAGCCTCCACGCCCCAGCCGCGAGCTATCTGCTGTTCGGCATCGGCCGTCTGGGTGGGTTGCCCGTGATCCTCCCGATCCTTCTCGTCGTCTACGGCTACCTGCGCTGGAAAGGGTACCGGCGCCAAGCCGCATACTGGCTCGCCGCCGGGGCCTTTGCCCTGCTGGCGGGACCGCTGCTCGGCGTGCTGCTCCAAGTCCCGCGCCCCGACATCGGCCTGACCGGACTTTCGCCCTGGTCCTTCCCGAGCAGGCATGTGCTGCAGGCAACCGTCGTCTACGGCTTCCTCGCCGTCTGCCTGGCCGGCGGCTTTCAACCTATCTGGCGCTGGCTCCCCTATGTCGCAGCGACCGTCCTGGTGGTGGCTGTCGCCCTGTCCGAGCTCTATTTCGGCTTACACTGGCTGACGGACGTGCTCGGCAGCATCACGCTCGGACTCGCCTGGGTTGCCGCCCTGGGGCTCGCCTTCCGCAGCCACACGCGTCGCGAGACTGCAAGCCGCGGCCTCAGTCCGGTCGTCCTCGCCACCGTTGTGCTGACCTTCACCCTGCAGGGAGTCTCGGCTAGCCGGTCCGACCGCGCCAGGTACCGTGCCCAGCCGTCCGTGACAGCAATCAGCCAGAACGCTTGGCAGGGCAGTCTATGGCGGACCCTTCCCCAGCAGCGAGAGGACATCTGGCAGCAGCACAAGCATCCCCTCGACGTCCAATACGCCGGGACGTTGGAAGCGCTTAAGCATCGGCTCGCGCCCCAAGGATGGGGGGATGCGCCGCTGCTGGCGGCCAACAACCTTATGAAGCTCCTATCCCCGTCCCTGTCGCTGGAGAAGCTGCCCGTCGTACCACAGGTCCATGACGGCCGTCACGAGGCCCTGGCCCTCGTCAAGCACGTCCGCACCGACGACCGCCTCGTGCTGCGGCTGTGGGCCACCCGCTATCGCGTCGACCCGCCGGGCCAACCCCTATGGGTCGGCAACGTCACCGCTCAACGCAAAGAGGTCATTCTTGACTGGTTTGTCGTTCCCATGACCGCCACAGATTTCGCGACACCATTCCAGCGGCTGCTGCACGACCTGAGCGAGCTAGGGCCGATTCAGCCCAATGGGGCAGGCACTCCGCCGGTTCTGTTTCGGCTGCCTCCGGCCTCCGCGGCGGAAGATCACTCTACGCACCCCAGCGCCGGAGCAGTGCATGGGGAACAGCCAGGTGGTCCAACACGCGGGCAACCATGAAGTCCACCAGATCCTCCACCGTTTGAGGGTTGAAGTAGAAGCCCGGGTTGGCGGGCATGATCACCACGCCGAGGCGGGCAAGCCGCAACATGTTCTCCAAGTGGATCGGCGAGAATGGAGTCTCCCGCACCACCAGTATGAGTCTGCGCTGCTCCTTTAGGGCGACGTCTGCGGCACGGTCGATGAGGTCGTTGCAGGCTCCCGAGGCAATGGTAGCCAAGGTGCCCGTGGTGCAGGGACACACCACCATGGCGTCGGGCGGGTTGGTACCGCTCGCGACCGGCGCCGTCCACTGCTGACGACCGAAGACCCGAAGCTGGCCCGCGCGCACGCGGTAGCGCTCCGCAAAGAGCTGCTCGGCCTCGGCGGGTCGGGACGGGAGCTCGATCCCCGACTCCATCTTGAGCACGACCTGACCCGCCTGGGAGATCAGGAGATAGACGCGGACATCCGCCCTGATGAGGCAGTCGAGCAGCCGCAGTCCGTACTGGACACCCGACGCCCCCGTCATGGCGAGCGTTATCGTCTTCTTCCAGGGCTGCGCTGAATCGCTCATGCGTCAAGGTCACCGATCAAACCGACGGTCATCCCGCAACAGAGGGAGAGCGCATATGGCCGCGTGGCGCGCTGTCCCTTAGCGCATCCAGCAGACGTTCGTGAATGCCCTGAAATCCGCCGTTGCTCATCACCAGTACCTGATCGCCGGCACCGGCCTCGGCAGCAACTCGCTCGACGATGGCGTCCACACGGTCGAGGACGACCACTCGGTCGCCAAGTGCACGAAAAACTGCGGCGGCATCCCAGCCCAGATCCGCGGGCGCGTAGACGAAGATGAGGTCGGCCGACGCCACCGATGCGGCCAGCTCCGCATTGTGGACGCCCAGGCGCATGGTATTCGAACGGGGCTCCAGCACCGCGAGAATGCGCGCTCCACGAACGCGCCGCCGCAGCCCGTCGAGGGTCGTCGCGATGGCGGTCGGATGATGGGCGAAGTCGTCATAGACGCGCACCCCGCGCACCTCCCCGCGCAGCTCCATGCGCCGTTTAACGCCATCGAATCGGCACAGGGCCTCTATACCACGCGCGGGCGGAACACCGGCGTGGCGCGCCGCCGCCAAGGCAGCGAGCGCATTGGATACGTTGTGGCGACCGCTTTGCCCCCATTCCACCTCGCCGACAGGTCGACCGCTGACTAGGACGCGAAACCGCGAGCCGTCCGCCGCCGTCAGCTCCGCCGACCAGTCGCCGCCGTCGCCAACGGTCTCGCGCGGGGTCCAGCAGCCCATCGCAAGCACCTGCTCCAGGGCCGCATCCGCCTGCGGGTGGATGATGAGACCCGCGCCCGGAACCGTACGCACGAGGTGGTGAAACTGGCGCTGTATCATCCCCAATGAATCAAAGATGTCCGCATGATCGAACTCGAGGTTGTTCAAGACCAGGGTGCGTGGCCGGTAGTGGACAAACTTCGAGCGCTTGTCGAAGAAGGCCGTGTCGTACTCGTCCGCCTCCACGACGAAAAAGGGCGTCGTTCCCAGCCGTGCAGAGCGGTCGAAGCTTCTCGGCACGCCGCCAATCAGGAATCCCGGCGCGAGGCCTGCATCGTCCAGGACCCACGCCAGCATGCTGGACACCGTGGTCTTGCCGTGGGTGCCGGCGACCGCCAGAACCCAGCGGTCCCGTAACAGGTTCTCCGCGAGCCACTGCGGGCCAGAGACATAGGGGATGCCCTGGTCGAGCATGTACTCGACCGCCGCATTGCCGCGTGTCATCGCGTTTCCCACGACCACCACGTCCGGGGCGGGATACAGATGGGATGGCTGGTATCCCTCCACGAGACGGATGCCCGCCTCCTCCAGCTGCGTGCTCATCGGGGGATAGACATTGGCATCGGAGCCGGTGACGCGATGCCCGAGGGCGCGTGCGAGCACGGCAATGCCGCCCATGAAAGTGCCGCAGATGCCGAGGATGTGCAGATGCATCTCAAGTGCCGACAAACATGACGTCTACAAGCCAGTAGACGAGGAAGTTGTAGATCACTGCGACGGCGAGGCCCTGCGCCAAGCTGAGCTCGAAGGCATGCCGCACGATATGGCCAGTCACTAGCACCCCCCAGCCGATCAGGCCCAGGAACAAGATGCTGAGTCCGGGGGATCCTTGTGCCTGCGGGTCACTCGGCAACAAACCGAGCGGCACAGTCGCGAGCACGCCGAGCAAGGCACCGCTGCCAAGCAGCGCCGTGGCAGCCTGCACGAAACGGGCGCTATGCCGTGTCCAGTTGAGCCCGCCGTAGAGGAGGGACAGCATGAGAACGACATCCACCAGGGTCTGAGCGAGCCCAACCCCCACCGAAATCCCCGCTGAGTGGGAGAGGAGCATCCCTGCCAGCAGGTCGGCGGCCAGCGCGATCCCCAGCAAGGCGCTGGAGGCGGGCAGATCCTGCGGGGCCTTGCGCAGCAGACAAAGCTCGACGAAGAAGTAGACCAGTGAGCCCAAGCAAGTGTCCCAGGGAGCCGATGAGTAAGGACGCATGATAATTGCCGCGCGCGCTGCGGCCAAAGGGGATGGTGATCCCCTCTCTGCTTCAGAGTCGTCTAGGGAGGCGAGCGACGGGGCGAATCACTAGCGACACTAGACCCGACGGCGCCGCCCGATCAACAACCCAACCGCCAGCATGGCTAGGGCGATCCCGATCACCAGCCAGCTCCCGACGTAAACGAAGGGCGTGGCACCCGCCCGCGGCTGTACCTCAGCGGTGAAGGCGCCGCGCTGGAACGCCGGCACCTCACCCACAACGCGGCCTTTATCGTCAATGATTGCCGAGATCCCCGTGTTGGTGGCGCGCAGGGTCCAGCGTTCGTTCTCCATGGCGCGCATACGCGCGATCTCCAGGTGCTGATGGGGGGCCAGGGAGTCGCCGAACCAGGCATCATTGCTGACGTTGACGAGGAAAGCGGCGTCCGGGAGGGCCTCGACCACCTCGTCCGGAAAGGCGTCCTCGTAGCAGATGGACACCCCGGCCAGATAGCCGCCGACCCGGAGCAGCGGCCGCGCCGCCTGTCCGGAGCTGAAGTCCGACATGGGGACCTCGAAGGCCTCGGCCAGCGGCCCAAGCCATGCCTTGAAGGGCATGTACTCGCCAAAGGGCACCAGATGGCGCTTGCGGTAAAGGTCCTGGACAGTGCCTAAGCTCACCAGCCCGTTGTAGTAATGCCGATCGGTGGAGTCCAGGACGGGGATTCCGACGACGAGCTCGCTCTTTGCCTCCCTCGCCTCCGCGGCCAGGGGATCGATGAAGACCTTCTGAACCCGGCCGAGGAAGTCGGGCACGGCGGTCTCGGGCCAAACGATGATGTCGCTGCTCCAGTTTGCCCGCGTGAGCTCGATGTAGGCACGGAGCGTCGGGATGCGGGACTCCGGATCCCACTTGACGGACTGCCGGACGTTCGCCTGCACGACGGTGGCGCGGAGAGGGCCGCCTTGAGGGTGCGTCCAGTCGATCTGGGCAAACGCTCCGCCGGTTAGCCACAAGGCGCCGAGCCCCATCAGCGCGGCCACCCTCGTTCGTCCGCTCCAGCGAACCAGACCCCACAAAAGCCCGCCCGACAAAGCGACGGCGAGACTCACGCCGTACACCCCCACTACCGGGGCCAAACCCGCGAGAGGCGAGTCGACTTGCGAATAGCCCAGCGCCAGCCACGGAAATCCGGTGAACAACCAGCCCCGGATCCACTCCCCGAGGACCCAGAGCGCGGGAAAGAGCAGCAGGGGATCGACGCGGGAACCGCGGCTCGCGAGCCGGCCCACAAGCCACCCGACAATGCCGTAGTAGAGGGCCATCCCCAGAATGAACAGGAAGGTCAAGGCGTACGCCAGCAGAGCGCCCATGTTCCCGAACTCATTCAGGCTGATGCGAATCCAGAACACCCCAAAGCCCATCAGCCCGACGCCAAACGCCCATCCGATCCAAAAGCCTCCTGCTGGCGACGGGGGCATCAGCAGCTCATACAAAACGGCCAGGGCGAGCACCGCAATGAGAAAATGCCCGAAGGGGGCGAAGGCAAGCACGGCTAGGCCGCCCGCGGCTGCGGCAATCAGGACACGGACGGCGAGCGGAAGACTGCGGGTAAGCGACTGCAAGACGGCCAGCTCCTGGGTGTCGAGGACGGGCGCCGTTTCTAACAGCCGCAACCCGCACGGTCAACTAGCCAAGAATTCAACCGCTCCCGCCCATGAAACCCCTGCTACTGCTGATCGCCGACGCCGAAAACTAGGGCGGAAGGTGGCGGCTGGCGGCTGGCGGCTGGCGGCTGGCGGCTGGCGGCTGGCGGCTGGCGGCCTAATCGTACTTCTTATCCTTCCAGCGCCTAAGCGCCGTGAAGACGTCGGCAGACGTGGCCAATGGACGTCCCGCATAGCGTTCCGCGGCGGCCTTCACGTCCGCCACCTGCGTCCGCACGAATGGATTGGTCGCCAGCTCGTCGGCCACTCGTGAGGGAACCGTGGGCTGGCCCTTCTCCCGCCGCTGACGCGCGTCGGCAGTCCGAGCGACCACGGCAGGGCTGTCCGGCTCGACCCAGGCCGCGAAGCCGAGATTCGCGAGCGTGTACTCGTGGGCACAATAGAGGAGGGTCTCCGGAGGCAGTGCGGCGATACGCTGGAGCGATGCGGCAAGCTGCTCGAATGTACCGTCGAAGACGCGCCCGCACCCCGCCGCGAAGAGGGTGTCTCCGCAGAAGAGGCGGCCGTTCCCCAAATAGGCGATGTGGCTTGCGGTATGACCGGGGACCTCCATGACTTGATAGCGGGTTCCAAGCCGCGGGACCTGAACTTCCGTACCCTCGGCGACCCTGTCGGTCACGCAAGGTATCCGTCGGTCGCGGGGGGCGAACACACGGGCGGCGGGGAAGGCCGCGATCAGGTCCTCGATTCCGCCCGTGTGGTCCCAGTGGTGGTGCGTGATCAGGATGGCGGAGAGCTCAAGACCGGCCCGCTCGAGCTCCGACAGGACGGGCTCGGCGTCGCCTGGGTCGACCACCGCAGCCGCGCTATTCTCCCGCAGCAGCCAGATGTAGTTGTCATCGAATGCCGGGATCGCGCTAATTTCAAGCATTCCGTCGTATCAACTCAACCGAGCTCACTCGAATCTTTCCCCTCTGGAATGGAAGGGACGGGCCGCTCCGGCCGGGGGTGTCGGCAGCAGGGAGGCTGCCGTCAAGCCCGCATGGACGTGTTCACGGAGTCCCCCGGCCGGAGCGCCCCGTCCCCGAATAAAGACGAAAAACCCAATTCGAAACGCCCTGTTTAAGGGGTTTCTGTCAAATCCGGTACCGGCAATCGCCTTAGGGCACATCGGGCACGCCCAGGGGGAGGGTCTTCCCGTTGATCGTCAGCAGGGCATCCGCAAGCTTCACCCCTGTCGTTATCCGCCCTCGCTCCTGCGTCACCCAACCCTGTCGGACGAGTCCGGCGAGCTGCTCCGCCGCCGCGGCGGCGATCCGGGCCTCGTATTCCGTAGGGACGGTAGCGACCTGCTCGTCCTGCTTGCGAAGCTCCGCAAGCACCTGCCGTCGGCGCCAGTCCGTCATGAGGCGAACAAGCAGCGGCTCGGGGAGATCGAGCTCACCCTCGCCGACGAGATGCTGCAGCCAAGCCCCGCGTCGTCGTAGGGCCTGCGGGGTCAAGCCGTTGACCGCGACGGATAGCTTCCCCGAGACGGGACCGTCCGGGGTGGAGATTTCCAGCCGCTCCAGCGCAATGCCCGGATCGGCGGTCAAGAGGGCCGGCAGATGGGACGCGAAGATCGCTGCCGCGGTAATCCCCGCGGTTGACGGTTCGACCCCGTTCTCCGACAGGGCATCCAACGCCTGCTGGAGGGAGGCGAGCGCTGGACCCGCTAGACGCCGAATGGAGAGGGCGAGGACCGACGGGGCATACCGGGCGCCGTTGATCACAAGGTCTGTGACGCGATATTCGGCGTGCAGGTTCAGCAGGTCACCGTCCGGTCGGCTCTCGCCGGCCATGGAGATGCCGCTCGCGCGAAGATTCCCTCCCAGACCCTCTGCGTCGACCTCGCCCACGGTCAGATGACCCGTCCCGGTCAAGAAACCGCCGACCCCGCGCGAGCCGGAGCTCTGGATGCGCAGGTTGCGCACCCTGACGGTCTCACCGTCCGCGGTGAGCTGCACGGCAGGCAGCTCCAACCAGCCTTGCCCAGAGGCAAGATCCGGGCTGAAGCGCAACTCGCCGGTCCCCTGCGCAAGGGTGATCTGGGCGGGCTCCTGCGTTCCCGATGGTTTGCGCGCGGGAACATGCAAACGCGTGACACCGCCGCCATCGACGTCAACGATCGTATCGAGATCGACCGATGGCGATTCTGCTGCCTTAGGACCAAATGAGACGCGGCTCTCGATGAAGGCCGCCGCCGGCAGCATACGCGGCGCCTTCAGGCTCCACGGTCCATGCTGGATGAGGCTCTCCACACGCACCGCCAGCTCTTGCCTGCCTGTGGTACGCGGGGAACGGGGCCTAAGCACCAGCTTTGCCGTCGCCCGGGAGGCAAACCAGCCGCGCTCATAGTGGCTATCCAGGACGCGCAGACCTTGCGCCGACAACTGCGCCAATGCCCGATCATAGAGCCGCTCTGCCTCGCCCCCGAGCCACCAGGGCAGTCCCAGCGCGACGAGGGCGAGAAGGGCAACGACCGGCAGAACGCGTCTCATCCGTGCCCAACGCCTTCCCGGACCCCGCAGTCGGTCTCGGGGTCCCCAAGTGCTTTGCGCACCGCCGCCGCGATGCCGGCGGCATCCAAACCGCAGCTAGCCAGCTGCTCGTCATGAGACGCCTGGTCGAGAAAGCGGTCAGGAAGTCCGAGATGGACGCAGCGCGCCTGGACACCATGCGCCGCCAGGCTCTCGGCAACTGCAGAACCGGCACCTCCGGCGACTGCGTTTTCCTCGATTGTCACCAACAGGCTGTGGGTCGCCACCAAGTCCAACACCAGCCCCTCGTCCAGGGGCTTCACGAATCGCATGTTGACGACAGTAGCATCCAGCGCCTCGCCGGCCTGGAGCGCTGCGGACACCAGGCTCCCAAAGGCGAGCAGAGCCACCTCACCGCCGCGCCGCCGCACCTCGGCTTCGCCAATGCGCAGCTGCGCCCCCCCGCTCCCGACCGCCACTCCAGGCCCGGAGCCCCGCGGATAGCGGACCATGGCCGGCCCCGGATGCTCATAAGCAGTCTGTAGCATGTGCCGGCATTCGTGCTCATCCGCGGGTGCCATGATGATCAGGTTTGGGATGGGCCTTCCGTAGCTGAGATCGAAGCTGCCCGCATGGGTGGGCCCGTCCGCGCCCACGAGACCGGCCCGGTCCACTGCGAAGGTCACGTCCAGGCCCTGGAGGCAGATATCGTGGATCAGCTGATCATAGGCGCGCTGCAAAAAGGTGGAGTAAATGGCCACAACCGGCTTCAGGCCCTCGCATGCCAGTCCGGCGGCGAGTGTCAGGGCATGCTGCTCGGCGATGCCGACATCGAAGTAGCGGTCGGGGAAGCGCGCCGCAAACGCGGTGAGCCCGGAACCTTCGCACATGGCCGGCGTGATACCGATCAGGCGCTCATCCTTCTCGGCGGCGTCGCACAGCCAGTCGCCGAAGATCTGCGTGTAGGTGCGGCCGCCGCCCTTTTTGTGCAGCTCACCCGTGCGGCGATCGAACGGCGTCACCCCGTGATAGGCGACGGGCTGACCTTCTGCCGGCTCGTAACCGCGGCCCTTCTGGGTCACCACGTGCAACAGACGTGGACCCCGCATCTCCCTCATGTTGCGCAAAGTCGCGACCAACGCCCCGATGTCGTGGCCGTCGATGGGTCCGATGTAGTTGAAGCCGAGCTCCTCGAACAGGGTGCTCGGCATCACCATGCCCTTCATGTGCTCTTCCCAGCGCCCCATGAGCTCGCGCAGCTGAGGCATGCCGCGCAACGCAGACTTGCTGCCCTCGCGCACGCTGGTGTAAAGCTTGCCTGACAGAAGGCGCGCCAAGTGGCTGCTGATAGCCCCGACCGGCGGGGAGATGGACATCTCGTTATCGTTGAGGACGACCAAGAGGTCCGGGGCCAGCGCCCCCGCATGATTGAGGGCCTCGAATGCCATGCCGGCGCTCAGCGCCCCATCGCCGATCACGGAGACAACCTTGTGACCCAGCCCCTTACGCCGCGCGGCGATGGCCATCCCCAGTGCGGCGCTGATCGAGGTGCTGGAATGGCCGACGCCGAAGGTATCGTAGGGGCTCTCGCTGCGTTTCGGGAAACCCGACAGCCCTCCCTTCTGGCGCAGACTGGGCATGCGGCTGCGCCGGCCGGTGAGGATCTTGTGGGGATAGGCCTGGTGGCCGACATCCCACACCAGACGGTCTTCCGGCGTATCGAAGACGTAGTGCAGCGCAATTGTCAGCTCCACCACACCTAACCCGGCCGCGAGATGGCCGCCCGTGCGTGAGACGCTGTCGATCAAGAAGGCGCGCAGCTCGTCGGCAAGCGCGCCAAGCTCGCTTTCCGGCATCGCGCGCAGGTCATCAGGGGTATCGACGGCGGACAGGAGCGGGAAGCGATTGACGCCCGTGCGCGAATCTATTTGGGTCTGGTCGGGCATGCGTTGGGCCGGTGGCTGGGGCAATGGCCGCTAAGTCTAGCCCAAGCCATCGCGACTTGTGCAATGCGGAAAGCGTAACCCACCCGGAACGAGCTCTGACCGCAGGCCAACCTCTATCCTCACCCCGGACTAGTAGAGACGCGTCGAAGTCCCGGCAACTGTACGATTCTCTTCTTGGTTTTCGGGGTTCCGAGGTGGGGTTACGGGCGTCGGGGGACGCCCGTAACCCAACCCCTCAGCCTGGAACCGAACAGTCGGAGCCGATAGGTACGCCGTTGCTACCGGCACTTCGGTGCAGCTCCACTAAGCTGCTCCCGGGCAGGCGGCTTCGGGGCGGGAGGTGGGCCGGCCAGACGCCCTGCCTCTGCGACAACGAAGTCGCGAAACGCGCCGGCGGCCGGCGATAGCCGCTTGCCGCGGCGGTAGACGAGATACCACTGGCGCTCGATTGGAAACTCCTGGACGTCCACGATCACCAGACGCCGGGTCTCCAGCTCAAGCTCGATCGTATGCAGAGATACCACGCTGAGGCCCAAACCGGCCCGCACCGCCTGCTTGATGGCCTCGTTGCGGGTCATCTGCATGCCGTGCCGAATCGCAATCCCGTGTTCCGCAAAGAAGCGTTCCATTGCCTGCCGGGTGCCCGAGCCCGGCTCCCGCATTACGAAGACCTCCGCCGCCACGCGCATCAGCGGGATGTCGCGCTCCCGAGCGAGCGGGTGCTCCGGCGGCGCTATGATAACCAGGGGGTTCTCCATGAATGCCTCGGACTCCACGTCCACCGCCTCCGGAGGCAGTCCCATCAGCACCATGTCGACAGCATTGGCCTCGAGGAGGCGCACGAGCTGCTCCCGGTTGGTGACGTCGAGACGCAACGCAATCCCGGGATAGCGCTGATGAAAGACTGCAAGGAGCCTGGGCGCGAAGTAGTTGACCGTGCTCGCCACCGCGATCGACAGGCGTCCGCGGCTCACGCCTTTCAGCGCCTCCACTACCTCTTCCATCTCCTGTAGGGAGCGGTTGATGCTGCGGCTGTAGTGGTAGATCTCGCGTCCCGCCTCCGTGAGGCCGATCGTCCTACCAAGCTTCTCGAACAAAGGCAGCCCCACCTGATCTTCGAGCTGACGGATCTGCATGGATACCGCCGGTTGGCTCAGATGTAGCTCCTCGGCCGCCCGCGTAAAGCTCAGCTGGCGCGCGACCGCCTCGAAAACTCGAAGCTGGCGAAGCGAGATGTTCATCGGCTGGAGCTACCGCACAAGACTATAAGTCTATCCTTATGTCGTTTATTAGAAATATTGAGTAGTAATTATAGGCTCGCCGCCTATAATTCCGCCAGGCTCCGGGCCGGGAGGTCAGAGACGGGGCCTCGGTTTCCCGCCGGCCCCGGCGCCGGCAACACCCATCGATCCCGTATTGGAGGACAATCGGCAATGGCAAAGACCTACAGCGCGGGCGTCAAAGAGTACCGCGAGACGTACTGGATGCCCGACTACACCCCTAATGACACCGACATCCTGGCCTGCTTTAAGATCACCCCGCAGCCCGGCGTGCCCCGCGAGGAAGCCGCCGCCGCCGTCGCGGCCGAGTCCTCTACCGGCACCTGGACCACCGTGTGGACCGATCTGCTCACCGACCTCGACTACTACAAGGGCCGCGCTTACGCCATCGAAGACGTTCCGGGCGACGACGAGTCGTACTACGCCTTCATCGCCTACCCGATCGACCTGTTCGAGGAAGGCTCCGTCGTCAACGTCTTCACCTCGCTGGTGGGCAACGTGTTCGGCTTTAAGGCCGTGCGCCACCTGCGCCTGGAAGACGTGCGCTTCCCGATCGCCTACGTGAAAACCTGCGGTGGCCCGCCCAACGGCATCCAGGTGGAACGCGACATCATGAACAAGTACGGCAGACCGCTACTCGGCTGCACCATCAAGCCCAAGCTGGGTCTGTCCGCGAAAAACTACGGCCGCGCCGTCTACGAGTGCCTGCGGGGCGGTCTGGACTTCACAAAGGACGACGAGAACGTCAACTCGCAGCCCTTCATGCGTTGGCGCCAGCGTTTCGACTTCGTCATGGAGGCCATCCACAAGGCCGAGGCAGAGACCGGTGAGCGCAAGGGTCACTACCTGAACGTAACCGCGCCGACCCCGGAAGAGATGTACAAGCGCGCGGAGCACGCCAAGGAGCTGGGCGCCCCCATCATCATGCACGACTACATCACCGGCGGTTTCTGCGCCAACACGGGCCTGGCGAACTGGTGCCGCGACAACGGGCTGCTGCTGCACATCCACCGCGCCATGCACGCCGTGCTCGACCGTCACCCCAAGCATGGCATCCACTTCCGCGTGCTGGCCAAGATCCTGCGCCTGTCCGGTGGTGACCACCTGCACTCCGGCACCGTTGTCGGCAAACTGGAGGGCGATCGCGAGGCCACCCTGGGCTGGATCGACATCATGCGTGACAGCTTCATCAAGGAAGACCGCAGCCGCGGCATCTTCTTCGATCAGGACTGGGGCTCCATGCCCGGCGTGTTCCCGGTCGCCTCCGGTGGCATCCACGTCTGGCACATGCCGGCCCTGGTCACTATCTTCGGCGACGACTCCGTACTGCAATTCGGCGGCGGCACCCTAGGTCACCCCTGGGGCAACGCGGCCGGCGCCGCGGCCAACCGCGTCGCGCTGGAAGCCTGTGTCGAGGCCCGCAACGAAGGGACAGCGATCGAGAAGGAAGGCAAAGAGGTGCTCACCAACGCCGCCAAGAGCAGCCCCGAGCTCAAGGCTGCCATGGAAACCTGGAAAGAGATCAAGTTCGAGTTCGACACCGTCGACAAGCTGGACGTTTCGCACAAGTAAGCCACCAGCTTCCAGCCAATAGCCGCCAGCACTCAGCATGCCGGAAGTTAACGCCACAGCGCGTCTTTCTCTGGCTGGAGGCTGGAGGCTGGGAGCCCCAGTGCAAAGCGACGGCATCCGAATACCGAACGACCCGAATTGAGGAAACATCGATGAGCGAAATGCAGGACTACAAATCAAGCCTGGAGGATGTCTCCAGCCGCAAGTTCGAAACCTTCTCGTACCTGCCGGCCATGGAACCCGATCAGATTCGAAAGCAGGTGCAGTACATCGTGTCCAAGGGCTGGAACCCAGCCATCGAGCACACGGAGCCGGAGAACGCCTTCGACCACTACTGGTATATGTGGAAGCTGCCGATGTTTGGCGAGACCGATGTCGACCGCATCCTGGCCGAGGCCGAGGCTTGCCACAAAGCGCACCCGAACAATCACGTCCGTTTGGTCGGGTATGACAACTACGCCCAGTCTCAGGGTGCTGCCATGGTGATCTTCCGCGGCAAGCCCGTTTAACCGCTTAGCCGACGCTTCGTCCGATCAAGGCCCCTGCTCCTTATTCGAGGGGGCAGGGGCCTTTTGTTGTAGGGTGCGCTGCGCGCACCGAAGCCGACATCTTGGTGCGCACAGCGCACCATACAGGGAACGACACCATGAACGATGAAATACCCCGCGACCAATACCTGATCGCAGAAGAACCCTACTACCGCCCCGTTCACCACGAGGTGGAGCTCTACGAGGCGGCCTACGCTGCGCGCATGCCGGTGATGCTTAAGGGCCCCACGGGCTGCGGCAAATCCCGCTTCGTGGAGTACATGGCCTGGCGGCTGAAGAAGCCTTTGATCACTATCGCCTGCAACGAGGACATGACCGCCTCGGACCTGGTCGGACGCTTCCTGCTCGACATCAACGGCACCAAGTGGCAGGACGGCCCTTTGACCGTCGCCGCCCGCAGCGGCGCCATCTGCTACCTGGATGAGGTGGTCGAGGCCCGCCAGGACACGACGGTCGTCATCCACCCGCTCACCGACCACCGCCGCAATCTGCCTTTGGAGAAGAAGGGCGAGCTGGTTCAGGCCCACCCAGACTTTCAGCTCGTCATCTCTTACAACCCGGGCTACCAGTCGCTGATGAAGGACCTAAAGCAGTCCACCAAGCAGCGCTTCGGAGCCCTGGACTTCGATTACCCCTCGGTCGAGATCGAGACCGAGATCGTCGCCCACGAGGGCCATACAGACCCAAAGACCGCCGAAAAGCTGGTGCAGGTCGCCCGACGCAGCCGCAACCTGAAGGGACACGGCCTCGATGAGGGCATGTCCACTCGCCTCCTGGTCTACGCCGCGCAGCTCATTGGCAAAGGCATCGCGCCCCAGGCCGCGTGCCAAATGGCGCTCGTGCGCCCGCTGACGGATGACCCGGATATGCGGGACACCCTCGACGCAGCTGTTAACACGTATTTCTGAGCGACGAACCGCCAAGGCGCCAAGGACGCCAAGAGGAGTCAGTTTGGAGCCTAGCGAAGAACTCGATCGCATCGCCCGCCAAACCATCGGCGCCGCGATTGAGGTGCATCGCAATCTAGGCCCCGGCTTTCTCGAAGGTATCTACGAGGCGGCATTGGCGATAGAGCTTGTGCAACGAGGCATCTCTTTCCAGCGGCAAGTTGCCGTCGACGTCCAGTACAAGGGAGTCAAGGTCGGAGAATCTCGGCTGGACCTTCTGGTGGAAAATACACTGGTCGTGGAGCTCAAAGCAGTCGACACCTTGTTGCCCATTCATGTTGCGCAAGTGATCTCTTACCTTAAGGTGGTTAAGCGCCCTCTCGGACTTCTCCTTAACTTCAAGGTCGAGATGATGCGTAAGGGCATCCAGCGCGTCATTCTCACCTAGTTCATCCTTGGCGTCCTTGGCGCCTTGGCGGTTCCAAGATTATGAGTATCGATTTCTCCGAATACGTCTCTTGTCTCAAAACTGAGCCCGATCACGAGCACAAACAGGCGCTCGAGTCGAGCTATCACGAGGCCGCACGCATCATGTCTCCGCAGGGGTTGGAGCACTACCTGACGGGCATGCGGGCCATGTGCACCCTGAACAAGGGCGAGGACCTGATTCTCGCCTACGTCCATGAGATGCCAGGGGTCGCCAAGGAGATCGGGGAGGACATTATCCCGGACATCATCAGCGCACTCATGAAGCTCGCGTCCCATACCTCGGGCACAGTGCTCACCCTGCTGATGGCCAATATGCCCCTCGCGGCAAACCGCCTGGGCGACGCGGACGTGATGCGCGGCTACCTCAACCTGCTCCACCAGCTTGCAGGCAAGGCCCCCCGCGGGCTGCGGCCGATGATGGAGAACATGGACGAGCTCCTGACCAAGCTCACCCTCGGGGGACTCCGACGCTGGGCCCTGTGGGGCGCCCAGGCGCACGCCCGCGATCTCGACGGGCAGATGACCTATTTCGGTCTCAAGACCGAATCGTCCAAAGCGGTGCTGCAAAAGGAGCGCCGCGGCACACTGTTCGTCGACAACCAGCGCAAGCTGAACTTCTACCTGCGTGCCTTGTGGGCTCGCGCCTTCTTCATGCGCCCCACCTCGGGCGACTACGAGACCCGCCAGGGTCTGAGGCCCTTCATCGAAGATTTCCAGATCCACCTGCCGGACGCCTTCGACAGCTATCGCGGCATCGCCGGACTCGAGCTCTACCGTGCTGCGGCTGCCCACTGCGCGGCCCACATGGTGTACACGCGCGCACCCCTCAGCGCCGAGCAGCTGAGCCCAGCGCAGATGAAGCTCATCGAGCTCTTCGAGGACGCCAGGGTAGAGGGTCTCGCAATGCGCGACTTCCCAGGCCTCAAGAAGCTGTGGCTGCAGTTCTTCACCGCTCCCCTGACGCCGGACGACGAGTACAAGGACCTGCATCCGATGATGGATCTCATGATGCGCACGGCACAGGCCCTGCTCGACGAGCACTACCGGGACGAGCTCGCCGTAATCAACGACACCGCAGCCGACTTCCGCAAGCAGCTCGCAGCAAGGGGGGAGGACAACCAGATCAGCTGGGACGCGGGCGTCACCCTCTACAACAAGCTGGTGCAGAGCGTTCCCCTGCCGAACCTGCGCATCCTGGAAAACTGGCCCCTCCCCTACCGGGACGATAACCGCTACATCTGGGCGTTCAGCGAGAACATGTTTGACGCCCAGGGGATGGAATACCTCCCCGCCTCTCAGAAGCAGGTCCGCAAATACGTCTCCATCATCGAGATGGCGAACGAGGTGGACTGCGAGCTCGCCGGCGATGACGCCCAGGAGATCTGGGTGTGCGCCGACGAGGTCTTCCCCTACGAGGACGAGGGCGTCAGCTACAACCAGATGTGGGGCAAGGAGCCGGTCTCGGACCCCTATCACTATCAGGAGTGGGACTACCACGTGCAGCTTTACCGGCCGGATTGGGCGACGGTGATCGAGCGCCGCCAGGAGCGGGGCGATCCGGAGCTCATGGACGACATCCTCACCAAGTACAAGCCGATCGCCAGCCGCATCCGCCACCTGATCGACGCCCTGCAGCCCCAGGGGATCGTGCGCCGGCGTGGCTATGAGGAGGGCGAAGAGCTCGACCTCAACGCCGCGGTGCGGGCCATGATCGACATCCGGCGCGGCATCATGCCCGACCCGAGGATCAACATCCGCATCACCCGACACATCCGCGACCTCGCCATCGTGGTGCTCATGGATCTCTCAGAGTCCACCAACGACCACATCGACAAGGACGACGCCGACAGCCCGACTGTGATTCAGCTCACCCGCGAGGCGACGGGCCTGCTCTCATGGGCCATTGACGGCATCGGCGATGCCTTCGCCGTTCACGGCTTCGCCTCCGACGGGCGCCACGACGTGCAGTACTACCGGTTCAAGGACTTCAACCAGCCCTACGAGGACGAGGCCAAATCGCGCCTCGCGGGTATGCAAGGAGGGCTCTCAACGCGCATGGGCGCTGCCCTTCGCCATGCGGGCTGGCACCTGACCAAACAATCCGCGCAAAAACGGTTGGTTCTCCTCATCACGGACGGCGAGCCGGCGGACATCGACGAGCGCGACCCCCAGTACCTCCGACACGACACCAAGAAGGCGGTGGAGGACCTCGCCATGCAAGGCATCTACACCTACTGCCTGACCCTGGACCCTCTGGCCGACCGCTACGTCGCGCGGATCTTCGGGGAGAACAACTACTCCGTCGTGGATCACGTGGAGCGGCTGCCGGAGCGGCTGCCGGCGGTGTTCGCGGCCCTGACGGGTTGAGGGGTGCGAACCGCAGAGACGCTGAGGGCGCAGAGAGCAATCGGGCGAGAAATGCGGAGCTTCCGGGCTAGGTCCTTCGACCCGCTGTAGGAGCCCGCTTGCGGGCGACCGGTGGTACACGTCGCTCCGAGGTCGCCCGCAGGCGGGCTCCTACGGGTGATGCTCACTTCGGGACTGCGGACCGGATCATGTCCTTGAAACAACAACTCCTCTCTGCGTCCTCCGCGTCTCTGCGGTTCAAATACGCGGCTGAAGGTTTGCTGGCATGGAAAGCGCGGCTATAGTCTTGCCAGTGGCACGACAAGCGGATACGGACCATGGTGCAGCCCGCGCCTGAAGAATCACCCACCGCCGAGCAGTTTTTCGAGCTGCCGGATAGGGATTTCACAGAGCTCCTGGATGGGAGGCTTGCCCCTACGACGCCCACCGGTGCCCTTTACGGAAAGGTCGAGGTGCGTCTGACGCGACTGTTAGACGAGTTTCTCGAACAGACCGGAGCGGGTTGGGTCCTGTCGGGAGAGGTTGGGGTGATCACCCGGCGGAACCCGGACCGGGTTCGGGGGGTGGACGTGGCGTTGGTTTTTTTTACGCCGCTGCGCCTTGATCTCCGCCCGCTGTGGGCGTCGGGAAGGCTTGCTCATGGCCCCTCCCTGCCCGGCAAGGGCGCGCTGCACAGGAGCTGGCGGAAATGCCCGTGCAGGGGCTTGACCAACACCAGCCGCGGCGTACTTTGGTAAGACTTTCCAGGGCGTGCCAGCCCACGGCCACTGGTCTCGCCGAGCAGCTCCCAGCCGGCTGCGCGGTAGCAGGTGCCGGCAAAACGCGCAGGGTCCACAAAGGTCTCCAGCAGCAGCGGGGTGAAGCCCCAGCGGCACTGCCAATCCTCCCTCACGCGCCGGGCCAACTGCCCCAGCACATGGCTGGCCAGGTGCGGGATGTGCACGTGGGGAAAGATGAGAAAGCGGCTGTTGTTGATGACCCAGGGCAGATTGCGCTGGCGCACCGGCGCGCTCCAGCCAATCCAGCGGTCGCGCACCGCGATCGCCTTGGCGGCACCGCCGAGCAAGACACAGCCCAAGCACTGCCTGCCCGCGTGGATGAAATAGCGCAGCCGGTAGCCGAAGGCACCCCGATAGCCTAAGGGGTGGAAGCGCTCGACATACTCATTCCACAATCCGGTCTCGGCGGCCCCCGTCACCGGCTCCAGGCGCACGGGCTGGAAATCGCGCAAGGGGCCGGCTAATGGCTGGCCCGGCGCGGTGCGCCCGCTCGGGCATACAGCGGCGCCGGGGCCGCCGTGGTGCTGCTCGACCCGCAAGCGCGGCAACTCCACCAGCCCCGCCGCCGCCAAGCGCTCGAGCAAGCGCTGACAGGCTTGGATCTTCGGCGTCCCCGCAGCGGTGTGCCAGTGCAGATGCTCACACACCGTGGCCGCCAGCTCCTTGCGCGCCAACCCCGGCAGCCAGACCACCGTCTGGCGGATTTCTGCGATCTCCGCAGCGCTGAAGCGTCGACCACAGGCAACCCACTCGCCAGCCTCTCCCGTCTCCATCGCGGAACCCTCCCGGCCTCACCTCAGGGCCTGTTACGTCCCGCTAATCCTGCCAAAAGTGATTGCGGCTGTCTACCCCCTTTTGCGAAAGTTACTCTTTCCGTTTCCCGCAAGCCCTTGTCCCAGCACGCCGCCGGAATTCGTGCTTCAGGGCGGGGTAGCTCAGAGATGCTTGACAGAAACCACGACCAACTCAGGAATCGGCGACCCCAGTCAACGGGGCTTAAAAGGGCGGAAACGTTGACCATCCGATACAGCCCATAGCCAACAACGCCTCCGAGGAAAACGGTGATACCCGCTGTGATTAACGCTGTTTGTGCTGCATTCATCGTTTGGTTTGAGAGTGTTATCTAACAGTGGAATGGACTGACGTCGGCCATTGACGCGCTAGGTGGACATCTGTCTAGCGCGATATCAGCCGACCGGGGAACCAGCGAAACTCTACCAGCCCAAGCGGCCACCGGCTAGCCGCGGACACCTAGCTTCGTCTGTGGTCGTTCAGGGTCCGCTTATGGCCGCTTGCGTCCGTTCGGGATTCGCGGGGCTGGAAAGACCATCGGAGGCAGCAGCCGGACCGCAGCGGACACTTACCGCTTCAAAAGCCCGCCCAAGTGTCAGGATTCAGTGCAAATCAACAGCCATAGGCATACAGGTTCGCGGCGCCCGAATCGAGGCGGAAGGACGTCTGGATTTTCAGGGCGCGCTTGGGCTTTCCAAGGACGCCCCCGTTGGGTTCTTTGCCAGTCGACTGCGCTTTTCCTTGTGCACCAACGCTACGGACGACCATGTAGTGGTCACCCCCCCCGGGGCTCAGTGAGCGATACTGCGCCCTGTACCAAACACTCGCCAATCCACCTAAGCTTGATGCGACAGCAGAGCGGAGCTCCTCGGGCTGGGGTTTAGCCGCGACAACGCACCTCATGCCATTATCACCCTTTGCCCTACACCCTACGTCGAAGGCTGCGTTTGCTGCGAGTGTCTGAGGCAATGGACTGGGGAGCTTACGACTATTATGTCTTCGCCTCGGCGGCCCTTCTGGGGACGATTGCCGCCGCGGCGGGGCTGCTCTGGGCGCTCCGACGCGAGCGCTGGCGGACCCAGGCGGAAAGCCTTGCCGGCGTCGCGGCCCCTTTCATCAACGTCGTGGGAGTGCTGTTCGGGCTTACCCTGGCCTTTCTCGCCAACGATACCTGGAATGCCCATGACCGGGCGCTGGCCGCGGTCGACCGCGAGGCGGACGCGTTACGCAGCATTACGATCCTGGCCGGTCACCTACCGGCCGCTGACGCGGATCGGGCTCGAAACGCGGTACAGCTGTATGCCCGCGCGGCGGTAGAGGAATGGCCCATGCTGGCCCGCAGGCAGACAAGCTCAGACGCAGCCCGGACGGCAGACGATCTGCTCGACGTTCTCGCCGCGTCCCGCATCGCCACGACAGGCGGGCCATCGGTCAGCCAGGCCGCGATCGCGCTGGCCTTGGCGGTTCGCGACGGCCGGCAAACGCGGCTTGCGCTGAGTCAGACGCATGTCAATCCGCTGAAATGGGCGGGCATGGCGTTTCTGGGTTTCCTCACCATGCTGTCGGTGGCGCTGGTCCATGTCGGCTCGCTGCGTCCGCTGGTGGCTTCGGTGACGATTTTCGCCCTGGCCTCGGCGCCGACTGCCGTGATCGTGCTGATCCACGGCAACCCTTTCCAGCCGCCCGCAGCGGTATCGCCGGCGCCGCTCGTCAAGCTCATGGCTATCGGGGGTCGCCCACCGCCCGAACCGAATGAGTGAACCTCCACACAGGTGCCGGAACGGAAGGCCGCCGCCGTGTGCCGCCATAAGTGGCGGAACCGCGATCGCGTTCCGCCCAACGCGGGCTGTTGGACCGCAGAAACGCAGAGGACCAGAGGCTGGAAGCACGCGGGGGAAACGAACGGCATCTGCCGAAGGCATGAATCGCCAAGACCGCTAACCCGTCGCAACCGCCCCATAAGCCTCATCTCGGTACCCTCCGCGGCTCTGCGGTTCGATTAACGGTACTGCCGCAGATACCACCATTCGAACCCGCGCTTCATCCAGTGGAACATCCGCATGGAGGGGAAGACCAGGTTGCGGCTCTCGGTGCGGGCCACCAGCATGCCCCGATCGTTTGCATCGACGATGCAAATCAGCTCCACCTTGAAGGTGCGCGTCGGCTCGTCACCCTTGAGCTCCGCCAAGAGATTCGCAGCCGCCGCCTGAGCCTGAAGGTCAGCCATGTGCGCCTGCTTGGGCATCCATTCGGGGCCAGGGAAGCTGCCCGAGTCGCCGGCGACGTAGACCCGATCGAACCCGGCGACCTTGCAGCGCTCATCCGCCTTGATGAGCCCGCCGCCCGAGCGCGGAAGCTCGGTGTTGTCGAACCACAGGTTACCGGTCATCCCGGGCATGAAGAGAATGAGGTCGGCGCCAAACTCTCCTCCCTCAGTCATCACCTTGGACTCGGTGAACCCTTTGAGCTTGTGCCCCAAATGGGTCTCGATGCCGCGCTTGCGCATCTCCCCCAGGAGACCGTCCACCGCCTTTGGGCCGAGCCGGTTGCCGGGCTTCTCTGCCGGCGAGAAGAAGACCAGCTTGAAGCGCTCGCGCCGTCCTTCCTTACGCAGCTGAGTGTCGATCCCGAAGAGGAACTCGAACATCGGACCGCCCCTCATGGCCGGCGGCTCGTTGGGATTGCCCGCAAAGCCCAGTGCGATCGTTCCCCCATTCATCTCCCGCAAGCGGTCGCGGATACGCTCCGCCGCCGCGATTCCCTCACAGGGGGTGATGGCGTTGTCGATGCCGGGGAGCTTCTTCAGGAAGCGCCCGCCGGACGCGATGATAAGCCCGTCGTTCGTGATCTCTCCGCCGGTGGTTTCGAGAACCCGCCCACCCTCGCGCAGACCGGTGGCCTCCGCCGCCACATAGTTGACCCGCAGGCGGCGGAAGAAGCTCTTGAGCGGAATGCGCAGATCGTCGGCGGTGCGCAGACCGGACGGGACCCAGATGAGCCCGGGGAGGTAGACGAACTCGTCCTTCGGGCTCACCAGGGTGATCTCCATGTCTACGGCCGTCTCCCTCAACCGCTGGACGGCGGTGAGCCCTCCGAATCCCGAACCGACTATCGTTACGCGATGCATGAAAGCCTCCGGTGGGAAAGAGCGCTCCCGATCGAGCGCAGACGGAAATAGTACGTGCCTGGAGACCTCGCCAGGGGTGCGAGAGCTCACCGCACCACCGGCCCCGGTCGACTCACCGCGCGGCAGCGGAAGCCGGCCCTTGGATCAAGGGCTCCAGCGCGGGCCAAACATTGTCCAACAGCCGCGGCTGCGCCTCCGCGATGGGGTGAAGGCCGTCCGCCTGCATCAGGTTCCAATGCTCGGCGACTCCGGCCAGCAGTTGGGGTACGAGCGGCACCTGCTTGCGCTTCGCCACCTCCCGAAACACCGCTTGAAAGCGCTCCGTGTAGGCCGCACCGTAATTGGGCGGCAGGCGAACGCCGATGAGCAAGACGCGGCTCCCCGCCGCTCGGCCCAGGTCGATAAGGCGGGTCAGATTGCCTTCGATCTCATCCAGGCGCAGCCCCCGCAGCCCGTCGTTGGCCCCCAGCTCGATCACTAGCACAGCCGGCCGGCCGCGCTGGAGCAACGACGGCAGGCGGGTGAGACCGCCAGCGGTGGTATCCCCGGAAACGCTCGCGTTGACCACCCCGTACGGATAGCCTTTCTCCCTGATACGTTGGTCGAGTAGGGATACCCACCCGCGCCCCTGGGACAGTCCGTAGCCGGCACTCAGGCTATCCCCGAGCACCAGGACGACGGGCTCCTCGGCCCGCGCAAGCACGGGCAGAAGGAACAGGACACTCAGGAGCGATCTCATCATGACAGTGGATTCCGGCTCGGTCGTATCCAGCGCCGCGAGACTGGGAAAGGATGTTAGCGGTCCAGGCGGGCGCCTCACCATCCTACGGGATTTGGACCTCCTCGTGCACGGCGGCGAGGCGGTCGCCATCTTGGGGGCATCCGGCTCCGGCAAGTCGACCCTGCTCGGACTGCTGGCCGGGCTCGATCAGGCGAGCAGCGGCGACATCTGGTTGTGCGGCAAGCGCCTTACGGACCTCGACGAAGAGGGACGGGCGGCGCTGAGGGAGGGGCGCGTAGGCTTCGTGTTTCAGGATTTTCAGCTCCTGCCGACCCTGACGGCGCTGGAGAACGTGCT
The DNA here is from genome assembly GCA_963824085.1 of uncultured Gammaproteobacteria bacterium. Classification (GTDB taxonomy): domain Bacteria; phylum Pseudomonadota; class Gammaproteobacteria; order Chromatiales; family Chromatiaceae; genus JARRNE01. The sequence goes on from CAWGNT010000014.1 coordinate 174,239, forward strand.
GCTGCCCCTCGAGCTGAGCGGCAGCGCCGATGCCGAAGGGGTCGCCGGAGAAGCCCTGGAACGGGTGGGGCTCGTCGAGCGCGCGGGGCATTACCCGCGCCAGCTCTCCGGCGGCGAGCAGCAGCGTGTCGCCATCGCCCGCGCCTTCGCGCCGCGCCCGGAGATCCTGTTCGCCGATGAGCCGACCGGAAACCTGGACGAGGCCACCGGGGGGCATGTGATCGACCTGCTGCTCGAGCTGCGCCGTGATGCCGGTGCCGCTCTGGTGCTGGTCACCCACGACGCGCGGCTGGCGGAGCGCTGCAACCGCCGCCTGCACATGCACGAAGGACACCTGGAGCCGATGCAGTGAGGCCAGCGCAGGGCATCGATTCGCACCCAAGGGGCACTCGCCGGACGAGCGGCGCCGGGGGAACGAGCGCGCGTGCCTGGCGCATCGGCCTGCGCCTGCTCCGCCAGGACTGGAAGAGCGGCGAGCTCTATCTCCTGGGCGCCGCACTCGTGCTGACAGTGGCGGCGATCACCGCCGTCGGCTTCTTCACCGACCGCATCGAGCGAGCCATGCAGCGTCAGGGCGGGGAGCTCATCGCCGCCGACCTGGTCCTCGACAGCTCCGCCCCCATCCCCGACCGCTTCGCCCAACAAGCACACAAGGTTGGACTGACGACCGCCCGGACCCTGGAGTTCCCCAGCATCGTCATGGGTACCAGTGAGCCCCAGCTGGTCCAGGTCAAGGCTGTCGGGCCCAACTACCCCCTACGCGGCGCGCTGCGCGTGCGATCCGATCTGCAGACGCCGGAGCGAACCGTCGTCGGAGGTCCTCCTCGGGGTGAAATGTGGGTAGAGCCCCGCCTGCTCTATCTGCTGCAGAGCAAGGTCGGCGACTCACTCGGACTCGGCAGCGAACGCTTCCGCATTGCGGGCGTCATTGCCTACGAGCCCGACCGCGGCGGCAATCTGATCCAGCTCGCTCCGCGGGTGATGATCAACATGCAGGACGTCGCCGCGACCGGGCTGGTCACGCCGGCAAGCCGCGTACACCATCGGCTTCTTGCGGCCGGGGACATGACTGCCGTGGACCGCTTCAAGCGGATCGCCATGCGGTCGGCGTCCCCGAACACGCGGACTATCGATGCTCGGGAGGCGCGCCCGCAATTCGCCTCTGCAGTGGACCGAGCGTCGCGCTTCCTCCAGCTCGCGACTCTCGCCACCGTCCTAGTGGCGGGCGCCGCCATCGCGCTGGCGAGCCGACGACTTGTAGGGCGGCAGACCAATGCCGTTGCCGTCATGCGCTGCCTCGGTGCACACCGCGGGCTGCTTACCCGCATCTTCCTGGTTCGGCTGCTGCTCTTCGGCCTTGCGGCGAGTCTGCTTGGATGCGTCCTCGGCTACCTCGCTCAGGCGGCACTGGTGGCTATCCTCTCGGAATGGTTCGGCTCTCAGCTACCGGCTCCGACCGTTCGGCCGCTTGCCCTCGGAATCGGCACCGGGCTCATCACCCTCGTCGGTTTCGCCCTTCCGCCGCTGCTCCAGCTCGCCCGGGTGCCGCCCCTGCGCGCCCTGCGCAGTGACGTCGGGCGGCCGCGGCTTTCCGCCGCCGTCGCCTTCGCCTCCGCGGCGGCGGCCCTCGCCCTGCTAATCTTCTGGCAGGCCGCGGACGCCGAGCTGGCCTGGAAGCTGCTGGCAGGGGTGGGAGTCGCCCTGCTCACCCTGTCGGGGGCGGTTGCCCTACTCGTCCGGGCTACCGCCGCGCTGGCAGGCCGGAGCCGCGGGATCTGGCGACTCGGGCTCGCGGCCCTGGCACGGCGACCGGCGGGGGCGCACCTTCAGATCACGGGCTTCGGACTCGGCATACTGGCCCTGCTGCTCTTGGCGGTGGTGCGGGTCGATCTCCTTCGGACTTGGCAGGACAGCCTGCCGGCGGAGGCCCCCAACCGTTTCTTGATCAACATTCAACCCCAAGAGGTGCAACCTCTGCGGGCCTTCTTCCGCGAGCACGGCATCGAGTCCTCAGGCGTCTTCCCCATGATCCGCGGGCGCCTGATCGGCGTAAACGATAAGAAGGTCGACCCCGATTCCTACACGGACCCCCGCGCCCAGCGGCTCGCGGCGCGGGAATTCAACCTGAGCTGGAGCGACCGTCCGCAGTCGGACAACCGCATCGTTGCCGGCCGATGGTGGAACGAGCCCGGGGCGCCGCCCCAATTCTCGGTAGAGGAGGGGCTCGCCCAGACGCTTGGCCTGAAGCTGGGGGACCTGCTCACCTTCTGGGTATCGGGGCACGAGGTCCAGGCCCATGTGACGAGCCTGCGCAAGGTCCAGTGGGACAGCTTCAACGTGAACTTCTTCGTCACCGCCCCGCGCTCACTGCTGCAAGGCGAGGCCGCGACCTACGTGACCAGCTTTTACCTGCCGCCGGAGAAGGAGTCGCTGGTGCCGGAGCTGGTCAGGGCCTTCCCGAGCGTGACCCTGCTCGACGTCGATGCCCTCATGACCCAGGTGCGACGCATCGTGGACCGAGGGGTCCTAGCCGTGGAGTATGTGTTTCTGTTCACGCTGGCCGCCGGAATTCTGGTGATGTACGCGGGCATCCAGGCGAGCCTCGAGGAAAGGCGCTCGGAGCACGGCATTCTCCGCACCCTGGGAGCGCGGCGCAGACAGCTGCTGCGCAGCCTCGCGGTGGAGTTCACCGGGGCAGGGCTGCTCGCCGGCCTGCTGGCGTCGATCTTCGCCGAGCTCATCGGGTTCATCCTGGCGCGCCAACTCTTCGGCCTGGAGCTCCATTTCAACCCCTGGCTGTGGCTAGGTGGCGTCACCGCGAGCGCGCTCGCGATCGGCCTCGCAGGGACCCTGGCGACCTACCCTTCCTTGATCCGACCGCCGTTGCAGAGCCTGCGCGCGGAGAGCTGACGGTCCCTACCAGCGGCCCCGGTCTGCAACGGCCGGACCGTACGCACGGCGCATCCCAATGGGCTGCATCCCGGGAGCCTGGATCTCACGACTCCTTGCCGGCGTAACAGCGCGGCCGACGCCCTCGTCGCACCACCCGGTTCGCCCGTCCACGGCCTTCCTGATACCATACCGCCGGTTTTTGAGCGGCTCCGGCCCGGCTTATGAGAACGAAACTCCATCTGGTCTCCCTGCTGCTGGCCGCGGTCGCCCTGGCGGACTTGGCCGATGCGCGCGACGTCAAAGACCTCGACCTCACGGTCCACGACAGCGACATCCAGCCGTCGGTGACCGTCAAGAGCTTCCAGAACCGCACCGTCGAGGAGTACCGGGTCAACAACAACCTCTACAAGATCAAGATCACCCCAGCCGTCGGCGCCCCTTACTACCTGGTGGACGAGGACGGGTCCGGTGACATGGCGTGGCATCGCGGCCAGCCGGATTACCAGCAGAACATTCCCCAATGGACGCTCATGAGCTGGTAGCGCCACAGCTCTGCCTTTGTCCCGAGCAATGTCAGTGAATCTCATCGTCTCGCCGACCCATCGCTCCCCCCGGCCAAAAGACACTGTGCCGGAGCTGCCCAATGGCTCACCGGGATCGACGGCTCGCCACACGACGGACACGAGGACCTCTCCATGAGAAATGCGGTTCGATGGCTGTTGGCGATTGCCCTGGCCGGAGCGCTGATCCAAACGTCTGCCGGCACCCTCGATTCAGTCAAGGCACGCGGCACCCTGCGCTGCGGGGTCGGCGGAGACATCCCCGGGCTCTCGTACAAGGACGAAAAGGGTAGCTGGAGCGGGCTCGACGTCGACTTCTGCCGCGCGGTAGCCGCAGCCGCCCTCGATGATGGGGAGAAGGTCGAGCTCATCCCGCTGAGCAACGCAGAGCGCCTCGACGCCCTGCGCGAGGGTCGTATCGATCTGCTCGCCCGCAACACGACCTGGACCTTGTTGCGGGATGTCGGGCACGGGATGAGCTTCGTCGGAATCCTCTATTACGACGGCCAGGGCTTCATGGTGCCCCGCAGCAGCAAGCTCATGAGCACCTTGGAGCTGGACGGCAAGCGCATCTGCTCGCTGTCCAACTCGACCAGCCTGGACAATGCGCGCCGTTACTTCACACGCAACCGCATGACCATGAATCTCGTGACCTTCGACGGCCTGGCCGCGGCCAAGGACGCCTATCTGGACGGCAAGTGCGACGCCATCACTACAGACCAGTCCCAGCTGCACGCCCTGCGCAGCACCCTGGACGACCCCCGAGCGCAGCGGATCCTGCCGGAAGTGATCTCGAAGGAACCCCTCAGCCCCGCTGTGCGTAATGGGGACGACCGCTGGTTCGACCTCGTGCGATGGACGCTCTACGTGCTCATAGATGCGGAGGAGCAGGGCATCGACTCTACCAACGTGGACCGCGCTCGGGAGGAGGCCAAGGCGCAGGACACCCGGCTGCTGCTGGATGTGGATGGGCAGACGGCCAAGCAGCTAGGCATCGACCCCGGCTGGAGCTATCGCATCATCAAGGCAGTCGGCAACTATGCGGAGGTCTTCGAGCGCAACCTGGGCAGTCAGTCGCCGCTAAAGATCAAACGCGGCCTGAACGCCCTCTGGCGCGATGGGGGCATTGTCTACGCACCCCCTGCCCGCTAACACGAAGATGTTGAACCCCATGCCGTTGATCAAGCCATTTTCCGGACTGCGCCCGGCCCCAGGCCGCGCCGCCGACGTGGCCGCACCCCCATATGACGTCATGAGCACGGCCGAGGCGCGCGAGATGGTGCGTGACCGCCCCTGGAGCTTTCTCCACATCTCGCGGCCGGAGGTGGACCTGCCGGAGGGGACGGACCCATATGCCCCAGAGGTCTACCGAAAGGCACGGGAGAACCTGGACCACATGGTCCGGGAAGGTATCCTGGTGCGAGATAGCGCCCCCTGCTACTACGTCTATCGGCTGACCATGGGCAGTCACGTGCAGACCGGTTTGGTCGCCGCGGCCTCGGTGGCCGCCTATGACACGGAGCGGATCAAGAAGCACGAGTTCACCCGCCCGGTCAAGGAAGACGACCGCGTGCGTCAGATCGATGCCCTCAACGCCCAGACCGGTCCCGTCTTCCTGGTCTATCGAAGCCGATCCGCTATCGACGAGACCCTTGTGCGGGTGACCCGCGCCGAGCCGGCGGTGGACTTCACCGCCGACGACGGAGTCCGCCACGAGCTGTGGGTAGTGGGAGACAGGGACACCGTCGACTTGCTCTCTGCCGCCTTCGACGGACTCGATGCCCTGTACGTAGCCGACGGACACCACCGCTCGGCCGCCGCTTCGCGGGTGGCCGCCATGCGCGCAGACGCCAATTCCGTGCACACCGGAGAGGAGTCGCACAACTACTTCCTGTCCGTGATATTCCCCCACAATCAGATGCAGATCCTGTCCTACAATCGGACGGTGAAGGACCTGCACGGACTCAGTGTCGAGAGCTTCCTGCACAAGGTCTCCGTCGCCTTCAAGGTGGAGCTCAGCACCCGCCCCGTCGAGCCGGCGCGCCTCGGGGAGCTCGGTATGTATCTGGAAGGCGGCTGGTACCGGCTCACGCTAGACGATCACCGCATCCCATGGGACGATCCAGTCGCACGTCTGGACGTGAGCCTCCTGCAGGACAACCTGATAGAGCCCATCCTGGGGATCGTCGACCCGCGCCGCGACGACCGCATCGGCTTCGTCGGCGGCATCCGCGGTCTCGACGGGTTGAGCCGCCGCGTCGACAGCGGCGAGATGCGGGTGGCGTTCTCGCTCCACCCCACGCGAATGGAAGAGCTGATCGCCGTCGCCGACGCCGGCGAGATCATGCCGCCGAAGTCCACCTGGTTCGAGCCTAAGCTCGCGGATGGACTCGTCAGCCACGTCCTCGATTGAAGTCGCTCGGCGAAACCGCTATTCCTCTGGCAGAAAGCTGCGCGATTCGACTCGGATCGTTCAACCGCGAAAGGCGCCGCGCGAGGAGGGCTTACTCCCTCCGGATCGCGGCCTAAATGGGCCAGCCTTTTTCCTGATGGTCAAGCCCGTCTACAACCTTCCCGATTCTCAGCAGGACGATGCGAGTGCCGCCCGGCACTGGCTTGCCGCCCTGCCGGCCAGCTATTCCGAGAAGGAGCAAGAGCGTCTCGCTGAGGCGTGCGAGATACTCGTCCGCTGTCGAGGGGACCAAGTCCTGGAGACCGGAGAGTCTCAGGTGCGCCACCTGTTGTCGACGGCGGACATCCTGGTGCAGCTCGATATGGACCCCGAGACCCTGGTAGCGGCCGTGCTCAACGGATGCCTTAGCCGCTCCGGAATCTCGGAGGCCGAGCTGCAGACGCGCTTCGGACCCAGCATCGCGAGCATGGTGGTCGACCTCGCGCGCATCGACCAGATCGCCAATGTGGACGCTGCCATTGCTGTCAAAGACCTCGCCGAGCACGAGGAGAATCTGCGCCGCCTGCTGCTCGGGATCGCCGAGGATGTGCGGGTCGTGCTGGTGGTGCTGGCCGAACGGCTCCATCTCATGCGCAGCGTCAAAAACCTCGAGGAGGGACGGCGCCGCAAGATCGCGCAGGACACCCAGCGCGTCTATGCGCCGCTGGCCAATCGGCTCGGCGTCTGGCAGATCAAGTGGGAGCTCGAGGACCTGTCCCTGCGCTACCTCGAGCCGAAGGAGTACAAGCGCATCGCCAAGCTGCTGGACGGCCGCCGGGGCGAGCGCGAGGGCTACATCGCCGGCGTGATCGGCATCCTGCGGGAGAAGTTTGCGGAAGCCGCAGTCAAGGCGGAAATCTCCGGCCGCCCGAAGCACATCTACAGCATCTGGCGCAAGATGCAGCGTAAGAACGTGGACATCGAGCAGATCTTCGACCTGCGCGCGGTCCGGATCATGGTGGACGACGTCGCCTCCTGCTACGCGGCGCTGGGCATCGTCCACGGCCTATGGAAACACATCCCCAAGGAGTTCGACGACTACATCGCCACCCCCAAGGGCAACATGTACCAGTCGTTGCACACGGCGGTAGTCGGGCCGCAGGACAAGCCCCTGGAGGTCCAGATTCGCACCTGGGACATGCACCGCCACGCCGAGCTCGGTGTCGCCGCCCACTGGGCCTATAAAGAGAGCAAGCAGCACGACGACGAGTTTCAGCGCCGCGTGGTGTGGATGCGCAAGTGGCTAGAGCTAAAGAACGACGGCGAGGAGGAAGGGGGCGATCTCTTCGAGCGCTTCCGCTCTCAGTTCGAGCCCGTCCACATCTACGTGCTGACACCACAGTCGAAGGTCATCGAGCTCCCCAAGGGGGCAACGCCGCTGGACTTCGCCTACGCCATCCACTCCGAGATCGGCAACCGCTGCCGTGGCGCGCGGGTGAACGGACGCATCGCGCCTCTCAACCAGCCGCTGCAGAGCGGGCAGACGGTGGAGATACTCACCCAGAAGAACGCCTCCCCCAGCCGCGACTGGCTGAGTCCCCACCACGCCTATCTGCGCACCTCCAGGGCGCGCAACCGGGTACGGCAGTGGTTCAAGCAACAGGATCACACGCGCTACGTCGGCGAGGGCAAGGCGACTCTGGAGAAAGAGATCTCCCGCCTCGGCATCGAGGAGAAGCCGCAGCTCGACCAGCTCGCGCGCCGCTTCAACTTCCAAAAGGGCGAAGACCTGCTCGCCGCCATCGGCCGCGGTGAGCTGACCCCCGGGCACGTGGCACGCCAAGTCGGCGAGCCAAAGGGAGAGAAGCGCCCGGAGCCGCCGGAGATCCGGCCCAGGGCACCCACGCTGCAAAAACAGAAGGGCAAGGGCCACTCCGAGGTGATCGTTGAGGGCGTTGGCGACCTCATGACCCACATGGCCCACTGCTGCAAGCCGGTGCCGAACGATCCGATCATTGGCTACGTCACCCGCGGACGCGGCGTGACTGTGCACCGCCGCGACTGCACCAATGTTCGCAAAATGCCCGTTCCCGAGCAGCAGAGGCTGATCGAGGTGCGCTGGGCCGAGCAGCCCGCGGACGCCAGCTATCCGGTAGACGTCTTCGTGCTCGCCGCCGACCGCAAGGGCTTGCTTCGCGACGTCTCCGCGGTCTTCTCCGACGAGGACGTGGATGTGCTAGGGGTTCACACGGTCTCGGATCGGGGCACGGACCGAGCCACGATGCGCTTCACCGTCGAGGTAAAGAACATGGCCCAGCTCGCGCTGGTGGTCAACAAGCTGAACCAGGTCCCGGACGTGCTCAACGTGCGCCGGCCGCATTGACGCCATTTCAGCACGCAACTTCAGACACTCATGGGAAAGCGTTACGACGAGCTGACCGAGAAGTACGTCCGGTTCATCGCGGAGCAGAAGATCTTTTTCGTCGGCACGGCCACTGCCGATAGCCGGGTGAATATCTCACCCAAGGGGATGGACTCCCTTCGCGTACTGAACCGCAGCCGCGTCGCCTGGCTAAACCTCACGGGGAGCGGCAACGAGACCGCCGCCCATGTGCAGCAGAGCCCCCGCATGACCCTGATGTTCTGTGCGTTCGAGGGCGACCCGCTCATCCTGCGTCTCTACGGCACCGCGCGCGTAATCCACCAGCGCGATCCGGACTGGAAGCAGATGTTCCCGCTGTTCCATGCCCTACCCGGCGCGCGCCAGATCTTCGACCTCTCGATCGACCTCGTGCAGACCTCCTGCGGCATGGCCGTCCCCTACTATTCGTACGACGGCGATCGCAACCTGCTGCGGGAGTGGGCTGTCAAGAAGGGCGACGCCGGGCTGCGGCAATACTGGGAAGAGAAGAATCGGCTCAGCCTGGACCGCATCCCGACCAATATCGTCGCCAAGAACGGCTGACAGCCCGAGTAGCCTTTGCTCCAGGGGCGCGTTCGCCGCGTGTTGATAATCCACAAGCCATGTAGCCGTCACCCCGGCAGGGAGTGCCGGGGTCCAGAATTCAGGGACGGAGCCACGAGGTCAGGCCAAAGGTCTCGCCAACTCGGATTGCCCCGCTCAATCAGCTGCAGCTTGGCCACCCGGACCCATTTCTTTATCTGCTTTTCCCTCGAAATGGCAGTCTCCATCGAGTCGTGGACCTCGTACCACACCAGCCGATGCACCTTGTAGCGTTTGCTAAAGCCGTCGACCATACCGTTGCGGTGCTGATATATGCGGCGGATCAGATCCGACGTGACACCGACGTATAGAGTCCCATTGCGCCGACTGGCGAGAAGATAAACGCAGGGTTGTTTTTCCATAAACTGGGGGATCGCGTTCTCCTTATCGCTATCGCACGCGGTAGCGAGTTCGCCATCCATGGCCCCTGGGTTCCGGCACTCCCTGCCGGAATGACGGCTCTCGTGTACAGCCTAAACGTTTCGCCTGGCAAAGCCTACCGGGCTACGGGCTTCCTGCGAAACGAGCTCACGTACCCGTCACCCCGGCAGGGAGTGCCGGGGTCCAGTATCCAGGGACGGAGCCGGAGCGCTCATTACCGAAACGACGGCGGCCAAGAAACGCAAGACCTCCCGCCGAACTTCGATACCATACGGAATTCCACGAGCGGCAGAGGTTCGCCCACATGCATCGAGCCCTCTTGATCATCCTTCTCTTGCTTTTGTCCCTCGACGTCAACGCGGCGGGTGACAATGACCCTCGTCAGCTCGTCGAGCTCCCTCCTATGATGCAGCAGCACATGCTTCGCAACATGCGCGACCACCTCGCGGCCATCACGGAGATCCAGCAGGCCCTGTCATCGGGCGAATTCGACCGCGCGGCCGATATCGCGGAGATGCGGATCGGTATGTCTTCGCTCGCCTCCCACGGCGCTTCCCACATGGCGCCCTACATGCCGAAGGCGATGCGGCAGATCGGCACCAATATGCATCGGGCCGCGAGCCAGTTCGCAAAGATTGCCGAGGAGAGCGCGGTGGATGGCGACGTTGAGCGAGCGATTGGCGCCCTGTCGACGGTTACGGCACAGTGCGTCGCTTGTCACGCCGCATTCAGAGCCCACTGAGGGACGCCTGAGCGAGACCGAACGCGCCGTAACGACTCGATCGAGCCTTTCCCGGAAGGCATGTCGATCGACTGATCGACCGCAGCCGCAGGGGCGGATGCCACCCGCAGCACAAACGGGCGGGCACCTAAAGGCCCGCCCGCCTTTTCACAGCCGCGAAAGCCGCCATTGGCGCTCTTCCGCGACTGCGTCCTCACCCCATCATGCGCGAATGCAGATCGACCATGATCCACAGCGACCCACCGACGAAGATCGTCATCACCAGGACGGTGAACAGAAAGGTCATCAGGTTCCAGCGTTGCGACGACGAGCGGTCCATGTGGAGGAAGTAGTGCAAGTGCACCAGGATCTGTACTACCGCGGCGGCTAAGATGCCAAGCAGTGTGACCGCTCGCGGCGCGACCCCGGTCATGACCAGCCCGAACGGAACGGCCGTCAGGATGACGGATAGTAAGAAACCGATGCTGTAGCCAAGCAGACTGCCGTGGTGCTCGCCCGCGATCGTGTTGTGTGCCTCCGCCATTACATCACCCCCAATAGATAGACCACAGAAAACACGCCGATCCAGACGATGTCCAGAAAGTGCCAGAACACACTCAGGCGCAGCAAGCGCCCCTGCACCGGCGCGGACAGTCCCTTGAATCCCACCTGGAACATCATGGCCAGCATCCAGATCAGACCGAAGGTAACGTGGGTACCGTGGGTCCCCACCAGGGTGAAATAGGCGGAGAGGAAGCCGCTGCGGTCCGGGCCATGTCCCGCGAGCACCAGGCCGTAGAACTCGTGCACCTCCATCACGATGAAGCCCAGGCCCAACAGGAAGGTGATGCCCAGCCAGCGCATCACCGGCGCGGATCGGCCCCGCTGCACGGCCAGCATCGCCAGGCCGTAGCTGGCGCTGCTGAGCAGCAGCAGTAGAGTCTCGACGGCCACATAGTTGAGATCAAACAGGTCCTTGCCGGTCGGGCCGCCAGCGAAGCTCCGCATCTGCACAGCAAAGGTCGCGAACAGCGCCGAGAACAGGATCAGGTCGCTCAGTATGTACAGCCAGAATCCGAAGGCCTGGGTGTCCCGAGCGTCGTGATGCTCGTGAGCCGCCGCGTGGGCGGCGTCTATTGCTTGTACGTGTGAGGTCATGACTTACACCTGTGGAATCGGTTGAGGAATCACTTCGGCGTCGGTATCGGCCAGGTCTTGCGTCGCGGTCCCTGCCATCAGCCGGCGACGCTCGTTCTCGGTCCGCTCCACCTCAGCGGCGGGAATGACGTACTCGATGTCGTCGTTGAACGAGCGGGCGACCACAGTGGCAAGCATCCCCACGGCGGAAGCGATGGCCATCCACCAGATGTGCCAGATCATGGCGAAGCCGAACAGGAAGGCGAATACGCCGAGCACGAAGCCCGCCGAGGTGTTCCTTGGCATATGGATGTCTCGGTACTCAGACGGCTGCTCATAGGCTGTGCCCTGCTGCTTCATCTCCCAGAAGGCATCCAGATCGTGAACCATGGGGATGCGCGCAAAGTTGTAGACGGCCGGAGGCGAAGCCGTGGCCCACTCGAGTGTGCGGCCGTTCCAGGGGTCGCCGGTTAGATCGCGGGTCGCCTGGCGTTCGCGGATACTGACCACCAGCTGCACGACCAGGAAGATGATGCCGAACATGATGATCACGGCGCCGACTGCGGCCACTTCAAGCCAAGGCAGCCAAGCCGGGTCCGAGTAGTGCTCCATGCGCCGAGGCATGCCCATGAAGCCCAGCACATAGAGCGGCATGAACGCTACGTAGAAGCCCACCAGCCAGGACCAGAAGGCGCGCTTGCCCCACTTCTCGTTCAGGCGGAAGCCGAACGCCTTGGGGAACCAGTACATGTAGCCCGCCAGGTACGCGAACAGGGCGCCGGGGATCAGCATGTTGTGGAAGTGGGCCACCAGGAAGAGGCTGTTGTGCAGCACATAGTCCGCCGGCGGCACCGCGAGCAGCACCCCGGTCACGCCGCCGACGACGAAGGCCGAGAAGAACCCAATGGTCCACAGGATTGGCGGAGTGAACTGAACCCGTCCCCTGTACATGGTGAACAGCCAGTTGAAGATCTTCACCCCGGTAGGCACCGCGATAATCATCGTCGTGATGCCGAAGAAGGCGTTGACGTCCGCGCTGGAGCCCATCGTGAAGAAGTGGTGCAGCCACACGGTGAAGGACAGGACACCGATAGCCGCGGTGGCGTACACCATGGTCTTGTAGCCGAACAGCGGCTTCCCGGAAAAAGTGGGGACCACCTCGGAGAACACACCGAAAGCGGGCAGGATCAAGATGTAGACCTCGGGATGACCCCAGATCCAGAACAGATTGAGGTACATCATCATGTTGCCGCCCATGCCGTTGGTGAAGAAGTGCATGTCCAGATAGCGGTCCAGGGTCAGCAAGGCCAGAGTAACAGTCAGTACCGGGAAGGACAGGATGATGAGCACGCAGGTCACGAGCGCGGTCCAGACGAACACCGGCATGCGCATGAAAGTCATGCCCGGAGCGCGCATCTTCAGGATGGTCGCCAGGAAATTGACGCCGGTCAGCAAGGTGCCGAGGCCCGAGATCTGGATCGCCCAGATCCAGTAGTCCACCCCGCTGCCCGGGCTGTAGCGCAGCTCGGAGAGCGGCGGATAACCGGTCCACCCCGCCTTCGAGAAGTCGCCGACGCCCAGCGACACCATCACCAGCATCGCCCCCACCACGGTCAGCCAGAAGCTGACGGAGTTGAGAAACGGGAAGGCCACGTCGCGGGCACCCAGCTGCTGCGGTATCACCACGTTCCAGAGCCCCACCAGGAACGGCATGGCCATGAACAGGATCATGATGGTGCCGTGGGCCCCGAAGATCTGGTCGAAGTGTCCGGGAGGCAGGTAGCCGTGAGAGGAGCCCTCCGCCAGCATCTGCTGGGAGCGCATCATGATGGCGTCGGCGAAGCCGCGCACGAGCATGATCAGGGCCAGCATGATGTACATGACACCGATGCGCTTGTGGTCGACGCTAGTGAGCCACTCGGTCCACAGGTAGCGCCACTTGCCGTAGCGGGTAATCAAGCCCAGGATCACCAGGCCCACCAGAATGGAAAAACCGACTGCGCCCATGATGATGGGGTTGTCGAAAGGGATCGCGGAAAGGGTCAGCTTGCCCAACATCTCAGCTCGCCTCCGGGGTAGTATCCTGCCGGCCGGCAGGGTGGGACAGGGTGTGCTCGGCGGCGGGCGCCGGTGCGGACACCTGCACGGCCGCGGATTTCACGCGCCCGTTGGACTGATACTTGGCCATGATCGAGTCGAACAGATTCGTGCTGACCGGGGAGAAGTGTTCCACCGGCACCTTGGCGCTTGGCTTCTCGAGCTGGGCCAGCCGGGTCCGGTCCAGCGCCTTGGGTGATTGGCGTACCTTCTTCACCCAGCGACGGAAGTCCTCCCGGCTGGTGGCCAACGCGTCGAAGTGCATGTGTGAGAAGCCGTCGCCGCTGTACTGGGTGTTCTCGCCCAGGTACTTGCCCGGATTGTCGGCCTCCAGGTTCAGGCGGGTCTCCATCCCGGCCATCGCGTAGATCTGGCTGCCGAGCTTGGGGATGAAGAAGGAGGTCATCACCGTATCGGAGGTGATATGGAGACTCAAAGGGGTCTTAGCCGGAAACACCAGCTGGTTGACCGAAGCGATACCCAGCTTCGGGTAGATGAACAGCCATTTCCAGTCCATGGAGACGGCTTCCACCTGCACCGGCGCCTGCGTGGACGCGACGGGCTTGTACGGGTCCAGCCGGTGGGTCGAGAACCACACCAGGACACCGAGGGCAGCGACGATCACGGTCGGAACGGTCCAGACCACCGCCTCGATGCGGTTGGAGTGCTTCCAGTTCGGAGCGTATACCGCCTTGGTGTTGGTGGCGCGGTAGCGCCAGGGGATGACCAGCGACATGATGATGACCGGGACCACAACGATCAGCATCAGGCCGAAGGCCACCAGAATGACGTTGCGGTCGGCCGTACCGATGGGCCCCCCGGGCTCTAGAAGCCGCAGGTCGCTGCAGCCACTGAGCAAGGGCAGCACCAGGAGTCCCGCCGTTCGAAACAATATACCTCGCATGTACTTAACACCCTCTGTTAATAAAAAATCGAAAACAAGTTCAGACCCTTCCAGCTCCCCCTGCGCGTGTAGCATGGGCAAAGCGAAGCGCTTCGGGCGCGAGCTCCCACGCCGTCGCACGTTCGAATCGGTAAACCGAGGGGACGATCCCGCGCGCGACAAAACACCCGCGAGAATTCGCCACGGCTACTTGAGTTTTTTCGCAAATACTTATACATACGCGCCCCTGAAACAGCGTCGCGGCGACCGCGAAGCAAGTCGGATTGACGGATAGTTGAGATGCCCCGCGCTGGTGCAGGGCTCGCCCCGGTCTGCCCACGTAATCCGGCCATGGGGCGATGCGAACGAGCCCCACCGAACCCGCAGCGTGCCACACCAGCCTTCCCGCAGAACCTGACGCGGCGACTTTGGGTCACGGTGTAAGACGAACCGGGACCCTAGTCGGCGAGATTGGTGGGCTGCGACTCCGCAACCGCGGCAAGACCCACTCGACGAACCAAGACAACCTTGGAGCTCTCCGAACCGAGTGCGGTGGGCCTGCGGGAACCGTTAGCAATTCAGCAAATTCGATACCAGGTGAGGAGCCGCGCAACTCCGGCTCCTTCGGGTCGACGCCGCGACGGAGGTGGTGCACATCAACCAGCTGCCCCACCAACCCGGTAGCGATGAACCAACGAGCTCCTCGCCCCATGCCCGGGACCAAATCACTTCAGGTTCTTAGGGGCCAGATTCCCTGCTTGCCAATCGCGCCCTTGCGAAGACAGCACGACGTGCCGCGCGGTCAGGAGGCGGATACACACCGACGAGCCCGAGGAGCCAATCAGCCGTCCGGCCGCCACCACGAAAAAGCCGTAGCCTGAGTAGAGCGTAGCGAAACCCAGGGACGACCCCCGACAGAAGCCGAGATCGCCGCCCTGCAGATCCTCTGCAGCCGGCCCGACAAGCAGCGCCTCACCTTCGAAGCGATCAAGGACCTGGGCGAGCGCATCCAGGCCCCGCCCTACCTCTGGACCGAATCCCAGCTCTGGCAGGCCTACGCCGCCCTGGAGAAGGCCAAGGTCAAAGGTGCCAGCGGCAAACGAATCCTCACCGACCTTGTCTCCTAAGTCCGATTCGCCATGCACCGGGACAACGAGCTCATCCCCTTCCCGGAGCCGGTCAACGCCAACTGCAGGGCGTGGCTCGCCGGACAGCAAGAGCTCCCCTCGCCCGCGGGCGGGACAGGGGCCGGGGGTGAGGGTCCCCGGTTCACCCCCGAACAACTCCACTGGCTGAAAATGATCCGCGACCATATCGCCGCCAACCTGGGCATCGAGCCGGACGACTTTGAATACCCCCCCTTCGCCCAGGAAGGCGGCCTGGGCAAGTTGCATCAACTTTTCGGCGGTGAGCTGAGCTCGCTCATCGACCAGCTAAACGAGAGCCTGGCGGCATGACCATGCTGTCCGTTCAAGCCTTGTCCGGAACCAAATGAGGGCACTCGCACGAAATCTGCGTGCCGCGGGATGCCGGGAGAAAGATTTCTCCCTTCGGTCGAAATGACAGGACCTTGGCACAGCGCAGGTCAGGAAGTCAGGAAGTCTGAAAGATGCCCTGGCCGTCATTGCTGGCCCTGTCCCGAGCGAAGTGACGGAGCTCGCGAGAAATCCAATGCCGCGTGAGCACCGTTAGTTCGTCTATCTCCTCACCAACTGGAACAACAAGGTGATGTATGTCGGCGTGACCAACAACCTCGCGCGCCGGGTCTACGAACACAAGACCAAGGCAGTGAAAGGGTTCACCGAACGGTACAACGTGCACAAGCTCGAGTATTTCGAGGAAACAACCGACGTCCACAGCGGGCTCGCCCGCGAAAAAGAAATCAAGAAATGGCGGCGCGAGAAGAAAAACGCACTGGTGAGCCAAAGCAATCCCAGCTGGCGCGATCTATCCGACGACCTGAGTTGACCAAACCGCCCCGACCCTACTGTCATCCCAACGATGCGTCACGCATTCGTTTACATTGCGACCATCCGTCACCCCGCTACTTGTCATTCCGACCATGCGTCACCCCCCGTATGTCATTCCGACCGCAGGGAGGAATCTTTCCGCCCCGGGGCTGCACTCATGACCCCTAACGGACTCAAGTTGAGCAGAAGGCAGCGGAAGAATCGCATGCACCGGTCGCGACCGGTTGGACCCGAGGTATGACAGAACAGTTGTCGTTCCGACAGAGCCTGCCCCAGACTTGATCCGCGGGATCGCCGGCCTCCAGGTACCACGGGCGGCGACCGGCCCCTCGCACAGCAGGCTGTTCATCGCAGCTGAGGAGTGGCGCGCTTCAGCGATCCCAGGGCGGATCGCCGGGGCCGAAGGCGTCGCGCAAATACTCGTGCATCGCCTGCACGCGGGCGGAGCGGCGCGAGCTGGGGAGATAGACCACATACGCGGTGGCAGACTCCGACTCCCAAGCGGGGAAGACGCGCACCAGCCGGCCGGCACGCAGGTCGGCACCCACCAGAAAGCTCGGCTGCACAGCGATGCCGAGGCCCGCCAGGGCGGCCAGGCGGATCATCTCGCCGCTATTGGCACGCAGGCGCCCCTTCACCTGCACCGCCTCGATCCGGCCATCGCGCACAAATCGCCAGGTGTCGCCATCGGCGGCATAGCTGTATGTCAGGCAGCGATGAGTCTTCAAGTCCAGCGGCTCGACCGGGTTGCCCTGGGCGGCCAGATATTCCGGTGCGGCACAGGCCACCAGGCGCACCGGCGCGATCGGCCGAGCGACCAGGTTGGTGTCGAGGTCGTGGGCAATACGCACAGCCAGGTCGATGCCTTCTTCCACGAGGTCCACGAGGTAGTCGGAGAAGGTTACTTCCAACTGCAGTGCCGGGTGGCGGGCGCAGAACGCTGGCAGCAGTGGAGCCACGTAGCCGAGGCCGAAGCTATGAGGCAGGCCCAACCGTAGCGCCCCGCGCACCTGGGCCTCGGCGGCGGCGGCCAGGGACTCCGCCTCCTCCACGTCGGCCAGGATCTGTCGGCAGCGTTCGTAATAGCGGCGGCCGGTCTCGGTCAGGCTCAACCGCCGGGTCGTGCGCTGCAGAAGCTGACTGCCCAGGTGCTTCTCCAGCTCCGCGACCAGGCGGGATGTGGCGGTCGTGGAGAGGTGCAGCTGTTCGGCCGCTCGGGCGAAGGCGCCGGCCTCCACGACCGTAGTGAAGACCTTCATCGCGTGCAGGCGGTCCATTATCCCTCCCACAGGGATAAATAATTTCAGTTGGCGCAGTTTATCCCAGCACGCGGAAACCCGAAGCTATGGGGGACCAACCACTTACCCAGGAAACCGCCATGCGTCCAGCGCTGATCGTCTTGACTCTTGCCCTCCTGTCCCAGGCCGCCCCCATCCTCGCTGCCGAGGATGACGCGGGGACCTACAAGATCGACCCAACCCACTCCAACGCGACCTTCACCCTGACCCACCTCGGGGTGTCGCGTTTCACCGGTCGCTTCGACAACGTCAACGGGTCTTTCGTGGTCGCAGGCAAGGACAGCCGGATCTCGGCCGAGGTGGGGCTGGACCAGCTCAACACCGGACTTCCGAAGCGTGAGGAGCACCTGAAAAGCGCCGAATACTTCGACGCTGCACGCTTCCCGACCCTGAGCTTCAAGAGCACCAGCGTCAAGCTCGATGGCCAGGGCGACGGCACTGTTACCGGCGAGCTCGGGATCCACGGCGTCACGCGCCCCGTGACCTTCAAGGTACGCCACATCGGTGCTGGAAAGGATCCCTGGGGCGGCTTCCGTTCCGGTTACCTCGCCACCGCAACCATCAAGCGCAGCGACTGGGGCATGAACACCATGCTGGGGGCGCTGGGCGACGCCGTGGATCTGTCCATCAGCATCGAGGGCATCCGACAGTAATGTCCGCCCTGCCCGCCCTGTTCGTGGGCCACGGCGCCCCGACCTTCGCCCTGGACCCGGGAGCGGCGGGCGCGGCGTTGGCGGCGGCGCCCGATCGTTGGCCGCGACCGCGTGCGGTCTTGTCGGTCTCCGCTCACTGGAACAGCTCCGTCCCGAGGCTAGGCGGCGCCGCGCGCCCAGAGACGGTACACGACTTCTGGGGCTTTCCGCAGCCGCTGTACGACCTGCAGTACCCGGCCCCCGGAGATCCGGACCTGGCGCGGCGCGCCGCCGAGCTTCTGGGACAGGCCGGGCTTTCCGCCGACATAGCGCCGCATCGCGGCCTGGATCATGCGGTCTGGATACCTCTGCGCCTGATGTACCCCGGCGCTGAAGTTCCGGTCGTACCCATGTCGATCCAATCCCGCCTCGGGCCGGAGCACCATCTGCACCTGGGCCAGGTCCTTGCGCCGCTGCTGACGCAAGGCGTCCTGCTGGTCGCCTCGGGCAACCTGACGCACAACCTGGGTCATTGGCACCAGGCGGGCCAGGTGTCTCTGCGACTACGTAACGGACTTCAGCAACTGGCTCCGAGGACCGGCTGGCGGCCGGTGATGCGGACGCACTGCTCGACTATCGTCGGTTGGCGCCCGGCGCCCGGGACGCGCACCCGACGGAGGAGCATCTGCTGCCCCTGTATGTTGCCCTCGGTGCTGCCGGGACCGCCTTCCGTGCAGAGCCCCTGTATCGAGGCGTGAGCGAGCGCGTCCTCGCCATGGACAGCTATGCCCTCTGGCCGAGCACCTTAGACTGATTTAGGCGGCATTCGGTCGGTTCCTGACCGTTGTCAGGCCTCGGGTTAACGCCGCAGCAAGGGACCTCGGGCTCTCACCGCGATGCTTGATCGGGCGAGACCACCAGGGCCTCGACGTCGAACCCCAGCGCGCGGGCCCTGGCCAACAGATTTTCATAGGTGGCCGGAGGCAGACTGGGCGTTCGTGCCAGAATCCACAGATACTCCCGGTTGGGGTGACCGACGAGCACGGTCCGGTAGTCCGCATCGAGATACACGACCCAGTACTTTCCGCGGACCAGTGAGGGGAAGAGGCGCGAGAACCAGTTGTCGAATATCACCTCGAGCTTGGCATTGGTCGCGGTGTCGACAACATAGGCCCGGCCCGTGACGCTTCGCGTGTTGCCCGAGTCATCCGTGCAGGTATTGGTCACGCCCAGGGTCTCGCTGTTTACGATCTCGTAGTGCGCCTTGGATCGCACGCAGCCCCTCTGGAACCACTGAGGTAGGCGCGCGATCTCATACCAGGTACCTTGATAGCGCTCGAGATCGACATGGCCCACCGTCTTCAGCGGCTCGTCGGAGTCGGAGTCACAGGCGGCGAGCGGCGAAAAGCATGAAGGTGCTCACCGAGGCGAGCCGGAGCAGATGAGCGACGCGAAATCGTTTCATGCCAACAGTGTCGTGCCATGACGGAGCCCAAACAAGACCCGACCGTTGCGGGCGACGACCAAATTCCGCGCCGGGGTATCGAGTCGATGAGCCTGACGCTGCTACGCTCCCGAAAGGTCACGCCGAGTCTTTGTCCGAGCGAAATCGCGCGCAGCCTGGCGCAGGGGACAGCCGCTCAGTCGTGGCAGCTGCCGATGCAGGGGGAAGTGGCACGTTGCCTGCGCCGGTTCGGCGAGCTGGAGATCCTGCAGGGGTGGCGGTTGGAGGCTCCGCTCGAGGTCCGTGGAGCGGTGCGGATTAGACCGCTCCGTTCGATCCCGGTCTCACGCGACGCATCCCCGCCATGCAGCCACTGAGTCGAGACCGGAGCGACGTCGATCGCTTGATCGAGCTCCTCACGAACCATTCACGCCTTTTCGTGCTGACCGGGGCCGGCTGCAGCACTGACTCGGGGATTCCCGACTACCGCGACGTCGAGGGCCGGTGGAAGCGCGCCGCGCCGGTTCAGTATCGCGATTTTCTGAGAAGCGAGTCGGTTCGGCGTCGCTATTGGGCGCGTAGCCTCATCGGTTGGCCGCATTTCGCAAGAGCCCGACCCAGCTCTGCCCACCATGCCCTTGCGCGGCTCGAGTCTGCCGGGAGAATCGCGCAGATCGTCACTCAAAACGTGGATGGTCTGCACCAGCGGGCCGGTAGCCGTCGCGTGCTCGATCTGCACGGTCGCCTGGAATTCGTTGACTGTCTCGGTTGCGGCCACCGACTACCGCGGGCCGAGCTGCAGGAGTGGCTCGTCGCTCACAATCCCGCGCTTGCGCCGCTGTGCGCCCAGGTTGCGCCGGATGGGGACGCACATCTGGAAGACCTGGGCTTCGACCGATTCCAGGTGCCGGTTTGCCCCTGCTGCGGCGGAGTCCTGAAGCCGGCCGTCGTCTTTTTCGGGGAATCAGTGCCTCAGCCACGTGTGCTGCGGGCACTCGACCGTCTGCGCGAGTCGGATGCCGTTCTCGTCGTGGGCTCCTCGCTCATGATCTTCTCGGGCTATCGGTTCTGCCGCGAGGCCACTCTCACGGCCAAGCCGGTCGCAGCGCTGAATCTCGGTCGCACCCGCGCGGACGCGGAGCTCGCCCTTAAGGTCGTGGGAGATTGCACGTCCGTATTGCCTGGAGTCGTGGATCGGTTGCTGAGCAACGCGGGGGACCTCGAGACTCCATCGAGCGAAGACGGTCGATGGGGTGCGAGTAGACGCGCCGATAGCGCAGGTTCGACTCGGCACGGATGACGAAGAACCCGGGTTAAGGGTACTGACAATCATCTAGCTGGCCCCTGTCATAGCCTTTACCGCTACCCCTTTTCTGTCTCCCCCTGCTCGCGCCGGTCGTCGGTACCAGGGGCCGCGGGCAGCTCGGATCGGCCACGCCCTCGCGTCAACGAAGTGAAGGCGCCCACTCCCACGTCGTCGCGGAGCAGCAATCCGGATTCACGGCGGGCGACCATTGAGTGCGCCACGCCTCCCGCCACCACGCCCAGCCCCCACAGCATGAGCGCCCAGCGCCCAGGGCCAGCACCGAATGCGACGTCCGCGGCACCCTTGACCACTACAAAGAGAACAGCCCACAGCGCCAGGAACAAGGTGCCGGTGAAGATCGTGAGGGCCAGCGCAGGCGCCAGGATACGGCCCAGCGGCAGCTCCCCACGACGCGTCCGCACCAGCTTTGCGTCATGGCGCGCATAGATAAGACTGCGGCTGAGATCGACGCCATTGCGGAAGGCGATACCGAGCATTACGACGAGCGCGAGCCAGGCGACGCTGAGCACCTGACCGCCGTTCACCCAGGCATACACACCGAGGCCGAGTCCAAGCAGCGTCACGGCGAGCCGCGCCCGGCTTAGCACGAGGTCGATCGTCTTGCGCAGATCATCCACGCGAGCGGCTGGCGCCGCAGGCCGCACCTCGGACCGGACCAAGCGCCGGCCAATCCGAGACGCGATGGCCTTGCCGAAACTGATCAGCACGTTCATGAAAAGCAACGGTGTCAAAATTGCGAGAATGACGAGGTTCTCCACGGGCAGACTCCTTCATGGCGCGTGCTGCGCCACCACGCATACGGGTTCGTTATTTTAGCTGCCCGGGCGCCCTCGTGCCGTCCGCGCCTCAGCCACGCGAGGAATGGGGAGGGATAGGGCGTTCGAGCGCAGCCCGGCTGGACTGGTGCGTCGTCTGCCCATACACAGGCCGGTACGCTCCACTCCCATGCGCATCTGCTTGGTCAGTGCCCGGGACAATGGCCGGTGGGTGCCCACCGTCTGGGTCTGCTGGTCATCCTTGATGATCGGTCGATCAATCGTAGTCCAGGTCGGCGATCTCGGGGATCTGGATCTCGAACTTTCCGGGGATCACCTGGCCACTCTTCTGATCGATCAGGTCCTCGACGTAGCGGGTCTGGAAGACGCCGCCGGCGATGCCATAGCCGAGTGCCTTGGGGTTGTTGTGGCAGGACTGGCAGGTGCGGCCTTGCGCTGCGCCGAGTGCGGCTGCACCGGGGCCATGTCGATTGAGTTTGGCACGCGCTCCTGACCGAGCTCGGCCTGCTTATCGAACGACTTGCCGAGTTGGTTGAGCGCGACCGTCTGTCCATCGCGTCCGATGACGGTATAGACGACTTGGCAACCGGGCATCGGCGGGGTCACGTGGCCCCCGCAAGATCGCCGATCTGGCTAGACGACGCTGCGGGAAGAACACCCCAGGACGATAATGTTTGACGAGGAAAAAGACGGGTGAGAGGAGCCAGGTTCACCCGGCAGATTTAGGCCAGTTTCAGGTTGGCCGGGACACCGAACGACGACGTTGATTCGTGCCTTGGCGTCATCCCAGCAGGGAGTGCCGGGATCGAGGGCACCACGGATGGAGTGCAAAGGGTTCCGACTGAATTTCAGCATCAATCACCTAACTTGGAATATTTCGGCGAGCCGCCCTGAACCGTCGAGGCATGCTCTCGCAAGGCTCCAGCCAATAGTAGAATCCCGCGCGTCCATCCTTCCGGCTCTTTCCCCGAACACGAGGAAACCAATGGCACGAGTCAGTCGTCCCGGTGCGACGGAGAGCGCACCCGAGAGGCAGTACGGCAAGCCCGATTCGGGGGTGCGTCTCACGTTCTACACCATCATCTTCGAGGCGGACACGCGTACCGGGCGAGCGTTCGACGTGGCCTTGATGGCCGCCATCCTGGTGAGTGTGGCGGTGGTGATGATGGACAGCGTCCAGCGCCTGTCGGATCGCTACGGCGACCTCTTCGAGGTGCTCGAGTGGAGCTTCACGCTGCTCTTCACGGTGGAGTACGTGGCTCGTCTGTGGTGCGTTCGCCATCCGACCCGCTACGCGGGGAGCTTCTTCGGCGTCATCGATCTGCTGGCGTTTCTCCCGAGCTACTTGTCGCTCCTCTTCCCGCACGCAGTGGCCTTTCAAGGCGTGCGCGCCCTGCGGCTGCTGCGAGTCTTTCGGATACTGAAGCTCGGCGCCTACGTCGCCGAGTACCGGGCACTGGGGCAGGCGCTTCGCGGCAGCGCACGTAAGATTCTTATCTTTCTCTCCGTTGTGCTCATGGCGGTGCTGCTGCTAGGGACCACCATGTATGTGGTAGAAGGTCCGGAGAATGGCTACACGAGCATCCCGACCTCGGTGTACTGGGCGATCGTGACCATGACCACGGTCGGCTATGGCGACGTGACGCCTCACACGGATCTGGGAAAGTTCATCGCCTCGCTGATGATGCTCATCGGCTGGGGCATCATCGCGGTCCCGACCGGGATTGTCACAGCGGAGATGACCGCGCGCCGCTTCACCCGGCGGCCGACGACGCGCACCTGCCACGAATGTCTCAGCGAGGGGCACGACCCAGACGCCAAGTTCTGCAAAGACTGTGGGGCGAGGCTACCGGAGTACACGCACGACTGACCTTGATCGCGGCGCGCGGTCGCGTAGTGTTGCGCAATTGCAAAAACCAAGCAGACCGTGGGAGAATTTTCGGCTACTCCCCCGACAGCTGTCATAGCTGCCGCGCACCGTTTACAGCCGCAATGAATCGACCCGCTCATACGCGGCCTACGCAGCATGACGCGCCCGTCTCAGGCTCGGAACCTGAGGTTCAGGTCGGCGCCAAGTCCCTCCTCGTCTGGCTGCGGCGGGCAGTTCCGCCCATCCTCATCTTGGCCACAGGCGTTGCGGCCTGGCTGGAGCTCAGGGGCTTCGACTTTCGCGCCGTGCACGCAAGCGTTCGCCAAGTGCCCCTCGGAACGCTCGCCGGCCTTCACCTGCTGGCCCTGTCGGCAGTGCTCGGCATGAGCCTTTACGACCTATGGGTGAGGCGCTGGCTCAAGGTCACCGTGCCCCTCAGCAAGCTGCTGCGCTACAGCTGGGTGGCCAACACAATGAACAACCTCATCGGTCTGTCGGGGCTGGCTGGCTCCGGGATCCGCATCCTCCTGCTCACCCGAGACGGGGTTCCCACCCGCACGGCATCCCTGTACTCCGGCGTGGTTATGCTGTCGATCCCAGTCGGTCTTTCCGTGCTCGTGCTCTTTGCCCTGATCATCGGCGATTCTCGCCTCGTGCCGGCGGCCTTACCCCGTTGGACGGTCCAGGGCGTTCTGATCGCCTACGCGGCCTACCTTCCCGTCTTTCTCGCGCTCTGTGTCAGCCGACTCATCGCACGTCGAGTTCTGCACAGTGAGGCCCGACTCGGATGGGGCGGAGGTTTGAGCCTGGTAGCGATATCGACGGTCGATTGGCTCCTCGCCGTCCTGGTGGCTTGGGCCTGTGTGGCCGCGGCCGGTAGCGCGCTGCCGCCGGTGACCTTTCTTGCCGCCTTCGCGTTGGCGGCGACGCTGGGGATACTCAGTCTGATACCCGGCGGACTCGGGGTGTTCGACGGCTCCCTGATCGTGATGTTGACCCTCTCGGGCGCCTCCCCCGAGAACGCCTTGGCGGGCCTTTTGCTCTATCGCCTGGTGTATTTCCTGGTGCCCTGGCTGATCGGGGTGTATCTGGGCGCAGGTCTGATGGCGCAGGGGGACCGCGCCCTTCTGACCAGGCTCGCCACGCACTGGCAGGACAATCCCCTGCTGGGTCTTCTTCGCCTGCCGCTGCATTTCATCGCCAATCTGGGCGTGCGCCTCTTGGGCTATCTCACCTTCGCCACCGGGGTCGTGATGCTGGTGTCGGCAGCTGTGCCCGCGCTCGAGGAGCGACTCGAGCTCCTGCTGCGGGTTGTTCCGCTCCCCGCCGTGGAGCTGTCCCACTTTCTCTCGGTAGGGGTCGGCGTGCTCTTGATCGCCTTGTCGCGGGGAATCAGCCTCCAGGTCAAGAGCGCCTACCATCTGACGATGCCCCTGCTGCTGGCGGGAGCCCTGCTCAGCCTGCTCAAGGGCGTGGACCTCGAGGAGGCGCTGTTTCTGCTTGCCGTCGCGGGGCTCCTCCGGATCAGGCGGTCGGCCTTCTATCGCCTGTCGTACCCCCTGCTGGGGCACCGCAGCCTACTGTGGCTGCTGGCCATGGTGGTCAGCGTCGTCGGTTATGCCCTGTTGGGAACCTGGACCGAACGAGAAGCCGTCGTCGGCACCAACCTCTGGGTGCAGGTCGAGCCGGACCTGCACGTCGCCCGTTTCCTGCGTTCCCTCCCCCTCGCCGTACTGGCGTTGGGGGGGTGGCTGGCGTGGGGGTTTTTCCGCATGCCGCGCCCCGATCTGCCGCGAACGGACACGGCGGCACTGTTGAAGATGCGAGATTGGCTGCAAACCAATGAGGGCGGGACCTTCGCCCACCTGGCCTTCACTGGCGACAAGCACCTGTTTTTTGCGGCGAACGGGCACTGTCTGATCCAGTTCAGCCGTGTACGCAACCGGCTGGTCGCCCTTGGGGACCCCATGGGCGCGGAAGACCGCTTCGGACAAGCGCTCTTCGAGTTTCGGGACTTCGCGGACCATCATGATCTGGACCCCGTGTTCTACGAGGTCGCCGACGAGCACCTGCACCAGTACCACGACGCCGGTTTCTCCCTGTTCAAGGTCGGAGAGATGGGCTTGGTCCGGGTCGCGACCTTCACCCTATCCGGACGGCGCAATCAGACCCTGCGCACCGGCGTGAACCGCGCCCAGCGGGAGGGTCTCACCGCAGAGCTGTTGACCCATCCCTTGGATGACGCCACGTGGAGCGAGCTGAGGGGCGTCTCCGATTCCTGGCTAGGAGAGAGGGGCAGCGCAGAGAAGCGCTTTTCCTTGGGCGCTTTCGACCCGGTGTATCTGGCCTGGTCGCCCCTGTTTGTGATTCGCCAAGAGGAGCGGGTCATGGCGTTCGCGAGCCTGACCCCCTCCTACCACGGACGCGGAGAGCTCGGTGTGGATCTGATGCGACAGCTGCCCGATGCGCCGACCGGAACCATGGATTACCTCTTCGCACAAATGATCGAGTACGCGCGCGCCGAGGGGTACACCTGGTTCAATCTTGGCATGGCGCCCCTGAGCGGCGTAGGCAACACTCGCTATGCCCGTCCGGACGAAAAGCTCGCGCGCTACGCTTACGATTACGGCAGTCGCCTCTACAACTACAAGGGGCTGCGCAGCTTCAAGGAGAAGTTTCACCCCGAGTGGCGCAGCCGCTACATCGCCTACCCGCTGTTCTCGCCCCTTCCAATGCTGCTGGTCGACATCGCCGCACTGATCGCGGGCGGATACCGACGTATCTTGACAAAACCGTAACGCAATGTTCA
The DNA here is from genome assembly GCA_963824085.1 of uncultured Gammaproteobacteria bacterium. GTDB lineage: Bacteria > Pseudomonadota > Gammaproteobacteria > Chromatiales > Chromatiaceae > JARRNE01. The sequence goes on from CAWGNT010000014.1 coordinate 200,432, forward strand.
TTGCGTTTTTGAGACATTTTGGTTTTTCGCTACAATGCGGTTTGTGCCCGGTCGTGATTGCATCTAACCCTGAGTGGTCCGATAGTCGATAGGGCCATATATGTCGCGGCTCGAGCTCCGAGCGATCATCGCTCCGACGATGACTACAGGGGGGCTGGCTGGACTCATTGTCACTGAGGTGCCATGCGGTGGTCGGGAGGCGCATTGGCCCAGGGGGTTGGCGCTGAAGCTCAGCCGGAACGCGCGCCACTCCATTCCTGGGGCCTGGATGCCGACACTCCCTCGGATCAAGTCCGGGGCAGGCTCTGCCGGGGTGACGCCCGGACACACATCCACGTCGTCGTTCCAGCAGGGAGTGCCGGAACCCAGTTGCCGAGGACGCCGAGTGACCCGGTCTCATGGCAGCACGCACGTGACAACCTGAGGAATGGCACGAATCACTCTGATCCATGCGCCAGACGCAGAGCGGTGCCCCAAGCAGGAATATCAAAGCCGCGGTTGCCCGTAAACGCTACCATACACAGATCCGATAACCTTAAATTTTCTCAAGTTATGGGTTCGAAACTTTTCAGCACACTTATAGCCTGCTTAGCCATCGCATCCGACGGCATCGCCTGGGGTGACGGTGGACCCACCGGAGCTGCTCCTCCGCCCGTGCCTTTGGCTGCCGACCAGACTACAGCTGCGCCTTTCACATTCGCCAATGTGGTCAGGCGCGCCGCCGATCTCGTCGCCAAGCCGTATGCGCCGGACAAACCCAAGCTTCCGGATGCCCTGGCGAATCTCGACTACGATCAATATCGCGACATTCGTTTTCGGCGGGAAAAGTCGCTTTGGAGAGACGAGGGGCTGCCGTTCCAAGTGCAGTTTTTCCCCCGCGGCTTCATGTTTCACGACCGGGTGACCATCAATGTCATCGATGGAAACCAGGTCACCCCCGTCAAGTTTCAGAAGGACCTGTTCGACTACGGAAAGAATCGGGTCCCCGCGGATCTGCCCGATGACATCGGCTTCGCCGGCTTGCGTCTGCTTTACCCTATTAACCAGGACGACAAGTTCGACGAGGTCGCGGTCTTTCTGGGGGCCAGCTATTTCCGTGCCGTTGCGCAAAATCTGAATTACGGAGTCACCGCCCGCGGCCTCGCCATCGACACCGGGTTAGCAACCAAGGAGGAGTTCCCGGTGTTCCGGGAGTTTTGGCTCAGGAAGCCGCAGAAAAACGCCACAGAGATCACCCTCTACGCACTGCTGGACAGTCAGCGCGTTACCGGCGCGTACGTCTTTACCATCAAGCCTGGACCACAGACCACGATGGAGGTGAAGACGCACATCTATTCGCGCCAAGCGGTGAATAGGCTCGGCATTGCACCCCTCACCAGCATGTTCTATCACGGCGAGCTAACGAGCCGCTTCATGGACGACTTCCGCCCCGAGGTCCACGACTCGGATGGGCTGATCATCGAGACAGGTACGGGCGAACGCATCTGGCGGCCGCTGATCAATCCCCTCGGACTTCGCATCAATGATTTTCAAGTGACGAATCCGAAGGCCTTCGGTTTGCTGCAGCGGGATCGCAACTTCGACCACTATCAGGACCTGGAGTCTCATTATCACAACCGACCGAGCGCCGTCGTGGAGCCGCTGGGCGATTGGGGCAAAGGAACGGTGGAGCTCGTTGAGATCCCCAGCTCGGCGGAGAAATACGACAACATTGTTGCGTACTGGATTCCGGAACGCCCGGCAGAGGCGGGGCAGGAGTGGGAATTCAAGTATCGACTGCGGTTCGCCGGGGATGCCGAAGAGCGGCTTCAGGGGGGGCGCACGAATGCAACCCGCGTCGGCGCAGGCGGGACGGACGTCCTCGAGTCGAGCACGCGCAAGTTCGTCATCGATTTCGTCGGCCCGTCGTTAGAGGAAATGGACCCGAAGACACCGGTGGCGGCGAACGTTGTGACCTCTTCCGGAAAGCTGTCCAAGCCGGTCGTTCAATGGAATCCATACGTCAAGGGCTGGCGCCTGTTTTTCGAGCTGACCCCGGACGGTGACGCGCCAGTGGACCTGCGCGCATTCCTCTACCATGGCAACGACGTCCTCACCGAGACCTGGACCTTTCAATGGGTTCGCCACGAATGAGCACCGTTGCCAAGTCGGCACGGCCCGAAGCGTCCGAGTCTGAGACATCCACAGGCCCGCCCGCGAATTGGGAGAGCGTGGCTCCCCGGGTGACCGCGTACCTTCGCGCGCTTGGGATCCGGGACCCGTTGGACATAGAGCGACTCGCAGCACGAGTTCACGCCCGCCTCGACGCCACTCAGGCGGTTCCGTCGGCGAAGGGGCCGACGGAGACAGCCATAGAGGAGACGGGTGCACTGTTGGACGACTGGATAACCGCCGAGGTGGGTATCGAGTCGGACCGCAACACCCTACTGACCGCGCGTGCTGCTGTTCTCAGCGGAACCGTACGCGGATGGGCTCAGCGCTGGTCCGGCGTGTCGGGGGAGAGAGTGGCCGCGCGGATCCGCGCGGCCAGCGTCCAGCCCGTCCCGGAAGCTGCCCCGCTTACGATGGAGCCACAGCCGATCCGCCTCTTATGGCGGACTGTCCGGACGAGTCTCGCGCGCTTCCTGTTGCGAATCATCCACCAACGCCGACGCAAACCCACCAAGCCACGAACGGACACCAAGCCTGCGCCGGCAATACCGCGGAGAGCAGCGCATTTCCATCGCCGGGCGACCTATTTTTCCCTCGTACTGCTCACGACCGTAGGCGCCATCGGCCTTCTTGGTTGGGCATTTCTGGACAACGGTCTCACGCCACTTGAGCTCGCGCTGCTCATTCTGTACGCCATCTTGATCCTCTGGATCAGCGCATCCTTCTGGACCGCGACTATCGGCTTCGCCATGCTGCTAACGGGTCGGGACAACCACTCTATCGCGAAGCACGAAGCCCCCCGTGCCGCCGCCGCGCCCGACCTGCCATCCTTCAAGACCGCGCTCGTGATGCCTGTTTACAACGAGGATCCCGAGCGCGTCTTCGCCGGATTGCGGGCAATCTACCAATCGCTGGCGGAAACAGGACAGCAAGACGCATTTGAGGTTTTCATCCTGAGCGACACACGCGACCCCGACATCTGGGTGCAGGAGGAGCTGCAATGGCGCAGATGGTGCCTGGAGCTCGGCCACCCGCAGATGGTCTTTTACCGAAACCGCGTAGAGAACACGAGCCGCAAGAGTGGCAATCTGGCGGATTTCTGCAAACGGTGGGGCGGCCGCTACCGCTACATGATCGTCCTCGATGCAGACAGTCTGATGTCCGGCAGTACCATCGTGGAGATGGTGGCTCGGATGGAGCGCAATCCGCACGTGGCGCTCATCCAGGTGCCCCCAGTCCCTGTCAACCATACTTCGCTATTCGCGCGCATGATCCAGTTCGCCGGCGGTCTCTACGGGAGGATGTTCGCCGCCGGCCTGAGCTATTGGCAGCTTGGAACCAGCAACTACTGGGGCCACAATGCGATCATTCGGGTCAAGCCCTTCGCCGACCATTGCGGCCTGCCGACCCTGACTGGGCCGGAGCCTTTCGGCGGCGAAATCCTCAGTCACGACTTCGTGGAGGCCGCTCTGCTACGCCGTGCCGGCTGGGAGGTGTGGCTCGCCTATGACCTGGGCGGGAGCTACGAGGAGGTCCCGCCGACGCTGATCGACTACGCCAAGCGTGACCGGCGCTGGTGCCAAGGCAATCTGCAGCACAGCCGCCTCGTGTCCGCCTTCGGGTTCCGGCCGATCAGCCGCATCCACTTCGCCATGGGCGTCATGTCCTACGCCGCCTCACCGCTGTGGCTGATCTTCCTCGTCCTGACCGGACTGCAGGCCTACATCCAGAGCCTGCACATCCCCGTGTACTTCTTTGCGAACAGCCTGCTTCCCGTGTGGCCGACGTCCTACACGGTCGAGATGACGACGGTGCTCTGGGTCACCCTTGCCATGCTCTTCTTGCCCAAGCTGCTGGCGTTGGCGCTCCTGGGCATCAAGCGAGGGCTTGGGGCACAGTTCGGCGGCCTGCCCAAGGCGGGAGCGAGCGTCCTGATCGAGAGCCTGTTCTCCGTTCTACTCGCTCCCATCCTGATGCTCTTCCAGAGCAAGTTCGTGCTCGCAATTCTGCTCCGCAAGGCGGTCGGCTGGCCGCCTCAGCAACGCGGGGACCATCAGACGGGGCTTGCGGAGGCGATGGGGGCCCACTGGATACACACCATGGTCGCCATCATCGCCGGGACCCTATCCTACATTTACGTTCCGGATTTCTTCTGGTGGTTCACGCCCGTCCTCGCCGGATTGGTTCTCGCGGTGCCGGTCTCCATGTTCACGAGTCGCACCTCCCTCGGTAAAAAGGCACGGGCGGCGGGACTCTTTCTCACCCCGGAGGAGACACACCAGCCTCACGTGCTGCAACTGCTGGCCGCGAACCGGGCTGCGCCCGCGCCTCCGCTCTGCGCCACCGGCGTGAGCGGCAGCCCGTGGTACCGGGCGGTTGTGGACCCCTGTGCCTGGGCGCTTCACATGTCGCTCCTCCCGCAGGAGACGCCCAGTCGGCGGCGCCTACACTACTTGCAGGGACTGATCTTCCAGCTCCAGGATGAGGGTCCGGATAGCTTGACGCCGGGGGAGAAGCGCGCATTGCTGTCGCACCGCGATGGCCTCTATGAGCTCCACACCCTCCTGTGGTCCGCGCCCAGCTGTCCGGGTCTCGCCCCGTCTGCAGCCGTCCTACCCAAGGCATCCTGAGGGGCTTGTCCGCAAAGGCCACAGCAGGCGCTTCGACGTTGCCGCCCCCCCACCACGCACCGAAAGACCGAAACGACGAGTGCGATCGGTATACACGGAACGGCAGAATAGATGAGGCTCGGACGGAAGCAGCATCTGCTGCTCGTCGCTGGCATCACCGTCCTCGCGGTAATGTTCTCCGCCGCCTGGTGGATCGGTGAGCGCCTTGCCGAGCCACAGCCGCATTCAGTCGGAGCACCGCCGGCCGACCTCGACGCGCGCGCCGTTACCCTCCTGACGGAACGAGGCTCGAAGGTCTCTGGGTGGCTCATACCGGGCAGCGGAGATCGGGCCGTACTCCTTATGCACGGAAGCGGAGGCGACCGCCGCAGCATGCTCGGACGTGCCCGCTTCCTCAAGGAAGCCGGCTACGCAACGCTCACCATCGACCTGCAGGCCAACGGAGAGAGTCCCGGCGAGCACGCGACCGAGGGCTATCTGGAGTCGTTCGACGCCCACGCCGCGGTCACTTATCTACGCAGCCGGGCGGGCGCACGCCGAGTCGCCGTCATCGGGTTTTCGCTAGGCGGGGCGGCGGCTTTGTTGGGTCCGGAGGGGCCGGTGAATGCCGACGCCCTGGTCCTGGAGGCAGTCTATCCCACCATCGAAGAGGCAATCGCCAACCGCATTCGCATCCACTTGGGAGCCTGGAGCGGCTGGCTTTACCCCCTGCTCACCTGGCAACTCGGCCCCCGGCTGGGTTTGAGCGCGGCGGACCTTCGGCCCATCGACCGCATCGGCGCCGTCCACGCTCCCGTCTTCGTCATCGGGGGTGGTGCCGACCGCCACACCACGCCGGAGGAGACGCGGCGCCTCTTCGCGGCGGCCCGGCCGCCGAAAAAGCTATGGATAGTCCCTGGAGCCGTTCACGGGGACTTCTATGCCGCGTCGCCGAAGGAGTATCGGCGACGACTCCTCGCCTTTCTCCGAGCCGCGTTGGGATAGGCAAACCCATGCGGCTTTCGAAGGTTGCTGATCGCATTTCAGCCATTGGCGGTCGAGGTCGGCGAGCACGGCAACGTAGCTCCCTCAAACCTCGCCAGGCCAGGACGGCGGCCTCGGCGTCAGCCAGTGGAAGCGACGTCGCACTCCCCGGGACTTGCGGAGTCGGGGCCGCCGAGAAGCTCCAGCCGTCTTAGACGCGACCGGTGCCCGTCAGGCAGCCCACCGCGGCACTGAGCTAGCCGTTGTAGTTGGCTTCCTCGAGGGGTTCGAGCACGTCCTTCACCACGTCATGCAGCCGGTGACCGGGTACGCCTCACTTCAGGCCGGCGGCTCTCGCCAACGGCCGGCCCTAGTGGATTACCTGTCGGCTGGCTGCACTATAGCGGACAGCAATAGAAACGGACCGCATTGAGAGCCGTATCGTCGCCGTTGCCCTGCTGCGGCTCCACCTTCTGCTCGATTCCGCAGACATAATGGTTGTCCGGACAGAAGGCGGCTCCTTTCCACGTTCCCCATGGCGCCGGGCCAGGCGCCATCACGGGTTCCGGCAGATGGGTCCTCTTCTTGGTTAGAAAGGTCTCGATACTCGTCACCTTGTCATCGAGTTGCGACAGCCGTTCCGACTGCTTCTCATCCGGCTTCTTCGCAATAGCGGCCGCCAGGGCGTTGACCCTCCGTTCCAGATCCATGAGCTGTGATTGGTCTCCGTCGCTGTTCTTGATCCTGCCAAGCGCCGCATCAGTCGCCTTTTCGATCAAGGCAAGTGCCGCCTCTCTGTCACGCTTGAATGAAACAATACTCTTGTCCTGTTCCATGGCGGTCAGCCGCCCGTCCAATCGCCCCATGTACACCGCACCACCGATCAATGCGGTCACCAGAAGGATGGTCAGGAGGATCTCTACCTTTGACATCTTGGTCCTCGGAGTATGTTTGCGGGGTTGCTCTGACGGGCGTCTTGCTCAGGCGTGGTTTCGCCAGCCAGACTAGGCGCGAAAGCGGAGGCGTGTGGCAGCTGTTCCGTTCCACGCAGGTGATGGGTGCCGCGGCTCAGCCGCGATGCCCGGGTTCGAGTACGGATGCGTGGGCAGTCTACCGCGAAACCGGCGCGCCCTGGACAGTCGGCGACGGGCTCCAACGCGATCTCCGAGGTGCGTCATGGAACTAACGCGCCCACATGGCTTTTTCGGTTCTCAGCCTAAGGGGCCGGGTTACACCCGTCGGGGGTGTCGGAAGCAAAGAGGCTGCCGTCAAGCCTACATGGATGTATTCACGGCGTCCCTCGGCGAGTGTAACCAGGCCCCGAAAAAACGAAAAACCCAAGTGCAAAATGTATAGCTCACCGCCGCTAAATCATTGCTTCGATAGTGGGAATACCCTGAACCCTACCGTTGCGGCTCCGCACGCGTGCCATACAAGATGCCCGTGCGTGCGACGTCGAACGCTGGGACTCTACCCAGGGCGCTATCTGTCCTCTCGCGCAAGCTCGCGCAGTCCCTGCACGGCCTGTCGGAGCACCTCGCTCTCGGCCTCGCGCGGAAACACCATGTAGGCGGGATGCGTGAACTCGGGTCCCTCCTCCACCAGAAACAGGCGGCCTGCGTCGATCAGAGGCTGGGCCATCCGAATCGGTAGGAAACAGGAGCCGCCGTTCGTCAGGATCAACTGCACACCCAGCCAGCCGATGTTGACCACCCGCGGCGGCCGCTCCAGATCCGGATAGGCGTCACGATGCTTGGCATAGAAGCCTGGGCCCCATTCCACGTAGATGTAATCTTCGCCGGGCCACCGTGTCTCGCACCGCGAGCTGACTAGGACCAAGGTCTCATCGAACAGGTGCTCCACGACCAGGCCGGGGGCGTGGCTCGGCGTGTACATCAGACCGATGTCCAAGGTGCCTTCGATGAGACGCCGCATCAGGTCCTCTTCGAAGCCGATCTCGCTGCGTACGGCGACGTCGGGAGCGGTTCGCCGCATCCAGCCCACCCAGCGCGGGAGAAAGCTGTCCCACAGGGCGATGCGGCCGCCCGCCCGGATCAAGGCACGGTAGCGGCTCGGCAGGCCGACGTCGTGCCGAGCCTGCTCAACCGTTAACACCAGCCGTTTGGCATGCTGCAGAAAGCGGCGGCCGGCCGGCGTGAGGCTCGCCCCCGCACGATTGCGCACGAACAGCTTAGCGCCGAGATCCGCTTCCAAGTGTTGGATGCGGGCACTGACGGTGGATTGAGTCACATGGAGCCGCCGCGCCGCTTCCAGAAAGCTGCCGTGGGCGACGATTGCGAGAAAGGTTCGAGCCTGGTCGGTATCCACGAAACTACGGGTATCTCTTTATATCGCCGTAAGCGATGGCAATGTGCAATAAATATTGTTTGTCCACCACTAAATGCTTCGCGTAGGATGCGACGAGGGACACGCAACGGGAGATGATTATGTCCAGCGCACTCGCTTTCGAAGCTACGCAACAGCGAACCCTCGACCAACTCGAGCGCGATGAGGAAGGCTTCCTGCTCGACGCCCACGACTGGGAGCCCAACCTGATCGAGCCCCTCGCCGCGGAGACCGGCCTGCCTCTGACCCCGGAGCGGCGGGAAATCATCGACTATATCCGCTCGTACTTCGAAAAGAACAGCGCCGTTCCGGAGGCGCGCACTCTGCTCAAGCACATGGAAACGATTTGGGGGCGGGACAGGGCCAACCGCCGCTATCTGTATCGGCTGTTTCCCCGTGGATACGGTCAGCAGGCATGCAAGATCGCCGGCATGCGCAAGCCACGTAAGCTGATGCTGGACGTTTGAGAAAAAGGCCTTGGGCTCCAGCGGGCGAAGGCCGACGCACAGGAGACGGCAAGTAGCAGTGAGGACGAGCGAAGGAATCCAATCAGCCGTTACAATGGCCGCCTGCACATGGCGCGTCTCTCCAGCCAAGCGGTGCGCATTGCTTACAGCCCCGCCGAGGCAAGGATCGCTCCAATCAACACGCCAACTGTCCCCCACGCCCGGAGCATCCAGTCGGGTTGTCTACGCCACCACTCCACCATCCGATGAACGCGCGCTTCACCAAGAAGGGGAATCGACCCACCCGCGAGCACGAGCAGCACGCCCAGACCCAGTACAAAGCCCGGAAGGCGGGTAACAGGGGCCGCGATGACCAAGACACCACCCACCAGCACACGAAGGCCGCTGACCCAGTAGAGCCAACGGGGCTCTAGGAATGGCCGCAGAATGGTTCGGAGCGTGCCAGGAAGAGCAGCGACTGACAAACCGACGCCGAGTATCAGGATACCAATCAGTACGACCAGGCTTGACATGGCGGAGCGAAAGACCAACGCTTCGGTGGTCGCCTTGCGCAATAATGAAAAGGCCCGCACTATCGCGGGCGTGGGTTAAGCGCCAGTACAAGGATAGCAGCCTTCGACCAATGGGTTGCAGCGACGCAAACCGCGGTGACCGCCTTGTCTGGTCGCCGGCACTCCGTCCACCCCCTGATGTGCCTACACCGACGACCCAGTCCGACTCCGTCAGCGCTCGCGCAGAATTATAACCTACCCCTCGGCCAGAGGCCGTTGCTGCTACTGTTACACGCGGGTTCCAGCAATCGGTGCCAGAGCGACCTTGCTGCAGGCATGTGCACGCATGCGGGCAAGGCACACCGGTATCTGGACCCCAGGGATGGAGCGCGTCGGCAGGAAGTCCGCCGCGACAATTGTGACGAACGTCACGGTTCGCGGTTTGCCGCTTTGGGACCCTTGAGCCTGAGGTGTAGGGTCCGGTCCCGGACTCTCGCGACGCGATCGGCGCACTGAAGCCGGCGGTTATAGTTACGATCTCCATTAACGTGTGCAAGGATGCCGAGGAAGCGGGTCATGAGCACGTACAACATTCTCGCGGTCGCCCTGATGGGCCTATGGCTTATGGGTTTGGTCTTCATGGCCGTCTCGGTGAACAATCTGCTGGCGGGGGACTAACCACCAACGACGGTCGCACCGACAACACAGGATGGCACGACCTGAGCCAGCAAGCCTTGACCAGGGTCGGCGCGGCAAAGGCAGAGCAGCCTAGCCGCTTTGGGCCCCGCTTCGGCGGGGTCCTTCGTATTGCCGTCCCCTGACGTTTCGCCCTGCAGCCACTGCCCGTGGCCCTCCCCCGGCGTCGGCCCACAGCGACGCCCAGCATCCGGCGCAACTGCTGTTCGGTATGTCCTGTTACCGCCTGGCCAACAAGCGGTCCAACTGGTTGGCAAAGGCCTGGCGGTCGGCCTGGCTGAAAGCGGCGGGACCACCGGTGTCCACCCCGCTGCCCCGCAGGGTATCCATGAAATCCCGCATGCTCAACCGCTCGCGTATATTGTCTTCGCTGTAAAGCTCGCCGCGTGGATCCAAGGCCAAGCAGCCCTCGGCGATGGCCGCGGCGGCCAGCGGGATGTCCGCTGTGATAACGAGGTCACCGGCTCGCACCTGCTGCACGATGTGGTTGTCCGCGACGTCAAAACCGGCCGCCACCTGGATCGAGCGGATGTAACGTGATCCCGGGACTTGGAGGGGCTGGTTGGCAACCAGCGTCAGTGGCACCTTGGCCCGCTCCGCCGCCCGGAACAGAATCTCCTTAATCACCTTGGGACAAGCATCCGCGTCGACCCATATCCTCATCAATTCCATGGTCTCCCCGCCATTGCTATCGCTATCACCCGCCCGCGCGCGAAACGGTGCCGCTTTGCCGCGGAGCTTCCGCACCCCGGCGTCGGAGGCGGCCCCGCCATGTCTCGCCGTTCACATCGGCGACCGACGGCTGGTGCAGAAGATCAAGGTGAACAAGCTCACCCGTACCCTCACTCTTCCGAGGCACCCCAAGTCGCACACCCACCCCAACGCAGGAATGAAGCGGTTGCCTATCGAATCGGGAGAACGACACGACGCCGAATCTCACAATGATGTACTATCTTGGCGGTGAGTGCCCACCCGGTTGGCACCTCTGGCGATCGAGCGATCGCCAAGATAGCGTTTGAGCCGTTTGCCCCCTTCTTGGGCCTCGCGCTTACGCAAGATTTCCCTTTTTAGGCCCACACCGGCTCCCTCCAGCACATGCTGCCGCAGGGCGGGCAAGACTGGAGTAACTTCCCCAATGTCATTCGATTCTCTCGGCCTGTCGGCCGAGCTCCTGCGTGCCGTCGGCGAGCAGGGCTACACCGAACCCACCCCGATCCAGCGCAAGGCGATCCCCGTCATTCTTGCAGGCCGCGACGTCATGGGCGGCGCCCAGACGGGAACCGGCAAGACGGCGGGCTTTACCCTGCCGATGCTGCAGCGGCTGAGCATGAGCCCGAACTATAAGGGCCGACGACCGGTCCGCGCCCTGGTGCTGACCCCGACCCGCGAGCTGGCGGCCCAGGTAGGCGAAAGCGTGGAGACCTACGGCCGCCATCTGCCTCTGAAATCGGCGGTGATCTTCGGCGGGGTCAAGATCAACCCGCAGATAGAAAGACTGCGCCGCGGGGTGGATATCCTGGTGGCAACGCCCGGGCGGCTGCTGGATCACGCCGGTCAGAAGACGGTGGATCTGTCGCAGATCGAGATCCTGGTGCTGGACGAGGCCGACCGCATGCTCGACATGGGCTTCATCCACGATATCCGCCGGGTGCTTGCGCTCTTGCCCGAGAACGGTGCGCGTCAGAACCTGCTCTTCTCCGCCACCTTCTCCGACGAGATCAAGCAGCTCGCCAACCGCCTGCTCAACCGCCCCGAGCTGATCGAGGTGGGGCGCCGCAACACCACGGCCGAGGGTATTGCACAGACAGTCCATCCGGTGGACAAGCACCGCAAGCGGGAAATGCTGAGCCACATGATCGGCTCGCGCAATTGGCGTCAAGTACTCGTGTTCACCCGCACGAAGCACGGTGCCAACCGGTTAGCCGAGCAGCTGGAGCGCGACGGGCTGCGCGCCGCCGCCATCCACGGCAACAAGAGCCAGGGTGCCCGCACGCGCGCCTTGGCCGAGTTCAAGAGCGGCGAGGTGCGCGTGCTGGTCGCCACCGACATCGCGGCCCGCGGTCTGGATATCGACCAGCTGCCCCACGTCGTGAACTACGAGCTGCCCAACGTGGCGGAGGACTACGTGCACCGCATCGGCCGCACGGGACGAGCCGGCAACGAGGGCGAGGCGGTTTCGCTCGTGTGCGTGGACGAGCACCAGTTCCTGCGGGACATCGAGCGGTTGCTGAAGCGAGAGATCCCCAAGGTCGTTCTCGAAGGCTACGAGCCGGATCCCCGCATCCCCGCGGAGCCGATCCGGAACGGGCGGCAGGACACGCGGCATTCTCCACCCCGGAAGCAGTCCGGAAGGGGCGGCCGCGGAACGTCCCATGACCCCCTGGAGAGGTCTCACCATCGGCACCCTGGCTCGCGCCGCTCCCGCGACATGGCAGCCTCGCGGGGCCGTGGCTTCCGCAATGATTGACGCTTGGCTGCGCCTCTATGCGGAGCCGAGCCGCTCGGAAAGGCCACAGATGTCCTGATAGGGGCGTCCGGAGCCAATGAGCGACGGCTACAGCGCCCACCCCTGGCGGCCGCGCTGTCTTGCTCACCTCACGCGCACGGCGTGCGGCCTACCGCAGAGCCTCGACAACCCGGCTCAGTGCTTCGGCGCGCAAGTATCAAGACGCTGTCACGCCAAGATCCAGTCGTTCGTCCGTGCCATCCGTCACCGGCTGATCGCCCCGCGCATCAGCCACGGAAGCTGCACGACGCAACGCTCCCTCAGCAGTTCTTCACCACGCCGGGCAGATTGACGCCCCCTCCCCACTTTCCTATGGTGCCAGTGGGGCCTTTCCGGCTCGGCGCCCATCGAGGTCACCGCCCGCGTGGCGTTCGACGGCCGGGCGCCTGCCGTGGGGGAACGGCAGAACGCGGCGAGGTTGGCCCCCCCTGTATGGACGTGACGTCCGCCGCCTGCAGTCCGTGGATAAAAAACTGTTGAGCTAATTGAGAGAAACCTTCGTATGAACATGCAACCGATCTCCGACGGGTCCCGATCTCCAACAGCTAAACCAGACCGTAGCCAGCCTCGCGGAGGCACTGGCCGAAGCGAGCGGCGGCACGCGCTTCTGGCGCGCACGGTCCGCTGGAGTGTCCTCGGTATGATCGCCGTGCTTGTGTTTGGGGGCTTTTTGCTCACCGGCTCCGCCGGCATCGCGCAAGCCCAGAATCCGAACGGATTCCCCCAGGCGACGACGGCCGTGGAGGCATTAAACAACATCAACGCCAATCTGATGGTCATGGGGGAGTTGGGAAAGACGCTGCAACAGCTCACGCCTGCCATCAAGCAAGCGGTCATGAGCAATCCGGACGTGAACCGGTACGTGCAGGATTACTTCAAGAAAAACAACCTCCACCCAAGTCCCGAGGAGCAGGAGGCGTATGCCACGCAGGCCGTGGTGCAGAGCGTCGTGCGGACCTTCGTCGACGCCGTCGTGCTCATGCAGCGCATCCGCGACGACTCCAACGCCTTCCGCGACTACGTCACGGGCCCGGAGGACGTGCTGCGCGGCGTGGAGAAGCAGCTCCAGGTCATGAATGTGGCCATGGCATCCATCCCCACCATGGCGGTCCAGATGGATCTGATGAATCACAACATGGCGTCCATGACCTACAGCATGGGCTCCACCATGGGCCGTATGGGCAAGTGGATGCCTTGGTAGCGTGGGGTAGCGGCCGAGCGGCTGTAACCGCGTGAGAGGGCCCTAATGGACCAAAGGTGTCGTCGCGCGCCTTGACAAGGCTCGCGCGCACCTCAGCGTGGCGGCACTTGTTTCAGATCAGAGGCATTGGCCGTTCCTCACGTCGGACGCGCCGGAGCTGTGACCCTCAAGGCCAAGGAAATGTGCGCAACCTTGCGCGTCGCCAGCGACAAACAGTCTGCCGTCATCACTCCCTGCCACTGCAGCCACTGCTGAATCGGTTGCGAAGGACGCGACGGGCGTCATCTCGGGAAAACGCCAGACCTTCACGTAACGGTCGTAACCCGCTGAGATGAACAGCCCAGCCTTTGGGAGGATCTGCAGACTCCGGACACGCTCGGCGTGCGCGTCGATTGTCTTGAGCACCTCGCAGGCTGGGAAGGTCCATAATCGAATGGTGCCGTCGCTGCCGCCGGAAAGCAGGTGGCGCGCCTCCGGTGAGATCGCACCAGCGGTAATACCCCCACTGTGAGCCGGGAGACTCTTGAAACATTTCAGCCGCGCCAGATCCCACACGCTGAGCGTGCCGTCGATCGACCCGGTGACCGCCACCCTCCCCCGCCGCGTCACCGCGACAAAGGTGATGGCGCGACGGTGCGCATCCCAGCGCCGCTCGATGCGCATGTGCTCGAGATTCCAGAGAAAAGCCGCGCCGTCGAGTGAGCCACTGAGGGCAAACGTGCCGGTCGCCGTGAGGGCAAGCACATTGATCGCATCGCCGGGTCCCCGCAACTCCTCCACCGCATCGCTCGCCAAGTGCCACACCCGAAGTGTGTGATCGTGGGAACCAGACACGATTCGGCCCAAGGCCGTGTCCAGCGCGACCGTACTCACGACGTCATGATGACCCTTTAGCTCGCGGGTCACGCGTCCGCAGGCCGGGTCCCACACCCGCAGCATGTGATCCTGTCCCGCCGTCACCGCAAGCGATCCGTCTGGGGCTAGTGCGACAGCATGAATCCAGCCGTCGTGCTGTTGTGTCGGCGCGCGGACCTCCCCCGCGTCCAATTGCCAAACGCGAACACTGGCGTCCCTCCCTCCCGAGACAACGTAGCGGCCGTCGGGCATGAACGCAACGGCGTTCACCGCATCTGCGTGACCCTGCAGCGTGCGAAGAAGGTCGCCACTCAACAGATCCCACGCCTTTACTGTCCGATCATGAGACCCCGACAGCGCATAGCGGCCATCCGCCGAGAGCGTCACGGCGTAGACTCGATGCGTATGTCCCACAAGCGTGCCGCGCAGCCTCCCCGCGGGCAGTTCCCACAGGCGGACTACGCCATCCGCGGCACCTGTCAAACCGAGCTTTCCGTCTGCCGACAGCGCTACGGCATAGACGACCCCCTCGTTCAGGGCATAAAGCGTGTCGACCAATTCACCCGTTTCGAGATTCCAGAGGTGTGCCGCCTTGTCATAACCACCCGACAGGCCGATGCTGCCATCGGGGGTGATGGCGACCGATGCGATCGCAAGCCGGTGTCCGCGCAGGGCCAGCACCTGCTCGCCGGTTCCCACGTCCCACACGCCGAGCGTGCCCTTCTTGGTGCCAATCAGGAGCCGCTCGCCACTGGGAGAGGCCGCCATGGAGAAGACCCCTTCGGGAACCTCCACTATGCGAACCGGCGCTGGCGCGGCAGCATGCTCCCACACTGCGAACCCGTGTGGGCCGCCGATGATCAATCTGCCGTCGGACAGGGGGGCCACCACAGTGCCCATTGCGGCGGAAGACAGCCCCGGTAGCTCGCGCTCGCCTTCGGGCGCCGGGCCGTCCACCTGAGTCCCGCTCCCGGTGTCCCAGAGGACAAGGCGCCCACCCTCGACACCCGCGTATATGCGGTCGCCCGCCGGCGAAAGGGCGAGGTCGACGACGGGGCCAGGCGCAACCAGGGTGCGTAACAACGCTCCGCCGGGGCCACTCAAACTCGCCACCATGGGACGCAGCCACACATGGCCAGCCCCCACAGCAACCCCCTCAAGGCTCGCGCGAAAGGACGGGGGTATGTCGGGCAGGCGTGCGAGAAGCTGCGGAACGATCTGCGACGGGTCGCGGACCAGAGCATGGGAAGCAAGACGCAAGACTTTGCCCAGCCGGTCGAGCGTGGGATTGGGCGACGCCCACCGAAAATCGTCGAGCATGGCGTAAATGCCACTCACTCGGAGCTTGGCCGCAAGCCACGAAGCATCGCCGAGAAGTGCGTCGATCTCCGCCTTGCGCCCAGCGCCTTCCATGTGATGCAGCACCCATCGCCAAGCGTACGCGTGCGGCAATCGGTGAAGATCGCCCCAGGCGCGAAGCAGCGATGCGTGTGCGGCTCGTCCGCCGTCAGAGAGCCGCATCGCGAGGTAAGCTCGCATAACGTCGTGCATGCTGACCATTCCGAGCTTCAGATCGAAAGCCAGGAGTGAAGCGTTGTCGAGCCGGCCCAGGGTGTCCTCGGTGTCGAAAGGGTCGAGGCCCCAAAGCTCCCCCACAACCGCAATCGGCACGTCAACGTCCTCCGGGAAGATCGCCAGCTCGATACAGCGCTCGCGGTCCGATGGCGAAAGCTGCTCCAGCCCGAGATCAATGGTTGCCGCCACCGCCCCACGCCGGTCAGCGTCGCTCGCACGGTCGAAAGCGGTGATGCCGCGGCGGTCGAGCGCCTTACCGACGTATACGAGTGCTCCAGCGATGCTGTCGCCACGTTCGATGCGCTGACGCATCGCGCCCGCCGCGAGCTTGAGGAGCAACGGCCACTCGCCCAGCCGATGCGCAAGCCGCCGGAACGGCTCAAGCGCGGTGGGACCCTCGGGCAGCCGCGCCACTAGCAGCGACACCGCCTCTTCCGGCTTCATCTCGTCAACGTCGACCCGCGCCGCCTCCGAGGCAACCGGCGCCTGTCGTGTGGTGACGAGGCGGGCGCAGCTGGGTCCGCCCCGGCAGAAGGGTCGCAGGTGGGCCGGGTCCCAGACATCGTCGACGACAATCAGGCAGGTGCGGTTCGCGAGCTTCTCCGCGAGCGCCTGTGCTGCGTCTTCCACGCTGATGAAGCTCGGACGCTCACCGGTAAGTGCTGCATAAAGGCGGGTAAGCTCCCCCTGCACGTTTGGCGTCTGACCCAGCGTCGCCCACAACACGCCATCGTCAAATGCCGTAACGACGTCGTCGTCGTGGCTGAGCGCCGCGGCCAGTGTCGTCTTCCCGAAGCCCCCCGCGCCAGCAAGCGCGGTGGTGATCGCCACGGCATCGCGGTGCTCTCGCGTCAACAAGAGCCGCTTGAGCGCCTCGAGCTCGTCGGGGCGCGACACGAAGTCGGTGGGTAACGGAGGCGCCATGAAGGGCACGCGGGCTGGTTGCGGGCCGCGACGCAGATGGGCGACGAAGGACTCCCACTGCACCTGCAGGTCGTAACAGTGGACCCTCGCCATCCACCGCGGGACGTTCGCGGCCCCCGGATCAAAGCCTGGCCCCTTGACCGGGTATACGGCAACGCCGTTCTGCCGCGCAGCGCGCCATTCCCGGCGCGTCACCTCAGAGGCCAGCGCCGCGGGCGTCATCACGATCACCAGAACCTCGACGCATTCGAGCGCTTGCTCGATCTGGCGCCACCAACCGACACCGCCCTCGATCTCCGGGCGATCCTGCCACACGCGCAGCTCGGGCGCGGACTCCGCAAGCCGCGTCCGAAACGCGTTGGCGAAGGCTTCCCCGTCGCGTCGCGCGTAGGAGATGAATACGCCAGATTTGCTCGGCATACGTAGGTCGCGAGGTTACCAACCAGATGACAAGGATAAAACGAGCAGCGCCTATCCTGCCGAGATTCCTCGAAGCCGGTGCACTGACGTGGCCCGAACGAATCAAGGGTGATGCGGCGTCCCCCAATCAACCATAAAGCTTACCGCAGTGCGTCCCGGCTCCAACTTGTGTCTCGCGGTCTGGATGACCTTACACAATCAGCCGCCATCGCGACTGGGCTGAATTGGTTTAGCCGTTGTTTCCAGACTAGGCTGGCCTCCCAAGAGCGCTGGACAGGCCGACGAGACAGTCCGTCCCCATAGGTTATTCTGCTACGTAGCAGAGGTTTCGATACCGTTACTTGACGCGCCTCTGATTTTTGGGCGCGGGCGGGGCGGAAACAGTTTCTCTTGTAGGGTGGGTCAAGCGCAGCGGACCCACCAAGCGGCTGGTGGAACCGCTACGCTCGTTCCACCCTACCTTCGATGTCAGCGCTGAAAAAAGCGGCGTCGGGATTTCTCCTCCGTGCACGAGCGCCACTCCTCCGGAGTCAAATCTCTGCCCGCCGTCCGGCATGCGACTAATCGTGCGAGAAGCGAGACACTGGCCAGCCCTCAGGGCACGCCCAAGGGTAAAGAGGAGAAAGCGCGACGGCTCAGAGATCCTGGGCAAGGCGGAAGCCGAGGAAGTTATGCCGGTAATCGGTGCCGTACCTGAAGCGCAGGGCCGAACGGAGGTCCCCCGGTACGTCGAACCAGGAGCCGCCGCGCACCACACGCCGTTCGCAGTCACCACCAGCCTCAGCTCCCCAGGCCGATCCGTCAGTAGGTGCGCCCTCGTAGCTGTCGTGCCAGCAATCCTGTACCCACTCCCAAATGTTGCCGTGAACGTCGCATAGGCCCCAGGGGTTCGGTGCTTTCTCGCCCACCGGATGCGTCTTCCCGCTGGCGTTCGCTGCATACCAGGCGTACCTGTCCAAATCGCCGTCATCGCTGCCGCAAGACCAGACCGTCATCGTCCCTGCACGCGCTGCGTACTCCCACTCCGCCTCCGTCGGCAGCCGGTAGCGCTTGCCGGCCCGCTCGGACAGCCATTGGGCGTAGGCCGTCGCGTCATCCCAAGAGACGTTGATTGCCGGCCGCCGTCCGCGGCCCCAGCCCGAATCGTTAGGCAGCTTGCGACCCGTGGACTTGGCGAAGGCGTCGTACTCGTCGAAGGTAGTCGCATACCTGCTGAGGGCGAAGGGTCGCGCGATGCGGACGTCGTGCTGCGGACATTCGTTCTTGTGCCCGGCTTCGCTTTTGGCGTTTCCCATCAAAAATGTGCCCGGCTCGATCCGGACCATCTCGGGCTCGGCAAGGTCCGCGTCCTGGGCCTTGCGGGTGGTTGATCGGCCGGCCCGCGATCTCGACGGCCGCGTTAGCGTGGCGGATTGAGGGCGCGTCGCCCGCGCGGTGGTTTGCACCTCGAGTGCGGTCTGCGCGGCCTGTGTCGCCGGTGGCCCGGTGAGCTGGGAGACATCCTCGATCAGCCGCAGGAACCGCGGATCGTCCCCCGACCCTTGCCAGCCCTCTAGGTCCAATCCCTGAACGTGGCGAAACAGCAGGGGCGCCTTCACCACGTCCAGAAACACGGGGATCAGCTTGTGCTGCTCCAGGGCCTCCCCGGCCTCGGCACGGACCCAGTGTGATCTCACCGAGGCATCGCTCCAGACCACGAGCACGCAGCGCGCCGCCGCGATCTCCGCCTCGATCATCTCGTCGAAACGCAGTCCGGCACGCATCCGGGTGTCCCACCACAGCGACCAGCCCAAGGCCTCAAGGGACTCGGCGAGCGGCTTGACCCGCGCCCAGTCCTCCCGGGCGTAGCTCAAGAAGATGTCTGCCACGAGCGGTTCAGTCCTTTTCGGCAGCGTTTGTGAAAGCGGCGGGACGTTCGGCTGTGCCTACCAGCCCCGCCGCCTGCCGTCCCGGGCCCGCTATTCGGCGCTCCCCTCCCTGCGAGACCGGCAAACGGGCTCATGGACATCCGACCACCGCCGTCCCCTCGTAGGGTGGAACAAACGCAGCGGTTCCACCAATCCCCTCGCAGCCAGCGCGCAACCCGTAGGGTGGAACAAGCGAAGCGGTTCCACCAATTCCCCCAATCCCCTCACTCGAAATCCATACCGCGCAAATGCGGCGGGTCAATCTCTCCCCACCCAGGCGGATACCAACCGCACCGCACGGCCCGTTCGAACGAGCTCCAACGCCAGTCCCCCGGCCGCCTCACATACCCGTGCTTCACCGGGTTGTAATGGACATAATCGACGTGATTCCGCCAATCCTCCTCGTCTCGGATCGTATGCTCCCAGAAGCGCCGCTGCCAAACGAGTTTCTCGCCCCGGCGGTTGGTGGCAGATGAGATGCCGGATGCGACGATAGTGCTTGATCAACCGCCAGCGCAGCGAATAATCCGTGTCACCATCAGGGAGCCGCCACACCGCATGCAGATGGTCAGGGAGAATCACGATCGCATCGATACGGAATGGGTGTTTCTCCAAGGTGCGGCGGAAACCTTCTTTGAGGCGCTCGACGTTGCGTTCCTCGGCGAACAACGGTCGCCGGTCGTGGGTGACCAGGGTGAAGAAATAGCATCCGCCAGGGACGTATGCTCGGCGGTAATCGCTCATGGGGATGTTTGGTGGAACCGCTTCGCTTGTTCCACCCTACGATCCCTCTCCAAGTCGAGGGCAAAACGGGCCACGCCGGGGCTGCGGGCCTTGCCGCGGCGGGCCTTGCGGTAGGCGAGCAGCAGGTTCTCGAAGCTCACCACCTGGGGCCAGATGCCGCCGAGGCGTTTCATGGGGCCTCGCCGCCCGCGCGGCTGCCGCGCAGCCAGCCGCCGATCTGCCGTCCCAGGTCGTCCATCAGCTCCGGCCCCATGGGCATAGCGCCGGGTCGGAGACCGCCTGCAGCTCATGGGCGAGCCGCCACAGGTGGCGGGCCAGCTCCAGGCGCAGGTTCGCCCGCTGCAGGGCCGGCTGCTTGGCGCGGGTGTAGGCGGCCTCCAGGAGCAGCTCCAGCACGTCGAGCAGGGCCTGCTCCAGCCGCTCGCCGAGGGTGAAGCGGCGCAGGCGGGGGAACTTGTCGAGCTGGGGGATGAGCCAGGCAATCAGCTCATGGCAGGCCTGGACGGCCTGTGGTGTGCGGTCTGTCATCAGCGTTTCATCGCAGGTCCCGTCGCGTCGCGGTGGAAGCGCTGCGCTTGTTCCACCCTACCGAACTACGCACGCGGATCGTGACCAGGGGGCTATGCCCCCTGGACCCCCGACAAAGGGTAAAAGGACAAAGGACACAGGGCTAAAGGTCCTGGGCGAGACGGAAACCGAGGTCGCCGTCCCGGAAGCCGGTCTCGTACCTAGTTGCGGTAGGCCGAGCGGAGGAACTCCGGTCCGTTGCACCAGGAGCCGCCGCGCAACACACGCCGGCCGCAGTCGCCACCGCCTGCCTCGGCCAAGGAGAGCCGTCCGTGGGTGCGCCCTGGTAATTCTCATGCCAGCAGTCCTGCACCCACTCCCAGACGTTGCCGGCGGTCTCCTGCAGGCCGAAGGGATTCGCCGGGAAACGTGCCCACCGGCGCTGTCTGCTTGCCGTCCCACTCGCTGCCGCATTCGATGCAGTTTGCCCACGCCTCGCCGCGCTGTTGAATCTCGTCGCCCCACCAGTAGGCGGTGTCGCGTCCGCCACGGGCGGCATATTCCCATTCCGCCTCCGTTGGCAGCCGGTAGGTCTTGTGGGTCTTCTTGTGAGAGCCACTCGGCATAGGCCGTTGCGTCTTTCCAGGAGACATTGATCACCGGGCGGTTGTCGCGACCCCAACCCTGATCGCTCGGTAACGGGCGCCAGGTCGCCAACGCGAAGCGCTCGTACTCGGCGAAGGTCACCTCATACTTGCCGATCAGGAAGGGGCGGGCGATATCGACCTCGTGCACGGGTCCCAGCCAGGGCTCCTTCTGGCTCTTCAGGCCCATGCGGAAGCGCAGGGTGAACGGCGGGTCTGGAGACGAGGAGCATCTCACGCTCAATCGGCGGCCAGAGGCCCATGGCGCTGCGGGCCGCGGCGATCGGGTGCCGCAGGCTCGAGGTCCTGCGCATCGAGCCAGACCTGGCCCGCCAGCCCCGCGACGAGGACGGCGAGGGCGATGATGCCGACCGCGGCGGACGCGTCGGCCTAAGAGTGCGCCGTGCCCGGCTTACTCGCAGATACTCCGCCGCGAGCGGCGACGGCGTCTCGACCTTCAGGAAGCCTTGCAGCGGCCGTCCCCTGGCAAGGACGGCGCTGAGGCGTCGCTTGCCATCGTCCTTCCACTGCTTCGCGCTGGCCTCCAGCCGGTCGCGCGCCTCGAGCTGCTCGCGCTCGCCCTCGATCCATCGGTAGAGGGTGTTCCAGTAGGGCTTGCCCGCGACGTCTTGCCGTAGCAAGGCCTCATGGGCGAGGTCGACCCGGAACGACTGCGCCCCGGGCCGGTCCGACTCCGCCTCGGACACCACCACGAGACGCGGATCCGGGTCGCGCGCCACACGCTCGCCATCGCCCGGCAGCCCGGAGAGCCGCTGGAGCACGCGCTCCGCCTCCGGCCCGCCGCCGGCCGCCTGGAGGGCCGCCTCGCGGGAGATGGGCCGTTTGGTGTCCTGGCTCTCCTCGCCCGGCTTGACCAGGGCCAGCAGGAGCCGGCGCGCCCGCTCGCGACCGTCGGTGCCCAAGCTGCCCAGCAACCGATCGCCCCCCTTGGCGAGAGCACCGGCCACGCCATTCAGCGCCCGGTAGTCGTCCGCCCGCAGGCACCGATCGCCGCGTTTCTTGGCCGCCTGCCAGAGCAGCCCCAGCAGGTTGGCGACGAGCGGCAGCGGGGCCCGTTCGCGGATGGCATCTTCAATAATGCGCTCAGCCAGGGTCGGCTCATCCCACTCCAGGCCCGCGCGCTGGGCGGGGATGCGAACGACCTCGCGCAACCCCGCGAGGCTCAGGGGCTGGAGGTCGTAGCGCCCGGCGCGGGCGTTCAGGAGTCCATGCAGGTGCGGCAGCTCCCCGATGCGCAGCAGAAAGTCGCTGCGGATGGTGGTGACCAGGAACAGCGGCCCGTCCATGTCCTCCAGCGCGGTCGCCAGCAGGGCATCGATGCGCGCAAGGGCGGCGCGATCGGTCGCCAGGGTGAACAGCTCCTCGAGCTGGTCGATGACGAGCAGCAGCCGGCTGCCCTCCGGGAAGGCCACCTTGAGCAGGTAGCGCAGGTCGGCGTCGTCGCCGCGGGCACGGCGCAGGGCATCGAGGCGCTGAGGGACAGTCGCTGGAACCTGCGCGCTGCCGAGCGCCCGCTCCAGGGCAGCGGCCAGAGCCTCCAACGGCTGAGCGCCGGGGCGCAGCACGAGGATGGTCCAATCGGCCGGTGCCGGGCCCTCATCCACCCAGCCGGCGCGCACCGCGGGGATCAGTCCCGCGCGCACCAGCGAGGACTTGCCCACCCCGCTCGGCCCCTCGACCTGCAACCAGCGGCGCTGCAGGCCGTCCACCCCGCGCCCGAGGCGCTCCAGCAGAGCGAGAGTATCGGCCTGCCGGCCGAGGAAGAAGTTGGCATCGCCCTCATCGAACGCCAGCAGGCCCGGAAAGGGCGAGCCTTCCATGACCGCCGGGGGAGCCGGGGCCGCGGCAGCGCGTAGCTCGGCAGCCAAGGAGGCGAAATCGCAGACGCCCAGGTCTGCGGGCAGGCGCCGGGCCTGGAAGAGCGAGAGGAAAGGCGGCATGCCCTCCGGGGCGACACCGTCCAGCAGGAGGGGCAGGATCGGCAAGGCATCGTCCACGTGGCGGCGCAGTGCCACACCCAGCTCGGGCTTCACCCAGCGTCGCACGCCTCCCGTGCCGAGCAGGATGAGGTAGGCCCCGCAGCGGCTCAGGGCCTCCTCGATCTTGCTCTGCCAGTCGTCGCCCCAGCCGATGCCGCCCTCGTCCCACCAGACATCGATACCGGAGCCCCGCAGCCCCGTAGCGACGGCGCGCGCCGCCTCGCGGTCGAGGCTGGTGAAGCTCAGGAAGGCGGTGCGGTCCTGACTCTCTGCGGTCGCGGCTCTGTTCATCCCTGATTGTTTCCAAGTGGTGGCGGCCATCTCGCAACGCCGTTTCGCGCCCGGAGTACCCGCTGGCGCGGCCGTCGGGACCCGTGGCGCCGTAAAAGGAATGCGGCGAGCAGATAAATACCGCAAGTGAGCTGGAAGACACAGGGCGCGGCGGCTGTCCAGCCAGGCTCCGATGCGATTCTTTGACGAAGATCACAGTTCGCCGTAGAACAGACGACCATGCAGATCCCAGGACCAGGTCCGCAACGACGCGCAGGCACCACTTCTGGTAAAAGGACGATCGTAGGGACTCGGCCGCGCCACCTCGCTCGGCACGCGCCGTTGGAGCAGCTCACAACAACGATGTCCGCAGAGACATGACGGCGAGGAAGCTCTTCGTCTCACATAGCTCGAAGACGCCCACGAACCTGGCGCTCTTGAAAGAGGTGTGCGCCCGGCTCGGGCCGGCCGGAGCGGGCTTCCACGTGCTGGTCGATCAGGGCGGCGAAATCCCCGCCGGTTCCGACTGGGAGCGCCGGCTCAACGAGTGGATGGCCGAGTGCCACGCCGCGGTCATCCTGTTCTCGAAGGCGGCCCTCTACGATTCTGACTGGGTCAAGAAGGAGGCGGCGATCCTCAGCTGGCGCCGCGAGGTGGAGGAGGGTTTCACCCTCATCCCCGTCCCGCTCGACGACCTTGCGCCGGAGGACCTCGCGAAGGGGCTCTTCGGCGTGCTTCGCGTGAGCGCCGGCGAATGCGTAAGCTCCGCTTCTACGGCGCAGGCGATCGCCGACGAGGTAGTGAAGGGACTCGGAGTTCCGCCGGCAATCCAAAGGACGCCATTCGACAACCTCGAGGATGCAATCGCGCGCATCCTCGTGCATCAGGCCGATGCCGACACCCTAGAGCTGGCCTGGCAGGGGCTTGCCTGGGCCCACAAACCGGTATGGCGTCCCGATGCCGGCGAGCGCTTCGCCGGCGCCCTTGCCCGAACGCTGCTGCGCGATGGCTGTCGAGCCCTGAGCGGACTCAAAGTCCTGCTCGACAAGGTCCGTCCGCGCGTGGCGCGCGATCGAGCGCAAGAGCTCCTGCGCTACCTCGCGGGGCTTTGGGTGCAGGCCGAGGCGGCGGGCGGCATCCCCGCCGCGCGCCATGGCTCGCGCCTGGTGGCCCTCAACGGCAACTACTTCATGGATTTCACCGGTCGGCGCTACCTGGAGCGGGCCTGGCCGCTCACTGACCTGTGGAAGCTCGTCCTGGTGAACAGCCGGACCCTCGACGGCATTCTCGCCGACATTCGCGCCGAGTTTCGCCCCGCCCGAAGCTTCCCGGACGCGGTGGTCGATCGCCGAATCAACGCCTACGACCAGCCCGTAGTCGTCTTCCTACCACAGCCGGATGAGACGGGTCAGCTCCCGGATGCCGACCTGCTGGACGCCCTGCGCACGCAATACCCCAAAAGCGTGTTTATCGTCCCGACTGGCCCGGAGCTCCCGGACGAGATCGAGGCGAGCATCGGGGCCACGCCCCTCCTGCCGCCCCTCGACCTCCAGGTCGAGGAGGACCAATACTTTGCCTTCTACGATGCGCGTCGCTTCATCGACGAACAGCTCTACGGAAGCCCCTGATGGACTACAGACCCAAGCTCTTCCCGCTCCCGGCCGACGGCACCTGGCCCGGGGATCACGGCTACCCGCCCTACGTCTTCAACGACGACATCGCCATCGCGGTGGACGTCGCCTTGGCCACGGAGCGCCCGCTGCTGATCGCCGGACCTCCCGGGAGCGGAAAGAGCATGCTCGCCCCGGCGATGGCGGGGCTTCTCGGCTGGCGCTACCTGCGCCACACCCTCACCTCGCGTAGCCGTCTCGAAGAGTTGACCGGCGAGACCGACCATCTGCGTCGGCTGCACGATGCACAGGCGGCCCGCCCCGGGGAGTCACTCCCCCCGGATTGGGTCTACCGCAAGCCCGGCCTCCTGTGGTGGGCATTCGATCCCGCAACCGCCGCGCGTCGCGGCGCAGCGAAGGAGGAGCTCCATGGGCTCAAAGTCCCCTTCGTCGAGCCGGATCGGCCGCGCGGATTCAACGAGCACGTCGCCAACACCGCCATCCTCCTCGATGAGATCGACAAGGCCGAGCCCGACCTGCCCAACGACCTGCTGGAGCCGCTCGACCGGATGAGCTTCCAGGTCCCGAGCGGCCCGCGGGTGGATGCCGCCGAGGGGCTTCGGCTCCTGGTCGTCATCACGACCAACGGCGAGCGGGAGCTGCCGCCCGCCTTCCTGCGCCGCTGCGTGAGCCTGGTGCTGGAGGACCCGGACGAGGACCGGCTGGTGACCATCGCTGCCCACCACTACCGCCAGGACGACAGCGGCCTGTTCGGTCCCGTCGCCAACAAGGTCATCGAGCACCGGAACGCCGCCCGCGAGGCCGGACAGCGCCCGCCCAGCACCAGCGAGTATCTGGATGCACTGCGCGCTTGCGCCACGCTGGGGATCGACCCGGGGCATCCGCTATGGGAGCGGGTGTCGCTCGCCACCCTGGCCAAGGCGAGCGGAACGGAAGCCGACACGGCCGGCACCCGTGGCTCAGCGCTCGACGCCGTGCAGTCGATCCGGCGCAGCGCCGCTCCGACCCCGCCGGCGGGTGCCATCGCTCTCGGCGACCTTCTCTGCGCCTTGCACAGGCTGGAAATCACTGACGATGCCGTGGCCGCACGCGTCCACCGATACCTCGGCTTCGCCCAGCGCGACCCGAACCCCCCGGAGCGGCTGCGCGGTGTCTATGATCAAAGGCACGCACCCGAGCGCCGGCGCCCTTCAGCACCAGCGCCGGCCCCACCGCTCGGCGCGCCGCCCTTTAGCGGGCAGGTGCCGCCCCCGAGCCTGCCAAAGAAGCCGCTGGAGACGGAGCTCACGCCGCTCGATCCGGCGCCTGCCGCCAACCGGCCGGACTGGCTGGACACCGCGGCGCCGGTGGAGGCGCCGACCCGCGCGCCCGCGCGGCGCGCACCACTGTTCCCGCGCCGCACCGCCACCGCCCTCCTCTCCCCCGCGGTGGCCACGCGCCGACCGGGCGCCGAGCTGGATCTCCCGCGCATCATCACGAGCCTGACGCGCGGCGATCCCACGCGCGATCTGCCGCGGCTGCCCGTGGCAGGCCTCGACCGCGGCGTTCAGCTGCTACTGGATGTGAGTGAGGCCATGACCCCGTTTCGGGAGGATCTCGCCGACCTCACCCAGGCCCTGGAGCGGATCGTCGGGCGGGAGCGCTGTCAGGTCTTCGAGTTTACCGGCGACCCCGGGCTGCATCGGCCTGGGGTCCGACCGGAGTCGATCAGGCTTGGAAGCCGGAGCGCGGCCGTCCGGTCGTGCTCGCCACCGAGCTCGGCATCGGCGCCCTGCCCGCTGCGCGCGACCGGGCAGCGACATCCGCTTGGCTCGACTTCGCCCGACGAGTGCGCAAGGCGGGCTGCCCGCTCGTCGCCTTCGTCCCATTGCCGCCGGCGCGCTGGCCGGTGCGGCTCGCCCGCCAGGTGACGCTGATCCACTGGGACCCGCGCACCACGGCGGGCGCGGTGCGCCGATTGGTCGGGGCGGGCCACGAGGTCCCCGCGTGACCTGGCTCGCTCCCACCCCAGCCGACCGCGAGCTGGTGACACAGGTCGCCGCCCGCGACCCGGCGCTCTACCACCTGGCCCTGGTCCTCGCCCCGGCGCTGCGCATCGAGCCGCTGCTGTTGCGCAATGCGCGGCTGCGCTTCCTGCCCCGGAGCGACGCCGGACTCGAGTCCGAGCTCTGGTTCTCCCCCATCATCGGCTCCCGCAGCGCGCGGGCAGTGGTGATGCGTCCGGGAGCCGCCCGAGTCCTCACGGACAAGCTCGCGGAGGCGGAGAGTCCCTTTCCGCTCGCGGACGTCCTGGCCTTCATCGAGGACCAGACCCGCCACTGGCCACCCGAGGAGCGCCTGGAGCAGGCGTTGCGACATTGCGCGCGGCGGGGCGATACGGCCGCGCTGCGCGACGGCCTGCGCGCGGCCCTGCGCCAGATCGCCGCCGCCAGCGGCGACAACGAGCGCCGGGACCTGGCGCGCTGGCTCAAGGGGGCCCTTCCCGCCCTAAGCGAGGAAGGCCAGGGGCCCGCGGAGCTCGATCTGGCCGCACAATTTGCCGCCGCGTCCCTGGGTGACCCCGGCGGAACGCTGGGCCGGCGGATCACGATCGGCGAGGCCCTGCCGGACTGGCTCCGCACCTTCGTGCCAACAGGCACGACGAGCCAACTGGGGCTTCGGCTCTGGCCCGGTGTGCTGGAGATTCTTCCCCCCGAGGAGGCCGAGCATCGCGTCGACCTGGGCACTCCGTCCCCCGCACCTTTGCGCATCCAATGCGAGCAACAGTCACAGGACGCGGGCGCTTGGGAGCCCTGCTGGCCGGGCAGACGCATCCCGCTTCCCACGGGCTGCATCACGCTGACGCTGACCACCCTGAGCGGCGCCCGCTATCGGCTCGCGGCAAAACCTGGTCAGACCGCGCCGTCTCCAAGCGACCTCGAGCAACCCCCTCTCGCCCGCCCCGTGTTTGTTGCCTATCAACCGGAGGACACAGAACCGGCCGAGCGGGTCCTGCGTCTGCTCAAGTCCGCCGGCATCGAGGCGATTCCGATTGCGGAGTCCACCGCGGCCGAGACGCCGGGTCCGGATGATGCGATCCTGCTTCGGCTCTGGACGCAGGCGGCCTACCGTCGCCGACTTGGAACGGAATCCCCCGAGCCCATTCCGGCGCGCGGCCTGTTGCTGCGCATGGACGACGCCCCGCTCGTCCCCGGGGCCGAGGTGCCGGAATGGTCGATCTCTCCGCATGGCGCGGCGACCCCAACGACACGACCGCCCGGGAGCTTCTGAGCGCGATCAGCAGGCTGTCGGGCAAGCCCAGCGAAGGACCGAAGCCGCAACACCCGATTCGGATCTACATCAGCTATCGGCGGAGCGACAGCGGGGAGATCACAAGCCGGATTCACGACCGGTTGAGCCAGCACTTCGGTCCCAACGCGGTGCACATGGACCTGTCGTACCTGCAACCCGGGCAGGACTGGTCAACGGCCATCGAGCAGCAGATCCGAAGCTCGGATGTGATGCTGGCAGTCATCGGACCCCATTGGCTGACGGAGACCGATGCGCAAGGCCGGAGGCGCCTCGACGATCCCGGCGACTTCGTGCGCATCGAGCTTTCGGTTGCTCTGCAGAGCCAACTCCGCGTTGTGCCTGTGCTGATTAACGAGGCATCGCTGCCCCATCGAGACGAGCTTCCGGCGGATCTCCAGCAGCTCGCGTACCGACAGGCAGTCGGCATCCGCACCGATACCTTCGACCAGGACATGGGTCGGCTCATTGCCTTCCTGGATCAGCTTTCCCCGGGGCATGCGCCACCGCCAGCGAGCGGGGCCAAGGTCGGCAGCCCGCCAGACTCGGAGATCGAGCGGCTCCTTGAAGAGATCAACAACGCCGAAACCCCGCCGGAGCGGCGACTCGAGATAGGGGACCGCCTGGCTGAGCTCGGCGACCCGCGCCCGGGCGTCGGCCTGACGCCCGACGGCCTGCCGGACATCGACTGGGTGGAGGTCCCGGCGGGCGAGTTCCTGTTCGGGACGAGAAAGAAGCGCAGGCACCTGGAGGCCTTCCACATCGCTCGATATCCAGTCACCAACGCGCAATACCAGACCTTTATCGAAGCAGGAGGTTACAAGGAAGATCATTGGTGGGCGGGCTGGCCCAACGCGTCACAGCGGCCGACAGATCCGAGCTGGCGCAACCGAACCGGCCCCGTACGCATGTCAGCTGGTATGAGGCGATTGCCTTCTGCCGCTGGCTGTCCGCGCAGCTGGGCATGGAGATTCGGCTGCCGACAGAGGCCGAGTGGGAGAAAGCAGCGCGAGGCATCGACGGAAGCAAGTTCCCTTGGGGCGACCGCTATAAGCGAGGCTTCGCTAATATCAACGAGGCGGCGGGCAAAGCCGGACCTGCGTACTTACAGCAGCCTACGGCGGCAGGTGTTTATCCTCAGGGCGCCTCGATCTACGGAGTATTGGACACTGCAGGAAACGTCTGGGAGTGGTGCGTAAACAAGGCCGATGATTCAGAGGATATTGCAACAAGTGGCACGGCGGGTCGGGTGATGCGCGGCGGCGCTTGGAACTACAGTCATGCCTTCGCGCGTTGTACCGTCCGCGAATGGAGCGATCCCAACCACCGGAACGACTCAATTGGCTTTCGCGTATCGCGTTCATCCGCCAGCTTCACCTCCTGACGGATAGCCTCCGCGCGAGCCGGACATACGCAAACCGCCTGCGCGTGCCTTGTGGCATCATGGGGCGTGGTGTGGCGGACATACGGAATGGCCAGGATCTTCATCTCTTACCGCCGAGACGACAGCGAGGTCGAAGCAGGCCGTATCTACGACCGGCTCGAGGCCCATTTCCGGCGTGGGTCTGTCTTCATGGACGTGGACGACATTCCCCTGGGTATCGACTTCCGCGAACATCTCGACCGGCAGATCCGCACTTGCGACGCCCTGCTCGCGGTTATCGGCAAGCGATGGCTTACCATTCGGGACAGGAGCAAACGGCGGCGGCTCGATGCGCCCCAGGACTATGTGCGCACGGAGATCGAGCTGGCCCTCGAGCGCGGTATCCCCGTCATTCCGGTTTTGCTGCGCGGCGTCGCCATGCCGCGTGAGTCGGACCTGCCGCCGAGCATCGCCGCCTTCGCCTACCGCAACGCCGCCCGGGTGGATCCAGGCGCCGGCTTCCGCATCCATATGGACCGGTTGATCCGCGGGCTTGAGAAGCTTCTTCCCATCGGGGGGACTCGGGTGGATCCACCGCCGGAAGAGGACGCGCCTGCAGGGGGAGGATTGCCAACGCCAGCAGACGCGACCACGTTGTCCGAACCCCCTTCACGGGCACTCTTCGTCAAACAGCTCGAATTGCGGCAGCGGAAGTTACTGGAGAAGCAGGCGAAGCGCCGGCCAAAGACCGAACACGCTTCACCCCAGAAAGCACCGCAGGCGCTATTAACGGAGACTGATCAGCTGTTGGCGGAGCTTCAGGACGCCGAAACGCAACCGCCGCGGCGACTCGAGATAGGGGATCGTTTGGCAGAGTTGGGGGAACACGGCCCGGCGTGGGCCTGACCCCCGACGGCCTGCCGGACATCGATTGGGTCGAGGTCCCGGCCGGTGAGTTCCTGTTCGGCAACGAAAATAAACAGGAGCGCGTCGACGCCTTCCGTATCGCCCGCTACCCAATCACCAATTCCCAGTACCAGGCCTTTGTCGACGCCGGCGGCTATACGGAGGATCGCTTGTGGGCGGGGCTGGCAAAACGGATCGAGCAACCGGCCAAGCCCACCTGGCCCCATCCCAACCGTCCCCGCACCAATATCGGCTGGTACGAGGCGGTCGCCTTCTGCCGCTGGCTTTCCGACCGGCTGGGGATGGAGATTCGCCTGCCAACGGAGGCCGAGTGGGAAAAGGCGGCACGCGGCACGGACGGTCGGGAATACCCGTGGGGAGACGGCTACCGGGCGGGCTTCGCCAACATCGCCGAGGCATACGAGACGAAGGCCCGGCTGATGCCGAGGATCATGGCGGCGCTCGGCTTCGCGGGTGCCGCACCGACCCACGATCACAACTTTAGTTATCTCAAGCAGACGACAGCGGTCGGCGTCTACCCGGACGGGGCCTCTCCCTACGGCGTGCTGGACCTGGCGGGCAACGTCTGGGAGTGGTGCCTGAACAAGTACAGCGATCAGAAGGATGTGGATACCAAAGGGGACGTAACCCGGGTGGTGCGCGGCGGGTCCTGGCTCAACGATCGGGACTACGCGCGCTCGGCGTACCGCGGCAGGGGCAGCCCGGTCAACCGCGACGGCTTCATCGGCTTTCGGGTGTTGTGCTCGTCCCCCATCTTCGTGCACTGATCACTGAGTGCCGCGCGAGCGGCACAAACGGCGCGAAGCGCCGTTTACGCGCGATTCTTGGACCGTGTGCAAGGCACCCGGGTCCGACAGATAGGTAGGGTCCGCTGTGCGGACCATCGCCCTCAGGATCACGGTCACCGCGCCGCCAGCGTTCGGCGATGCTCCGCCGGGCGGATCGGCAACGAGTCGAGCACCCGCTCGCGCAGCCCCAGCTGTCGGCATGGCCGACATGCGCGATCCAGCCGCGCATGGCGGCCTCGAGCTCGGCGAAGCTGATCTCGCCGGCATGATAGGCGGCCAGGCGGGCGCGCAGCCGCCGGTGCTCCTCGCGCACCTTGCGTGCCTTGACCAGCCGATGCTCGGGTAGACAACGAAGCCGAGCCAGGGGATGCCGGCCGTGACCGGCAGCACCTGGGCGCGGCTCTCGTGGATGACGAGCCGAAGACCGGCGAGACGCTCGATCATCGCCTCCTTCCAGGCCCAGAGCTTGCGCCTGCCATCGCTGAAGAGCGCGAAGTCATCGACGTAGCGCAGATAGGCCCGGCAGCCGAAGCTCGCGCGTCACGAACTGATCGAAAGGGTGCAGGTAGCAGTTCGACCAGAACTGCGAGGTGAGGTTGCCGATCGGCAGGCCGCGCGGCCGGCAGACGCGCCAGGAGATCATCGCCGGGGAAACAGCACATAGCGGTAGTCG
Source organism: uncultured Gammaproteobacteria bacterium (assembly GCA_963824085.1). Classification (GTDB taxonomy): domain Bacteria; phylum Pseudomonadota; class Gammaproteobacteria; order Chromatiales; family Chromatiaceae; genus JARRNE01. The sequence goes on from CAWGNT010000014.1 coordinate 232,399, forward strand.
TCGTCGAGCACCCCGCGGCCGCTGGCGACGATCACCTCGACCAGCGCCATCACGTCCGGCTCCGGGATCTGGCGGCGCAGGATCGCGAGCAGCATCGCATGGTCGATCGAGGCGAAGTGCTGCACGATGTCGGCGCGCAGCACATAGCGGTGACGGCGGGCGAGGGCCTGCAGCCGGTCGATCGCCCGGTGGGTGCCCTTGCCGATCCGGTTGGCATAGCTGTCGGCGATGAACAGCCGCTCGAAGCGGGGCTCGATCAGGTTGCAGAGGGCATGGTGGACCACCCGGTCGCGGAACCGCGCGGCGCTGATCTTGCGCCGCTTCGGGTCCTCGATGTGGAAGTGCACGTAGGGGCCGGGGCGGTAGGTGCCGGCCAGCAGCTCCTCGCGCAGCTCAGCAGATGCTCCTCGGCCCGGTACTCGAACCGGGCGACGCTGGCCGTGCCGCGCTTGCCGCGCGCCGCCTTGCGCCAGGCGAGCACCAGGTTCTCCCAGGAGCATAGGCTGCTCGAAGGCCGGGCTCGTCATCGATCGGGGCGGGCTGGCCGCATGCGAGCGGGCAGGCAGGAGGAGCCGGACATGGACCAGGAGATGGTGATCTTCGCGCGCACCTTCGACCTGCTCGAATGGCTGCTGCCGAAGTCGGAGCGCTTCCCGCGGGCCTACCGCTCGACCGTCACCCAGCGCCTGATGGACGCGGCGCTCGACCTGCAGGAGGCGCTGATCGCGGCCGAGCCGCAGCGCGGGCGGCCGCGCCTGACGGCGCTGCGCCAGGCCGACGCCGCGCTCGGTCGGCTTCGGATCTACCTCCGCCTCGCCCATCGCTGGCGCTGGCTGAGCGACGGCCAGTACCAGCACGCCGGCGCGATGGTGGCGGAGATCGGCCGGCTGCTCGGCGGTTGGCTGCGCGCCGAGCACCGGTGGGTCCGCTGCGCGGACAAAAGCGACTGGACTCCTGCCACCATGACCAACTGGCGCCGTGCCTATGTCCTCGGCGGGACCTTTTTCTTCACGCTGGTCACCGCGAATCGCGCGCCCATCCTAACCACGCCGCTCGGTCGCGCGCTATTGCGCCAGGTCACCGTTGAGTGCCGGCGGCAATGGCCGTTCCACATCGAGGCGGTAGCCCTGATGCCCGATCACCTGCACACGCTCTGGCGGCTGCCAGAGGGCGATACCGAATACCCCAAACGCTGGGGGTGGCTGAAGAGAGAATTCACCAAGCAATGGCTTGCCCGCGGCGGCGGCGAGCGTTCGGTATCGGAATCGAGGGCAACGAAACCGGCGGCGAGGCGTATGGCGGCGGAGGTTCTGGGAGCACGTCATCCGTGACGATTTGGATCTGGAGCGTCACCTCGATTACATCCATTACAACCCGGTGAAGCACGGGCTGGTGCAACGTGCCGTCGACTGGCCTTGGAGCTCCTTTCACCGTTTCGTTCGTGAGGGCAAGTATTCCGCGGATTGGGGGTGCGCACCGATGGATTGCGACGATCTCGCGGATTCGGTTGGGGAATAGCCGCGGATTGTGTCGGTCCGCATAGCGGACCCTACACCCTCGTTCGTGCCAGCCAGGTAGGGTCCGCTGTGTGGACCGTGGGGATCGCTTCGTGCCGGACAGCCGGGATCGGTCCGCACAGCGGACCCTCCGGTGATGGGCAGGGCGCCGGGGGAGCGAGTCCGGCCGGCGCCCCTGTTTGGTATGTGCCCGACGGCCCGGCTACCCGGGCCGTGCGGACGGGACCGACCCGCGCCATCTTTCCCTCCCTCGCCTCGGCCCGCGAACCGTGGTCGGCGGGCAATGCCGGAAGCGGCGCGGCTCCTGATCGGAGCCGGCCGCCCGCCCGGTCCCGCAGGGGCCGGGCCAGGAGGAACAGAAAGATGTGGGACGAACACACCACACGAAACCCGATGTTGTTGTTCCGGTTGTTCGGGTTGTTCCTGTTGCGGTTGGCGCACCGCGCGTTGTCCGATTGTTGTTCCAGGACCCGCCGCGCACCACCCGGCCTCACGTCAACGGGCGGCCCCGCCGGCCAGACGGCCGGCTGGGCGATTATGGCCTGACGACGAGGTCCTGAAAAGGGCTGCGACTGGCGGCTCGCGCAGCGGGACCCTGCGCCGCGCTGGCCCTTGCTGCACGGGCAGAAAAAATCGCGAAGACGGCGCTCCGCCGTCGGTGGCGCTCGCGCGGCACTTCAGTGATCAGTGCTCGAAGATGGGGGACGAACACAACACCCGAAAGCCGATGACGTCGCTCCGGACGTCGGGATGTTCCGGCCGCGGTCGGCCGAGCGCGCGAGGTCCGACGTCGTCCCAGGACCCGCCGCGCAGCACCCGGAGGCTACAGTCGCCGCCATCGCCTCAGCCACGCCCGCCCGTCCTCGGGCGCGCCTTGTAGCTGTCGTGCCAGCAGTCCTCGACCCACTCCCAGACGTTGCCGTGCATGTCGTGACAGACCCCAGGCGTTGGGCTTGAAAGCTGCCGACCGGTGCGGTCTCGTCTTGCCGTCCCATTCGCTGCCGCAACATCGGCAATTGGCGAGGCCCTGGCCCTCGATATCGTCGCTGCCGTCCGGCGCCGGCAGGGCATACGCGGTCTTCGTGCCGGCGCGCGGCCGCATACTCCCACTCGCGCCTCGCTCGGCAGCCGGCATCCCCGGCCGGTCATCGCGCCCAGCCAGCGGGCATAGGCGCTGGCATCGGTCCAGTCGACGTAGATCACCGGCCGCTGGTCGCGCTCGCCCCAGCCGTCGTCGGCTGCGCAGGCCCGTCCGGTGGCGTCGCAGAAGGCATCATACTGGGCGAAAGTCACCTCGGTCTTCCCAGGAAGAACGGCTGGGCGAACGTGACCCGATGTGACCGGCTGTTCGTCTCGACGACCCAGTCAGCTTCCCATCTGGAGCGTCCCGCCGGGATCTCCGACCGAAGCTCGGGCATCGGAGATCTCTGATGCCCAGCTTGAACGCCCAACGGGTCCCAGCGCCTCGAACGGTTGGTCATCGCCTTCGCCCAGTACAGACCGTCGCCGACGTGCCGAGGACGGCCGCCAGAAGGCAGCCTCGACCGGCCCCGCCCGGCTCCAGCGAAGATAGCGCTGCTCGAGGCTGCCCCGGGCCGCCAGCCCGCGAAAGCCGAACAGTGCCGACCAGCCGGCCAGGCCGAAGAGCCGTGCGGGCCACGTGCGCTCCTTCCATTCCCGCGCCAACTGCAGCCGCTCGCGCCGCGCCGCCCGCTCCTTGTTGCGCTCGATGTAGTCCCACAGCGTCGGCCAATAGGGCTGCGGCTTGCCCTCGGCGTCCAGGCCCTTGCTGCGGATCAGCGTCTCGTGGATCAGGTTGACCCAGCCGCCGCTTCGCGTCCGGCGTCCGTCCCGCTCACGCTGCCGCCGCCTCCTCGGTGACGGTGATCAGCCGCAGGGGGCCATGGCCTTGCCGCCGTCGCGGGCGCGCCGGCCAGCGAGGCGGTCGACCAGGTCGCCGGCCCGCGCTCGCCGCCGCCGGCGACGGCGACCGCCTCGGCGCAGCGGGATGCGCCGGCGGGTGTGGCGGCGGCCCTCCGGGTCGACCTTGACCAGCCGGAACAGCAGCTCCAGCGCCCGCTCGCGCTGCTTGGCCCAGGCCGTCCAGCAGGTCGTCGGCGCTGCGGCTGAGAATGCCGGCGAGGCCGCCTTGCTCGCTGCAGCTTGGCCCGCTCAGGCGGTCCGTCCGTCGCGTTGTTCCCACAGCCAGTGCAGCGCGTTCTCGACCAGCGGCAGCGCCCCCGGCTCGTCCGCGCGCCTCGGCGACCATCGCCTCCTGCACCTCGCTCACATCGAGGCCGGCGAGCCGGGCCGGGCCGTCGATGATCTCGCGCAGGCCGTCGCCGCCGATCGGCGGCAGCGTCCAGGCCTTGCCGAAGCGGTTGCGCACGTCGACCAGCCGCGGCAGGTCCTCGAAGCGGTCGAGGAAGTCGGCGCGCACGGTGGAGATGACGAACAGCGGGCAGTCGGCGTCGTCCAGCGCGGCCGCGAGCAGGCGGTCGAAGCGCCCGCGCTCGTCCGGGTCGGCGAAGGTGAACAGCTCCTCGAACTGGTCGATGGCGAGCAGGAACGCGGTGTCGTCGTCCTGCTTGCGGCCGCGCAGCCAGTCGGCCAGGGCGCGGTCGTCGGCCTCCAGAGCGCTCGCGCACATCGGCCATCTCCACGCTCGAAGCCGCGGCGGGCCAGGTGCTCGGCCAGCATCTCGACCGGGTGCTCGCCCGGCATCATCGGGCCGATGCGCCGCCAGTGCGCGATAGCCGCGTGCGCGGCCACAGCCAGCCCTGATCCACCAGCGGCAGCAGGCCGGCGTTCATCAGCGAGGACTTGCCCGAGCCGCTGTTGCCGTTGATCTCCAGCCAGCGCACGGTCGGGCTGCCCGGCGCGGGTGTCGAAGCAGGCGAGCGCGTCCAGGGTCTCCTTCTGGCGGCCGAAGAAGAGGCTGGGCCTGGTCGATGCGGAAGGCGTCGAGCCCGACGAAGGGGCAGCCCTCGAAGATGAGCCCGTCGCTGGCGACGATGGCGCGGTCGCGGATCTGCTCGAGCAGGCGCTCGGGCAGGGGTCGCTGCCGTTCCAGGGCGTGGCCTGGAACAGCCGCAGGAAGGCCGGGAGCGACTCGGCGGCCGTCGTCGCCGAGCAGGATCGGGGAAGATCGGCAGGCGCTCGGCATCGTCGTGGGGACCGAAGTAGCGGTCAGCGCCACCTGGGTCTCGGCGCCGATCCAGCGCCTGACCCCGTCGCGGCCAACCAGCACCACGAAGCGCGCCGCAGCCGTCCACGGCCTCCTGCAGGCGCGTGAGCCACAGATCGCCCTCGCGGATGCTCTGCGTCGTCCTTGAAGACGCCGAGCCCGCGCCTGCTCGAGCTGGCCGCGCAGGCTGGCCGCCGCCTCCAGATCGTTGCGGCTGTAGCTCAGAAAGATCTGGTTGTGGTCCGTCACAAGGGAACGCCTCGTCGAAATGCCTGGAGTCCCGCCAGCGGCTTCGAGGTCAAGACTACCCTCCCCCGCTCGTCCGGTACAGGCCGATCAGCCGCAGGGTCCGCTGTGCGGACCGAGCAGATGCTGCGCGATATCGGTCCGCACAGCGGACCCTACCGGGCCTTGGAGCGCTCGGCAGAGCTTGAGCGACCGCCGTCTGCGTGCTCCCTGGCGATCAGATCGGCAATGCGCCGGCGCGAGCGGGCGCGCTGCGCGAGCAGCCGGTTCTCGCCCTGCTCATCCAGCCACTGGAGAAAGCGCTGGACGTGGTGCCGCGTAGTGGTTTCGTCACGGCAATTGGCGATGAAGACCATCTGGATCTTTTGAACGTCGTCCGCCACGTAGACACCGAAGGGGGCCGACACGACCACCGCGTCCGGGAACCCGAGCTGGCGCAGCGCCTGTGCCTCTGTCACCCCCTTCTGACAGGCGATCAGATGGACCGGACCGGCGGTGCCCTTGGGTAGCCGGGCGCAAATCTCGTGGTCCTTCAGAAAGGGCTGCCCGACCAGCTCCCGCGCCGCCGACGTGCTCATGGCGGCGGGGATGCAGTCGCAGACGAAGGCTACGGTCTCGCCGAAGACAGGGATGGCGACGGTGGTGGTCGCCCCGCGGCTCTTCCGACTACGTGAACGCTCCCTCAGGTAGGCAACGACCGTATCCGTCGTGACCTTGCGGCGTGCCTGGTAGTCGAGCCGAGTCCACTCCAGCGCCTCCCCGGCGTAATAGCTCCCGCGCGATCCCGCACCAACCCCGGCTCGGGCCAAATCGAGCAGTGCCGCAACGGCCGCCTCCCGGGCGCGCTCGATGGCCTCTTCGCCGGTCTTCACCTGGGCTCCCAGTACGCCCTGGCGCTGGAAGTACACCTGAAAACGCGCGTCGGGCGAGCCAGGCTCCGCCGGGATCTCCGGAAACTGGATACTGCGCACCTTGCCCGGCGTCTTGTTGTAGGCGGCCTCGAATTCCGCGTGGCAGATCCCGACGTTGTCCCCCAGGCGTTCGCTCGTTCCCGGCCAGCCCGCGTTGCCGTTGTAGAGGACGAGGAAGATGTCTGCCCTGCGGGCCTTGCCGATACAGGTGTCCCAGGAGTTCTGATCGCCGGGACTTACCGCCTCGTCCTCGTGGATCCAGACCCGGAAGACCTGCTCATCGCCGAGCTTGATCGCCTCCAGCGCGGACTTCATGGCTCGCCGGACTTCGGTCATGGGCTGCGGCCGGCCGCCAAAGTCGACCTCGTCGGAACAGCGGCTTGAGATCATCAGGGTCAGGGGCTCGATTGCGAAGAAGGCCACGCGACTCGTTCCTCTTGTAAACCTATCGTCGAGGCTAGCAGCATTCTCGCTATACTTCCCCGTCCGTGCGTAGCCGACCCGACTGCTGGGTGCGCGTTAGGCTTAATGGTCCCGCGCCTCACCGCCGGCCATCGATGTGGGAGACTCGCAGCATGTCTTTATCCGTTGAGGACGTTCAAAAAGGGCTGGCGCCGTTCCCGTGGGCCGCGCGAGTCCCCGCGGGGGCGCGGGAGCTAACGATCACAGATGCAGACAAGAAGGCGGCGTGGGAGCTATACGTCGAGCTGGTTACCCGAGTCGCCACTCAGCCGCTGGGTGACGAGGATGGCGTGGAGGCCACAGCGCTTGAGAGCATCGCGAGCCTGTTCCCACTCGTCCGCAAACTCATGCGGCAGTCAGGACCGGGCGCGGCGGCCTTCTCGGCCCTGACCATCACACTTCTCAACTATCGGGTCAGGCCTTTCACCGCGGCCTGGCACAAGAGGTCGGCGGACGGCCGCCTGAGCGACCCCGCAATTTCGGGCCGCTTCCGCGACGAGCTACGCGCGCTACAGCAGGATCTGCGGGCCGTCGCCGATGTCCTTGCCGACCTGATCCAGGTCCCCCGGCTCTCCGACTACTCTGCCCCTTGATGGGGATCGACGTTCGCTTCTGGGGAATCTGACCATGACGGAAGCCTCCGGAGACAAGGTGAGCACAGGGCCTTTCGACGGGAACGAGGTCCTCAAGCGGGAACACATGACGGTTGCCGCGCGGCGAAGCGGGTCTCGCGAGGCGTTTCTTCGGCCGAGCCCACCCTGCTACGTAAAGTCCGTCGACCACGCGCTAAAGGCGCGCGACCAGGAGCTCAAGGCGTACTTTGATGCGGTAGACGCGCAGGGCGCCCTGGCGGTCCCGAACGGGCTGGCGGGTCTCGCCCTTTCGGGGGGTGGCGTTCGCTCCGCCACCTTCAATCTCGGAGTGCTACAGCGACTTCACGAGCTTGGGATCCTGCAGAAGCTCGATTACCTCTCCACCGTCTCCGGCGGCGGATACATCGGCTGCTCGTTGACCGCCTACGTGGCGGCGGCGCAAAAGGACGCCTTCCCGTACTCCGGACATGACGAAACCGAACAACGGGAGGGTCTTGTCCTCCGGCATCTTAGGCGGTTCAGCAGCTATCTGGTCGCTCGCGGCTGGCTGGACGCGCTCGCTGCCGCCTTCACCGCCCTGGGCGGAACCCTTGCAAACCTACTGATCCTGCTTCCCTACCTGCTCGCCTTGGCGGTGCTGGCCGTCATTCAGCTGCGCCTGCTGGGCTGGCCTGCGTCGATCGCAGTGGCGGTGGTCCTTGTGGGCGGTGCCCTGTTAACGGCCTTCAGCTATGCGATTGCACAGGCGCGCCCTGAGGCGACGGCGCAGACTTGGGGTGACCGCGAGACCTTCGGCCGCAGGATGGCCGTGATCGGGGGCATAGTGCTCGTGGGCGCGGTCTGGATTATCCAGCCCGTCTTGTTGAGCCTGATCGCCGAGGGGCTCGGGAAGGCCGACTGGCATAAGGCGGCGGCCGCGATCACCGGCGGCGGACTTATCGCAGGCGTTCTGTCGGTCAGCCGCGTCGTCCTCACCTCGCCAATCCTACGCCGGCCGGTGCTGGCGGCACTCCTGGTTCTGGTAATGCTCGCGCTGCTGTGGGTGCTATTCGCGACGCTTGGAATCACGCTGCTGCGCATCCAGCGCGACATCGGGACAGCAAAGACAGCTGGCCTTGGGTTGGCCGCATCTGCCGTGCTGGTTGCTCTCGGGCGGTTTCTTCCGACCAACTGCGGGTCGCTGCACGGCTTCTACCGCGACCGGTTGAGCAAAGCTTACTTCTTCAAGCCTCCCACACCCAACGCCCGTTCTTTGCAGCAATACGACGACTGCCAGCTGTCCGGTGTCGACGTCGAGCACACACCCTATCTCCTGGTGAACGCCTGTCTCAACATCAGCGACACGCCAAGCCGCAGCGAAGACCTGACGAAGGAGTACATGCGTCCGGGCCGCCGCGGTGGATTCTTCCTGTTCTCCCGAGAAGCCGTTGGAAACGATGCGCTTGGTTACGTCCCCGCATTGAAGTTCCAGGAAGACAACGGCCTTCGCGGCTCCCTCGCCACCGCCATGGCCATCTCCGGCGCGGCGTTCGGTGCGAACATGGGCTACAAGACGAACCCGGCCGCGGTCCTCCTGCTCACCCTGCTGAACGTGAGGACCGCGTGCTGGGTCAAGTTTCCCGCGGGTGGAGCCTCGTCACCACCTCTTCAGCGGCTGCTGGGAGACTACGCCTATCTGACCCTTTGTCGGGAGGCAGTATCGCGGTTCGACAACAGCTCCGGAAGCCTGCTGCTGACTGACGGTGGCCACGTGGACAACCTGGGCCTCTATCAGCTCCTCAAGCGGCGCTGCTCGCTCATCATCGCGAGCGATGCGGAGGCAGACCCGGACTACGCTTTCGAGGGCCTAGCCGCAGCGGTGCGGCTGGCGAAGATCGATCTCAACGTGACCGTCGAGATCGAGTACTCCCACCTGGCAGCCATCCGCGCTCGGAAACGACACTTCGCGGTCGGACAGATCCAGTATTCGGACGCGCCGGCCGGGACGCTCATCTACCTCAAGTCCTCCCTCACCAACGAGGCCCTGCGGGACGTCTCGCTCCTCTACTATCACCGCTCGAACCCAGCATTTCCGCATGAAACGACCGCGGACCAGTTCTTCTCCGAGCAGCAGTTCGAGGCTTACCGCAGTCTCGGCTACTGCGTCTGCGCCAGAACCTTCGAGGGTCGGGCGACCGGCTAGCCAGCTGAACCTAGACCAACGAACCGAGGCGTCGAAGCCGCCGGTGGTATTCCACTCGCCCCCTTTGATCCCCGAATGCCCTTTTGGCGCCGCCGCCGCTAGCGCCAATTCCTGGCTCGGCATCCGGTCAGGCTCTTGGGCCAGGACGAGGCCGCGCGAGAGCCGCACCTGCCGGCTATAGACAGCCGTCTCAGCGCCGGTCCCCCAGCCGGATAGGAAGGCCAGCTCAACCCCCGTCAGAGACTACTTGATCGGCTCCAGGGCGGCCTGCCGGGCCCGTCCACTGGGCCCAAAATCTTGTCCCAAAGCTCGGCTAGGACAGAAGATCCAACCCCATGAGGGTCGGAGCGGCGGGGAACGCTACCACCGACTGTAAGTTCAAGTGAGGACGTCTGCGCAGGTGCTAGGCGGTGGCTGGCCGGTGCAGCGGGGAAGAATCGGTCGTCGAGAGGGCGGGCGCGCAGGGACTTGCGCCCGGCCTGCAGAGAGCCGACGGGCCATTCCAATGCTCCTCTGGTTGAACACGTACCCGTGCTCCCAGTGCGCCAGCGCGTCCCAGTCCAGAAGGGAATCAAGTCCGTGTCCCACATGGGCGGTCGCGCGCCGGTGTGACCCGGGCGGTTGCGGCGATTAGCTGATGTCGGGGAGCATGGTCGCACCTGATTACCAATGAGCCTCAGCCAACTTGAGCAGCCGGTAGGGCATGGGCGGCGTGTGTGCGGCGGCATAGCCCAGGCGCGGCAGCATCGCGGCGAGGTCGAAGCGGCGGTTGAAACGGTAGCAGAACTCGGCCAGGTAGCGCGGCAGATGCTGGGGGCTGACCTTGTGGTAGGTGCCGTGCAGGGCGTTCTTGACGTTGCCGAGGATGGTGTTGAGCCAGCGGAAGTCCTCCAGCTCGACGCTGGCCGCGCCGCCGCCGGTGACCACTGGCTGGTGCTCGACGCCGGCGGCAGCGACGCCGCGGAAGCAGGCGAGGCCGTCGCTGACGACGATGCTGTCGGGGTGGATGAACTTCTGCGTCCAGGCGGCCAGCTCGCGCTTGCGGAAGCCCGCGACGACGTCCATGCGCAAGGCCAGCGGGCGGCCGTCGATCGGCTCTTGGCCAGCGCGGCGAGGAAGGGGGTCTTGTTGGGCGAGCCGCGCCCGGGCGTTTGCCCGTGGCACTCCCCGCCCCAGTACACGTCGTCGATCTCGATGACGCCGGTCAGTTGCCGATCGGCATCGCGCTCGAGCATGATCTGCAGGAGCTTGTGCTTGACGCTCCAGGCGGTGGCGTAGGACACCCCGAGCTGGCGCTTGAGCTCCAGCGCGGAGATGGCGTTCTTCTGCTGGGTAAGCAGGTACAGGGCGAGAAACCAGGTGGTCAGCGGCAGCTTGCTGTAGGCGAACACCGTGCCGGCGGTCAGCGAGGTCTGATGCCGGCAGTGCTTGCACTGCAGCAGGCCGCGCGTCTGGATGGTGGTGTAGCCCTCGGCATGCCCGCACTCGGGACAGACGAAACCCGAGCGGCCAGCGCCACTTGAACAGCGTCTCGGCGCACTGCGCCTCGCTGCCGTAGGCGGCAAAAAACTCAGGCAGGCTCAGCCCCTTTTGAAATTGCACGCGGTTCTTGGCCATCGCTCGGCTCCGCGATGGGTGGACACGCTGCCAGTGTGCGCCCGCCGGGGGCTCAAACCGTGAGCCTGCTGAGTCTCGTGGGTAATCAAGTCGTCCCAAGGGGGGGTGCCATCCTGCGCTAGTCCGCAATCGGTAACATTGCCGTCCGTCAGAAGTAGGCCCCGAGCGCCAGCTGTGAGTCGTCTGCTGCGTGGCTCGCCCCAGCGCCCCTGAATGCTCCGAACGGGCGCAAACGGCCATTAGCCGCCTTTGAGGGCCCCCAACCCGGCTACGTGGTCTATGCTTTTTTTGCGGATCGCGCCAGACTGCATCGCTCGTCGGCAACCGGCCATTAACAGCCCCTCAATGTCCCCGCGAGAACAACCGCTCCTAAGCCGAACGCTCTATAACGCGGCGTTGGGCGGGCTGTGAGCGCAGCCGCTCTGAGTTGCGTTAGCCTTCGCGTTCGTCCAGATTGTGGGCACCTAAACCGCATCCCAGTGCCACAAGAAAACGTCGCCTGCCGTGCACTTGTTTGCTCCAACAAACGTGACGCGCGCCCACAGGTTGAAACAACCACTATTGACCCAGACTGCGTAAGTGGAGAACGAAACACACTCGCCATGTTCTTGATAGCCTGGAAAAACCTGCTGCCGGAGGGGAACGCACTTGTACCATCTTTTTATTAGTTATGCAGGAAGTGATCGAAAGTGGGTTGGCAGGCTGGCTCAAGCGCTCCGCACCGTGCGGCCAGATTGGACAATATGGTGGGACCGGGATATCAAGGGCGGACAGAGCATCGACAGCGCAATAGACGCCGCCTTGACAGAGGCTCAATGCGTGCTCGTTGTGTGGTCGAGAAAATCAATCGATAGCCGCTGGGTCCGAGATGAAGCAGATGATGCACTCCGTAATGACAAACTACTTCCCGTTCTTATGGAACGCGAGATTCGGCAGCCATGGGGATTTCGCCGGATAAACGCCGTCGATATGACTAACTGGGATGGCACAGCGGACGCTGCCGTATTCCAAGAACTCCTTTTCCACATCGGGTCTCGACTTGCGATCACTACGAATGCGACACGAGAGGAACTGAAAGCAGATGTTGCGCTTGATGAGCTTACAGGAATCCCTAATCGAAAACTGTTCGAAGATCGCCTCCGCCAAGCTCTCGCTCGAGCGCAAAGGGCTAGACGCGCAGGTAATAAACTTGCCGTGATGTTTCTTGACTTAGATGGTTTCAAGCAAGTAAATGACACTCTGGGGCATTCGGCAGGCGACGACTTGCTTCGCAAAACTGCCGAGCGGATAAAGAGTTGCGTTCGCAAAACTGACACCGTCTTTCGCCTTGGCGGCGACGAGTTCACGGTAATTCTGGAAGATATCGACGGCGCAGAAACCGCCGCCACCAAAGCCGAAGAGATTGCAAGAAAAATTAAAGACAACTTCCAACTGCGTAAGGGAGTCGCGAACGTGACTGCGAGCATCGGAATCGCTATCTATCCTGCTGACGGAGAATCCAAAGAGGAACTCCTGCAGGCGGCAGACCAAGCTATGTACAGCGCAAAACAAGGGAAACGCGACTACCAACTCTTTAACCCGTCTATTCGAGCGGAGGTTGCTCAACGGTTGACTTGGGAAAGCGATTTGAGACAGGCGCTGGAGCGAAACGAGTACGTTGTTTTTTATCAACCAATATTCAATCTGTCGGGCGACGTTTATAACACAAACGAGCGCATTGTTGGGATAGAAGCACTGATTCGGTGGGTGCATTCGCAGGAAAGGTTGGTGCTACCGGCCAAGTTTATTCCATTCTTGGAAAAGAAGCGCCTTATAGCACCTGTTGGTGAATGGATATTGCGTACCGCATGCAGACAAAACAAGCGGTGGCAAGACGACGGACTTCCTATGGTTCCGATCTCCGTCAACATTTCACCAGTCCAGATCATGAATCGAGATTTTGCGCAGGTTGTTAATAACGCGCTGTCAGATGCCCATCTTCAGCCCAATTTCCTACAGTTAGAGATTCGTGCGGATGCACTGTTGGTGGTAAATTGCGACGAGGCCCGTTACGCAATAAATGTTTTAAAAGAAATGGGCGTGCATATTGCCCTGGATAGATTCGGAACAGGATGCTCGCCGCTGTCGAACCTAGAGGATTTTCCGATTGACACAATCAAGTTTAAGTGGCCCACGGTCAATAGGGGCTCCCGTTCTGACAATAGACGACGGGCGGCCATCACATACTCTATCGTCCAATTAGCGCACGGGCTAAAAGCGGAATGTGTAGCAGTTGGTGTAGAGAGCAAGGAAGGCCTTTATTTGCTGAATGCGTTAGGCATAGAACAGGTACAGGGCGAGTTATTCGTCGCGCCGTTATCCGACGATGATTTTAAGAGGAATTGGCAGGGGCGAATTGATAAAAGCCAGAACTGCTAAGCGCTAAGCGCCTGCATAGAATCGAAAGATACGGTTTTTTCCCTTCGACGGAAGCGGATGCGACACGAAAGCAGACTTTTCGTGCTTCGGAGTGTCGCGGCGCTCAGTGTGCGTTGCGGGACTCCCAGTCGCCATAATACCTTCGCGCTCGCGGCAATCTGTTAACGCCCCGGTTCGCCCCGCTCCTCCAGCGAGCCCTGAGGCGATCTGCGAGGCAGCCCAACGCCCCAACATGCGCTTTGTTTCCGTGAAAAGCCTCGAGCAGCAGAACATCCAGGCATTCCGTCGCATGTGCAGTCTGGTGGTGGAACGGCGCACAGCTCAGGTCAACGAGATCCGTGGACTGCTGCTCGAGTACGGCATTGAGATCCCGAAGGGACGTGCGGCGGTGAGCCGGCGGCTGCCCGAGATCATGGAGGACGCCGAGAACGGACTTGGCGCGCGGTTGCGGGCGGAGCTGAGCGAGCTGGCCGAGGAGCTACGCGATCTGTGATAAGCGCGTCCGGCATTATGATGCGCAGCTGCAGGCGATTGCCCAGAGCAATCCCCGCGCGCAAGCCGGTGAGCCGGGCGCCAAGAGGTCGCCGCGCCGGGGAGGCGTACCCCGCGGCGCACGGCCCGTGCTATCCCCCCATCAAGACCGTTTGCAGGTACGTGGCAACCGACTCGTCCTGGTTGGAGCCGATGACTTCCAGGCCTGGCAGCGCTTCCCGCAGGCCCGGATCGGCGTTAGCCATCAGCACGCCCTTGCCCGCGTAGCGCAGCATCTCCAGGTCGTTGCGCCCGTCGCCGAAGGCGATGACGTCCTGCGGCGCGAAGCCGAGCCGCTCGACCACACCTTCGAGGGCGCTGCCTTTCGAGACGCCTTTCGCCATGACCTCCAGCACGACCGGCAGGGAGTAGGTCGTCGTGAGATGGTTGCCGTGGCGTTCCGTGATCGCCCGCTCGAGCGTTCTCAGGTGATCGGGGTCGCGGCAGTAGTAGAAGACCTTCAACACCGGGACGTCGTCGAGCCCGGCGAAGTCGACGATCCGATACGCAAAACCCGAATCCTGGTGGTACCGGAGCAGGGTCGGCTCGGGTGCCTCGACGAGCCAGTCGTCGGGCCGGTACACATTGGTGTGGACCCTGTCGAAGGTCGGGTCGCGGAGCAAGAAGTCGAGGCACGCGGGGTCGATCGCGTGGCAATGCACCAGCTGGGCCTCGCGGTCGTGTACCGCAGCTCCGTTGCTCGAGATTAGGCAGCCGCGGCTGCCGAGCTGCTCGGAGAGGCTGCGGACGTCCTGATAGTGGCGCCCGGAGGCGAGCATGATCTCGACACCCTGCCTCCGCAGCCGGCCCAACACCCCACGGGTGTACTCTCCGAGCCGATGATCGGCGGTCAGCAGGGTCCCGTCGAGATCCGTAACGACCAGCTTGTACATCGGAGCCTCGTGCCGGAGGCGACGTTTGCCGTCTCCGGTAGCGTTTGAGCCCGACCCCGGCCCTTCACGCGTCCGTCATCGTCCACTCCCGACGCCCGGGGGACGCGCTACGGGGCTTGCAGCCCGAGGTCTCCACGCAGCACGCTCGGCGGTTGCCCCGTCCGCGGTCCACCGGCCATGACCGCTCGCATCTCGGAGGCGTATTGGTCGGCATTGAGCCCGACCAGCAGATGCATCAAGCCCTCACCGAGTCGCATGACGCCCTGCACCCCGGCCGTGCCGAGCGCCGCCTCGTCAATCCGCGACGGGTCGGCGAGGGTGACCCTGACCCTGGTCTCGGCGCACGCCTCGGCCACCTGGACATTCGCGATGCCGCCCAGCCCGGCGAGGATGCCGCGCGCCCGCTCCGGCGCCAGCGAGTCGCGGTGGCGCGGGCGGAGATCGTCGGCCTTGTAGCGGACCTTCGGCGCCGCCGCGCCCTCGGGCAGCTCGGCCTCGGCGCCCGCAGTCTTAAGGTACTCGGACATGTCCGTCATGAGATTTTCGGACCGTGGGCCGAAGATCGCCTGCATGTTGTTGCCCACGACCACCACGCCGGCGGCTCCGAGGGCCTTGAGCTTGTCGGGGTTCGCCTTGCCCATGTCCTTCACCTCGACGCGCAGCCGGGTGATGCAGGCGTCCAGCCCCTTGATGTTGCTCTTGCCCCCGAAGGCGAGGACCAGCTCCTTGGTGAACTCCCCGGCCACCTCGGCCCTGACTGCGGACATGTCGACGGCCTCGGCCTCGCGCCCCGGTGTCTTGAGGTCGAGCCGGACGATCAGCGCGCGGAACGCCGTGTAGTAGATGACGGCGAAGATCGGCCCCAGGATCAGGATGATCCAGGGCTTGATGTCGTTGACCCAGTAAAGGGCGTAGTCGATGAAGCCGTGGGAGAAGGAGTAGCCCAAGCGGGCGCCGAGCAGGTAGGTGCCCAGGTAGGCCAGGCCGACCAGCAGCGCGTGCACCGCGTAGAGGATGGGCGCGACGAACAGGAAGGCGAACTCCAGGGGCTCCGTAATGCCCGTGAGGAAAGAAGTCAGGGCCGCCGAGGCCATGATGCCCGCGACCCGGGCCTTGTTCTCGGGCTTGGCGGTCTGGTAGATCGCAAGCGCCGCGGCCGGCAGGCCGAACATCTTGAAGACGAAGCCGCCGCCGAGGATCGCCGCCTCGAAGTCCCCCGCGAAGAAGCGGCTCAGGACGCCGTGCACCGTCTCGCCCGTCTGGGGGTTGACGTAGGTGCCCACCTCGAAGAAGAAGGGCACGTTCCAGATATGGTGGAGGCCGAAGGGGAGCAGCATGCGCTCGACGACCCCGTAGATGGTCACCGCGGCCGCCGGGTTGCCGTAGGCCGCCCAGTCGCCGAAGTCGCGGATCGCGCCCCCGATGGGTGGCCAGACCACGGCGAGGATCGCGGCCAGGCCGATCGCCGCGAAGGAGACCACAATCGGCACGAAGCGCTTGCCGGCGAAGAACCCCAGGTAGGGCGGCAGCGAGATCCGGTAGTAGCGGTTGAAGAGCGCCGCGGCAACCAGGCCGATCAGGATGCCGCCGAAGACGCCCGTGTCGATGGACTCGATGCCGAAGATCTTCTTGATCTCGGCGCGGCTCTGAGCGGCGGGGAAGGCCACGCGGCCCCCGTCGGCCGCGACGTAGAAGGCGATCGCGCCCTCCTGGCCAGCCCCCTCCTGGAGCTCGAACGGCACCGAGATCTCCTTGCCCGCGGCGTTGGTGCAGGTGACCTGCTGGTTTTTCGTCTCGCTGATCCGGACCTTGCTCAGGGTGCGGCCCTGAGCGTCGAGACAGACGAAGCGCTGACGGGTCGCGTCCTGCTCGACGTAGACACTGGCTTGGTCGCCGCCGTCCAGCTGCAGCGCCTGGACCGGGGCCATCCGGGAGATGACCAGAAGCCCGATGACCCCGAGCGCGGCCACCAGCACGAAGTAGCCCACGGTCGCCGCCAGGGCTGCCACCCCGTCGTTGCCCGTGAATCCGAGCACGACGCCGATGGCGAAGATCAGGGGCAGGATGGTGAAGACCGCGCCGCCGGCGGCCTTCATGATCTCCCCGATCTCGATCAGCCACGGTGCGAGGTCGTGGGCCCCGGCGATGGAGCTGCCCACCCCGAGCAGGATGCCGGCAACCGGCAGCACCGACACCGGCAGCATCAGGGCCTTTCCGATCTTCTGCAGCGCCCCGAAGGAGCTGTTCCAGAGCGTATGGATCGACATAATCTCCTCCTGCGTCACAGATCGACCGGGACGAGGGCGCGCACGCCCGCCGCCGTGTCCTGGGCCAGCGCCTGCTGCGCGAGAGCCTTGCATTCATTCAGGGAGCGGGCGCGCACCTCTGCCTTCACCGCCGGGATCGCCGGGACGCTGACCGAGAGCTCGTCGACCCCGATCCCGACCAGGATCGGCACCGCCTGGGGGTCGCTCGCGATGCCGCCGCAGACGCCGACCCAGCGGCCCTGGGCATGGGCGCCCTGGACTGTCTGCGCCATGAGCCGCAGCACCGCCGGGTTCATGGCGTCCGCCATGGGGGCAAGCTTCGGGTGCCCGCGGTCCATCGCCAGCGTGTACTGGGTCAGGTCGTTAGTGCCGATGGAGAAGAAGTCGACCTCGCGTGCGAACTGCTCAGCCATGACCGCGGTCGCCGGTACTTCCACCATGATGCCAACCTCCAGGGGCGCCGTGATGCCGGTCCTCGCGCGCTCCTCCTCCAGCACCCCCTTGGCCGAGCGGATCTCCTCCAGCATTGCGACCATCGGGAACATGACCCGCAGCCGGTTGCCCTGGGCCGCTCGGAGAATGGCGCGAAGCTGGGTGCGCAGGATCTCGGGCCGGTCGAGGCCGATGCGGATGCCGCGCACCCCGAGGAAGGGGTTCTCCTCCCTCGGCATGGGCAGATAGGGCAGGGGCTTGTCGCCGCCCACGTCCAGGGTGCGGATGATCATGGGCCGCCCCTCCAGTGCTTTCGCGATGTCGCTATAGATTCGGTACTGCTCGTCCTCGCTTGGGGCGCTCCCCCGATCGAGATAGAGGAACTCCGAGCGCAGAAGGCCGACCCCCTCGCCGCCGAGCTCCACCGATCGGCGCGCGTCCTTCTCGCCGCCGATGTTCGCGACGACCTCGACCCGGTGGCCATCACGGGTCACGGCCGGCTCGTGGGCCGCCGCCAGGTCCGCCTCGTGCTTCGCGGCCATGCGCTGTTTCAGGGTGGCGATGCGCTCGACCTCCGCGGGGTCCGGGTTCAGCCGCAGCCGGCCCTGGGTGCCGTCGAGGATCACCGGGCTGCCGTTCGCCAGGTCCAGGGCGCGGGGCTCGATGCCGGCGACCGCCGGGATGTCCAGGGAGCGGGCGATGATGG
The DNA here is from genome assembly GCA_963824085.1 of uncultured Gammaproteobacteria bacterium. Lineage (GTDB taxonomy): Bacteria > Pseudomonadota > Gammaproteobacteria > Chromatiales > Chromatiaceae > JARRNE01. The sequence continues at coordinate 250,361 of CAWGNT010000014.1, forward strand.
CGACGTGGGAGGTGGCCCCGCCGCCGACCGTGCAGAACCCGAGCACTCGGGTGCGGTCGAGCTTGGCGGTATCCGAGGGTGTGAGCTCCTCGGCGACCAGGATGCTCTCGGGGGGTATCTCCGGCTCCTCCACGGGATGGCCCGTGATGATCGCGAGCACCCGCCGCCCCACGTCACGCAGGTCGTTCGCGCGCCCCGCGAGCAGGCTGTTGCGCAGCCCGGCGAGGCGCTCGGCGTGGGTCGTGTAGGCCCGCTGCCAGCCGAAGGCCGCGCTCTTACCCTTGGCAATCGCGCTCTCGGCGATGTCCATCAGGTCCGGGTCTTCGAGCAGCTCCTGGTGGGCGGCGAAGATCGCGGCCTTCGCCGGGTCCGCCTGGGACTGGAGCTGTGCCTGCAGGGCCTGGAGCTGGACCATCGCGAGATCGACGGCATCATCGAGACGGCGGCGCTCCTTGTTGGGCTCCTCGCCGAGCTCCCGGACCGGGATCTCCTCGCGGCGGATCTGGAAGACCCTGCCCACCGCGAGCCCCGGCGAGGCCGAGACCCCGAGCAGCAGGTTCGGGTCGGTGGAGCGCGGACGCGGGGCCGGGGCGGCGTCCGCGCCGATCTCGGTCGTCGCGGGCGCGGGGGCCGGCCGCGCGCCCTCGTCGCCGAGACCTGATGCCAGCTCGGGGGTCAGCGCGGCGATGGCCTCCGCGGCGTCAGGTCCCTGGGCGACGAGCACGACCTTGTCCCCATAGCCGATCTCCAGACCCATCAGAGAGACCACGCTTTTTGCATTGGCCTGGTCCTCGCCGCGCTGCAGCAGGACCCTGGATTTGAAACGCTTGGCCAGGTTGGCGAGCACCGCCGCCGGGCGTGCGTGCAGCCCGGTCGCGTTCGGGATCACCACGGCCTCCGATGTGACGCGTTGGCCCTCCGTCGCCGCGGCCTCCGCGGCACCCTCGGCGAGCTGCAGCCTGAGGCAAACGTCCTGGCCCGCGCGCACGCTGCCGGTACTGGGCTGAAATTCGGCGACCCGCTCGCCGTTGGTGATCACGATCTGGGTCAGCAGGCTCTTGGCGTGGGTCGCCAGGAAGTCCGCATCGAAGGCGATCAGGGCGTCGCCGGCGACGACGTGTTGGCCTTCTTCCACGCGCGGCGTGAAGCCCTTTCCCTTCAATTCGACCGTGTCCAGTCCGATGTGCATCATTACCTCGATGCCCTCGGCGGTGGTCAGGGTCACGGCGTGGCCGGCGCGGTGCAGCTGGGTGACGGTGCCCTCGCAGGGTGCGGTCAGGAGCTGGCTCAAGGGGTCGATGGAGAGCCCATCCCCGACCATCTTCTGGGCGAACACGGGGTCGGGGACCTGCTCCAGCGGAAGGATGACGCCGTCCAGGGGCGCCCTGAGCTCGAGAACGGTCATTTGCGACCTCCTGGGTGTCCGGTCAAAACTGGATGGAGAGCCTGGCGCCGATGGCGAGCGCGTTGTCGATATTCCCCGTCCCCGCCGGACGGATGACGTATTGAATGTCCGGCTGGATCCCGATTCCCCGGCCGACGACGAACATGTGGTTCAGCTCCACCACGGCCTCGTAGCTCTTCGTCGGCAGACCCTGGGCCGAGAGGCCGTCGTTGTACTGGCCGCTGTACCAGCCGGTGGTGATGCCGAGGCCGGTGGTATCCTTCGGGCGCGAGCGGAACAGCCCCTCGTAGATCAGGCCGGCGTTGAAGTAGCTCGACATCTGGTTGGCCTTGTCCGTCAGGCTGAAGACCAGCGCACCGAAGGCGGAGAGGCCCCGGTGGCTGCCGGGTGCCTCCCGGTACAGCATCTGATCGGCCAGCAGCCAGATCATGCCGTTGCCCGTGACGGTGGCGTTGTCGGTCGCGCTGAGATCCTGGTAACGACCGGTGAGGTAGAAGCCGCCGAGCTTGTAGACGCCGGGCAGGGCCGTATCTGAGTTGCGGTTGACGTGATAGTGGATCTCCCCCGCCAGGGTCACGCCGTTGTTGCCGATGCCCCAGGAGGTGCCGTGCAGGTTGTGGCTCGGGCTGGCGGGGTCGCCGTCCTTGAGCTCCGGGTCACCGTCGTAGATCGCCGCCTGGACGGTCCAGGTCCGCGACGGAGTGTCGTAGCGCACGCGCCCGCCCCAGGTCGCCAACGGATAGGCGGTGAAGGTGAAGGGATTCTGGAGGAAGACCGGCTTCGGGCTGCCGCAAAAGGAGTTGTTGACGAACTGGCAGTAGAGGTCCGAGCGCAGGAAGTCGTCGTTCGCGATGAGTCGCCCGTAGGCCAGGTCCAGCCGGTTATCGAGCAGCTTGGTGTTGAACTGCACGTTCGCCAGCTTGACGTTCTGACCGCCGTAGAGCTCTTGGACCGTGAAGGTGTTGCCACCCTCGGATGGGGCGATGAACTTTGAGGAGACGCTGGCGCCGTCGCGTTTCGACACCTTCATGAGCAGGGTGGTGTTGGGGATACCCATGAGGCGCTGCAGGTCGAACGTGAAGTCGAGCGCGATGTTGTCCGCATAGGTACCGCCCTCGATCTCTCCCCCGGACACGTTGGCCATGGACTCCGTCGTGTAGTTCAGGTTGATGGTGACGCCCTGCTGCTTCCAGAGGTCGCGCACGCCCCCCCAGCTTCCGGTGAGGTAGTCGTCCGGGCGGAATTCGGTCGCCGAGGTGATTGGTCCGGCGAGCAAGAGGCCGAGGGCGCCGAGCGCCGGGACCATAGAGGAGACGCGACGCTTGTGGGTTCTAACGGTCATGATCCAGACGCTCCCTAATGTTCTTTCTGTATCGGGAATCCGGGTAATGCTGACCCGCCGAGGCCGAGGGGACCGAGGAGGGATGCGGGCCAACCCCCGCAAGATTACTCCCGCGCGGGCGGCTTCGCTATCAGGACCGGGACGCCTTATGCGGGAGCGTGCGTCCGCGTATGAGCGGAGCCGTGTCTGTTCCGCCTGGCGGAACCGAAGATAGCGGCCGGCTCGTCGACGGCGGATCGGGGCGATTCAAACGCCTGAAACGGACTTTGTCGGACCGAGGGCTGGACAGGTGCCGTGCAATGCCGACCGGGGTTCGCGGGGTACCGGATAGGGGAGTCAGGCCCTCATGTCGCCTGGCGTGCGGTCGGCCGTGCTGCCTCGTCAGTGTGATCGGGTCGGGCTGACGGGATTGCGCCCGCCACCAGCCCAGGGCAGGCCCCCGACAGTCCAGGGCCGGTGCACCCAGGATGGTCTCGAATTCATGAAATTCCCTCGGACCAGGCCTGGCACAGTCCCGGCGTGACTGCCAGGGTGCGGTCGAAGCGGTGGACAAGGGTCTCGCGCCGCTGGGCGAGAAGGCGGTCTTAGTCGGCGCCTCCGCCACTCCGCACCGAAGAGGAGGCAGGCGTGGGCGAGCCAGGAACTGCCCCCGAAGGCCGGGTAGCGAACGAAAGCATAGACCACCCCGCGTCCCGTCTCGGCCAACGGCAGCGCCTCGGGTCAACGCGCCGCACATCCGAGGCGCGCGCACAACGCCGCGACGTACTGCGCGAGCGCGGCAGCCGGCGGCGCGGCACCGGGGCGCGGCGGCGGGCCAGCGGCCAGACGCTGCGGGAGACCTCATGAGCCATGGCAAGCTGCACTTGCCTGAAAAGATCTGTGCCACCTGCCGGCGGCCTTTGCGTGGCGGCGACGTTGGGCGCGCTGCTGGGATGCGGTACGCTACTGCTCCGATGCGTGCCGGAGAAGCCGGCGCGGGATTCGGTGAACCGGCGGGCGACGCCCATCGAGGGGGTGCCACGGCTGTCCGCGCCGATCGAACCAACGGAGGACGTAAGACCTTGGTCAAGGCTCGGGCCGAGATCCTCATCCAAAGGCCGCTGGAGCTGGTCTATGGCTTCGTCACACGGGATGTCTTCGCAAACTATCCTCGCTGGTCTTCCGAGGTCAGACGCCTGGACGTGCTGACACCGGGTCCGGTCCGGGTGGGGAGCCGGGCCCGCCAGGTGCGCGTCGACCAGGGGCGCCAGAGCGAGTCCACCTTCCAGGTGACAACCCTAGAGGAGCCGCTTCAGCTGGACTTCGCCGAGGGCTCTAACCTGCTCCGGATCAGCTAGCGGCTCACCCCGGTGGGGGCGCATACCCGCCTCACCTTCGCTTTCGAGCTGACCCGCCTGGAGTTTTTCATGCGCCCCTTCGAGAAGCTGATCCTGGTCACGGTCCAAGACGGGGCCGAGCGGGTGGTCCGCAACACCAAGGGATTGGTGGAACGTGAGTCGGCACCCCCGAGCAACGCTGCCGAAGTACCTTGACCGGCGCTGGCCGCCGTCGCGGCCACGCTACGCGTCTCAGCCACCATGCCGCCGCGGCGGCGAATCAATCGACAGGAGCACCCCCATGGAGTTCATGGCCGAAAAAGACGAGGGCACCATCCCCTTCGTGCTCTCCCAGATCCTCGACACCTGCGTCAACGGCATCACCCTGTCCGACCCGGACCAGCCGGACAACCCCATCGTCTATGCCAACGAGGCATTCGAGCTCATCACCGGTTACAACCGCGAGGAGATCGTCGGCCAGAACTGCCGCTTCCTCCAGGGGACGGACCGGGACCAGCCGCAGATCGAGCGCATCCGCGAGGCCCTGCGTGACCAGAAACGGGTGACGGTCACCCTGCGCAACTATCGCAAGGACGGCACCCTGTTTTATAACCGTTTCTCCATACGCCCGCTGCTCGACCGCCAGGGGCGGCTGCTCTACTACCTGGGGATCCAGTACGACGTGACGGACAAGGTCGAGGCAGAAGAGGAACTGCGCCGGCTCAACGCCAAGCTCAGAGCCATGGGGGAGCAGGTGGACTAGCGGGCTGCGCAGCGGGTGCATGCCCGGCACAAGCAACGATCGGTGTTCGGCTTCGGCGAATTGGGCTCTGCCGCCGCTTCATGGCGCTGATCTGTGACCCGGACGTGGTGGCCACGTAACGGGTCGTCATCGCGGAGGCCGCGGCTCACCCCCGCATCGCCGAGCTGTTTTTCGCGAGCGGTCCCGTTGCGACCACGACAGCCGTGTCCACCCTGCTGGCGTTACTGGTGTCGCCCGGGGATCTGCGTCCCCAAGACACCGTCTATGCGAGCTGGCAGCTCTTCAACATGTGCTTCGGCGACATCCACCTGCGCCTCCTGTTTGGGTTGATCCAGGCGGCGCCGACGGTGGAGTTGGACTCCCAGCTCGAGCGCGTGGTGGAAGACTTTCTGTTCCTTTACGGGACCGCGGACCGGGGCGGAGCCTGACCGGACCAGGAAACTCTTCTCGGCTGCTGCCGGGGTCTCGTGACCGAGTACGGCGGGAATTCTGTGCCTCGACCTCTCGGCCCGTCCCCTGCCTGTCACCCCAGTGCGCGCAGCACCTGCTCGACCACCGCACGTACCCGTTGCGGCTCGGCGCCGGCAGCCAGGACGACCCGCAGCCCCGAGAGACTGGTCACCAGGAAGGCGGCGAGCGTTGTGGGGTCTTGGTCAGGGGCCAGGTCACCACGATCCCGCGCGACCTCCAGGGCCTGGCGAAAGAGTGCCTCGACCCGATCGAGGTGCTGACTGGCCCTCTCGCGCACCTGCGGATTGCGGCGGGCGACCTCGAGGACCGTGTTGATCAGAAAGCAGCTGCGCTTGGCCTCCGGCTCCAATGCCTCCACCGCAAGCCTCCGGAAGAAGGCCCGGATGCCAGCGAGCGGGGTATCGGCTGAGCCTAGCGCCTGGCGGATGCGCTCGACGCTTTGCGCCGTGTAGTGGTCCAACGCTGCCAGGAACAGCCCCTCCTTGGACTTGAAGGCCGCGTAGAGGCTGCCGGGCTTGAGCTCCGTCGTCTCCGTCAGGGTGGCCATGCTGGTGGCGCAATAGCCATCGTCCCAAAAGGCCTGCATGGCTCGGTCCAGGACCTCGTCGCGGTCGAATTCTGCCGGTCGCGCCATCGTCGTCTCGCTGCGTGTGTGCTTCAGTGTAGCGTTTTTGAGCGATTATTCAAAATCGTTCTTGAATGTCCGATCAAGATTGGCTATGGTTCTTGAGCGATCATTCCACAACCAATCGGAGAAACCGCAATGGGCGTGCTACAAGAGACGATCGATACCTACAACTCGCAGAAGATCGAGCAAGTCCCGAGCGAGATCCTGGCGAACATGGCTCGGGCAACGGCGGAGCTCAAGGCAACGGGCATCGAGGGTCGAGCGGTCCGCTCCGGCGATCGGATGCCGGATTTCGAGCTGCCGAACCAGCACGGAGAGCCGCGCCGATTCTCCGATGGATCTTCCAGACCGAGCATCGGCGTATTGGCGCATAACCATATGAATAAAAGAGGGAAATGGGAGGGAAGGACGTGAGGCTTACTGCCTACAAAGCCTTGGCAGTTTGCCTGGGAAAGCGAATACCGAGCGCCTCCCCCGGGCAGGTCCCGCAATTCCCCCTCCAGGCGGAACATCTCGTCGGCGTAGGAGAAGACCATACGCCCCGTTTCCGTCGGTGCCAGGCCGCGTCCATCCTTGCTGAAGAGCTTGGCACCGACCTGACGCTCCAGCTCTGCCAGTTGCCCGCTGATAGTCTGGGGCGTCAAGTGCAGGATCTCCCCGGCGCGGCCGATGGAACCGTGGGTCGCGACCGCCCAGAAGTACCGCAGATGTTTCAGGTTCAGGTGAGCCATCGGCGCAGGTTAAGACAGTGTCACCGGTGAGGCAAAGCCCGCGGGCTTCGCGGCCAGCACGGAGGTGCGGGTGGTCCTGAGAACGTCCTCGGCGGTATCGCCGATGAAGAGCCCCGGCACGCCGGTCCGGCCCACTGTACCCATCACGATCAGGTCGACCCCGATCTCTTCCGCCTTTGTACCGACGACCGTGGCCGCCTCGCCCTTGATCAGGTGAACGCCCGGATCGGCCGCCTTCAGGCCGTAGGGAGCCAGCAGCCTGTCCAACGCGTCCCGGTGACCCCGCTCCGTCCCGGCCAGCAGGGCCTGCACCTGTTCGGTGGTTACGCCGGCCGCAGTGCCGCTCAGGATCTGCTCCCCCCGCAGGCACCAGGCGTGCACCACATGCAGTCCTGCCGCCTCTCGCCCCGACAACGAGGTGGCGAGATCCAGGATCAGCCGGTTGAGGTCGCCCGCCTCGGAGTCCGTCGGGTCGACCGCCGCCAGAAGCGTGCGGTAAGGGTAGGCGCTCTGCGGACGATCGATCCAGACGGGGCAGGGACACTTGCGCAGGAGATGCATGTCCGTGCTGCCGAGGACCTGGGCGCCAGGGCCTTCGCCTGTGCGGGCCGTTTTCATCAGCAGATCGTGACCATTGCGCTGGACGGCGCGGATGACCTCAATGAATGGGGTCCCCGTCAGGACCTGCGTGTAGAGCATGACCCCTGCGTCGGCATAGGGCTCGGTGAGGACTTCCAGCTCGTCGAGGCGCCGTTGGCTCAGCGTTTCGGTCAGCTTCAAGCCGTACTGCTGCTCCAGGTCCCAGCCGATCGTCACAGGTTCAGTGACGTCGAGGATGGTGAGGCGGGCCTGATTGGTCCGGGCTAGGGCCACGGCCCGATCCAACCCCTGCCTCTGGGAGGCTGGACCATCCGCGACGTAAAGGATGTTCTTGAAGCGCTGCATCGCGTCTCTCCGTGCCCGGCGGCGGTGGTAATCGCCTCGGGGCGGGTTCGGTGATCGGAAGACCGGGAAACGGCAAGCGCGGCGTGCCCGTGGAAATAGGGGCGACGCCGCGCTCGATCCGAAGGGGCCGTGCTGCTGCCGGCCCGGGTCATTCCTGTCAGCCGACCAGGGCCTTGTAACTGTGCCAGGTCGCGTAGGCGAGTATCGGGAACAGAACCACCATGCCGATGAAGAAGGTGGCGATGCCAATGCCCGTCAGGACGACGATCAGGGCCGCCCAAAGCAGCATAGCCGGCCAGTTCTTCGCGAAGGCACGGGCGCTGGTCTGGATCGCGGTCAGTGGTCCGCAGTCGCGATCAACGACCATGGGGATGGCCACCGCGCTGGTGATGAATACCGTGAAGGCCAGCAGGAGACCGATCAGCACGAAATAGGCGAATGCCACTGGGTCTCCACCCCCGGAGAGAACGCCGAGATAGCCATCCACCGAGATCGAGAAGGTGCTGAACTTGAGCGCGAAGAGCAGCGCCGAGAAGCGTACCCAGGCAGCCATGACCAAGGCCAGGAAGACAGCGTACAGCCCCAGGTTGGCCGAGCGGCTGCCAAGGAAACGAATGGCCGCGCCTATCTCGACCGGCTCCCCGTTCTCCTGCTGGCGGGCAGCAATGTAGAGACCAGCCGCCAGGAGTGGGCCGATCAGCAGCAGACCTGTGATGAACGCAACGGTGAAGCCGGGATGCGTCCAGGTCAGGTACAGGGTCCCCGCCGCGGCAAGGGCGAACAGAGCGCCGTAAAGCAGGCTGGCCGCTGGGGCTGATGCGAAGCTGCGCACCCCGGCGCTGAGCCACTCCAGGGGCTCAGCCGCCTTGACGCGGCGGATGCGGGCGACGGTGCCTCCGACGATGGGTGCGTTGTTCATGACTTCTGTGGACATGGCTATTACTCCTACGAGTTGGTTTGGCTAGGGAAACGCTGAACAAAGCGTTTCCCGTGCGGGCCACGGATGGCCCGCAATTTTCAGCGGCGCTAAGCTAAGCCGTTGAAAATGGAGCGCTCCACGAGTCGCGCCTCGGGGAGTGCGAGCTGATTAAAGCCAGGGATGGCTTTAGTCAGCATCTCCCTGAAAAGCGGGCCGGTCGGGGCCCGCGGGAAAAACAAGATCAGGCTGCGGCCTTCAGCCCGCACGCCCGGTTGGCCGGGACCGCGACATCCATTAGCCTCGGGTTGGCAAGCTCGAGCCCGTTCATGAGGTCCACGTACGCCTGCCTGCCCTTGACCTGGAGCCGCGGGTTCCAACGCTGCTCCTCGCCAATCGTGCTCACGGTCATGCCGTTGTAGTCGTGGGCTGGGCAGACCAGGGTGGCGTCGGGGAGCTTGAGGAGCTTGCCGAACAGGCTGTCATACTGGGCGGCGGGGTCGCCGTTCTGGAAATCGGTACGCCCCGTACCGCGGATCAGCAGGGTGTCGCCCGTGAAGACCCGATCCCGCAGCAGGAAGCTGTAACTGTCGTCCGTGTGGCCAGGCGTATAGAGGACATCAAGATGAAGATTGTCCACACGCAGCCGCTCGCCCTCGCGGAAGTGCACCGACGCACACTCGGCACGGGTCATATCGCCCATGGCGGTCGCACACGCCGTGCGCTCCCGAAGCGCCCCCAGGGCCGTGACATGGTCGGCGTGGATGTGGGTGTCCACCGCCAATACCAGCCGGAGGTCGAGCTCTTCGATCAGCTTCGCGTAACGGTCGGTGTTCTCCAGCACCGGATCGATCAGCAGGGCCTCTCCGCCGGCTCGCTCGGCCAGCAGGTAGGTGTAAGTCGATGAGGTGTGGTCGAACAATTGACGGAAGATCATGATGGTGACTCCTGGTATACGATCAGAATCTGGCCGCCGCCTCGTCGTGGTACCGGACCGGGGGATTCCACGACATGCGCGCCAGCAAGTTGGCCATGCCGCACCAGCGGATCACCCCAGCCACGATCAGCCCGACGCCGATCAACGGGACTGCAGCGAAGAAAATCTCATGACCGATTGGCTTTGTCTGGAGAGAGAGGTGGGGCCGGCGGGGTTTCGGAGAAGGACCGCTTCCGACGAAATGGGGCATCAATACATCGTATTTTTCGATGCAAACGGCAGCGGCCAAGCGAGTGAGAGGTCTTCGCCAGAGGTGATGGCCAAGGTCGGCAGAGGGCTTGCCAGACATCTTGCGAAACGCCGTCGGTCGCGACCCGATAGGCGTTCGACCGCTGCAGGCGTGCGTGCAGCGCTTCTACGCAGCGAGGAGAGCGCGTGACCGCCAAGGGCGCCGTTGCTGCCGGACACCCACAGACCGCCGAGGCTGCGGCCATGCTCCTTGAGGCCGGCGGCAATGCCTTCGACGCCGCGCTCGCGGCGCTATGCATGGCCCGCGTCGCCGAGCCCGTGCTTGCCTCACTGGGCGGCGGCGGCTTTCTCACCGCCCGGACTGCGGCCGGCCAGGCCCAGGTCTACGATTTCTTCGTGCAGACTCCGCGGCGCAAACGTCCGCTCGGCGAGATCGAGCTCTTCCCCGTCGTTGCGGATTTCGCAGTCGCGCAGCAGGAGCTCCACATCGGCCTGGGCTCCCTGGCAATCCCAGGGACCGTGCGTGGCCTGTTCGACGTGAGCCGCGACCTGGGCAGCCTGCCTATGCGGCGCATCGTCGAGCCGGCCGTCGCGGCCGCTCGGGACGGCGTGCGCCTCAATCGCCTGCAGGCCTACATCTTCGGGATTGTTGCGCCCATCTACCTGGCCACCCCAGGGGCGCGGGCCCTGTATGTACGCCAGTCCCCGGGACCCGCAACGGCTCTACGGCGAGGGCGAACGCATGCGCCAGCCTCTCTCGGCCGATCCGTGTCGACCCGAACCAGAGACCTTTGTTGAGCTGGCGCTGGCGCGTCCAGAACCTGATCCAGGGCGCCGATCTGCGCCGCAAGGACGGGGACGACGTGCCGGCTCGGCTCTATGTCATGTTCGACTATCCGGTTGATCGACTGTCGCTGACCAAGCGCGCCAAGAACGCACTGGCTCGCTCGGTCGCCGGCGACGTGGTGCCGGCGGCGGCGCCGTGCTACGTCTGGGACGGCACCCTGCCCGCCGGCACCACACTTTGGAATGCCTATACCGACAGGGTAAGGATGATCGTGGTGGAGAGCGGCGCCGCGCGACGCGGCGAGTGGGTGAGCGAGGAGCGGGATGTGGCCGCCGACTTCCGTGCCGCCTTTGGCGAGGAACCCCCGCCCATCTCGGGGGTCGCCATCGCCGCCGATACCGATCAGACCGGCGAGACCGTGCGCGCCTGGTTTGGGGATATCCGATTCGCGCCGCGGTGAATGCGGCCACAGGACAGCTTATTAGCACCAACTGGCCTCGTCCTGGCTGGGGTGTCCAGCCCGGGGCCTGATCGGGAGCAAGACCGACCGGCGGTGGCCGTCCGCGCTCCCCGAGTCCCATCCGCACCAGGGTGAAGGGCGATAACGACTTTCGCGACTGGAAACGACCGGGCATCGCCAATCGCTTCTGGCCTCCCAACGCATGGAACCTTTCGCCTCAGGCCAAGCTGCCCTGACCGTAAGCCTGCTTGCACGCTGGACGGGCCATCTACACACACGCCGGACGGGGCATTGGCCCCGTTCGGAACGTTTTCGGGGCCGGTGCAAAACCCACGAGCTGCCCCTCGCCCCAAACCGTTCGGGACGTGGTGTATACCCCGTCACACGCGGAAATCCGGATGCGTCCCCAATGTTGTGGCACGATTGCGCCACACTGAATCCTGGCCCAAACTCGAAGCCCAACTGGCACCTTCGAATCCTCCCTGCGCGTACTGAAAGGACCCATGGACACCGGATAAGCAAACAAGCCCCCGTGCCGCCGAAACGCCAACACCAAATCCCTCGAATCCTGGATCTGGGATGCCGCCTGCTCCATCCGCGGGGCCAAGGACGCGCCGAAATACAAGGACTACATCCTCCCCCTCATCTTCACCAAGCGCCTCTGCGACGTCTTCGACGACGAGCTGAACCGCATCGCCGCCGAGGTCGGCTCGCGCAAGAAGGCCTTCCAGCTCGCCAGGGCCGACCACAAGCTCGTCCGCTTCTACCTGCCGCTGGTGCCGGAGGATCCCGAGCAGCCCGTCTGGTCCGTCATCCGCAAGCTCTCCGACAAGATCGGCGAAGGCGTCACCACCCGCATGCGGGCCATCGCCCGGGAAAACCCGCTCCTGCAGGGCATCATCGACCGCGTCGACTTCAATGCCACCACGGCCCAAGTTAGAAATCAGAATGATGAAGGAAGAAAACGACCTCATCGAACGCACGAAGCAATTTGCTCTGCGAATCATCCGCTTGTTCGGAAGCCTTCCGAAATCGACGGAAGCTCAAGTGCTGGGCAAACAACTGCTTCGCTCGGGAACTTCGGTCGGAGCAAACTACCGCGAGGCACACCGCGGACGCAGCAAAGCCGAGTTCATCGCGAAATGCGGGGACTCGCTCCGAGAGTTGGAGGAATCAGCTTATTGGCTGGAACTGCTCGTCGAGGGCGAAATCGTGGCGGAGCCAAAGCTGCAACCACTCCGCACCGAATGCGACGAACTGACCGCCATCTTCGTCACCATTATCAAACGAGCGAGAGACAACAAGTAACTGAACTTCCTCCTTCATCATTCATCCTTTTCACTTTCTACAGCACCACCGCCCCGGGCATCGTGCTGTTCCTGAACAAGGCCAAGCCCGAGGCCTGGCAGGGCAAGGTCTTCCTCGTCAACGCCAGCCAGGTCTTCGCAAAGGGCGACCCCAAGAACTTCATCCCGCCCGAGGGCATCCAGCGCATCGCCGACACCCTCATCGGGTGGAAGGAAGAGGAAAAGCTCAGCCGCATCGTCGACCACGCCGAACTGAAGATAGAACGACTACAACATCTCCCCCAGCCGCTACATCCACACCAGCGACGCCGAAACCTATCGGCCGCTGGCGGAAATCGTCGCCGATCTGGACGCGGTCGAGGCCGAGGCGCGGGAGGCCGATGCGGCGCTGCGGGAGATTCTGCGGAAGATCGGGGTATGAGCGAGCCAAGAGACCTGACCGAGACCCCGGCTCGCCTGCTCGGTGAGCTGCGGGGCATGATCACAGATGCTCGGGAACAGCTTGCCCAAACCGCCAATGCCGCGCTGACGACGCTCTACTGGAACCTGGGGAGTCGCCTGCGCCGCGAGATTCTCGGCGAGAAACGTGCCGAATACGGCAAACGGATTGTCGCCGCGGTGGGGCGACAATTGTCCGGCGAGTTTGGAAGCGGCTTCAGTGAGAAGAACCTCTGGCGCATGATTCAGTTTGCGGAGGCGTTTCCGGACAGCAACATTGTCGCCGCACTGCGGCGACAATTGGGGTGGACCCATTTCCGCACCCTCATCCCGCTAAACGACCCGCTCAAGCGGGACTTCTATGCCGAAATGTGCCGAGTCGAACGTTGGAGCACCCGCACGCTCGCCAAGAAGATCGACTCCATGCTCTACGAGCGCACCGCCATCTCCAGGAAGCCGGAGGAAGTCGCCAAGGCCGAGATTGCCGCCCTCCGCGGCGAGGACCAGCTCACGCCCGATCTCGTCTTCCGCGATCCCTACATCCTCGACTTCCTCGGCCTCAAAGACCGCTACCTCGAAAAGGATCTCGAAGATGCCATCCTTCGCGAGATCGAAGCCTTCCTTCTAGAGCTCGGTGACGGTTTCGCGTTCCTCGGACGCCAAACCCGCATCCAGATCGATTCCGACGACTTCTACCTCGACTTGCTGTTCTACCACCGTCGTCTGAGGCGCCTCATCGCCATTGAACTCAAACTCGGCGAATTCAAGGCCGAGTACAAGAGCCAGATGGAACTCTACCTTCGCTGGCTCGCGAAACACGAGCAGCAGCCAGGCGAAGAGTCGCCCCTCGGCATCATCCTCTGCGCCGGCAAGAAGGAAGAACAAATCGAGCTCCTCGAGCTCGATCGATCCGGTATCCACGTCGCGGAGTACCTGACGGCCTTGCCTCCGCGCGAACTCCTTCAGCAAAAACTCCATGCTGCCATCGAGATCTCGCGGGCTAGGTTGGAGAACCGGGAAGGAGGTGGAGAGTGAGCGATTGGCAAACATGCGCCGTTCCCGATTCGTTCGTTAAGAACAAGGTCGGTCGACAACACCAGATTCTAGCGAAGGACATCGCTAAAGTTGGTCGTTTTCCAATCGTCGACCAAGGACAGGAGTTTGTCGCTGGCTACTGTGATGACGAGAGCAGGGTCATCGACTTCGACCTGCCGCTGATCATTTTCGGCGACCACACTCGCTCCTTCAAATACGTCGACTTCCCGTTCGTCCTTGGGGCTGACGGAACCAAGGTTCTCCTACCAAACAAGAAACTCTACGATCCGAAGTTCTACTACTTCGCGATGCTGGCATTGGAGCTTCCCAGCCGTGACTACAATCGGCACTTCAAGACGCTCAAGGAGCGAAGTCTCCCGCTTCCCCCACTTCCCGAGCAGAAGAAGATCGCGCACATCCTTTCGACGGTGCAGCGGGCGATCGAAGCGCAGGAGCGGATCATTCAGACCACCACCGAGCTAAAAAAGGCCCTCATGTACAAGCTCTTCACCGAAGGCCTCCGCAACGAACCCCAAAAACAAACCGAAATCGGCCCCGTCCCCGAAAGTTGGGAGGTGCTGCCCTTCGACAAGTTCGTGACGCTCCAACGTGGCTACGATCTTCGGAAGCAGGATTTCAGAAAGGGTGAAGTGCCGGTCATCGGTGCAACACAAGTGATCGGCTATCACGACACCGCGAATGTGAAGGCACCAGGCGTCACAGTCGTCCGAAGCGGATCGTCCGCAGGGAAGCCCTTGTTCATTGCCGAGGATTTCTGGGCTCACAACGTCCTGCTTTACGTGAAGGACTTCCAAGGAAATGTCCCGAAATTTGTCTATTACAAGATTCTCGCTCTTGACCTCACTCAATATCGCCAGGGAGTGGCCGTTCCCACGCTGAACCGAAACACCTTCAGCGCAATCGAGTTGGCGCTTCCACCAACGGAAGAACAACAAGAGATTGCAGACGCATTGGATGCGGTCGGCAACAGAACGGGAGTCGCCCAGCGAAAGAAAACCCAACTCCAAGACCTCTTCCGCACCCTCCTTCACGAACTGATGACCGCGAAGACCCGCATTCACGACCTAGATTTCACTTTCTCCCAAGGTCCCCGCGGATGAAACAGACCCTCCGACCAACACTAGAAGACTTGGGGATGGAGTGCGTGCTGATGCAGGCATGGAAGAAAACGTCAGCGTACCTCCGTTACCACAGTTGGTATGCTGACACCTTGGGGCTGGATATCGAAGCCCTGCGGATTCCGGAGTTCATTCGGCAGATTCAGGAACGCCTTGGGAATCCAGCCGGCTTTGAAGCGAGACCGCTACACATTGTTCCAGCGCCAAAAAATCAGCGCTGGGCCTACGTGGATGGCGAATGGTCCCCTCAAGAAACTAAGATCGACAAAAAACTCCGACCACTCGCACACGTAGATCTGCAAGATCAAGTTATCGCGACCGCGATGATGCTATGCCTTGCTGATAGAGTGGAAACGCGTCTCGGTAATCCGAGGATGTCGATCGCAAAGGAGCAGAATCGCAGGCGTACCCTGGCATACGGTCATCGCCTCTTTTGCGATGGCGAAGGCAACACCCCGCTCCGACACCGCTGGGGCACCTCAAAACTTTATCGGAGCTTCTTCCAAGATTATCAGACGTTCCTGGAGCGCCCTAAAGTCGTGGCCAAGGAACAGCGGGCCTTGAGCGAGCCTGTTGGAGGAGATATCGAGATCGCGATCGTACAAAGCGATCTTTCCAAGTTCTACGATCGAGTGCGCCCTGCACTGCTCCACAGCAAGCTACGTTTGTTGAAGTTCGAAGATGATGAAGAATCCTTTTTTCAGCTCGCGGAGCAACTCTTCGACTGGCGTTGGGTGGATAAGGCTCGTGCGAAACGATATGCCGCCCAGCACGGGATTCCGAATTTTGGTGAGGTAGCGCTGCCACAGGGCCTCGTCGCGAGCGGTTTTTTCGCGAATGTCGTCCTCCTCGACTTTGATGACGCCTTTAGAGAACGGATCGGGACCGTCATCGACGAGGAGTTGAATCTAGTTCTTCACGACGCATGCTACTACGTGGATGACTTTCGGATGGTGCTGACGTTCCCGAAAGGAGACACACAACTCGAAGAGAGTAAAGTACGGCAGCGAGTGGCTTCAATGCTGCAGAACACCCTGGCATCGACAACCCCTGGGATGGAGGTCTCTGAAGAAAAAACTGAGGTAACGATTGAAGGGAGAGACAGGCGATTCTTAGTGAGGCAATCCCGAGAGGCAGCGCGAATCCAAACCCAAGTCTCTGGAACGTTCGACATGCTCCATGGCACAGAGCTCATTGGCGCTATCGAGGGATTCTTCCACACGCAGCAGCGGTATTCTACGACGGGCGACAAAGAGGCCGAAAGTCTCTTGGTCGGGGTGCCCGACATGGCAGATGGCACGGCAGCCCGGTTTGCCGCTGGGAAATTCAGGCGCACATTCCGGTCGCTAAGACCGCTTCTTGCTGATGTCATTGAACCTGCCCAGAGCCAGTCGGAAGAGCAGGAGGAACCCGAAGAGGCGACACCACGTCCAAGCCTTGTCCTCTCGAAGACCCAGCTTGACGAACGGGGCAAGTTCTTCTCCGCTCTGTTGATCGAGGAATGGATCAGAAATCCGGGAAACGTGCGGCTTCTTCGTATCGCGCTCGATATTTTTCCGGATCGAGAGTTTCTGGAGGAAGTTCTGAACCTTGTACGCCCCGGATGGGAGTCTCGGCAATACAGGAAAGCGAAGCGCGAAGTCAGACTCTACTGTCTGGCCGAGCTCTTTCGGGCAGGGGCAACAGAAACAGGAATCGTCCCTTTAGATGAGCAGGAATGTTTGCCATCGGGTGTTTCAATTGAGGCATATCACGAGCGGCTCATCCAAGAAGCTCAAGAAATCTTTGCAGCATATTCTTCGCTCGGCTCTTCCCCCACACGGTTTCCATGGTATTTGATGCAGCAGGTATTCCTCTATCTAGCTGCAAGGAATCAAGTGCCAGAAGCCGCGCTTGAGACCAACGCACGTGGGGGCTCAGCGATGCACCACTATTGGCAACTGCTGAAGTTTCTCGGTGGCGATACCCCGACAAACCTGAGCGACCGCGCGATTTTTTTGACCGAGGTAAATACAGCGTTCGGCGTGAATGGATTTGCACACTTGGCGGCCACAAGCCGGATCTCATCAGAGTTCCTCGGACGCGTGAATTCGATTTCTCCCCGGCTGGCAGGGGAGCTCTGGTCTGCATTTGGATCTCAATCTGGCAGTGCAGCAAAGCAGACAGCTGTTCGACTTGGAATCACGCCATCTCCTACGGCACCAACGAAGCTAACGATGGCGCAAGTCGCATCAAACGACGTCAACCCGTTTATCGAGGAGGAAAACCTACTTCAGTTGGCGAAGTTCCTCCTCAGCCAACCCATCGAGATTTTTGAAAAGGCGGTTTCGCCGTGGAGGATTCGGTGCGCAGTGGAAGAACCGACCCCTTCAGGGTATGAGTTCGGGAAGGTTGATGAGAACGCCTTTGTGATTGAGGGCAGCGGCGATTTCGCGACGGAGCTGTTTGAATGTCCGGAGTGGTGTGAGACAGCCGAAGAACGACAGCGATTCAATTCCGGATTGCTGCTCCGCTATGCTCTTCGCGGGAACACGGAGTTTCTCGACGTTGATCGAGCGAGGAGAAAGGACCGTGGCCCCCGTTATTCAAGGCCGAGCTCACATTGGGAACAGCAGCGGTATTCAGGCTATCAGGGGCGCGATAATTTTGGGCCAGCCTGGATTCCGATATCTTCGTTTACCGAGGACTTGCTCTTCAACCTCCTGCGGTGGCCCGGTTCTGGCGTCGCAACGGAGATACGGACAGTGGCGCAGCTTCTTGAGACCGTAGACGCCCGTCTCAAGGGGATAAGATTAAAGCGAGGCCAGTTCACGTCTTCGACGTTCCTTGAGCAGTCCGCTCCTTGGCCATCCAAGCTTCCGATCACAGAGGAGGAGCGGCCGTTGCGCGTGGGAATTGTTCAGTCTGTCATCCCGGGTTTCAAGGATTACATTGATAACCACACGAATCCCCAGCTCACCGGGTCTCCACTTCGCACCCGTCGAAGGGCGCACCTTGCTGCGATTATGGAAGGGGTTGCTCAGATGCTCCACATCCGGCGCACACACCGTCACCTTCCCCGGACTGACAATCGGAGTCTGGATCTGCTGGTCTTTCCAGAGCTCGCTGTCCATCCGGATGACGTCGATCTGTTAATTCTGCCGTTTGTGAGGCAGCATCGATGCATCGTGCTCTTTGGGCAGGTCTTTCACCCGAGGGATACTGCGCCAGGCGCCCCTTTGATCAACAGTGCCCTCTGGCTCGTTCCCGAGTGGAGTCAAGCCCATGGACTCCAAGTGAGACGTATCGAGCAAGGAAAGAGGAACCTAACACGGGATGAGCAAGGCTTGTCGCCGGCTCCAGTTGGGTTTCGCCCGGTTCAGTGGCTGATTGATTACCAGTGGCACACGAATTCCTTGGTCAATCGACCTCTTCGGATCACAGCGTCCATTTGCTACGATGCGACTGATATCGCACTCGCGGCAGACCTCCGGTCTCGGAGTGATCTCTACATCGTTTGTGCGCTGAACAAGGACGTTGGGACCTTCGACCGAATGACGGAAGCGCTTCACTACCACATGTTCCAGGGGGTGATTCTGGTGAACAATGGGCAGTTTAGCGGAAGCAGCTTTTTTATGCCGTTTGGCAATGCCTATGAGCGACAGGTGTTTCATCTCCACGGGCAACCCCAGGCATCGATTGCGTTTGCTGAAGTTCATCCGCGAAAACTTGTTGAACGTCCGAACCAGGATCTAGTCGATGATACAATTAGGATTCCGAGTCCGGACCTCTTTCCTTACGGCAAATGGAAAGAGCCACCTGCTGATTGGAACAACCCGGGGAATCTCATTTAACCATGCCCACACCCGGAGACCACAAAACCGTCCAAGCGCGGATCCTCGAATACGCCGAGGCCATCGGCTGGACGGTTGTGTCCCGCGAGGAAGCCGAGCAGCAACGCGGGATCGCCGCAATTAAGAATGGGGAATCAGGAATTAGGAATCAGGAATTAGGAATTAGGAATTATCAGAATTCGAGTTTGTTCTTCGACGATCTGCTCGACGCCAAGGTGCGGGAGTTCAACCCGCACTACGCCGAGGCCGAGGGCGCTTTGCTCGGGCAGTTCCGCCATCTCCACAGCGACATCTACGGCAACTTGGAGTTCGTCGAAGCACCTGCGCAACAGGGGCAAATTCTTCGACCACGAGGAAAAACGCGAGCGCGACCTGATGCTGATCGTCTACGAGGAACGGACGAACCTCGCGGCTCAGGCTTGAGCATTCGTCGCAGACGGCTAGGCAACGGAGGTCTAGGTCATCGTTCCGGCCAGAGGGCCTCGGTGGCCGCTCGCGGTCCAAACAGCGGACCCTGGGGGTCCTGAGTTCGCCTAGGGTCCGTGCGGACCGTTCGGCTCAATCTCCCCCCAGAATGGCGGCGGATTGCGAAGAAGTGGCTCCGTCTGCTCAAAAATCGCTAAACTTGAGCGCGTGACTAACGATCGTCTCAAGAGCGCAGCAAAATGAGCGAGTATTCTTTGGATGCCTTCCCGCCCTCGGCAGACCTCGAAACGGTGCCTGTACTGCGTGCCTTGGTGCAGGCGCACCGCCAGTTGGCGGAGCTCAAGGGCGTTGCTCGCACGATCCCGAACGAGGGAATGCTGATCTCGACCTTGTCCCTGCAGGAGGCCCAGAGCAGCTCTGAGATCGAGAACATCATCACCACCCAGGACGCGCTGTACCGCTATCAGATTCAGCCAGATCAGTCAGACCCGGTGAGCAAGGAAGTCGCACATTATGCCGAAGGGCTGAACATCGGTTTTGCGGCGGTTCGCAACACCGGGCTGCTAACCCTGAACAGCATTCTGGCGATTCAAGCGGCGCTGGAAGGCAACGATGCGGGGTTTCGGAAGACCCTCGGCACGGTCTTGAAGAACGAACAAACCGGCGCAGTTGTGTACGAACCGCCATCGCCCCTGGAACTGCCTCGACTGATGAGCACACTGGAACGCTTCATCCATGATCCCAGCACGTTGGACCCCCTCGTGCGGATGGCGCTGATTCACCACCAGTTTGAAAGCATTCACCCCTTTTACGATGGAAACGGTCGTACCGGCCGCATCATCAATATTTTGTTCCTGGTGAAGGAAGGGCTGCTCGATACGCCCATCCTGTATCTGAGCCGCTATATCAGCCAGACTAAGTCCGGGTATTACCAGGCCCTGCAACGCGTACGCGATGAAAACGACTGGGAGCAGTGGCTGTTGTACCTGCTGCGCGGCGTGGCAGTAACCGCGCGCCACACAACGCGCCTAGTAGAGGATATTCGCGTCCTGCTACAGCGGCACAAGCAACGGATCCGCTCTGAATACAAGTTCTACAGTCAGGACTTGATCAACAACATCTTCCGGCATCCCTACACGAAGGTTGCCTTCCTTGAGCACGACCTGGGTGTTTCGCGTGCGACCGCCAGCCGTTACCTGGATGCACTCTCAAACGGGGGGATACTGGAAAAGCACAAGCTGGGGCGCGAAAACTATTACATCAATCGCGCCTTGGTCGACTTGTTGTTCGAGCTTCCGAGCCTGGTGGATGATGGCTTAGGAATTAGGAATTAGGAATTAGGAATTGGGAATGAAGGCGGAAAATCCTGTACAGATCAAATCGTATGCGTTCGCTTTGCGGATCGTGAAGCTTTATCGGTACCTCTGCGACGAGAAGAAGGAATTTGTCTTGTCGAAGCAGATCGTTCGCAGCGGCGCATCGATTGGCGCGAATGTGGAAGAGGCGATCGGTGGCCAGTCCAACAAGGATTTTCTCTCAAAGATGAGCATTGCCTACAAGGAAGCACGCGAGACGCACTACTGGCTGCGACTACTCCGCGATTCCGAGATTCTTGAGGCCACGCACGCCGAGTCAGTGATCGAAGATTGTGAAGAACTCTTAAAACTCACCGGCTCCATCATCCGAACCACCAAATCGAAAATTCCTAATTCCTAATCCCTAATACCTAATTCCTAATTGATCATTCCTAATTAAAATGCATCCCGGCGAGCACAAGACCGTTCAGTCCCGCGTTCTGGAATACGCCCAGGCCATCGGCTGGACCTTTGTATCCCGCGAGGAAGCCGAGCAGCGGCGCGGGATCGCCACAATTAGGAATGGGAAATTAGGAATTAAGAATTATCAGAATTCGAGTTTGTTTTTCGACGACCTGCTCGACGCCAAGGTGTGGGAGTTCAATCCGCGCGACATCGGTGCGGTGGAGGCCTTGCCGGACTCGCTCCGGTGTTTGCATACGGACATCCTGACGACCGGCAAAGGGCTTTCCTTGTTTGGCTCCGTTCTCAAATGAGTCTCGGCCCGTGGCTCGTTTTGGCGACACGTAACGCGAGTTCGCGACAAAAAAATCACATATACGACAAATAAAGCATTTATATGTCGTATAAAAGCCGTTTTGCGACATATAGTCTGACGCATGCCGAAAAAGATCCCCGAACTGGAGCTAGAGGCCATCGTTGCCATTGTGGCGGCACATCCAGAGGGCGTGCCGGTCGGAACCATTCGCGACGGGCTGGCCTTCGAACTGCCGCCGCGGATGATGCAGCGCCGCCTGGCATTCCTGGTCAAGCAAAAACGGCTGGTCGCGGCAGGCAGCGGCAAGGGTCGTCGCTATCGAGCTCCTGCGGTCGTTACCGCAAGGGCGAATCTGGTTGCGGTTTCAAGAATGGAGGCGCGCGGTGAATTCCACGTTCCCGTATCCCCCGAAGGTGAGTCAGTCAGGCAGGCTGTTCGTCAACCGGTCCAGAACCGGAAGCCGGTGGGTTACAACCGTGCGTTCCTTGATCACTACCGGCCCAACAAAACATTCTATCTGCCGGAAGCAACCCGGCGGCGTCTTTTCGACCTGGGGCGCTCGCCGGATGGCCAGACACCGGCCGGCACCTATGCGCGCAGGATCTACAGCCGTCTGCTGATCGACCTGTCCTGGAATTCCAGTCGTCTGGAAGGCAATACCTACTCGTTGCTGGAAACGGAACGTCTGCTGGAACTGGGCGAGGCGACGGAAGGTAAGGATGCTCGGGAAGCGCAGATGATCCTGAACCACAAGGCCGCCATCGATTTGCTGGTCGAGCAGGCTGGTGAGGTCGGCTTCAATCGCTACACGATACTCAATCTGCATGCCTTGCTGTCGGATAACCTGCTGGCCGATCCGCGGGCCTGCGGGCGTGTGCGTACGAATGCCGTTGATGTGGGCGGCACAGTGTATCACCCGCTGGAAGTGCCGCAGCTGGTCGATGAATGCTTCCAGCAAGTGCTTGACACGGCGGCGGCGATCAATGACCCCTTCGAACAGTCTTTCTTCGCCATGGTGCAGATTGCCTATCTGCAGGCTTTTGAAGACGTCAACAAGCGCGTTTCACGCCTGGCGGCGAATATACCGCTCATCCGGGAGAACCTGTGTCCGATCTCTTTCGTGGATGTTCCCGAGCGGGCCTATATTGACGGGATTCTGGGTGTATATGAACTGAATCGCATCGAGCTGATGCGCGATGTTTTTGTCTGGGCCTATGAACGCTCTTGCGCGCGTTATTCCGCCGTGCGCCAGTCGCTGGGCGAGCCGGATCCGTTCCGGTTGCGTTATCGTGCCCTGGTGGCCGAGCTGGTGGCGGGGGTGGTGCGGGCTAACCGTGATAAAAAGGCCGCAATCGCTTTCATCCGGCAGCGCGCCACCGAGGCAGTACCAGCGGAAGACCGGTCACGTTTTATCGAAGTGGTGGAGTCGGAGCTGATGGGCCTGCACGAGGGCAATATTGCGCGCTATCGCTTACGGCCGGCAGAATACAGGGAGTGGCAGGAGCACTGGCGATGATGGACCATTAGGCATGCCAAAACCTGGCGAACACAAAACCGTCCAGTCCCGCATCCTCGCCTGCGCCGAGGCCATCGGCTGGACGTTTGTGTCCCGCGAGGAGGCCGAGCGGCGGCGCGGGATCGCCGCAATTAAGAATGCGGAATTAGGAATTAAGAATCATCAGAATTCGAGTTTGTTTTTCGACGACCTGCTTGACGCCAAGGTGCGGGAATTCAACCCGCGATACGCCGAGGCCGAGGGCGCCTTGCTCGGACAGTTCCGCCATCTCCACACCGACATCTACGGCAACCGGGAATTCGTTGAGCACCTGCGCAACCGGGGCAAATTCTTCGACCACGAGGAGAAGCGCGAGCGCGACCTGATCCTGATCGATTACGACGACCCCACGAACAATGTTTACGAAGTCACCGAGGAGTGGGCCTTTCACAACGGCCACTACGGCACGCGGGAGGATGTCGTCTTCCTCATCAACGGCATCCCGGTGCTAGGGATCGAGTGCAAGAACGCCAGCAAGGACGAGGCGATTGCCCTGGGGGTGGATCAGATCCGCCGCTACCACCGCGAGACGCCCGAGCTGTTCGTGCCAGAGCAGATCTTCACCGCCACCGACGCCATCGGCTTTTCCTACGGAGTGAGCTGGAACACGGTGCGGCGAAACATCTTCAACTGGAAGGACGAGGAGGTCGGCAAGCTGGAGGCCAAGGTGAAGAGCTTCTGCGCCATCGCGCAGGTGCTCGCCTTTCTGAAGGACTACATCGTCTTTGCCGAGAAGGACGAGGAGCTGAACAAATACATCCTGCGCCAGCACCAGACCGGCGCGGTGGAGGCGACCGTCAGCCGCGCCCTCGATCCCGGGCGCACCCGAGGCCTTGTCTGGCACACCCAGGGCAGTGGCAAGACCTTCACCATGATCAAGGCGGCGGAGCGGTTGTTCCGGGCGCCCGAGGCAGACAAGCCGACGGTGCTGCTGATGATCGACCGCAACGAGCTGGAAGACCAGACGCTCAAGAACCTTGCCGCGCTCGGCCTGGGCAACCTGGAGCACGCCAGCAGCATCGCCCGGCTCAACAAGCTGCTGAAGGACGACTACCGCGGCATCATCGTGACGATGATCCACAAGTTCCGAGACATGCCGGCGGATCTCAACACACGCTCGAACATCTACGTCCTCATCGACGAGGCCCACCGCACCACCGGCGGCGACCTCGGCAATTTCCTGATGGCCGGTCTGCCGAACGCGACCTTCATCGGTTTCACCGGCACCCCGGTGGACAAGACCGTCTACGGCAAGGGCACCTTCAAGACCTTCGGCTGCGAGGACGACCAGGGCTACCTGCACAAGTATTCCATCGCCGACAGCATCGAGGACGGCACCACCCTGCCGCTCTATTACCAGCTCGCCCCGAACGAAATGCTCGTCCCGCACGAGACGCTGGACAAGGAGTTCCTGTCGCTGGCCGAGGCCGAGGGCGTTGCCGACATCGAGGAGCTGAACAAGATCCTCGATCGGGCGGTGAACCTGAAGAACTTCCTCAAGGGGAAGGAGCGGATCCAGAAGGTGGCGCAGTTCGTCGCCGAGCACTACCGCGGGAACGTCGAGCCGCTGGGCTACAAGGCCTTCCTCGTCGGCGTCGACCGCGAAGCCTGCGCCCACTACAAGCACGCCCTCGATCAGTTCCTGCCGCCCGAGTATTCCGAAGTCGTCTACACCGGCAGCAACAACGACTCGAAGCTGCTCAAGGAATTCCACCTCGACCCGAAGAGGGAGCGGCAGATCCGCAAGAGCTTCGGCAAGCTCGACCAGCAGCCCAAGATCCTCATCGTCACCGAGAAACTGCTCACCGGCTTCGACGCGCCGGTGCTCTACGCCATGTATCTCGACAAGCCGATGCGCGACCACACCCTGCTGCAGGCCATCGCCCGGGTGAACCGGCCCTACGAGAACGAGGCGCAGGATATGGTGAAGCCCCACGGCTTCGTCCTCGATTTCGTCGGCATCTTCGACAAGCTCGAAAAGGCCCTCGTCTTCGACAGCGACGAGATCAACGCCATCGTCAAGGACCTCAAGCTGCTGAAGGTGCTGTTCAAGAACAAGATGGAGACCAAGGCCCCGGAATACCTCGGCCTGATCGAGCGCAACTTCAACGACAAGGACGTCGACACCCTAATCGAGCACTTTCGCGACCCGGGGCGGCGAAAGGAGCTCTTCAAGGAGTTCAAAGAGCTGGAGATGCTTTACGAGATCATCTCGCCGGATGCCTTTCTGCGGCCGTTTATCTATCCCTACACGACGCTCTCGGCGATCTATCACGTCGTCCGAAAGGCCTATGCCAAGCGTGTGATGGTCGACCGGGACTTCCAGTCCAAGACCAACCTGCTGGTGCAGGAACAGGTCGGCATCTACGAGGTCCGACGCGTCGACGGATTCGTCGAGATCAACGCCGAGACGATCGAGCTGATCAAGCAGCGCCAGGGCGGCGATGCCACCAAGGTGATCAACCTGGTCAAGGGCATCGAGCGCAAGGCCGAGGAGGAGAGCGAGGACCCCTACCTCATCGCCATGGCCGAACGCGCCCGGGCGGTGCAGGAGGCGTTCGAAAGCCGCCAGCTCGACACGGCGGAGGCCTTGGATGCCTTGCTGCGGGAGGTCCAGACGAACGAGGCCAGAAAGCAGGAACAGGCCGAGAAGGCCTTCGACGGTCTGACCTATTTCGTCTACCGCACCCTGCTGGATGCCGGAATCGGCAACGCGGAGGGGGTCAGCCGGAAGATCCGCCAGGCGTTTGCGGAATTCCCCAACTGGAAGCGGAGCGAGAACGCGCTGCGCGAGCTGCGAAAGAAGGTGACCTTTGCCATCTTTGCCGAGACGGAAGACCTGGAACGCGTCGCGGCGCTGGTGGGCGAGCTGTTCACGCTGCTGGACAAGGCGGAGCGGATCTAGCGGGATGGCCGATGCGACACGAAAGCAGGCATTCAAGGACCGGGTCCGCCAGTGGGCGGAGCGGCTGGATGTGCAGGTCGTCCAGCTCAGCGTTCGCCCCATGCGCAAGAAGTGGGCGTCCTGCTCCACCAACGGTCGGCTGAACTTCAGCGGCGAGCTGCTTGGCCTGGATGCCGAGCTGTGGGACTACGTGATCGTCCACGAGCTGCTGCACTTCTCGGTGCCTAATCACGGCAAGCTCTGGAAGAGCCTGATGCGGGCGCATCTAGGGGACTATGAGGCGATGGAGGCACGGTTGGCGGATAAGGCGCACGCGGTGCACCGTTGAACCCGGAAGCGGCGGTTGACCGCTTCGAGATTCATGCAAGCTGACGCGTCGCCGGCGGTTTGTGCCTGTTAACCGGTGTGCCCACCGGTTGATCGGCGCTGCGCCCCGGGAGTTTGGAGGGAAGGACACGCGAATCGACCTCGCTCTCCGGTTGCATGACGTAGCCACTCCCCATCATGCCCTGGGCTAGTCGGCGACAATCAGCACCCGGATCGCATCGGTACCGCCGGCGCTCTGGGTATGCCCCCGGGTGCCGATCAACAAGTCACCCGTCTGCACCAGGCCGCGCTCGCGGGCGACCCGAATCGCCTCCGCGATCTTCTCGTCGTCAGAGATGCCGGCCTCGTAGAGCACCGGCACCACGCCCCAGTTCAATGACAATCGGCGCGACACCTTCAGCGAGGCGGTCACGGCCAGGATCAGGCATTCGGGGCGATGCTTGGAGATCAGCCTGGAGGTGAAACCGGTCTCGGTCAGGCTCAGGATGGCGGTCGCATTGAGCTGCTCGGCCATACGCACCGCCGAATGGGCGACCGCCTCGGTGACCACGTTGGACGGATGCGGCAGGGTCTGCTGCAGCCAGCCATACTCGCGCAGCGACGCCTCGGCACGCACCGCCAGCTCGGCCATGATCCGAACCGCCTCGACCGGGTAATCGCCGGCGGCGGTCTCGCCAGACAGCATCACCGCGGAGCTGCCGTCCAGGATCGCGTTGGCCACGTCGCTCGCCTCGGCGCGGGTCGGCTTCGGGTTGCGCTCCATCGAGGCCAGCATCTGTGTGGCGGTGATCACCGGCTTGCCGTTGCTGACCGTGGTGCGGATGATCTTCTTCTGGGTGCTCGGTACATCCGCCAGAGGCAGCTCCACGCCGAGATCACCGCGGGCGACCATCACGCCGTCGGCCGCGAGCACGATGGAGTCCAGGTTCGCGACCCCGGCGCGGTTCTCGATCTTGGCGATGATCGGGATCTCGACGCCCCGCTCCAGCAGGATCTCGCGCATCCGGTGCACCTCGTCGGCGCTCTGAATGAAGGAGGCCGCGATGTACTCCACGTCGTTCTCGGCGGCAAAGGTCAGCTCACGGACCACGTCGTCGCGATGCTCCGGGTCGACCGCCGTCACGGACAGCTGGGTGCCGGGGAGATTGACCCCCTTGCTCGCCCGCAGCAGCCCGCCGACTACCACACGGCAGCGTACCTCCCGCTCGGTGGTGCCCAGCACCAGCAGTTCCATGGCGCCGTCGTCGAGCAGCACGGTTTCGCCCGGATTCACCTCCCGCGGCAGCCGCTGGTACGACACCGACACCCCGCGGGCATCGCCAACGCGCTTGTCCGTGAACAGAGAGAGCTCCTCGCCGGACTTCAGCTCCACCACCCCGTCGGCTACCGGACCGGTGCGGATCTCGATCCCGCGGGTATCGATCATGATCGCCACCTGCACCCCCACCGCCTCCGCGGCGGCGCGAATGCGGGTCAGTCTGGCCTGGTGCTCGTCGAAGCTCCCGTGGGACAGGTTCAGGCGCGCCACGTTCATGCCCGCGCGCAGCATGGCCGCGAGCGTCCCCGGAGCGTCCGAGGCGGGGCCGATGGTAGCGACGATCTTGGTTCGGCGGGTGCGGGGTCGGTTGGGCATGGACGTGTGTTCCAGGATAGGGGTGGGGCTCGGCAGCAGCGACGCTTGAAACGCGAGTGGCCGCGGGCGGTGTGCCAGGGCGCGGCGTTCTCGCCGTCAATGGGCCTCGCACCAATTGGCGCCGACGCCGGTGCCGAGGCTCAGCGGAACGGCCAGCTCGGTGGCGCCTTTTGCGAGCTCCTGCAGGTGAGGCCTCCGAACTGTGGCGTCGGCACGGGTATCGTCGCCTTCCTCATCGATGCGGCCTCAACAGCATCCTCACACACATCGGCGAGACTGCGAAACCGCCGGCGATCACGCACCCGGCTCGGAGGTGCCGTAGTCGAGGAACGCCTGCGGGCAGGAATCTTGGGAATCTTCTGCGAAGGCACAAATTCTGGGGGCAGCATACGTAACTCGTGGACGAGAACAGCAGGGTGACGCGGGGATGGCTGCGGCGCGGCTCCATCGGCTTCGGGTGCCACCTGCCGGCGGTTTAGAGACCCTTCAGCGCCTCGACGATGGCCGCGGGCTCCGCGCGTTTGCGATAGTCCGTGTCCGCGAAGGCGAAACGCACGACTCCATCCCGATCGATCACGTAGGTGGCGGGCACCGGCAGGACGTAGCGACCGGCGCCGTTGTACTCCGCTAGGTCCAGCTTGAAGTTACGCCTGTAGACATCGCTCACCGCATCGGGCACCTCGAAGTAGAGCCCATAGGCACGCATGACCGAGGAGTCCAGGTCGCTCAGGATCTTGAAGGGAAAGCCGTCTTTCTTCACCTGCTCCAGGGACTGATCCGGAGTCTGGGGAGTGACCGCGACCAACTGGCCGCCCGCCGCCTGGATGGCCGGCAGGCTCTGGGACAGGCCGCGCAGTTGGAGGTTGCAGTAAGGACACCAAGCGCCCCGGTAGAAGGTCAGCACCACGGGCCCCTTCTCGAGCAGCCCTTCAAGGGTGACCTTGTCGCCCCGGGCGTCGGTCAGGGCGAAGCCCGGGGCCTGATCGCCCACCTTGAGCCCAGGACTCGGCATGGCCACTGCCAGGTCCGCCCCGGCCCGTTCCATGACCGCCCGGTCCTCGGGGGTGATCTTGGGCCCCTTACCGGCCGCACGCTCCGCCTGAAAGGCTTCCAGGGCATGTTGGTAACTGGGCAGATTGGCCTCGGATGCTCCCGCCGCCGCCCCAAGGAGCATGAGGCAGGCGGCAGCGAGGCGGGCACAGGGGGGCGTGTGCATTGGTCCGGGCATGAGAGCGGCTCCGGTGGCGAGGTGGTGAGGGCCTGAGTATGACCGAAGTCCCGCGGGACATCTTTCAAAGCCATCGTGATCGGCACGTGCGGCCCGCTCTGGGTGCAGATGAATCGACCGTCCCGAGGATCTGGCCTATCTGCCCGCAGGGGTCGGCTTGCCCCCGCCTGCTTAGCGATGCTATCTCGGAGCCATCCATGCCCAGCATGCACGCACCCCTGTTGCTCACCCTCGGTCTGCTCACCGGCCTTGCCGCAAATGGCAGCGGGAGCGTCGTCAGCCCATTCTCGTCCGCCACCCCCGGCGGGGCCCTGCCCTCCGGTTGGCGGGCCGGCAAGCTGGAGTCCGCCGCCGGCCCCTCCCACGGCTACTTGTGGATCCTGGCCCGCACCCCCACCCTTCCGGACGAGGTCCTCGAACCGCTGCTCGACCAGGCCCGAGACGCCGGTTTCGACCTCACCGGTCTCATATGGGTGAAACAGGGCCGGGCCAGGATACCGGAACGCTAATGGATACTTGGGCAGCCATGAGAACCTGCCACAACCCGGTTCATCGTCCAGTGTCGCTGTGCCTCGGCCTGGCCCTGGCCGCACTCACCTGGAGCACGCCATTGCCCGCCGCAGACGAACCCTTGATCCTCGATGACCGCGCCAGCGGCACCCTGTGCGCGAGCAGCGGGGCCTGCTGGAGGCTCATCACCGACCAGGTGATGGGTGGCGTCTCGGCAGGTGACTTGGAGCCGACGACGGTCGAAGGGCGCCCCTGCCTGCGCCTCACTGGTGACGTCAGCCTGCTCAACAACGGCGGTTTCGTGCAGGCCAGCCTCGACCTGGATCAGGCCGGACCCCTGGACGCCCGCGCCTACGCCGGCATCGAGGTAGACGTCTACGGCAACGGTCAGGGTTACAACCTGCACTTGCGCACCGCCGACACCCGCGTCGTCTGGCAGTCTTACCGGGCCGGCTTTCAGGCGACGCCCGCCTGGCAGAGGCTGCGGTTGCCCTTCCGGCAGTTTCAGCCCTACCGCATCGACCTGCCCCTGAACCTGGCCAGGCTCAAGCGCCTGGGCCTGGTGGCCATTGGCCGGGAGATGCGAGCGGATCTCTGCATTGCCCGGCTCGCCCTCTACCCCTGAGCCCGCGCCGGGTCCATCCCTATACCGGAGCCCAAGATGCCCTCGCCCCCAACCGATCGGCGCGGCGCCGACAGTTCGCCGGCCCGCTGCCCGGCCCCCGGCCTTGACGGTACTCTATGGCGGGGCCTGCCCCCTCTGCACCCGGGAGATTGACTGGTATCAGCGGCGTCAGGCAACGGAGACCATCGCCTGGGTGGACCTGACCCGTTGCAACGACGCCTCCTTGCCGGATGGCGTGGGCCGTGCAGGGGCCCTGGTCCGCTTCCATGTAATCGACGCGTGCGGCCAGGCGCAGACCCGCGCGGCCGCCTTCACGCAACTCTGGGCATGCCATCCGGGCCTGTGCGGCTGGCACAGCGACCAGGGGTCGCCAAGTGGCTGGAGTGGGGTTACCGGGGCTTCCTGCGCCTGCGCCCCGGAATTGCCCGACTCCTTCCGCCGGTGGGCCCTGAGTCGCCAGGCGCGCGGCGGGAAAACCACCAGTAAACCGCTCTACCGGACGGTCCATTTAATCTGGCCCCCTTCCGAATGCAAGAAAGGGCAGTTGCCAACCCGACAGCGATCACGACTCAAGCGCGGAGGCCCGATGTCCAGCACGCAGTGTCCCATCCCAGTCTGGCCGAGGTAGCTGGGGGCGGGCGGCGCCCTGCCGTTCCTCATCATTGGCGTGCTCTCCTGGGTGGACTGGCAGGCCCGCGCCCAGGTGCAGCTCGCGTTGCTGGCCTATGAGCGACAAACCGGGGCCAGACCACGGAATCGCGTGCGTTGAGCTCGTCTCGACAGCCCTTTCGGCACCGATGACCGGTTTGTGTCGCCTAGCTGCCACACGGCGTATCACGCCGAGTGTCAGCTCTGGGTCCGGACGGTTCCGCCAGACGCAGGGCGCTGTCGCATCGCGGTTAGGGCCGGCGGCGGCGAGGTGGACGAATCGTTGGAAGCGCGCGACGAGACGCTACCGGAAATAGCAGCGCTCAGTGGATTTCGGGATGGCGTGGACACTGCCCGGTCTGAAACCGAGGGGCTCAGAAGGTGCAAATTGTCGCCGGTTGTTGCCCCTGGGTGCGCCATGAGTGCGCCACGGCACGCCGCATGGCACAAAAAAGGGGCAAGGCTCGCGCCTAACCCCTTGTTTATCTTGGTGGGCCGTGAAGGATTCGAACCTTCGACCAATGGATTAAGAGTCCACTGCTCTACCAGCTGAGCTAACGGCCCGAGGACCTGGTTCGGATGTTGACAATAGTGGGGTGGACGATGGGGATCGAACCCACGACCACAGGAGCCACAATCCTGTGCTCTACCAACTGAGCTACGTCCACCACTGACCTTTGCCGGTCGACGTCGCGCGGCCGGCACCGTCTGGCGACCTTTGGCGCGCCCGGCAGGATTCGAACCTGCGACCGACGGCTTAGAAGGCCGTTGCTCTATCCAGCTGAGCTACGGGCGCTGGACACGGTTCACCTGCAAGTGGTCGGGGTAGAGGGATTCGAACCCCCGACATCCTGCTCCCAAAGCAGGCGCGCTACCAGACTGCGCTATACCCCGTTCTCGGACACGGTCCCAAAACGGAAGACTGCGAATCATACGGACCCTGCACAATCGCGTCAAATCACCGCTGGCAACGCTGGCACAGGGCCTCTTTGCATCGCTATGATGCGGTCAGCTCGAAACCTTGGCGTCACTTTTATCGATTCATGAGCGCACAAATTCTCGACGGCAAAGCCATCGCCGCGGAGATCCGCGGGGCACTCAAGCGGCAGGTCGACACCATCATCGACGCGGGTGGACGCCCGCCCGGATTGGCGGTCGTGCTCGTCGGCGACAACCCAGCTTCAGAGATCTATGTGCGCAACAAACGCAAGGCATGCGCGGAGGTGGGCTTCCACTCGGAGCTCCATGAGCTGTCCGCCGAGACGCCTCAGGAGAAGCTGCTCGATCTGATCGACACCCTGAACGCGGACGAGAGGATAGACGGCATCCTGGTCCAGCTGCCCCTGCCCGATCACATCGACGAGGAGGCGGTCATCGAGCGCATCCTTCCGACCAAGGATGTGGACGGCTTTCATCCGTACAACGTGGGCCGCCTGGTGCTGCGGATGCCGCTGCTGCGCCCCTGCACGCCGAAGGGCATCATGTCCATGCTGGAGCGCACTGGACGCAAGATCGAAGGGCTGGATGCGGTGATCGTCGGCCAGTCCAACATCGTCGGCCGCCCGATGGCCCTGGAGCTGCTGGCGGCGCGCTGTACCATCACCGTCTGTCATACGCGCACCAAGGACCTGGCCGACAAGGTGCGGCGGGCGGATCTGGTGGTCGCAGCGGCGGGCAGGCCCAGACTGGTTGAAGGCGACTGGATAAAGCAGGGCGCGCTGGTGATCGATGTCGGGATGAATCGGCTGGCCGACGGCAAACTGGTGGGGGACGTGGACTTCGAGGGCGCCAGGGAACGCGCGGCCTGGATCACGCCGGTCCCCGGCGGTGTGGGCCCGATGACGATCGCGAGTCTGCTCGAGAACACCCTGCAGGCCGCCGAGCTGCACGCGGCCGGGGCAGATTAAGCCGGCTCCTCAGCCTCGGCGCCAGGTGGTCCCTCCGGCGCCGTCCTCCAAGACGATGCCCGCGCCTTGGAGCTCGTCGCGGATACGGTCGGCCTCGGCCCACTGCTTGCCCTTGCGGGCCTCGGCGCGGCGGCGGATGAGGTCCTCGATCGCGTCGTCCCCCAGCGCGTCCTGATCCGCGCCGCCGCGCAGATAGGTCTCCGGATCGTCCTGCAGGATGCCCAACACTTCACCCAAGTCCCTTAGCTCCGCCGCCAGACCCGTAGCCGCCGCCTCGTCCTCCGTACGCACGCGATTGATCTCGCGGGCGAGGTCGAAGAGGACCGCAAGTGCCTCCGGAGTATTGAAGTCGTCGTCCATCGCCGCCTGAAAGCGCTCCCGGAACGCCTCGCCACCCCTGGCGTGCGCCGGCGGTAGGCCCCGCAGGGCGGTGTAGAAGCGGGTCAGCGCACCGCGCGCGTTCTGCAGGTGCTCGTCGTCGTAGTTGAGCGGGCTGCGGTACTGGCTGGTGAGGATGAAGTAGCGCACCTCCTCCGGACGGTAACGTGTCAGGATCTCCCGCACAGTGAAGAAGTTGCCCAGGGACTTGGACATCTTTTCCTCGTTCACCCGCACGAAGCCGTTGTGCATCCACAGGTTGACGAAGGGCTCGCCGGTGGCGCCCTCCGACTGGGCGATCTCGTTCTCGTGGTGGGGAAACTGCAGGTCCGCTCCGCCGCCGTGGATATCGAAGTGGTTGCCCAGGCAGCTGGTCGACATGGCCGAGCACTCGATGTGCCAGCCGGGACGTCCCCGCCCCCACGGGGACTCCCAGGCCGGCTCACCGGGCTTGGCCGCCTTCCACAATGCGAAGTCCAGGGGATCGCGTTTCGCCTCGCCGATCTCGACGCGGGCCCCCGCGCGCAGGTCCTCCGTGTCCTTCCCGGAGAGCTTGCCGTAGCCCTCGAACTTGGCGACCGAATAGTAGACGTCGCCGTTGTCGGCGATATAGGCGTACCCCCTGTCGATTAACGCCTGGATCATTGCGAGGATCTCGGACATGTGCCCGGTGGCCCGGGGCTCCTCGTCGGGGGGCTGGATGCCGAGCGCTTCCGAATCCTCGTGCATGGCCGCGATAAAGCGCTCGGTCAATGCGTTGAAGGGCTCGCCGCGCTCGTTGGCGCGGTTGATGATCTTGTCATCGATGTCGGTGATGTTGCGCACGTACGTGACATCGAAGCCCCGCTCGCGCAGATAGCGGCTCACGACATCGAACACGACCAGGACGCGCGCATGACCCAAGTGGCAGTAGTCGTAGACGGTCATGCCGCAAACATACATGCGCACCGTCCCGGGCACGATGGGCCTGAACTCGTCCTTCTGCCTGGTCAGGCTGTTGTAGATCTGGAGCATGAGGTCACGACTAGGCCATGTGGGTAAGATCTCTTGGATGGTAACAAACGCCCCATTCCCGGCGAAACCGACTAAGTGGATCAGGCTTCCCCGGGCTTGCCAAAGCCCGTAACATGCCCCGCGCACCAATCCTCACAGGAGCTCGAACATGCCGCGACTGCTACCAACCGCTGCGATTCTGCTGACCCTGCTCGCCACGAGTGCCGCCGCCGTCGCGGACGAGCCGAAGGTCCGAATGGAGACCAGCGCAGGGACGATCACCATCGAGCTCTACCCGGAGAAGGCACCGCAGACGGTGAAGAGCTTCCTCACCTACGTGGACGAGGGGTTCTACGACGGAACCATCTTTCACCGCGTCATTCCGGGCTTCATGATCCAGGGCGGCGGCTTCACCGGAGACATGCAGCAGAAGTCCACCCACGCCCCGATCAAGAACGAGGCAGACAACGGGCTGAAGAACGACCGCGGCACCATCGCCATGGCTCGCACCTCGGACCCGGACTCCGCGACTGCTCAGTTCTTCATCAATCTGAAGGACAACGACTTCCTGAACCACACGGGCAAGACCACGCGCGGCTGGGGCTATGCGGTCTTCGGCAAGGTGACTGACGGCATGGACGTGGTGGACAAGATCGCCGCCGCACCCACCGGCCCCCATCCCAAGGGGTTACAAGACGTGCCCAAGACCCCCATAGTGATCAACAAGGTCACCCGCGTGGCCGATTGAGGAGCTACGACATGATTAGATTGACGACGAGCCACGGCGACATCGGGATCGAGCTGGAGCCCGACAAGGCCCCCGTTACCTGCGCCAACTTCGAGCAGTACGTGCGCGAAGGCCACTTCGACGGGACGCTCTTTCACCGGGTGATCGACGGCTTCATGATCCAAGGTGGAGGAATGACCGCGGACTTCATCCCCAGGCCCACGCGGGGCCCAATCGAGAACGAAGCGAAGAACGGGCTCAAGAACACCGCCGGAACCGTGGCGATGGCCCGGACCGGCCAGCCGCACTCGGCTACTGCGCAGTTCTTCATCAACGTCGCCAACAACGGCTTCCTGGATCATCCAGGACAGGACGGCTGGGGTTACTGCGTCTTTGGCCGCGTTGTCGAGGGCATGGACGTGGTGAACAAGATCAAGGGCGTGCGTACCGGCAACCGCCAAGGGCATCAGGACGTGCCCGTCGAGGACGTGGTGATCGAGAAGGCAGAGGTGGTCGACTGAACGGGGCTGAAACGGGGGGCGGTGATCTTGTCGTCGCCTCAGGTTAGCCGAGCAGCTTGGAGGTTGGCACAAGATCTTTCGGTGCGCACAGCGCACCCTACGGGGCGAAGCGGCCTCCAACATCAGCAGCGGCGAGGGACCGATGCGCGGATAACGAGGGGGGAGGCGTGGCAGGGCCGTGCCCCGTACGCGTGTCCCTTATCCATCACCCATTACCCCTGGCTAGTTGGTGCTCCTCCGTCGGCCCTTCGTCAATGCCTGATTCCCTCTTCGTTTCCGACCTCCACCTGGCACCGGAGCGTCCCGCCACGGTGGAGCTCTTTGTCTCGTTTCTCGGCGGCCGGGCACGCGAGGCGGAACGGCTTTTTATCCT
Organism: uncultured Gammaproteobacteria bacterium; assembly: GCA_963824085.1. Lineage (GTDB taxonomy): Bacteria > Pseudomonadota > Gammaproteobacteria > Chromatiales > Chromatiaceae > JARRNE01. The sequence goes on from CAWGNT010000014.1 coordinate 285,892, forward strand.
CGGGGACCTATTCGACGCCTGGATCGGGGACGACGACGATACCCCGCCCTACCCCGCCGTCCGCACCGGCCTGCGGGAGCTCACCGCCTCCGGCACCCGCTGCTATCTGATGCACGGCAACCGGGACTTCCTGCTCGGACGAGGCTTCACACTCGACACTGGCTGCACCCTGCTCAGCGACCCGACGAGACTCGACATTGAAGGCAGTCCGACACTCCTCATGCACGGAGACCTCCTGTGTACCGATGACCTTCCCTACCAGCGCTTCCGGCGCCGGATCCGCAACCCGATCGTCATCCGCTTGTTCCTCTGGAAGTCGCTCGAGAAGCGGCGCGCCATCGCCGCGGACTACCGGCTGAGGAGCGGTGCGGCGACCTCTCAGAAGGCGGAGGAGATCATGGACGTGAGTCAGACGACGGTCGCGGAATTCATGCGCCGCCATGGGGCCAGACGTCTCATCCACGGGCACACGCATCGTCCGCGAGATCACCACTTCGAGTTGGACGGAGTGCCTGTGACCCGGTCCGTCCTGGCCGAGTGGCATGAGGATCGCGGCGAGGTGCTTGTAGGCTCGGCGGGCGGCTGGAGGCGCGAAGCCGTGACGCGTGGTTAGGCGGCCGTGCGGTGGCTCGGGCCGTGAGCTGCAACACGTTGACGTAACCGCCGCACGGTGCAGCGCACCCTACCGTCTCCGCGAGGTCTCACCGCAGAGCGCCCGCAGGCGCTCGATCTCGGCCGCCTCGAATCCCGCCTTCCGACGCGCCGGCTCGTTCAGAGGACCGCGGATCTCGCCCCGGAGATACTCGTCCAGAAGCGCAAAGTAGGCAGCCTCCGGCGCCAGCCCGCGCTCGGCGCACAGGAAACGGAACCAACGGCTGCCCGCCGCAACATGCCCGACCTCGTCGCGCAGGATGATCTCCAGCCGTGCTGCGGTCTCGTCGTCGCCAACCGCGCGAAGGCGCTCGATCATCCCCGGGGTGACGTCAAGCCCACGCGCCTCCATGACGCGCGGCACCAGGGCCATGCGCGCGAGGGGGTCGTGCGCCGTGCGCCGAGCCATGGCCCATAGACCGTCATGAGCGGGGAAGTCTCCGTAGTCGCGGCCGAGCGCGCGCAGCCGCTCACGCATGAGACCGAAGTGGTAGGCCTCCTCGGCGGCGACCCGAACCCAGTCCGCGTAGTAGTCAGCAGGAAATCCGCGGAAGCGATGGACGGCGTCCCAGGCGAGGTCGATGGCGTTGAGCTCGATGTGAGCGACCGCGTGCACGAGCGCGGCGCGACCCGCGGCGCTCTTGACCGGGCGTTTAGGCAGGTCACGGGGATGGACAAGCTCCGGCCGCTCCGGACGGCCCGGCTCGGCGATCGGCTCGCCGCCCCCCGCTTCCTCCAAGCCAAGTGCACCCCCGTCCCAGGCGGCGGCCGCCCGGGCAGTCAGCCTCATCTTGTCGTCCGGATCCGGGGCGCGAAGGCAATCGGCCGCGGCGGCGAACAGGTTGCTCCAGGGGCCGGTGGTCACCGCTTCAAGCCGAGGATCAGGTCCATCACGTTCGTCCCGGTCGGACCCGTTTGGATTAGATCGCCGCTTGCCTCCAGCAGAGCCCCCGAATCGGCGAGCCGCAGCGCTTCCTCGGGGTTGAACCCGTCGAGCGCCGCCCGCTGCACCGTGCCGCCGTCCACCAGGGCGCCCGCGTCTTCCGTGGGTCCGTCGGTTCCGTCAGTCCCGGCACTCAGTAGAAAGCAGTCCTCGCGTCCCGCCAGCTCCTGCGCGACCGCCAAGGCCAGGTGTGTGTTGCGGCCGCCGCGGCCCGGATGCTCCGGCAGGCGGACCGTCGTCTCGCCGCCCCAGACGTGCAGAGCGGCAGGACCTTCCAGCAACAGACGCGCGAGGTCGCGGCCGCGCTCGGCGGCATCACCCGCCACAAAGGCATCGTGACACCGAACCACAAGGCCCATCTCCTTCCCCGCCGCTGCGGCCGCGCCCTTTGCCTTCGCAAGGGTCGCCACCAGCTCGACCGTCGGCCCGTGCTGCGGGATACCGGACCGCTCCGCGAGCCCAGCTTCGACCCAGAGCCGAAGCCAGGCCGGCAGATCGAGCTTCTGCAGCTCGACCGCGAGGTCCGGCTCGGGCACCAGAAGCCCCGAGCCGATCACCCGCGGCTCGTCGGCCGGAACATCGGAGATCGCCAGGGCGCGCAGCCTGCGGCCCTGCACGAAGGTCAAGAGCCCGCCGCCCTTTATCCGGGACACGGCCTTGCGCACCCGATTCATCGCGTCGATGGGCAGACCGCTACCCAACAGCCAGCCGTTGAGCCGCTCCAGCTCAGCGAGGCCGAGCCCGCCGGCGGGCACCTCCACAAGACTGGACGCACCGCCGGAGATGAGAAAGAGGAGGCTCGCGTCCCCTGCCGCCGCGACCGTGTCGAGCAGCCGCCCACCGGCCTCGAGGCTTCCCAGGTTGGGGACGGGATGGCCGCCGATGACACCGTCGAGTCCCACCGCCGAGAGCCTTGACGGCAGCAGGTGCCCGGCCTTCGACACCACCAGTCCTCCTCGGATCTGCGTGCCGAGGATGTCGCAAGCGCCTTCTGTCATGGCCTGGGCGGCCTTACCGACAGCGATGAGCACGACAGGGCCGCTGACACCGGACCGCTGCAGAGCGGCGTGCACTGCCGTGCGTCCGTCTACCGCCTCGAGAGCGCGATCGAAAATCATCTGCAGCATGGAGCGCGGCCCGCGCTCAGCGGCCGACTCGGGCTTCGGCTGGTCCGGCTGTGTTAACCTCATGGCGTCAAGATTACACGGAGATACGGGCCTGGATATGGTCGATCTGCGCCGCCGCTACAGCCTCAACGTTCTGGTCCGGATGGTGCTCGTAGGGGCCGTTGCAGCCGGTCTGGCGGTGTGGAAATACGATCTGCTCAACGAGATCTATCTGCGCGGCCAGCTGACTCCCCTCGGCATTGCCACCAACGGATTCATCCTGCTGCTGTTCGCGGCCGGCACGTTGAAGATGGTGGCCACCTTTCTACATTACGCTAGCGAGGAGCGCGCGCTTGGCCGCTTCATCGACAACTTGGAAAAGAGTCCGGACGACCCGCTTTTCCGCGTCGGCCGCTCGAGTGCGATTCACCGCCGCTTTCAAACCCTCGCCAGCCTAGCCGAGACCCATTCCCCCATCAACCAAGGTGCCCTCGCCTCTGCCCTCGTGGCGAGCGAAAGCACCCGCGTCAGCTTCCCGAAGTTCATCAACAACATCCTCATCTTGACAGGGGTGTTCGGCACCATCCTGGGCCTCGCCATCGCCCTGGTGGGCGCCTCGGGCATGCTGGCCTCCGCGGTCGACACAGGCGGCATGGGAATGGTGGTGCACGGCATGTCGACGGCCTTGTCCACGACCATCACCGCCATCCTCTGCTACCTCTACTTCGGTTATTTCTATCTCAAGCTCAACGATGTGCAGACCTGCTTCATCAGTGGCGTCGAGCAGGTGACGGCAACGCAATTGATCCCACGCTTCGAGGTCCGCGAGGAGGGTGTGCTGAACCGGTTTGCGGGGCTCGTGAAGTCCGTGGCTGAGCTAGTCAACCGCATGGAGGTGTCCCAGCGCACCTTCGAGGCCGTGGAGCTCAACCTGCTCAATACCCTGGTCACCTACCGCGACAAGATCCAAGACGTGGCAGGCGACGTCAAGCGGATCGAGGGCATCCTGCGGGACGGCTTCCGGCTGCCCGCGGAGCCAGAGCCATGAGCGGCCAACAGGGCTTCATAGACCTGCGGCTGAATCACCAGCGGGATCAGACCGCTGAGAGCTTCTGGCCTTCCTTCACCGACATCATGACGGTGGTCGTCATGATCTTCATGCTCGCCATGCTGATCTTGCTGGTGCGCAACATGAAGCTCGTGAAGGAGCTGCGCGCCACGATGGCGGCCGAGCGCCAGGCCGCCGAGCTGGTGCGGACGAAGGACCAGGAGCACGTCCAGCTTTCCGCACGGCTGACCGCCGCCGAGGCGGAGGTCAGCCGCCTGACGAAGCAGCTCAGCGCCATGGACCTCAAGCGTCAAGCCCAAGATCGCCAGCTGGCGCAGCGCGACGAGCGACTCCAATCTCTCGGCGTCGAGCGCGGCACCCTGCGTACAAGGCTCGACCAACAGGGAAAGGACATGGCTGGCTTGAAGGAGCGCCTCGCCGCCGCCGACCAGCAAATCAAGTCGCTCACGCAGGACAGCGCGTCCCTGAAGAGCCTCACAAAGACATATGAGGCAAAGCTTGCGAAGCTCGCAGGCACGAATCGGGCACGTCAAGACGAGATATCGCAACTCTCGGCAAAGCAGGCCGCCCAAACGGAAAAGCTCGCGCAGCTGAAGCAGGCCCTAAAGGAAAGCGAGGCGCGTTTTGCGGCGAGTCAATCAGCGCTCGACTCGGCGATGAAAGCGCGGCAGCTTCAAACGAAGACGATGGCACAGCTGAAATCCGAGCATCAAACTACCACGCAGGAGCTCGATAAGCTGCGCGCCGACTATCAGGCGAAGGTGGAGGAGCTGTCGGCGGTGCTCGCCAAGCTGGAGACTGCCAGTCGCTCGCAGGCGAAGCTCACGGACAGCTACGACCAGCTCAAGGCCCAGTACAACCGCTTAGTGCGGCCGGCTCGAAGCCCTAAGGGGCGCTATGTCGTCGAGGTGCGCTACACCAAGAGCGCAGGGCATCCGGATATTCGCATGCGTGTGCCCACGGACACGAGCTTCCACAGCGTCGACCGCAGCACCTTGGAGAGCCGACTCGACAAGCTCGTCAAGGCGCACCCAGAGGGGCTCTACGTCAAGGTAATCTTTCCCAAGAACAGCGGGCTGAGCTACACGGAGGCTTGGCAGTTCACAAACGCCCTGCACGCAAAATACGACTACTACTATCGCGACCAGCCGCCGCCCGAGGGCGAGCCGTCGTCCGACGCGGACACCGCGCCTTGAAATCGGCAAGCTCGCCTCCGGATCGGGCTTGGCCAATTGCTGTCAAATCCGGCAATCGGCTTAACGATGGGGAGGCGGCAACGGTTGAGCGCGCACGGGATATGGCGGAGCCCGCTAGGACTCCGCCTGCACGGAATGGACAAGTAAGCGGGGGCTGGTCTATCCGTTACTCGGGCACCGCGACCGCGGCCACTTGTGTGGAGTCTTTCTTGGGCTCCGCGGCCGGGAGGACGATCACGGTTTGCGTGCGCCCATAGCCGGAGTTGGCCCAAGGTCCGCCCCAGCCATAGGGTCGACCCCAACCGTAAGGCCCGCCCCACCCGTAGGGACCGTGCCGGTAGTAATAGTAATCGTCGTGGTCATCGCCGAAGAACCAGCGGAGCGGATTCATGTTGCTGAAGATCCCGTCCGCGCGTGCGACGCCCGGCACTACGGCACCGCCAAGGACAACCGCCGCGGCGATCGCGACGGACACCATCACTCGTTTCATGGTTTCGCCTCCTGTCGCCGGAAAGCTGCTTAGGAACTCTAATATCTTAATATTCTGATGTTCTGCAGGCAAGATGTCGGTTCCGGTCGATGATGGTGCCCCCTCACGCTTCAGAGGGCCCCGCTGTCTGGGGCTGCGACAGCGAATTACGGGCGGTGCGAGCGGCCACCTGAAGGGTGGACGCGTTGCTTTCATGGGGACGCCAAGCCGCCCCCCGGCGGGTTAGAGGCATCGTCCGCCTCAGGTACCCGACCGCTCGGCATGTCTACGACTTTACGATGAAGGTGGATTCGTCCGTGTCGTAGCTCGATCCCGCCTTCACCTTATGCTCGACCACGTAAGTTCCGGGGGGCGCGCTCTTGGGCACGTTAATCGTCGCCTCTGCAACCCATCCGCCACCGGTCCGCTTGTTAGCTTGTTCGGGCAGGCTGTACAACACCTTTCCGTCCTTTTTTAGCGCCCAGCTCTCGTACACGGTTTCGGAGCTCTCCCGCCTTGGTAGCAAAAGGGAATAATCCGTCGAAATCACAACGACCTGCCCAGGTTTCACGGCCTTCGGTGAAGAAGCCCCCTTTCGGATCTTGACGAGCGAGGTGTCAACGGCTTTCGTCAACCCGTACACTCGCCTGTCAGCCCTGGCAGAGCGTACCTGCTTTGCCTGGTATTGGTTGATCTTCACAACGCCCCAGCCGAGAAGCCCACCCGCGGCCGCTCCGATCGCACAGCCACGCGCGTTCCGGGTAATGAGCACTCCTACTCCGCAGCCCAACGCCGCACCAATCCCCGCACCCATTGCCTGTTGCTGCCCTTCGCCGCCCATCGTCGCACAGCCCGACACCAGACTTGCCGCGACGGCCGCTACCACCGTTGCTCGACTCACTTTCATTTCCTTCTACACCGCGCAGAACGCGTCCCCCTCTCTAGTTACAAGGCGCCAAATACCCAGCGCTTTCTACGGCAATTTCCGCACCACGGCGAATTACCACAATATTATTAGCGTCTTGTGGCTGGAGCGTTCTTCAGCAACGGTCGTCGGTGTAAAATTTCCTGACACCCCACGTGTGTCTCGCCTGTAGGGCGAAGCGCAGGCGTTCGACCGTTCTCTGCTATTCCTCCCCTCACCATCCCACTTCGCCCACGGAAGTCTTTTCAGCGCAGCGCGAAGGCGTCTCTAGGGGGCCCGACTCGCAGCGGCGACAAGGCTACCGACATCAGGACAAGGACGGCCCTGAACGCGCTGCCTACACCGTCCGGTGCCCCGCGTGCCGCCCTCGTCTAGCGAGCGCGCTCGAAAATCGGCATGCGAGCACGGCATTCGCCGCCTTCGTAGACCGTGGTCATGAACTGCAAACCGTAAGGCGGTCTAAAATTAAGGACGAACTACGAGGGATCTTTACCATGAAGCTGTGCCCCGAATGCAGTAACTCACCGTGGCCGTTTGTCATGGTGGCGTTTATCTCCGCCTTTGTCGCTTTCCTGACTTGGCTCACACTCTCGTTATCCGAGCTCGGGATGACGGAGCGCCTTGTGGGTAGCGGCGCCGTTTTTGTTGCGGTGGCAAGCACCCTCGCACACTATGTGGTCAGCTGTCTGAAACGGCACTGCCGCCACGGCAAGGAGTCCGGGCAACCCCACGGCGCCACGCACTGAGCACCTTGAGCGAGCGGAGGGGGGACCCATCTGCGTTTGCTCAAGCGTTGCGGGTGATTTCTCACCAGAACGCGATGGAGCGAATCCCAGCGCGAATGAGACTCGACCCCGACATGGGTCAGCGAGGCGCTGTTACCTGGTCCCTCAGGTAGACCGGGAGGGCGCGCTCTGCCGTGACGACGCGGCCCGCGGCGGCTTCAGCCGCTGCCAGCGTGGCGACGTCCTGCGCCTCGCAGATCGCAGTCGGTTCCGCGCCGGACAGGTGCGGCCCCAACCGGCGGCGCAGCACCTCACCATGGACTGCCCACCCACTGCCCACACCATGCCAGGCGTCGCCGGCAGGCAGCACGACATCCTCCGGGGTACCCACTTGGTCCTCGGCCACCGCCTGCATCAGACCGGCATCGTCTAGCACATAGCATCCCCAGTACAGCTCACCCATCCGCGCATCGAAGGCCGGAAGACAGCGATTGTGGCCCGCCGCGCGATGGTGCCCTTGGGCCAAGGCAGCGAGGGTGGAGACCGGGACCACCGGCAGATCGGCACCGAAAGCGGCACCCTGGACCACGGCCGTCGCAATCCGCACGCCCGTGAACGAGCCAGGCCCGCGCCCGAACGCAAGTGCGTCCAGCTCGCGGAGCCTGATGTGCGCCTCTGCCAACAGGTCGTCCATCATCCCAAGGATCAGCTCGCCGTGGCGGCGCGCTTGCCGTGACAGGCGCTGCCGCACCTCACTGTCCAGCAGCAAGGCGGCGGAGCAGGCTTCGCCGGAGGTGTCGATGGCTAAGAGTTTCATGCTGATTTGCTCGCGGAAGCATCCTCTTGGCCAGCCGCCGTCACCGGCGCTGAAAAGAAGCGCTCCACGTCCTCGAGCTCCCGGGTCCGCGCCATGGGCGGAAGGCTGTCGAGGAAAGCCTTGCCGTACGCGCGGGTGAGCAGGCGGGGGTCGCATACCACCAGGACCCCGCGGTCATGGGCATCGCGGATAAGCCGGCCCGCACCCTGCTTGAGCGTAATAACGGCCTGGGGCAGCTGGAAATCGCGGAACGGGCTGCCGCCCTGCTGCCGTAGGGCATCGATGCGGGCGGCGAGGACGGGATCGCCCGGAGAGGCAAACGGAAGCTTGTCGATGATGACGCAGGACAGCGCCTCCCCGCGCACGTCCACGCCCTCCCAAAAGCTCGCCGTGCCAAGCAGCACAGCGTTGCCTAGGTCCCGGAAGCGCTCCAGCAACTCCGCCCGCGGTGCACTGCCCTGCACCAGCATGGGGTAGTCGATACGCGACTCCAGATAGACCGCGGCCTCTTTGAGCGCCCGGTGGCTGGTAAAGAGAACAAAGGCGCGACCGCGACTGTGCGCGATGACTCGGGAAGCGACGGCGACGACCGCGGACACGTAGTCCGGCGATGACGGGTCCGGCATCGCCCGCGGGACGAAAAGGATAGCCTGGTGCCGATAGTCGAACGGACTGTCCCAACGCTCCGTTCGCGCACCAGCGATGCCCAGCTGCCGCGAGAAGTGCTCGAAGCTCTCGCCCACAGCCAGCGTGGCAGATGTGAAGATCCAGGCCGCCGGATGCCGCTCCATGTGGGACTGGAAGACGTCCGCGACGGCCAGAGGGGTCAGATGCAGGCGCACACCCTGACCCTGGGTCTCGAACCAGCGGATGTCCTCTGACTCGCCCTCGTCGGCGAGCACTTGGAGGCGCTCGGCGAGGTCGATGCTCCTGGCCAGACAGCTGTCGAGCCCCTTCCCGCGCCCTTCTACTACCTCCAGGGCCGCCCGGAGGGCGGCGAGCCGAGCTCGCAGCTCCTCGAGCGCCGCCGCGGCCGCCGCATCATCGGCCAGCTGGCGCCAGGGGCTGCGCCTTGCACCCTCTCCGAGGCTCAGGCGAAAGTCCTGAGCCGCGCGGCGCAGACTCCCGGCCCGGTCCGGGAGCTCTGGGGTGTCCCCCGCCTCGCGGTGATACTCGGTCTCCGTGTCCCGCGCGAGGTCCAGGAGCTGCCGGCCGCTAACGGCGACACCGAAGAAGTTGCTCGCAACCTCCGGCATCTGATGGGCCTCGTCGATCACGAAGCAGTCGGCGCCGGGAAGGATCTCACCGAAGCCCTCGTCCTTGAGAGACAGGTCCGCGCACAGGAGGTGATGATTGATGATGACAAGCTCCGCCTCCTGGGCGCGGCGCCTTGCCTCCACCAGGTGGCAGCGACCCCAGTCCGGGCACTCCTGGCCAAGGCAGTTATCGCTGGTCGAGGTCACCGCCGACCAGACCGGGGCGTCATCGGGAAGGGCAAGCTCCGCAATGTCGCCGCTGCGGGTGACGGCGGCCCACTCCTGCACAGTATGGAGCTGGCGCCGAAAATCGGGGAAAGTGCTGCGCGCGTCGTGCAGGGCGTTGTCCAGCCGATGTCGGCACAGATAGTTTGCCCGCCCCTTGAGCAGCGCGGTCCGTACCGGGATGTTCAGCAGATTCCGGATGACCGGGAGGTCTCGGTGGAAGAGCTGATCCTGGAGATTGCGGGTCCCCGTCGAGGCGAGCACCTTGCGTCCCGAAAGCAGCGCCGGGACGAGGTACGCATAGGTCTTGCCGGTTCCGGTTCCGGCCTCGCAGATGAGGGTCTTGCCGTCCGCGATCGCTGCGCCGACGGCGTCGGCCATCGCCTGCTGTTGTGGACGGTGACTAAAGCCTGGCAGGCGCTGCGCCAAGAGTCCGGCAGGACCGAGGATTTCCGCGCTCTGACTCATCCGGGCGTCGGCAGGGTGCTCGGCGCGTCCGCAGCCGTCCCGGCCGCCGACGGGCTATCCGCCGCGCGCCTTCTGCTCCGCTTCGGCGGCACCTGCCGTGTCCCCGGCGGCGCGGCGAGCCGCCGCGATGATGCTCCAATTGTCCCGTTTCAACCCCGGCTCATCCTTTGCCAGGCTATTTGAGCGCTCTGCCAAGTTACCCGCCTGAGCCTGGTAGCCCTGCTCCAGGCGGACGCGCGCCAGCCGGTTCCACAGATAGGCTTCCTGAGGTTCGATACGCAGCGCCCGCTCCAGCGTGGCTGCGGCGCCTACATAGTCCCGCGTCTGTCGCTGCTGCTCGGCTTGCCGTGCAAGTGACGCGGCCGCGGGCGCCAGCGCAGGCTGCTGCGGCGGTGGGGCATAGGCGAGCGTCTGGGATGGTTGCGGCGCCGGTACGCCAGCTTGGCCCTCGCTCGGCGAGTGCTCCACGCGAAGTGACCCCATGCCTCCGCTCGGGGCACTCCCGGCATGAGCCGGCTGTGCGCCTGACGGTTGGCCGCCCTCGGCAACTACCGCCTCGGGTCCACGGTAGGCATACACCTCGACGCTCGAGGTCTCCGGTTCCCGCGCGGCCGGTGCGACCGTCGCGGCCCTTGCTCCTCCCCAGGCGCCCCCGGTCTCAACCGGAGCCGGCGGCTCTGTCCGCGGCTTGCTCGCACACGCGGCCAACCCAACCACCGCCAATCCAACGACGAGGACCCGTTTCATCAGTTGCCAAAAAACCCCCGCATAAACTCGCCGAGCTTACTCTGCCAGCTCTTGTCCTGAGCCACCGCCGAACCCTCGCGCACGGCCGGCTTCGCTTGCGCTACCCCGCAGGTCGACGTCGCCGTCGGAGCGCTCTCGGGGGCGAACGGCACGCTCAGCCCCCGACCGCAGCCCGCGGCCGCCAGAAGTCCGTTGCTCGGATCCACGTCCACCTCCTCGACCCCCTCGGGGGTGAAGTCCGGTAGTGGACGATTCTCGATCTTCGCCATGATATCACCCCAGATGCGCAGGGCGCCGCTGGCGCCCGTGAGCCTGGCGGGCTTGTTGTCGTCGCGCCCCACCCAAACGACAGCCACCTTGTCGCCGCTGAACCCCGCGAACCAGCTGTCCCGCAGCTCATTGGTCGTACCGGTCTTGCCCGCCACGGTCAGGCCGCGCGGCAGGCGACCCAGGAGGGACCTCGCAGTCCCCTGCTTGACCACCTGCTGCATGGCCCAGGTCGTCAGGTATACGGCGGTGGCATCCGCCTCGGGCTGGATCGCGAGGGGATACCGGCTCAACGGCCGCCCGGAGGCGTCGAGCACGTCCCGGATGGCGCGAAGCGGCGCGCGGAATCCACCGTCGGCGATGGTCTGATAGACCTGCGCGACCTCCACCGGTGTCAGCGACACGGAGCCGAGCAGCATCGACGGGACCGCATCGATCCGCCGCTCGGCACCGAGGCGCGCGAGCATATCGGCCACATGGTCGACGCCGAGCGACAACCCGAGGTTGACGGTCGCCAAGTTGAAGGACCGCGCCAACGCCAGGTAGAGCGGGACCGGCCCGTGGGTCCTGCGATCGTAGTTCTCGGGCTGCCAGAGCTTGCCGCTACCTGCGCGGAGGCTGACGGGCGTGTCCGACAGGGTAGTGACGAGGTTGTATTGCCTGGGTCGGGACAACGCCGTCAGATAGATCACCGGCTTGATGAGGGAGCCGATGGGCCGCACCGCATCCAGGGCCCGATTGAAGCCCGCGTAGTCGGGGTTGCGCCCGCCCACCAGCGCCAGAACCTCGCCCTGGGACGACGAGGCAACCACCGCGGCGGACTCGAGTGTTCCGGTCTTGAAGCCCCGCGATCGATCCAACTCCGGCAGACGCGCGCTCACCGCCTTCTCCGCTGTCGCCTGTACCAGCGGATCCAGCGTCGTGAAGATGCGCAGACCTTCGCTTCGCAGGTCCTCCTCCTTGTAGTCCCGCTGAAGCTGCCGCCGTACGAGCTGGAGGAAGGCCGGATAGTCGCCTGCCGGGCGTCCGCCCTTGTCGCTCACCCCGAGCGGGGCCTGCTTGGCCTGCGTCGCTTGTGCCGCCGTCACGACTCCCTGCTGACGCAGGGTATCGATGATGAGGTTGCGTCGCATCTTGGCGCGCTCGGGATGCCGCCGCGGGTCGTAATAGGAAGGACCTTTGATCAGGCCGACCAGCAGGGCGGTCTCTGGGATCCCCAGCTCGTCGAGGGGGCGATTGAAATAGAACCGGCTGGCGAGGGCGAATCCGTGAATGGCGCGGTTTCCGTCCTGGCCCAGGAATATCTCGTTGGCATAGGCGTCGAGGATCTCGTCCTTGCTGTAGTGCCGTTCCAACAGCAAGGCCATGACGGCCTCCTCGGCCTTGCGCTTGAGGGTCCGCGCCTGAGTCAGGTAGAAGTTCTTCACCAGCTGCTGGGTCAGGGTACTTCCGCCTTCCACCACGGCGCCGGCCCGCAGGTTGCGCCACATGGCGCGCAGAATCGCAACCGGATCGACCCCGAAATGGTGGTAGAAGTCCCTGTCCTCCACTGCCAGCAGGGACTTCACCAGCAGGTCGGGAAGGTCCTTGCGGCGCACCAGAATGCGGTCTTCGTTGTCCGTGGGGTAGATATTGGCGATGAGCACGGGGTCCAGGCGCACCAAGGTCTGATCGCCACCCCCCGCCGCATTCTTGAGCTGGGTGATCTGCCCATCGGCGAACTGGACGTCTAGGAAGTGTGCCGGCTCGGCGCCGTCCCAGAACCGGAACGGTCGGGTCCGGACGAGAAAGCGGTTGGCGGCCCGCGCATAGGTACCGGGACGGACGGGTTCCGCGACCTTGCGGTATTGCAGCCGGTCCAGATCACCCTCCAGCGCCTCCGCCGTCAATGTGCGCCCCGCGTACAGCTCCAACGGGCGGGCATAGACCCGCGCCGGCAGGGCCCACCGCTTACCCTCGAACTTGGTCCGAACGGTGCCGTCCAGGTACAGCCCATAGAGCACGGCGGCAAGGCCGCCCATGAGCACCAGGAGAAGGACCCAGCGCCCGAGAAATTTCCAAACACCACGAGCGGCGCTGCCTTTGCCCGAGGCGCGACTGTTACGTGCGCGACGAGTGCCGCGTCGCGCCCCCGAAGAGGCGGGTTTCTTGCGTTGAGCCACGATTGATTGCGGAGTTCTAGGTGCGCAGCGGGTCGCCGTACTCGACTAGGCGAAGAGACGACCGCGCGTCGAATTGAGGATGGTGCTCGTAAGAACGGGTCATAGGCTGTGTATGGTCCCACCTGGGCACGGCACACACAACTCTGCCGGACGTCTTGAGCTCCACATCCGCCTCGCCGCGCAACGAGCGCCTGCAGCACAAGACCACCGATCGCACTGGAGTCCGTTTCAGGTCTTGATGCCCACTCCTCGCCGCAGCAGCAGCAGACTGTAGCCGACCAGGACGACGATGAACCCGGAGATGATGGCAAAGGCGGTGGTCAGCGGGATGTCGCTCTCCCCGAGAATCCCATAGCGAAAGGCGTTGACCATGTAGAGAACCGGGTTCGCCAGGGATACCTTCTGCCAGATCTCGGGCAGCAGGTGGATCGAGTAGAAGACACCGCCCAGATAGGTGAGAGGGGTCAGCACGAAGGTGGGGACGATCGAGATGTCGTCGAAGCTGTTCGCGTAGACGGCATTGATGAAACCGCCGAGCGAGAAGAGCACCGCCGTGAGCGCGAACACAAGAAGACTGATGCCATAACTGTGCACCTGAATATCCGTGAAGACTGTCGCCACGAGCGTTACCGCGACGCCCACCACCAGGCCCCTCGCCACCCCGCCGCCCACGAAGCCCGCCAGGATCACCCAGTTCGGCACCGGGGCGACCAAAAACTCCTCCACGTAGCGCGAGAACTTGCTGCTGTAAAAGGACGAGACCACGTTGGAATAGGCATTGGTGATCACGGCCATCAAGACCAGTCCCGGCACGATAAAGTCCATGTAGGGAAAGCCGCCCATCGGCCCGATGCGGCCTCCGATGAGGCGGCCGAAGATGACGAAGTAAAGCGCCGTAGTTATCGCGGAGGGGAGGACGGTCTGGATCCAAATGCGAGAGAAACGCAGGATCTCCTTCACGAGAATGGTGGAAAACGCCACCCAGTAGCGCTGATAGCGGCCGCGATGAACGGGCGCCTCGCCGTTCACGCCAGGGCATCCCCCTGCCGGCCGTGCTTGACCATGTCGAGAAAGAGCTGCTCCAGCCGATTCTGCTTGTTACGCAGGCTGATCACCTCGATTCCGTTGCGCGACAGGGCTTCGAACAGACCGTTTATGCTGTGATCGCGGCTGACCTCCACCTCCAGCGTGCAATCGTCCACGTGCTGCAGCACGAAACCGCCGAGCACCGGCAGCTCCGCGACCCTGCCCTTGAGATTCAGCACGAAGGTCTCAGTGTGCATGCGATTGAGCAGGGCACCCATGTCCGCCCACTCCGCGATCTGCCCATGATTGATGATGGCGATGTTGCGGCACAGGCTTTCGGCCTCCTCGAGGTAATGAGTGGTGAGGATGATGGTCGTCCCCTGACGGTTGAGGTCCCGCAGGAAGGACCACATGGCACGCCGAATCTCGATATCGACCCCGGCGGTCGGCTCGTCCAAGATCAAGAGCCGCGGCTCGTGAACCAACGCCCGGGCGATCATCAACCGCCGCTTGAGGCCGCCGGAGAGCAGCCGCGTCTGTGTGTGCCGCCGATCCCAGAGATCGAGCTGCCGAAGATACTTCTCGGCGCGCACCTTCGCCTCACTGCGAGGGATGCCGTAGTAGCCCGCCTGGTTCAATAGCACCTCGACGACGGGCAGAAAGAGGTTGAAGTTAAACTCTTGGGGGACCAGTCCCAGGCACGACTTGACTCCTTCCGGGTCGCGGTCGAGATCGCGGTCGAAGACGCGAACCTGACCGGAGGTCTTCTTGACCAGGGAGGTGACAATACCGATCAAGGTGGACTTTCCGGCCCCGTTGGGTCCCAGCAGGGCAAAAAAGTCCCCCTCCTCGACGCTCAGGTCGATCCCCTTCAGCGCCTCGAGGCCGTTTCGGTAGACCTTTCTCAGCTCTCTGACGGCAAGGGCAGGCATGGAAGGAATTGGGCGGGGTGAGGGCGAATTGGCATAAAACCACGTAAACTATCCGCCTGCCCCCCCTTTTTCAAGGCCGCGTCCGGGCCACCGGCGGTCATCCCGCGACCAATCCAGTGGAATCCTTGGAGCCCGCAGCCGCCCTATTCGTCCTCGCACTGATTGCCGGCTTGGTGGATTCCATCGCAGGCGGCGGGGGCCTCATCACGGTCCCCGCGCTGCTTTGGGCCGGCCTGGACCCGGTGTCCGCGCTGGCGACCAACAAGGCGCAGGCGGTCGTCGGGAGCTTCACCGCCACGGCAAACTTCGTCCACAAGGGGACCATTGACCTGCGGCGCGCGAGTCTCTCTGTGGTGTGCACCTTTGTCGGTGCTGCCGCCGGCGCACTGCTGGTTCAATATCTGGGCGGCGAGGTCCTGTCGCGGCTCATCCCCCTCCTCCTCGTCGCTTTCGCCCTGTACTTCATGTTCTCGCCCCGGGTGTCGGACATCGACTCCCACCACCGGATCGGCGAGGCGGCGTTCGCCCTCGTCGTCGGCACCGGCGTCGGCTTCTATGACGGCTTCTTCGGTCCAGGCACCGGAACCTTCTTTGCCATCGCCTTCGTCGCGTTGCTCGGCTACAACCTGAGGCGGGCCACCGCCCACACCAAGCTGCTCAACTTCACCAGCAACCTGGCTGCCCTCCTCTTCTTCCTCGCGGGGGGGCACGTCGTCTGGACCATCGGGCTCATCATGGGGATCGGCCAACTGCTCGGGGCCTGGGCCGGCTCGCACCTAGTACTCCGGCACGGGACACGCTTGGTCAGACCGGTGCTGGTGGTCGCCTCCGTGGCCGTCTCCCTCAAGCTGCTTCTCGACGAGCTCGGGATTTAGGTACAACGGCGGCCATGCGGTTGCCGCAAGGCGCGCTTGCGGGGAGCATCAAGAGACGCCGACATACCCCGCTGCACATGGCCTGTTGGTTTCTTGACTTGTGAGTCCCGGTTGGGGCGGCGAGGGGTGTCGGCAGCAGGCACGCTTCCGTAAGGCATACAAGGACGTATGTACCGCGTCCCCCGGCGCCCACAGCCCGGCCCCGGAAAATCGAAGACCCAAGTCACGCGGGTGTATCGTCGTTCCGCTAGCATTTGGAGGGAGAACAAGCAGGTGGCGAGCACAGCGAGCAGTCTGGTAGCGAGGGCCGTCCTGGTGGGCCGCCACATCGAGCTGCGACGGCTCGGTCACATCGAGCCATTGGCGACAAACCCGGTCCTTATCCCCGCGGGGAGCGACGGGTGGGCGGTCCTGCTGCGCTCAGGTGCGGTCGTGCTCTTCGGGGTGGCCCCGATTGAGGAGGCCGCCTTCCTGGAGCACCTCAGCCCTTTCGTTGTCGACCCCCTGGAGAGCCCCGAGACCGAAGACCTGCCGATTCAGATCGACCCTCAGCGCAGCGACGGCATGGATCTCGATCGACTGGTCCTCGCCGACACGGACCCGGCGCGACTGCAGGTGGTTGCAGACATCCTCGGCAAAAGCGTCCTGCTGGCGGAGCAGGAGGCGCGGGTGGCCCTGGCCTTCGACCGCGTCGAGCCCTTGGCGGAGGAGCTGCAGCGCCGCGGGCGCGGCGTCCACCGGGCCGGCGCCCTGGTGCGCCACATCGGCGAGACGCTTCTCATCCAGCACCGAATGGTCGGCCGCGGAGAGGTGGGAGACAGGCCGGAGGTGCTATGGGAGCGCCCGGAGCTCGGGCGCCTCTTTCAGCATCTTGAGGACGAGTACGAGATCCGTGAGCGCCAACTGGCGCTCGACCGCAAGCTGGAGCTCATCGGCAACACCGCCAGCACCCTGCTCGACCTGCTGCAGAACCGGCGCAGCCTTCGCGTCGAGTGGTACATCGTGATCCTGATCGTCGCGGAGATCGTGCTGACCCTATACGAGCTCTTCGTGCGCGGGGGGCACGCGGCGGCCGGATAGCGTATCGCGCCTCCCGTACGACACGGCCGTGGTCACGGTGCGGCGTTGCCCGCAGCCCCAGCCGTCGCGGGTCGCTTGGACCGCGCCCGCACACCCTGCTGCAGGGCGGCGGCCGAGACCCACAGCAGGGCAGCCTCTTCATTCAGCTCCAGATGGCCGGCCGGCAAGAGAAGCACCCCATCGGCCACCCCCCAGGAAGCCACCTTCGCAGCCGCAGGGACGCCCGCCTCCGACCGCCCCCCGGGCGGCCCGAGCCGCCCTTCGAGCCGTTGGGTCAGGGCACGGTGATAGGCGCGCCGATAGCTCACCTTGACCGCCCGCAGCTGATGGCCGGCGAGGTACAGCGACAGGGCGCGCGCCGGAATCCGGTCGAATGCACCGATGTCGGCGGTGCAGACCCGATTGCCGAATGGGTTCTCGTCGGCCTCGCAGCGCAGCTTCAGGTCCGGGAAGAGGGCGCGAATGTCCGCCTCCCGCATACTGCCCGCCAAATGCTCGGCCGCCAGGTTGATCTCCGGTTTGCCGGTCAGCCGAAGCAGAAGCAGGTCTGTCCGGCGCTGCCCGTCCTCGGTGAAGACGAGCCAGAAGAAGGGTCCCGCCACCAGCAAGATCAGGAGAAGCCTTTTGTAAAGGGGATGAAGGTGCAGTTTCATGCGGGTGCAATTCTAAGCCGACTTCTGTCGAATCGTCTCCGACGCCGAGTCTCATCCCCGCTATAATCGCCGCCCTTTAGGCCGTACCCGAACCCGCACCATGGATTACCTCCTGCTGATCAAGTCCCTGATCCTCGGCGTCGTCGAGGGCCTCACCGAGTTTCTGCCGGTCTCCAGCACCGGTCACCTGATCATCGCGGGGGATCTGCTGAGCTTCAACGACGAGCGGGGAAAGGTCTTCGAGATTGCCATCCAGCTGGCCGCTATCCTCGCCGTAGTCTGGGAGTATCGTGCCAAGATCATTGAGGTGCTGGTCGGGCTGCCGTCGGACCGCGGGGCCCAGCGTTTCACCCTCAATCTGATCATCGCCTTCCTACCCGCCGCCATTCTGGGCCTACTGTTCGTCAACGCGATCAAGGCACACCTCTTCAATCCCATTTCGGTGGCGACCGCCTTCATCGTCGGCGGCCTGCTCATCATCTGGGCTGAGCGGCGCGAGCACCGGGTGCGGGTATTCAGCGTCGACGATATGACATGGACGGACGCCTTAAAGGTGGGTTGCGCTCAGGCGCTCGCGCTCATTCCGGGGACATCCCGATCGGGTGCCACCATCATCGGCGGCCTCTTTTTCGGGCTGGAAAGGCGCACCGCGACCGAGTTCTCCTTCTTCCTTGCCATCCCGACGATGTTCGCCGCGACCATCTACGATGTCTACAAGCACCGGGCGCTCCTCGACATCCACGACCTGCCGATGTTTGCAGTCGGGGGAATCGCGTCCTTCGTGTCCGCCTTCCTCGCGGTACGCGGCCTGCTGCGTTACATCAGCCGCCACGACTTCATGATCTTCGCCTGGTACCGCATCGCCTTCGGCATCATCGTCCTGGTCACGGCTTACACGGGCCTCGTCAACTGGTCGAGCCCACCCTAACTCAGCCGCGCCGAATCCCCGGCAACTACGCGATTCTCTTCTCAATCGTCGGTTTCTCAGGGAGCCCGGGGCGCCGCTCCCGTGCCGTCCCGTCAAGCGATTGCCGCCAGATCCTCCGCCCTGGCCGGACGCCCGAAATAGTACCCCTGCGCCAAGTCCACCCCGAGCTCCGCGAGGATGTCCGCGGTGGCCTCATCCTCCACGCACTCGGCGACGCTCTGCACGCCGAGCTCCTCGGCCGTGCGCTGAATGCTGCGCACGATTGCACGGCTGCGGTCGCTGCTCGCCACTGGCCGGACCAGGTCGCCATCGATCTTGAGGTAGGCGATATCGAGGCTGTTGAGATAGTGGAAGGAGGAATACCCGCTGCCGAAGTCGTCGATGGCCAAGCGCATTCCGAGCTCGAGAAACGGTGCGAGCAGGTCCCGCGCCCGAGCAACGTCCCCTACCAGCTCCCGCTCGGTGATCTCTATGACGATGGGCTTTCGAGCGTTGGACTCGCTCCCGCACGCGGCACATTTCCGAACGGCATACTCAAAGAGCTCCTTCACCAGCTGAGGATGTCGCAGCAGGTCGGCGGAGATGTTCACGAAATGATCGACGCTATTGCCGGAGAAAAGCTGATCGACACACCGATCCAGGGTCGTGCGGAGCATCACGGCGTCCACCCGGTGCAAGAGCTGAATACGCCCAGCGGTCTCAACGAACTTGGCCGCCTCGATCAACTCTCCGTCGTCGTCCGCAATGCGCGCCAGGGTCTCTTCGGCGACCCGCGCGCGTGTCCTCAGGTCGACAATCGGCTGAAACACCGGCCGCAACCGGTCGTGCCCCAGCGCAAACTCCAGGAGGCCGGCGATCGACTTGGCCTTCGTGGTGCGGGACTCGGCCTTTGCGACGCGATCCCTTCCGTCCCGCTTGGCTGCATAGAGCGCTGCGTCGGCCCGTGCCAATACGCTCTCCCAGCTCTCATCGTCCTCAACGAAATCCGCAATGCCGATGCTGATGGTTGTGCGAACCGTGGCACCGCTCGTGTCGATCCGCAACCCGGCCACCTGTCTGCGCAGGCGCTCCATCGCATCGGCAGCCGCCGATCTTGCGGTATCGGGCAAGAAACACAGGAACTCTTCTCCCCCCCATCGAGCAACCTCGTCCGCCAACCGCAAACCTTGGCGAAGTGTGCCCGCCACCCGGGCGAGGACCTCGTCGCCCGTCGCATGACCGTAGGCGTCATTGATGATCTTGAAACGGTCGATATCCAGTAGAGCCAATGCGTATGGACTGCGCGACCGCTGCGCTCGGACATGGTTATGGTCCAGGAGGTCGCGCATGGCACGGCGGTTGAGTAGCTGCGTCAGCTCATCTCGCGTGGCAAGCGCCTCCAACTGCTCCTGCAGCTGCTCCAACCGCTGATGCTGGACAGCGGCGCCGAACAGCTGCGCAACCGCCGTGATCGCACTCACCTCCGCCGTGCTCCACGGCCGCTCGTGTCGGCAGTCGTCGAATCCGATGAAACCCCACCAGTCATTTCCCACGAAGATCGGTACGACAACAATCGAAACGATGTCCTGGGATTGAAGAACCGCCTGCTCAGTCTCGGGAAAATCACTCACCAATCCGTAGACAGGCTCGCCCCGACGAAGCAGATCGACCCAGCGGCCAAACCCTGTCTCGACGTAACTGGCGTTCTGCAAGGCCGGGTTGTCCTGTTGCGGAGCCACGCCGGGTGCTGCCCATTCGCAGCGCTGGCTGGTTCGCAGGCTACCGTTCCTTCCGGCACTGTTCTCGAACACGTAGATTCGGTCGACGTCTGCGGCCTTCGCCAGTTGCTCCAATACGGCGTCGACGTGCTCTTTCCAGTGGCTCCCGCCGAGAATCTCTACCGCGACCCCCACAGCCTCCAGAATCGATTTTGTGCTACTCATCTCGGCAATCCCGAGCCCCCTCGCAAAATCCTAGCGCAGTGCGTGCGCACCCCCCGACACCCTTTCGTGCCAGCGAACTGGCGCAAAGCTCAGCCGCGACGTCTGCGTCGACGCCCACCCACATCCCGCAAGGGCAGGCATACAGACAAATCGCGAAACCAAGGACAATCGCGGGGATCATAGCGCAACTTCTCACTTCACCCTGCAACCGACTCGGAATCCTCGGTGAGGGCAAACGACGGGCGGCGCGCGCTGCAAGGTCGTAAATTAAGCTGCGAGCGTCAGCAACCTATACGTTTCGCACTTGGGTTTTTCGTTTTTCCCGGGGCCCGTCGAGAGAAGAAGCCCCTGCGGGATCGCACAGGCAAGTGCGCCCATGCGCACCGGGCACGTACGGGGCACCACCTTCATCAAGCGGTTGCGTCGGTTCGGGGATGCCGCTAGAACTGTCACCCTTCGGCCCGACCGCGCCGATCGTCTCAACACACCGAGCCTTCACGCGATGAAAATGAAACGACTGCTCATCCTGGCCCTGTTCGTCAGCAGCTCGGCCTCCGCCGAGCTCGTATACATCTGTGAAAAGCCTAACGGTGCGACCATCGTCGCCGATGGTCCGGTCCGTGGTGCCGTTTGTAACCCCTATGAGCGCGTTCAGCCGGGCGGGCGCGAGGTGGTAGTCGTGCCCGAGGCGCCCCCGACCGTCGTGTACTCGGAGCCCGTCGTCACCTACGCCTATCCGTACGCCCTGCCGGCGTTTCTGGGAGGCCTCGCCCTAGGTGCCTACCTCGACGGGGGGTACTACGGTTACTGGCGTCCATACCGGGGGCACTATCGCCGTCCCCACTGGCATCGAAGGTAGGCCTGCCGGGAACAAGACGCGGGCCCCGGGCAGATCCCCCGGCTGCAACGCGGCCCGCGCCTACTGCTCGACGAGCTCTACGCGCCGATTCTTCGCTCGCCCCTCCTCGGTCTGATTGGACGCGACCGGGGCGAGATAGCCGGCGCCCCAAGCAGAAAGTCGGCTGGGCGCGATCCCGTAGCTCTCGATCAGGGCCGCCTCGACAGCCTTCGCCCGGCGCGTCGAAAGATCCATGTTGTACTCCAGGCTGCCCTGATTATCGGTGTGCCCCACAATCACGAGCTTGAGGTTCGGCAGCCTCGTCATGAGCTGCCCGATCTGATCGATCGTCGGCCGCGAATCGGGCTTGATATCCGCCTTGTCGGTGTCGAAATGGATACCGTACAGGGTCACGCGTCCCGTATCGGCGATGGACCGGGCCATCACGTCGGCATTGACCGAGACCATCTCCTCCTTCATCGGCGCCACCTCGACGACGTCGAGCTGCGTGTAGATGCGGTTATGGGTCGGCCCGCCCTCGGAGAGATTGCGCACGACGTAGACCGCAGCGTACACGTCGCCCTCTGGGCGTGAGAGCTTTCCGGCGTAGTAGCGCTGGTCCTCATAATTCTCGGCGAAGCCGCTCCAGTAGGGCACGACGCTGTGATTGAAGTCGCGCCCGCCGCACTCCGCATTGGAGCACGCGAAGATCTCGCGAAACCCGGCCTTCTCCAGCGCCTGCTGGTAGTTACGCAAAACGGCCAGGGTCGCGACTCCCGCCGGCAGCTCATAGCTGATCCGAGTGACCTTCCCCTCCAGGTGAAGCGCGGGGTCGACCTCACCGGCGGAGCGCGGGTTGCCGGCCGCCCGCCCGTTCATGAGCTGAAACTCATCGTACTCCCGCTGATCGTAGCGGACGATCTGCGAGCCCTCGTAGCGCGAAATCAAGGGATGATCGCGACTGCCGGCAACGTCGGCCTGTGCCGAAAGCGCGATCAGCAGCCACGGCATCAGAAACAAGGCGAATCTCGTCATGCGAACCAACCTCCTCGGTGCACCGCAGACCCGATTGTTTCCGATATCCGCGGCGCCGACAACGCGGGCGACGCCAAGAGGGCTTGTAGCGCGGGCGCGGGCTCGCACACCTGCAACCAGCCCGCTTGCTCTGCCACGACGATCTTTTCCTCGTCCGGGAACCCGCGCCCTGAAAAGCACCTCATCGTGAACTTCCTGCGGCACGCCGACTTGGCCGAAACGCGTGCCAAGCCAGGGGAGTACCCTTGGTCAAGTTACCGACCCAACGCTTTGGGACAACCCGATCCGATCCTCTCGCGCTATCCCCTGTACTTGGCGCTCGCCACGGAGGACGCTCCTAGGCGCGAGGCCTACCGGGCTCTCTTCCGCACGGCGCTCAATCAGAACCAGCCCGTCGGAAACAGCCGCGTCTACGCGAAAATTGAAGCCATGACCAGCCAGCAGCGCGAGCTACGAAACCGACGACGCCCACGAAAGGAGAATGAAAACGAACCCCTGGCAGACACGCGGCAGCAAGTCATTCCACGTTGACTTCGCTGCGGCGTTATTGAGCCTGGCCCCTGTTTTGGTGCTTTTTCGGCCGGACATCAATTTGCTTTAAGCCAATAACGGTACGAAGGTAACTTTGAAAGGTACGCCCGGAACAGTCACGACATCGCCTACGGCCAATTTTTGCGGTTGTGTGACAGCATGACCATTAACCTGGAGCCCGTTAGTCGGGGACAGTGGCTCGATGTACGCGGAAGCACCCTGCGCGCGAAACGCTGCATGTATTCTCGAAACACCTGGGTCGTCAACCACAATATGATTCTCTTTTCCCCGACCAAGCGTAATGCGGCTTCCGATTGGCAGGAAAACGCGTTCCCTCTCGGACCGATCTGGACCTTCGACGATAAAGCACGAATGGCCGTACTGAACCGCCATGATTTGTGTTTCGCTACGTTCGGTTGACTTGAACTGAGCAACCTTGTCTGCAACAGCCCTTTCGTACTTCCGCCGCTCCTGGGATCTTGTAAGCAGGTGAGTGATCACCGCGGTAACGGCGCTGGCTATCAGGCCAACTGCTGCTGTTACAAGAAGTTGAAGGAGGTCCATGATAGTCGGATTACCGAGCCCAACGCTAGCAATAACAGGCGCCAACCGCGGAGCGTAGCGGAGAGTTTGGCGTCCTTGTTGATTGCATTGTTCGGGCTTCTCTCCTATTATGTACGGCATTACCGTACTTCAGAAGGTGCCAGCTGATGGAAAGCACGAGCGTGAACAAGTTTCGCGATAACTTGAAAGACTTTGTAGAACAAGTAGTTAAGCAGCACATCCCGTTGCGCGTTACCCGCCGCCACGGGACTGATTTCGTTGTGATGAGTGCCGAAGACTGGGAGCGCGACCAGGAAACCTTGTACGTACTCCAAAATACCAGCCTCATGCGCCAGATCGCCGAATCTAGCGCTACCCATGCCACCCGCACCGGATATACACCTACCAAAGAGCAGCTAGATGAGATCGTTGGTATTTGAGGGTAGATCATCGGAGGCGTACGAGGATTTGCGGCAGCGAGACAAACGGATGCACAAAAGCGTTTGTACAATTTTGAAAGAAATGTTGCGCGGCGATCCGAGTAAGGGACTGGGAAAACCGGAGGCCCTTCGCCAGAACCTCACAGGATTCTGGTCGAGACGGCTTAGCCAAAAGGACAGGCTTGTATATAAATTTGACGATACTCATATCTATGTTTTTGCAATTGGCGGCCACTACGATTCATTTCAGCCCTAACGTCAAGGCTCAGCTGCGCGTGCCTTTTGCGCGTCAGCTTTAGCCGCATGTTAGGCTGCTACTTCCACGTACTCTACCTGGCTTAGAGGGGCGGGAGGAGTGATTCCATCTTCTCGCATACCCCCGAGGTGAAAGGCGATAGCTTCCTTGATTTCCTTTTCGACCTCCTCGACCGAGGCGCCCGTAGCAATGCAGCCGGGAAGATCAGGGACGTAGGCGGAAAAATTGTTTTCCGCTTTTTCGATGACGATTGCGTAGCGCATAATCTCACTTCCAACCTGCTTGTTTAAAGATGCTGTTTTTGGTTCCGGCCGCGACATCATCGCCCGGTTTCCCAGGGACCGTCACGCGACCTGGCTTGGTCGGGTGCTTGAATTAGCGATGGCTTCCCCTCGTAGCAACCAAGTACCACCCGTCATCTCTGAGCATCGCCAAGATTTCGGAGATCTTCATCGGTCACTCAAGTTTGCCTATCAGCAATTTCTTGGTTTTGACTGAACTGGTCTTTATGGCCTAACGTCGCCGCTAACCCGACGCTTACCCTGGAGCGCAGCGGAAGGGTAAGCGTCGGGTTGAGTGGCCCTGTTAGCCCTTCTTTTTCCTAACCATGAATTCGCCATGCCTAGATATTACTATCACTCCTTCAGGCTTATGATTTTGTGATATTTTTAAATCAATTACATCATCCGGACACAATGGGACGAGGCCATGCTTTTGGCCAATTTCATGCAGCAGTGACCTGCTTGACTTCGTTGGTAACTCGTATCCGATTAACACACCATTTAACGTTTGTGTACTCAAGGTCCAATTTTCTGGGTTTTTAAATTCATCCATCGCCATATTAATAACCTCGGCAACGAACGAATCTAATTGTTTGGAATAGTCGATATTCTTCATGTTTATAAAATGCTATTACTTTAATGCTATTACTTTAATGCATTTGCTTTTAATGGCGAACGCTTGAGATAAGCGGCGCGCAGTATGCGCGTCCGCTTGATGGAATAGTTAGAGCTCATAGTGCAATATCTCAGACTCGACGATTTTGAGAATGGAAAGAAACGCATCAAGTGAATTTTGTACGAACGGTTGACGATCGCTATAAGGTTGGATGAATAAGTACTTACAGATGATGGCTATAACCCTAGTTCTCTCAGCTCGAAAAAGTCATCTTTCACATGAGTGACTTGAGGAAAACTATGGCGCTAGCATAGAGAATCTTGTTTCGCAGGTTCGCTTGTTTCCGAACATAAGTTAGCATGTCAGACGAATTGAGATCAGTTAAGAACCTCTGATTGTGGCTTAAAGCTCGGGCTCTTTCTGTCAGATGAGATAGCAAAGTTCAATGGCGGCAGTGGATAGGTTTACACTTTTTTCGCTGAAATCGCATGGGCAAAGCA
Source organism: uncultured Gammaproteobacteria bacterium (assembly GCA_963824085.1). GTDB lineage: Bacteria > Pseudomonadota > Gammaproteobacteria > Chromatiales > Chromatiaceae > JARRNE01. Next base: position 311,374 of record CAWGNT010000014.1, read on the forward strand.
ATCATAAGCGTGCTTCACCATCTCTTCTTTGATGTGAAGTTTAGGCTTGATTCTGTAGGCTTGAAAACTCCTCAAAGAAGAATCCAAGAATCTGTAAAAATGGAATTGCTGCGTTCTTATACCGATGATAGTGCGCATTTAAGCGGTTGGCGTTTTTGTAACTCCGAAATTTCAGGCATGAAATAAACAGGAAACAGCTTCCTCTTCCGCTGTAATGGTTTGGAAAACAGCTATTTCGTCATCGATTTCGCGTAAAGCTTAACCCTTTTGAGATGATTGACCGCACATCTCAGAGAATGGCGGCCACGACAAGCTAAGTCAGAAGCGTTGACCAGTTCAATGCACCGTTCTTGAAATGGCGTGAACTGTAACTCCGTTTTCATGAGCGCTAACGATTAAGCTCACCGGCGTGCCAAAAGCAAGTGAAGCGTAGCTTTTGGCACGTCCGAGTGGAGCGCAATGTTAGGCACTATTGATTGGCGAATGAGATAAATTTCTGCTGCTGTTCCGCTACTTCTCCACCCATCACTTTTGCTACGGCTCCACCAAACATCTTTCCCAGTAATCCGGCATTCATAGTGCCGATATATGTTTTCCCATCGGATTTCTGATAAACACTAATGGTGCACGGCATCATCACTGAGACGATCTTATTTTTATCCTCCTTCAATATGTTAAATGCGTGATGAGGCTCACAAAGATTAATTAGCCTCACTGGTGGAAGATCACCCCCACCATGCTTTTTCACGGAATTGTTTAATGGCGTTACGCCGGAAACTACCCATCCCTCAGTAACTGCATTTTGTTTGATCTTTTCAACAGTTTCATCAACACCAAAAGGACTTTGGTATTCTTTCAGCATCAATCCCGGCATCATTAGCCACCCCACGACACCTACTAGGATTACCCCAGCTAAAAAACCGATCAACAGGCTACGAATCTTCATTGCTCTTCCTCTCTTTGGTTGTGGTTCACACTCGACTTAATGTCTAACGTCCCGGGTAAGCTGCCGCCTACTGCGCCCACACCAAGGCTTGAAGGTTACCACGGAATTCGACGGCGCAGTAAACAGTCACCTTGACCCGCGTGTTAGACCTATTTACCTGTCACGCTCAAATTTCTCATATGTGTTTTCACAAGTAGAACACCTACGAGTACGGAAAAATACTTCACGCTCGTCGTATTCAATTAAGCTGCCGCAAACCTCGCAATGAAGCCCTTCACTACGAGCTTTGGCCTTCCAGCGATCTTCTGCGGCAATCTGGTCGTTCTTTTCGCGACCCATGATCTTGCCCTCGGTTTATGTGGTTAAGCACTCGACGAATTTTACCCTATACTCGAATCGAGTATTACTGACAAGCGCTAACGGTTCCTTTTGGCACCCGAAATTTCGCTTTAGTAGAGTTAAGCCAGTCTATAAAATCAGATTTCATTTTTGAACCAATTACAGAATAAGAAATGTTCTTTTGTTCAAACGCGGCGATCTGATATTGCAATGCTTTTTGGTACTGGTTGCGATACTTATCTTTCAAACCTGGATAGGTTTTTTCTAAGACAGAGTCATTCACTAGACTTGCCTCTTGCAGCGCCTGACGCCAAAGAGTAAGCATTTCGGATACTTCTTGGTCCGTGGCGTACCCGGCGCTCGTAGAGTTGGAAATGCGGGCAGCTTGATTGTCTGCACGTTGTGAATTCAGAAAATGACAAAAATTGCGTTTCTCTTCGTTTGACCATCCAGAATTATCGCTGCTAAACCACCCGGCAGTAGCCGACGAAACGACCAATGCCTGCAGCAGTATCGCGAGGCTCGAAAAGATCAGCGAGTATTTGGTTCTCATCATAAGTGTTACTCCTTGGTCTAACGCCTGAGCTCATGTGCGTTTGAGGCGACGCCTGCTTTTGCGGCAGCAAAAGTGGGTGGCGGGTCAAACGTCACCTGCAGCGATTTGTTGGGCGTCGTCACATCTGCCCTTCGGCTATGTATTTAAAAGGAAATTTTCCATTAAGAGCCGCTTTAATCTTGTAACGGCCACCACTGTGAACTTCACAGAAGAACAAATCTTTCCCTCGTCCCTTGAGCATGAAACTTTTGTAACCAGACTCCTGTACAGGATCACCGTCTCCTGTCAGTAACGATGCTGAATAACCCACAGACTTGGCCACTACTTGCTTGCAACGATCAAAATCTCCGACCGAAGCTGAACGCGACTTCTGCTGTTTTTGAAGGTATTTCTGATCCGTAAGTACGACTTTGAAACTTTCTATGCGCCCAGGCTCAAGAATCAGTTCGGCTTGCCCCCACTCAGTGCTCCAGCTACCAGGACGTTGAGCTTTCAAAGCCTTGACCAACTCGGCAGGCATAGGTGTTGATGCAAATTCAAAGAACTCCCGAACTGCAGCGCTAAGCCGAGAAAATGCGACCGCTCTTTCCGAGGCATTATTCACGTTGATTTTAATTCTTATGTCATCGGCCCGGCTTCGGCTTGTGCCGTTTATATAAAGCGCGATGTTATTCTCCATGCCATTGGGGGCTGTATGTCCAAACGAAACCAGTTGGCTCAAGCAGACCCATTCGCCTGGGAAAGATTTGCTTGATTTCCAGCCGCCTGTCGAAACCCCCACATTTTCCAGGGCGCCACATGCGCCACTAGGATTTGCGAAGAAGTCAGATGCAAACACAGGCGTGCTAACCACAGCAATGGCCAAGCACGCTGCAAAAAGAGTTTGTTTCATAGATTTGGTCTCCTGGACGCCCAACGCCAGCCATAACCGGCGACAAAAAGCGGAGCGCAGCGTAGCTTTTTGGCTTCCGTGTTTATGGCATTGTTATGTTCTTTTGTTTTACCAGTACACAGGATCATTGAATTCCTTTACGCACACAGGACGCTCGTTAATGGTTGGAATCGGCTCACCCGTTAAAGATTGGCCTAACCAGCCAAAAGGCATTGAAAGTTTTAAAGGCGCCTGAATTACATTTTCTGAAAGAGATTGAAAACCGACCTTTGAATAAAAGGATGGATCGCCATATGTGACCGCAACACTTGCAGAGCGTTTCTTGAGTTCATTAAGACCGTAATTTATTAGTGCTTGCCCAATGCCTTTTCCCTGCTTTTCAGTGCTTACAGCAACTGGGGCAAGCATATAAACCTGCATGGGATTATTGAACTTTAGGCGAGTGAAGAATATGGAGGCTATAAGTGATTCATTTTCATAGATGCCAAAACAAATTGTTTCTTTATTATCAATGCTTGATGCCAACTCTGACGACAGGTTACCAATCAACGCTCCTTCCTTTTCTCCCTCTGACGAGGTGAATACAGAAGTGAACAGTCCTGCTATCTCTTTTTTTTTGGTTTTATCAAGGGTTTGGTAATTCATGCTTTGTCTTGTCGATTTCCGGTACTTATTGTTTTTGAACATAACGTTTAGCGTTGAGCTGCAACCGGCATGATTGGCACAGCGCGAGCCGCCTCGTCGAGCGTCGCATGTTCCGCGGTGTTGCCACCCGCACGGGCTGCCGGTTGTCAGCTCGAACGCCTTTGTTGGACAGGCCGAGCGCAACAGAGCCGGCCAAGCTGCCTCACCCTATGGAATTTGAGTCTGTTCAGGCAGGGGTGTCAATGCAGCGGTGGCCAGGGCCAAGGGGCTGAGGAGAACGCTGGCAGGTGCTTTCGGCTACTGCGGTGAGCCGAGATAGCGTTGCCCCGGTGCCGCAAGCCCAAGTTGCAGCCATTGCTGCGCGCCGGGCGCAAGGGGAAGCCTCCGGGGCTGTGAACGGATGCGCAGCGGGTCATCTCAGGCGGCCTGCAAGACGCACTCGGGCGGGTCGTGAAAGGACAGCAGGAGGTAGATGGTGCGCAGCTTTCCTTCGCCGCAGCTTGGGCACAACCTGTAGTCGATGCCTTGCTTGGCCAGGAAGGCATCCATGTCGGCGATGTAGGGCTGCTCGGGAGCGGGCAGCACGAGCAGTCGGCGGCAGGTGGTGAGCTTCTCCTTGCGCTGGCTGTTGACCAGAAAGCCATAATAGCGGATGCGGCGAAATTGCCGCGGCGGGATGTGGGACAGGAAGCGGCGGATGAACTCCTCGGCCGACAGACGCATGGTCTTCTCCAGCGGCGCTTCTTTCTCCCGGTTATCGAGGTAGGTGAAGGTGACCTGCGCGTCCTCGATGCTTTGGATGCGGTGGTTGGCGATGGCGATGCGGTTGACGTAGCGCCCCAAGTAGCCGATCAGGTGCTGTGGCTCGGCGAAGGGCTGCTTGGCATAGACCACCCAGGCGTGGGTGCGCAGCTTTGCCAGGAATCCTTGCCAACCCCCATCGGTCGCCAGCTCCTCTTGCCCGCGTAAATCCAGCTTGCCTTTGTCTTTGGCCGCCTGCAGGGCGTCGATGTACTTCTCGCGGAAGACCGGGGAGAGGGCTCGGATCGGAAACAGGAAGTTCTTCGGGGCGCGCACGAAGGCGCTACCGTCGTTCTTCAGCGCCCCGCCCGTGACGATGCAGTGGACATGCGGATGGTCGTTCATGGTCTGGCCCCAGGTGTGCAGAGCCATGATGATGCCGAGCCTGCCGTCCCAACGATTCTCGGCGAAGGTCTGTAGCGTCTCGGCGGCGACCTTGAACAGCAGGCTGTAAACGACTTCCGGGTTGTAGCGCGCCAGAGGCAACAGGGTATCGGGCAGCGTGAAGACGAGATGGAAGTACTGGATCGGCAACAGTTCCAGCTCCCTGGCCTCGACCCAAGCGGCACGTTGACTGCCGCGGCATTTGGGGCAGTTGCGGTTACGGCAGCTGTTGTAGCTGACCTCGATGTGACCGCAGTGCTCGCAGTGGTCCACGTGCCCGCCAAGTGCCGTGGTGCGGCATCGCTCGATGGCCTCCATGGCCGCGAGCTGCGGACCGCTGAGATTGTGCTTCTCCCGATAGTCGGCGCCATAGGCGCGGAAGACATCGGCGACCTCGAACCGGATCTCCGACGGCTCGGGCGGGAATTCCCGGGCCATCTCGTAGCCTGTTGCAGACCCGCGGCTCATGGCCGACTCGTCGCGGCGAAATCCGGCAAAACGGGATCTGCATCCCCGATTCGCCCGTTCGCCCACGCCTTCAACGGACCTCTACCTGAAACTCCTTGAGCATTTCTTCCGCTTTCTCTTTGCCATATTCCGTGACCATCTTTTTCCAGAGCGAGCTCTTTCTGATTTTCCGTTGATAGTCCTTTGTCAACCGTTCCTGTTCTTCTCTCGAGGGCCGCATACCTTTGCCCACCAAATGCATCCCTTCCTCATCAATCCAGGTGGCGCCTTCCTTGTGATCGGGTTCCCTACTTCCCAGGCAGCACTTTTTGTATTTCTTTCCGCTGCCACAGGGACACGGCTCATTACGGCCGATTCGGTGAATCATCGTGCTTCTCTTCTAAGCCCACCTTGTGACTTCTTCGATTCTTCCATCCTTCTATACTTTTGTCGAAAAGTTGATCCATATACCTATTCTCAGATCTGTCTTTCCAGCGCCACCCGTTTTCTGCTTATTTAGTCCAACGCCGCTAACCGGCTTGTCCGCTTCAATGCTTGTAGGCTTAATTGATCTATAGATTGCGATTGGATAAAACATGATCCTTGGATAGCTACATGTTAGAGTCATATGTTGGAGGCCGTCAAAACCACGGAAAACTCATCGGAATGCTCTCTCTATGGATTCTGATTCTTTGCCCTCGTCTTTCAACTTTTCTTCATCAAACTCGATCATAGGATCAAATTGATCTCCCCCTCCCTGGGAATAGCCGAGTATTACGCCAAGAATATCGAGTTTCACGGATGGCTTTGAACCGTAAAGGAAATGTACCGATTCAGAGCTACTCTCCAAAAAAGATTCTCGCTTTAGGTTCGACAGGATGTGAAATTCAGGTACGTCGTCAAAAGGGTATAAGCGGAAGTTGAACACTCCTGGGAGAAATACTCTTATCCAATTTTGCATCCACTTCGATAATCCAATCTTCAACCTCATTAATTGATTTTGCTTTGATAAATAGCACAACGTTAGCTTCTAGCTCATCTAGTTCTTTCTTCCTCTTTGTTTTTTGCTGTCCGTTTTTCATCGATCGAATTTCGTCTTTCTGAAGCTCGAGCTTTTCTAGTAGTTCCTTGCACTCATCAGAGTCTCTTATCGAAGACTCAATACTTCGATTAATCAGTGCAGCAATATCTTTATAGCTTGCAGAAATTCGAGATATACGTTCGTAATCTTCGAGAACCGCATGTCCTGACGCTTTAATACAAAGCGTATTTTCAAATAGGGCGATAGCTTCACTCGAAGTTATTTTTTCTTTACTTACGTCAACACCTATTTCTGCTGCATATCCAAGTTCAAAAAGCTTTTCTTCTAATTTATTATACAGTTCGTGGTGACTGACTCGCGTTTCCTTTAACGATTCCGACTCAGTACCAACACCACCAGCTTCATGCTTAAGGAGCTTGAGATCATAATTTCTTAGGTTCTTATTCGTCTGATTGGAGGAAGTCGATGTTTCAAACTGTTGAATTATGCCACCGGTTATCTGACTATAAAGTGAACTCACTTTATCCATGTCGAGATATATTAAATCCTTAACTTCTTTCATTCGACTTTCCTCATTTATAGCCTAACGCTATACTCAGCGGCGCACGCTTTTTGTGTGTCCGCTGGAGTTAATTGTTAAATTCATTTAAGTCGTGATTCTCAATATCTACTAATTTTATCATAGCTCCTTCTGTTGAAGATTCTCCCGATTCAACACATTGGTCAGAGTCAGCAAAGATCACTATGGCTTTGTTACCAGCATTCTTAGAACTTGGATAGATCACTCCATCTATAGCAAGATCATTTTCACTTCTGAATAAATGCCTAAAATATTCAGTAACTACTTGAGTTGGAACATAATCTACGTGCGCCCTATCATTTCTTTCAATCGGCTTAGTGAAGTCATCGATAAAACCCAGAAGAAACTTGATATATCCACGATATTGTCTCCTATGCTCATCAAACAAACTCGGTATATATAATTTTTCTGATAGATCAATAACCGTCATCTTGTTAATTGCTTGGAATACTCCTGCTACAGCCTTTTTATTTGTTTCACTAGGCACGTAAGTTTCTTTAATAGCGGTTTGAATATCGAATGCGCCATAAAACATAGGAATACCAGCAGGACTCATCCTATTAGCCAGGTTTGCAAATTCGTATGGCGGCGACCCCAATTCTTTTGCTGTGCTTAAATTGGTTTCTTGTTCTACGACCCTAACTCTATAAATTAGGGTTTCCGTATTTACTTCTTTTACTAGGCCAAGTTCTTTTATTATTGTTTTAACGAATCAAGAATACTTACCGGATCGATTTCATCATGTTGATATTCATCGTACTCGGGGTTCTTGGCTTTAAAGAAAACATATCTTGCCTTGGTTTTGATGAATTGGCTCAAGTTTTTCCAGCCATATAATAGCGTTTTATCTGTGCTTAAAGAGTAAGGGTTTTTCTCACACCATTCGTGGTTGTGAATCGAATTACAAATATCTTCATAGGTGTCTCCGTGAACATTATCTAGACCAATAGAATCCAGTAGATCCCAAGTGTCATAGACTGTAGATACCTGCCAGCCACCTTCTCTCGATTCATAAGGGAGCCCTTCATCTGCTGGATGACCCCATTCGTAATGGATGCTGGTTAAGATATGCTCAATTAATGAATCGAGTGTACATGCAACAACTTCATCATCACTTTCACAATATGAGCATATATTGTCGGATTTGTGTTCTTCAATAAACTGTTTTAGACCATATTCTTCAAAACAATTAGTACATACAGTCTTGTCATCATTTGAGCTATATCCTCTTTCTTGCTCTTCTAACCACAATCCTTTGACTATGCCCATAGGTTTACTTTTCTCTGAAGAATTTAACGTACACTAGACTGCATTAGGACAATAATGTGTTAGACTGCGGCAGTCTAACACAAGAACATCCTATTTATGCCGTCACCGAAACGCCCCTCGGCGCGTCGCGAGGACGGCGCCCCAACGAACTGGGACCGCTATGTCGAGCTCCTCGGCCGCCGCCGCGTCCCGCAAAACATGCAGCGCTGGTATGTGCTGCGGGTCGAGGAATTCCTGAAAGCGATGGAATCGCGGCCGCTATCGCAGCTGGCGCGGGAGGAGGTGACAGGTTACTTCGGACGGGTATCGAGTCAAAATCGGCTTGCCGACTGGCAGTTTCGTCAGCTGGTGGACGCAGTTCAGCTCTTGCTGGTCGATCTCGCGCAGGCGCCCGCGGCCAAGGAGGTCGATTGGGATTATTGGAAGGAAGCGGGTAAGGAGCTCGATTCCAATCACCCGACGATTGCGAAGGAGCAACCTCCCGGTCGTCCTGCGAAGCAGAACGGTCGCGGACCGCGGTTCGGCCGCTCCGCCGCTGCTTTTCCGGTCCTCGAGCGTTTGGCGCGCACCATTCGGGCGATGCATTACTCGATTCGCACCGAGCAGTCGTACATGGACTGGTGCCGCCGCTTCCTCGCGTTTTGCGCCGACACGCCGGAAGAGCAGCTTGGCGCCGCCGACGTGCAGCGGTTTCTAACTCATCTGGCGGTGGATCGGTCGGTTGCGGCCAACACCCAGAACGTGGCCTACAACGCGGTGGCCTTCCTTTTCGAGAAGGTGCTGGAGCGTCCCCTGGGGGAGGTGCGTTTCGCGAAGGTGAGGCGTCCGGCCCGACTGCCGGTCGTGCTCACGCGTGACGAGGCCATGCGCTTGTTGGATCAGATGGACGGCACGTTCGGGCTCCTGGCGCGTTTGATGTACGGGACCGGCATGCGGTTGATGGAGTGTGTGCGGCTGCGGGTGGCCGATGTGGACTTCGGCCAGCAGCTGATCGTGGTGCGCGACGGCAAGGGGGCCAAGGACCGGATCGTTCCCCTGCCCCAACGCCTGCGCGAGCCTTTGAAAACCCATCTGGAGCGTGTCAGGGCGCAGCACCAGCTCGACCTGGAGCAAGGCGCCGGCGCTGTATTTCTCCCCGATGCCTTGGCGCGCAAATATCCGGACGCACCCAAGGAGTGGATTTGGCAGTACGTGTTCCCGAGCAGTCGGCTGTCACAGGACCCGAAGTCGGGGCAGGTGCGCCGCCATCACATGCACGAATCCTCCCTGCAGCGGGAGATCAAGTCGGCTGCGCAAAGGGCCGCTATCCCCAAGCGGGTGAACAGTCATGCGTTGAGGCACTCATTTGCCACGCATTTGTTGGAAGCGGGCTACGACATCCGCACGGTGCAGGAGCTGCTCGGGCACGCGGACGTGTCCACCACCATGATCTATACCCACGTGCTCAATCGGCCCGGAGTGGTGCCGGTCAAGAGTCCGGTGGATTTCTAGGGCACGGCCGAACCGGCCGCCGCCTCCCCCACGTTCGATAAGACCCTGGCGAGATCCAGGCGCCACGATCGCGGCCGCGCGCCCTGGTCCGGGTACAGCCGTAAACCAGAGCGCCGCTCGGGAGCGACCAGCTGGGAGGGCAGCAGAAACGGCGAGCCGGTTTTCCCAGCTCCGTCAGCTCTGCGCGCAGAAGGCTGGATGGAAGGTGACGATCCCGCGAGGGATCGCGTCGGTGAATGGCAGACACAGAAAGAATTCCTGCGGAATCCCCTCGTGGACCAGACTCGGGACGTTTCTGAACCCGAAGCGCGCGTAGTAGCTCGGATCGCCAACGAGGGCACAGCCGCGTCCGTGCAAGTCCTTCAGCGCTGCCAGGCCGGCGTTGACGAGGGCGGTCCCGATGCCCAGCCGTTGACGCTCCGGAAGCACTGAGACGGGTCCCATGCCGTACCAGCCTTCCGTGCCGTCCGAGATGGTGACGGGCGAGAAGGCGATGTGCCCCACGACCTGTCCTTGGTCATCGGCCACGAGGGAGACCGTCAAGGCATCTGCAGCACGCAGTGCGGCAATGATGAACTGCTCTGTCTGGTGGCTGATCGGGTGGTTCCTGAATGCTGCTACCGTGACTTCGGATATGGCGTCGATGTCGTTTGGCGTTCCAGGTCTGACGTTCATGCGAAAGCTCTTTCCGCTCGGGTAATGTTTGGGGGTACCAGGACAAACGGCGATTGACTCGTGACCAAGCTCCGCTTGGTCAATGTCTTCCCAAAGCTCTGCTTCACGCGCGGCAGGAACCACGGCCGGTCAGCATACAGAGCAGACTGCAGTATCCAAGGAGGCACTCCCAATCGCACAGGGCGCGAATCGCCGCATGCAGAAGCGGAGCTTGTGCCAGAAGCGCCCAAGCCGGAGCTTGGGCGCCAGGATCAGCGAGCGGCCATTTGAGGTGTTCAGGCATCGGCAGTACCCGGGACCGACGACGATCCCCACCGGCAAGCTTACACGCCCGCGTCTGCAGCCCGCGCGAACGCCGGCATCAGCTCCCTCCTCCGCCAAACGAGATAGATGGCCGGTATCACGAACAGACTCAGGAGCGGTGCCGTGATCATGCCGCCTACCATAGGCGCGGCGATCCGGCGCATGACCTCCGAGCCGGTGCCGCTGCCGAGCATGATCGGCAGGAGTCCGGCGATGATGGTGGCGACCGTCATCGCCTTGGGCCGTACCCGCAGCACCGCCCCCTCCATGATGGCGGCGGTGAGATCCGCCGAGTCTCTCAGCCGCCCCTCCGCCTGCCACTGCTTGAGGGCGTTGTCGAGATACACCAGCATCACCACCCCGAACTCGGCGGCGACCCCCGCGAGGGCGATGAAGCCGACGGCCACGGCGACCGACAGGTTGTAGCCCAGGAGGTAAATCAGCCAGAAGCCGCCAACCAGGGCGAACGGCAGCGACAGCATCACGAGCCACGCCTCCCCTGCGCGGCGGAAGGTCAGGTAGAGCAGAACGAAGATGATCACCAGGGTGAAGGGCACGACCTGCAGGAGCTTGTCCTTGGCGCGCAGCATGTACTCGTACTGGCCCGACCAGGTGATGGAGTAGCCGGGAGGCAGCTCGACCTCGTCGCGCACCCGAGTCTGAGCCTCCTGAACGTAGCTGCCGACATCACGGCCGCGGATGTCGACGAAGGTCCAGCCGTTCAGGCGCGCGTTCTCACTCTTGAGCATGGGCGGGCCGTCCACGATGGCGACCCGTGCGATCTGTGACAACGGCACCTGTGCGCCCGTGGGCGTGACGAGCGCCAGCTCGCGGAGCTTCTCCAGGTCGTCGCGCTGCTCGCGCGGAAAGCGCAGGTTGACGGGGTAGCGCTCCAGGCCCTCGACGGTCTGGGTGATGTTGATGCCGCCAACGGCGGCGGCCACGATCTGGTTGATGTCCTCGATGTTCAGGCCCACACGCGCCGCCTCCAGCCGGTTGGGACGGATCTCGATGTAGCGCCCGCCCGCCACCCGTTCCGAGAAGGCCGACGCCGTCCCCGGCACCTTGAGCACGGCACGCTCCACGTCCTTGCCGATGCGCTCGATCTCCTTGAGATCAGGCCCCGCGACCTTGATGCCGACGGGCGTCTTGATGCCGGTCGCCAGCATGTCGATCCGCGTCTTGATGGGCATGACCCAGGCGTTGGTGACGCCGGGGAAGTCCACCGTGCGGTCGAGCTCCGCGATCAGCCCGTCGATGGTCATCCCGGGACGCCATTCGGACTCCGGCTTCAGCTGGATGACGGTCTCGATCATGGTTAGAGGGGCCGGATCGGTGGCCGTGTCCGCCCGGCCGATCTTGCCGAACACGCGCTCCACCTCCGGGAGGCTCGCGATCAGACGGTCGGTCTGCTGCAGGAGCTCCTGCGCCTTGCCCACCGAGAGCCCAGGGAGGGTCGTTGGCATGTACATCAGATCACCCTCGTAGAGCTCGGGCATGAACTCCGATCCCAGTCCCGACGCGAACCGCTCAAGGGCCGGGCTGCCGCCGGTGAGGCCGCGCCAGCCACGCGATAGGTCGCGCTGCCAACTCGCGATCCGCGCCAGCGCCCGCTGAGGAGTGCCCCTCCCTGTCCACGAGCGCCGCCGCCTGGAACGGCCACTTGAGGGGCTCCAGCAGCCCGCCGATGCCGTAGATCGGAATCAACAGGGTCAGGAAGATCAGCAGCGACAGGGCGATGGTGGTGCGCGGGGCCCCCAGGACGCCCCGGAGCAGGGGACGGTACATCCAGATGAGCACGCGGCTGATGGGGTTGGCGCTCTCCTTCGGGATGCGCCCGCGGATGAAGTAGCCCATGAGCACCGGCACCAGGGTCACCGCCAGCCCCGCCGCGGCGGCCATGGCATAGGTCTTGGTGTAGGCCAGCGGCGCAAACAGCCGCCCCTCCTGGGCCTCCAGCGTGAAGACCGGCAGGAAGCTCAGGGTGATGATGAGGAGGGAGAAGAAGAGCGCCGGCCCTACCTCGACGGCCGCACTCGTCACCACCTGCCAGTGCTCGCTGCCGCGGGGCGGGTGGCCGTATGCCTCACGGTAGCGCTCCAGGTGCTTGTGGGCGTTCTCGATCATGACGATGGCCGCGTCCACCATGGCCCCGATGGCAATGGCGATGCCGCCCAGCGACATGATGTTCGCGTTGATGCCCTGGTGACGCATGATGATGAAGGCGGCAAGCACCCCCAGCGGCAGGCTGACGATGGCAACGAAGGCGGAGCGCAAGTGGAACAGGAACACCAGGCACACCAGGGCCACTACGATGAACTCCTCGATGAGCTTGTGCTTGAGGTTGTCCACCGCATTGAGGATGAGCTCGGAGCGGTCGTAGGTCTCGACGATCCGGACCCCTTCGGGCAGTCCATTGCGCAGCTCAGCGAGCTTCTCCTTCACGGCGGAGATGGTCGCGAGCGCATTCTCGCCGTAGCGCATGACCACGATGCCGCCGGTGACCTCCCCTGCCCCGTCCAGGTCCGCGACCACCCGCCGCATCTCCGGGCCGACCTGGACCGCGGCCACATCCCGCAGCATGATGGGCGTACCGCGAGCGCTCACATCCACCGGAATGGTCTCGATGTCCTCCAGCGAGGCGATGTAGCCGCGGGTGCGGACCATGTACTCCGCCTCCGCGAGCTCGACCACCGAGCCCCCCACCTCGCGGTTGGCGTTGCGGATGGCCGTCGTGAGGCGCGAAAGCGGGATGCCGTAGGCGCGGAGCTTCCCCGGGTCGGCAACCACCTGGTACTGGCGCACCATGCCGCCCACGGTCGCCACCTCGGCGACACCCGGCACGGTCTGGAGCTCGAACTTCAGAAACCAGTCCTGCAGGCTCCGCAGCTGCGCCAGGTCGTGGCGACCCGTGGGGTCGACGAGCGCATAGCTGTAGACCCAGCCGACCCCGGTGGCATCCGGGCCGAGGCGCGGCGAGACCGCAGCTGGCAGGGACGACGCCGCCTGGTTGAGGTACTCCAGCACCCGTGAGCGCGCCCAGTAGAGATCGGTGCCGTCTTTGAAGATGACGTAGACGTAGGAGTCCCCGAAGAAGGAGTAGCCCCGCACCGTCTGGGCACCCGGCACCGCCAGCATGGTGGTGGTGATGGGGTAGGTGACCTGCTCTTCGACCACCCGCGGCGACTGACCGGGGAAGCTCGTCCGGATGATGACCTGCACGTCGGACAGGTCGGGGATAGCGTCGAGCGGGGTCTGCCTCAGGGAGATCAGGCCCCAGGCGGTGAGCAACAGGGTGGCGAGGATGACCAGAAAGCGGTTGTGGATGGACCACTGGATGACTTTTTCCACCGTGCATCCCCCCTCAATGGCCTTGATGGGGGTGGGCAGCGGAGTGCTGACCGCCCTCGGACATCCGATTGAAGCTCGCCTGGAGGCTCGACTCCGAGTCGATGAGGAACTGGCCGGAGACGACGACCTCGTCCCCTTCATTGAGGCCCGACAGGATCTCCACCGTGTCGCCGCTCTGCATTCCGGTCACCACGTCCACCGGCTGGAAGCGCCCGCCACCGAGCGCGCGCACGACGGATTCGCGCTCGCCGGTAATGATGACGGCCTCGCGCGGGACCTTGAGCGTCTCCTTTTCGGGAGCGCCCGCGACGACCACGTCCGCGAACATGTTGGGCTTGAGGGCCAGATCGGGGTTCTCGAACACCAGGCGCACCCGCAGGGTCCGCGTCTTGGCGTCCAGATCCGGGTACAGATAATCGACGGTGCCCGTCCAAGCCCTCCCCGGATAGGCCGGCACACGCATCTCTGCGCGCTGCCCCGGCGAGATCCAGGCCAGCTGGTGCTCGAAAACGTCCACCATGACCCAGACCCGGCTCAGGTCCGCGATCGTGAACATCTCACTGGCGGGAGTCACGTACATGCCCTGCCGGGCCGTGAGCTTGGTGACGATGCCGCCGGCGGGCGCCAGGACCGGCACGGTGTTGCGAGTCTGGCGGGACTGCTCGATCTGACGGATGACCACCTCGGGCACGTCCAGCACCCGCAGCAGGTTGCGCGCCTTGTCGGCCTTGATCTGCCGGGCACCCCGCCCCTGGGGCTCCAGCGCGATGAGAAAGTCGACCTGGGCGGAGAGGATGTCCGGCGCGTAGAGCTCGGCAAGCTCTTGACCCTTCTTGACCGGTTCCCCTTCCGCCCGGAGCTGGAGCGCCTCGATCCAGCCCGCTGCCCGGGGATGGACATGGGCGAGCCGCGTCTCGTCGTATTCGACCCGCCCGACGGCCCGGACCTGCTTTGAGAGCATTCCGCGCTCCGCCTTCGCGGTGCGGACACCCATGCTCTGGATCACGGCCCCGTTCAGCCGCACCGCGGGCCGACCCCCGTCGGCGCCGGGGGAAGCAGTGTTCGCAGGCTGTGCCGGCACGGGATCCTGGCGCTTTTCCACAAGTCTCATGCCGCAGATGGGACAGCTCCCGGGCTCGTCGCGGACGATCTGCGGGTGCATGGGGCAGACGTACTTGGGGTCGAGGTGCTTTTTCGCGTGCTCCAGGGCTGTGTCCTTCGCCGTTGGGGCGTGGGACTCGCCCGCCTGCGGGGACTCTTGGGAACATCCGCTGAGCAATAGCGAGCCGATCAAAGTGACAAGGGATAACGAGGCAGCAATGCATCTGCCGGCTGCGCGGCACGTAATGGAGCTCGGGATCATCGTCTCCTCCCGCGAGACAGGGCGGCAAGGCCGGGGGTAACCGAACGGGCAGAAAGGGCGCGGCTAAGAGCGCGGCTCGGCTACCGCCGAAGCCCGTCGCGCCGCATCAGCAAGCGGTGCGTGCTGCGATGGGAGGACGCAGGAGAGGGTCGGGTGTGAAACGGTAAAAGTGCGGATCGCGCCCTGGGAAGCGGGGCTCGGTGAGGAGGGTCAGCGACACCGGGATACTGGAGGTTGTCGGATGGTACACGCCAAGCGCATACCCGAGGGCACACTTGTGGCAGTCAAGGAGCTTGAACCGGTGCTCGGGCGGCTGTGTCTCCGGCTCGCTCCGGTGGGACTCGCAGGCCGAATCGACGTGCGCGCTCAAACGGCTATGCCCACAGGGAATCGCCAGCGCGGCCCACGCCTGCACCTGGACGGTGATCAGGCAGAACAGGGCGATGAGTCTTAGCCACAGGCGATTGCGTTTCACGGCGCGAAACATACCGCGAGGAACGCGACAAGACAACGTATGGCATCTTAGGTCAGAATTCACGCCGACGTGCGCAAGCCACAGGGCGTTTCCGCTTGTCGACCCGAGGGGCCGAGTTGGATCTGTCCGGCGTAACGACCGCCGCAAGGCTACCGTCACGTCCTCAGGAGGAATTTTCGGCACCCACCGACGGACGCAACTCGCTGTCAGATAAGCAATAACGCAAATGACGAGGGTGTATCCCATCACGGATGCCGCTACCCAAAGTGATTAGTCCTGAAACTCAGCCGGGACACCTTGCACTCCATCCGTGGGGCCTAGATCCCGGCATTCCGTGCCGGGATGACGCCCAGGCACGGATCAACGTCGTCGTTCCGGCAGAGCCTGCCCCGGACTTGACCCGGAGGAATGCCGGAAACCAGGTGCCAAGGATGGCGCGCAGCCGCGTGACGAAGCAGGCCCTTCGTCGTAGCGGAGGAATAGCGCTAACAACCCTAGCCAAAGGAAATAGATCTCATGCAACGACCTATCGTCTACCTCCTTGCCGTTGTGGGCGGCGCTGCCTTCCTGTTCATGGTGAAGCTCATGTATGACATGACTCGCCACATGGCTCGCATGACGGATCAGGTGGCCGTCATGTCCACGGACATGGGGCGCATGCGCAATCAGATGGAGACGCTCGTCCAGCGAGTGTCCGGAATGGAAGCGAGCGTCCGGCACATGCCGGCCATGGCTGGCGACGTGCGGGGAATTCGCGAGAGCATTCAGACCATGGCGGGGGTATTCCAAAAGGGCGGGCGACAGTTTGAGCGACTCAACCCGATGGACATGATGCAGCAGGTCCTGCCGCCTGGGCAGCAGCGCTGAGAGAGGGCCTATGTCCCCTCGAAATTTCCCCGTCAAACCCGGCGACTGGAACCGCGGCGGTGCTGCCGTTCTACCCGAGGGCATCAACTTCTGCGTCTTCACCCGCCACGCGACCCGCGTGGAGCTGCTGCTCTTCGAGCGCGAGGACAGCGCGCGTCCGTTTCAGATCATTCCGCTCGATCCAAAGACCAATCGGACCTTCTTCTTCTGGCATGTACTGGTGGAGGGGCTCCCGGACGGGGTCTACTACTGCTGGCGCGCCGATGGACCAGGCGACACGCAGCACACGGGCTTTCGTTACGACCGCCACAAGGCGCTGCTCGACCCCTGGTGCACGACCGTTAGCGACAGGCTGTGGGATCGCGGTGCGGCTGCACGGCGGGGCGACAATACCGCAAGGGCGATGCGCGCCCAAATGGTGCGCGATGCCTACGATTGGGAGGGCGACGCGCCCCTGCACATACCGCTCAGCGAGGCGGTCATCTACGAGCTCCACGTCGGCGGCTTCACGCGACATCCTTCCTCCCGAACGGAACATCCCGGAAGCTTTCTGGCGCTCATCGAGAAGATTTCGTATCTCAAAGAGCTCGGCATCACCCATGTCGAGCTGATGCCCGTAATGGCCTTCGACGCCCAGGACGTGCCGCCCGAGACGTCGGCACTGGGGCTCGAGAACTACTGGGGCTACAGCACCCACAGCTTCTACGCCCCCCACCCGGGCTACAGCGTGGACCCGAAACGGACGCGCGATGAGTTCCGCGACATGGTAAAGGCCCTGCACCGAGCGGGCATCGGGGTGATCCTCGATGTCGTGTTCAACCACACTGCGGAAGGAAACGGGCAGGGTCCCACCATCAGCTTCAGGGGGTTGGGGAACGAGATCTTCTATCACCTCGACCCGCTCGACCGCCGCCGTTACCGCGACTTCACGGGCTGCGGCAACACGGTGAACTGCAACCACCCGATGGTCATGCGGTTCCTCGTCGACTGCCTCCAGTACTGGGTGCGGGAGATGCACGTGGACGGGTTCCGGTTCGATCTTGCCAGTGCCCTGGGCCGCGGCGAAGACGGCAAACCGCAATACCACGCGCCGCTCCTGTGGACGACCGAGCTATCCCCTGTACTCGGCCGCACCCACATCATCGCCGAGGCATGGGACGCGGCGGGGCTCTACCAGGTCGGCGACTTCCCGGGCTTGCGCTGGGCTGAGTGGAACGGGCGCTACCGGGATGTTATCCGGGGCTTCGTCCGCGGCGACAAGGGGCTCGTTCCAGAGGTAGCGACCCGCGTGGCCGGCAGCAGCGACCTCTACGAGCCCGCCGGCCGCCTGCCCATCAACTCCATCAATTTCGTCACCTGTCACGACGGTTTCACCCTCAACGACCTGGTGAGCTATGAGGAGAAGCACAACGAGGCCAACGGAGAAGGCAATAGGGACGGGCACGACCACAACCTGAGCGCGAACTACGGGACAGAAGGGCAGAGCGACGATTCAGCGATTCTCGCCCTGCGGCGGCGTCAGGCGATGAACTTCATCGCCATCCTCATGCTCAGCGAAGGGGTGCCAATGCTTCTCGCCGGAGACGAGGTTTTGCGCACCCAGCGCGGAAACAACAACAGCTACTGTCAGAACAATGAGACCTCTTGGTTCGATTGGGGTCTGACCGAGCGCAACCGGGATCTTTTGGAATTCACCCGGGCGATGATTGCCTTCCGCAAGCGACACCCGACCTTGCGCCGGGAACGCTTCCTGAGTGGTGAGGCGGATGAGGGTCAAGCGATGCCGGACGTGACCTGGCACGGTGTCACCCTCAACAAGCCAAGATGGAATGATCCGGAGACCAGCGTGCTGGCCTTTACCCTGGCCGGCTGCAGCTCGGAGGAGCCGCCGCTGCACGTCATCCTCAACATGTCGGAGGAGACGTGCAAGCCCGCCCTCCCCGCTCTGCATAGGCGTCACTGGCACCTTGCCGTAGACACCACGACCCAACCCGCGGTCTATGACCTCGGCAGCCAGCCGCACGTCCACGACAACCGTTACTGGACCAGGGGACGGAGCGTGGTGGTGCTGGAGAGCCACCCCGACTGAAAACTAAGGAATGGTCCAAAATAACCGATGCGCGATGGTTCGGCTTTCTCCCCTCACCCCAACCCCTCCCCGCTGGGGCGACGGGCTCCTGGGGGGCTGTTTCAGTTGCTTTTGAACCGCCACTAAGGTGGTTTCCGCAACATGCCGAACCAGCTTGGGAAACACCTTATACCCGACCGACTTGGCCCTTTCGCTTCTCTACCCGAGGGGCCGGGTTGCGCCCGCCGAGGGTGTCGACAGCGGGGAGGCTGCCGTCAGGCCTTCAGGACGAATTCACGGCGTCCGCCGGCGGACGGATCCCTGCCCTCGGCGTTGTAGCCCTGCCCCGGCGCCTCCACCTACCCGGGGGATGGACAGGCTGGTTGCGGTCCAGACCGGGGTCACCCTGAGCAGCTCCCTGTTTGGCGGGCATGCCCCGCCAAACACGGGAAGGGGGATGTGTCTTCCCGGACTCTTAGCAACGGAACAAGGAGTTTTCACCATGCAAATAGGAATGATCGGTCTCGGCCGGATGGGCGCCAACATGGTGCGGCGGCTCATGCGCGCCGGCCACACGTGCGTGGTCTTCGACCGCGACAGGGATGCCGTGGCGGCCCTCGAGCAGGAGGGAGCGACAGGCAGCACCAGCGCCGCCGACTTGGCGGACAAGCTAAGCAAACCGCGGGCAGTCTGGATGATGGTCCCGGCAGCGGTGGTGGACCGGGTGGTCGACGACCTTGTCCCGCACCTGGATGCCGGAGATATCCTCATCGACGGGGGAAATTCCTATTACAGGGACGACATGCGGCACGCCAGACAGCTCGCGGACGCGGGCGTCCACTTCGTGGACGTCGGCACCAGCGGCGGCGTACACGGACTGGAGCGCGGATACTGCCTCATGATCGGCGGCGAGACCGACCCTGTAACGCACCTGGACCCGATTTTCGCCACCCTTGCCCCCGGCGCCGGCGACATCGCCCGAACGGAAGGTCGCAGCGGACCGTATTCACGGGCCGAGCAGGGGTACCTGCACTGCGGTCGGAGCGGCGCCGGTCACTTCGTAAAGATGGTGCACAATGGGGTCGAGTACGCCCTCATGGCGGCCTACGCGGAGGGATTCAACATCCTGCAGCACGGTGGCATCGGCCGCGAGGACCAGGAGGTCGACGCCGAGACCGCCCCGCTCGCCAACCCGGAGAACTACCAGTTCGACATCGACGTCGCCCAGGTCGCCGAGGTGTGGCGCCGCGGCAGTGTGGTGGCGTCCTGGCTGCTCGATCTAACCGCCAATGCCCTGACCGAGAGTCCCGAGCTTGCGCAGTTCGGCGGGCGGGTCTCCGACTCGGGTGAGGGCCGCTGGACATCCATTGCCGCGATCGAGACTGGTACCCCGGCCCCGGTCCTCGCCACGGCGCTCTTCGAGCGCTTCAGCTCGCGCGGCGAAGCCGATTTCGCCGACCGCCTGCTGTCGGCCATGCGCTTCCAATTTGGCGGCCATCGCGAGAAGCAAGCGTAGGAGGCGAATCGTGTCCCTCAATCTATCTCAAAACGATAAGGCACCCCCTGCGCCCCCGTCCGTCATGGTGATCTTCGGTGCCGGGGGCGACCTCACCAGGCGCAAGCTAATCCCGTCGCTGTTCCATCTGACCAACGACGGCCTCCTCCCGAACAACTTCGCCGTGGTAGGCGTCGACCGTTTAGAGCTCGGACCCGACGCCTTTCGCGACAAACTGTCGGAAGAGATTCGCGAAACCGTGGGACCAAACTTCTCCCAAACGGTATGGGACGAGCTCGTTCAGCGCATCCACTACATGCACGGCGACTTCAAGGACCGCCGTACATACGGCCTGCTGTGCGACCTGCTTCAAACCGTGGAAGAAGACCACCATACGGAAGGAAATGTCCTTTACTACCTCGCCGTTCCCCCAAGTCTCTTCGCCGAGATCACCCGGCAACTGGGAAGCGCGAACCTTACCCAGGAGACGCCCGAGAAGTGGCGGCGCGTGATCATCGAAAAGCCTTTCGGCAGGGACCTGGAGTCGGCGAAGGCCCTGAACCGCGAGATGCACGAGAACCTCGAGGAGGACCAGATCTACCGCATCGATCATTACCTCGGCAAGGAGACGGTGCAGAACATCATGGTGTTCCGCTTCGCCAACGGCTTCATCGAGCCCATGTGGAATCGACAGTACGTCGACCACGTGCAGGTCACGGTGGCCGAGTCCGTCGGGGTAGAGCATCGCGGCGCCTACTACGAGGAGGCGGGCGCGCTACGCGACATGATCCCCAACCACCTCCTGGTGCTGCTGGGCTTCCTGGGCATGGAGCCCCCGAACTCCTTCGAGGCCTACGCCGTGCGAGACGAGATCAACAAGGTGCTCGCGGCCGTCCAGCCCCTCACACCCGAGCAGGTGCTGACGCACGCGGTACGCGGCCAATACGGCGCGGGCGAGATGCCGACCGGCGAGCAGGTATCGCCCTATCGGGCCTCGGCGGGGGTGAGCCCCGACTCGCGCACCGAGACCTATGCCGCACTCAAGCTCACACTCGACAACTGGCGCTGGGCAGGTGTCCCGTTTTACTTGCGCACCGGCAAACGCCTGCCCGCCCAATACACGGAGGTCGCTATCCAGTTCAAACGGGCGCCGTTCATGATGTTCAAGGACACCCCGGTCGAATCGGTTACGCCCGACACGTTGGTGATCCGTATCCAGCCCAACGACGGCATCCAGCTCAGCTTTGCCGCCAAGATCCCGGGGCCGACCATGCGGGTGGGCACGGTCAACATGGACTTCTGCTACGTAGACTACTTCGGCAACGAGCCGAGCACCGGCTACGAGACGCTGATCTACGACTGCATGAATGGTGACGCCACCCTGTACAAGCACGCGGACACGGTGGAAAAAGGGTGGGAGATCGTGCAATCGGTGATGGACGTGTGGTCCGCATTGCCGCCGCGGGAGTTTCCGAACTACGCCGCCGGGACCTGGGGACCCAAGGCCGCCGGGGAGCTGATGAGGAACGACGGCCGGTCGTGGCGCCGCATCGAGACACCGCCGAGCTAGCTGCGGACGCGGGGGCTGCGCGTCACGGTCTCAGCCCTCCATCAGACCGGCAGAAGGAGGTCGTTTGGGAGACGCTGGTCAACTCAGCGTCTCCCGTGCGGCACGACGCCCCGCCATTTTCAGCACCTTCGACCTAAGAAAAGCACTTGAACCGCCAAGAACGCCAAGAGCACCAACTTTTTCAGATGGTTGGAGAGGTCAATGCTACTAGCTCTCGGGTGACCCACGAATCAATCAGAACGCAGTGTTTTTCTTGGCGGCCTTGGCGCCTTGGCGGTTCCAACTGGCGTATCTAGGCTCAAACGGCGAAAAATGAAGGCACCCGGAAACCACACTTTTCGGATGCCGTGCGCTGACAAATCCAGAGTGGATCTATTCAGCGCTTAGCCGGACCCCGTAACATCTCCCGATCACCGCTCGTCCCCCCTGGCTGCACCGGCACCGCCAGCGACCGCTACCACCAACCCCACCGCGCACGTAACCCCAACCCGCCGAACCAGGACTGGCACCGTCGTGGGGCACGTCGACGGCCGAGCGCCGGCTCGCCCTGCTCCCCTCCGCGCCCTTGCCGTGAAGATTGTGCGCAGCGCGCTCCACGGCCCCCACGCGCTCTGGCGGAGGTCCGGGTGGGGGAATCGGTCGTGGTGGTGTTGGCGCCATGACCGTTGGGCAGGCGCCTTACGAAGGATTAATCAGGCAGCAAGCATGCCGTAACGGACTTGCCCCCATACGGGATTTGGGTCAGTCGAACCAATTTCGGCTTCGGCTGCGCCACCCTACCGAGGCGAAGGTCGTCGGCGGGCGTGCCAAGCCAAGTCCAACCAATTTGTTAGGAGCAACTGAATGACCATCAAGACCAAACCATCCGAGCAGGACAAGACCAGCACAGCCACGCGGCGGCGGACGAGTGTCTTCGCCAGGGGCGCCGTGGCCGCGGCCGTCGCCTTGGCACTTGCAGGCGCAGGGTTCCTGCCGTCGATCGACGCTCATGCGACCATGCCGCCGCCCCAATCCAAATCGGTCCAAGCGTTCAGCGGCCCGGCGAGCTTCGCCGACATCCTCCAACAAGTCAGCCCCGCCGTGGTCAACATTGCCGTCATCGAGAAAGAGAGCAGCGGACAAGTTCAAGGACGGGTCGAGATTCCGCAGATCCCTGAGGATTCGCCTCTTGGCCAGTTCTTCCGCCGGCACTTCGGACAGGATGGAGCTCCGTGGGGACACGTCGAGACTCCAAGGCGCGTCGAAGCGCTGGGGTCTGGCTTCATCATCGATCCCAGCGGTTGGGTCGTGACCAACAATCACGTGGTCGATGGCGCGGCTCGGGTCAAGGTAATCATGCAGGACGGTACCCAATACAAGGCCCAGGTGAAGGGCCGTGACCCGAAGACGGACCTCGCCCTGCTGAAGGTCGACGCCGGCAAGCCGCTGCCCTATGTCCAGTTTGGCGATTCCGACACGGCGCGCGTGGGCGATTGGGTGCTTGCGGTCGGCAACCCCTTCGGCCTTGGCGGCTCCGTGACCGCCGGCATCATTTCGGCGCGTGGTCGGGACATCAACTCCGGCCCGTACGACGACTTCCTGCAGGTCGATGCCCCGATCAACCGAGGAAACTCCGGGGGGCCGCTCTTCAACGAGAAAGGACGAGTCATTGGAGTGAACACGGCGATCTACTCACCGAGCGGAGGCAGTGTGGGTATCGGGTTCGCCATCCCTTCTTCCATCGCAAAGGACGTGGTGAGTAAGCTGGAAGCGACGGGCCACATTGAGCGGGGATGGCTCGGGGTCGCGATTCAGCCGGTGACCGAGGATGTCGCCAAGAGCCTCGGCCTCTCGTCGGAACAGGGCACCCTGGTCGCAAGCGTGGCCCCGGACAGCCCTGCGGCCAAGGCCGGCCTGCGCCCAGGCGACGTGATCCTGCAGGCCGGGGGCAAGCCGATTGACGAGTTCAAGGACCTTTCGCGGCTGGTCGCCGACACCCCCGCCGGAACCAACATGAAGATCGAGGTCTACCGCGACGGCAAGACGAAGGACCTGCCCGTCGTGATTGGAAAGATGCCCGATCAGCAGAAGGTTGCCGCCCGGCAGAGCACGCAGCCCGATGACACCACACCGCACCTCGGACTCTACCTCGCGCCGATCACCCCGCAGGCACGCCGCGCCCTGCAGCTGGGGGAAAGCACCCAGGGGGCGCTCGTGGCCCAGGTGGAACAAGGCAGCCCGGCGGACGAGGCGGGGATCAAGCCTGGCAGCGTGATCTCGATGGTTGGCCAGCAGGCCACCACGACACCGCACGAGGTCGAGCAGCAGGTGCATGCAGCGCTCGATCACCACCACTCGTCGGTCCTCCTGCGTGTAGAGCAGAACGGTCAACAGCGGTTCGTCGTGGTGCGTTTGGCCGCCTGACCCCGAGCCCCCGGTGAAACGAGGCTGCCGGAATTGGCGGCAGCCTCCGTAGTGCACGGATGCGCAATCTTCCACGCCGAGTCGCAAGGGTCTACGGACGGGCCTTTGCGGAGCGGTCCCTTGAAGCGACGGGCGCCCCTGTCCATCGGACGACGGCGCCCGTCGCTGTTATACCACGGTAACACGGTAATCACGGTAATCACCACCGCAAAAGCGCGTACGACCGGTATACAATTTCGGCAAGTCTCGTAAGAATGTCCCTTTCATGGATCTGGTGAGGCATGCACGTTCTCCTCATAGAAGACGACCAGCAGTTAGCCGCTTTCCTGCTCAAGGCCCTGCGGGAGGTAGGAATCACAGTCGACCACGCCCAGGAGGGCAAAGCGGGCCTATTGGACGCGGCGGGCGGAAGCTACGACGTCCTGATTATCGACCGCATGCTTCCGGGGCTCGACGGACTCGGCATCGTGCGTACCCTGCGGGCATCCGGCGACAAGACCCCGGTACTTATCCTTAGCGCCCTGGGCCAGGTGGACGACCGGGTGGAAGGACTGCGGGCAGGCGGGGACGACTACCTGGTCAAACCGTTCGCCTTCGCCGAGCTGCACGCGCGCCTCGAGGCCCTGATCCGCCGCGGCTCGGGCGAAACCCCGGAGACGAAGCTACGCGTCGGCGACCTGGAGATGAACCTGCTCACCCGCGAGGTAACCCGCGCGGGACAGCGCATCCACATCCAGCCCCGGGAGTTTCGTCTGCTCGAGTACCTGATGCGGCACGAAGGGCAGGTAGTGACCCGCACCATGTTGCTCGAAAACGTGTGGGACTATCACTTCGACCCCCAGACCAACGTGATCGATGTCCATGTGAGCCGCCTACGGGCAAAGATCGACAAAGAGTTCGACGATCCACTACTGCAGACGGTCCGCGGCGCCGGATACGTGCTTCGTGCTCCCGGCTAGGACATTCCGCAGCTCGACATTCCGACTCGCCCTGCTCTACATGGCGCTGTCGGTCGGCTCGGTCATCATACTGCTCGGGTTCATCTACTGGGCCACCGCGGGCTACATGAGCCGGCAAACGGACGCCACCATCGGGGCGGAGATCGGCGGCTTGGCCGAGCAGTACCGCCAGCGCGGGCTCACCGGGCTGTCCAGCTTGATCGCCGAACGCATCGCCCGCGATCCCGGCGGTGCCGCCGTCTACTTGCTGGCGAACCAGGATTTCACGCCCGTGGTCGGCAACCTGAGCGGTTGGCCGGATGCCCCCTCGGATGGGAGCGGCTGGATGAGCTTCGTGCTGCACGACTGGGGGCCAAGTGCCAGCGAGGAGCATGCAGCGCGCGCCCGTATCTTCGACCTCCGCGGCGGCCTGCATCTCCTCGTCGGCCGCGATGTCCGCGAGCTGGAGGCGACCCGCCGGCTGATCCTCAACGCCCTCGCCTGGGGACTCGCCATCACCGCGGCCCTCGCGCTTCTTGGGGGCGTGACCATGAGTGCCGGCGTCGTGCGCCGCATCGAGGCCATCAACCAGACGAGCCGCGAGATCATGGAGGGCGACCTGTCCCGGCGCGTCCCCACCGACGGAACAGGCGACGACTTCGACCAGCTGGCGGTGAACCTGAATTTGATGCTTGAGCGGATCGAGCGGTTGCTCGAGGCGGTGCGGCAGGTCTCGGACAATATCGCCCATGATCTGCGAACCCCGCTCACACGGCTGCGGACCAGGCTCGAGCTAATGCGCGGCGAAAGCGACCGCCCGGAGCGGATCGCAGAGACGGTCGATCAGGCCATCGAGAACGCCGACGAGCTGCTGGCGACCTTCAACGCCCTTCTGCGAATTGCCCGGATCGAGTCGGGGAGCCGGCGCACCGCCTTCACGGAGGTCGAGCTGTCCAGCCTGGTCGAGGACGTTGCCGAGCTCTATGAGCCGCTTGCCACGGAGCGCGGCCAACAATTCTCGGTCGAGGCGCCGACACCGCTCTGCGTGCACGGCGACCGCGATCTGCTGTTCCAGGCAGTCGCGAATCTCGTGGACAACGCCATCAAGTACACGCCCGACGGGGGCCGCATCGCCCTCACCGTGGGGATGCAGGCCGGTCATCCGGAGATCGCGGTGGTAGATAGCGGCCCCGGCATCCCAACGCCCATGCGCGAGAAGGTGTTCCAGCGCTTCTTCCGTCTCGACGGCAGCCGCTCTACGCCCGGCAGCGGCCTTGGGCTCAGCCTCGTCCATGCTGCGGCACAGATCCACGAGGCGCAGATCCGGCTTGCGGACAACGATCCAGGGCTGCGCGCCGTGCTGCGCTTTGAATCGGGACAATGCCCTGCCCTCTCCCCTGCAGACGGCGCGACCCCCGGCAACGGGCAACTGCAGGCTCCTCATGCCGAGACGGATACGGCCGCCGACCCGACAAAGCGCCAGGAAAAGCGACCAGCCTGACCGTCCGAGTCACCATCCGCCGCCACTCCGGTGCATTCTTGGACACCCGCTCTCGCGTTCCACGCCTCTGACCCGATGGCCGGTGTCCGATGCGAGGCACAGGCAAACCACAGGCTCGTCGAGGCCCCCCGGATCGGCCTACGCGCCCTCCTGAGCGAGCTGCTCGATCACCCGCTCCAGCGCCATTCCCCGGGATCCCTTGAACAAGACCACAGCGGCCGGGGCGCGCAGCGCCGTAGCCGCTTCGGCAGCCGCCCTACTGTCTCGAAACGCCCGCACGTCGGATGCTGCATCGGCGAGTCGTGTGGCAAGGCGTGACATCTCCTCGCCGACCAGCCACAAGCGCTCCGCCCCAATGCGGTGCAGATCCGGCACCAGATCTTCGTGGAGCCGGCTCGTCTCCGAGCCCAGATCGAGCATGTCTCCCAGGACGAGGTACAGGGGCAGCCCGGTCTCCCGGGAGCGGGCCTCGGCGGCCGCGAGACCCGCACGGATCGACGACGGATTGGCGTTGTAATGGTCAAGGAGGAGGATGGTCCCGCCCTCCAGGTGACACTCCCCGCCACGGCCTTGCGGCGGAGTCAGTCCGTCCAAGACCCGTGCGATCTCGTCCGGCCGCAAACCCAGATGAAGCGCCACCGCACACGCCAGGGCGGTATTGCGGCGAAGGTATGGATTGCGCAGCGGGGGATCGAGCTCGGAGTGCAGGTCTCGGGGATCGGAAGGGATCAGGTGAACGGCGGGCGCGCCATCGAGACGGGCCAGCCAGGGGTCGTCCGCCGGCGCAAAGCACACCCCCTCGCGTTGTTGGACAACGTCAAAGAGCACGGTCTCCTCCCGAAACACCCCTTCGATCGAGCGGAGCAGGTTCAGGTGCTCCTCTCCGATCGACGTCAGCACGGCAATATCGGGGAGCACCAATGCGGCGTGCCTCGCCATGTCACCCGGGGCGTCAATCCCGATCTCGACCACCGCCAGGTCAATGTCCGGGCGCAGCTGCTCCAGGGTCTTGGGAATCCCCAGCTCGCCGTTCTGGGACGCCTGTGTCTTGGCGACGCGGAAGCGCGCCGCGAGGAGCGCGGCGGTGAACTCCTTCGCCGTCGTCTTGCCCGAGCTGCCCCCGATGCCGACCACGGGCCCCGCGAAGCGGCTGCGGAACATGCCTGCAATCCGGCGGTGGGCGGCGTGGGTATCATCCACCTCGACGAGCCGTCCGGAACCAACCCCGCTATTCAAGCCGAGCCTTACCCCCGTCCCCCGGGCGGCGACGCAGCACACCCCGGCGGCGAGCAGCCCGGGCACGAAATCATGGCCGTCATGTACGGCTTCCGCGGAGCGCAACGAAGAGATCACCGGAGCGCGCATTGCGCGAATCCGACGTGTATGCGGGGCAAGAGGTGCCGAGGCTTACAAGATCGTCATCCACGGTAAAGTGAGAATCATCAGGTGCAAGAATTGGCATTTTACCGATCCGGCAGGTGCCGCTGAATTGATGGTCGTCGCGGCAGGGAGCCGCCACCAAGCGCCACGTCACCTGAACGGCGGGGCAGCTGTGTGCTCGCGTGGTACCACCCACAAGTCAAGAGCAATCGGAAGGGCGTACCGCGAAGACCGGAGAGAGAGGACGCAGAAGGGGCCCAACATCGGTCACACCGGGCAGCGAGCAAGTTTGATAAACGCGCGGGTAGAATCTGCGAACCCCGTTTTCTATGCCTCGAACCTCCGTACCTCTACATCTCTGCGGTTCAGTTCTGCCCCGATGGAGCATGCCACAATGCATCGATCCCCAGCCGCGACCGTACCCGCCGTCGCACTGACCATATGCTTGACCGCGTGCGCCACGCCCGTGCCCCAGGCAATCCGGATCGCTCCTGCCGCGGTGGTGAGCGTGACGCAGGTGCAGCAAGATCCGACCAAGTACGTCGGCCAAAGGGTCCGGTGGGGAGGGACCATCATTGCCGTCGAGAACCGTAAGCACACCACCGGGATCGAGCTGCTTGCCCGCCCGCTCGACAGCGACGGAGAACCCCGTGCGGACTTGCCGGGCGTGGGCCGCTTTATCGCCAGAATCCCGGCATTTGCGGATCCGGCCGAGTATCCCAAAGACCGCCTGCTGACCGTGGTCGGAAAGGTGGAAGGCATCGAGACGCGCCCCGTGGGGGACTACCCCTACCGCTACCCTGTGGTGGCGACGGAGACCCGCTACCTGTGGCCGCAACCCGTGCGGCCGGCCTATCTCTATCCGTACCCCTACCCCTGGTATGGTCCTTGGTATGGACCCTGGTATCCCCCTTGGGGACCCTGGTGGGGCCCCTGGTACTACTGATGGTGTCCCCGCGCGTCACCGGTACAGCAGATAGTCCTCCCGCTGTTCTTTCCAGGTGACCTCGTCCCTGTGCAGCCGAGCCTCCAGGTCCTCCGGACCAGCCGCCGGGTCGTCAACCCACTCGCGCAGAAAGGTACCGCCGCTCAGCAGGTCGATGGCGAGCCGCTCGGTCTCGTACTCGTACGGGAAGTCCCGCCAGATCGCGTAATCCGGATAGTCGCGGCGGACGACTTTCAGCAGCAACGCGACGATGCGGTAGGGCCGGAAGCGGTCGTGCAGATACCAACAGTTGTCGGTATGGATCTGGACGCCTGAGCAGAGCCGACCCGCGTGTTTGTGGAAGGTAGGCTCGAACCAGCAGGGCCGTAGCCGACAGCCGTCCAGCCAGTCGGCGCCCAATGCCGACATATGCTCGAGCACCCGTTCAAAGTCGATGTCCGGCGCACCCACGAGCTCGAGGGATGTGGTGGTTCCGCGGCCCTCCGAGAGGGTCGTCCCTTCGAACAACACGGTCCCCGGAAAGCACCGCGCCATATTCAGGCTGGAGGCGTTTGGGCTGGGATTGACCCAGGACAGCTCATGTAGGGGCCAGCCGAAGCCCGGACCCTCGCCCGGCCGGTAGCCGTCCATCGCCACGACCTCAAGGTCGAGATCGAGGCCCTTCGTATCTGCAAGCCACAGCGCCAACTCCCCGAAGGTGAGGCCGTGGCGCATGACGAGTGGTGCGGCACCGACAAAGCTCTCCCAGCCGGTCTCCAGGATGCTCCCCTCCACCGGCCGCCCGACGGGATTCGGGCGGTCCAAAACCCAGACAGTCTTTCCCTCGCGCGCACAGGCATCCAGCATGTAGACCAAGGTCGTGACATAGGTGTAGATGCGGGTGCCGATGTCCTGAAGATCCACCAGCAGGACATCGAAGACATCGAGCATAGTCCGGGTGGGATAGCGCACCTCGCCGTAGAGACTGTAGACCGGGATACCGTGGCGCGGGTCCAGGCAGTCCGGCGTCTCCACCATGTTGTCCTGCTTGTCCCCACGCATCCCGTGCTGGGGGCCGAAGGCAGCCGAAAGTTGGAGATTGCGAGAGTCCATGAGGGCATCGAGGGAGTGCCTGCCGCCGCGAGTAACGGACGCGGCATGTCCGAGCAGGGCGACCCGCCGCCCGCGCAGACGCGCGGCCCGCTCTGGATTGTCGAGGAGGACGTCGATACCGAGCTTCATACCTCGCCGGCGCCGTGCGTCAGTTGGTCACCTGTCGCGCGGCGGGTGCGGGCCCGTGCGGAACGCGGTCGTCCGACAGGGACCGGCAAGCGGACCGAGCGCCTGGCCGGAAGGTCACTGTCGTCAAGAGTGTCGCCCTTCGGAGGACGTCAGCCCATGACCGCCGCAAAGACCGCCATGCGGATGAAAACGGATCCACGCGCCTGGGCAAAGTAGCCGTTGTGCGGTGAGTCGTTGAGCAGATGAGCGGCCTCCTCGTTCTGCATCTCTGGGCTGAGGACCATCGCCTCGCGCTTGAAGAGAGCGATCGACTCCACGAGCTGCATGCGCGGGACGTGAGTCGTCTGCAATTGGTGGACGTACATCAGGTCCAAAGTGGGGATAAGCTCCCGGGCCGCCTCCATGTCGGTGGCAACCGGGCACAGCTCGTTGAGGGTCTCTATCCGCAGCCCCGCGCGCTCCAGCTCTTCGCGCTGACCGGCGGCGAAACCGTGCTCCAGCCGCTGCATCAGCACCACCCGTTTCACCGCCTTCGGAAAGCAGGTAAGCAGCTGCAGGAAGCTGCGAATCGTGCGCGTGCGCGACGGGTCCCCAACGATGGCGATCGTCAGCCGCTGGTCGGCGGGAGGATCATCCTGCAGCAGGGCCGGCCGCCATTTGAACAGGGTGTAGAGATCCGCCATCGCGTGCGTAGGGTGCTCAGCCAGGCCGTCTCCCGCACTGATCACCGGCCCCCGGAACCGGGGCAGCATCTCGTCGAACGTCTCGCGGTCGCCGGTGCGAAGCACCGTAATGTCGGCATAGCTGTTACAGAGCTCGACGATCTCGTCCGGGGCATAACGGCGGCTCATGATCTGCTCCACCGTGCCCTCGAAGTCGAGCAGGCTCCCACCAAGCCGCAGCCAGGCGGCATTGAATGCGAGTCGGCCGGTGCAATGGGAGCGGTCGAGAAACAGGTTACTTAGGACCTTGCCGCGCATTGGATGGGTATCCTTGAGCTCCCCCAGCTCATACCGAGCCGCCAAGCGCATGAGCTGCTTCAGCAACGAGGCGTCGAAATGGCGCGATGAGACCACATGCCGCTGGCGCAGCCGGCGGAGCGTGTCTGGGTCATCCGCGATGCCCTGCAGCAAGAGCTGGGCGCGGTCAGGGGCCGCAGAAGGGTGCTCTTTACGGATGACTCGCGAATCGGGGCCAGGCAGCGTAGAGTCGGTCATAGAGGGGCTCCGAAGAATCAGCGAAAGGCGATGGATAGTCCGCGAGCGCATTTTAACCTGAAACGGTACGCCCAGGTCCTCGCCACACCCCAGCGGGCGCTTCATGTGCCTTCCCGGTGGACAAGGAACTCCTCTACAATTTCCGCGTATGCGAAAATACTTAATCTCGGGGGCGTCAACATCCGTGGCGCGCGCGGGCTGAGCAAACACAAGAAACCCAGATAGAGGTGTCCCAGGATGAGCGATCCGAGACTGTCCCCGGAGCTGCAACAGATCGTCGAAGCGAGGCATCGTGACCCATTCGCGGTCCTCGGCAGGCACGTCCATGACGGCAACGCGGTGGTGCGGGCATTGCTGCCTCACGCCGAGCAGGTGACCATCGTGGAGGGCGGTCACCAGATGCACCGGATCGAAGGGACCGACATATTCGAGTGGCACGGTGATGCAACGGCCGTCCCCGATCGCTATCGCCTGCTCTGGCGCGATGACCAGCACCGTGAGCACGTTGGCCATGATCCCTATTGCTACCCTCCCCAGCTACCCGACTTCGACCTGCATCTGTTCGGCGAGGGAAAGCACTGGCACGCCCACCATCTCCTCGGCGCACGCGTGCACGACGCTGACGGCGCGAGGGGGGTGTTGTTCGCCGTATGGGCGCCGAACGCCGAGCGCGTGAGCGTGGTCGGCGACTTCAACGATTGGGACGGCCGCCGGCACACCATGCGCGTTCACGGCAAAGGCGTGTGGGAGCTCTTCATACCGGACCTCGCGCCAGGCGCCATCTACAAGCTCGAGATCCGTGCCCGCAACGGCGATGTCTTCCTGAAGACGGATCCATACGGGCGTCAATTCGAGGTCCGTCCCAATACAGCCGCCATCGTGGAGGAGCCGAACACCTTCAAATGGAGCGATGCGCAATGGCTCAAACAGCGCGCAGCCCAGGACTGGCTTCATGACCCCATGTCCATCTACGAGGTACATCTTGGCTCCTGGCATCGTGGCCCGGAAGGCGAGATGCTCAACTATCGGGATTTAGCGCGGCGGCTCGTGAAGCACGTAAAGGACCTCGGCTTCACGCACATCGAGCTAATGCCCATCACGGAGCATCCGTTCGATCTGTCATGGGGCTACCAGGCGACCGGGTACTACGCCCCGACCAGCCGCTTCGGCACGCCAGAAGACTTCCGCTGGTTCGTGGATCACTGCCACAAGAACGGCATCGGCGTCATTCTGGACTGGGTGCCCGCCCACTTCCCCAAGGACGCCTATGGGCTGGCGTGGTTCGACGGCACGCCGCTGTACGAGCACGGTGATCCGCGTCTCGGCGAGCACAAGGACTGGTCCACGCTGATCTATAACTTCGGACGCCTGGAGGTGAAGAACTTCCTCATCTCAAGCGCCCTGTTCTGGCTGGAGGAGTTCCACATCGACGGGCTGCGCGTCGACGCGGTCGCCTCAATGCTCTATTTGGACTATTCGCGCAAGGAAGGAGAGTGGGTCCCCAATAAATACGGCGGGCGCGAGAACCTGGAGGCCATCGACTTTCTGCGTTCCCTCAACGAGATCACCCACGGCCAGGTTCCGGGCGCGCTGATCATGGCGGAGGAGTCGACTTCGTGGCCCCAGGTGACCAAACCGACCTATCTGGGCGGCCTCGGTTTCGACATCAAGTGGAACATGGGCTGGATGAACGACACGCTCCGCTACATGGAGCACGACCCGATCCATCGCCAGTACCACCAGGACATGCTGACCTTCAGCATGCTCTACGCCTTCACCGAGAACTTCCTGCTGCCGTTCTCCCATGACGAGGTCACCCACGGCAAGCGCTCCTTAGTCTATAAGATGCCCGGCGACGAGTGGCAGCGGTTCGCCAATCTGCGCCTCCTGTACACCTACATGTTCACCCATCCGGGAAAGAAGCTCCTGTTCATGGGCGATGA
The DNA here is from genome assembly GCA_963824085.1 of uncultured Gammaproteobacteria bacterium. Taxonomy (GTDB): domain Bacteria; phylum Pseudomonadota; class Gammaproteobacteria; order Chromatiales; family Chromatiaceae; genus JARRNE01. Next base: position 344,482 of record CAWGNT010000014.1, read on the forward strand.
GCTCGGTCAGGGCGAAGAGTGGAACGCCACAGAGGTCCTGGACTGGTATGTGCTTGACTATCCCTTCCACCAAGGCGTCTACCGGTTTGTGAAGGATCTCAACAGCCTCTACCGGGGCTCGCCCGCCCTGCATAGGCACGACTTCGACTGGCAAGGATTCGAATGGATCGACTGCCACGATGCACACAACTCGGTCCTCGTCTACCTTCGTCAAGCTGGCGATGACTTTCTGGTCGTGGCGCTGAACTTCACCCCTGTGCCCCGGCAGGACTATCGGATAGGCGTACCCACGGCAGGCAGCTACCGTGAGATCCTGAGCTCCGACCTCGGAGACTATGCGGGCAGCGGGATCAGCAACGGCAGTGGAGGACTCCAGAGCGAGGAGGTGCCTTGGATGAACCGTCCTCACTCGCTGGTGGTGACCCTGCCTCCCCTCGGAGGGGTCGTATTGAAGCCTGAACCGGCGGCGCCCGTGAGCGAGACGGACGAAGTTTCGGTAGCGGCTGAGACAGACGAGCAATGAGGCATCGAGCTCATACCTTAAGGTGATTAGTGCCGAACCGCAGCAACGGCCTACTACGTCGGGGTCGGGTGCAAGGTGACGCGGGACCCTTGGCGCCAAAGAAGGGGCCGTGGAGCCTACATGGACTTACTTGCGGCTGGTCCCGACACCCCGTGCTAGTACCCGATGTCGCGGCCAAGCTATAGCACTGACCACCTGCAGTAGAGACCTGGCTGCCCCGGGGAAGCGGCAGTCATTTGGAAGATCATCTGCCAGGAGAACGCCATGGCGAAGAAGCCTTCGCACAAGGGAAAGTCTGCACGCCGGGGCCGCCCGGAGGCGACAGGTCCCAGGTCCGCCGACGTGAAGGAGGGCGCATCCAAATCGAGCCCCAGCCCCGAAAGCAAACCGGACCGGCAGGAGGCGGAGGGCGCGGCGAAGGCGCCGCCGCAAGCGCCCGGGACCAAGGCGTCCGCCCCCCGCAAGGATACGGATGCAGCAACCGAAAGACCTGCCGCTGCGAATACGAAAGCGGGGGAAGAGGGGACGACGGCTCAAAAGCCGATGCCAGCTGGCCCGGCCGACAAGGCCCGCACTCCGACGGCCCCAGCAGTGCCGCCGGCCGGCGCGCCGGCAGGGAGAGGACTCACCCAACCGTTCCCGAAGGCGGCCGAACAGGCCCCACCCAAGACGGAACCGTCAACGCCCGAGAAGCAGGCGACCGAGCCCAGCCCCACTCGCAAGGCCCCCACCGGGCCGTCGGCTCAGCCCGCCGCAGCGACGTCCGTGGCGGCTGCGTCAGCTGGCGTCCCGCGCCCGCAGCAGGCCGAGACGGCCCCCAAAACGGTGGAGACGGGACAGCCGGCAAAGACCAAAGAGACCACCGAGCCGACAAGCGCGCAGCCGACGGTCGTCCCGCCTGTCGGGGAGCAGGCGCCTCGCCAGGCGCCGGCGGTCGATCTGGAAGCCGAGCAGCTCGAAGCCCCTCCCGCCGTCGAGACGGCGCCCATGGAGGAGCCGCCCCCGGTGGTCCACCATCATCCGAGCATCTTCATCGTTCACATCACCCCTGAGATGGCACCGGTGGCCAAGGTGGGGGGGCTCGCCGATGTGGTCTTTGGGCTGACCCGTGAGCTTGCCATCCGCGGCAACCACGTGGAAATCATACTGCCCAAATACGACAACATGCGCTATGACCACATCTGGGGGCTGACACCCGCCTACAACGACCTCTGGGTGCCCTGGTACGAGGGCGCCATCCACTGCACGGTCTATTTTGGATTTGTCCACGAGCGCAAGTGCTTCTTCGTCGAGCCCCACTCTCAGGATAACTTCTTCAACCGGGGCAGCATCTACGGGTTCAAAGACGATGTGTTGCGCTATGCCTTTTTCGCGCGCGCCGCATTGGAGTTCCTGTGGAAGTCAGGAAAGAATCCGGACATCATCCACTGCCACGACTGGCAGACCGCCCTCGTCCCCGTCTACCTCTACGAGATCTACCAGCATCTCGGGATGAGCCACCCGCGGGTCTGCTTGACCATCCACAACTTCAAGCATCAGGGCGTGACGGGCGTCGAGCTCCTCAGGGCGACCGGCCTCCACCATCCGGAACGATTCTTCGACTACCACCGGATGCGCGACAACCACTACGCCAACGGGCTGAACATCCTGAAGGGCGGCATCGTGTACTCCAACTTCGTTACCACGGTCTCGCCGCGCTATGCCTTCGAGACGAGGGACCAGGGCCAGGGGTTCGGCCTCGAGCCCACGCTGCACACCCATCACATGAAGTATGGGGGCGTGGTCAACGGCATCGACTACGACGTGTGGAACCCGGAGATCGACACCCATATCCCGGTCCACTACTCGCCCGAAAGCATCGACGGCAAGTACGACAACAAACGCGCCCTGCGTCACCGCCTGATGCTGGCGGACAACGAAAAGCCGATCGTGGCCTTCATCGGACGGCTAGACCCACAGAAGGGGCTCGACCTGGTACGCCACGCGATCTTCTACTCGCTGGAGCGCGGCGCCCAGTTCGTGCTACTCGGATCGAGTCTGGACCAAGGTATCAACGCCGATTTCTGGGGGCTCAAGCGGATGCTCAACGACAGCCCCGATTGCCATCTGGAGATCGGCTTCGACGAGGACCTGTCGCATCTCATCTATGCGGGCGCCGACATGATGCTCGTACCCAGCCGCTTCGAGCCCTGCGGGCTGACCCAGCTGATCGCGATGCGCTACGGCACCATCCCCGTCGTCCGCTCGATTGGCGGACTTGCCGATACCGTTTTTGACAAGGACCACTCGCACCGGCCGCTCCACGAACGGAACGGCTACGTCTTCGAGAATTACGATCAAATCGGCCTGGAGTCCGCCTTGGGACGCGCAATCGCCTGCTACTTCAACCATCCGGAGCACTTCCGGGAGCTGATGAAGAACGCGATGCGGTACGATTACTCCTGGAATATCCCTGGACAAGATTACCTGAATATCTATCACTACATCCGAAACAAGTAGCGACCGTTTCTTCGAGGTGATTAGTGTCGAGCCTGAGCTATGGCTTGCGGCGCCGGGCCGGGTGCGGGTTGGAGGGGCACTCGCGGCGGCAAGAGTACGCCGTGAAGCCGACGTCGAGGTATTCACGGCGTGTTCCAAAGGGGCCCGTCCCACGACCCATGCGCCGCAGATCGGTCCCAACACGGCTCACCTTTTTCGGACCGACGCCACCAGCGATCTCAAGGGAGGCGCTGAGCCGAAGCACCGTCTGGGGCTGGGCGGGACGCCCCGCCATCTTCGCGATCTACGAGGGGCCGAAAGATCAAGGCATCCGGAAGCCATGCTTTTCGGATGTCGGGCGCTGAGAAATCCGGGAGAGATTTGCTCGGCACGTCCGTAGGCTGGGGGGCTTGAAACGCCGAGCGAAATGAAAATCTACAACCTATTTCCGCTGCTCGCAGGACCTGTAACCGACTGGCGGCCGCATCTCGAGCGGGCCGCCGCCATGGGGTTCGACTGGGTGTTCGTCAACCCGATACAGAAGCCCGGCCGCTCGGGCAGCCTGTACTCGATCTCGGACTATTTCCAAATCAACAGGGCCTTACTGCCGCCGCGCTCGCGCAAGTCGCCGGAGCAGCTGGTCCGGGAGATGGTGCGCCAAGCCGAGGGGTTTGGGCTGCGCATGATGATCGACTTGGTCATCAACCACTGCGCCGCCGATTCCAAGCTGGTCAAGCAGCATCCTGAGTGGTTCATACGTGAGGGCACTCGGGTCGCACACCCCTTCTGCGTCGAAGAGGACGGAAAAAAGGTCGTGTGGCGCGATCTAGCACAGCTCGACCACGAGCACTCGCCCGACGCCGAGGGGCTCCTGCACTATTGCGGCGACATCGTAGAGTACCTGGTGGGGCTCGGATTAACGGGTTTTCGCTGCGACGCCGCCTACCAGATTCCCACAGGGACCTGGCGCCGGCTGATCGAGCGGACCAGGAACGCTCACCCGGAGGTAGTCTTCGCCGCGGAGACGCTGGGGTGCTCGCCGCAGCAGACCAAGGCCACCGCCGCGGCAGGCTTCGACTACGTCTTCAACAGCTCAAAATGGTGGGACTTCAACAGCCCGTGGCTGCTGGAGCAATACGAGCTGACCCGTCAGATCGCGCCTTCTATCGGCTTCCCCGAGAGCCATGACACGGAGCGGCTCTTCGCCGAGTCGGGGCACAACGTCGACGCCCTCAAGCAGCGATATCTGTTCACCGCCCTATTCTCGGCAGGGGTCATGATGCCCATCGGATACGAGTACGGGTTCAGTCGGCGCCTACACGTGGTCAATACAAAACCTACCGACTGGGAAGAGCCGGCGGTGGACCTCACCGACTTTATCGGCCGCGTGAACCGCATCAAGGGGACCCACCCCGTGTTTCTCGAGGAGAGCCTGGTCCAGAAGCTCGACCACGCCAACCCGGCAATACTGACCCTGTGGAAGGCATCCCGGAACGGCAACGGCGAGGCCCTGCTCATTCTCAACAAGGACACCCACAACCGACAACATTGCCATGTGGACGACCTGAACCGATTGGTGCAGACGCAGCCGCTGATAGACGTCTCCCCCGAGTGGACCATGGATTACCTGCCAACCCCGTTCGAGTTCGACCTAGGGCCAGGAATGGGACGCGTGTTGGTCGCGGATGGGACCTGAGCCGAGGTCGCGGGCAGCCGGCTTGTTCGGGCTCTACGGACACGTTTATACTTCAGGGTCTTGAGTCGTCCGCTGGAGGCGGTTTCCCGTCCGCGAGGAACCGCCTCTTGTTTTTTCAGAGGAGCCGGCGCGGAATATGAGCGAGTCCCTCATGGCCACTTACAGGCGTTTGCCCGTCACCTTCACGCGCGGAGAAGGGGTTTGGCTGTGGGACACGACCGGCCGCCGCTACCTCGACGCCGTCTCCGGCATCGCCGTCTGCGGCCTGGGACACGCGCATCCGGCCATTCACAAGACCCTGTGCGAGCAGGCAGGGACCCTGATCCATACGTCCAACCTCTACCACATCGCGGCACAAGAGGCGCTGGGCGAGGCGCTGAACACGCTAGCGGGCATGGATCGCGTCTTCTTCTCCAACTCCGGCGCCGAGGCGAACGAGGCGGCAATCAAGCTCGCACGCCTGTATGGCCACAGGCGCGGAATCGAGCAGCCCGCCATCCTGGTGACGGAGTCGAGCTTTCACGGCCGTACTCTCGCTACTCTGAGCGCGACCGGCAACCGAAAGGTTCAGGCCGGCTTCGAGCCCCTCGTCCAGGGCTTCGTGCGGATACCCTACAACGACGTCGATGCCGTCGAGACGGCCGCCGCCCATCGCCCGAATCTGGTCGCCGTTCTGGTGGAGCCGATTCAGGGCGAAGGCGGAGTCAACATCCCGGCAGACGATTACCTCAATCGCCTGCGGGAGCTCTGTGACCGCCACGGTTGGCTCCTCGTGCTCGATGAGATCCAGACCGGGATGGGCCGGACCGGGCAGCTGTTCGCGCACCAGCACAACGGCATCCGCCCGGATGTGATGACCCTAGCTAAGGGGCTCGGCAACGGCGTGCCGATTGGGGCATGCCTCGCGCGCGGCGAAGCGGCGGAGGTCCTTGGGCCGGGTACCCACGGCTCCACCTTCGGCGGCAACCCCCTGGCCTGTCGAGCGGCCCAAAGCGTGCTCGAGATCATCCACAGCGACGGCCTGATCGAGCATGCCGCCCAGCTCGGCGAGCACCTCTTGTCGGGCTTTCGCCGGGAGCTTGCGGGGGTCAACGGTGTCCGGGAGATCCGCGGGCGCGGCCTGATGTTGGGGATCGAGCTCGATCGGCCGTGCGCGGACCTTGTGCGCCAAGCCCTTGCGGCCGGACTTCTGATCAATGTCACGGCCGATCGAGTCGTGCGACTGCTGCCGCCCCTGATCCTGGGACAAACCGAAGCCGATCGGCTCATCGGGGAGGTTTCAGGATTGGTCAGAGACTTCCTGGCTTCCCCCGCACTCCAGTCCGCAGAGGCCTGACAGCTCATGGCCGCCCAGGACCATCGTCTTCGCCACTTTCTCACTGTTCTCGACCTGAGCCCCGATGAGGCGCAGCAGCTGTTGAAAAGGGCCGGTGAGCTCAAGCGGATGGTGCGCGCCGGCGAGCGTTACGAGCCGCTGAGAAACCGCACGTTGGCCATGATCTTCGAGAAGTCCTCGACCAGGACCCGCGTGTCCTTCGAGGCAGGCATGGCGCAATTTGGCGGCCACGCCATCTTCTTGTCACCGCGCGACACCCAACTCGGGCGCGGGGAACCCATCGAGGACAGCGCACGCGTGCTCTCGCGGATGGTGGACGGCGTAATGATCCGCACGTTCGAGCACGAGCTGGTGGAGCGTTTCGCAGCCCACTCGCGGGTAGCGGTCATCAATGGCCTCACCGATCGCTTCCACCCGTGCCAGCTCCTTGCCGACATGCTGACCTATCATGAGCACCGCGAGGCGGTTCGCGGTCGCACCGTGGCCTGGATTGGCGACGGCAACAACATGTGCAACTCCTACATCAATGCCGCCCGCACGTTCGACTTCAAACTCCGGATAGCTTGCCCGGAGGGCTTCGAGCCGGACGCAGCAGTCCTTGCTGCCGCGGGCGACCGCTGTGTTCTTGGGCGCGATCCCATGGCCGCCGTCGAAGGGGCCGACTTGGTCGTGACCGACGTGTGGGCCAGCATGGGGCAGGAAGAGGAGCAACGACACCGCCAGGAGGTGTTCGCGCCATTCCAGATCAACGATACCGTCATGGGGGGAGCCGCCAAGGACGCCCTCTTCATGCACTGTCTGCCCGCACATCGCGGCGAGGAGGTCGCGGCCTCCGTCATCGACGGTCCCCAGTCGGTGGTGTGGGACGAGGCCGAGAACCGCCTGCACGCGCAAAAGGCCCTCCTCGAGCTCTTACTCGTGCACCGTGACTGAGCTGACCAACCCCATCGCGCTCCTCGTCTCGCGTCCAGACGCGGCCGCAAAGACGGCAACGCGGATCGCCCGCACACACCTTCTTGCCCCCCTTTCTCACACGCACCTGAGGTAGCTCGTGACACGTCGTCTCCTTCTAGCACTACTCTGCCTGTGTGCCACAGTCCAGGTCCTTGCTGAAACCCGTTACGTGACCGATCAGGTCGACATCACCATGCGAAAGGGTGAGAGTACCCGCTACAAGATCATCAAGATGCTGCCGAGCGGAACCCCGGTGGAGGTTATGTCCACTAACGAATCCAGCGGGTATTCGAAAGTGCGGACGGAGAACGGGACCGTCGGATACGTACTGACGAATCAGCTGCTCAGTGAGCCCGTGGCGCGCGACCGCCTCGCAACGGTGGAGGCGCGCCTGAACGAGCTGCAGCAGGCCCCGGACCAACTCGCCGCCCAGCTCACGCAGCTCCAGACCGAGCATAAGGACCTACAGAAGGCTTATAAGCAGCTCGAGACGGAAAAGAATCGGGTCCAGCAGGAGCTTGCGACGATCAAGAACGCCTCAGCGGATGTCATGCGTATTACTCAGGAACGTTCTGAGCTGCGCCGCAGTGTGGCCGACCTGACGCGACAGGTTGCCGACCTCCAGCAGTCCAACCTGGACCTCAAGAACCAAAGCAGTCAGCGCTGGTTCCTTATCGGCGCCGGGGTCGTGGCCGGTGGGATTTTGCTCGGACTCATACTTCCGCACGTGCGTTTCAGGCGCCGCAAGAGCTCGTGGGGGTCCTTGTAGGAGAGCATACGGGCAAGCTATGCAAGTTCACGGGCGCTTCCAGACACGAAAGTAGACGCGTCCGCTGGTGCGATCCATCACCAGCCAGCGGCCATTGTCGAAGTGCAGACGGGGATCGGTGTAACCGCTGCACGTCAGCACCGCTCCGTGCCGCGACAGCTCGTCGCTCTTGAGCACGTTGACGAAGAAGGCGCGCGGCTCGGCGCAGTCGACTTGCTGATATCGGTCCTCGAAACGAGGTATGAGCGGACCTTTCGGAGACAGCTTGAGCCACGCGTCGTAGCCGTGTACGACGGTCCCCCCTGCGGCTTCCATCACAACGGCGCTTGACGGGCTAAGAAAGCCGTCCTCGAATACAAGTTTCGGCGTCGAGGCGGTCGGATCACCGCCCCCGCACCCCCCGAGTGCCAACGCAGCGAGGCAGCAGCGGGCGGCACACCGTACCGGCCCCATACGCTTGCTACGCCCGTCACTCGAGCTGTGAAAGATCGCGAACAGCCCCGCGCGCCGCGCTCGTCGTCAGCGCCGCATAGGCCCGTAGCGCCACGGAGACGGGGCGTTGGCGCTGCTCGGGCTTCCAAGCGAGACCCCCCTTGGCCGCCATCGCCTGGCGCCGGGACAGCAGCTGCTCCTCCGAGACGAGCAGGCTGATCCTGCGGTGAGGAATATCAATCTCAATGGGGTCTCCTTCCTGCACCAATCCGATCAGACCGCCCTCCGCCGCCTCGGGCGAAACGTGACCGATGGACAGACCCGAGGTCCCGCCGGAGAAACGCCCGTCGGTTATCAGGGCGCACGCCTTGCCGAGGCCCTTGGACTTGAGATAGCTCGTCGGATAGAGCATCTCCTGCATGCCGGGTCCGCCCTTTGGTCCTTCGTAGCGTATTACCACCACATCGCCCGCCCGGACGCGGTCTCCGAGGATTCCCTCCACGGCAGCCTCCTGACTCTCGAAGATCCGCGCCGGACCGGTGAATATCAGATTGCCTGGATCCACCCCAGCCGTCTTGACGATGCACCCCTGCTCAGCGAGATTCCCGAACAGGACCGCCAGCCCGCCATCCCGGCTGTACGCGTGCGCCAAGTCACGGATGCACCCGTTCGCCCGGTCGAGATCCAGCTCCGGCCAGCGGCTGCTTTGGCTGAAGGCAACTTGGGTCGGGATGCCGCCTGGGGCAGCGAGAAACCGTGCCGTTACGCCCTCCTCCGCGGTGCGCACCACGTCCCAGCGGTCGAGCGCCGCACCCATGGTTGTGCTGTGAACCGTATGGACCTCGCGGTGGATGAGGCCGGCGCGGTCCAGCTCACCGAGAATACCGATAACGCCACCCGCCCGATGGACATCCTCCATGTGATACTTGTGGGTCGCGGGCGCCACCTTGCACAAGTTCGGGACCTTACGGCTCAAGCGGTCGATGTCTGCCATGGTGAAATCGACGCCCGCTTCGTGGGCGGCTGCGAGCAGATGGAGAACTGTGTTGGTTGAGCCGCCCATCGCGATATCCAGGCTCATTGCGTTCTCGAACGCCTCTAGGCTCGCGATGGAACGAGGCAGAATCCGTTCATCGCCCGCCTCGTAATAGCGCCTCGCCAAGTCCACAACCAGACGGCCCGCTTGGAGGAATAGCGCGCGGCGATCGGCATGGGTCGCCAGAAGGGACCCATTGCCGGGCAGGCTCAAACCGAGCGCTTCGGTCAGGCAGTTCATGGAGTTCGCAGTGAACATCCCCGAGCAGGAACCGCACGTGGGACACGCGGAACGCTCGTACTCCGCCACCGACGCCTCGCTCTCCTTCGGGTCCCCGGCAGCGACCATGGCATCCACCAGGTCGAGATGCAGCTCAGTGTCACCCCGAAGGACCTTCCCCGCCTCCATGGGACCACCGGAGACGAAGACCGTTGGAATATTGAGGCGCAGTGCCGCCATCAACATTCCCGGCGTAATCTTGTCGCAGTTGGAAATACACACCAGCGCATCGGCGCAGTGGGCATTCGCCATGTACTCCACCGAATCGGCGATCAGGTCCCGCGAGGGCAGCGAATACAGCATACCTCCGTGCCCCATGGCGATACCGTCATCCACTGCGATGGTATTGAACTCCTTCGCGACCCCGCCGGCCGCCTCGATCTCCCGTGCGACCAGCTGGCCGAGATCCTTCAGATGCACATGCCCCGGCACGAACTGGGTGAACGAGTTCGCGACGGCAACAATGGGCTTCTCGAAGTCCTCGTCCTTCATCCCGGTGGCGCGCCACAGCGCGCGCGCTCCGGCCATGTTGCGACCCTGGGTGGTGGTACGGGAACGATACGTGGGCATGAGCTTCTCCGCCTTGACGCCAGTTTTGGGGCACGGGTACCGCGCGAGGCCGCCGCCGGCCTATTGTACAGAAAGACGTGGCCTGACCAGGGATGTGAAGGATCGCGCGGACGCTCGGCACCCGCTGACATCGCGGCTACTCTCGGGCCATCGTCTCTACAGCCCAGCAATAGAGACCACGCAAGGTGATTAGCACGATAACTCAGCTGTCGGGCCGGGGTTGGGTACGGGCCGTCGGGACACGCCGTGAATACGTCCATGTAGTCTCGACGGCGCCGTCCGTGGCGCCGACGGTCCCGCCGACCCGCACCCAACCCGCATACCGGACGTCCCAGCTCAGGCACGACGCTGATCACCCAGACCAAACCGGGCAGCGGGACGAAACACTCCCCAAAAGAAAAACCCCCCGCCGAGTGGCGAGGGGTTTTGGGTGTAAGGCCCTGGCGGTGACCTACTTTCGCATGGGGAGACCCCACACTATCATCGGCGATACACCGTTTCACTTCTGAGTTCGGGATGGGATCAGGTGGTTCCAGTGCTCTGTGGCCGCCAGGGAAAGCGGCGGTGTGGTGTTGCCACACCTGTGTTCGGTGAGGTGATCGCGCCGGCGCATGCGCGGCATGCACACCCACAGCTCTTGGGTGTTATATGGTCAAGCCGCACGGTCAATTAGTACGGGTTAGCTTCACGCATTGCTGCGCTTCCACACCCCGCCTATCAACGTCGTGGTCTTCGACGGACCTTCAGGGACGTCACGCGTCCAGGGAGACCTTATCTTGGGAGGGGCTTCCCGCTTAGATGCTTTCAGCGGTTATCCCGTCCGTACTTAGCTACCCGGCAGTGCCACTGGCGTGACAACCGGAACACCAGAGGTACGTCCACTCCGGTCCTCTCGTACTAGGAGCAGCTTCCCTCAAGTCTCCAACGCCCACGGCAGATAGGGACCGAACTGTCTCACGACGTTCTGAACCCAGCTCGCGTACCACTTTAAATGGCGAACAGCCATACCCTTGGGACCGACTTCAGCCCCAGGATGTGATGAGCCGACATCGAGGTGCCAAACACCGCCGTCGATATGAACTCTTGGGCGGTATCAGCCTGTTATCCCCGGAGTACCTTTTATCCGTTGAGCGATGGCCCTTCCATTCAGAACCACCGGATCACTAAGGCCTGCTTTCGCACCTGCTCGACTTGTCTGTCTCGCAGTCAAGCACCCTTTTGCCTTTGCACTCAATGCGCGATTTCCGACCGCGCTGAGGGTACCTTCGCGCTCCTCCGTTACGCTTTGGGAGGAGACCGCCCCAGTCAAACTACCCACCATGCACTGTCCCTGACCCGGATCACGGGCCGAGGTTAGAACTCCGAACATGCCAGGGTGGTATTTCAAGGTCGGCTCCACGAGAACTGGCGTCCTCGCTTCACTGCCTCCCACCTATCCTACACAAGCAGGTTCAAAGTCCAGTGCAAAGCTGTAGTAAAGGTTCACGGGGTCTTTCCGTCTAGCCGCGGGAACGCTGCATCTTCACAGCGAGTTCAATTTCACTGAGTCTCGGGTGGAGACAGTGCCGCCATCGTTACGCCATTCGTGCAGGTCGGAACTTACCCGACAAGGAATTTCGCTACCTTAGGACCGTTATAGTTACGGCCGCCGTTTACCGGGGCTTCGATCAAGAGCTTCGCTTGCGCTGACCCCATCACTTAACCTTCCGGCACCGGGCAGGCGTCACACCCTATACGTCCTCTTGCGAGTTTGCAGAGTGCTGTGTTTTTGATAAACAGTCGCAGCGGCCTGGTCACTGCAACCCCCGTCAGCTCCGTGGGCTAGCCACTTCACCTACCAGGGGCGTACCTTCTCCCGAAGTTACGGTACTATTTTGCCTAGTTCCTTCACCCGAGTTCTCTCAAGCGCCTTGGGATTCTCACCCTGCCCACCTGTGTCGGTTTGGGGTACGGTCACGCATGACCTGAAGCTTAGAGGCTTTTCCTGGAAGCTTGGCATCAATCACTTCACCCCCGTGGGGGCTCGTCATCACGCCTCAGCATTGCCACCCCGGATTTGCCTAAGGTGACTGCCTACACGCTTAAACCAGGACGACCATCGCCTGGCTGACCTAGCCTTCTCCGTCCCCCCATCGCAGCCATGCGCGGTGCAGGACTATTAACCTGCTTCCCATCGACTACGCCTTTCGGCCTCGCCTTAGGGGCCGACTCACCCTGCGCCGATTAACGTTGCGCAGGAAACCTTGGGCTTTCGGCGAGGGGGCTTCTCACCCCCTTTGTCGTTACTCATGTCAGCATTCGCACTTCCGATACCTCCAGCAGCCCTCACAGACCACCTTCGCAGGCTTACGGAACGCTCCCCTACCATGCGTGCAAGCACGCATCCGCAGCTTCGGTACATGGCTTAAGCCCCGTTACATCTTCCGCGCAGGCCGACTCGACCAGTGAGCTATTACGCTTTCTTTAAAGGATGGCTGCTTCTAAGCCAACCTCCTGGCTGTCTGGGCCTTCCCACATCGTTTCCCACTGAGCCATGATTTGGGGACCTTAGCTGGCGGTCTGGGTTGTTTCCCTCTTCACGACGGACGTTAGCACCCGCCGTGTGTCTCCCGTGATTGCACTTCCCGGTATTCGGAGTTTGCATCGGTTTGGTAAGCCGGGATGGCCCCCTAGCCGAAACAGTGCTCTACCCCCGGGAGTGAGACACGAGGCGCTACCTAAATAGCTTTCGGGGAGAACCAGCTATCTCCGGGCTTGATTAGCCTTTCACTCCGACCCACAGCTCATCCGAAGCTTTTTCAACAGCTCCCGGTTCGGGCCTCCAGCGCGTGTTACCGCACCTTCACCCTGGCCATGGGTAGATCGCCCGGTTTCGGGTCTACTCCCAGCGACTATGGCGCCCATTTAAGACTCGCTTTCGCTACGCCTCCCCTAGTCGGTTAAGCT
>CAWGNT010000014.1:362500-457875 GCA_963824085.1 uncultured Gammaproteobacteria bacterium
CTCTCGCTCCTCAGCGGCTTTGCCTTCCTCGAGGACATGTTCGCTCAGCACCTCGTCCACAAGACGGTGCTCTCGACATTGGGCTGGATAGTCTTCGGGGCGCTTCTAATCGGACGGTTCCGCTACGGCTGGCGTGGCCGCACGGCGATCATATGGACACTCGGCGGGTTCGTGATCCTGATTCTGGCCTACTTCGGCAGCAAGGCCGTGCTGGAGCTCATCCTTCATCGCTAGTGCTGAATGAGCCCGTCGTGAATTTCTCAGCGCACGGCATCCGCTAATGTAGTCTCCGGATGCCTTGGTCTTCGGCCCCATGGAGGGGCTGAAAGCGGAGGGCCGTCCAGCGCTGCGCGACACGCAGATTAGATCAGCGTCCCCTTAAGCAATCCAAGCGCTTGTCAGAATGCGGCCGACAAGTGCTAGAATGCGGCCTCCGTGGCGGCTCGCAACGCCGGCCAAGCGTCACACTCTTGGCCGGCGAATCTAAGCGTCGATCCGCCGTCGGGGCCGTAGCTCAGCTGGGAGAGCGTCGCGTTCGCAATGCGAAGGTCAGGGGTTCGATCCCCCTCGGCTCCACCACATGATCATCCAAAGCCGTCCGACGACGGCTTTTTTGTTGTCAAGTTTCAGGCAACTTGCGCCTGCACACCGTCCGTTACCGTCCTGCACGATCCGTTGAAATCCGGGAGCAATTGGGGGCGATATTTGGGGCATCCACGACCTCCCGGGAAGAGTTGCCCCCGATGGCCCTTACAGACCACCCCATTCCGTAATGCCAAGCCCGGTGATAGGACCAAGAGGCTCTTAGCCCATCTTTAACATAGCCCCATTGGTAATCGGTGTTGCACGCCCGATAAGCGACTGATCCGTTTGCACACAGCCACCGGGACCCTGTTCCTCGCCCGCCCGCCGGATCCCCACTCACATACTGACCTCAAGGCTCTGCATCTGCCCCCCTTGCACTCGCCCACCCCGGGGGGGACGTTTGCGACAGCCTCCGAAAGGGGGGGCGAGAGAGCCGAATACTTACGGTTGGAGGCGGACGACCAGTAGTCCGCATATCGGGGAAACGCACGCCGAGGCTGAGCGCCGGCGCGCGGCGGCCGCAACACGAGCTTGAGCGCTTCGGCACGGTTCCTGCCCCAGGGGGTTTAGGCAGCGCGGTCCGTCGCCCTCCTCGGCGTTGGGCCAATGCGAGCCCGTTGTCGACCCTGCGGGTGTACGATGGCCGTGATAGGCACGGGACTCCGCGCCCCCGGTTGGGATGAACCGCAGCCCAGTGCGACAACAACCAGCGACGAATAGAGACCAAGAGACTTCGGAGGCACAGATGACTCATTCCGCAACGCTCTTGATGAATGGTTTCGTGACATATGACACCAAGCGCTTCGTTTTCACAAAGCCGGACGGCTTGACCTTCGAGCCGGGACAGGGCATCGAGCTGACCCTGGACCGGCCGGAATGGCACGGCAAAGGGCACCCATTCACCCCGACCTCGCTGCGGGAAGACAGGGTGCTGGAGCTCACTATCAAACGCTATCCCGAGCGTCATGGGTTTACCGAAACCCTTCACCGCCTGCCGCCCGGCGAGCGCGTCACCCTGAGTGACGCGTTCGGCACCATCCAATACAAGGGGCCGGGGGTCTTCATTGCAGCGGGCGCCGGCATCACGCCTTTTCTCGCGATTCTGCGTCGCCTCGCGGCCGACCAGGCCCTCGCAGGTCATCGCCTGCTGCTCAGCAACAAGACCGCAAAGGATCTGATCTGCGGTTTGGAGCTTCGCCATTATCTGGGCGACAACTGCGTGCTCACCTTCACGCGCGAGCGGGACCCCGGCTATCACCGGGATCACATCGATGCCGCGTTTCTGAAGGACCGGATCAAGGAGCTGGACCAATTCTTCTACGTATGCGGGCCGGACCCCTTTGTCGAGTTGGTCAACGATAGTCTCACGAAGCTTGGCGTCAGCGCGGAGCGACTCGTATACGAGCGCTAGGAGGCATCGGGCGGCTTTGGATACAAGAAGACCCCTCCCGGGCCTATGCCATGGGGAGGGGTCGAACGCGAGGTCGAGCAGCTCAGAAATCGTTCAGGTCGTGTGCTCCCAGCCGTTAAAGACCACGTTCTTGATCCCTTTCTTCGGAACCGTGACAGTCTGCTGGAACTCACGCCCGAATCCGCTCACCCATACCTGGTACGTCCCGGGCTCAAGCCGAGTGAGGAACCAAGGGCCTACGGACGTGGCGTCCATGACCGTCTTGCCCTGTTCATTCTTGATCCGCACCTTTACCTGGTTGATGTAGTCCCCGTTCTTCAGGGCGAACTCGAGCTTCAGGTTGTACTTGTCCTGGATCAGCTTTGAGATGTTCTCGCGGTCCACGACCCCAATGCCGCCGCTGAAGTAGGGATTTCCGTCGTACGTCCCATGGTCCTGACCGGGCAGCTCGCCCTGCTGCTGGATGACGGGCGGCTCGGCGGCCTGAGATATCCAAGGGATGACCGCTAGCGCGACGATCAAGGCAGTCAGTATGCGTTTGAGCGCGTGCATCATTCTCCTCTCCGTGGTTACGTACTCGATTACCGGCTAAGCAACCCGCATGCCGATTTGGCCTGGAGGACTCGGCCGCTGCACATCGCGCAATCGCAGCCCTAGCCTGTTCCTACGAGTGCGGCCGAGCCTGGCACGAAGCGGGTATCCAACCACCGCGTGGGCGATTTGAACCGGAGCCGCGCAGCGACGTCGGAGAGGACCACGCCACGCGCGGCGGCCATGTGGCTCGGCATCGCCCTTGCCTGCCTACTGTGCGGGAAAACCCAATGACCAGCGAGGCGAGACGATGAACGAGATCCACGGACGAAAGATCGCGGTCCTGGCAGAAGAGCTCTATGAGGACCTGGAGCTCTGGTACCCGACGATTCGCTTACGCGAAGCGGGTGCCGCGGTGGTGCTGCTAGGCACCGGCCAGGAGAAGTACACTGGCAAGCACGGCTTGCCGGTAAAGGTTGACGGGCCGGTGGAGTCTATGAGCGCGAGCGACCTCGACGCCCTCGTGATCCCCGGCGGCTACGCACCGGACCGCTTGCGCCGAAGCGCCGGGGTAGTAAAGCTGGTGCGTGACATGGATCGCGCGGGCAAGCTGATCGCCTTCATCTGTCACGCCGGGTGGGTGCCCGCCTCCGCCGGCATCCTGCGGAATCGCCGTATCACCTCCTTCTTCTCCATCCGGGACGACATGGAGAATGCGGGGGCGAAGTGGGAAGACAACCCCGTGGTGGTGGACGGAAACCTGATCACCAGCCGATACCCTGACGACCTCCCCGAGTTCTGTCACGCCATCATCAGCTACCTGGCGGAATAGCCGGGTCGGACTAATCGAGGATTGGCGGTTTCGAGGGCCTGCGGGTCAGCGCTCCTGGTTCGCCGTATAGGTACGCGCTTCTTCACCAGGGTCCGGGAGGCCGGCAACCTTCCATGCCTCAACGGGTCCGCCAAACAGGCGCTGGATACAGTCCTCATCAAGCTCCAATGTGCGGCAGACGTGGCTTTGCCACGGCAAGGTACCGTGGTCCAAGTAGTGCGCGCGCAGGAAATCGATCACCGCCCAGTGATCTTCTTCCAATTCGCCAAGCTTGAGCTGAGCCGCAATGGCAAGGCTCATGTCCCGGTCCCAGAGATCCGGATCCAACAGAAAACCGTTCTCGTCGAAGAAGTCCGTGACGACTCTCGTTTTCGATGTCATTGTTCTACCCCTCCAGTATCAAGCTGGTCGCATCAACCTAAAAACAGCGGTTCACCACGAAGAGCACGAAGAAACACGAAGTAAAACAACGGCGAAATAGGGAATGGGGGTAGGTCCGGCTTCACCCTCCGCCTCATGGCGCAATTGGAAGTAACTATTTGAAACTCTTCGTGTCTTTCATGTCCTTCGTGGTTCGACTTCCGAATCTAGGATCAAAGACCGGAGCCTGCACGGTGCAGACCGTGCTGCTCGTCATCGTGTCAACAGGCGTGCCAGCGATGTCACCAAGGTACCGCTGGGTACGCTGGACCGCTCCCCTTCCGATCCCAAGCGGCCAGCACGGGGCAAATCCCCCATCAAGGGGCCCAATCCACCAACTGAATCGCACGGCACTGACCGCCAAGCCGGGCTGCCGCCGGAGGCGCTTCCCTCAATTGGATATCTTGGCACCGATTTGGCACTTACGGCATGGGTTCTAAGAACATGCGGTACTTTCAATTCAAAGCGGGGCGGAACTGCTGGCGCGTCGCCCGCGCCAAGCGGCTCGCCGTTCTCGTGGACGGCGAGGACTACTTCGCGGCGGTCCGCCGTGCCTTGATTGCGGCAGAACGGCGTATCTTCATCCTCGCCTGGGATATCGACAGCCGGCTGGCGCTGGTACGAGAGGAACCCGGCGACGGCCTGCCAACCACCTTGGCGGACCTGCTGAAGACCTTGCTGGACCGCAAGCCGGAGCTTGAGATATTCGTTCTCGTCTGGGATTACGCCCCGATCTACGCTCTGGAGCGCGAGCCACTCTTCTTCGGGAATAGGCCCTGGGACGGACACGACCGCCTGCATTTCTGCGAGGACGACAAGCATCCGCTGGCTGCCAGCCAGCACCAGAAGCTGGTGGTCGTGGACGGGGTCACCGCCTTCTGCGGCGGCTTCGACCTGAGTAAGTGGCGTTGGGACACGAGTGCGCACCTCGCCGACGACCCGCGCCGAGTGGACGCATCCGGCGATGTCTACGGCCCTTTCCACGACGTCCAGATGCTCGTAGACGGTGATGCGGCTCAGGCGCTGGAGGCGCTGGCGCGTCAGCGCTGGCAGATCGCCACGGGCGAGTCCCTGGAGCCCCTGACGGCATTCGAAAACGACCCCTGGCCGGCAGCGGTGCCGCTGTTTCAGGACGGCACCTGCGCCATTGCCCGCACCCTGCCGCGTTACAACGAGCGCGAGGAGGTCGTCGAAGTCGAGCGTCTGTACATCGACATGATCGACGCCGCTGAGCGATTCATCTACGCCGAGAACCAGTATCTGACCTCAACGGCGATCCGCGACGCCCTCGCCCGCCGCCTGCGCCAGCGCCACGGACCCGAGGTGGTGATTGTCTTACCGAAAGAGACCGGGGACTGGCTGGAGCAGCACACCATGGACGTGCTGCGGGCGCGGGTGCTCACGGCGCTGCGCGAAGCCGACGCTCACGGCCGCCTGCGGGTCTACTATCCCGCGGTACCAGGACTCTCCAAGGGCGCACTGATGGTCCACGCCAAGCTGATGATCGTGGACGACCGTCTGCTGCGGGTGGGGTCTTCGAACCTGAGCAACCGCTCCATGGGGCTCGACAGCGAATGTGACCTCTGCGCCGTCTCTGCTGACAAGGGCGATGAGGCGGCTATCGCCAGCCTGCGCCGACGCCTGCTCGCCATGTTTCTGGACAAGGACCCCGAGCAGGTGGCGAATGCCGAGACTCGCGAAGGGAGTCTCATCGCGGCCGTGGAGTCCCTGCGCGGCGATGACCGCAGTCTCGCCCCCCTGAGCGGGGACGTCGATCCCGAGTGGGAGAGGCAGCTCCCCGATGCTCGCCTGGTGGACCCCGAGCGGCCTTTGAGCCCTTCCGCCGTCAGCGACGCCGTGATCGGAAATGACCACCTGCCCCACGCGCGGCGCCGCTTCTGGTTTGGCTCCGCACTCGTGTTGTTACTTCTGGTCCTGGCCGCGGCCTGGCGCTGGACGCCCCTGGGGGATGTCCTGGAGCCCGGAAAGCTCGCCGCCGCCGTCACCAGCACCCTGCGCGGTCCATGGGCGCCGGTGTTGCTCATGCTGGGCTTCGTGTTCGGCACTCTGGTGGCCGTTCCCGTCACCCTGCTCATTCTGGTCACCGCTCTGGTGCACGGGGCAGCTGTGGGCGCCGCGTACGCGCTGGCAGGGTCCACGCTGGCCGCTGCCACCACATACGGCCTCGGCAGCTATCTCGGACGGCCCACTGTCGAGCGCCTCTCCGGAGGCAGCCTCCACCGCCTGAGCGAACGCCTGGCGCGCCGCGGCATACTCACCATCATCACCGTTCGGGTGGTCCCGGTCGCCCCTTTCACCGTGGTCAATCTGTTCGCCGGCGCGTCACACATCCGGTTCCGCGACTATCTCATCGGCACCGTCGTTGGAATGCTCCCCGGTGTTGCGGCCATGTCGATTTTTGCCGAAGGGATCCTGGGAATGATCCAGGGCGCCAAAGCGGGCGACTTCCTCGTCATTGTCCTCGGTCTGCTGTTCTTGGTGGGCTTTGCACTGCTGGCACGCCGCCTCCTTGCCCTGGCGAGCAGCGAAACACGGAACCAGGCGTAGCTCGGACCGCGCTGTCCAAACACCCGCCGCCCATCCCGACCCTTTGCTGTCGTGGCAGGCTGCGCGCCGCTCCGTCTACGGCCAGCTTCGACTCCGCGCTGGCGGCAAGGTGACGCAGCCGCGGAGCCTGCCTCCCGACCAGTGAGCTCAGAACTGTTCGTGCACCCGAATCGCCTCGAACCCGATTTCCCGGGCAACCTCGGTCGCTTGGTCGAGGTCGTGATAGACCTTCTCGGTGCCGGTGTGATCGGTGAAGACGACCTGCTCCCCGGAGCGCGCGGTGAAGAGAAGCATCCACCCGTTGGCGTCTGCCGCCGGGGTGATCTCCACTTCCGTTAGCTCCCCGGCTGCTCGCGCCTTGACTGCCTCATTGTGGTCCATTGCCCATTAACCCCCGGTTAGCAACGTAGCCGTCGACCTCTCCCTGACAAGCCGAGTCGCGAAGACGCAAAGGAACGGAGGTTTCAGAAGAGGTGATTAGCCCTGAAACTCAGCCGGAACACCTTGCACTCTATCCGTGCCGTGGGGCCTTGATCCCGCGACTCCCTGCCGGGATGACGCCCAGACACGGATCAACGTCGTCGTTTCGGCACAGCCTGCCCCGGACTTGATCCGGGGGAATGCCGGAAACCAGGCGCGAAGGACGGCGCGCGGCCCCGTCACAAGGCAGGCTCTTCGTCGCAGCTGCGGAATAGCGCAAATCACTTCAGAAGCAAGGCTGGTGTTGCCAGCGTCGTGTGCTACGCGTTTCCCTCGGTACAACCTTTCCAGCTTAGCATCATGACGCATAGGGATGGTGCAAGAATAACTGTTACGCATTTGCCCGGCGTTCTCCCCTTGCCCCAAGGCCTCCCCCTGTCCCCTGTCCTGGTCGCTCTCAATCAGACTTCCAGTGCCGGCCGTCCCGCTGCAGAAGCTCCGCGGCCGCCTCCGGACCCCATGAGCCGGCCGCGTAGTTCGGGAAATCTTGCGGCGGGTTGTCAGCCAATCGCGACACGACGGGATCAACGATCGACCATGCCTGATCGATCCAGTCCTCCCGGGTGAACAGGGTCTGGTCCCCCTCCATGACGTCCAGCAGCAGCCAGGCGTAGGCGCGCGGGGGCGAGCTGATCCCAAAGGCATCGGCGTAGAGAAAACGCGAGGTTACAGGCGTCAGTTGGATCTCCGAGCCGGGCTGCTTGGCGACAAAGGTCTGCAGGATCCCCTCCTCGGGCTGGACCCGGAAGGTAATCACGTTCTGGTAACGTGGACGACCGTTGCCGAGGGGGAACATGAGGTGCGGGGTGGGCTTGAAGTAGACCGCAACCTCGGTGAGCTTGCGGGCCAAGCGCTTGCCGGTGCGCAGGTAGAAGGGTACGCCGGACCAGCGCCAGGTCCCCACCTCCAGCTTGACTGCCGCGAAGGTCGAGGTCGTCGAATCGGCTGCGACCTTATCTTCGTCGCGATAGCCGGCGACCTCCGCGCCATCGAGCGAGCCCGGTCCGTATTGGCCGCACACACACTCGTCCGGGTCGGGAGCGCGAATCGCTTGCAAGACCTTCACCGTCTCGTCCCGCAAGGATTGCGCGTTGTAGGCTACGGGGGGCTCGATCGCCGTCATGCACAGCAGCTGGAGCAGGTGGTTCTGGATCATGTCGCGCACCACGCCGGTCTTCTCGTAGAAGGCCCCTCGGGTGCCAATCCCGAGCTCCTCCGCGACCGTGATCTGGACGTGATCGATGAAGCGGTGATTCCAGATCGGCTCGAAGCTCGGATTGGCGAACCGGAACACGAGCATGTTCTGGACCGTCTCCTTGCCGAGGAAGTGATCGATGCGATAGATCTGCTCTTCGTCGAACACGCTTTGCAGCTTCTGCTGCAGCTCGCGGGCAGACGTGCGGTCCTCCCCGAACGGCTTCTCAATCACCAGCCGCCGCCATCCTCCCTCGCCGCGCGCGAGCCCGACCGCGTCGAGCTTCTCGGTGATGGTGCCGAAGAATGCGGGCGGAGTTGCAAGGTGGAAGAAGACGTTGTTCGGCAGGCCGCGGTCCCGGCGAATCTCGCCAACACGCTCTGCGAGCGCGCGGTAATCGTCCTCGTCGGTGAAATCACCGGGCAGATAGTGTAGACGCCGCGCCAGATCGTCCCACAGCTCGGGATCGAAATCGCACTGCTGCTCCACTTCGTCGCGCATGCGATCGCGGAAGTCGTCGTCGCTCCACTTCTTGCGCGCAAAACCCAGCACCGCGAAACGCTCGGGAAGCAACCCCTTGAGGGCCAGCTCGAAAAGCGAAGGCAGCAGCGAGCGTCCGGTGAGGTCGCCCGAGGCGCCGAAGATCACCATGACGCAGGGGTCCGGCTTGCACTCGGCAAAGCCCTGGCAGACGGTCTCGATCGTGGCTCGGTCCTTCTCGTCGGTCATATCTCCTCCCAACACAAAGCATTCTCAAGCGACCACCCAGAGGCGTGAACGACAAGGGGCGTCAGTCGCCCGCCCGGGTCGCTCGCGGCGGTGCGCTCAGGTCGTCATGACAGCTCGTTCACCAGGGCCGACAGCCCCGCATCGAAATCGCCGCCGATGTGGATGCGAAGCACCTGCCTCCCGTGCTCCTTCAGGGCGCGAAAGTCGCCCAGGGCCTGAGCCCGCAGGAGGGTCGCGAGGCCGTACGGAGCCTCGGGGATGGCGGGGTCGTCCGCTGAATCCGCCGTCAGCACCAGATATGCCCCCGTGTCGGGGCCTCCCTTGTGCAGCTGACCGGTCGAGTGCAAGTAGCGCGGGCCGTAACCCAGTGTCGTCGCGACCCGCCGTCGGTCGCGGGCCAGCGCCCGCAGCCGCTGCAGCAGCTCCTGCCGCGCATCCGTCGGCTGGACGTAGGCGAGGATCGCAAAGTACCCGCCGGGAGACAGCCGGTCCCACAAGGCGTCCAGCAGCTGCTTGGGAGACGTACCCTGGCCCGCATCGTCGCCGGTCCAGGCCGAGAGCTCCCCCTCACGTGCGGCAGGCTCGTCTTCACCCAGCCCGCCCTCGTCACGCCAGCGCTCCAGCAGCTCACGCGTGTTCTGCTTGCTCTCGGCGACGTTGGGCTCGTCGAACGGATTGACGCCGAGGATCGCGCCAGCCGTGGCGGTCGCGACCTCCCAGCGCACAAATTCGGCGCCCAGGTCATAGCGGTCGTCGAGCGCGATCCTCACCACCGGATACCCCGCCTGCTCGAGGGCGGCGAGACGGTCCAGCCGTTCCTGGCCCTGCACCTCGGACAGGCTCAGGTAGACGAACACCCGGTCGTCGCCGTACACCTCCGGAGCGCCGAGCGGCTCATCCACGACCGGCAGTAGACCTTGTCCGTCCTTGCCGGTGCTCTCGGCGAGGAGCTGCTCGACCCACATGCCGAAGGGTGCGATCGGCTCGTCGATGGCGAACGTCACCTTGTTTCTCCCTGCCCGAGCATGCGCGCCCAGCGCGGCGCCAAGGCGGAGTCCAGAGTTGGCGGGAGCCGGCAGCGCCGGCGCGCAGCTGGTCAGCTGGTAGGCAGCGCGGTCCAACAGCCGGCGCAGATCCATACCGAGCAGCGCCATCGGCACCAAGCCCACGTACGATAAGGCCGAGTAGCGCCCGCCGATGTCCTCCTGGTTCAAAAAGATGCGACGGAAGCCGCGCTCGCGAGCCTCGTCGGCCAGCGGGCTTCCCGGGTCGGTAATGGCCACGAACCGGCCGCCCGGGTCCGCGATCCCAGCGTTGCGCACCGCCTCGAAGAAGTACCGGTAGTGGCTCAGGGTTTCAGTGGTGGTTCCGGACTTGCTCGCCGCAATGAAGAGGGTCTCGCCCGGGTTCACCCGCTGCTCCACTGCCTGCAGCGCCGCGGGGGCGGTGCTGTCGAGGACCATGAGATCCGGGAGCTCCTCCGCCGGTCCAAACACCCGTGCGCAGACGGCGGGGCACAGGCTGCTGCCGCCCATTCCGAGCAACACGACCGTACGCACGCCTTCGACCCTGATGGTGCGGGCGAAGTCGTTGAGCTCGTCGACGCGCGGGCGAAAGTTGTCGATGCAGTCGAGCCAGCCGAGGCGGTCGGCAACCGCGTGGGCGGTCGCGGGATCGAGCGTCCACAAGGTCGCGTCGCGGGCATGCAGGCGGCGGGCGAACTGCTGCTCTGCCAAGGCGTCGAGCGCCTCCGAGACGTCACCTTCGGGGCCGGAGAAGGCCGGTCCGGCGGCCGCGGCACCGCAGACAGCGACACGTTTGCGCTGCAGTGTCGCCATCAGGTCATTGTAAGGATCGACGAACTTCTGCATGCCCTCGTCGAGAAGCTGCTGGGTCACGCAGTCGAAATCGATACCCGCGGCAGCGATGCCGGCCATTACCCGCTCGGCGTCGTCTATGTCTTGCTCGACCGTCGCGGACCGCACCGTTCCGTGGTCGGCGAAGGCCCGGATGGTCTGGTCGGGCATGGTGTTGACGGTGTCCGGACCGATCAGCGGGTCGACGTAACGCACGTCGTAATAGAGCGGATTCTTTGTGCTGGTGGACGCCCACAGCACCCGCTGAACGCGCGCCCCTTGCTTCTCGAGCGCCGCCCAGCGCTCCCCTGAGAACAGGCGCTTGAAGCTCTGATAGGCCAGCTTGGCGTTGGCGACGGCCGCACGGCCCAGAAGGCGCTCCGGCGGCGCGGCCTCGCCCGGCGCGGCGGGAATCCGAATGCGCTGCCCAAGGAGCTTGTCGGTGAGGACATCGATGCGGCTGAGAAAGAAGCTCGCCACCGAAGCCACCGAGCGCAGATCGCGCCCGTCCGCCGCGCGGCGCTCCAGCGCCCGAATGTAGGCCTCGGCCACCGCCTCGTACGAGGCGAGCGAGAACAAGAGGGTGATGTTGACGTTCACACCCTCGAATAGCATCTGCTCGACGGCCGGAACGCCCGCGGGACTGCCGGGTATCTTAATAAACACGTTGGGCCGATCAACCGCCTGGAACAGTCGCCGCGCCTCCGCCATGGTGGCCTCGGTGTCGTGCACCAGGTAGGGCGATACCTCCAGGCTCACGAAGCCGTCGCCGCCGTCGGAGTCCTTAAAGACCGGGCGCAGCGTATCGCAGGCGTCGCGGATGTCGGCCACCGCGAGCCGCTCGAAGATGGCGTCGGCGGCGAACCCTTCGCGGGACAGGGCCTCGACCTGCTTGTCATAGGCCTCGCCCTTGGAGATCGCCTTGTCGAAGATGGCCGGGTTGGATGTAATGCCGCGCAGCCCTTCTTCGCGCACCCTGCGCGCCAGCCCGCCACTCTCGATCATGTCGCGGGTCAAATTGTCCAGCCAGTAGCTCTGGCCGTGCCTGTGAAGCTCAAGCAACGGATTCATGTCGGTTCTCCTGTCTGTGCGGGCCCGAAAGCGTCGGAACGGGCCCGTGATCTTCCTTATCCATCAACGGCATTGGCGAGCACGCGCAGCCCAGCGGCAGGTCCCTCGGGATGGCCGAAGACCGCGCTGCCCGCCACCAGGACATTCGCACCGGCTGCGACCACGGCGGGCGCCGTGCCGCTGTCGATTCCACCGTCGACCGCTAGCTCGCACCCCGGGTTGCGTCCCCTCAACATGGCCGCAGTACGCCGGACCTTGTCCACCATCTCCGGGATGAACGCCTGGCCGCCGAAACCCGGGTTCACGGTCATGACGAGCACGAGCTCGAGAGATCCGACGATCTCGGACAGGACCTCAGGCGGCGTCGCCGGGTTGATCACCACCGCGGGGCGCGCGCCGAGCGCGCGGATCTGCTGGATGGTGCGGTGAAGGTGCGGCGATACCTCTTGGTGAACTATGACCGTCGAGGCCCCAGCCTCCACAAAGTCTTCGAGATAGCGTTCCGGGTGGCCGATCATGAGGTGAACGGTGAGCGGCAGGCGGGTTGCCTTCCGCACTGCCCGCACCACCGGCAGCCCGAAGCTGATGTTCGGCACGAAAAGCCCGTCCATGACGTCGAGGTGCAGCCTGTCGGCCCCGGCGGACTCGACGGCGCGCACGGCCTCGCCCAGTGCCAAGAGGTCGGCGGCCAGCAGGGAGGGGGCGATACGGACAGTCACCCTGCAGCCTCCGCTAGGAAACGCTCGTACGTCGCCACATCCTCGGCGCTACCCAACGCAAGGGGTGTCGTCTGATGCAGCGAGCGCCTCGGGACCTCGATGATGCGGCCGCGGCCGCTGCTCGCCCGACCGCCCGCGGCCTCCACCAGGAACCCAAGCGGTGCGGCCTCGTAGAGCAGCCGCAGCTTGCCCTCGGGGTGGTCCTTGTCGGCCGGGTAGCAGTAGATCCCGCCCTCGAGAAGGATACGGTGGAGATCGGCCATGAGTGCCCCGGAGTAGCGCAGCGTGTAGGGGCGGCCCGCCTGCGGAGAGACCTCGTCCAGATGACGGATGAATGCCAGCACGCCCGGCTCCCACAGGTGAGACTTGCCCGTGTTGATGCTGTAGGCCCCGCCCGAACGCGGACATTGGATATGGGGATGCGACAGCAGGAGCTCCCCGATGCCCTGGTCGAGAACAAAGCCGTCAACTCCCTCGCCCATGCTGTAGACGAAGGCGATTGCGGCTCCGTAGAGCACGTAACCGGCGGCGACCAGCGAGGACTCGTTCAGCAGCTCCTGCTCGACGTGGGTACAGCTGCCGGAGCGGGTTCGCTGGTAGACCCCGAAGATGGAGCCCATGCTGGTGCCCACCTTCAGGTTGCTCGATCCGTCGATCGGGTCGATGCAGACGAAGTATTCCGCCTCACCGTGACAATGCTGGACCTCGACCTGCTCCAGCTCTTCCGAGACCACCGCAGCCACCAGGCCGCTGGCGTCCAAGCAGTCCAGAAATATCTGGTTGGCCAGGACGTCGAGCTCCTTCTGGGCGTCGCCGCTTGCGTTGGCGCTGCCGACGGTTCCAAGCCGCCCGGTCAGTGCCGCCTGGCGGGTCTCCCGCGCAACAACCTTCGCGGCGAACGCGATCTCGGCCACGAGCACTGCAAGCTGAGGGGCGCCGCGCTCGGCGGCCCGGGCGGCCGCGTGACGCTGCAGGGTGGTGGCCTGCGAGCTGCGCGCGACCTGATCCGCGCGCTGTGAGGCTACATCGTTCATCGTCCACTCTCCTTTGCTCTGTCACCTTCCCTGCCGGACCGGCAAATGTTGGGGGGCACTGTGCGCACCGTTCGGCCTCTTGCCGCGCCTGTCGTGCTCACACGCCTCCCCGTGCCCGATCCGCAGGAATGGGTTTCCTCTTCCCGCTAGCTTCCGCTCCGCTTCAGCTAAGCGCGCGCACCGTCTCGGCAATAGCCGCACGGTCTATGCCCTCCAGGGAGAGAAGCTCAGGCGGCTTGCCACTGCGCGGCTTGGTGCGCACGGCAAGCGAGCGGAAGCGCATCGGAGTGCCCGCGAGCGCCGCCGCGACCGCCTCGCCGATGCCGCCTGCGGCGTGGTGATCCTCCACAGTGATCACCACCCCCGTCTCGCGCGCCGCCGTCTTCAGGGTGTCACGGTCCAAAGGCTGGACGCTGTAGAGGTCGATGACCCGGACGGGGATGCCCTCGCCGGCCAGCTCCTCCTGTGCCGCCAAGGCCTCATGCAGGGTTATCCCCGCGCCAATGACGGTCGCCCGATCGGTTTCCGAGGAGCGCACCACCTTGCAGCCTCCGATCGTGAACTTGTCGTCCGCCGAGTAGATGACCGGAGTGCCGCCGCGGGTGGTGCGCAGATAGACCATCCCGGGGTGTTCGGCGGAAAGCTCCACGAGCCGCTCGCAGGACACGGCATCGCTCGGATAGAGCACGATACCCTCGCGCAGGGAGCGGAACATGGCCAGGTCCTCGAGACCCATCTGCGAAGGGCCGTCCTCGCCGATGGACACGCCGGCGTGTGAGCCGACCACCTTGAGGTTCGGCTCCGAGTATTGGCTCATCCGTATCTGATCGAAGGCTCGGGTGAGGAAGGCGGCAAAGCTGGAGACGAAGGGGATCTTGCCGCGCATGGCCAGACCCAGCGCCGCGCCCGCCATGTTCTGCTCGGCGATGTACATCTCGAAGAAGCGGTCCGGGTGGGCGTCCTTGAAGTACTCGGCGCGTGTGGAATTGCTCACCTCGCCGTCTAGGCTGATCAGGTCGGGGAACCGGTCTGCGATTCGCACCAGGGCATTGCCGTAGGCGCTGCGGGTCGCAACCTTGTCCCCGAGCTTATACTCCGGCGCCCCGGCTTCGCCCGCCGCAGCAGGCTCAGGACGTCGGTCCACGGGTCGGAGCATTTCCCCGTGGGCGCCGTGGTCCACCTCGCCCAGACCCTTCAGGGCCTGCTCCAGCGCGTCACCCTCCAGCGCCTTGCCGTGATAGCCGTTCTGGTTCTCGACCGACGGAGCTCCCTTCCCTTTCACCGTGTGTGCAATCACCATCACGGGCCGGTCCGTCCGCTCGGTTGCGGCCCGGTATGCGGCAGCGATCTCCTCGAAGGAGTGCCCGTTTTCCACCACGATAGTGCGCCAGCCGAAGGCATCGACTCGGCGCCGGTAGGCATCGAGGTCGTACCCGTGCATGGTCTCGCCGCGTTGGCCCAGCCGGTTCACGTCGAGGACGCCGACCAGGTTGTCGAGGCCATAATGAGCAGCGAGCTCCATGGCCTCCCACTGCGACCCTTCCGCCATCTCGCTGTCGCCAAGCAGCACCCAGGTGCGGTAGGGGAGCCGATCCAGGTACTTCGCATTGAGGGCCATCCCCACGCCAATGGAGAGTCCCTGTCCGAGCGAGCCGGTGGCCGCCTCGGTGTAGGGGAACGCCGTCGACGGATGCCCTTCCAGCGGACTGCCGAAGGAGCGGTAGGTCATCATTTCCTCTTCGCTCAGCGCGCCCGCAGCGGCCCACAGCGCGTAAAACAGCGGAGACGCATGGCCTTTCGAAAAGATGAGGCGGTCGTTGTTGGGATATCCGGGCTCATCGAGCCGAAAGCGGAAGAATCCCCCGAACAGCAAGCCGCTCATGAGCTCCACCGCCGACAAGGACGAGGTCGGGTGTCCCGACCCCGCCTGACCGGTCGCGCTCAGGATCAGCCACCGCATGCGCGTCGCAATGCGGGTGAGGTGGTCTATCTCGGGTTGGCGCGTCATGTCATCCACGGCATCCTCCTCCGCGACCGGGTCGTCTGCAGTAACTACGAGCCTTGCCCCGCTGCATGCCCGGCAGCGAGCGCGGCCCGCCCTTTAGCAACGACTTCCCGCAGATCGCATGCCAGGCCATCCGTGCCCCGGTCAGGGCGCACCGCAGACGTCGCGCCGCCGGGAGCCAGCCGCGCCATGGGGGGGAAATGACCCGAAACGGGGCACATGAGCCACTGACCCTCCCCCCCGACCGGCCACTAACGACCTGATCCCTCGCCAGATGGGCGAACGCCCTTGCCTCGTCCCCGGCTGGATACCGACGTCGCGGCGCCCAGGCTGCGTCGGCCGGGCGGAGTCTCGAACGGACATCAGGTCCTTTTCTTGCATCCACGAGATTCGAAGGGGTACGGCCAAGCAAACTCCATTGGTTTTTGCGCGGCTCGGATCGAACGACAGCTCGACCTGATCACTGGCCTTCCTTTGATTCACCCCTGTGGCCGTTCGTGCCGACCTGCCAACACCATTCGGGACCATGGGGAACGCACACCACCGGCCGCAGGCCCGCAACGCCGGGGCATCAGGCCGCGGCGGAGTCGCGTCCCCCGCGACCGACGGTGAGACCCGAGGAAGATTCGCCGACGATCCGGCACGAGACCAACCGAGGAGCATATACGTGAAAGACCGTGTCATACGCTGGGCCCTGCTGGTGTTCGCACTCGCAGCGGCGGGGTGGGTTTCCTTCGACTACGTGCAGCTTGCCGCCTACAGCGCCACAACGGCGAGGGCAGTCACGCCCCGTGGCAATCTCACGCAGGTGGAAGACACCGCCATCAAGATCTTCAAAGAGATCAGCCCGTCGGTGGCCTTCGTCTCAACGCTGGAACAATTGCACGAGCTCTCGCCCGAATCCGCCGTGGAGCGGATAGGTACAGGCTCCGGGTTCGTCTGGGACGCCGCAGGGCACATCGTCACCAATTACCACGTAGTGCAGGGCGCTCAACGCATAGCCGTGCGCTTCGGCTCAGGGGCGCTGCACCGGGCGGTCGTGGTCGGCACCGCGCCCTACTACGACCTCGCGGTTCTACGCATTCAGGGCGGCCATCAGATCTACAAACCGGTGCCCATCGGATCGTCCGCCAACCTCCAAGTCGGGCAGTACGTGTATGCCATCGGCAATCCGTTCGGACTATCGAGGACCCTCACTCACGGACTGGTGAGCGCCTTGAAGCGACGGCTCCCCACCCGCGGCGGGCGCGAAGTCCGCGGCGTCATCCAGACCGACGCCCCTATCAACCCGGGCAACTCTGGCGGCCCGCTGCTCGACTCCGCTGGGCGACTCATCGGGGTCAACACGGCGATCCTTTCCCGCAGCGGCGCGTCCGACGGGGTGGGCTTCGCCGTACCGGTCGATCTCGTCAACCGGGTGGTCACGAGCCTGATCCGCGAAGGTCGGGTACCTACCCCCGGCATCGGAATCGCCGCCCTGAGTGAAGAGATGACCGCGCACTTGGACGTGGACGGCGTGGTGGTCGGCGCCGTCGAGCCCGGCTCCCCGGCAGCCAAGGCGGGGCTCGAAGGGATCGACACCTCGACCGGCGAAATCGGCGACGTCATTACGCAGGTGGACGGCAAGCCCGTGCACACCATCGCCGACCTGGCGGCCGACCTGGACGAGATCGGCGTCGGCAAGAAGGCGACTCTGACAGTGGAGCGAAACGGCTCGACACGCAAGGTCCCGGTCTCAGTGGCGGACATTTCAAAGCAGTGATTCCCAAGGGCCCACCTTTTGTGTCCTTCGTGGTGAAACAGCGTCCAAACGGGTAGCCTTGTTCTGTCAGGTCGCCTAGGGAGCGCTGAGTAAGTCCGTCCGGGATTACTCAGCGTGCGAGGCGTTCCTGCCCAGCGGGTGACGCTGATTTGACCAGCGTCTTATTAGGCCGTGACGACCACGACCTTGCATGCGAACGGACAGACCGGTTCGGCCATCGGGATTTCCCCGATACCCCCCGCTTGTGGACGCCATGTCAACGAAAAGCACGGAGCAAGTTTGCGGTAGGCCCGTTCGGCGCCGCCACGGATCGAGCGATTGGCACGTCTTCCCGCGCGGCTCCAGCCCAGCAGCCGGCATTTTCGCCCTTCTGCTTCTTGCTGGCTTGGGAGTGACCACGACGGCACAGGATGCGGCGACGGGTCAGATCGCTGCCGTGCCCGCGCAGGCGGCCAGCTACCAGCCTGAGTTTCGCGGTTACGCGCGCGTGGCTCCGATCCAGATGGTTACCGTCAAGGTGGGCCTTAAGGGTGTGATCGAGGATCTCGCTGTGCGACCCGGGCAGCGGCTCTCCGCCGGTGATGCCATTGCGCGCGTCGGCGGGCCGGACCAAGAAGAGGCGATAAAGGAGGCGCAGGCACAGCTCTCCGCTGCCAGGCAGACGTACGCGGCTGCCAGCGACGCCGAGCAGGCTGTTCGCGACACCTACCCGAAATTCGCCGATCGGGCGCAGCTCGATCGTGCCAAAGCGGAGCTGGCGGCCGCCGAGGCGGGAGTGGCCGACGCAAGAGCCGAGCTCGCCCGCGTACAGGCGCTCAGCACCATCGTGAGTCCGGCATCCGGACAGGTTGTTGCGCTGCCGGCCGCAAATGGGGATCAAGTCGTCGGGGACAGCCCGGTGCTTGTCCTCCAACCGGACCATGATCTCTGGCTCCGAGCCATCTTCTATGACGCCCCGACTGATCTGCTGACCCCGGGCCGCTCGGCCAGGTTTCTCCCCGCCGAAGGGGCCAAGGGGCTGGCAGTACGACTCGCGCAGCTGCTTCCTTCTCTCCGCCCGGATGGGGGACTCACGGCGTTCTTTGAAGCCGTCGCGAGCGCGCCTCGCTGGAAAAGCGGCGAGGCAGGGGAAGTGGTAATCGCGGGGGCCTCCAGAGATGTGGTCGCGGTCCCCACCGAGGCATTGGTCCTTGACCAAGGCCGCTGGTGGGTCCTGGAGAAGACCGGCGGCCACCTCCGCAACACTCCCGTGGAGATCGGGCCGAGCAAAGGTCATCAAACCTTGGTCCTGAGTGGGCTTGCAGCAGGCGACGAGGTGGTGGTCCGTGACGCGTACCTTCTTTTTCATCGGAAATTCGGGCAGCACTACACACCGCCCGACTGATGAACGCGCGTCAGGTGCTCGCCCGCCCATCACTCTGGCTAATGGCGTACGCGGCCATGCTTGCCTGGTCGCTGTACGCGCTCTGGTCGATCCCGATGGAGGTCTTGCCGCGCTTCAGCTATCCGCAGATCAGCATCATCGCCCACGACCCTGGTGCCTCGGCCAGCGAGGCGGAGACCCTTGTCGTGAGGCCGCTGGAAGCCGAGCTGCTCGGGCTCTCGGATCTCGTCAGCCTGCGCAGCAGCATGGGCCTGGGGACGGCCGAGCTAACCGCCCGCTTTCGCGCCGGGACGAACCCGCAAGTCGACCTGCAGGCCGCTTACGGCGCCGTCGACCGCGCGCGCAGCTCGCTCCCGCCAGGCGTCTCGCCGTACGCCGAGATCATGGGCAACGCGATCAACGAGATCGCCGACTACAGCCTGACCATACCGGCGGGCATCAGCCCTGCGGTGGTCCAGCGTGCGATCAAGACCCGGGTCTTGCCGGCGCTTCGGGCACTGCCCGGCGTGCAGCGCATCGAACTGTTCGGCAGCGGAGACGAGTCCCTGTGGGTGCAGCCGCGGCTGCTTGCTCTGCGCCAACACGGAATTGGCCTGGACACCCTCACCAAGGCCCTGGCGAAGCACGTGGTGCTCGCCCCCGCAGGACGCTTGAGCCTGGGACACCAGGACGTGCCCATGGAGGTCCGCAGTCTGCCCCTTACAAGCCACGACGTGCGACGGCTGCCGGTGCCCACCGGCGATGGCCCCGTCCCGCTCGAGTCACTCGCCAAAGTGGTTCGGGAACCCGAGCCGATCCACTACGCGCTGGACCTGGATGGAGAGCCCAGCGTCGCACTGATCGTCTTCAAACAGCCCGAGGCGTCGACGGCACCCGTCTCGCGTGCCGTCGCGCGCACGCTGGATGCGTTGCAGGGTCAGCTGCCGGCAGGTGTCCGTTGGCAGCGGGTCTATGACCAGGGTTATCTCGTTTCCCTGCTCCGCTCCGACCTCGGCCGCAACCTGCTGGTGGGAGGAGCGCTGGCGGTGGCGGTGCTCTTTTGGATCCTGGGCGCCCGGCCTGGGGTCTGGATGCTCGCCCTGAGCATCCCCTTGGCGCTGCTCCTCGCGATCGCCGGCCTCTATGCCCTCGGGCAAACCTTGAATTTACTGACGCTAGGCGCCTTGACGGTCGCGGTCGGTCTTCTGGCGGACGACGGAATCATCGTCCTCGAGGCGATCTTTCATCGCTGGGAGGAAGGACAGCTCGGCACCGATGGCGTATGGCAGGGCCTGAGAGACATCGCGGCCCCCGACATCAGCGGCACCTTGACAACGGTATCGACCTATCTGCCGCTGATCGCGGTCACCGGACTCGCCGGACTCTTCTTCGTCCCCTTCGCGCTGGCCATGAGCTTGGCGCTCCTTGGCTCCCTGGCCGTCTCCCTGACGCTGATTCCTTTGATCGCGAGTCGCCTTCGGCGCTCCGCGCGGGCTGGGTTCACCAGTGGGGCCAAGGCCCTAGAGCTGCTAAGACGCCTGAACGCACGCCTGCTCGCTTGGACCATCGCCCACCCCGGCCCCAGCCTGATCGGGGCGGCCGTGCTGCTGGTTATCGGCACCGGCGCCCTGGCCCTGACACCAACCCATTTCCTGCCGCTGCCCAACGAGGGTGTACTGCTGGACAGCTTCACTTTGCCCCCGGGGACCTCGCTGGAACAGACGCGCGCTACGTTGAAGGACATCGCCGGGCGGATACGTCAGGACCCAGCCGTGGCACACACCCTCGTGCGTATCGGCTCAGCGCCCGGCACCGCCTACACTGAGCGCTCCTTCGCCGGCGAGATGCAGGCCGTCCTTGAGCCGAGCGTGACGACCACCAGCCTGGATGCCCTGAGCAACCGCCTGCTTCGCGAGACGGCGACGGTAGGGGTCCAGCAAAGCATAGACACACCCACCATCGAGCGCTTCGGCGAGAGCCTGTCCGGCCTCCCGCAGCCGTTTGTGGTCGAGATCTTCGGCGACCACCTTCAGACCCTGCGAAGACTCTCCGTTGAGGTAGTCAACCAGTTGCGAAAGGTGCCGGCCCTGACGGACATCTTCAACAACGACGCATACCCAGTCACCCAACTTCGAATCAGTCCGAAACCCGCGGCGATGCGTGCCTTCGCTATTACGCCGGAGGACTTGAATCAGCAGCTGCGCCCCGCCCTGCGCGGACACCTCGTCGCGCAGATGCCCGACGGCGACTACCACCTGAATCTCTTCATCCGGCTCGCCGGCGCGGAGCAGCTCACGACCGACGAGCTTGGGCGCACCCTAATCCGAACCCAGCGCGGGTGGACACCGCTGCGCCTGCTCGCCGACCTCGAGCTTGAGACGCTTCCCAATCAGATCCGTCACCTCGACGGCGCAAGGGTCCTCGACATACTGGCGACACCGAGGGGCTCGGTTGACGGCGCGATCCAGGCGGCCAAGCAGGCGTTGGATGCCCTCTCGCTGCCCTCGGGATATCGGATCGCCTATACGGGCCTGTATGTCGAGCTCGACCATGCGGCGGTGATGTTAGGTGCCGCCGCCGCTGCAGCCCTCTTTCTCATGTGCGGCATCCTCATCCTTCATTTCGGCGGCTGGCGCGCTCCGCTGATTCTGCTGCTGCAGATCCCCTTGGCACTCACCGGCGGGGCGTTGGCCCTCGCGCTGAGCGGCATCGGCCTGAACGCGATTGCGCTCGTCGGGTTTCTCACCCTGATCGGGATCAGCCTGAACCACGGCATCGTCCTGCTGCACCGTGCGCGGCAGGCCG
Organism: uncultured Gammaproteobacteria bacterium; assembly: GCA_963824085.1. Classification (GTDB taxonomy): domain Bacteria; phylum Pseudomonadota; class Gammaproteobacteria; order Chromatiales; family Chromatiaceae; genus JARRNE01. Next base: position 383,867 of record CAWGNT010000014.1, read on the forward strand.
AGCGCGCCGGACTGGCGCCGGAGCTCGCGGTGCGCGAGGCGGTCCGCATACGCTTCCGTCCCATCGTCTTGACCACGCTCACCGCGGTGCTCGGCATGCTGCCCACCGCCCTGGGCTGGGGGATTGGGGCCGCACCTGAGCAAGGACTCGCCGTGGTCGTCTTGGGCGGGGTCCTCTGGAGCTCCGTCCTGTCCACCAACCTGCTCCCGGCACTGTATCTGCGCTGGCAACGGCCCTGACCTGGCCGCGCTCCGTCAGACCGTAGCTCCCGAGCGGCTCGTCGGCACCTGGTCGTAGCCCTTGGCGACCTGGGCCGTCACGGGCACCGCCCCGAGCCGCGAGAACACCATTTTCGCGCGGACGGTCAGGTCGCTGATGAACTCGAACTGATACCGGCTGTCGATGGGATAGGCCTTCACACGGTAATGAGCTCCCCACGGCTCGTCGGCCAAGATGACCGTAATCGAGCGGCTGAGGTTGACATAGGGGCTGCTCACGGCTACGTCGGCAAGGCCCTGGCGCACGGCGGCGGCATCGTGATCGGGATGCAGGAAAAAGTCAGCGACGCACATCAGGTCGCGCTTGCCCGCATTGGCGTTATAGACATTCGTGCTCCAGAGTCGCGAGTGGGGAATGAAGACCACGGTATCGTCGGGCGTCACGATCGAAAGGCTGCGCAGTCCGACCGATCTCACCTCCCCGTAAGCGTCGTCGATCCGAACCCAATCGCCGGGCCGGTAGGTCCGCTCGGCGATCGCAACGACGCCGCCAATCACGTCGCTGAGGTAGTCCTTGAACGCGAAGCCGATGGCGAGCCCGATGGTGCCAAAGATGACGACCATGTTCCCAAGCGTTGGCCGGATCACGATTGGGATAATCAGTGCGATGGCCGCGAGCAAGATCAGGAAACGGAGAACCGGTATCCAGGGGAGGATCTTCATGCGTCCCGACGGACGCAGCCGGTCGGCTAGCCGAGGAATGCCCGCTCGAACGACGATGGTCAAGAGCCATGCCCCGGCGATGACGGCGGCGATCTCAAGCGCGCTCGTCCAGTCGAGATGGCGGACGACGTGGGCAAGCTCGGCTTCGTTGTCGTTCATAGGGCGCTCCAGCTACAGCCGGTCGACGATGAGTCCCTCGCTTGCCAGCGCCTCACGGGTCGCCGGATAACCGAGGGGCGTTACCTGCCATCTCGCGTGATGCTCTTCGACGATGCCGTGCGCCGCCAGCCCCTGCAACGCCACCATCCCGCGTACTCCGAGCGCCGACAGAACCTCCGACAAGGCCACTTCCGGCAGACCGCCGTGGATGAGCAGCGCGTGAAGGAGAAGCAACTCCGGCAGCCCGGCGTCGGCGGGCAGGGAAGGCCAGTCGACGTGTGACCACGGACGGACCCAGACCACGGGTCCCTCTGCAGCAGTGTCCCCTTCAGTGAGACGCGTCGCCGCTCCGTCGCTCGCCGGCGTTTGCAGCGAGCGTCGCCAGATCCCCCAGGCGACGCCGGCGATGCCGCGGCTGTGACCAGCAAGGAGACGGAGAAAATCCGATCGCTTGCCGGGCGCCCGTGCGTCCGAGGAAGAGTCGACGGCCGCCTTTTCCGTCCTCGTTAACACGAGCGAGCCGTCGTCGGCCTGGCGAAACGTGGCCGGGCCGTCGGGTCGAGCCAGGCGGGAGAACCACCTTTCCAGTCGGTCGGCGTCCAAGGCTTGCAGTGTGACCGGCGCCGCCATGGCGTCGCCAATCCGCATCGCCGCGGTCAGATAGGCCCACGTCCAGCTGTTCGTGGCGATCAGGCACCGCCTTGGAGACGCTCGGAGCCGGTCCAGCAAACGGCGGAGGAACGCAAGACCGAACGGGTGGCGGAGCATGCAGTGCTCCAGCTCGGCGATAACCAGGGGCGGACCATCGTCGGAGATCGCATCGAACCAGCTCTCGTCCTGTGCGAGGATGCGTTCCGGCCCCGGCGGCTCAACAATAAGCCATTGCCGCAGCTGCGCCCAGCAGCGGACCATTTCGCGGGTGCCGCTGTAAGGGGCACCCACGACCACTCGAATCCGGTGCCGCCCGGTGTCCGGACTCGTGAGATCAGGCATCGCCTGCTCGAGCGCCGGGACGGTATCCTGCCAATCAGGCCATGCCGCCGCAGAATTGAGCTGATCCTCCGGCAGCTTGCGCAGGCTCTCCTCGGCCACCACCGCCTCGTCGGTGTTCTGGCGCTGCTTGCTTCTGAACAAGCCGAAAAGGCCGCTGCGGACCACTTCTGCCGCCGGCCGCTCCGGTCGTCTGTAGTCGGCAAGGGGCACCACCTCCCAGAGCGGCACCTCCTCGGCGTCATCGTGAAACTCGGACGGGATCATCGTCGCGACGACCCTCCACGTGAGTGGCGCATGGCGCGTTCAAGCGGCTCTCCGCGCAGTTGGGATGGCGCGCGTGCAACGGGGGAACGCATCAACGCTCGACGCCCACCGCACCCGCCGAAGGGAGCCTAACATAGGATTTGAGGTCTCTCCGATATCTGGTTTCTTCCTTTCAAGCCACCACACGCGGTTAGTGAGGCCGGCCAGTGACCCTGGCACGCATGGTCCGCGGCAGCCTCCGCTTGCTCGGTCCCGACGAGACGGCCGCCAACCGCCTGCACGACGTCTATCAGGCGACCGGCACGACCTGGATGGCCGACGTGCCGCCCGAACATACGGACGGCTCCTATCTCGCCCGCGACGGTCGGGTGATGGAGGTGCTCTCCGAGCACACTCTGCAGGGCTGGCTCGAAGGCTATCTGCTATCGGGACGCCACGGCTTCTTCTCCTCCTACGAGGCGCTCATCCACGTCATCGACTCGACGTTCAACCAGCACGCGAAGTGGCTGGAGAAGTCGCTGGAGATCCCCTGGCGTGCGCAGGTCTCCGCGCTGAACATCCTGGTGACCTCTCCCGTCTGGCGTCAGGACCACAATGGCTTCATCCACCAGGATCCCCGGTTCTCGGACCTGGTCACGAACAAGAGTCCGCGTCTCACGCTCATCGATCTGCTCCCGGACGCCAACTGCCTCCTCTCGGTGGCGAATTATTGCCTGGGGAGCCTAAGATCGTCATCGTCGCTGACACGCAAAAGCAATTGCAGTATCTCTCCGTGGACGAGGCTACCCTGCACTGCACCATGGGGATCGGCATCTGGGACTGGGCGAGTGCCGGCCAGCGAGCAGTAGCACGGCCTGCCCGACGCCGACTCCGACAGCCTGTTCACACGCGATAAGCCCGTCACTTTCACTTCCACGGCTATCCCTGGCTCATCCACAAGCTGACCTATCGCCGCAGCAATGCCCGCGACATTCATGTGCGCGGTTAAAAGGAACACGGCAACATCAACACCCCGATGGAGCTGGCCACCCGCAATCAGGTCGACCGCTTCGACCTGGTGATAGACGCCATCGACCGGGTGCCGGCGCTCCACGTCGCCGGGGCGCACGCCAAGGAACGGATGAAGGACGAGATCCTCGCCGCCCTGCGCTACGCCGAGGAGGAGGGTACCGATCCACCCGCGCTCGCGGACTGGCAGTGGAATGCGGAACGCTCGCACGGCTGACTCCCGCGCCCTGCAAGCGGTAGCCAACCGCTTCGGGTGAGTCCTGCCACGCAAGCAAGTTCGAAGAATCGCGTGCCCGGAGGGCCCAGCCTGTGGACGCGGCCGCCAGCTGGCGTGGTCCGCGATCTGCCCAACTCGGGACAAACTGATAAGCGCGGTCTATACTGCGGCGCGAAAGCGCGCCGCGGACCCGCAGACGCGGACAATAGCTGTTGATGTGTTGGGGTGACAGTCGCAACCTGGCAGCCGCCCATAGGCTCCGGGCGGTTGAAGCCAACGGACCGCCATAGAGGCGTACGCACAGCGCTCGCCAAGCAAGGAGAACGCGCATGATCAGCGACACCGTGGTCGAGCTGTCCCGCTGGCAGTTTGCTGCAACCGCCCTGTACCACTTCCTCTTCGTACCGCTGACCTTGGGACTGGCCTTCCTGCTCGCCGCCATGGAGACGGTCTACGTCACCACGGGGCGCCAGATCTACAAGGACATGGCCCAGTTCTGGGGCAAGCTCTTGCTCATCAATTTCGCCCTCGGGGTCGCCACCGGGCTGACCATGGAATTCGAGTTCGGCACCAACTGGTCCTTCTACTCCAGCTTCGTCGGCGACATCTTCGGCGCGCCCTTGGCCATCGAAGGGCTGATGGCCTTCTTCATGGAGTCCACCTTCATCGGCCTCATGGTGTTCGGATGGGAGCGCCTCAGCAAAGTGCAGCATCTCACCGTCACCTACTTGGTCGCCTTGGGCTCCAACCTCTCGGCCCTGTGGATTCTCGTTGCCAACGGCTTCATGCAGGACCCCAAAGGGGCTCACTTCAATCCGCTGACCATGCGCATGGAGCTCAGCAGCTTCACCGATCTGATCTTCAGCCACGACGCCCAGTCCAAGTTTGTCCACACCAGCATCGCCGGCTATGTCACCGCCGCCATTTTCGTTGCAGGTATCAGCGCCTACTACATGCTGCGCAACCGTCACGTCGAGCTGGCCAAGCGCTCGTTTCGCATGGCTGCCCTGTTCGGCGTGCTGGCGACCGCCGGGGTGATCACCCTGGGCGATGCCCTGGGCTTCATCGGCGGCCACGCGCAGCCGACCAAGCTGGCCGCGATGGAGGCCCTGTGGAAGACCGAGTCCGCACCGATGGCCTTCAATGTTGCGGCGCTCCCCTCCCAGGAGCAGCAGAAGAACCTGTGGGCGTTGCAAGTGCCCGCGGCCCTATCAATCCTGGTCACCCATTCGCTGGACGGCACGGTGCCGGCGGCCGATGCTCTGGAGCGCCAGGCCGCCGAGCGTATCCGCGGGGGCATCCCGGCGGTCGAGGCATTGCAGCGTCTGAGCCAAAACCCGCGCGATGCGGCCGCGATGGCCCAGTTCAAGGCGCATGAGAAGGATCTGGGGTATGGCTTCCTGGTGCAGCGCTATGCGCCGGGTCTGGACATCTCCAAGGTGACCGACGCTGACATCCGGAAGGCCGCCAAGGACACCATCCCCCTCGTGTGGGTAATCTTCTGGGCCTTTCGCATCATGGTGGGGTTCGGCTTGCTGATGCTGGCCTACTTCATCCTCGCGGTCATCTACACACTGCGCAACCAGGTCCAGGACAGGCGCGGCTTCCTGTACTTGGCCTTGTGGATGATCCCGGTGCCCTTCATCGCCTGCGAGACCGGCTGGCTGGTCGCTGAGATCGGGCGCCAGCCTTGGACCGTCTACGAGGTGCTGCCGACCTGGATGTCCGCGTCGACCCACAGCGTCGCGTACATGGTATTTTCACTGAGCGGCTTCGTGGTCCTCTACTCCATCTTCATCGCCATCGAGATGTACCTCATGGTGAAGGCGATACGTCAGGGACCGGATGAGTCGGCCCCGAGTCTCGGCGGGGGCATGCCCCACGCCGGGGCGGCTGGCGCCCTGCTCGGCAGACGGGAGGACTGAGACGATGGAAGCTTATCTCGCGCTGAAGATGCTCTGGTGGCTGCTGCTCGGTGTGCTGCTGATGGGGCTGGCGGTTATGGTCGGAACCGACATGGGCGTGGGCACCATTCTGCGCTATGTCGGGCGCACCGATGCGGAGCGGCGCGTGGCGCTCAACATCATCGGTCCCCACTGGGACGGCAACCAGGTGTGGTTCATCCTCGGCGGCGGTGCCATCTTCGCGGCCTGGCCACTGATCTACGCCACGGCCTTCTCGGGCCTCTACGTGGTGATGCTGCTGCTGCTCTGGAGCATGATCATCCGGCCCCTGGGCTTCGAGTACCGCAGCAAGCTGCCCTCGCAGCGCTGGCGCAACGGCTGGGACTGGGCGCTGTTCGTCAGCGGCTTCGTGCCCATGCTGGTCTTCGGCGCCGCAATGGGGAACATGCTGCAGGGCGTCCCGTTCCACTTCAGCTGGAATCTAACCTCCTACTATACGGGCAGCTTCATCACGCTGTTCAATCCCTTCGCCATTCTGTGCGGCCTGCTCTCGGTGACCCTGGCGATGTACATGGGCGCGGCCATGATCATGAACCGCAGCGAAGGTGCGATCTACGAGCGGGCGCGTGGGCTCGCCACCTGGAGCGGGCTGGCGGCCCTTCTGCTGTTCACCTTGGGCGGCGTCTGGGTGAGCTTCCTGCAAGGCTACCACCTAATACAGGGGCCGGACCCCGCCAGCGCCCAAACGCCCCTGCAGCAGGTCGTCGAGCGAGCCCCGGGGGCCTGGCTGGCCAACTATCGCGGGCATAGCGTGCTGTGGCTGATCCCGGCGAACGCCTATCTCCTGATGCTGATCGGCATCGGCGCGTTGCGCAAGGGCTGGTCTCACCTCGCCTGGTGGCTCGGCGCCCTGGTGTGGATCGCCGTCATCGGCACCGTAGGCGCAGCCATGTTCCCCTTCATGATGCCCTCTAGCACCGAGCCCGCCCAGAGTCTGACCGTTTGGAACGCCTCGTCCAGCGCGCACACGCTCGCCTGGATGACCGGCTTCACGGCCGTCTTCATGCCGCTCATCATCTGGTACACCAGCTGGGCCTTCTGGGTCATGCGCGGCAAGGTCAGCACCGATCAGGTCGAGTCGGACCACCACGCCTACTGAGCAAGGAGCGATCGCGATGGGCACCGTGCTGCGGTTTCTTGTCTACCTTTTCATCGCCATCTGCGTCATCGCCATGGCGATCATCCTCGGCGACTACGGCTCCTGGTACTTCGCCTGGCTGCTGGGAACGGTGATGATCGTGCTGATCTCGGCCGCGGGCGCCGCCCTGCTCGATACGCAGGAGCAGGAGCTGCGGCGCGGTGAGCAACGGTAAGGCGACTGCCGGAAAGGAATAAGCGAGCCGCGCCTCGCCCGGCTCATCCCCCTGCTCACTCACCTCGCAGCTGCACCGTACCAGGCGTTTCTGGGAAGGGCGGCGCACAAAGATCCCGGACTCCTGGATGCACTTGACACGGTCCGCGACGTACCGTGGGGCCGGGATGGAGCCAAGTTTGTCCTCATTTGAGGCACCAACCGGAAAGATCGGTCTTCGGCGATAGGACGATTCCCTATCGCTACGCCAAGCACCTCGACAATCTGTGGCATCCGGCAGACCGCCCTCTGCCTAGACGAACTCTTCTTACAAATCGCCGTCTCACTTGGTGCTAACGGACGAATCCCTGGAGCCCGCAAGTGCCGTACTCGGAGCAACGCGTCACATCAATCCGCAGGTGGTCGGAAAAGACCTTCAGCTTCACCACCACCCGACCGCAAGCGTTCGATTTTCGGAATGGGGAGTTCGTCACCCTCGGGCTGCGTCCGGAGGGAAAGCTCATTGCGCGCGCTTACTCCATCGTCTCGACAAATGACGCCGACCACCTGGAATTCCTCAGCATCCGCGTCCCTGGTGGCCCGCTCACCCGCCATCTGGCTAGCATCCGCGAGGGCGATCCTGTCCTTGTCAACAGCAAGGCTACCGGCTCGCTGACCCTGGGTCACGTCCGACCCGGCCGGAACCTTTACATGCTTGCCACGGGAACGGGGCTGGCCCCGTTCATGGCCCTGATCCGCGACCCCAAGCTCTATGAACATTTCGAGCGGGCGATACTGGTACATACGGTACGCAGCGCGCGCGAGCTGGCCTACCGCGCCGAGATCGAGGCCCTGGCCGGCGAGCGTCTGCGCTATGTCCCCACTGTCACCCGCGAGGCATTTCAGACCAATGGGCGCGGGGCGGAGCTGTTTCGCTCCGGAGAGCTGTTCACCGCACTCGGCCTGCCTGCAGCGAATCCCGCCGATGACCGCGTGATGCTGTGCGGCAATCCCCACATGAACCGTGAGATGCGCGAGCACCTCGAAGGGCGAGGCTGGACAATGACCAACCACAAGGGAGTGGGCGAGCTCACCATCGAGCAGGCTTTCGTGCTGAGCAGCGACCCCTAAGGGGCAGGATGCGGGTCCCTGCCCTGCACCTGGCTCGTGCCACCCCAGCTTATCCTTTTCCAAGGCGTCTCCGCTGAGCCGGGTATCCGACAAGCCTCTTCGCCATACGGCGTCTCCACGGCATGGCTCTCCCTGGGTGCCGGGTTGTCAACTTCGGTACCATGAGCGCATTTCGACCGACTGACGTATCCTCCATACAGATACAGTAAGATCTGCGGGGACACACGAGCTCTCGGCGGCCATCGCAGATTTGCCCCAACCGGTGACCGGGTTGGTCACCGGCCGCTCCCAGAGCGGCTGCGTTGGTGGTCTTTCGCGATTCACACAGAGGGGATACGTGCGCTGGACCGAATCGAAGGCCGCTCTCTACGGTGTGGCGCTGACAGTGGTGCTGCTGCTCGCCAATGCCGGAGTCTCCCAATGGACCACTCATCGATTAGTCCAGAACGAGGAGTGGGTAACGCATACCCGCCACGTCCTTGAAACCCTCGCGGAGGTCCGCGCCACGGTCACCCAGGCCGAGACGGGACAACGGGGCTTTCTGATCACAGGCGACGCCCAGTATCTGCATACCTATCAGGCCGCCGCGGCGCAGGCGGAAGAGCAGCTTCTCCGGTTGATAAGGCTCACAGCCGACAGCCCCGAGCAGGAGTCGCGGGTAGCGAGCCTGCGCGCACTGGTGAAGCCCAGGCTCAAGCGGCTGCAAGAGAACATTGCAGTGCGGGAACGGCACGGATTCGCGGCGGCAGCGCAAAAGGTCGGGACGGACGAGGGCCAGGCACTGATGGATCAGATCCGTGGCCAGATCGCCGCGATAAAGGCTGGCGAGGACGCGCGCCTGAAGACAAGAGCGGCCGATTCGGAACGCAGCCTGCGCGCCAAGGTCTGGACCAATGTCGCGGGAACCATCCTCGGTATCGCCGCCGTCTCCCTCGCCTTCTTCCTGTTCCTTCGCAGACTCGCCGAGCGGCGCCAGGCGGAGCTCCAGGCCCGAGACCATGCGCTGCGGCAAGCGGCAATCAGTGAGCTCAGTCAGGCGGCGCTCTCCGAGAAGGACATCGACTCTTTGATGGATCGAGCGGTCCATGTCACCGCCCAAGTCCTGGATGTTCCCCTGGTGAAGGTGCTCGAGCTGCTCCCTGACGGCAAGGCGTTGCGGTTGCGCGCCGGGATCGGCTGGAGGAACGGAGCTGTCGGAACCGCCACCGTCAGTGCAGGGCTCGACTCACAGGCGGGTTATACCCTGCACGCAGGCGAGCCCTTGATCGCCGGCGACTTGACGACGCATGAGCCGATCATCGTGGACGACATGCGTAGGGAGACCAGATTCAACGGCCCCGAGCTACTGCTTGAGCACGGTGTGATCAGTGGGATCAGCGTCGTCATCCACGACCGGCCCGGCCGACCGTTCGGTATCCTGGGGGCGCACACGACCGACCATCGGGTCCTTACCGCAGACGAGGACGCCCCGTTCGTGCAGGCGGTAGCAAACGTGTTGGCCACCGCGATTCGGCACCGGCGGGCAGAGGAGGCACTGCGCGAGAGCGAACGGCGCTTCCGCGCCCTCGCCGATTCGGTTCCGGACATCGTGTGGACAAGCGGGCCGGACGGGCAATGCGACTATGTGAACCAGCGTTGGAGCGACGTTACGGGACTTTCGGTCGAGCGGGCCCTGGGGCTGCGATGGACATCCGCGCTCCACGCCGACGATCTGCAGCGTTCGACGGACCGCTGGATGCACTCCATGGATAGCGGCGAGCCGTTCCAGTGCGAGTATCGGTTCCGCGCCAAGGACGGAGGCTATCGCTGGTGCCTCGCGCGCGCACTGCCTCTGCGCGATGAGCAAGGACGCATCGTCAAGTGGTTCGGAAACTGCCTGGACATCGACGAGCGCAGGCAGCTGGAGGACGCCCTGAGGGAGGCGGATAGCCGTAAGGACCGCTTTCTCGCTGTCCTCGCCCATGAGCTGCGTAATCCGCTGGCGACCATTGCGAATGCGGGGCATACCCTGGCCGGTTCCGAGCCGAGTCAGAATCAACTGCACGAGATGGCGGCGCTGGTCGATCGCCAGGTGAAGCACCTCACGCGTCTGATCGACGACCTCTCAGACGTCGCCCGCATCGGCCAGGGAAAGATGCTGATGCGCAAGGAGCACGTCGACGTCGCCACGGTCATCAACCGGGCCGTCGAGATCACGCGCCCCGACATCGAGGCCCGCCATCATCACCTCGCGATCGAGCTGCCGGCGGAGCCGCTGTGGATCGAGGCGGACCCGACCCGCATGGCGCAGGTCCTGGGCAACTTGCTCGCCAACGCCTCGAAGTACACCGACGAGGGTGGACGAATCGATCTGCGCGTCTTCCGGGAGGACTCGGAGGTCGCCGTTCGCGTGCGCGACACCGGCATAGGGATCCCCCCCGAGGTGCTCGATCGGGTATTCGACGACTTCTTCCAGGTCGAGCAGTCAGAAAATCGCTCCCAGGGAGGACTCGGCATCGGGCTCAGTCTTGTGCGGCGTCTCGTCGAGCTGCACGAAGGACAGGTGCAGGCGTTCAGCGACGGCCCCGGCCGCGGCGCCGAATTTGTCGTTCGCTTGCCGGAAGTCGCCCCTGACGCGGGGCAACCGGAAGACACGCCCGAAAAGACAGAGCGACCTCCTTCCTCGCGACGGCGCGTCTTGGTGGTGGACGATCATCGGCTCATGGCTGACAGCCTCGCCCGCGTCCTGGCGACGCGTGGCTGCAAGGTCCGGGTCGCCTACAGCGGACCCGAGGCACTCCCGATCGCGGCGGCCTTCCGGCCGGATTTGATTTTTCTCGACATCGGGCTTCCCGGCATGGACGGGTACGAGCTGGCCCGCCACCTCCGTGACGACACCGCCCTCACGGACGCCGTGCTGGTGGCCCTTTCCGGGTACGAGCCGGGGACAGAGCAACGGGCGCCGCAAGCCGGCTTCGATCACTACGCGGTGAAGCCGCTCAACGCGCAGACGCTCGACGCGATTCTCGCGAGGGAGTGTCGGGCGCAATTCCAGGACGAGGCCACCGAGTCAGCTCCGGAGCTCACAGGCTAAGGCGCCACACGGGTATCCCAGTCGGACCGGATGTCCGCGATCCTCGACACCTTTCAGGGGAGAGCCGGTCAAACCTTCCCAAGGACAGTAGGAACCCAGCGCTCCGGCCGGTTCGTTGCAAGCCAATGGCAAGCCCAAGACCATGCACGACAGTGACGACCTGATCCGACTGACACGCCGCCTTTATCTGGAGCGTGACCAGCCGGTGCAGCCCCTGCGCTGGCGTCCTGCTGCCGATCTCTGCCGTACCCGCCACGGCTGGCTAATCAAGGTCGAGCTTGCCGGAGTGGAGTCCGATGAAATCCGACTCGTCGCGCGCGGCCGGTTTTTGATCCTGCGCGGACACAGGCGTGACACCGCGCTCATCGAGGGAGGCGCCTTCTACGCCATGGAGATCCTCTACAGCGAGTTTGAGCGGACCTTCGAGCTCCCGGTGGACCTCGAGCGCTGCCGGATTACGACCGAATACACGAACGGAATGCTGCTGGTTCGCATCAACGCAGAGGCGACAGCCCCATGAACACACCCGATACGGCCAAGGTGCGGGAGCTTCCGCTGTTCCCCCTGCGCAATACGCTGCTCTATCCCTTCGTGCTCGGCCCATTCTCCGCTGGCCGCCGGGCATCGATCGCGGCCATCGAGGCGGCGCTCGCGAGCGAAGACAAGCTGCTCGTCGTGGTCGCACAGAAGGACGCCGGCGTAGACGAGCCCGAAGGAGAGGACCTGTTCTCCATCGGGACCAAGGCGGTGATCAAGCGCATGGCGCGCTCCGAAGAGACGCTGGAGGTGCTCCTGCAAGGCGTCGAGCGCGTGCGCCTGTCCGCCGTATCCCGCACCGGGTTCCACCTGCGCGCACGTGCAGAGTCGGCGCCAGTGGTTCTGGAGCCCGGGCCGGAGGCAGAGGCCCTGCAGCGCGAGCTTATAAGCCTGACCAGTAAGTTTCAGGCCCTCGCCCAGCCAGTGACGCGAATCGATGTGGACGAGTTGGCTCGCCAGATACAGGACCCGATGCAGCTCGTCTATCTCCTCGCCTCGGTGATCGGCCTCGACCTGGAGAAGGCCCAGCGTCTGCTCGAAGCCTCCGAGCAGCTGCAAGCCATGAAGCTGCTGCATGAGTACATGCGGCGCGAGTACCAGATCCTTCAGCTGCGCAAGGAGATCGCAGGACAGGCAGAGTCGGCCATGGGTCGCGAGCAACGGGAGTATCTGCTGCGCCAGCAGCTTCGGGCAATCCAGCAAGAGCTCGGGGATCAGAACCCGGAAGAGTCCCAGGTCGCGGGGCTGAGGGGACGTATCGACGAGGCGGAGCTGCCCGAGGACGCGCGCCGCGAGGTGGAGCGCGAGCTCAGCCGACTGGAGTCGATCCCGGCCGCCTCACCCGAACATCAGGTGATTCGCACCCGCCTTGATCTGATCCTGGAGCTGCCGTGGCGCCGACACACCCAGGACAACCTGGACCTCGCGCGGGCGCGGCGGATACTCGACGAGGATCACTACGACCTCACCGAGATCAAGGAGCGCATCCTCGAGCACCTCGCGGTGTTGAAGCTCAATCCCGAGGCTAAGGCCCCGATCCTCTGTTTCGTCGGTCCCCCGGGCGTGGGAAAGACGTCCCTCGGGCAATCCATTGCACGCGCGCTGGGACGCAAGTTCGAGCATTTCAGCCTGGGCGGACTGCACGACGAGGCGGAGCTGCGTGGCCACCGGCGCACCTATGTGGGCGCCATGCCGGGCCGTATCATTCAGGCACTGCGTCGGGCGGAGACCAACAATCCCCTGCTGATGCTCGACGAGGTGGACAAGCTCGGACGCGACTTTCGCGGCGATCCCGCGTCCGCTCTGCTCGAAATCCTCGACCCCGCCCAGAACAACCAATTCCGGGACAACTACCTGGACCTCCCGTTCGATCTCTCCAAGGTCTTCTTCATCACCACGGCCAATGCCTTGGATACCATCCCGAGCCCGTTGCTCGACCGCATGGAGATGCTGCGCCTCTCCGGCTACAGCGACGAGGAAAAGCTGGAGATCGCCAAGCGTTACTTGTTGGAGCGACAACGCACCCAGGCCGGGCTCGCCGAGGCCCAGTTCATCGTCCCGGACGCGACCATCCGCAAGGTCGTCAGCCGCTACACCCGTGAGGCCGGAGTGCGCGAGCTCGAGCGTATGCTCGGCCGCCTGGCCCGCAAAATTGCCCTCCGGGTCGCCGAGGAGCAGGCCGAGACCCCCGTGGTGACGCCGGATCGGCTGCTGGATCTCCTCGGAGCAGAGCGCTTCCAGCTGGAGGAGGCGCGCAAGGAGCTCCCGCCCGGGGTTGCCGCGGGTCTCGCCTGGACCGCCACCGGCGGCGACGTGCTCTACGTGGAGGCGATTGCGCGGCCGGACGGTGACAGGCTCACCCTCACCGGCCAGCTGGGGGAGGTCATGAAGGAGTCCGCCCAGGCGGCACAGAGCTATATCCTCGCCGAGGCCGCGCGGCTCGGCATCGAGAACCCGAAGCCTGGACTCCATATCCATGTTCCCGCAGGTGCGATCCCCAAGGACGGACCGTCCGCCGGGGTGACAATGGCAACGGCGGTGGCATCTGTTTATGGCCGGCGCCAGGTCCGCAGCGATACCGCCATGACCGGCGAGATCACCCTCACCGGGCTGGTGCTGCCCGTAGGCGGCATCAAGGAGAAGGTGTTGGCGGCGCGCCGTGCCGGACTCAAGCGCGTGATCCTGCCCAGGCAGAACGAAAAGGACCTCCGCGATCTACCCGATGCGGTGCGCGACGAAATGGAATTCGTGCTCGTCGAGCGTATCGAGGATGTACTTCGCGCGGCCATGCGGGAGCCGCCGGAAACCCTCGCCGCCGCCTGACGTCGATGCCCCGCTCTACCCTCGCGCTGCTGCCGCCAACACTGCAGCGTCGCCGTCCGACGCGTCCGCAAATAAGGCCCCCTGCACCTCTGCACGGGTCCTGGGAAGGCTTTCGGGGTAGCGCTCACGAACAAATTGAATGAGCCTCTCTCGAACGTAGCAACGCAGGTCCCAAGCGGCACCCGAGTTGGGCGCACTCATCAATGCCCGCAGCTCCATGGCGCGGTCGGTGCTGTTCGTCACCTGCAGGACGCACACCCTGCCATCCCACATTCCCGAAGTCTCAAGGATGCGGCGGAGCTCCTTCCTCACCTCATCCACGGGAACGCAGTAGTCCGTATAGATGTACACCGTCCCCAAGAGATCGGCGGCCGCGCGAGTCCAGTTCTGAAACGGCTTCTCGATGAAGTAGGAGAGCGGGACCACCAGCCGTCGCAGGTCCCAGATGCGCACGACCACGTAGGTCATCGCAATTTCCTCGATCCGGCCCCACTCGCCCTCTACGATCACCACGTCGTCGATGCGAACCGGCTCCGTCAAAGCGATCTGCACCCCTGCGATGAGATTGGTAAGGACTGGCCGCGCCGCCAACCCCGCCACGAGACCCGCCACCCCTGCGGACGCGAACAGGCTGACGCCCACATGGCGCACGTTGGGAAAGGTCATCAACATGATGGCTAGCGTCACAAAGCCGACGCCCATGATGCTGATGCGACGGAACACCTGACTCTGTGTACGAATCCGGCGCGCCCTCAGGTTGTCCATCTCCTCGACCCCGTACTTCTTGGCGATGAAGTCGCCAAAGGCGCTGGTACTCCCGACCAACAGCCACGCCACGGCGGCGATCAAGGCAAGGCTGACGAGGTGGTGAAGAACGGCCAAGGGGTCGGGCGGCAGGGACAGGGCCGGAAGCGCGAGCAAGATCGCGACCAAGGGGAACAGTGCCCTGAGGGGTCTTTCCACATAGCCGAGAAAGCTGTCGTCGACGGCCGTACCAGGGTGCCGACTCGCATGTCTCACCACGGACAGCAGACCTCTGTAGCCGACGAGCCCGACGATCATCGCTCCGATCAAGGCTCCAGCGGACACCAACCAGGTCTGTCCGTGGCGTCCAAACTGACTTAGGTGGATCCACAAGGCATTGATAGGGAGCGGATTCCATTCATAGAAGGCCAGAACCATGAAGCCACCCCAAAGCAGCATACCCGTGAGGATACGAAACCATATCAGTCCGCGCAGAGGAATTCCCGGCTCGATCCCCCACGCGCGGCGGAGCCGCCGCTGCCACCGGTGCCGGCCCGCGTCCAGGCCGTCGTATATCTGCGAGGCGACGCGCATGAGGATCAGGACCAAGGCGAGCCCCAACAAGGTCACCAATATGCCACGGAAGACATAGGTCGCCAGGTTGGAGTACCCGTCCCATGCAGCCGCCAGGCTAACCAGCAGGCCGACAATCAAGAGGAATCGGGCGGCTCGGGTCCCACTGAGAAAGGGCAATCGTCCAAGCAATGCGGTGATCCATACGAGGTTCCCTACGAGGAGCAGGAAGAAGAGCTTGCGTATCAGCAGGAACGCTGGATACGCCGGCAAACCGATGGCCACCAGCGTCTCATACGCGCTACTTCCCACGAATCCCAGCAGAACCAGCAGCGCCAGCAGGCGCAACCCACGGCTGAGCGCACCCAGTGAGGCAGCCGGAAGCGGCCAGTAGGGCGTAGCGGGCAGACAGGGCTCCAGCAGCGCGCGAATCAGCGCAAGCGCGATGAAGTAAAGGGTCAGACTGCAGCTCAATAGCCTGACGAAGTGAAGGGACGGATTGTCCCCACCTTGCCAAGCGAAGAACCCGGCGCTGAGGCTGGTAACGAGAACGGGGAGCAGGTAACGGCCACCGCAGGCCACTGCCGAGCGGTAGAATCGTCCGCGCAGCGAGGGCTGAAATGCACGGGTGCGGGCCTGATGGAGTAAGAGGCGGCGCAACCCGAATCCAACAGCCAAGCCAACGAGCAGCAGGCCACCCAGGGCGATCTGCTGCTGACGCCCAAACCCGCTGAGGTCTTTTCCGACAGTGTCCGCGAGTGAGCTAGCAGTCTGTGTCGACCAGAGGTGACCGGGATCGGCCAAGTTGGCCCTTACGATATCCACCAGACCAGGACCGCGGGCGACTAGGAGCTCGCCGACCCTGAGGTGCTGCAGCTGGGTGATGCGTCCCGTGAGCTCCTGGATCTTCTCCAGCAAGAGACGGCACGAGGCGATCTCCCCTTGGAGCTTGGTTTTCTCAGCCGTGAGGCTAGCCCGCTTCCGCGTCACATCGGCTGGCTCGCCCTTCTTTGCCGGGCCCAGGGTGGCAAGCTCGGACTCGGTGGCCTTTTGATCGGTCTGGACGTATTGAATGCAGCTATTCGCGTCGTTCTGAATACCGCCGATCTCACTGAGGTAGGTGCTGAGCGCGGCGTTGGATGGAGCCCTTAGGATGTCCATCTCGTCCTTTATCCGGCTCAAGCGGTCATTGTCCCGAGCGATCTGTTGCTGTGAGACTTGCTGTGAGCCTTGCTGTGGTGGTTGAGCCATGGCGGTCGCTATTCCCGCCACGAGCAGGACCAAGAGCGCCAGAAGCCGTCCTACCAGCTTGACGCCAGAATGGATTCTTTCGCCGGGGAGCACGGACACACCTCTGTAGGAGGCCATAGCACCGCAGTGGAAAGGCGTTACCGCGGCTCATCTGGCCTGTTTGTGGAGTTGTTGGTCCTCGGCGCGCGCTGTGGACGGGGGCACCCAAAGCCGCAAGGTGTCAAGGTTCGCACGTACGGCTGTCAAGCGCGGCGGCCAACCCCGCTCCCGCAGGCAGATCCCATGCCAAGACTGCCTCGTGCGCTTGGACGCCCCACGCCAACGGCGGGCACAGGCACTCGGCGCGCGGCGCCTGGTGTCAATCGGAATCGGCTCCCGCTGGGCTCGCAAGCGGCTCGCGGTCGGTGAGTATCAACCACCAGCCCTGGCTGATTGCACCCGCCGGATTCTCCAACCCACGGAGCAGGGGGGCGAGCGCAGCGCTGTCGGACCCAACGGCTCGATCAGTCTTGGCGACTCTCTAGTGGCCGTTTCAGCTGCCGCCTCCCCTTGTCGCGTCACTCACTTTGGGAAGGGGATGAGGGCGACACTCCGTGGCCGTTGCCCACATCCAAGGGACTGGGCTCCCCAAGTGAGTCCGGCGGGCACGGATGATGCTTGTGCTCGGGCAGCATCCACGGACGCCCTCCACGGCACCAGGATCAGCGAGGGAAAGGACCCGCATGAAACGTGCATCTTCAGGTCTCGCAAGCATCGTCGCCCTGACGGCCGCACTGGCTGTCTCCGGCCCCGCAATCGCCGCCCAGTCCGAGCTCGGGGCCCACTCCAATCAGCCCGGCAAAGCACGGTCCACCGGTCACAACGCGAAGCCGAAAAGCGAGCGCGAAGTAGCTAGCATCAGCAAAGGCACCTTCGCGCACCGGACGCAGGGCAAGCGCGTGGAGGACATCACCGACAAACACCTCGGCGAGCTCGGTGCCTTTGAAGCGAAAGAAGCAGGACAACCCACGGCCAAGTAGGTCGCGCGGCCCATAGGATCGGGCAGCCAAGACCCCAGAGCCGATCTCGAACCCCTCCCTTCGCCGGTCATCCCATCGACCGGCATTTTTTTGGTCGGTATCAAGTCTCGGCTGAGGCTGGGCCGTGGCACCAACCTCTTCTTTCCTGGTTGGTTGGGCAGGTCGATCAGGTACCGTCCTTTCCCGTACATGCTTTTCGCGCGCTCGCCTTAGGTGATGAGTACCGAAGCTCGGCTGGAGCACCCTGCAATCCATCGCTGGGACCTGGACCCCCGCACTCCGCCGGTTCAAGTCCGGGGCAGGCTCCGCCGGGATGACGCCCAGGCACGCATCAACGTCGTCGTTCCGGCAGGGAGTGCCGGAACCCAGGCGCCAAGGACGGCGAGTGACCCCCCAATCTCAAGTCAGCGCTCACGTGACATCTGATGAATGGGGCGAATCACCTCGACGTATACACAGGGCACACGGCATTCTCGCTTCTTGACCGAGGGGCCGGGTTGCACCCGCCGGGGGGCGAGGCGCTGACTGCCGCCGACTAACACGGCTCGCAGTCAATCCGCGGCTTCTGGGGGCGACCTGCCACCACGGATATGCCACTGTTGCCGGGCCATCTGCAAGGCGGATCGGCCGCCTGCAAACCGGCCTCCGCAGAGCTGGGCTGCACCGCTGGGGCCGTTTCCCCATCCACGGCTGAAAGCAACCGCTCTCGTTGGCTTATTGGCGAGATCGGGATGTTACGAAGGGACGATGGACGCCCTGTTCCTGTTTCGTCAGTCACTTCGCATCCCTGGCAAACAAATTGCTCACTGTAACTCAGCGGTCATAACGCGGGAACCGCCGAGATCTAGGGATGCGCCATGTGTCCTTCCTAAGGCCCGAAAAGGCCGCGCATACCTCGGCTCGAGCGGCGAGAGATTCAGCACCACCGGACCGACCGGGTCACCGGCAGCTCCGGTGCCGGCCTCCCCCGCACCGATCCGCTATCGCAAACACTATGGAAATTGTACCCATATGGAGAATGTACCCATGCGCATGAAGCAGATGTTCCTTGCCTTTATTGCAGCGCTCGCGATCGCGCTGGCCGGCCCGGTTGCTGCTCAACAGCTCCGGTCCCCGTTCGACGCCCACAGCGGCAGCCCTGATGTGGCCAACGCCGCCCAAATCACACAGCCCGCCACTAATCCACGGGCGCAGGCTGCCACCGAGCAGATGCTCAAGAGCGAATCGGCCGGCCTCTCCGGCGACTACCCGGTCGACAGGGGTGATGCGGCCCAGCTCAAGACGCCTGTGCCCAACCTTCAGGAGCAGGCGGCAACCGGGCGGATGCTCAAGAACGAGTCGGCTGGCATCTCTGGCGACTACGCCGTCGATAGAGGTGATGCCAACGAGATACAGCCGCCTCGGCCAAACCATGAGGCGCAGCGTCTGACGACGACGACGCTCCAGCAGCAGAACCAGGGGTCCGGTGCGATCACCGGACAGTACGACTGACGCGGATCTCCGCTAGATCAAGGCGCACCGCGCTAAGCGGTGTGCCTCACTCTTAGGCGATTTCTGTCAAATCATGTAGCACCTTGCTGGTCCTTTCGCCCGCATTCGGCGTCCCGCCGGCAGTCACATAGCCCCACCATGCTCCCGCCAATGCTCCTTGAGAGCAGAGCTGGATACGCGCGGGCACGTCCCCGGAGGCAAGCGCATTCCACTGACCGGTATCGCCTTCGCCGGAGAGCGCGGCATCGCCAAAACCACCCCCGAGGGGTGCTCCCAGCGTCGATGCGGACCAATGAAGGGCCGCCCGCCAAATCTCTTCGGCCTGCTATTCGGCATCAGCGGCTACACTTGACCCATATCACCATTGTATCTGCGACTGCGGAGGGGGGACCGGAATGGAGATCGAGGGGTCTTGTTACTGCGGAAAGGTGAAATTCAAGGCGGTCTCGCATACGCCCTACCCCTATTTGCGGTGCTATTGCTCCATGTGCCGCAAGACTGCCGGGGGCGGAGGCTATGCCGTCAACATCATGGCGGAGTCGGATACCTTCACCGTCGAGGGCAACCGATACGTCGCGGCGCATGACAATTGGATCGATGATGAAGAGCACCCGGGGCAGATGGCGCGAAGCCCAGGAAAGGGATACTACTGCCGTGAATGCGGCAGCACCTTGTGGGCCGCCGATCCCCGCTGGCCGCAATGGGTGTATCCCTATGCGTCGGCCATTAACACGCCACTACCCAAGCCGCCCGAGCTGGTCCACATCATGCTCGACTTCGCCGCGCCTTGGGTGGAGGTACCCTCGGGAACCGGACACCAACAGTTCGCGCGCTACCCTGAAGAGAGCATAGAGGAGTGGCACAGGCGCCATGGGCTCTACCAGCCGTGAATCCGGCGCGACGGAGATGCGCGTGAATGCGCGGGACGTACCGCATGTCGTCATTCGCATCGCCGCGGCGGCAGACAGCCCTTCGGGCATCAGCCCTGCGCAGGGTTAATACTTCACGGAGCAACCATACGGCCGAGTGACGGGTTGCGCCACCGGCCGGCCGGCGGCGATGTCCGCCATGGCGGCACGCACGTAATTCTTTGCCCCTTCGATATCCTCAGGATTCGAGGTCGGTCGGTCGTCGATGCCCCCCATATAGAGGAGCGTGCCGTCTGTGCCGATGATGAACATGTGGGGCGTGGTCTGCGCCCCATAGGCGCGGCCGATGTCTCCCTTCTCGTCGAGCAGCACCGCCGTCGGTGCCGCGCCGCGGGTCTTGGTCAGGCGATCGGCCTCGGCCGCAGCGATATGCCCCTGCTTCCCGGGTGCCGAGGAGATCACTGTAAACCAGATATACCCTGCCCTGGTGGCCGCCCGCTGCAGTGTCTGCATGTTCCCGGCGCCGTAGTGCTTGCGCACGTACGGGCAGTCATGGTTCGTCCACTCCAGAATCACCGGCTTGCCCTTCAGCTCCGCGAGCGACCAAGTGCGGCCGGCGGTATCCACGCTACTGAAAGCGGGCGCCGGCTTTCCGACCTGGGGGGCGGCCCAGAGAAGGCCGGCGAAGAGCGTAACAGCAAGAGCTGCTGCGCCGCGAAAAAGATTGCGCGCTCCCGTTACTCGGCTCTCATGTTTCATCTGCGTACTCCTCCGGTGGCATCAAGTCTCGTCCGGCGCCGCGCCGGCTCTGAGGACATTGAGGATCATCGACTTGGTGAGTATCTGCGGAAGGACCTCCGGTGGCTGGCCCGGCGGATAGTAGACGTAGATGGGTACGCCGTTGCGGCCAAAGCCGGCCAGATATTCCGTGATCGTCGGGTCGCGATTGGTCCAGTCCCCTTTTAGGTAGAGGACGCCGCGACGGTCGAATGCCCTTGCCACCGACGAAGAGCTGAGCGCGACGCGCTCGTTCACCAGGCAGGTAATGCACCAGGCGGCGGTCATATTCACAAACACGGGCCGACCTTGATTCCGCGCCACACGCAGGGCATCCGGCGTGAAGGGTTGGGGATTGAGCCCAGATGTCTTGGCGGCTGAGCTCGGCTGCGGCTGCGCAGGGGCGGCGACAGGGGTGATGGTTGCGCCCAGCATCAGCGCAGCACCGACGGCGATGCCGGCGGCTCCGCCCGCGAGCCAGCGCCGTCGGGCCGAGCGCTGCCTCCACCGCTCCCATATCCAGAGGCCGAGCACGAGCAGCAGCCCGCCCGACAGCACCGCGGCCACGCCAGACGGGCCGGCCTGAACACTCAGCACCCAGACCAGCCAGGCGGCGGTCGCGAACATGGGAAAGGCGAGAAACTGTCTTAAGCTCTCCATCCAGGGTCCGGGTCTGGGCAGGAGGCTGCCCGCCCGCGGGATCAGAGTCAGCAGGAGGTAAGGCAGCGCGAGTCCAAGCCCGAGGGCCAGCATGATCAAAAGCGCCAGGGGCCACGGGAGGGTCACCGCGTAGCCGAGCGCGGCTCCCATGAAGGGCGCCGTGCAAGGGGCGGCGACCAGGGCCGCAAGGGCTCCGGCAGCGAAGGCCCCCGCTGCGCCGGTACGCGGCCCAACGGCGCCGAGCCCCATGAGCCGGGAGCCGAGAGTCACGGTGCCGGCGAAGCTAAGCCCTAGGGCAAGAAAAAGATACGCCATGAATGCCACGAAAGGCGGATATTGGAGCTGATAGCCCCAGCCCAGGTTAGCACCCGCCGCGCGCAGGCCGAGCAGCAAGACGGCGATCAAGGCAAAGAAGCACAGCACCCCGGCCGCGTAGGCCAAACCGTTCCCGACCCGGCTCGCCCGTGTCTTCAACTCGCCGTGCCTGGTGAGACTGAGGGCCTTGACGGCGAGCACCGGGAAGACGCAGGGCATCAGGTTCAGAATAAGCCCGCCCAAGACGGCAAAGGCGAGCGCCAGCGGCAGTCCGAGGTCGGGGACTTGCGCGGCCGTTGTGGAGCTCGCGGCGGATGGCGCATCCCGCACGGGCGCGACGGCATAGGCGCTGATCCCGCTCGCGTCCGTGACGACAAGCACTCCGTCGGGAGATGCCTGTTGGCCCAGAGGCCCTGGAATCAGGGTCACGGTGAGGCGGCCGTCCGCGAGCCGCCAAGGCTGATCCGCGGCGTGTTCGATGACTCCCCATTGCCGAGGGAAGAACCAGACATTCGAGGGATGGGCGGGTAGGCCCTGCGTGCTCAGATCGAGGCGCAGCCGATCCTCCGACCGCTCGACCGCGGCCTCGCCCAAAAAGGGGCGCGGGAGTCGCTCGCGGGCGGCGGTGAAGACGGGTTCGGTCGCCGGATCGACGGGGCCAGCATGTGCAGCGGTCTGGATTGACAGATCCAAGGACGCGCTCTCAGGGACACAATGCTCCTCGCAAACAAGCCAGCTCGCGTCGGCAGTCAAATCGACAGCAGTGCCGACCGGCCAGTCCGTCGGTATCCGAAGCGTGATGAGATGAACCGCCCGCCCCGAGTAGCCGTAGTTCGCAAGGGGGCCGACCCGGATCAGGTCGGGATGGGGCCAGCGGATGGGATCCGCGCTCACGCCGGCCGGCAGATGCCACGCTATGCGCGGCGCCTCGCCGGAATCGCCGGGGTTCTCCCAGTAGGTGTGCCAACCCGGGCGGATGTCGAGGACAAGTGCCAGGTCCACCGTCCCGCCGGGGGCTATGTGGACGCGCTCTGCGATGAGCCGAGCGGTGACGTTCTCGGTTGAGACGGGGTTGGCGGCAAGGACCTCCAGGCCGGGAAGAAGCGCCGCCAGGACGAGCCCTAGGAGCCGAGCCGTCATGTCCGTCTCTGCGCCACGCCGACCGGCTCAGCCCCTGCGAGAGCGACGGTCCAGCTTGAAGCTTGTCATATCGCCTTCGATATCGGCGTACGGCACGTCGTCGGTAGAGCCGAAGTGCTCTATGGCTCGATTCACGAGCGAAGCGATGTCGTCGATCCGGCCATCGGCCGCACCTTCTCCCAGCACCCGCTGCACACCCAACAGTCCGCCGGACTGAACCTTGACCAGGACGCTGTGGGGCATGGCCGTCAGGTCGTCGTCCACGCCGAAGGCGGGGAGCGCCTGTGCCTTGAGGCGCATAAAGAGCTCAGCGCAGACCGACTGATTCGCCTGTGAGCAGCAGTCATACTCCGAACCACCGCGGCGCACGACCTCCTGCGCGTGCTGGCAGGCGAAGCGCCCGGTGGTGAGGGGGGCGGCGAAGGGACATTTCCGATTCATTTCCCATCCTCCCTGGGACGAGCAGCTGACCTGGCGCGCCCGTCCCCGAGCTGCGGCACGTATTGGCCGAACTGGTGACCCACGTAGAGGGCGGCAAGCGGATCGGCACCAAGAGGGGGCTCCGCCCCTGAAAGCCAGCGAGAGAACTCGATTCGATCCATTTCTCCGGGCGCCAGGTCGAGCAAGGCGGCGGCCGCCGGACTGTAGCTGACGAGGCGGGCCTGCTCGAGCGGCGTTGGACGGAGCCGGATGTAAAAGGCTTCCGGCAAGGACGCGAAGCTGTTGGTGAAACGGAGGTCTTCGAGTGTGCGCATGAGGCGCTTAATGCGGGCCCGGCCGCATCCGTTCAACCTCGATTCGGAAGTCGAACCACGAAGGACACGAAGGGCGCGAAGTGTTTCAATAAGTGTTTCAAATAGTTAGTTCCAATTGCACCATCAGCAGGAGGGTGAAGCCGGATGTACCCCCATTCCCTATTTCGCCGTTGTTTTTCTTCGTGTTTCTTCGTGCTCTTCGTGGTGAGCTGCTCTTTTTCGGTTCAAGCTTGAAGAGGCTTAATGCAAAACGCAGACGGTCTTTTTCGCGTCCCCACCGAGGTGCCAGGTTGCGCCCGCGGCATCATCTTCATGAGCGAGCGCCCGACAACCGTTTGTACGTGCCCCACGGAGGCGGGACCTGTCCAGCAATTTCATGCGGCTGCTCAGGAATCTTCATCCTCAATCGTGACGTGCGTCACAACTGCTCGCCGGCCGGCGCAGTAATCTGCAGTCACCAACGAGCGGTTCATCGCGTTGGGTCTCTCCTCCTCAGTGGTGTGGTGTTCTCCGCCCCGGCAATGTCGGGGCGGCTTTGTTTTTGCCGCCCGCAACCCGACTTCTCGGGTTACAAACCGACAAGGCGCATGGGTTTTTCGCTGCCTCCAGCGCCAACGCCCCGTGAAAGCGTGTCAGAGGCAGGAACCGCTCGCACCGTTCTCGCCCGTGCCTGCCGCCTCGAGAAACGCCACCGCCTCGCCAACCGAGATCACACCGTCCTGCACCACCCGCGCGGTCAAACCCCCATGACCTCGCATGGCGTTGTAGCCGCCCGGTCCCAAGGTCTCCTCCATGCGCGAGCAGGGTTGGCAGAGCCCCGTCCCTTCCAGTACCGCACCGCCTGCCCGAAAACGCACGCCCTTCAGGGCCACGAGATTGATCCCGGACACCACCAGATTGCGCTGCAGCACACACGGCGACGGCGCCTCCCCGCCCAACAAGGCCCCGATGACCGGGAGGTGTTCGGACTGGATCAGGGTGACCTGCCGCAGACCCTTGGGGCCGGCTCGATAGTGATCGCCCGCAAGCCCCTGCCCCGCAATCGCGTCCACTCGCAATACCGTCCGCATGTGCCCGCGCCGCGCTGGTCGCACGCCGATCCACTCCACCCGGCCAGGACGCGGGAATCGGGTCATCAGCCCCCGAATACCGGACGGGAAGGGGCCGGCGCTCAAGCTCGGCCCCCACCACGCGTTGCCGCAACTTTATTGGAGTGCGTGGTCAGAGCCCTCATACTTGTGCGCCGAACCGTCACGCGTCCGACTATGGTAAACCCGCGGCTGATCCGACTTTCCGCCCTCGTCGGCCTAGGGCTGCTGCTCTTAGTCGCCTCCGGCTGTAGCCGCGTTTCACTCGGCTACAACACGGCCGACTTCTTCATCGAGCGCTACGCCGACGACTATCTGTCCCTGAACGGCGACCAGATGGCCGCTTGGGAGCCGCGGCTGGAAAACGCGCTCGCCCGCCACCGGCGCGATGAGCTGCCTTACCTGGCCGCATTCTTCGACGCCGGCTACAAGGGTACCCAAAGGGGATTCGACAAGGCCACCGTCGACTGCCTGATGGATCAGCTCGAGGAGATCTACCGCCGTAACGCCCGGGTCGCGGCCGGGCTGGCTGCTCCCCTGCTGGCCGGCCTCTCCCAGCGACAGATCCGTAAGCTGGCGCGCAAGTTTCAGAAGGATGAGGCCGGGGATGCAAGAGGCGACCAGGAGAGCGCAGCCCAGCGCGCACGCAAACGCGCCAAACGTTATGCGGAGTCTACGGAGTGGTGGATCGGGCCGCTCACAAAAGGACAGAGCAGGATCATCCAGGAGGTGACGGCCGCGATGCCCGATACGGCGCAGGCATGGAAGGCCTACACGCAGGCGAAGCGAAGGACATTGATCCGATTGCTGGAGCAGAGGGTGGGCGAGGTAGCGATCCGCCGCTTTCTCACCGAATGGCTGGTAAACTTCCGCGACCTGCCCCCAGACCTGCGCCAGGCGCACCTCGGGATGCGGCACAGTATCGGAGTGCTGTTCGTGCGCTTGGACGCGAGCTTCAGCCACGAGCAGCGTGCGCACTTGATCAAACGGCTGCGAGACCTGAGGGACGACTTCATGAGTCTGCAGAAACGCCCCCGAATGGCGGCCACGCAGTGCTCAGGCGCTTCGACCGCCGCGTCCAGGCTGTGATTCAGCAAAGGATACCCGCCTCATGTGGGACCAGCGTTACGATACCGCCGACTATGTCTATGGCAAGGAGCCAAACGACTTCCTCCGCGCGATGGCCGACCGCCTGCCGAGCGGGCGCGCCCTCTGCCTCGGTGAGGGGGAAGGCCGGAACGCCGTGTTTCTCGCCGGCCGCGGCTTCGAGGTAACCGCAGTTGACGGCTCCGGAGTGGGGCTTGCCAAGACCGAGCGGCTTGCCGACGAGAGACAGGTCACGGTGGCGACAGTGCGGGCTGACCTGGCCGACTTTCCCATCGAACCCGCATCCTGGAACCTCATCGTCTCGATCTTCTGCCATGTCCCCGCCGGGCTGCGTGCCGACCTGCACCGGCGCGTCGTCGAAGGACTGCGCCCAGGCGGTATGTTCCTGCTTGAGGCCTATAACCCGGGCCAGATCGAGTATGGGACGGGCGGGCCGCCCACCCCGGATCTCATGATGGACCTCGCGGCGCTTAAGCAAGAGCTCGCGGGCCTGCGGCTGATCCATGCCTTGGAGGCCGTGCGCGACGTACGGGAGGGCCGCTTCCATTCCGGTCCAGGCGCAGTAGTCCAGATCCTGGCAGTCAAGGACTGATCCCCATCCACTTCGAAAACGACCTGCCACCGGAGAGTACAACGATGACAGCTGCGGGCCGCCTTCTTCTCCTCTTCACCCTCCTCGTTCCGATCGCCCAGGCGTCGGACCTGGCCAAGGAAAAGCGCTGGGCGGACCAGACCGTGGATTCTCTGATCGACGGCGAGGCCGTCTGGCTCCAGGCCGGCAACACCAGATTCCTGGGTATCTACACGGAGGCGGAGCATCCCACCGGTCGCGCAGCGCTGGTCATCCACGGCATCGGCGTGCATCCGAACTGGCCCCAGGTGGTGTATCCGCTGCGCACCCAGCTGCCAGCGGATGGATGGAGCACCCTGGCCTTGCAGATGCCCGTGCTGCCCAATGAGGCCAAGCCCGCCGACTACGCCCCGCTATTCGACGAGGTCGCGCCTCGCATCGACGCCGGAATCGCCTTTCTCAAGGCGCACGGCGCCAAGGAGGTCGTCATAGTCGCGCACAGCCTCGGCGCGGCCATGGCGACCCACTACCTCGCAGATCACCCTGGCAGCGTCGCGGCCTTCGTCGGCATCGGGATGTCCGGCAGCGCGGCGGACCCGCGCATGGACAATGTCCAGTCCCTGCAGAGGATTCACACGCCGGTGCTCGACCTATACGGCGAGCACGACCTGGAGCCCGTTGTGGGCAGTGCCGCCGCGCGGGCCGCAGCCGCCGGGAAGGCGGGCAACCGAGCCTACACGCAGGCCCAGGCGATGGGGGCGAATCACTTCTTCGACGGGCGGGAGGATGCCTTGGTCGAGACCGTGGCCCGGTGGCTCGACGAGACCGTCCCGGCACCGAGCAAGCTCGGTGCCCGTCAGTAGGGTCAACGAGCCTCGGCAAGCGACTCAATGGTCGCGGTGCGCCGCAAAGGCTATCTTGTCCAGGACACCCATCATGACCGCTGACACGACGAAGGTGAGGTGGATAATCACGTACCACATCAGCTTGTCGTTGGGGATCTGAGGGGCATTCATGAAGGCCCGGAGCAGATGGATGGAGGAGATCGCAACGATGGACGCGGCCACCTTGAGCTTCAGCGTCCCGGCGTCCAGCTTGCCAAGCCAGCCAAGCTTCTCCGTGGCCTCGTCGACGTCGATGCGGGAGACGAAGTTCTCGTAGCCGGAGAACATCACCATTACAACCAGACTCGCCACCAGCACCATGTCGATCAGGGCGAGGATCATGAGCACCATGTCGGACTCTTGCATGGTCCAGATGTGAACCACGACATGGAACACCTCCTGGAAGAACTTGACACCCAGCGCGACCAGGGCGAGCGAGAGCCCGAAGTAGACGGGTGCGAGTATCCAACGGGTCGCGAACAGCCATTTCTCGAACGTACTTTCCACCAATGAGCTCCCCGGTAAGAATCGAGCGCGGTATTTAACCACGCTCGACCTGTCGTTTCGCCACCGATGAGCGCGGATTCCCGGCGCGCCCAGCGCCGACGGCGCCGTTGACACGGCCGTAGCCGCACGTCGGCAGCATCGGAGGAAGCGGGCGATGTCAAATCAACGCGCGGCCCGACCCTACGGACTGGACATCGATCGAGATGACCTTGACCGAAGCGCCGCAGCGCACCACCGCGCGGTTCCAAGGCGTCAGAGCGGCATCCAGGGTCTCCCGAACCCGCTTGCGCGCATAGCTGTCGAGCCAGACCAGGACCTTGCAGGAGTAACAGCGGACGCCGTAGCCGTCCTCGCGGCGCACCGCCAGGCCATAGACGGCATCCGGGATCGCCCGCTCGGAGACACATAGGTCGAGCAACTCGCGCACGAGCGACCGGATGCCCTGCTCGTCCAGCGCCGTGGCATGACGCGAGCCGCACCAGGCGAGTGTGTGCTCGGCGAGTGCCGCCTCCGGCGCGGCAAGCAGCTGGCGGCGGCGGTGCCTGATCCAGTCCCCCGCGACCAACTGCATGGCCACGGACGCCGCCTCCTCGCTCGCGAAGCGTCGTTCGGCCATATCGACGATGGTTCGCGGCACGAATACCCCGTGCATCGCCATGACGCGCCGGGCGTCCTCGCGGGACCGATTGCGCTCGGCCAGCAGATACCAACGGCGGGCCTCGGCCATCGCGTGGGTGTCACGGACGGCGACCCGCCCGTCGGCGGAGAGCTCCCAGCCGTCCGGCCACAAGGCGACCTGATAGGCGGGGAGACCAGTAACCAACCGCGCGGCGGCGTGCCGGCCGGACGCGAAGGGAGCAAAGAACGCGTTGCGCAGGTGCGGCATGTGGATCGCTTGCGAAAGCTGCCGGCTTCGTTCTGTCAACTATAGCGGGGATTCAAGCGCGCACGAATCCGGGGGTCCTGCCGAGCCGGCGGAGCGAGATCGGTATAATCCGCCTTCAGTCTCCACCTGGCAGCAGTATCTCGAAAATGGCAGCACCACCCATCTCCGGCGCCGGTTACCTCCTGCAGGGCATGCGCCTCATCACCAGGCCGGGCCTGCGCCGATTCGTGCTGGCGCCCCTCCTCATCAACATTCTGGTTTTCTCCGGCGCGATCTACTATGGGGTGTCCCAGTTCCAGGCCTTCCTTTTCTGGATGGACTCGCAGATCCCCTCCTGGCTGGAGTGGCTGAACTGGATCCTTTGGCCCCTCTTCGTCCTGACCCTGGTGATCCTTGTCTTCTACACCTTCACGCTGGTAGCGAATCTCGTCGCCGCGCCTTTCAACAGCCTGCTGGCGGAGAAGGTGGAGCTCTATCTCACCGGTCGGCCGCTGAACGCCGGCGGCGGCCTCAAGCAGATCCTGATCGAGCTGATCCCGACCCTGTTCGATGAAACCAAGAAGGTTCTATTTGCTCTCGCCTGGGCGATCCCCTTCCTGATCCTGTTCCTCATCCCTGGGGTCAACCTAGCCGCGCCCGTGCTCTGGTTCCTCTACTCCGCCTGGATGCTCACCCTGCAGTATGCAGACTATCCCATGAGTAACAACGGACTGAAATTCAAAGAGATCAGGGCAAGGCTGCGCAGCCGGCGGGTGGTGGGAGTCAGCTTTGGGGCGGCGGCGGCAGCGCTGACGATGGTGCCGGTGCTCAACTTCATTGCCATGCCGAGCGCGGTCGCCGGGGCAACGGCAATGTGGGTAAAGACCCTAAGCGGTTCGGATCGGACTGCGGCGCGCGATCCGCGCTGACGTCGGTCGGGACGGGCGCTCGGTCGCCCCACATCCGGGGCCTGTGGCACAGGACTACATTCACGGCTACTCGCGGCAGGAGCAGCGGCGCCCGGCGAAGCGGCGCGCGGCACCGGTTAGGGCTGGACGCCGCCCCTCGCGCCCAGAGCCGACGCACGCCCTTCACGAGCCCGGTTGCGACTACTCCTCAGTCTCGACGATGACTCCGCTGCCGTCCCTCCGCTCGACGATCACGACCTTCCCGAGGGTCGGATGGCGAGCGGCCACCACATTGAACGTCGGTGTTTGCTTTGAGGTGATCAGCTCGCTCTCCTCTTTGAAGTCTATGATGAGCTGCGGTTCAGCATCGAAGATTCTCATGGCCGCGCCCTCTTCCGATCCCCAAGTGACCATCACCGTCCGAAATAGCGTTCAAAAACAGAGGCCCTGCGCGGAAAGCGCCCACAAGGGTCCGCCGTGCGCCCGCCTAGTACGTTCCACCGCCTCAACTCCATGCTCGTCACCTCGGCTCCTCGAGCTCATCGTAGCCCGTGAACATGGACCGGAGCAGCGAGTACCAGGGCTGACCCATGGTTGTAGCAAGATAAACGTGCACGATCAGGAACGCGAGCAGCGCGAATACCGCCGCCATGTGCACCCACGCGACCCATTGCAAGGGTAGCACGGTACCAAGCGCGGTCGGTTTCCAGGTCGTGTAGAACATCAATAGAAGGCCGGAGATCCATATCGCCGGAGCGATGGCGATCTTGAACCCAAGGTAGGCGAGGCGCTGCAGCGGGTTGTGCTTCGCCAATCGGGTGGTGCGGTAAGGCTTCGGCTCCCCGGAGAAGATGCCGTACGCGTAGTAGGCGGTAACCGTTTAGCCCCCCTAACCGCCTGTAAATACAGTGGGTTAGCACTTGCATAATTCGCAATATCCACGGGGGCTCAATTCTAACCGATTGATTCTTGGCAAGAGATGCTCTTTTGTTCAATCGATCAAGATCTGCGCAAGAAAAATATCCGGGAAATCAATATAGTACGGGGTCGTGGAGGGGGCTAAACGGTTACGACCGAATAGCAATAGTCGCATAACGACACGTTTCGTTCTCACTATCACCATCCCAATTTCCTTCTAGGCGGCACCTTCTGCCGGATACGGCCGCGGGCGGCAGCGCAAACCGGAAGTGAAAGTAGACCGGAATAGGCAAACGATGGCCATAACCCGCGTCAAATTGACGCAAAGTTTTCGCCTTTGCGTATATCAGCGGTCGCGGCGTCGCGTCGCCCGCCGCTGGCGCCTCCGCACGAGGGTTAGCACGGGCCCGGAGATCGCGTAGGTCAAAAATCCGACAAACAGCATGATCGGAGGCTGGATGAATACGACGGCGAAGATGAGCATCACGACCACCGCCGCGATGAATGACACCCGGCCGCGGACGTCGATGTCCTTGAAGCTGTGATAGCGGAAGTTGCTCACCATGAGGAGCCCTACGAGCGTCGTGAGCAAGGCAGCGAGCCAGCTCACTTGCGAGCCCGCGATCCCGTGATCCGCGCCGATCCACACGCCCGCGGCGACGATCGCGGCCGCGGACGGGCTCGGCAGCCCTTGGAAATAGCGCTTGTCGGCAACACCGACCTGAGTATTGAAGCGCGCGAGCCTCAGGGCCGTCCCCGCCGTGTAGATGAAGGCCGCAAGCCAGCCGATCTTACCGAGGCCGTGGAGCGCCCATTCGTAGGCAACCAGCGCGGGGGCGACACCGAATGCAACCATGTCCGAAAGACTGTCGTACTCCGCCCCAAAGTCGCTCTGTGTATGAGTCAGGCGGGCCACGCGTCCGTCCAGGCCGTCGAGCACCATGCCGACAAAGACAGCGATGGCGGCCGCCTCGAAGCGCCCCTGAATTGCGCCGACCACAGCGTAGAACCCGGCAAAGAGTGCTGCAGTCGTTAACAGGTTCGGGAGCAAATAGACGCCTCGGGGGCGTCTTGGGGTATCGACTTGCTCTTCCATCGCTCCGGATGTTCGGTGGCTCGCGGGCTGGCGGGAGTATAGCGGTGCGGCCAATCCCACAAAAGAAACCTGGGTCAAGGGTTCAGGTGCACCGCAAAGATGTCTTCCTTTCGTAACAAAGCTGAGGCACAGTTAGAGCAAGCCCTGAAGGAGGGATCATGTCACTGCAGACACGCAACCCCGCCCTGCCCAGCGACGACAAACGCTGGAAGCTCGTCAACGCAACCATGCGCCGCAACGGGTACGCCGGCCATGCCCTGATCGAGAGCCTGCACAGTGTTCAGGATGCATTCGGCTACCTGGACGACTTCGCCATGCGCTTTGTCGCCGAGTCGCTGGACCTGCCGCTGTCCAAGGTCTATGGGGTGGCCACCTTCTACCACCTCTTCATGCTCAAGCCCAAGGGTCGTCACGCGTGCGTCGTCTGCACGGGCACGGCCTGCTATATCAAGGGGGCCGGAGGGCTGATCGAAGGGATCGAAGGTCGCTACGAGGTCACACCCGGGGAGACGACCGAAGACGATGCCCTGTCGGTCCTGAGCGCGCGCTGTGTCGGGGCTTGCGGGCTCGCACCCGCGATCGTGCTGGACGGGGAAGTGCTCGGCAAGCAGACCGCCGACGAGCTGCTCGCCAGGCTCGAGGAGCTGGACTGAAATGAACCTGGATGATCTGGACGACATGGCCGAAGAGGTCCGCGCCGCCGACGAGGCAGTCGAGCATGAGGTGCGCGTCTGCATGGCCGCGAGCTGCCAGTCGTCGGGCGCGCCGCCGGTATTCGATGCACTGCATGCCGCGATCCCGCAAGGCGGCGGCTGCAAGGTCAAAGGCGTCGGCTGCATGGGCCTGTGCTCGGCCGGCCCTCTGGTCGCCGTGCACTCGAAAGATGCCGCGCAGCCCGTCCTCTACCGGGACGTTCGAGCAGACGATGCAGGCGATATCGTCGCGAGCCTCGGCGGCGCCCCGCTGGAGCGGCTGCGCTGCCCAACCGACACGCCGTTCTTTGCGCGCCAGCAGAAGATCGTGCTGGAAAACTCCGGGGTCATCGACCCGGACAGCTTCAAGGGATACGTAGCAGTCGGCGGCTATGCCCCCATGGTCCGAGCCCTGACCGAGATGACCCCAGCGGACGTGCTGCGGGAGGTCACCGCGAGCGGGCTGCGCGGTCGCGGCGGCGGCGGCTATCCGACCGGCCTCAAGTGGTCGACCGTCGCCAAGATGCCGGCAGACCAGAAGTACGTGATCTGCAACGCGGATGAAGGAGACCCCGGCGCCTTCATGGATCGCGCGATCCTGGAGTCCGACCCCCACCGCGTGCTCGAAGGCATGGCCCTCGCAGCCTACGCCATCGGCGCCCGCAAGGCTTACGTCTATGTCCGAGCGGAGTACCCGCTCGCGGTGGAGCGCCTGAAGACGGCAATCCGTAAGGCGAAGCGCGCCGGTTTCCTGGGCAGCAACGTCTGCGAGACCCAGTTCGGTTTCGACGTCGAGATCCGGCTCGGCGCGGGCGCCTTCGTCTGCGGCGAGGAGACGGCACTTATGGCCTCGATCGAGGGTCTGCGGGGCCAGCCGCGTCCGCGGCCGCCCTACCCCGCGGAAGCGGGCCTGTGGGGCTACCCCACCCTGATCAACAACGTGGAGACCTTCGCCAACATCCCGGCGATCATACGCAACGGCGGGGAGTGGTTTGCCTCCATCGGTACCGAGCGCTCGAAGGGCACAAAGGTGTTTGCGCTGGCCGGGCGTATCCACAACACCGGCCTGATCGAGGTCCCCATGGGGACGAGCCTGCGAGACATCGTGGAGGTCATCGGCGGCGGCGTTCCGGACGGCCGCGCTTTCAAGGCGGTCCAGACCGGCGGGCCTTCCGGCGGCTGCGTACCGAGCGAGCACCTGGATATCCCCGTGGACTACGACAGTCTGCGGGAGGTGGGGTCGATCATGGGCTCCGGCGGCATGATCGTCATGGACGACAGCTCCTCCATGGTCGACGTGGCCCGCTACTTCATGGAGTTCTGCATGACCGAGTCCTGCGGAAAGTGCATTCCCTGCCGCACCGGCACCCAGCAGATGCACGAGATCCTCAGGAAGATTACGAAGGAGGAGGCGACCTTCGCAGACCTCGCCCTCTTGGAGGATCTGTGCGAGGTGGTCCAGGCGACCAGCCTGTGCGGGCTGGGTCAGACGGCGCCCAACCCCGTCCTGAGCACCCTGCGCTATTTCCGCAACGAGTACGAGGCCAAGCTGGCCGCATTCTGACGGCGGACGCCGAATCGGAGGACCCATGCCGCTTCCAGCTCCCCAAAGCAGCGTTCGCGTCGTCACTCTCAAGATCGACGGCCAGGACCTCTCCGCCCGTGAAGACGAGACCATCATCGAGGTCGCCCGCGAGCACCAGATTCCCATTCCCAGCCTATGCTACCTGGAGGGCCTGAGCGTATGGGGCGCCTGCCGCCTGTGCGTCGTCGAGGTCGAGGGCTCGAACCGGCTCCTCGGCGCATGCGCCACCCGCGTAGCAGAGGGGATGCAGGTCCACACGAACACCGAGAGGCTGCAGCGCTACCGCCGGACCATCGTGGAGCTGCTCTTCGCCGAGCGTAACCATATCTGCTCCGTCTGCGTCTCCAACGGGCACTGCGAGCTGCAGAATCTCGCCCAGACCTGCGGCGTCGACCACGTGCGGGTCCCGTACCGCAGCGCGCGCTACGAGGTAGACTCGTCCCACGACCTGTTCCGAGTCGACCACAATCGCTGTGTGCTGTGCACCCGCTGCGTACGGGTCTGCGACGAAATCGAGGGCGCCCACACCTGGGACGTCATGGGCCGGGGCACGGACTGCCTGGTCATCACCGACCTCGCTCGCCCGTGGGGCGAGAGCGACTCCTGCACCGGCTGCGGGAAGTGCGTCCAGGTCTGCCCCACCGGTGCCCTGGTCAGGCAGGGCACATCCGTGGGTGAGATGACCAAGGACTTGCACTTCCTGCCCTATCTGTCACGCCGGAGGCACCCGCAATGAGCGGCGACGGCAAGATCACGGTCGCCACCACCTGGCTGGACGGCTGCTCCGGCTGCCACATGTCCTTTCTCGACCTGGACGACCGTCTGCTGGAGCTGGCGACCAAGGTGGACATCGTCTACAGCCCGTTGGTCGATACCAAAGAGCTGCCCGACCAGGTAGACGTCGGGATCATCGAGGGCTCCATCAGCACAGAGGACGATCTCCAAAAGGCCGAGGCGTTCCGTAAGCACTGCCGACTGCTCATCAGCCTGGGCGACTGCGCGGTGACCGGGAACGTCCCCGCCATGCGCAACCAGTTCAAGCTGGAGGCAGTGATCGACCGTGCCTACCGCGAGAATGTCACGCTACAGCCCCAGAAACCCTGCGTCGGCGTGCCTGCGCTCATCGAGCGCGTACGCCCGGTCCACGGCGTGGTGAACGTGGACATCTTCGTGCCCGGCTGTCCGCCTTCGGCCAATACCATCTGGTACGTGCTGAGCGAGCTGATCGAGGGGCGCACACCGGACCCCAGTCAGGTCACCAAGTTTGGCGCGTAGGGTGCGCTGTACAGCTAACAGGACAGAAGACAAAGGACAGTTCGTAGAAGGTTGCGCTGCGCCCACCGTTGAGGACTTCGAGCAGCATCTTGTCGCCCAGGATGGACCAAGCCCCTAATCGAGAAACGATCCATGAGCCGCACCATCGCCATCGAGCCGGTCACCCGCATCGAGGGCCACGCCCGCATCACCCTGCAGCTGGATGACGCGGGCAAGGTCGAGGATGCCAAGTTCCACCTAACCCAGTTTCGCGGCTTCGAGAAGTTCTGCGAGGGCCGCCCCTACCGCGAGATGCCAGCCCTCACCGCGCGCACCTGCGGCATCTGCCCGGTCAGCCACCTCCTCGCCTCCAATAAGGCGTGCGACGACCTGCTGAGCGTAAAGATACCCCCCACCGCGGTGAAGCTGCGGCGGATCATGAACCTCGCCCAGCTCACCCAGTCCCACGCCCTGTCCTTCTTCCACCTGTCGTCGCCCGACCTGCTGCTTGGGTGGGACTCCGACCCCGCCAAGCGCAACATCTTCGGCGTGATGGCCCAGCACCCGCAGCTTGCCAAAGACGGCATTCGGCTGCGCCAGATCGGTCAGGAGATCATCGAGACACTGGGCGGCAAGAAGATACATCCGACCTGGGTCGTGCCCGGGGGCGTCAACGAGCCCCTGTCGGACGAGAAACGCGCATCGATGCTCAAGCTCATCCCCGAGGGAATGACGATCGCGAAGCGCACATATGGTTTCTACAAGGAGCTGGTGCCGAAGTTTCAGGAGGAGGCGAAGCACTTCGGCAGCTTGCCGACGCTGTTTCTGAGCCTGGTTACGCCGAAAGGAAACCTGGAGCACTATGACGGCCTCTTGCGTATAAAGGACGCGCAGGGCCGCATCGTGGAGGACATGATCCCCACCGATGAGTACGAGCGGGTGATCGGCGAGGCGGTGGAGGACTTCACCTACATGAAGTTCCCCTACTTCAAGCCCATGGGGTATCCGCAAGGGATCTATCGGGTCGGACCCCTGGCCAGGCTCAACAATGCGGAGGCCTGCGGCACCCCTTTCGCCGACGTGGCGCTCGCCGAGTTCCGCACCCTTCAGGAGTCCTCCCCTATCACCAGCAGCTTCCACTATCACTACGCGCGTCTTGTGGAGATCATCTACGCGATGGAGTCTATGGAGCGGCTGCTGAAGGATCCGGACATCCTCGAACACCCGCGTTCGGGCGCGCGCCCGGGGCAACCGCTCCGAGGGAATCGGCGTCGCGGAGGCACCGCGTGGAACCCTCATGCACCACTACCGGATCGACGACGACGGACTCATGACCTGGATGAATCTCATCATCGCCACGGGCCACAACAACCTGGCAATGAATCAAGGGATCAAGCAGGTCGCCGAAGAGTACGTGGACGGGACCCAGCTTCAGGAGGGGATGCTGAACCGGGTCGAGGCCGTCATCCGGTGCTTCGACCCTTGCCTCAGCTGCGCGTCCCACGCCTTTGGGCAGATGCCGATGCGGATCGAGCTCAAGGATGCATCGGGCGCCGTGGTGGACAGCCTGCAGCGGTGTTGAGCTGCGACTGCTTAGGGGGAGCGCACGCCCGTAATCCGATAGGGTCATCGCTCGGCCGGCAACTTGCGCCCGGCTCCTGACACACGGCTCCCTTTGGCATGAACGGCAAGACGCCCCGAAAAACGCTGGTCATCGGCTACGGCAGCCCCATTCGCGGAGACGACGCCATCGGCCCCCTCGTGGCCGACCGCCTGGAAGCAGAAGGTACAGCCGCAGACGTGACCGTCGTCTCCCGCCACATCCTCACGGCGGATCTGGTCCCG
Organism: uncultured Gammaproteobacteria bacterium; assembly: GCA_963824085.1. Classification (GTDB taxonomy): domain Bacteria; phylum Pseudomonadota; class Gammaproteobacteria; order Chromatiales; family Chromatiaceae; genus JARRNE01. The sequence goes on from CAWGNT010000014.1 coordinate 420,681, forward strand.
GCAATCGCCGCCGCCGATCTCGCGATCTTTCTCGATGCGGCCGTCGACGGCGCGGCCGGCGAGGTCCGCTGCCGTTCTCTGGAGCCAGACGCAGCCGCCCGGTCTACAATGGCCCACTTTCTCGACCCTCGGGAGCTGCTGGCCTGGACTCACGCCCTCTACGGCCGGGTCCCAAAGACGTATCTCGTCTCGGCGGCGGGAGCCTCATTCGACTATGCGGGCTATCAGCTCACCCCTGTGGCCGAGGCGGCAGTCGATCCCATGTTGGAGAGGGTTCGCGCGCTCATCGCCGAAGCAGGCTCGTCATGAAGCCCTGCATCCCCTAGCCCGGGTCAGAGCTCCTTGGGAACGATTCGGAAACAACTGAACCACTTCGTTCGGCGATCGGGTCAATAGCGGAGCGTATTGCACCGACTGGGATCAACGGCGGCCTGCGGCGCAATACGGCTGGGGCCTATTGCGCCCTACCGTTGGGCGGTCAGAAAAAAATGGTCAAGTTGTTCTTGAATCGTCACTTAGACTATAGCGACGGGTGTCAAGGCCAGTAGCAGGGGACGGTTGCGTCCCACGCCATCGCAAACGTTACGCGGTTGCTGGAGGCGCGGCCCTTGGCAATAGGGAATCGGGAGGCTTCGCGCCGTCGGCCCAGGGCGCCCGAGTCACTGTTGATCCATCGACACCTTCCACCGGAGACGCTCCATGTCTGGAACCCTCGTTACGCTGCTGCTCGTCATCGCCGTCCTGGGGGTTCTGTGGATCATGACCTACAACCGGCTGGTGGCCCTGAAGAACCGGGCCGCGAATGCATTTTCGCAGATCGATGTGCAGCTCAAACGTCGGCACGACCTGATCCCGAACCTGGTGGAGACGGCGCGCGCCTACATGGCACACGAGCGCTCGACGCTGGAGGCAGTGACGGGTGCACGCAACGTCGCGCAAACGGCCGCCAAGGTGCGGCTGCTCAGAATCCGGCTGACGCCCAGGCGCTGAGCGCGATGGCCGAGGCCGAGAGCGCCCTGTCATCGACCCTCGGTCGCTTCTTCGCGGTGGCCGAAGCCTATCCGGACCTGAAGGCGAATCGAACCATGATGCAGCTGGCGGAGGAGATCGCCACCACCGAGAACAAGGTGGCCTTCGCCCGCCAGGCCTTCAACGACGCGGTCATGGGCCTGAATACGGCCATTCAGTCCTTCCCAGCCGTCCTTTTCGCTCGGACTCTGGGATTTGTCGCCGCGCCTCAGCTGCAGCCAATCGAGGCCGAGGCCGAACGTCAGGCGCCCGTCGTCAGGTTCGAGCGCTAGAGACCGCCGGGAAACGGCGATGCCAACGACCGACCCCGGCCTGCCATCCGATGGGACCGTCCCGCTCCAGCGCCCTTGGAGCGCAACGGAGCGGGAGGATTTCTTCGCGGCCATCGCCCGCCATCGCCGTGCCGCCTGGCGCGTAACGGCTGCCTGTGCACTGGCGTACGGCTTGCTCGCCGTGGTCGTTGCGATCTTGCTGGCACCGCTTCTGTACTCAGTGCTCGGCCTCGCCTTGGATGTCATAAACCTGGTAGTGCCGGTGCCCGACCTCCTTGGCTACGCAGGTCGGACGATCAATGCGCTCGTCGAGTCGACCACGACGCCGGCGCCCACTTACCTGATCAGTGTGGCAGTGCTGTCCGCTGCCCCTGGCTTGGTGCTTATGGCAATGGCGGCGGCTGTGTTGCGGCGCGCCTTCATGCGGTCGGCCCTGTTCAATCCCGACAAGCTGATCGGGCGCGCGCCCGATGCGGGGGAGCTAGCTGAGCAGCGCTTTTCTAACACGGCTGAGGAGATGGCGTTGGCGGCCGCAATTCCCGCTCCCCGGGTGGTGGTCCTCGCGGGCGGCGCCAATGCCGCGGCGTTCGGCCCGAACGAGCGAAACGCGACCATCATGGTCGGCGAGGCCCTCATCAAGTCGTTGAATCGTGAGCAGATGCAGGGCGTTGCGGGCCATCTCGTTGCCTCCGTCGCCGATGGCGACATGCGGATCGGACTGCGCACGGCAATGACGTTGGGCCTGTTCTCACTGATGGCGCGCACGTCCGCCGGCTGGTCCGATCGGGCAGCCTACTTGTCGTCGCGCAGACTCCTTCGCGCCCTCATCGCCCCGACCGCCGCGAACCTGGATATCATTCTCGCCCAACTGTCAGATCCGTTTGCCGCCGATCCGGAGGGCGAACAGGGTCAGAAATCCGAGGAACCACCCACGTCCAACGACGGCGACGCGAAACGAGCATCGGATGACTTAACGTGGAAGGAATGGGCTTTGATGCCACTGATGGGCCCCGTTCTTCTCAGCGGCTTTCTGAGCGGGCTCGTGAACACCATGATGCTGACGCCCGCCATCGCCTTCGCCTGGCGACAGCGCAAGTACATGGCCGATGCAACCGCCGTCCGGCTGACCCGAGACCCAAACGCTTTGGCCGGCGCACTGAGCGCCATCTCGCGGTCGAGAGGATCGACACACACCGCCGCATGGGCGGGCCACCTATGCGTGGTCGATCCGGGAACCAAGCGAGATGCAGGCTTGCTAGGTGGATCGTTCGTCTCGATCTTCCCGTCGCTGCAGCGCCGGATCGAGGCCCTGGTCAAGATGGGCGCCACAGCCCCCTCCCCGCTGCCAGATCGTCCCAGGATGCCGCTTCTCGCGGTGGTCCTGATAGCCGGATTGGCGACCATTGTCGCCTTCCTCCTGGGAACGGTGGTCGTGCTGCTCGTGTTGCTGTCCGCGGCGCTCTCGGGAATATTCACCCTCATGCCGGCCGCGGTCATACACGCCCTTCTCCGGTAGCAGTAGTCCTGCGCAGATCCGCCGCCGAGCGGAAGTGCCTTCACCGGAACCTCTCGACCGATCTGCGTGACCGGGGAGATCACCCGCGAGTAGACTTCCCCGGATTTCCCAATGACCTTCTGGCCACACCGTTAACTTGGATCGCGGCCCCGAACGGCAGTCGCGAACCAAAGCAGTCCTACATGGATTGCTTATGAAGGGGGCCAGAAATCCCTACGCTAACCCGAGACGCGGGGCGGCCCCAACGGCAGTTCCCGCCCCAGTGCGGACGCTCACTGCACGGACCTGCGCGGCAGCTCACGACCCATTCCGGACACCGCGGCCCATCGACGGCAGTTGCTGCTCAACAGCGCGAAGCGGACGCCCCGTATCAGTTCGAGCAACGGCTGCTGGAGGCCCGGGCGCTGTAAACACTTCTCTCAATGGAAATCCGTGGGGCACCTATCCTGGCGCGGCGCTATTTTGGCTGCGATGTGAAACGAGACGTCGAGTGCTGAAGAGCTTCCGTCCGGAGAGTGGCGCTCGGCCCTGACAGCGAAAACTTCTCGGCATTCTTACACAACACCCTGTGCCCATACCGGACGCTGCGCACTTGGGTTCCCGAAGGCTGCAGCCCGCCCCCTTGAAGATACCCCTACCCGGTTGCGACCCTAACAGTCGAAGCATCGAGTTGCCTCTGGCTCAGTGCCGGGGCTGCCTGCATTTGCGGGGGTCAACGCTAGCCGGCAACCAGCGGTCGGCTGTGTTGCGTCATGCGCCCGAGATCGACGGGTGTCCGACCGCTCTACCGTCGGCGGCTCTGGAGGCCGATGCGTGGCGGGATCTTGGGAGACCTGGGTCTCTACGGGGAGTCCAGCCTCAAAGTGTAAAGTCTGCTTAACACGTTGCTTGTTTGATAACCGTCTAATCAAGCACGGGTTATTGAATCTGTCCGCTCACGCCAAGCGGCATTCGCACCAAAACGAGGCGGGCATACGCCCCCTTTCTTGCGGCAATTGTCGATCGGAAGTGTCAGGATTTTTTACACTTCCTTCTCGTTTCGTGAGTCCCCGAACGCGGGAGCGTCACGATTCTCAACTGTTATCGTGACGATCAATACCTTTACCGTACTGTTTTTCTTTGTTTTTGCTCGGGGTGCGACTCCAACGATCACGCTTTTGGCATGAGACGTGACGGTGTTTACAGGGGCGTCTTATTCGATCCGATTGACCCCTTTCGCGGGTACAGGGGCGGGAGGAGCCGCCAGAAGCACAACACGTTATGGAGGCAAGACAGTTTTCCATCCGCCACAAACGTATGAGTGACGACCCCCTACAAAAGCGGAGGATGAGAAATGCAACAGAACTTAGAAAGGAACGTATCTGTATTGGCATTCGCCTTTTTGCTCACCAACGAGACCGTCGTCCTGGGCGACATGCCGGAAAATGTCCCGCCAACGGCACCTAAAATCGTTGAAGCCAAAATGGACTTTGATGCGAGTATCCTTAGTATTTTTGGTAACGGATTCATGCCGCCCGGTGTAAGCATGTTGAGGGTTACGCTCGGCGGCCTGCCAGGAGTAGGGCCGGAGGACATAACAGGCCTATGTATGGGGGATACGTTGTCGCAACCAACGGATGACTTCATCGAATGCGACATGATAGGCGTTCTTCCACTCGATGATCGCGATTATTTGCTGACGGTCGAGACGAGTGGGGGGCAGTCTGATAGTCGCCTCGTGACCGTCGGCGCGGTAGGCCCGCAGGGGGAAAAAGGCGATAAGGGAGATAAGGGAGATAAGGGAGATAAGGGAGATAAGGGAGACAAGGGAGACAAGGGAGACAAGGGAGACAAGGGAGACAAGGGAGACAACGGTGATCCTGGCGCCCAGGGACCCGCTGGCGTTTCCGGGTGGGAGCAAGTGCACATCAGGCACCATGTCCCCGTCTTTACTACCGATGCGACAGTGGAAGCGCGCTGCTCGAATGGGAAGAAGGTCCTCGGTGGCGGTTTCCTTATTACGGGAACATCGGGTAGGGCCTTAACATCGGCGCCGTTTGACGATGGTACGGGGTGGCGTGTTTCTGTCAGAGGCCTAAGCGCAGGCGGCGCTCAGTACGTGAACGCCTACGCGATGTGCGCCTTTGTGGATTGAGGCCGGCAGCCCTGACGGCGAGTCCCGATTGTCTAGGTAAATTTCCTACTAGACAACGCAGACATTTCTTCTACCTTAACATGTTGCTCGGCGGCCTCCCGGGATGTCGGCGAACACCAATGCGTTGTGAGGAAGAAGTGTTGCGAATCCCGCCATAAGCGTACGAGTTACCGCGCTCGGTACAAATATGGAGAGCTAGCAATGATTCAGTCCATAGTACGAAATACATCTGTGTTGGCACTTGCCTTGATGCTAATGCAGGGGACCACCGCATCCGCGGTCGCGCTCATCCGTCCGGACGGCGGCAACAGTGGTCTCAATTCGCTGGTCGACATGGCCAATGAGCCGAACAACTACTACACGTTTGACAAGGAAGTCATTACTTGGAAGATGGACTCGGAGTTCCGCCAGGCGTTCAACGAGACGTTGCGGGACCAGGTGCGATTCGCGTTCCGGGAATGGAACCGCGGCTCGCGCCGCGCCGGCACCGCCAAATACTCCTGGAACCGTTTTGTCTTGGGGCAGACGGTGACGGATCTACGTAGCGTCGTGATGCACGAGATTGGCCATGCACTGGGCAGCCAGCACCCAGACGCGGGTTGGGCGAACGGTACTCCGCAATACATGCGCAACTTTCAACCTGGAAGCGACGGCGGCTGGGTCCCCGCAGCGCCGCCGGGCGGCGAAATCATGAACGAAACCAACCTTGGGAGCTCTGGCATCCTCGCGGGCGAGTATTGGCGCATCCTGTCGCAGGACGAACTGGATTTCATCAAGCACAACCACGGCCCGATCGAGTTCCAGGAAGTCGGTGTCAGTGAGGATGCCGATATTGAACTGAGCATGCACAACATCGGCGGGAGCCCGGGCACGAATCTGGGCAGCTCCGGTCCCGATCAGGATACAGCCGTGCTTCGTGATCCCAGCGATCCGTCGAAGGGCAAACGCATCATCCGCTCGACCGTTTCGCTCAACGCAGTGCCCGTAAACCCCATGGGCATTGCGAGTAGCGCCACGAACTGGGAGGTCGGAAACACTTCCGGGAAAGCGCTGCGAGCGATCAACGTCGTCACCCGCGGCACCGACAGCCCCAAACCCATCAACGTCACCAGTGACGGCCCAAACCGTTTCACGAGTTACGAGCAACTGGAGGTGTCGCTGAACCCGAACCTCGAAGACCGCATCCATTCTTACAGCAATCCACTCAGCGGCAGTGTCCCCAACTTCGGCTCGGTGGCGATGGGTCTGCGCCTTGACGTACCGGACTGGTCCGTTATTCGCGCACTGGCGGAATCGACTAGCGGGGACTTCTTCGACATCCCGCTGACTGGCTTTGTGCCTTGGTTCCAACTGGGCGCGTTTCAGCCGCAGGAGGTCCCGCCCAGCGGCGGAAGCTTCGGCATCAACTCGCTCAATGCCGACATTGGCCAGTTCGAGGTACGCGCCCTTGGGTTTCAGGTCCAGGCACCCGAGAACACCGGCGCCACACTCACCCAGCTTTCGATCGCGTCGGTGGACGGGCTCGGCCTGGGGCTAGGGGATCTCGACGACGAACTGCTAAGGGGGCTGCGTGCTGAGGGCAAGCTCGAAGACTTACTCGATGGGCCCCTGGACCTCATTGCCGATGAAACGCCCTTCACCGTTGTGCTGGAAGGCGTCGCCTCCGACCTGCCGGGAGACATTTTGACCTCTGGCAACTACTTGGTGGTCAATCGCTCGGACCTGGTTGGCAAGGAGTTACTGATTATCGCCAGAACTTCCAACGGGGATTTTGAGGTGGTGACGCAGGCGCTGCTGTTCTCTCCAGCGATTAAGCAGCAGCCGGTCGAGACGAAGCCTCTATCGATTGACATCAAGTTCTGTAGCAACCCGAATGCATTCAACCGCAAGTCGCGGGGCAAAACGCCGTTGAGCATCTTCGGGACGCAGGACTTTGACGTGGCCGCGATCGACATCGGCTCGCTGCAGCTCTGCGACGAGACGTGCGGCACCTGCACCGGCGCGCCGCATTCCTGGGGGATCGCCGACCGCGGCGATCCCGCTCAGGACCTCGGAGCGACGACCTGCGCCATCGATCCCCTGACCGGCGAGGAGCTTGACTACCTCAACCCGGACGGGTTCGATGATCTCGACGTGGCCTTCGACGCCCAGGAGGTGGCCGAGGTGATCGGCTGTGCCGTTCTTGGCAAGGGCGACGTTTCTGGAGCGCTGTTTCTGATCGGCCAGACGATCAAAGGTTGGCCGCTCACGTCGGTGCCGGTGGGCGACGTCGGAATCGACAAACTACTGATCGCGAAGTAGAGCCAGAGGAACGCGGCCGCACCGGCAGTCGCACGGGCGCGTGTCGAGACGGCCGCACCTCGTATTCTGCTCGACGGGTGGTTGCATGGTGCACTTCTCTCATCGGCAACGTCGTCACCCCGGTCCGAAACCAGGTATGGACAGTGCACACTTTCGGGCGGAACCGTGTTCTGCCGGCTGACTTGCATGGAACGGTCTGCGGCGCGATCCACCAAACGCGTTGTTTCGCCGCCCGGGCGTGGGATCCATAAGGAAAGATGTGGCGGTGGGTTGAGGCATATACCGAGTAGCGGCCCTGCCTTACGACACCGGCTAGGATCGCAGCGACAACAACATGAATCGGCTCGCGGTAGAGGCACAGGACGCCAGCGCCGGCATTGGCGGATTCATTGGTTCTCCGCCTAACGACCCCATTTGTCTCCTCACGGGCCAATTGAGCAACATGGACGGGAGAGCTGCGAGGGGCCGCTCCGCGTCCCCAGCAGTCCGTTGGGCGCGGGCTTCAGCGACCGCAAACAGAGCTTGAGCTGCCGCTCATGGTGCGCGGGCGGGTGACTGGTCATGGCCGGTTGCTGTCGGTCGGGCTGACCGCGGCAGCCCGCGTGGGGCGAAAGTCCGCATCGACCCAAAGCGGCCAGTCGGCCTCTGACGTCCAGTGACTGGTCAGCACCTGTCACCGGACGTTCTGTCGGGCTTGCTCGCCTCCGGTAGTCCAAGACTACTCGGACCTTGCTGGAACCCCTTGAATGTCCTACGTTAGCCTAATGTAGGACATCCCTCAAAGGTGATCAATGCGCGAAATTGTCTCCATCCGGGAAGCCAATCAGCATCTTTCGCGTTACCTGGAGCGGGTCGAGCAGGGCGCCGAGATCATCATCACCCGTCGCGGCAAGGCCATCGCCCGCGTGCTGCCGATCGAGGCCCAGACGCACCTGTCCGATGCCCAGCGCGCCGCCCGCGAGCGTTTGCGGGCACGGATGAGTCGGGGCTATGCGCTCGGCGGGGCTCGCGTCGATCGAGAGGTCCTCCACGAGCGTGATCGGTGCCAAGAGCCTGATCGATGAAGGCGCAACGCTTCAGCGTCGACACCAACATCCTGATCTACAGCATCGACACGGACGCGGGCACGCGGCACGAGCAGGCGCGGGCAGTGATGGACGCGCTGCCCGACGCGGATTGCGTGCTGACCCTCCAGGCGCTCGCCGAGTTCTTCCATGCCGTGACGCGCAAGGACAAGATGCCGGCGGCAGAGGCTGCCGCCATGGTGCATGACTGGATGGAGCTCTTTCCGGTCGCCGTCGCCGATGGTCGCTCCTTGGCTGGAGCCATCCGCCTTAAGGAGGCGGAAAGCTTTGCCTTCTGGGATGCCATGCTAGTCGAGGCGGCTAGGATCTCGGGGGTCACACGTCTGCTTTCGGAAGACATGCAGGACGGCCGCATGGTCGGTGCGCTACGCCTCGAAAACCCATTCAAGGAGGGCTTCGACCTGGGCCTGGATTGACCTGGGTCGGTCGAGGCCAGTCGCATCCATGCCCCAGCACCCCCTCTTCGACATCAAGCCCGAGCACATCTTCGCACTCGACGATGAGGGTCTGCGTTTTCTGATCGCCCGGCTCTGCAAGGCCGATCTGCGGCGCCGGTGTCTCCCGGTCAGCGCGGTCCTCTATGGCGGCAATCAGATCGCCGCTGATGGCGGGATCGATGTCCGCGTCGAGCTTCCGGCCGACACGGAGATCTCCGGCTTCATCCCGCGGCCGGCAACCGGATTCCAGGCCAAGGCCGATGACATGCCGGCCAGCGAGATTGCGAAGGAGATGCGCCCGCCAAGGACCAAGCGGGTCAAGGGCACCAAGGCCCCTGTTCTGAATTCCGGGGACAGTTTACTCAACTCTGTTCCCCCCCGCTGAACAGGTCGCCCGTATAGATATCACGCTCTTGGGTCTTAGGCCCTGGCTTCTTCCGCTTCAGGGGCCGGGCGAGGCGTCGCTCCAGGGATTCGACGAAGGAGTCCGCACCGAGTGGCCGGCCGGTACTGGCGTGACCGCGCAGTAGTTCATTGAACTTCTCGTCGTCGGCCTCGCCGATGAACGCCTCCCAATCGGGGACCAGCTCCAACAGCGGTCGCACGGTGACGAGGGCGTCGTCGCGTCCCGCAAGGTGGGCCGCCGCCGCGCTCGACCATGGCCAATCTTGCGGCCTGGCGCAGAGACGCGCTCGCACCGGGTTGCGCTCGACGTACCTGACGGCGGGGAGCAGATGTTGCTCATCCATCACGAAGGAGTGGAAACGCTCTTGCCAGAGATGCCCTTTCCAGCCCTCGCGAAAATTGATCATACGAGTCTATCGGCGATGGGCCTCCCCCAGCGCGTCCCTTAAGCCAAACTCGTCCGAGGGAACCATGATGAGGTGCACATGGTTGGCATCAGGCAATAGGCAAGCACCTGCGTCCCGCAACGGCGGCGGGAGCCCGCGAGCAAGCCGCGGTACTCCGCATCGTCCTGATCCGTGAAGAACGTCCGCTGGCGTCGATTGCCCCGCTGCGTCACATGGTGGGGCAATCCCGGCGCAACCACCCTCGGAAGTCTTGACATGCCGCTGTAGGAACTCCAACCCCGGATGGAGTGTTTGCTAGCCTTTTCTCATCGTACATCTTGCTCCGCTTAGGGAATTGAGTAACCTGTCCCCAGGATTCCCCCGTCATTGGCATACTATGCCATACTTGGAAGTGAATCACTTCTGAGGACTATCCCATGCCCACCCGCAATGTCGTGCTCACCGCGCACCAGGAAGCCTTCATCGGGGAGTTGGTGCGCTCCGGAAGATACAGCAATGCCAGCGAGGTGCTGCGCGAGAGTCTCCGGCTGATGGAGCGCCGGGAATCGCTGGAGGCGGCCAAGCTCGATTACCTACGCGGCCGACTAGACGAGGCAGAGCGAGATGCCCTCGCCGAGCGACTGGTGACGTACGCGCCGGGTCTGCTCGACAGGATGGACGAAGAGATCGACGGCGCGTACACGGGGACCGATGCACTGTGAGAATCGTGCGCCTCGCCCCGGGCGCGATCGCGGATATCCGTCGCATTCTCCACCACAGCAAGGCTGAGTTCGGCGCCGACGCCGAGGCGCGCTACAAGGCATTGCTCGAGCAGGCACTTCAGGAACTGGGAGACGATCCGCGCCGGGTCGGTGTTAGGCCCATCCCTGACGTCCGCCCTGGGTACTTCGTTTACCACGTTAAGTTCAGCAAGCAGAGAGCAACCGGGCGGACGGTTGCACGCCCGCGCCATCTCGTCGTCTTCTCGGTCGACCCCTCTGAAGCCGTTGTGGTCGCTGCCGTGGTGCACGAGCGCGAGATGCTGGAACGACACCTGGACGATTAATTGCGATGTCAACCGGTTTGCGGCTACGCGCGAACATCATCACAATCGGGGACGATTTCCCGGCATTATGTAGCAACTGCACACGATCCGGGCTGGTCGGGCCGGTGGGCAAGCGGCAACTCCTTCAAATGCCGGTGTCTTTCGGGAGCGATTCAGATCGCAGGCCAGTGCGTAACTTGTTGATCCGACAGCCATGTGCAACTGCTCCATAATGCCGCGATTTCCGCGACTGCCGCTCAAACCCAGCTTGTCTAAGGAACGATTCAAAAATAACTGAAACGCTTTCTCCGGCGTAGGGTGCAATAGGCGCTAGCCGTATTGCACCGAATGTGGCCAACCGCGACATGCGGCGCTTCGGCAAGGACGGTTCAGTTGTTTTTGAACTCTCACTAACCGCTCTTTGCCGCAGCAATGCCCGTCGAGCGGTCGGCGGCTTCTCAGTCCGCTTGCGTTAAGGGTTGTCAGACGCCGACCGGTGTGACCGGCACGCCGATCGCAAATTCGTCTACCCACATCTTCTTCACCCGCCTCGTGTCCGCCGTAGGCATCTGATAACCCATAACAATTCCGGACGCTCAGCCAGCCCGCGCAAGCGGCGAGTTAGCCGCGGGAGGCTGCCGTTCACCTGAACACAGCAGCCGCCTGCGACGACGCCGAATGGCGCCGGTCGAGGGTCAGCGAGGGATCGTGGTCTCCGGGTGGCCGCGATGACGCAAAAAGATAAGCTGCGCCCACACCACGCGCACAAGTAACGGCGACCTGTATGGCCTTCGCGGCAGGACAAGACGCAGCGATAACGATCCATTTGAATGCTGCACTGTGGCACCTGTCCCGGTGCCCTCCACGAACCGAGCCTTGTCATGCTGGCAAACGGCTGTGCAAAGGTGGGAACGTCGCCCATCGAATAATCCGATAGTGTGAGAACTCCCCAGTGCCCACCGAGAATGCGCTCTTATAGCCGACGCGCGCCCTCTCGGGGTACATCAGGAGATGCGTGATCGCAAGACCTGGACCCAGCCATCCCCCTATGGGATGCGTAAATCGGTTCTGCGGTATCATCCACGGCAACGATGCGGCACTTTCTACTCCCTATGGGATGCGTAAATTATGTCAAGCTCTCCGGGTTCTAGCCAGCCGCGCAACTTTCTACTCCCTATGGGATGCGTAAATTGCGGCTCCCTGGTACGCTACAAGCGCAAAGCGCGGCCTTTCTACTCCCTATGGGATGCGTAAATTCTCGGTGATCATTACCCCGACTTTGATCTAATCAACTTTCTACTCCCTATGGGATGCGTAAATCACGCAGTTACGCATAGGATCGGCACTGGTGCGTGCCGTCGGCTCCTTTCTACTCCCTATGGGATGCGTAAATGTCCGCTCGATTGCGCACGGCATCCGACGCGCTCTTTCTACTCCCTATGGGATGCGTAAATCTTGGGCTCTAGCCCAGTGACGCTCGCTGCCTTTCTACTCCCTATGGGATGCGTAAATCTGGTCAGGCCACGAGGCCGCTTGATCGGACCTTTCTACTCCCTATGGGATGCGTAAATGCTTTCTGACTCCCTATGGCGATCGCGCTGACATGCACGCCTTTCTACTCCCTATGGGATGCGTAAATGCCGCTCGGTGTCGCACCGCTGGCAGCGATGACGGCTCTTTCTACTCCCTATGGGATGCGTAAATCACGTCCGCCGACGCACCGAGCATCGGCATCTGGACATCTTTCTACTCCCTATGGGATGCGTAAATAGCCATGGCACGCTCGCGCCGAGTCGCGACGCGTCCTTTCTACTCCCTATGGGATGCGTAAATGCGTCAGCGTCCAGCTCCTGCCAGATGCGCTCGCGGTCAGACTGCACTTTCTACTCCCTATGGGATGCGTAAATGCGACCTGCGTCAGCGACTGTCATCCGCGACGCGACTACTTTCTACTCCCTATGGGATGCGTAAATTCGGACCAGCTCGCCGAGCAATGCCACGCAACTGCTCTTTCTACTCCCTATGGGATGCGTAAATGCGACGCGCTAGCCGCAGCTATCGAGCGCGATCATCGACGCTCTTTCTACTCCCTATGGGATGCGTAAATTATCGGCTGCGTCAGCTCGGCGTGCGCATCGCCAGCCTTTCTACTCCCTATGGGATGCGTAAATGTGTCAGCTGCTCGACACTGCGTGAGCGTCGCTCGACCTTTCTACTCCCTATGGGATGCGTAAATCGCAGTCGACCGCGTTCACCGACCATCGCAGCTACTTTCTACTCCCTATGGGATGCGTAAATCACGACAGTCGCTCGGACTGGCCGAGCTACTCGAGTACTTTCTACTCCCTATGGGATGCGTAAATGATCAGGGACGCATCGGACGCTTTCTACTCCCTATGGGATGCGTAAATCGCACCGATCGCTGACGCGTCTTTCTACTCCCTATGGGATGCGTAAATTCGGTAGCCGCGCTCGCACGTCGCGATCGCCGCAATCCTTTCTACTCCCTATGGGATGCGTAAATAGCTTGAAGGAGAAAAAATTTCCCTTGGGGCACAGCCTGATCCCGTCACCGAAAGGAGGCTTCAATGGCTAATCTCTACTTCGACCCCCCGGAGTCATGGAAGATTCGAAGGTCGTAGTCACCGTGAGTTTGGACATTCGTGTCGGGTTTCACGATCTTGAAAATCATCTAGTTACGCCTCGATTCCTATTGTCAATCAGTTTGATATTCTATGTCCTGCGCAGCCCGACGCCCGCTAATTCTTCGCCTCACACGGTTTCAAAAGCTTACACGGATAAATGCAGCAGCAAATGGCTAGCCGGTTCCACGGCCTGATCGACGAGCGCCCGATCGATCTCCACAAACTCCCTCTCCGCGCTCGGGCCCGCCGGGCCTTGCTCGGCCTCGATGCGCCTCAGGCGCTTGTTGAGCTCCGGATAGCTCAGGTGCAGGGCTCGACTAACACGCGAGATCCCATAGGTACTGATAAGACCGAGCGCTTCGTCCCACAGCCGCTGCGGGATCCGCTCTCCATTTGTGGCTCCCGCCACTGCTCGATGTGGTTGGCAACCTCATCGAGCGTCAACGTGGTGTCGATGCGTGCGTTCATGCTGCCTCCGGTGATCGCTTCGAACTGGAGACATCTAATCAGCCCGCTGTCAACCGGTCACGCACGGCTGCCGGAGCTACACAAACAATCAGCTCAAATGACCATGCCACAAATATGATTGTCATATGACTCTTCGATGTCATCGTGGTGAATCTCTATTTCGATATTACGCCGATTGGCAGTTCGCATGATCATCAGACGATCTTCCGGGGTCCGCTCGCGTCTTAACTCTTTCAGCAGCCTCAAGTATTCGCTTCGTCTCAGGTCTCCGCAAAACACGCTGAACTGCAGTCGCATCAAATACTTCGACAGGATTTTATGAAAGATCCGTGTCCGTTCCGCCGGAACGTCATAGGCGATCAAGGTGAACATGCGCTTCGATTCTCAAACTTTGATCGTAAACGGAACATATTCACGAACTCCAAGCAGACCCGCTTGCAGCGCAAAGGCTTCCTCGAGAATCCGATGGCGATAGGTGCGCTCGGCACTGAGATCGCCGTCAATGCGTTTCGAAAACGCGGTCAAGACGATTTTGCGCCCCTGCTCGCTCAGGAGACACACATCGCCATTTTCATCGAAGTGCGCATCCTTGAGCTCGGAACGGTTTATCAGGGTGAAGAGGACACGGTCTGCAAGGATCGGCTTGAAAAGCTCCGCAATGTCCAGTGAGAGGGAGTAGCGGGACTGTTGAGAGGAATGTATGAAACTCAACGTCGGATCGAGCTGAGTCTTGCGAATCTCATTAAGACAGAGGGCGTAGACGAGCCCGTTGAGAAAGGAAAGCAAGCAGTTCACCCGATCGGCCGGCGGACGCCGCGTCCGTCGACGCAAGGTGAGAGCAGGGCTGATATGTTCCCAAGCTGCGTAATACGACAGGCGCGCCTGTCCTTCCCAGCCCATGAGGGCCTGGATGTCCTCCGTGGACCGGACCCTCCCGATGAAATCGTCGATTTCCCGGATGGCTGGCTTGACCGCCTCGCATCCTCGGTATGCGTGATACCGCAGGTTCGCGGCGAGTGAACGCAGAGCGGCTCCGATGATCGCTTTCCCGATCGCGAGGCGCCGCTCGGGGTCGAGAATGGCGGCGGCCTGTTTGAGATGCACCGCACCGGAGCTGGGCTGCCCAGCAGGTTCCACGGTGCAGGTCACGTGGCCGTAATAGTCGAGAACCGTCACCCGGACTTCGTGTTTATTTAGCAAGCTCAGAAGAGCGCCGTTCAAGCGCACATCATGGGCGGCGATGATGTGGTTCAGGGACTCCACGGGAAAGCGCATTTTTTGACCGTCCTCACGCACGACGAGGATGGTGTTCTCGTGACGCTTAAGGGTGACAGGTGAGGAGAGATAAAGCGCATCCATGGGTTATACGCGGTCCTCGTCGTCGCTGGAGCGCCCCCAGCAGAGCAGTCGATATGAGCAGTCGTCACAGACCGCGGTGCGTCTGGGTTTGGGTGACTCCGGCGCATCCAGCACGCTGATCAACTGGCTGGCCAGTCGGATCAGCCGCTGCTGAGCCGCCATGTCCAGCGTCAATCGCTCGACGCGGCGGGCGCCCGGAAAGCGCAAGGTCCCTCGCCACACGCGACCGGTGTTGACGCTGAGGACGGCCATGTAAAAGAGAAGCTGGGCCTTGGAGGCATCCGGGAAGCTGCGGCTGGATTTGACCTCGCTGATCTCAGCGGCCTTGAAGTCGACCAGGTCTGGCGCGATTCCTAACCCGCTCCATTGCGCGAGCTTGCCGCGATAGCGCCCCTCCTGATCGGCCAGGCCCCGGCGCATGTGCCGGTTAAGGTGTGCACAGTCGACCCGCTGGTAGTGCAGCCAGGCGCGTAACGGACAAAGGGTGATGTTCTGGAACAGGAGTCCGTGCAGCTCGCGGCGCTCTGCCTCCTGGACCAGCTCGATCAGCTCGGGTGTCAGATCAACCATTGCCGCAGCTCGTCGGCCGCCGCCGCCAGCGGCATAAGGGCGGTAGGACGGATGGTGTCGAGCCGGCGCTCCTGCTCGCTCAGCGTCCGCTCGAACAGCACCGCAGTCGCCGCGTTGAGGCGCACCTCCGTTATCTTGGCGTCGCGCGTCAGGCGCAGCATCCCAGCCCGGCCGACGCCGACGCGGACGATCAGGCTCGCGCCGTCCGCCGATGCGAAAGGATCGGGTCCCACCAGCAGTCCACGGTAGGTCGCGCCTGCCGCGATGGAGTGGGTGAAGAAGATGTTTTTGTAGTGCCCCTTGTTCATGTTGGACTGCACGCTGACCGAGCGTCCTCCTTCGCGTTCCATGTCGACCGAACGTCTCAGCGGCGGCAACAGGGCATTGCCTTGTCCCATGAGCAGGGAGGCCCGCCAGGGAATTCCCGCCATGTCCGCCCGATAGTCGGGTTGCCCCTTGAGCGTCGCGGGCGCGCCGAGAAGCGAAGCCCGCAGCGCGAACAACAAGGCCGTGTCGGTGATCACATCCGGGTCGCTGGCCGAGCCATCCATGGCGTAAAGCCCGTGGTAGTAGCAAGGGGTGAGCAACTCGGCATGCAGCGGGATCGCCTGGCAGTCCACGGCTCAGCCCCCGGCGGCCTGCGCCTTGCCTTTACGCTTGGCCTTCTTCGCCCCGCCGAAGAACCATGCCTGGTAGAGATCGGCAAGCTGAGTCGAGGCCGTCCGATACCGCTCGACCAGGTCCGGATCATCCGTCTCAAAGGCGTGGATCAGATCGAGGATGTAGCCGTCGAGCTCGGCCGGCGGGCATCCGTGGGGATAGGCGCCGGCAAAGGCCGCCGCCAAGCGCTCACGTACCACCTCGGCCTTGGGCTCGGCGGTGTCGTCACCCACTCGCCCCAGCATGCGCAGCGGCGCATCGATCTCCCGCTCCAGCCGTCCCCAATAGATCCCGCAGACATGGGTGCGCAAATTCGTGCCCGTGATCGCCGTCTGCCCGCCATAGGCGCCCGCGCTTCCCACGGCAAGCAGCAGGTGATCCAGGGCGACCCGTGTCAGACGGTTGCCGGGAATCACCAGGCTCTGGACGAACAGGGTGCCAGGCTTGACGTAACGGGTGGTAAAGATGTTGCTCGAAGCGCCGTCTTTCTCCGCATCGAAGCTCCCACCATCCTCCGCGATGCCGCCATGGCGGAACTGCTCGTAAATGGACTTGGCGCGCGCCTGAATCGAGACCGCGTCACTGTAGAGCACCGCGGCGTGGACGCTGTAGATCGCGCTCTCACCTTTCGCATCCTTGGCCGAATCGCCGAACACAAAGGTGTTCAGGTCATAGGCGTTGCGAACATTGTCCGCGCTCAGCATGGTCTTGTTGGCAGGATAACGGCCCCCCAGTGGCCCACCTTCCGCATTCGTCAGCGCACGCAGGATGCGGGCGCCCACGCGCCGCTCGACCCCCTTGGTCTTGGAGGCGATCATCAGGACCCGGTTCTTCCCGGCGAGCACCAGATCGGTGATGTCGTCGGCATCATTGTTGCGGACCAGCATGGGCGCGATGGCTTCCCGGATTAGCGGGATAACGATGACCTGCGCCTCGGCCAAGCGCGGAATCGTGTGTTTCGCGTCTCTCTTGAACGCAATCTCCTGAGCGACCTCGCGGGGCAACACGGCATGGAGTGGGCTTAAGCGATCAGTCATTTTGAGAAACCTCTGCGAGTTGAGTGTCATTCATATCGGAATCGTTCTTCCGTGCAGCCTGCTTTTCTTCAGATGCCTCCAGGAAATAACTGACGTAGGCAGCGCGCAAGTAGCGCCGGGTCTTCCCGGACAGATCGCCGTCCTCCTGGGCATGGCGTTTGAAGACATCCCAGGCGCACCGCGCAAAGGCATGACAGCGAGCATCAAGATCCCGAGGTGAGCCGTAATCTCGCAGTGCGCCACGGCGGTCGAGATATTCGTAGAGGCGTCGTTGAGTCGCGGCCACGCCGTCACCCTGTTTCCGGTCTCCAGCAAGAGACTCCATGAACACATCCAGCGCCGTATCGAAGCTCAAGCTCAAGAGGTTTCCGGAGGCTCGAATCCCCCCGTGTGGATGCCGCTGGATTTCGGCCGCGTACCGGCCGAGCTGGCTCAACAATGTATCTTCAGGCATCGGAAACTCCTGCTTCGCCCGGCGAAGCCTTTCGTCTGTGAAAAAACGATCCTCCGGTTTTAGAAGCCGCAGCCATGCGATGGGCCACCATCCGGCCCAGGCCAGGTCATTAATGACGGTAAGCTTGTTGTTGTCTTTCCGGCGGATCAGGTCGTTCAGGATTTCAAGACGCTGGACGAGTGCATCGAGACGGCCTGGCGCAATGGTGCAGGCGGCATGGTCGGGTAGGAGAAGGTCCTGGATCAAAGCCGCAACCGTCGGCGGCATGAGCTCGCTGTAGAAAATTCCGCGGGCGCGATGATGGCGGCCACGAAAGAGCTGTACGGCATTGCCGTTCCAGAAGGCCGTTTCAGCCGCTCTCAGGTGAAGATCGATCGCCTCCGCAAGTCCGTCCCTGGCCCGTTCCACGTAGAGGACAGGCGTATCGCTGTAGTTCACGCTCCAGGGACTGAGTTCCAGGCGCTGTTCCAATCTTTCCTTGGAGCCGATCCGCTGCTTACCCAAGAGCCTCAGGGAATCGGTTCGCGCGGCCGTCGGCAGGATGCGGCTCTGGATCGTGAAACCGACATTGACCAGATTCTCGTCTTTGAGAACCAAGGGCCGACCGGCCCTTTGCATCAGATTCCCCAGCAAACCGAGAGCTTTCACGCAAGCGGGACAGATGTAGGTAGTTCCGGCCCGCTCGGCAAAGATGTCTTTGATGTGGCCGATGCGGTTGGAGAAGGCGGTTCCCTTGATACCGGGAACGGCCGATTCAGTGGCTTTGTAGATGTTCTCGGTCGGCTCGCCGCACGTTAAACAGGTGCCGCCTTCGGGATGCGCTCGATACGGGACGCCGGTGGGTCGATCAGCGCGCTCCACGCCCACCTGCCGAAGCAGGTCGGCGACGATCAGCGTGCTGCCGGCGTCTCGCCGGTGGGCATACTGCTCGCCTAGTGCGGAACGCATGACACTCGCAAGCAGCGTCTCGAACTCATCGGGATCATCGAAATCCGCGGCGACCTGAAGCGCCGCCTGGGAGATGCGGGTATGCGGATTGCGCCCGATCCAGTCGGCACCGAGGGTTTCCAGTGAGTCGATGTTGTGCTCGTGAAGCGCCTTGGCCAGAAGCTCGAAGCGCTGCGGCAGCTCCTTGTTGAGACTGCGGACACCCGCTTTCAGGATCAGTGCGACTGCTAAGGCGCGGGTGACCGGACAGCTCCAGTCGTTGACCTGGAAGTTGCGGAAGTTAAGCACCTGCAACAGGCTTTCCCCCGTCGGGGTTTCATTGAGCTCTAGCACTCCGTGCTGGCCGACCCATTGGGCGAGCCACGGCAGAACCGCAGTCAAGTCGACGCGCGCGATACGCAGCAGCAACCCGTGCCGACTGCCGTTGCGCAGTGCTTCGAGCAAGTCGTCCGAATCGGCAACATCCTGCAGGTTGGTCTTGCCGTCATTGGGCATCACCTCGAAATTGGCATAGGCCTGATCCAGCCAATCCAGGAGCGTGTGCCCGACCTCCCGCAGATCGAGATCGATCGGGATCGAGACCGCCAGCTCATCCCCGGTCAGCGTCAGCACCCAGGGAGGGTAGCCAGAATGCTCGGTGACCTGATCCAGCAGCGCATCCCGCAGCCAATAGAGCACTGCAGGATTGTGCCGGAACCGGCGCATCTCCCAGCGGCCGATATCGAGCTGAAGGTTGTTCTTGAGCCCGCTCTGCAAGGCATCGAGTAACGCCTGGTCGGGGTCGGCCGTTTGCTCCGCCTCGGCACGGGCCGCCTTGCTCAAGGCGTTATCTGCCAGATGCACCGCGTCGGCGATCAGGCCATTTACGCCGCTGATCCGACCATGGCGGACCGCTGCCTGCAACCCGCGCCGCTCGACGCGATCGACGAGGGCCTGCAACGTTCGCAGGCTCATCCCGGTCCAGGCTTCGATCTTCAGGTCGCGATAGACGGCTTCGACATCGGCCTCTTCAGGCGACCTCGACTGACCGCCGCAATACTTGTCCCCATCGTGGGCCATCACCAGCGCTAACAGGCGCTTGAGGTGCTCCTCCATGGTGCGCTCATCATCCACGGCGACGCCGTGATTGCGCAGATCGCCGCGGCACCAAAGCATCACCAGAATCAACGCGGCAATGAAACCCACGTCCAGGCAATGCTGGGCCAGGCAGACGGGACGGTACGCAGGGAACTCAGGGCCACCCTTTCCGTAATGGGTCAGCCAGGGGGTGGGCCTGTCGCCGGCAGCGCGTTGCTGTTCATCCAGCGCATTGCGCAAGGCGTCGAACGCCCGGGTAAAGACGCCGCTTGCCCGGAAACAGGCGACCGGGGAGCGTATGAACCCAGCATTCAATGCCGTCATGAGGCCATCTCCAGCATGCCGAAACCCAAACCCGTCGTCCGCCCGAGTCCGGCATACCAGGCGTGCTCCAGGTCTGCAAAAGGTCCGGCCAGCGTGAAGGGAAGCACGATGCCGCGTTTGACCACCGCACGCCCCCGGTCGTCGCTCTTGATGGCAAAGCCTGCGCTGATGTTGGTCTTGCCGCGCAGATAGAGACGATCGGGTAGGAGCTGGAGCCCGAAAGGACGACCAAAGCGCCGCTCCATGGTGCGGTTGATGAGCGCGTTGAGGTCCGGCGCGAGTGCGGTCACATCCTCCTGTGTCCCGTCGGCGAGGCGGCGGGTGAGCCGGATCGGAGAGACGCAATAGAGATTGATGGCCTCCAGCCCGTCGGGGAGTTGGCTGTAGTGGCGCACCAGTGCACCGCGCAGATCGAGCTCCCAACCAGGCGTCGCGTTGTCCAGCACCAGATCGCTCGGCTCGATCCGGGCCATGGCGTCGGCGATGGCCGGGTCACTGGAGCCGAGATGGATGGCGTCGATGGCGTAGAGGCGTGGACCCTGCGTTCTGATCCGCCTGGCAACCACGCCGAAGCCCCAGCGCGCTGGATGAGCGCCATCCTGCGGGTTTACGCCGTATCGACGCAGTGCCGCGCCCAATAGATCGGCCACTTGACCGCGGTCCCTTATGAGGCGTCGCCCCGAATGCCTGGCGGACTTCGGGATGAGAATGAGGCGTCTGATCATAAAACACCCGATTGCGACAAAAATAACGTCGTTTCCTGCCTTGGCGTTGTAATGGCGGACAAGATCATCCACACTTCCTGGGGAGCGGTCAAATCGTTTCTGAGACTCATGTTGTTGGATCGTCCCTGTTCTCATGCCTTCTCGGACAAGCGTCTGCGCCGGCTTCGGTTGCTTGAGCAGGCGCTCTTTCGCTCGCTTTCCGCAACGACCAATCAGCGTCTCCGCGTATTGGATTACGCACAGATCTTGGCTCAGGCCGGTGAGCTGGGGGATGCCGAAGCGGCGGTATCAGACCGCACAACACGTCGGCTTCTGGAGCGTGATCTGCGCGACTATGCCGAGTGGTGTGATGCGTTCGTGTCAACCGCTACCGGGGAGGGAACGGGGTATCGGATCGATCTTGAAACGGATCGGGACGCCATCCGCTTCTTCCTTGGCGAGGCATGGCTGGATGCGCCGTTGAAACCTAGGCTGTCCTCGGCGATTGCGCGAGCCTTTCTGCTGGCGAAAGCGGATGGGGTGGAGCTGAGCTTTGGGTATCGCGCAATCCGTAAGGCGGGGGAGTCCTGGCGGTTTCGCTCGGCCAGGGGGTGCCCAGTCGCGCTGGTGCCCGGGAGTGATTCCGCTTACGTGCGCCTGTGGAATGGCCGCGGACTGTTTCAGGTGAATCTGGCGCGGGTCAGCGTACCCGTGGAGCGAACCGGCGCTCAGCTTCCCCCGCCGCCGGCGTCTGGGCGCAAGGTCAGCTATGCAATCGCGTTCGAGGACGCCGAAGATGCCCGCGTGCTCTCGCAGACCTTTCGCGGATTGAGCGGCGGTGGCAGACGGCTGGTGTTGCAGGTCGACGCCGAGGCGGCCGTCATGACACTGGATCGCTTGGCGGCCTATCTCTGGCGGACCCGGGACCGACCGGGAGAACAGACGCATCTGAGTTTGCCCGGGGTATCGATCACGCGGTTGACGGCAGAAGACGAGGAGCCATCGCCATGAATCCATTCATCATCAAAGCGCACTGTGTCCCGCAGCAGCCTATCGCCGGGTCCGGCGCAACGCTGAGCGCGGTCCAGGCGAGACTCGCCGCAGACAGCGAGCGGCCCATTCGGATCGTGTCCGCGCCCACGGGGTCGGGAAAGACCTACGGCTTCGTGCGGCAGATCGAGGACCGGCGGCGCTCCGTGCTGTTCATCGTCCCGACCCAGGCGCTTGCGCACAACGTGAAAGAAGAATTGGATTCAAAAGGCCTGCCCGCCGCCGTCTGGGATGCCCATCAGAGCACCCGGGCGCGTGCCGCCGGGGAGAAGGTCTGGTCGTGGCGACGCGCCGATCTGCGCCGGCACGGCGTATCCGCTGGTGCGGGCGGGATGATCCTCGCCACCCTGGAGGCATTCCACGGCATTCTCCAAGGCTGGGCCGCGCGCGCCGGGGTCACGACGCTCTCCCCCATGACCATTCTCGATGAGGTCGACGAGGTGGTATTCGATGAGGCCCACCTTCTGAATGAGCGCGCCTTCGGCTTTCTGATGGGCTGGGCGGCACTGATCGGCCATGCCTTTTGGATGAATGCCGACCAAACCGGCCGGAGGACGCGCCTCACCCTCTTGTCGGCCACCCATAGCAAGCTCAAAGACACCCTGATCTGGCAAGATTCGACTGCCGGCATCCCACCCGCGTGGATCGAGGTCCTAGAGGAGCAGGTCATCGACCGGAGCGATGATGGCGGTTGGCCATGTGAGTGCCGGCCGATCCATGGCGATATCGCGGTCACGGTGCACGAGGCATCGGCCATTCGCGATCGGATCGAGCTGATTCCAGACCTGCTGGCTCGCTATCCGGGCCAGCAGGTGATGCTGATCCATGACAGCGTTGCACGCCTCGACCTGGATGAAGGGCTGATCAATCAGGTCAGGGAGGCGGCCGGGCTTCCGCACGAGCAGGTGCATGTGGTCTCGGGACAGGACCGCCATCTGGCGCGCACGGCGGGCAGCGCAGGCTTCAGCGCCGGGGCGCAGATTCCCGACAGTGCCCGCCTCATCATCGGCACATCGGCGATCGAGGTCGGTATCTCGCTGAAGAACGTGAGGGCGTTGGTGACCGACTCCGGCCGGGATGCGGCAACCCTGATTCAGCGCATCGGGCGGGTGGCGCGCGGCAAGGACGATGGCGAAGTCCATGTCGTCGCCGGCGGCCGCGGCGAGCGCGGCACGGCGGGGCCGCATATCCTGCAGTTGCGCGGTTTGCAGGGGCGGGTCTCAGTCACCGATTTCGTTCGGCAATTTGGCGACTTGAAGCCCTTTAACGCCAAGCGGGCGGGGGAATTGGGAAGCGCCTACTTTTCCATGCTGAGAAGGCTGGATCTTCCGACGGGAAAGGCATTCGCAGGATTGTTCGAGCAGATCGATGCAGAACATGGGCGACGCCCGATCAGGCCCCATTCCCTGCTCAATGCGGTGCGAAAGGGTATCGGCGACTTCAAGGAAAAACACCCAAACAACAACCGCCTGGACGCGCTGGAAGCCTGGCTTCATGAAATCGACCACACGCTCCAGGATCTACGCGGCTTTTCACCGACCGTGATGGTGCGGTTCCATGCAAACGACCCGCAGTCGCAGGCGGCGCCTTATGACCTCGGGTTCGTGGAAGCGTATCTGGGACTGCCGGATTTCTACGATGGGGAGACTCTGTGCTACCAAGGGCCGCGTGATCTGTGCATGCGGGAGAAGCCGGAACCGCGTCCCGTCCATGTTCTGACTCCCGTAGGACGGGACACGATACCCGAGGTTTGGTCCGCTGACCTCTTGCCGAAAAAATACGCCGAGTTGGTCAACAAGGAGCTCCGCGACAAGCTCAGGGACAGCGAGCTGGCGAGGCTGATCAGAGATTTCGTAAGACGCAGCGGGCTGGTTGTGCTCGACCCCAAGGTATCCGGGCTGGACCACTTGCATCATTCTGGAAGCATTGTGATGTGATTCCTATCGCTCGTATCCTCACGGGTTAGGGATGTGTTGACCGATTCGAAACCCAGCTAACGGCGTGTCTTCCGGTAGGAAAGCGACCGGTCTCGACCCGGCATCCGAGGCAAAAATCTCGCCCCTACGGCGTCAAGAGCCGCCTACGCTGGCGCTTTTCCGCCAAGTCTTGCTGACGCAGCAGCATTGGCCCGAGTCCAACACTGAGCAGACTCCCTTGGTAGGGGAATAGGTGGCTGCTGTTCGCGCATTGCCGACAGGTTCGGACAACGAAGTCGGCTCTATGGTTTGCGACAGATCGGTCCCACCTCGAACATTCGCGCTCACTGATCGAACGACCGAAATGTGTTGCGGCGCAGCACGGATCTGGATTGTCGGCCGGTCCTACGAAACGACCCAGATGCCAGACGTTTTGCCTCGGTTTTGGACGTTCCATTCTCAATTGAGCATTCCGCAGAATCGCCGAAAGCAAACGCCCTGGGTCTCGCTATCAGCAGGAGACCCAACCGCCGTTTGCGATAGGGTCAAGCTGCGCTACGCGGGGACCAAGTAGTTAGTCCAACTGAGTCGACCTGCGAGCGAGGCATCCCGATACGCAGACAACTGTGAACATCCACGAAGCCAAGCCCCAGCTCCCGGCGCTGACCGGCCGTGCCGAGGCCGGCGAGGAGATCGTGATCTCCAGGGCTAACAAACCCATGGTACGCCTGCTGCCGGTGGTGCCGCCGAAGGTCCAGCGCCGGCTCGGCGAGGCCACCAAGGGTTTGATCCACATGGCAACGGACTTTGACGATCTACCAGACGATCTGATACAGCTGTTTCGTAGAGGGTCTTGTTGAACACAAGGTCAGCTCCGGAGTCACTCCGGGACTCCGAGGTCTTGCCATCGTTCCGCCGCCGCACCAGCGGCGACAGGGTGCTCAAGCCGCCAGCGAGCGAAGGGCTGTGCCATTCAGTCGCCGATTGGTCATGGTCCAGCGCCCGCGCTCGCCTGCGTGGCGAAGACGACGCGCTGGTTCGAGCTCGGCCGTTACTCGACCTTGTTCCCGACTGGCAACAATACTTGGACGAAACCGATACCAATACCCCCCCATGAACAACTCAACTCACATGCGCGCACAGGACGTCCATTGGGCGGCCACACTTTCGTCGACGGTCTTGAGGCGCGGCTGGGGCGCATCTTGCGCCCAAAGAAGCCGGGCCCCCAGCCAAAGCATCGGGGTGCCTCCACTCCCGATATGTTCGCTGACCAACCACGACGTTGAGTACACTGTCCCTGGAACCTGCGGAACCTGGATGTGGAAGAACCTGGAGCGCTGGCAGACCCTGGAAGGGCTACCCTTGGCGGATCGGGAGAGAGTCTTTTTTGTGCTCGACAGCCCCATACGCGACGCCAAGACCCGCCAAGCCTATCAACCCCACGCCTGACGGAGGCACCATGCAACCACAACAAATCGACCAGGTAATCCGGAAGCTGGAAGCTCTGCCGCCAGAGCGGGTGACGGAGGTGGAGGATTTCATCGACTTTCTCAGCCAGCGTGACAACGAGCGCAAACTGGTACGAGCGGCCATGACCGCCACGGAGCCGACGTTGAATGCCATCTGGGACAATACGGACGATGCCGAGTACGACGACCTATAACTTCAGCGACATTGTCCTGATTACCTTCCCGTTCACCAATCAGGTCGGCAGCAAGAAGCGCCCAGCGGTGGTGGTCAGTTCGGACACCTACCACCGGAAACGCGAGGATGTGATTCTGATGGCGGTTACCAGCCAAGTGAACCAACCCCCAAGCTTCGGAGAAGCTCTCATTCAAGACTGGCAGAGGGCAGGGCTACTCAAACCGTCGGCCATCAAACCGGGGGTCTTCACCGCGGAGAAACGCATTGTCCTCAAGCGGCTGGGGCAGCTAAAGGACAGGGATCAGCAAGTAGTCAGAGAGGTGATCGGCAGGATTATTGGCTGAACTAAGCCACAATTCAAATCCAACCTCCGCCGCATCAAACAGGCCGATTGCCAATGGCTATTTGCCCCCTTCCCCATTCTGCTTCTTGAGTTTGTCGCGCATCTCCAACAACTCGCGATCGCGCGGTGCCACCCGAAGGCCCATCTCCGTCCGTTGAAGCGCCTCCCGCCGCCGACCTTCGCGAAGCAACTGCGCCGCGTCCTCCAAGGCTTGCCGCCCGACCTGCATCCGGCCAATCTCCAGCAGCTTGTCTGCGGCCTCGGTGTCGTGCGGATAAAGCCGCAAGATCGCCCGGTACGTCTCAAAGGCGTTGTCGCCAGGAGGAGCAACATAGCTGCCTTCCTGCCATTGGCGGGCTGCCCGCGCCTTGAGCATGGAGAGCCGGTCCGCCTCCGGCGGTGTCTCCGCCACCGACCCGCCGCTGGCAACCTTGTCCCGATCTGCTTGCGGCGCCGCCGGTTGCCGGTCGCTTTTCGGCACGTCCCGGGTCGTTTTGGACGGTGCGTGTGAATCTCCTGTCGCGATACCGGTGTCCGATGGGCCTGCAAGGAAGCTCGGCCCAATTTGCCGCAAGACGAAGTACGCAGCGAGGGACAGGACAGCCAGAGCGATGCCCGTCCCGACCAACGGCCGAAGCCGCACCTTGCGTTTGCCTAGGGACTCCGTCGGCTCGTTTGATACGGCAGGCACACCAGTCTCTACGCGCCAAGTACTTGGACGCGGCATCTCAGCCCGGAGATCGGGCGGCCGAGGCAAGGATTCCGCTGCTTGCGTTGCAACGGGGCCGGTACGCTCCTCCCGCAGACGAAACCATGCGACGTACAACGCGGGTAAGAACACCAGTGTCAGCGCGGTCGCGACAGCGAGGCCGCCCATGATGGCGTATGCCATTGGCCCCCAGAACACGGTCGGCGCAATTGGGATCATGCCGAGAATTGCGGCGGCGGCGGTGAGCAAGATGGGCCGAACCCGATGTGTGGTGGCTTCGATCACTGCATTCCAGCGCGCGCGGCCGCTTGCGATCTCGGTCTCGACCTGATCTACCAGGATGACCGAGTTTCTAACGATCATTCCAACGAGCGCGATGACTCCCAGCAATGCAACAAAGCCGAGCGGCTTATGCGCGAGCAGGAGAGCAAACACCACGCCGATCAAACCGAAAGGCGCGACGCTGAGGACGAGAAACAGCCGGCTGAAGCTTTGCAGCTGTATCATCAGGATCACGAGCATCAGGAGCCCCGCCATCGGCAGCACCGCTGCAAGGGAGGCGGTCGAGCTCGCGCTCTCTTCTACACTGCCGCCGACCACGACTCGGTATTGTGGCGGCAAGGCCGCATTGAGCTCCGCCATCTTCTTGCTCAAACTCGAAACGATGGTTGCCGGAAGAACGTCCCCCACCGTGTCCGCCTGGACCGTTATGGTCGCTAATCGGTCGCGGCGCCAGATCAAAGGCAGATCCAGGCCGTACTCGGGTTTCGCGATCTGGGCGAGCGGAACCGTCTTTCCATTTGCCAGTGGAATCTCCAGTGTGCGCAACGTCGACAGCGAGACTCGGTCTTCCTCGCTTGCGCGGGCGACAACGTCGATGGGGTAGATGCCGTCGCGCACTTGCGTGACAGCAACGCCCGACACCACCGAATTCAATGCCTGTGCGAGCGCTTGCGAGCTCACACCGAGCAGACGCGCCTGATCCTGATCTACGTGCATCTTCAGCGTGCGCACGGGCTCGATCCAATCGAAATTGACCTTCTGCGTGCGCCGATCGGTGCCGATGACCTCAGCGACGCGATAAGCGATCTCCCGCACTCGATTCGGATCCGGGCCGCTAACGCGATACTGCACCGGCCAGCCCACGGGTGGACCCAGCTCCAAGGCCGAGAGGCGCGCGATCACCGAGGGAAACTCGTCATCCAACAGGCGCGCCAATCGCCGTCGAACACGCTCGCGTGCTTCCAAGCTCCTGGTCACGATGACCGTCTGGGAAAACGAGTCGTCAGGCAGCTGTACATTCAATGGCAGATAGAATCGTACCGCGCCTTGACCGACATACGTCGTCCAGCGGTCAATGTCCGGATCGTCCTTAAGCAGCGACTCGAATCGCGCCGCAACCTTGTCGGTGGCATAGATAGACGAGCTCTTGGCAAGCCTAAGATCGACCAGCAGCTCGGGACGGTCGGACGCGGGGAAGAACTGTTGCGGGACCCAGCGCAGCGCAACAACCGAGAGCACCAGCAATCCAAGAGTAAGAACGATTGTCGTCCAGCGTGAGCGCATTGCCAGGACCAAAAGCGAGCGGAAGCGCCGCATGATGAAGCCAAACTCGCCATGCTCTTTGCGCACTATGTTTGCTGGGAGAAGCGTTACTCCGATAAGCGGCGCGAACAGGACAGCAACCACCCAGGAGATAAGCAGCGCGATGGTGACGACCGCAAAGAGGGAGAACGTGTATTCTCCCGCGGCGCTCTTGGCAAAGCCGACGGGAATGAAAGCGGCAACGGTCACCAGCGTACCAGTCAGCATGGGAAACGCCGTGGACGTGTAGGCGAAGGTTGCTGCCTTGATCCTGTCCCATCCTTCTTCCAGCTTGGTCATCATCATCTCGACGGTGATCATGGCATCGTCGACTAGCAATCCGAGGGCAATGATCAGGGCGCCCAAGGATACACGCTGCAAGTCGATGCCCGTAATGTCCATGACCACGAACACGGCTGCCAATACCAGTGGTATGGTAAAGGCAACAACGGCTCCAGCGCGTGCACCGAGACTCAGAAAACTCACACCAAGCACGATTACGACGGCCTCTCCAAGCGCCTCCATGAATTCGTTGACCGCTTCAACGACAACCTGGGGCTGTTCCGCAACCAGTATCGGCTCGATACCGATTGGTAAGTTGCTCGTGATAGCTCGCATTGCGGTCCGGACATGGCCGCCGAGTGCCAGCACGTCTCCCCCGGCGCGCATGGAGATACCAAGCCCGATTGCGGGCGTGCCGTTGACACGAAACAGCGGTGACGGTGGATCGGCGTAGCCGCGCTTCACGGTCGCGATATCGCTCAACCGAAAAATCTGACCGTTCGCGACGAAGTTGACGCGTCGGAGGTCCTCTTCCGTTTCGAAACGACCGCTGACCTGAACCAGGAGTTTTTCGTCAGCAGTCTGAATCACCCCCGCTGGCGTCACGGCGTTTTGCGCCTGCAATGCCTGTATTAGGGCCAGACGGTCAAGATTGAGTCCCGCCAGTTGCCGTGCGGAGAACTCGACGAAGATCTTTTCGTCCTGGACACCAAAAATGTCGATCTTGGCTACGTCAGGAACGTGCAATAGTTGTGAGCGCACTGATTCAACGTAATCCCGCAGCTGCCGGTGCGAGAATCCGTCTGCCGTAAAAGCATAAATGATTCCGTAGGTGTCGCCGAATTCATCGTTGAAGAATGGCCCGACGATGCCGGAAGGCAGGGTGCCGCGAATATCATCGATCTTCTTGCGCACCTGATACCAGATATTCGGAACGTCACTGCTCGGGACCGAGCCGCGCAACGTTATGAAGATGGTCGTACGGCCGGCCTGCGTGTAGCTGCGGATGAAATCCAGCCCCGGCGTCTCCTGTAGCTTCTTCTCGATGCGGTCCGTCACCTGCTCGATCATTTCGTGAATTGTTGCGCCCGGCCAGCCAGCTTGCACCACCATGACCTTGATCGTGAAAGGCGGATCTTCATTGCGCCCAAGCCGCTGATAGGCGAAAAACCCGGCAATGACGATTACCAACACGAAGAACCACATCAACGTCCGATGCTGAAGCGACCAGGACGAGAGATTCACCCCGGTCATGGCGCCTGCTCGAGCAGCCGTACCTTCTGACCCGGACGCAGTGCGTGGACACCGGCAGTGACCACGATGTCGCCGTCGTTTAGGCCGCTTGCAATGACCGCGCTCGCCGCGTCATAGCGCAGCACTCTGACCTGAACCAGGGAGACCGACTTCTTGGCGGCGTCCACCACCCAGACCGCTGGTGCGTCCTCGCTTTCTGTCAGCGCCGTGCCGGGGACGCGGATGGCGGGGTCGCCGGTTAGTTTCATGCTGCCGACGACGGTTGCGCCCAGGCGCATTTCCGGCGGAGGGTCATCGAGATCGACGCGAACGATATAGGTCCCCGTGGTCGGATCGGCTTGCGGGGAAACCTCGCGCACGTGACCGGTTGTGCGGATGCCGGGATCGTCCGACAGCGCCACGGCGATCGTGGGATCCTTCGGCGCGTCGCGGATCAAGGGTGCGGGCACGTTGAACACGGCGTCTTTTCCGCCCTCTTGCGCCACTCGCACGATCATTTGACCGGCGCGAACCACTTCGCCCGGTTCGGCCCCTTTGGCAGTCACGGTCCCAGCGACATCGGAACGGAGCTCGGTATAGCTCACGTTATCGCGTGCCGTTTGGACGCTGGCCTCCGCGGCGCTCACTCGCGACCGGGCGGCATCGAGCTGTTGCTGCGCGTCATCGAACTGCACGCGCGAGATCATTCCTTTGTCCACTAGCGCCCGGAAGCGCGCCTCGTTGTTTCCCGCTTGCACAAGCGCCGCCTGGGCCGCCGCGAGCTCCGCTTCGGCCGTCCGCAGGCGGTTGTCGGCATCCTGCGATTCCAGCCGTGCCAGCAGCTGCCCCGGCACGACCTTGCTGTCAATTGACACCTTCCGCTCGATCAGCCGGCCGCCGATCCGAAACGCGACGTTGATTTGGTTTTGCGCCTGAATTTGCCCGCTCAGGGAGACCGGCTCGCTGGCGGCGCTATGATGAACAATCAGGGTCTGTACGGGGCGGACGACAGGTTCGGGCGGTGCCTGCTTGCTACAACCAAGAAAGATGCCCAGACAAAGAGAAGTGGTGCATAGGCGCAAGATCCCCATAGCGACCTCCCTCCGTCGCACAGCGGTTGTCGGACATGACGATGGAGCAGCGGGCTAGGGAAGCACCGACTAGTCGGGCCAGGATGCTAAGGCGATTTCTGTCAAATCAGATACCACCTTGCTGGTCCTTTCGCCCGCCTTCGGCGTCACGCCTGCAGTCACATAGCCCAGCTATGCTCCCGTCAGCATTCCTCGAAGTCGAACGAAAATCCGGCGCAATCTGGTACATGATTTTCCGGCAATCGCCTAATCACTCTTTTCGGTGCTTGCCGCCCCGGCGCAAACGCGATGCTTGCCCGCCAGCCACACTATCAGCATAGCGCGCGTCAGCTGATCAGGTCGCGATAGAGTTAGGTGGTGCCACAGATTCGACACCAATTGCCTTCTATACCCAACCCACGCGATTTTTTCGCTTTTCGGCCGAAGGGCTCGGGTGTCCGGTCTGCCGCGCGGAATCGCAACAGGCGTCAACTATACTGGCCGTACTCCCTTAGGAATCCCCCTCCGAAACGCCCTCGATGCAGACTGGTGGTGATCCGATGAATGGCCACGACCTCGCCGCGGAGGATGTCTCACGAAGACAGTTCCTGGAGTCCTTCAGCCCCTTTGTAGACCTGGATGCGGACCTGTTGACGGCCATCTCGCAGAAAGCGGAGTGGATCAAGCTCGACGATGCCCAGGTACTCTTCCGCGAGGGCGACCCGTCGGACGCGGTATATCTTCTACGCGAGGGGCGGCTGCAGATCCTGGTCCACTTTGGCCAGCAAGACCAGACAGAGCTATCCGTCGAGGGACCTGGCGCAATCATCGGCGAGATCGGCCTGCTATGCCGTGTGCGACGCACCGCCTGTGCTCGGGCAAACGACAACACGACTCTTCTGAAGCTGCCCGTTGCCGTCTTCGACGAGCTGGAGCGTCGGGCGCCGGCGTCCATACAAGCGCTCACGGCCATAAGCCGAACGAGGCTGCATCGCAGTCAGCTGCATGACCTCCTCCCCGCCCTGTTCAAGCTTCTTGATGAAACGGCACGCGATGCCATCGAGCAGGAAATTGAATGGTTGAGCCTGGGCAAGGGTGAGTACCTCTTTCGAGAGGGTGACCCCAGCGACTGCGTCTACATCGTGATTAATGGTCGTTTGCGCGCATTCGTGCACAGTCCGTCAGGCCAGATCAGGGGCCTGAACGAGATGGGCCAGGGCGAGATCGTCGGCGAGATGGGCTTCTTCACCGGTGAGCCGAGGTCCGCAAGCGTCAGTGCCATTCGACACAGCACGGTAGCCAAGATCGACCGAAGAGAGTTCGACCGTCTGGTCCGGACCTACCCGGAGGTGACGATGGCGGTGGCAAGACGCCTGATCAACCGCTTGCAGAGCGCTCAGGCGGAGAAAAAGGAGGTCTTCTCCCTGAACATCGCCGTCGTCCCCGCTCAATCCGACCTGCGTCTGACCAGCTTCGCCCAGCGGTTTGCCCAGGCCCTTTCGGGCCACGGGACAACCTTGCACCTCAACTCTGTCGCCCTGAACCGTCTGGCCGGGATGGAACGAGCTTGGGACAAGCTCCTGCGAGCCGACCCCTACGCCATGCGCCTCGGTGCGTGGCTGGACGAGCAGGAACGCAACCACACGTTTCTCTTGCTGGAGGCGGACGGCATGCCTTCGTTCTGGTCGGACCGCTGCCTCCAGTTCGCGGACCTGGTATTGGTGGTCGCCGACGCACGAGGAGGCGAGGATCTGGGTGAGGTCGCGGCAATGCTGG
The DNA here is from genome assembly GCA_963824085.1 of uncultured Gammaproteobacteria bacterium. Classification (GTDB taxonomy): domain Bacteria; phylum Pseudomonadota; class Gammaproteobacteria; order Chromatiales; family Chromatiaceae; genus JARRNE01. Next base: position 453,144 of record CAWGNT010000014.1, read on the forward strand.
CCAAGGACAACGAGCATGGCGCAGTCCCGGAGCAGTGGTTGGTGTTGCTCCATGATGCAGAGACTGAACAACCGACGGGAACACGCCGCTGGCTGGATCTGACCCGAACCTCGCGACATTGCCACATCCGACTCGACCGAACAGCCGATTTTCAGCGCCTCACGCGCCTGGTGACCGGGACCGCGGTGGCGCTGGTGCTCGGAGGCGGCGGCGCCCGCGGGTTTGCCCATATTGGAGCGATCCGGGCTCTAGAGGAAGCAGGTATTCCCATCGACATGGTCGGGGGGACCAGCATGGGGGCCATCATTGGCGCCCAATACGCCCTGGGTTGGCACTACCAGGAAATGTTGCGCTGGAACAGGAAGGCGTGGTTGGAGATAAAGCCGCAAAACGATTTCACGCTTCCGATCATCTCCTTGATCCGCGGTAAGAAGTTCGACAAGGCCGCGCGGATGCTCTACGGCGAACGCCAGATCGAGGACCTCTGGACCAACTATTTTTGTGTCTCGAGCAGCCTGACGAGCGCCGAGGTCATGGTGCACACAGCGGCTTGCTCCGAAAGGCCGTTACTGCCAGCGCCTCCCTCCCCGGCATTACGGTGCCCGTCATCCAGAACGGCAATGTCCTCATTGACGGAGGATTGCTCAACAACCTGCCCACGGACGTCATCCGACGGATGTGCGGCGGGGACGTTATTGCAGTCAACGTGGGCTCCGAATTGCAGCTGAAGATCGAGGAGGACGAGCTTCCCTCTCCATGGAAAGTAATCTTGAGCAAGCTCATCCCCTACAGGAAGCCGATCAAGACGATCACCATCTTCGACGTCCTTATGGGTGCCACATTTGTGGGGGGCGACAGCCGACTTGAAGAGCTCAAGAGCCAGGCCGACTACCATCTGCGCCCTCCCGTGGACCGGTATTCCCTGTTGGATGTTCAGGCGCTAGAGGAGATCGTGGAGGCAGGGTACCAGTACACCAAGGAGCAGATCGAGACCTGGAACAAGAACGGCCGACCGGGCCAAAAGCGCACGCTGCGACCGGCTCAGCCACCGGACGCCGCCGCGAAGCGGCGCTACCAGGACTCATTGGGTCTGTTCTAGCTGGCCTCCGACCGGGATCGACGTGCGAGCCGCCTCGTGGGGCTGTCGCCGGCGCCGTTCAGGGCGTGTGCGCACAAACGGGCGGTTGGACGTCAACGGCGGGGCGAATCCGTACCATCAGGGATCGTTCGCAATAGCGCAGAACGCGCAAGTCTGATCTCGGCGCAAAGCCGTTGGATTTCCTATGCTTCAGGTCGGGATTGACATTAACGCCCTGCTAACAGGAGTACCGGAGACCCCGACTGCAAGGGGGCAGGCGCACTCCCGCGGGGTAATTGCTCATCGGACTGCTCACCAAGGAGCAAACCATGCAGACAAAAAGCACAAAGACTGCGAACACGAGTGCACGGGGAAACCCGCCGGACGCCGCAGCGACGCCGGTATGGAACTGGACGGAGGAGCTCGTCACCTATCCCCAAGTCGTTGTTACCGCACGCTCCGTGGACGATATCGTCGCCATCGTCCGTGACCGCGACAAATACCCGGCGCCCGTTCGAGCGCACGGATCGAGGCACACCACCACCGCCTGCGGCGAGGCCGACGGCGGGACGATCGTGGACATGCGCGCGATGGACTACATCCTGCGTATCGAGGGCGACCGCGTCACGGCGGAGGCAGGTGCGAAGTATATCGACGTGGCGAAGAAGCTCAAGAAGCACAACCTCCAGTTCTTCGTCAACATCGAGCTCGGCAACCTGAGCATGGGCGCCGCCGCGTGCACCGCCACGAAGGACGCCTCGATGCCCCGCGAGTACGGGCAAGTCAACTCGTACTGCATCGGGTTGAAGCTGGTAAAGGCGAGCGGCGACATCGTCGAGATCACCGAGAACGACACCGAGGTGCTCCAGGCAGCGCGGTCGAGCTACGGGATGCTCGGCATCGTCTACGAGGTGACCTTCAAGGTGAAGCCGCTTCAGGCGATGAAGGTCAAGCACGAAGTATTCTCGGTCGACGAGTTCGCCCGCCGCCTGCCCGAGCTGATCGGACGCGGTCAGTCGATAATGATGTACGTCTTCCCCTTCCTGAACCGAATCGTCGTCGAGCTCAGGAGCTATGTGGGGGAGGAAGCAGAGGTGAAGAAGCGCCTGCCGGCGTCGCACTTCATCTGGCGCCTGCGCAACGGCAGCTGGAAGACGGTCGTCCCCTGGCTCAACCACATCCTCAGAAGTATGCACCCCAGTTCATCCGTTACCACATCGTGAACGCGGTGAACTGGATCGTGCAGCTGATGCTGACGAAGCTGCTGGTAGGCGAGAACACGATTCCGACCGATCAGATGATCCGGTATCCGGCGGTGTCGGGCGCCTCCAAATACACCTTCAGCATTTGGGCAATCGCCGAGGATCGCTACAGTGAGGCATTGCTCGATTACTTCCGGTTCGCGCAGGACTATTACAAGAAGAACCATTGGCGGCCGAACATGCTCCACGTCGGCTACCGAATCCTGCAGGACCAAGCTCGCTGTTCTCCTACACCTATGACGGCGACGTGCTCACGATCGATCCCGTATCGACCGGCGAGCCCGGCTGGATGGAGTTCCTTGCTGCCTACAACGAGTTTTGCAGCGCGCGTGGCGGCTGGCCGCTCCTCAACCAGACACCCGGGCTAACGCGGGGGCAGGTGCAAAAGGCCTTTGGCGATCGGCTGGACCGCTGGCGGTGTCCGGAACAGGTTCGACCCCGATGACCGTTTCCTAAACGGCTACTTCCGCGAGCTGATCACGTGACCGTCGAGGCTGGGGCCGATCAAATTGGGCCCGCGGCGGAGGCGGCGCGGAGCTACTTCGGTTCAATCGCGCGTCAGGACCTCGACGCCGCGCTCGCGTGCTGGAAGGCGGAGGCATCGACCATCTGGCGCCCGTGGGTGAGCTGCAGGCGCCGGAGGGCATGCGCGACTACTTCACGGCGCTGTTCACCGCCTTTCCGGACTTCCGTTACAAGGTGCTGGCACTGGTCGCCAACCGGGAGCAGGCGGCGATTCGCTGGCGGGCAACCGGTCCTTCACCAGCGGGCCAGTCACGGGAGTCCTGGCCAACGGGGCGACGCTGGAGGCGGAAGGGTGCGACCTGCTGCGGGTGGACGCGGACGGGCTCATCGTCCGCAACGACTCATACTGGGACGACGCCGCGGTCGCGCGCTCCATCGGCCTGCTGCCGCCGCGCGGTGGCGGCTCGGAGCGGATGCTCACGGCACTGTTCAACCTCAGGACGCGGCTCACTGGGCGCCGCGTCCGGCCGGGCTGAGAGAACACTCACGCGGAGGCGGCCCATTGGCGGCTCGCCGGCGCTGCGATCCCGTTGCTTAGTGCATCCCTGCATCGCGGACACACTGACGAAGCCACTCGGTAGCGCAAGCTCAGCCTGGAGTGCGCTCCCGGACCAGGTCGCCGAAGGGCCGGAAGGAACTCGAGAGCGCCCGGCTGTCCTCGCGCGAGAGCCGGAGCAGGGTCACAGGTTCGAGTGCCCGCACGGTGGCGGTACGCCGCACGTCCGAGAGCACCGAAATTTCCTGGCCGGCAGCGCTTGTGGATATCGTCTATCGTTAATCACAGTGCCGTCTCCCGGCCGATACGCCAAAACCTTCGTGTTCTCGGCAGCGGTTATGTTGCCTCCGCTCTCGACGGAGATAGAAACCATGGCGTCAACGTCCTCATACTCAATCCCGCACGGCCACGTGAAGACAATGCTGCTGGCTGCCCTCACGGCAGTCGCGTGTTGCTCCCCTTGGCCCGGCAGGGCCGAAACCGGGACTCTGCCAAGCGACAAACCCTATTCGTGGGACCTGGTCTCCATTAGCCTGGAGCAGGTCAAGGCCGCGGACCTGAACACCGGCCTGTATCAGGGCTCGGATCAGGTAAGGGAGGAATTGCCGACGGCTACGCGAAGCGTTTCGACCGACACACTGGCGTCCAAGAAGCGCTACCTGGACCCGGAACGTACGCGCTGGGCGATCGTGCCGATCCCCCAGGCACCTCCGCCTCCCTGCGATCAGCCGCAGCCCACAGGCTTCGACGCCAAGGCTGCCGTTACGTGCGGTCCTTGTTCCAGGACCTGGCGCGGCAGGACCCACAACGGGCGCAAGCGTACCGCGAACGGGTACGCCGCGGGCGCGAGGTCTGGTTCAAGGGCACCTTCGGCAACCAGGACCTTTACAACATTTATTTCGTCAGAAGCCTGAAGGCCATGCCCGACTACACCGCGTGGCTCGACACGCGCGAGCGCGGCAAGCGGTTCGCGAAATTCGGTCTGATCAATGATCCCGACTGCAAACCCGGAAGCGAGGCCACCTATTGGCTGGACGATTGCCGCGACCCGCATGCGACCGGCGTGCTCGGGGTGCGGAAGTATTACGCCGACCCGGCCCAAGGCTTCGACCCTCGGTCCAGCCCCTACGAGAAAGGCGAGATCGCTGCCCAGAAGCGCTACGTCATCGGATTTGCCTGCGCGGTCTGCCACGTAGCGTTCGATCCCACCAACCCGCCCAAGAACTCGGCGAACCCGCAATGGGAGAACCTCATGGGCGGCATTGGGAATCAGTATCTGCTCCAGGGGCGCATGTTCACCCAAGGGCTACCCAAAGGGCACTTTCTCCGTGTGCTAATCGATGCCCAGCGACCCGGCACCAGCGACACCTC
>CAWGNT010000015.1:0-707446 GCA_963824085.1 uncultured Gammaproteobacteria bacterium
CGCGGAGTATGTCGGAGATCTCGATGATGTTCTGCCCCTCCGCCATGTCCGCCAGATAGCGTCCCACCGTGTGCATGGGGATGAGGGCCTCGGCCAGGCCCAGCTCCGCGCAGATGTGTCAAGCTCCCGCATCTTCGATCTTGGTCCATCACCCGACGGTAACCCAACGCATGTGCAACCAGGCTCGCAATGATGTTGGCCTGATCGTCGCGGGTGAGGCAGAAGAGCAGGTCGGTGGCCGCCGGGTCCGCCTCCCTGAGGATCGCCGGTCGCGTGCCGTCACCGTGAAGGAAACCCACGTCCATCTCCTCCCGCAGCCCTTCGATGATCCCCGGATCACGCTCGATGATGACGACATCATGCCCGCGCTCTGCGAGCATCCGTCCGGTGAGAATCGCCAGGCTGCCGCCCCCAACGAAGACGAAACGCATATCTTTATACCGCCTGCATTTGATTTCTTCGTTTTTCGGGGTCGGGTTGCGCCCGCCGCGGGACGCCGTCAATTCATCCCTGAAGGCTTGACGGCCGCCTCCCTGCGGCCGACACCTCAGCCGCGCGCAACCCGACCCTTGGGCCGAAAAGCAAAAAAAATCGCCCGAGTTGGGTATATTTTCGTGTTCGGTCGAACGCAGGCGATCCGTCGGCCCGCTTGGTGACCAAGACGGCGCTGCACCGTCATCGCCTATACCAAGTGCCAGGATACACCAGGACCAAGACGGCGAGGACCTCCACCCTCCCGAGCAGCATATCGAGGGTCAAGACGAGCTTGAGACCCGGCTCGAGGGCGGGTCCCGTGATACCGGTCGAGAGCCCTACGGTGCCGATCGCCGAGACGACCTCGAAGAGCGCATCCAGCGGCGCATAGCCCGCGGCCAGAAAGGGTGTCCAGGAAGCGGCAATCACCAGCGGAAACAGCAGCAGGACAAGCATCGCGTTTTCGATCTGGTGCGCCTCCAGGGAGCGCCCGCCCACCGACGGATGCACCACGGCATGTCGGGGCAGCTGCGCACGCAGGATGGCGAGCTGGATTATCCGTATCAGGATGACCACCCGCAGCAGCTTCACACCGCCGGCGGTCGAGCCAATCCCTGCGCCCGTGACCATAGAGAGGATTAGCACCCACTTGGACTGGGCGTCGAGCGCTGCCATGTCCACCGTCGAGAACCCCGTGCCCGTCTGAGCGGTGAGGGCCTGAAGCAGCGCATCCGCCGGCCCGAGGCTGCCGAGGCACCACAGCAGCAGCGCAACCAGCACCACCGCTGCTGCGAGCGCCCGCAGCTCCGGGTCGTGCCAGAGCTGGCTGCTGCCATGGGCGTAAGCACGGTAGAAGAGCGGAAGGGGCAAGGCACCCAGAAAGGCCACCGCGAGGAGCGCAAACTGGGCCGGGCGCCCGACGCCAGCGAGGCTATCGGCGAGGCCGGAAAAGCCGCCGGTGGAGATGGCGCTCAGGGTGTGAATCAGGGCCGGGAAAAGCGGCATCCCCGCCATCCAAACGAGTAAGAGGCCGATCGCGGTCAGCAGCGCGTAGACCGCCAACACTCGGCGCGCATGGATGCGGGTGCCCTGTGCGAGGTCCTCCTCCTCTCCCGCGGCGTTGGCCAGACGACGCGTGTCGGCCGCCCGGCCGTACGCGAGGGCGAGCGACAGCACGACGATCCCGAGGCCGCCAAACCACTGCGTCCAACTGCGAGCAAAGAGAAAAGCAGGCGATGACAAGGCCGGGTCCGAGATCATCGTCAGCCCCGTGGTCGTAACCCCGGAGACAGCCTCGAACCAGGCGTCCAGCGGCGACAACCCCGCCGTCGTCAGCGGATAGGTCATGAGGGCCGCGGCCAGCACGAACGCGAGGGCCACGACAACCAGGGCCTCGTTGGCACGCAGCGGGCTCTCTATCGCCGGGATGCGCGCACACGCTCCGACCAGTAAGGCCGGCAGCACCGCTCCCAACAGCGAACGCAGGACCAGCTGCCAATCGCCGCTCGCCCCTGCGACTGCCGCGGGCACCGCTACCAGCACCGCCAAGACCAGTGCGAGCTGACCGAGGTGCCGACACACGACCCGCAGCCGCACCGGCTGCAGCAACGGCCGCACGTGCGGGTCGAGCGTCACGACAGGCGGCGCCCCACGCCGACCGACCTAAACTGAATCGGAAACCGTGGCCGGGGCTTCCGCCTCAACGAAACCCAGCCGGCCCGAGATGCGACTAGCGGCATCCACGACCAGCGCGGCCCACTCGTCCCGGCGTCGATGCCGCGGGGCGGAGACGGACAAGCCGGCGACGGCCTCCCCCTGCGCGTTGCGGACCAGCGCGCCGATACAGCCGACGCCCAGCTCCGCCTCCTCATCGTCATATGCAAAGCCCAGCTCCCGCGCCTTGCGGACTTCCTTCACCAATGTCTCTGCATCCTTGACGCTGTTTCGCGTGTACTGGGGCAACCCGGTACGCAGCGCATAGCCTCGCACCTCGGCGTCGCCTCCGATCCCCAGGAAGAGCTTACCCACCGCAGTGACGTGCAGGGGCGCGCGGCTCCCAACCACCTGCTCGACCCGCATCATGCGGCTCGACGCAACGCGCTCCACGTACACCACCTCGTCGCGGTCGCGCAGGCTCAGGTTCACGGTCTCGCCCACCTGATCCCGCAGCCACTCCATGATGGGCGGCGCCTCTCGGCGCACGTCAAGCTGGGTCTCGACCTTGGCCGCGAGCTGCAGCAAGCGCACGCCAAGCTTGTACTTGCCGCTCCCTTGTCGCTCGACGTAACCATGAGCCATCAGCGACGTAAGGATGCGCGAGGCAGTGGAAGGGTGCAGACCGGCATCGGCGGACAGCACCTTGAGACTCGCCATGCCGCCCTCGCGGGCGAGCGCATCGAGGAGTGCTGCCGCCCGATCGATCACCTGGATGGCTGTCTTCGTCATAGGGCGCCAGATTTCACTATGTGCTGCGAATTGTAGATTGCGGCAGGCACGCCCGGCGACTGAATTCTTAAGGCGATTGCCGGAAAATCATGTACCAGATTGCGCCGGATTTGCATTCGCCTGCAAGGAGCGCTGGCGGGAGCATCGCTTGCCTATGTGATTGCCGGCGCGACACGGAAGGCGGGCGAAAGGACCAGCAAGGGAAGCCACCTCTTGGTCGCGTACAAGGGGGTCCAGCAGGTCTACAGGCTCCCAATCAGCTGACCTCACAAGGTGCTTGCCAAGGCGGTACGTGATTTGGCAGAAATGAGCCTGAACACGGAATCTGATTGGAAATCTGGGATTCCTGAGGAGGTAATCTGATGGGTGTCCGGCTAACCTTTTGAAAGAACGCGATTTGCGCGTTCCTTGAGGGTTGGATCAAGTTTCTCCGTGATCCTCGCGTAATAATACAATCAGCTAGTTAGACGCGGAGCATCAAATAATTCTGAAAATGTACGGCTGAGTCCGGCGACCAGAATCCGCGTATCTGCGGCGTAAAAGCTGCCGTGATCCACGCAGGCCGGCCACGCCATGGGAGTCGAGCGGCTGGAATGCCGCGTAAGCTGCCCGTCGAATACGGGCAGGCGAAGGACAGCAACCGGCCATGGGACTAAACCGCTCGCGCGGTAGGGGGAGGTAGGCTCGCGTGAGGTTGATGGATTAGCGGGATGGATCTGCCTCGTCTAGAGGTTTGAGGTGTAGTTCACCTCAACCCAAGACAGGAGCAGACCCATGTCCAGTCACGATAATCCCATCAGCCCGTTGCGTCAGCGCATGATCGAGGACATGCGGCTGCGCAAGCTCTCGCCCAAGACCCAGAGCGGGTATCTGCGCTGGGTCAAAAGCCTCAACGGTTTTCTCAAGCGTTCGCCCGCGACGGCCACGGCGGAGGATCTGCGCCGCTTTCAGCTCGATCTGGTCGAGCGCGGTGTTGGCCGCGGGAGTGTGAACGCGGCGGTCACGGCGCTGCAGTTCTTCTTCGCTGTCACCCTCGGGCGCGGCGAGCTGATGGCCAAGATGAGCCATGTACACCAGCCGCGCAAGCTGCCGACGGTGCTCGGTCGCGAGGAGGTCGAGCGGTTTCTGGAGGCAGCCCCGGGACTGAAGTACAAGGCCGCTCTGTCGGTGGCCTACGGGGCGGGCCTGCGCGCCGCCGAGGTGGTCGCGCTGAAGGTCGACGATATCGACAGCAAGCGGATGGTCATCCGCGTCGAACAAGGCAAGGGGCGCAAGGACCGCTACGCGCTGCTCTCCCCGACGTTGCTGGAGGTGCTGCGGGCGTGGTGGCGCGAGGGCAATGCGCGCGGCAAGATGCTGCCCCACGGTTGGCTATTCCCTGGCCAGGACCCGATCAACCCGCTCTCCACGCGCCAGCTCAACCGCGCCTGTCACGCCGCCGCCGAGAAGGCCGGGATCGCCAAGCGGGTCTCGCTCCATACCCTGAGGCACAGCTTCGCCACGGATCTGCTCGAGCACCGGGAGGACATCCGCGTCATCCAGGTGCTGCTCGGGCACAAGAAGCTGGAGACCACGGCCCTGTATGCCCAAGTGGCCACCGCCACCCTGCGTGCGGTCACTAGTCCGCTGGAGCGTTTGACCCTGACCGATCAGCCGCGTACCTGAGGCGGCGCGGCCATGCCGCGGCAGGCACTGGAGGTTGCGGACATCTTCCGCGACCACGGACCGGCGTGGCGCCGGGAGCAGGCCGGACATTTGAGTCTCGGCCAGCTCAAGGTCATGTCGGCAATCGAGCACTGCCGCACGGCGGCGCTCGGCGGGCACGTTGAGCGCTGCGAGGGCTGCGGCTACAGCCGGATCGCTTACAACTCCTGTCGCGATAGGCACTGCCCAAAATGCCAGGGGGCCGTGGCCAAGCGGTGGCTCGCCGCCCGTGAGGCCGACCTGCTGCCGGTGGAGTACTACCATGTGGTCTTCACTCTACCGGCCCCGATCGGGCAGATCGCCTATTACAACAAGGCGCTGATCTATGGCTTGCTGTTTGCGGCTGCGGCCGAAACGCTACTGACCATCGCCGCTGACCCCAAACACCTGGGGGCGCGCATCGGGCTGAGCATGGTGCTGCACACCTGGGGCTCGGCCTTGACCCATCACCCGCACGTGCACTGCATCGTGCCCGGGGGTGGGATTTCACTCGACGGCGAACGTTGGGTTGCCTGCCGGCGCGGCTTCTTCCTGCCCGTGCGGGTGCTCTCGCGACTGTTTCGAAGGCTGTTCTGCGAGAAGCTCGATGCCGCCCACCGGGCCGGTGAGCTGCAGTTCTTCGCCGAGCACCAGGCGCTGGAAAAGGCCGAAGCGTTCGCCGCGTTCTTGAAGCCGCTGCGCGACATCGACTGGGTGGTCTATGCCAAGCGCCCCTTCGCCGGACCGCAGGCGGTGCTCGCCTACCTGTCTCGCTACACCCACCGCGTGGCCATCGCCAACAGCCGGCTGATCGCACTCGATGAGAAAGGAGTCACCTTCAAGTTCAAGGACTATCGGGCCAAGGGCCGTTGCCGCTATGGGCGCATGACCCTACCGGTGGCGGAGTTCATGCGCCGCTTCCTGCTGCATGTCCTGCCGCCTGGATTTATGCGGAGTCCAGGGTTATGCGGAGCTGTGGAGTCCGGAGCCGGTCCAGGTAGCGGAGCCGGCTCCGAGTACTCCGCATAATTAGCTGCGTTGCAGTGATGCAATCAGTTTGTCGGGCACTCGGAATGTTCCCCGTTTCAGCGCCGGTGGCATGATGGCCTCGATCGCCTCGAGCTTGTCGGTTGGATCGGCGCGCAGGTACACCTCGGTCGTTTGCATGTCCGCGTGGCCCAACCACAACGAGACTTTCCGCAGGTCTCCGGTGGCCTGCAGGATCATCATCGCGCAGGTATGACTCAGCACGTGCGGTGAGACCCGCTTGCCCTTCAACGATCGACAATGCTCAGAGGCGGTACGCACATGCTTGCGCAGGACGTACTCGAAGCCGGAGCGCGTCATGGGTTGTCCGCGCGCGTTGAGGAACAGCTCCGGTGCTAACGCCTCGCCGCGCACTGCCAACCACGCCCGAACATCGGCAGCGGCTTGTTTCCACAGGGGGAGGCAGCGCTCGCGTCGCCCTTTGCCTTGGACACGGATGCTGGGCGATGACTGGAGCTCCACCGCGGCCAAGGGCAAGCTCACCAACTCCGACACCCGCAATCCTGCCGAGAAACACAGGTGCAACATGGCCCGGTCGCGCAGACCCTCTCGCACCTGGAGGTCCGGGGCGTTGAGGATAGCCTCCATCTCGGCGATGCTCAGGTGGTCGATCAGCGCAACGTCGGTGCGCTTGAACGGAATGGCGAGAACGCATCGGCTCTGCTCGAGGACAGCGGGCTCGCGATATTCACAGAAACGCATGAAGGACTTGATGGCCGCCAGTCGCGCGTTTCGCGTGCTGGCGGTGTTGCCTCGCTTCGTCTCGAGCTGCTCAAGGAAATCCATGATGAGTGGGGCGTCGAGCTGCTCAAGCTCCAGCGCGGAGGGATTCACGTTGAACCGTTCGCTGGCATAGAGGAAGAGGAGTTGGAAGGCGTAAGCGTAACTCTGACAGGTGTGCTCACTGGCACCGCGCTGCATGGGAAGGCGCTCGCGCAAGAACGCTGTGATATGGGGAGCAATGGCCGTCATGACGGCTCTCCCCAGACAAAGTCCTCGCAGCGAGCGGCGATGTCGGTCATCAGCTGCGGAGATACTTTCCAGATACCAGTAAGTACTTGCGACATGGGCATGCCCGAGATACGTCGTCAACGCAAGCATCTGAGCGCCGACATGGTCACGGGCACCGGAACAGGCTTGCAGAGCGCGGGTGGCAAACCGGTGACGAAGGTCATGAACGCGGGGTTGGCCGGGGCGATCCGGCAGTCCGGCCTCACGCAGGAGTTGCCTGAATAGGCGCGAAACGAGGCACGGGGAGAGGGGCCGCCCAGCCAGGGACACGAACACATGCTCGTCATCCCCGCCGATCCGAGCGCGGTGCTCCAGATACTGCTCCAAAGCGCAACGGGTGGAGTCGTGGATCGGGACCAGGCGGGATTTGCGGAACTTGGTCTCCCGGATGGTTAATCCGTCGTGGATGAAGTCATCGCAGCGCAATGCGTAGGCTTCTGCCGGCCGCAGTCCGGTGACGGCGAGCAACGTGAACAGCGTCTTGTAGGTCCGTGGCCGCAGCGAGCCTGGTGGGCCCAGACGAGCGGCGGCGCAAATGAGCCGGCGCAGCTCGTCGTCGGTGAAGAGATAGGGTGTTGGGCGTGGGAGGTACCCGCAGAAGACATGCTCGGGCGGGATCTCGTGGCAGGACTCCTCGGCATGGATGAAGCGTGCAAACCCGATGAGGCATTGGTAGCGCCGGTGGCGCTCGACCTCAGTCTTGGCTTGGGCCGCCCAATCGATCGCGCTTTTCGCCCGCACGTTGGTATCTCCGCGGGCGTCGGCGAAGCGAACGAAATAGCGCAGATACTGCTCGGTGCTCTTCAACTTGAAGCCGGCTGCGCGACGCACGGCGAGGTAGTCGTCCACGGCTTCGGTCAGCATGATGCGACCTCCAGCCAGGGCACGACCACCTGTTCCAATAGGTCAACGTCAACCTTCGTGTAGATGTGGGTCGTCTCAATCGAGGTATGGCGCAGCACGGCACCGATGGCCTCCAGCGAGGTCCCCTGCCGCAACATGGCGGTGGCGGCCGAGTGACGCAGGAGATGAGCTCCACCGGACGGTGCGTCGATTTGGGCGAGGCGTAATGCGCGCGCCGTAATCGAGCTGACCATCCAGCGGGAAAAGGGCACGAACGGCGCAATGGCGGTGATGAAGACGTGGGAAGTCTCCACGCACGGACGGTGATTGGCCACGTAATGCAAGAGCGCCTCGCCGACATCCTGTGGCAGCGGAAGCGCGGTTTGGCGTCGGTTCTTACCGGCGACTTGGAACAGCCCCTGCTCCCAGTCGATGTCGCTCAACTGCAGCGCCGCCACGTCGCTGGCCCGCAGCCCGAGCCTTGCTAGCAGCAACAATACGGCCCGGTCACGCGCACCGATGGCGCTCATGCAATCACAGGTCGCGATCACCTGCTCGACCTCCTCGGCGCAGAGGTAGCTCGGCAGTGAGGAGCGTCGCCATCCGGCAATGGTTGGGATCGCGACGAGCAATTCCGGGGGGCAGCGACCCTGGGTAATCAAGAATCGCAAGAACATCCGGAGGACGGTGACGGTCGTTTTGGTTTGACTGGTCTTGTTATCGCGCGTGCGGCTAAGGACAAATCCCCGCAACTGCTTGGCCGTGTACTGCTCAGGGTGGTCGCCGAGGGCAACGAGCAGATGGCGCAGCGCCGGGCGGTAACCGTTGAGGGTCGTCTCGGTCACACCGCGCTGGGAACGCATCCAATGACAGAATGCGGTCAGCAGTTCCGGCTCGACGGCCGGCGCGGGCGTCGCGACCAGACCCCTCGCTTCCAGAAAGTCAACGAAGTGGCGAGCGCCAAGAAAAGTCGGGCTGTACTCCCCCCGGCGACAGCGCAGGCGAGCTTGTGAATCGAGGTAACGGCCGAACGGCACCAATAGCCGCGAATCGAGGTGATCAATCATCAAGTCAGTCTGCGCGGCCCAGGCGGAAAACCGCCCAGTACCGCGCAGATAGGCCCTCACCTTGTCGCGGCTGTAGCCCGCCCTGGCGAGGTGAGAGGCGAAGCTGTCCAGGTAGGGACCGGCAGGGCCGGAGCGAAGTTTGCGAAGCGTGAATGGGTGTTTGAAGTAAGTGGTCAACATGCTGTCCTCCTTCCACTAGGGTCGAGAAGGACGGCAGTCTTATGCGCAGTGATTCAACAGACGTTGGGCCGCGATCCATTGATATCGTGAAGATTGCTGCCGTCCGTCAGCAGCATTCTCCGCATAACCCTGTACTCCGCATAAATCCAGTTATGCACTGCAGCGCATAACTGGATTTCACCGCATCCGCCATTACGGCCTGCTGGCCAATGCTGCACGGGTCCAGAACCTGGCACGCGCTCGGGAGCTGCTCGCGGCTCCGATTTCCCCGCTCATCGCCGTGCCGATCCTCCTCGGCGGTGAGGGTCCGCCGAAGGAGGCCGCCGCCAACAACCGAACCTGTCCCTGCTGCGGCGCCCCCATGGTGATCATCGAGACCTTCGAGCGCGGCCATGCCCCGCGGGCTCCACCATGGCCTAGGGCCCAGGCCGCATGAGTATCGCTCGATCTGTCCGTTGCGCCTGCGCGCACTTGCATCATCGGCTCGCCACCGGTGACGGGGAGGTCGTGCTCAGAGCTGCCAGAAGCTGGCTGCGCTCACCTCAATCACCGCGTTACGCCCACCTGCAACCGTGCCCCCTCGTTGCTGATCACGTGGCTGAACGCTCCGCAGACCTTTTCCGTACCGTCCCAACCCCATCCACCACCAACAGCCTCAATTCAAATCCCCATAGCGCCATCCGACTGCTGGCCTCGTCGTGCACCGCCCGCGGTTTCCTCCCTCGAGGCTTATCAGACGCCTACCGCCGACCGCTGTAACCGCCAGGCTCAACTGCAATTATCCAGTTCGGCGTCTTCGTCGATCTCCTCGATTCGGCGGCAGGCATCTGATAACCCTTAACAAGAGCGGACTCGGGCTCCCGAAATCCCGCGGCCAGCCTGCTACACTCCCGAGCGGGCCGGTGGACGCCCGGAGCCCCGCGACCGAGTAGTCCAATTTGTCGAGATAGGCTGATGTCCGTCTCGCACAGTCGGCAGAGTTGTCAGTCCATCCCACTGCTAGCTGCCAGTGAAACCTAAGAGGAATATTTGATGGCTGAGGACACCAAGAAACCGTCTCGCTGGTGGGAGTTTTATTTTGTTCGGTACTTTGTGGGAACGGTTATCGGGTTTGCGATTGTCGTTTTTTTGTTGTTTGAGCCCACATCCCCCTTCCATGGGAGCAACTTTCTCGACACCGCCACGATCAAAGACCTGACGGCAGCAAACATCCTATTGCTGTCCGGTGTTGGTCTGGCATTCTGCTATATCTCAAGTGCTCCAATACTCGTGTTTCATGCGCTCCGAAGCGCATACGTAAAAAGAACCATCAGCAACATGATCGAACTTAAAATAGCCTTGCGAATCGCAAACCGTTTTCTTAGTAAGCGCAAGGTAAGCACTTGGGTTCGGCTCGAAAACAATATGCGGAGCACCCAAAGCATTTAGATAGCCCCCCCGGTCAGAGCCATAAATGCCGCGTGCACGTTCTGTAGCGTAGGCGGTGGCTGGAACAAGGAATACTGGTTTACCAGCACACGTCACCACGCCACCGCCGCTCTGACGAATCAGAGCGCTGCCGCGAATGGTATTTTGGCCCCTTTCCAGTAACCGCATTGCTTCTTCACTGTTATATGGAGCCGCAATTCTTACCGTCTGTTTCTGTTGTGGATAAGCGCATCCACTAATCGCGACTACGGCCACCAAAACTCCTAGTGCTTTATTCATCGCTACCTCTTTTACACAAGCTAAGAGAGGAATGAGTGTTTGTAGATGTGCCGTCTAAGGTGCGCGCCAGGCAACCAAGCATGGTGTTCACCCGGGCACTCATGCGACACCAGCCCATGGAAGACAGCGGAGAAAGGGATGCAGCGTACACGGGTCAACTCAAAACCACGCCGAGATAGTGCTATGGTGTTGGAGAAGCCGCTCACACCCCTACCCCTCGCGAACACTGGCGCCCGTTTCATTTGGTGGCGCACTGGGTAGGCTCGCACAAGGGAAGGGTACCAACCACCTGAGCCACGGCAGCGCCACGTATGTACCATAGTGCTGCCTGCTGCGGAAGCGACGGGTGCATCGTTGCGACGAGAGTCCAAGGGGGGAACGTGCCCGGACCGCAAGATCCGGCACGGGCCGATATACAACCAGCGATGTCAAGTTGCAGACGGTCCACGGATCACTTCAAGGAACTGCTAAGCGTCCGGACCTGCCGCTCAGGTCCGTGTAGCGAGCGGCAGCAATGGGTCCTCTGCCTCTGGCCGGCCCTCCCACCTATGAATGCCCAGAAGGACGCAAACGGCCGGAAGCGGGCCTCGAACCACTACCGACGAAGCCAGGTGTCCCCGGCTAGCCGGTTGCCGTTTCGGCCGCTAGAGTTGCGAGGGTTCCCCGGTCGGCTAATATAACGCTAGGCAGATGTCCACCTAGCGCGCCAAAGGCCGACATCAGTCAATTGCACTTTTGGCAGATCGGGACAGGGGGAAACGAACTTTGAGCCTTCTTCTTAAAATCGCGAGGTGCCAGGAACTCCCTATTGCCTGCCGTGACCACAGCCATAAGTGTAACGTTGTAGCGCGTGCGCAAGGAAAAGACGCGACAGATCGATTTGTCCCAGAGCCATGGAGCGGCCATCTGTCACGTGCGAAAATTCTTTTCATCACGGCGAACCCATCTCTCGACCAAAAAGAGCAATTTCCAAGGTCGGATTGGAGCGATTTAGCCATTGAGGATTTCTTTGAAAACCGATTTGGTGATGGTGCGAAGCGATGGACGGTTAACGGATCGCGAGTGCTTCGTTCGGACGGCTCCTACGGCAACGCCGTCCCGACATGGTCGGAAATCAGAAACAATGCTTCGATATTGCTCGATCGGCCTGCGATACCAGGTGACGACTACGCCATAACCGATATTGTTCACTGCAAGTCAAAGCGCGCTGTAGGAGTGCGTGAGGCTCTCGATTTCTGTGTAAATCGCTATTTGGCAGAGATACTGCAATCCGCGAAAGCTCGCGTTCTTATTGCTGTTGGACCTGCTCGCAGGCCGGTAGGGAACCTCCTTTTCGGCGGGGTTGCCAGCAAATCGCCGCAACAGGTCAGTGTTGGAGGCACGGCGAAGGTTCTAGTTAGTATGGGCAGCCCGGGTAGTAGCGAGGCGCGAAAGTTTCCAGGTGCTCTACAAAATAAAGTACTGGACCTTGCCGTGTTGCGTACCTTCTTGTAGAAGCGACGAGACTGCCCAACAAGAGCCCGCAGCCAACCGGCGAGTTCATTGCTGGGCGTTGGGTCCGTGGCTTCCCGAACGTGAGGACGTATGCGGCACCTCATGCGCCTCTTTACGCCGGTGGCTGAGGCCAATCGTTAGCGGCATCTCAGATGTCCGCTCTGGGTCGGGAACGGACGGTCGCACCCGGAAGAGCAAGGGTCCGCAAACCGCACTTGAGCTGTCGGTGGGGTCAAGAGCGTCAGCCGGTTCGAGCTGCAGGGCAAAATCCGCGAGGCTTCAAGCTGTGCTCAGACGGGCGTCAATCCGGGCCGGGAACCTCCGGCGGCACGATTGGCTCGCGGCGTTGAGCGTGAGAATCCCTCAGCAAGCTTGCACGAGAGCCCATCGAATACCGTGATCACTTTCAAAATCGCGTAAGGTCACCACGCGCCACCAGAACGCTAGCGCAGCCCCACCAGCGACCATGTCGACGGTGGATCGCGACCGGAAGGAAGCGCCCCTGCTCCGGGCGCCGAATCCGCCAATCGCCGGCGATCAGCCGTCAATGCGCGCCTGGATCTCTGCCTCGACCTCCTCCAAGTACTCATGGGCGAAATCGATGTGCAGCTCGACCCACATCGGCAAGTGGTCGGACATCTGGTACGTGCGCCAGCGCGCATAGCTCGAGTAGAAATCCTCCGAGCCGGGCTTGCGCATGAACGGGCGGTAGGTGTCTTCCTCGTCCATGCGGAAGACCACGTCGAAGTAGTCGAAGACCCCGGCGCGATACGGCAGGATGCGCGTATAGCTCTTGCGACGGCGAGACTTGCCCATCCACGGGGCAATCTGGTCATAGAACTTGTCCTGCTTGACGTTCGAGCCGGGAACCTTCTGCAACGGCTCCGGGATCATGAAATCGTTCGTTCGCAGCGCGTCCATGGTCTCGTCCCCGGGGCCGCCGATGTTGAAGTCGCCCAGCACGATAAAGTAGGCGTCGGCATCCGAATCACTGTCGCTCTTGGCGCGTTCGCCGAGGAGTGCCGTGAGGCGCCGGATCTCGTCTTTCCGCCGCTCGAGCCCCGCAGCCCCGCTGCCGTAGTAGATGTGCACGGTGGCAAGGTTGATCTTGAGCCAGCCGGCCTGGAAGGACGCGACGAAAGGCGTCCGCGCGAACTGGTGCGCTCCCCCTACTAGCGAGCTCGGAGGCAGGACGATCTCGGCGGCTTCGGGAAGCCTCGGCGTGGGTGTCGCCTCGATGTCGACCCCGCCCTCGGCAGTGACGGGCACGCGCGCGTTCTTCGCGAATCGAACCGACGAGCCGGGCGGCAGGACGAGCTTGGCCCCGGCCGGGAGCGCGATCTCGACGTCCTCCTCGATCTTCGTCTTGCCGGAGGCAAGCGTGCCGATCTTCAGACCCGTCGGAGACGCAAGGACCTCCCCCGGCCCGAGCTCGAGCCGCGCCCCGCCCTCGACCTTGAAGCGATCCCCGAAAGGGTCCGTGACTTGCTGGCCGTTGGGAAGCGTGAGCTCTCCCGCAACGTTGCGAAACCAGGCCTTATCCCGGTTGAAGAGGAACACCATGCGCTCCTCGTTGCCGGAGGAGCCCTCGGTCACATCGGTGGCGATATAGCTCCAGTTGGGACCAAGCAGCCGCTTTACGTCCTCGAGTGGACGCAGATCACGGCGAATCTCCTGCAGCGCGATCAGGTCGAAGTGCGAAAGGATCTCCGCGATATAGGCCTTGGCCTCTTGGCTCCGGTAGCCGTAGCTGGTTGCGTCGAACTCCCGGAGGTTCCAGGTGGCGATGCGGACGTACTTCGACTCATCAGACGGCGGCTCCACATCTTCCGCGGGCTCGGCGGCCTCGATGTGTGCTCTGAGCGCAGCACGCAAGGCTTTCAACTTTCGCGCAGCCCGCTGCTTCGTGCTCAGCGTGTCGGCGCTGTCGCATGGATCGGGACGCAGCCAAGTATAGAAGGGCATCGAAATCTCCTTGATCCGTGATGGGGAGAACTTACCCCCGTCGCTTACGCGGACCTACTCGACCCTCTTGCCGAATGCCAACCTCCCGGATCACTAACACATCAACCGGCCAAGGAGAGTGTAGCGACTTTTCGATCGGCTGCATTCGCAAGTCCCTCTAGGCGCAATCTCTCCGCCCGAATCTGTAACAGGCGTCTAACATTGTTCCTATCGGCTTGAGGTACCGCCGAACCTGCCCGATACGTGGCGGCACGCTGCGCCGCCGACGCGTCGGGCCCACGACGAGATCACGACGGGAGCGGACGATGAAGGAGTTCTTGCGCACGGTTTCGTTGTTTTCCGGATTCAGAGACGAAGAAATCGAGCTGCTGGCGCGGACCGCCCGCGAGCGCAGCTTCCCCGAAGGAGCGCATATCGTACGGACCGGCGAACCCGGGACCTCCGCGTTCGTGCTCAAGCAAGGAGCGGCGGACGCGCTTCTGGAAAAGCCGGGCGGCAAACCCGTGCTCCTGTCCAAGATCGGTCCTGGTGAGATCTTTGGCGAGATCGCCCTGTACGACGGCGAGCCGAGGTCCGCATCTGTCGTCGCCACGCAGGACACCACGGTGATCGAGCTCAACCGGGAGCTGTTCCTGCTGGAGATCGCCCGGCGCCCTGAGACATCCCTCAAGCTGCTCGCGGCAATCTCGAAAAGACTGCGCAGGTCCGAGGGAATAGTCAGCAACTTCGCAGACCGGATATACGGTGACGTGCTCCCCCGGCTGGAGGCGGCGGTGTCGGCCCAGCTGGACTCCGCCAAGACCATCTGCGAGCAGTCGAAGGAGCGCGTGGCGCAGACGTCGGAACAGGCAAACCGGGTCGTGGCACAGGTCGAGAATCGGTGGACCCTGCTGACGCGGGTTGCGTTCATTGTCGGTGGAGCCCTGTCGCTCGCAGCCGCTTTCGGAATCTACAACCTGGAGAAGACGCGTGAGAACTATGCCTCGGATTTCAAGAACACGGTGTCCGAGGCAAAGGACCTTAAGAAGGAGGCCGAGGGGTTGCTCGCCACCGTCAAGGACGATCGGCGCGCCCTGAACGTGCTGAAGGAGAACAGCCTCTGGATGGACAAGCTGCGGCACGATCTGCAGCTCGAAGAGGGCGCCGATTTCGCCCATACCAGTGGCGACGACCAGGCTAGCGTCGCCCGAGACTTTTACCTCGCCGAGGACAGGCTCCTGAACACCTATTTCGCGGACGCGAACAAGTGGGAGTCCGAAATCCTGGTGGAGGCCATGGCGCTGTGGGCGGATCTCAATACTCGAAAGTATATCGTCGTCGAGCCCGACGACTGGCTTAAGGTCGTCGGCGGTATCGAGCACGCCTTGCGGAATCCTCCGACGCACTGGCGTCCGCGCCAACGTTTGGAACGTCTGACGATCCGGATGTACAGACAGATGGAAAACGGCAACGACACCGAGGCCGCAATCCTCATGAACCGGATGGCGGGATTGCTGGAGGATCCAGACGCGACGCCCGAGGCGAAGCGGCAGACCGCCCTCATCATGGCCAAGGCTCGGCAGCGAGCTGGACGCGGTCAAGCGGGTGCTCCGCAACGAGCTGCAGGACCGCAATCCCTGGCAGCGCAGTCAGGCGGCTGTCGCACTCATCGCGCTGGGCGACGACGCCGGGTGGGGCCAGGTCAGGACCGATCTTGCGGGCTCGCTCCATGCTGCGAGCGAAACCGGCCGAAAACCAGACCAGAAAGAACGCCCGCAAGAAGGCAGGCTTCGCCTCTGCCCTGCTCCTTGCCGAGTACTCCGTCACGACGCCGGTCGAGGCGTCGCAAGAGTCGTATTTGTCCCCAAAGATGCTGGACAGCGAGCTGGCGCAAGTCAGCACAGCAAAGACACCGGAGACGTCGCAAGGAAAGATGGCGGAGATGGCCCCCGGGGTCGATCTCGTTGGTCGCACGATCCTGGGCGGATTGACCGGCGACCGCAGCAGCTGGAGCGTCTTTTTCTGGCGGTACTCCTGCAATCTCATATGCGCCCTGGGCTGCAAGACCCCGGGAAGAACAGGCGGCGGCCAGCTGTGCGGCGAGTGCTTCGATGAGATGGCGGGAACCTTCTCGGCCCTAAAGGGGCAGATAGACCGGTCTGCGGAGATCTGCCGCACCCGGCCGCAGGACGCACTCGCGCGACACTAAGCGACGGCGGCGCAATCGGGGCCCCAGATTGCGCGGCTCAGTCGCGCAGGTGCGGTTACGTAACACGCTCGACGCGACCAGCACATGGCTCGCCAATCGTCGACTTCCTGCTCCCCGCGGACATCCAAAAAAGAGCAGCTCACCACGAAGAGCACGAAGAAACACGAAGAAAAACAACGGCGAAATAGGGAATGGGAATACATCCGGCTTCACCCTTCGCCTGATGGTGCAATTGGAAGTAACTATTTGAAACTCTTCGTGTCCTTCGTGGTTCGACTTCCGAATTTAGGCTCATAAGAAGAAGAGGTGACCTCTCGATGAGGTCTCCTCACACGGGTTCAGGATGAAACAATGCGTGATCCTGTGTACGCCGCGCCAGTCTGCCGGGCTCCAGCCCCGCCCCGGCCTCCAGCCGACGACGAGCCGAAATCCAGTTGAAGATCAGTGGGCAAACTGAGGCGAAGGGGCCTTGGGGGTGTGCTCCGCAAGGCTCTCGAAATGCTCAACCGCCCTCCTCAAATCGGCGAGCAGCATGTCCGCCATGTCCGCGCTGAAGCCCTCCCTAACAACGATGCGCAGCACCGCCACGTCCTGCGCGTGCTCCGGCATGGTATAGGCGGGCACCTGCCAGCCGTACTCGCGGAGCTTGTCGGAGATATCGAACACGCTGTAGCCGCCTACCACGTCCCTCAGCTTAAAAGCGAATACTGGGATGGCGCTGCCGTCGCTGACCAGCTCGAATGGTCCAACGTCGGCGACACCCTTGGCGAGGCTCGTCGCAATATCCCGCAGCACCTCCATGATCTGCGTGTAGCCGGCCCTGCCCAAACGCAGGAAGTTGTAATACTGACCAACCACCTGATTGCCCGCCCGCGAGAAGTTCAGCGTGAAAGTGGGCATATCGCCGCCCAGGTAGTTGACGTGGAACACGAGGCCTTCCGGCAGGTCTTCGTGGCTGCGCCACACAACCCAGCCGATCCCCGGATACACCAGACCGTACTTGTGCCCGGATACGTTGATGGACTTGACCAGCGGAAGCCGGAAGTCCCATTTGAGATCCGGCTGGAGAAAAGGCGCAACAAATCCGCCGCTGGCCGCATCGATGTGCATCGGGATCTCCCAGCCGGTCCGTGCGTTCTGTTCCGCGAGGGCATCGTGGATGGCCTCGATGGGCTCAAATTCTCCGGTAAAGGTGGTTCCGAGAATCGCAACGACGCCGATCGTGTTCTCGTCTGTCCGCTTCACTACCTCCTCAGGGGTGATCACATAGCGCCCCCTCTCGACCGGGATGTACTTGGGCTCGACGTCCCAGTAGCGGCAGAACTTTTCCCAAACCACCTGGACGTTGGCCCCGAGTACGAGGTTAGGCTTGTCGGTCGGCTTGCCTTGGGCGCGGCGGCGCTCGCGCCAGCGCCACTTGAGCGCCATGCCGGCGAGCATCACCGCCTCGCTTGATCCGATGGCCGAGGCGCCAACGCCCTGGTCTGGCGCATTGAACAGGTTCGACACAATATTGATGCACCGCTCCTCGATCGCCGCCGTCTGCGGGTACTCGTCCTTGTCGATCATGTTCTTGTCGAAGGACTCTGCCATGAGCTTCTCGGCCTGAGGCTCCATCCAGGTCGTGACGAAGGTCGCCATGTTGAGCCGGGCATTACCGTCGAGCATCAGCTCATCGTGAATGATGTCATAGGCGGTATCCGGGGCCATCTCGTGGTCGGGCAGACGGTACTTCGGCACCGGCCGGGTCATGCCGCGGCGCGCATAGGCGGGAGCGAGCTCCGCATCCACTTCGTCGGGGCTGACCGCTTCGATCTTCTTCGTCACCATATTCGTCTCCTTCTGGGGGTGGAATCGCGGTCAGCCGCGCGCCGCGGCTGGCACCGCCTTGCTGGGAGTCGTGGCATCGGCATCGAATAACTCTGGGATCATCAGATAGCTGGCAGCAAAGAAGCACAGCGCACCGACGAGGGTCCAGAGGTTCGCGCTCCACGCCCAGCCGGACTCGGGCGGCGGCGGAGAAAAGGCGTAGAACGCCGACACCTGGAAGGCGACCGAGCCGATCAGGTTGAGGATCACCACCCACCAGCACACCTGCCGCGGCTCGAACGACCACCAGCCATGAGAGATCTCCACCAGGGCAAGGTAGCTGGCAGCGAGGAAACAAACCGAGCCCACCATATCGGGGGTCCAGATCAGAACGTCCTCTTGCATCCAGCCGAGGCCCTTCAGCATCGCGTCACCCGTGTTCACGTTGAACAGCAGGGTGCCCACAAACTGAATGAGGCTCGCGAGGTAACCCGCGTTGTGCGGCTTCCACGCGAACCAGCGCCAACCGATCGGAGGGCGAGCCCCGGCGGCAGCCAGGTCAGCGACGTCGCCATTGATCGCCTCGAGCAGCTGCAGCCAAGCCGCAGCGGTGAAGAAGATCGAACCCACAAAGAATACGAGGTTGATGACGGCACTGTCTGCCATCCGCGGGGGCAGATACCGGGGCCAGTTCGCCCCAAAGCTGCCGTAGGCGAAGCAGGCAGAGCCAATGACGAAAAGCAGCGCGATCCACCACGCCAGCCGCTTCGGGGCCCACAGGTGCAGCCAAGGCAAGCGCGGGATCTCCGGGTGCACCCGTCGCCCGTCGAGTGTGACGTGAAACGGCGGAAGCCGTTTGCGATGACGCCGCGACAGAGAAACCAGCTGATGGCCGCTCGTCAGGGTCTGGACTACCCGGGTGACGAACGGACCCTGCGCCTCGTCCCTGTTGTCCGTCATCGACATCATAAAGGGCTGGCGCTCAATATCAGGCCAACATCCCCACTTCGCCGGGTTCAGCAGACCCGCCGACGGGCACACTCCAAAGTCGGCTCCAGCGATCCGACGCAAGCCGCCTCCAGCACCGCCGCGCAAAACAGGCGCGGATAGGATCGGCGGGGCGTATGTCTTTTGCCAGAAAGACCCGGACCGGATTGCCATGGCTTGTCCATCGGTGTTCAGCCCCATCCTCTAGCCCAAACGAGCGGACGAGCTAAGGGCGGACGGCGAGTCCGAGGAACCGATGGCGGCTTGCGGCAATCGGGCGTAGCCGGACTTATACCCAGCCCCTTCTGCCGGCCCACCCTCATCGGGTATGTCCAGCTGACCGAAGGAGCTAACCACCTTTCCGCGTGTCGTCTTCGCCTCTCCCGGGCGACCAGTGAATCCAAATGTTTCACAAATGCCCAAGTAGACGCAACCGCGGAAAAACGTACCACGGCATTTCTCGACGGGGAACGCCGGTGTTCTCGCTGCACACGGACCCTGCCGTCGCCGGTCGATGCAAGGAAGCCGCTCCCCGGACGCGCTCCTGTGACGAATATATCCGCATCTTCGTGTTCTCAGATGGGCGCAAGAAAAGGGCCACGATCAATCTTTGCCTTCAACCATGACCAGCTTGTTAAGAACAGCCACTTCTATGCGGAAGTTGAAGCCATGACCAGCCAGCGCCGCGAACAACAGGGGCGAGGAAGCCCACGAAAGGGAAACCCAAACGAATCCCTGGTGGACACGCGGCAGTAAGTCCTTCCACTTGCAATTTATTGCGCCTGGCCCCTTTCTTCTAGGGAGTTATCCTCTCGCCCATGGCGGGATGCGGTCCCCCTCGCGCCGATCTTACTTCTCCGGCGCCCAACCCCGAGGTAAGCCGACCACATACCACACCTGCACGACGTGTTGGATGCAGAATGAAGCTCGGCGCGCAGTACGCGGTCGGGTTTACTTTCCTGTTGGACGACTCATGGCATAAAATGAGGTTCCTCTGCAATTGATTTTAAGCATTGCAGCATAGATCGTTCTTGATATATTTCCCACCAACTCTCTGTATGCCTCATATATGAAAGGTTAAACTTTTCGTCGCCTACGTATTCCATTCGTGCGAATCTTGTTTCGAATGACGAGGAACGGGCATTTGAGCTCGGACAGTTATACTTGGCACAGAAGTAGAAATAATTTCGATACCACTTCGAATATATGTCAGCCAAATAATTCGTGTCGGTTCCGTTGGGATGTGGTCTTATATGCTCTGGTTTAAGTCTATTTTTAATGAGCTCATCCGCTTTTTCTTGAAGAATACGCTTTATGAATTGAGGGACCTCGGGTTTTGCCCGTCTCGGAGGAATCAGCTTCCAGGCTTTGCTCTTAGTTGCCATTTTGGTTTCCGAATCTCAAACAGTATTCGCGCCGTCGTCGTCTAACGTTGTCCGTGCCGGACCGAGGGGAGCGCGCAGCGCTGTTCGAGATCCCTCTCCAAGGCGGTGTTGAGCATGTGGGA
Source organism: uncultured Gammaproteobacteria bacterium (assembly GCA_963824085.1). Taxonomy (GTDB): domain Bacteria; phylum Pseudomonadota; class Gammaproteobacteria; order Chromatiales; family Chromatiaceae; genus JARRNE01. The sequence goes on from CAWGNT010000015.1 coordinate 20,408, forward strand.
GAGAAGGCTGCACATTAATGTTCTTTACGTTACGGCCAATCAAAAACAACGTTTCACACAGAACAGCTGTTGGAAGTGCTATACGTGTGATTAGTCAACTGACACGGAAGACACCTCGGACATACCGGATCTGGCCCTCTTCGAGACTCCGCCGTGCATTCCCGGCCTTTTCCCCGAGGTTGTCGACAAATACTGTCAAACTCAGTTGCCCCTGCGCCGATGGCTTGGAATTCGCAACATTCGTACTAAATTGAGCATCGCTGACATCTTCAAACAAATCGGCAACGAACCCACAGGTGCCGAGCATTGTGCACATCTCGTCGGCGGTGACAAGGGTGCTATCGACAGGGTCACTGGCCCACGGAAGGGGGAAGTGAGACGCCGCCACGTTTCCTGCCGCGACCTCCTGGAAAACGAAGCGTCCATTTGGCTTAAGTACCCGGGCGATCTCGTTGTAGAGCTTCTGCTTGTCAGCGATGTTCATACCGACATTTTGCATCCAGGTAACATCAAACGAATCGTCGGGAAAGGGCAGATCGAAGGCACTGCCCTGATGCACCTTGACTTGGTCATCAAGGCCGGTCAGCCGGTTCAGCAATACCGCGCCCACGCAATAATCAGTGGACATTTCAAGACAGTCGACATGACAGCCAACCTTGGAAGCAAGCAGCCGGGCGCAACCGGCTAGACCGGCCCCAATATCGAGAACGCTATGTTCAGGCCGAATCTTCGCCATTTCCAGCAAGTCGCATGAAGCCTGAAGTCCGCCTGTATGGAAATGGTCGAGTGCCCCAAGTTCCTCGGGAGACAGGCGTTGCTCCGGGTTCAACCCGGCCGAGCGGAGACCTGCCAGGATTTTGGCCTCGATGTCGTTGGCAGAATAGTGCGTTTCAAGACTGGACATGATTGCCTCCTAAACTATCTCTATGCTCGATCCGTACGTATGGCTCGCGCTTGCCCGACGCTTGCGGTCAGTCAGGTCATAAGCGGGGCAGATCCGTTATCTGAGTATACTGAGAAGGTCCCGTTCCAACCGAGGACCGCCTCAGCGCCTCGCAAACGACGTTTCTTGCTGCCGGGCGTGCCCGTCCATTTGGTGCAGCGGGGCGGTCGTTGAGCGGATCGCGGACGGTGACCGGGTCCCGGAACAGGTTCTTCCAGGCGCTGAAGGGGGAGAGGACGTCGCTTAGTCTTATCCCGGTCTCCTCATCTCTCGATCTCGGGCGGATAGGTATGCAGGGAGACCACCAGGGCCGCCACGTCGGCGTTGGTGACAAGGAGCACTCACCTCGAATACTCCTAGGGCGTACAATGCCGGCATGCTGACCGTGATCGAAACCCCACTGTTTGAAAAACAGTGGCCGCGCTACTGGACCGAGGACGAGCGCGGACGGTTCGCCGCCTATATTTCGGAACATCCCGGTGCTCGAGATGTGATTCCCGATTCCGGTGGATTGCGCAAGTTCCGTTGGGGGCGGGCGGCGTCCGGAAAATCCGGTGGGGTACGCGTCATCTTTTACGCGAGAACGGTCGCGGGCGACTTGCTGATCCTGACGCTCTATGCCAAGTCGAAGACTGAAAATCTGACTGGTTCTCAACTCAAAAGGATACGTGATGCACTCGAAAACTAAGCCAATGACCGACGAAGAGCTCGAAGCCTGGGAAGCTGACCGGGATCTGGCCGCGGATCTATTGCAGGCGATCGGAGAAATGAAGGCTGGCCAGGGCCGCGTTGTGTGGCCCCCCGCGCTGGAGGCACGCGAAAGAACAGGGCTGTCGCAGGCCCAATTTGCGAAGCTGCTCGGTGTCTCCGTGAGAACACTCCAGGGCTGGGAACAAGGGCGGAAGCGCCCAAGCGGTGCGGCACGGACGCTGCTTGCGATTGCGCGCAGGAATCCGCGAGCTTTGCTTGATGTCGCCGAGGAGGTCGCGGAGAGGGATTGATGAAACCTGCAGTTCTGCATCGAGCAGTAGGTGGTCGCGCCGAGTCGAGACTCAACACGAGATCCCTTGCTGACGCTTGGCATGAGGAAGGCGAACTTGTCGTCGGAAGCGAGAGAAATGGGGGGCGCGCAGAATCGGTGCTACGTCCACAGTTTTGCTGTCTTGGATGTTGCAATGTCGGGTAGAAATACGGCGCGCGCATGGTTGGGCAGAGCTCGCAGGCCCAGGGGCCGAGCGCAGCGCGGCCTGGCATGCAGTCCAGCATTATCATGGCATACGACCCGAGACTCACGTCGGGAGCCACTCGCAAGCCTCGTCCGAAAGCGGTTCCTCCAGCCAAACACGCATCTGCGCGACCATCCATGCCGCCCTAGAATTGCAGAAGGCGTCGAACGTCAGCTGGGTCCTGGACTGGTCCAGGAGCCAGCTGTTGTCCAAGACGGCCTTCTGGAGTTCCTCGTACAGAGCGAGCGCGGACCACGATTCCGCCTCCGCCTCGGTGCGCGCGAACATGCCGCGCGCGGCGAGGTTGTCGCGGTCTCGTTCCCGATCCATGACAGTCCATCGATCCGCGAGGGCATCCAGCGTGTTCTGACGCCGACTCAACCAGGTCAGGTTGCCGATTGCGTTCGCCGGTGAGGCGGTAGCCCGAGTGCCGCCCTTGTTGACTATCTGGCGCGCGATCACGAATGGCACTATGTGCTGCTTCTCCGGATAGAGCGCCTGCGCGTCTGCGCCAACGGCCCTTTGGAGCACCGCCTCGCAATACGATTGGCCGGATGGTATTCCGGCCTGACTGTCTCCTGAACATGGAGCCGCGAAGCACCTTTCGAGACTGGCTGTAGCCTCCGAAGTACCCGTCATCCGCCTGAGCGAACGCGCACATCGCGGGCAATACGACTCCCCAGAAGCTGCGGTCGTCGCCTTCGGCTTCCTCGGCATCCGCTGTAGACCCCTGGGGCAGGACATCCCAGATACTGCTCAGGCCATCGAGCTCGGTCTCGCGTACGAGCGACCAGCTACCCACAGTCGGCACCACCAGTAGCTGCTGGAAGGTGTCCAACATCGCTCGAGTCCGCTGCTGACCATCGACGAGCCACATGGGCGAAACGCCGACCTCGAAGGAGTACAAGGGCACCCCGTGCCGCAACGGATCGCCGTCGCTATCAGGCTTCCAGAGCACGAACGACCCGCATGGCGATTGCTCATAGATCGACTCGAGCAGAGCCGTCCGGTTGCCCGCATCCCATACCGCACCACGCTGGAAGTTCGGTATCCCGAGTCGGCCTGCATGTCGAACGATATCGGCCCAAGACCACCAACGAGGTGCCCTGTCGTCAGTCATGACGAGCCCCTTGCCATCAGCGTGACCCGCAGTGTCGTAGCTGCGGTTTTGTCTAACGCCCCCGTTCAGGCGCGCCGCCTACCAGCCTGCCAAGAGCGCTACTGAGGTTTCCGGCGTCGCATGGAACGGATTGTTCGGATGGCCTGCGGCCCGCTACCTTCCTATATTTCACCTCTATAGGTCACCTCCAGGGCCAGTTTTACTCGCTGAGCCGCTTCGTCGACATCCAACCCGGAAATGTCGACCTGTAAGTTGGCGCGATCATAGCTACTGCGGAAGTAAGTGGCGTCTTTCTTGATCTCTCTCAGATAGAGGCGTTTCTCTGCGGCCGTTAGGCTCTTGTCGATCGGCCGGGAGTCAACATCGTAACGCACGAGTCTCTCCAGTATTCTTTCCGGCAAATCCCGGAGCACCACTCTTATACCAGGGCTTTTCTTGATCACCCGAAGGTATCCCCCCATCAAGCCACTCGGCGGCAGGGCGATCACACACTCACGACTTGCGGAACGGCCTAACAAATGCCCGAGAGCCTTGGCGGCTTCCTCTCGGAAAGAGTGCATCGTGATAAATCTGCTCTGAAGTCGCTCGATGCTCGTCCCAAAGAAACGCTCGATCTCCTCGTCCAAATCGAAAAAGCCTACGTCAAGCAGCTCCGAAAGCCGCCGACCTATCGTCGTCTTGCCGACGCAACTGACGCCTGTCAAGAACACGCGCACAACTGATCTTCCCCGGCAGTACCTGCATCATCCGAACGTTTTGCGTGAGTTGCGCAGGGCGGCGGTGGAGATAAACGAAGCCACCGAACCCGAGCCTCCACGCCGAGCATCTAAAGAATCAAATCCCCAGCGTCAACTCGACCTACTTGTTGGACGAACATCGCTATGCGCCAACGATCCGTTGAACTTCTTCGCTGAACCTCGACAGTTCTTCATTATTCACTAACCCTTGCACCACCATGAGTCTAAGCGACAGTGTAGCGGTGGACCGGCTGAAAATATTAAACGCTTTTGCCATTTGATCGTCGCGTTCTTGGACCATCTTGTATAACTCCAAGTACTTTTCATGCGGTGTGGTTGAACCCTTGCGACAAATCGCTTCGCATTCATCAAGAACCTTCTGAGAAAGCCTTTCCAGAGCGACGGCCCTGAGCTCTTTGAATTTTTTCCAATCAGATTCGGCGATCGTCATATCCCTTTCCTTTAGCCGCCCAACGCCCAAGCTCAGCGGCGCGCGCCTTTGGCGCGTCCGCTGTAGCGCCGTGTTAGGCTTGCTGTACTTGGGTTAATAACATTACTCATTTTTCAATTTCGTTCTTTCGTTGAGTCAAATTCTGCATCTGTCTTTCTAAAGCCACAATTTTTCTTTTATAGCTATTGATCTCTGTTTTTGTTTTCTTTATTTCATACTCAATCTTTTTCATCTCCATAGTTTCTTCTCCATGTATTTCTTTTGCGAAGCTCTCTACTTCATCTCTAAGCAACCGAAAATATGGATTGCCATGAGCGTAATTTTCTTTGTATTGTAACTTTCCTTGTCTTATCGCTTCTATTATCTCGCTCTCTTCTATGCCGAATTCTTTGCATGCGTTTTTATGGCTTAGTGTTGCCCCCGGCTTTGTCCAGTTGGCTTGCGATACTGGCATAGCACCTCCGATTTTTACGAGCCTAACAGTGAGTAGCCGGAATCGTTCCGTGTTGTAACACGGAACGATTCCGCATATCCCGCAGGCGGTGAGTTGGTCGACCGCACCCGCCGCCACACTCGCACCGGCGCGAAACGGAAGCGTAGCAGTGCCCTGGCGCGCAGGATCGGCGCCGAGCAGTGCCGCCCGTGTACGGCGGGACCTGCCGAAATACGGAAATTCGCCGCCTATCCCGCCAGGCGTGCGCCTGCGTCCGCAACGCATACCCGCCATATGGTGGCGAGCCCCCGAGTGTGGACACCTCCGAATGCTGAAGGACGTGAGGCAATGGCAGCCGGACGACCGGCATGCGGTTGTGCACCGTATCAACAAGCTGACGGCCGCTTGCTTGTGGAAAAAAGGAACGGAAAATGTCAGGCTCAATTTCTGCTAACGATCCCATACCGCGGCGTCCGCGCATCCACATCGACGGCATACCGCTGCACATCGTGCAACGCGGGCTCGGTTCCGCGCTTGATTATCTCGGTGGGCAGGCGTTACGTTCAATACATCATCCACACTTACGGGCGAACCGGCGCAGTCTGGGACAGCCGGTACAAATCCTCGTTCGTCCAGGCTGAGACCTACGTCGTCTTGTGTCTCCGCTACATCGAGCTCAACCCGGTGCGCGCGGGCGTGGTATCGGACCCTGGGGAGTACCCTTGGTCCAGTTACCGGGCCAACGCTTTGGGACACGCGAATCCGATCCTCTCACCTCACCCGCTGTACTTGGCTCTCGCCGCGGAGGACGCTCCTCGGCGCAATGCCTATGGGGCGCGCTTTCGCTCGGCGCTGTATGAGGCGCCACTTGCTGACCGCCGCATGGCGCCCAATCAGGACCAGCCCTCGGGAACAGTCGCCTCTCCGCGGAAATTGAAGCCACGACCTCCCAGCGCCGCGAACTGCGGAAGCGAGGACGCCCACGATAGTGAGCAAAGAATGAGGCAGTTCGACGAGAAGTTTCGCCAGGTACCGATCGGCTCAGCCTGCTTTCAGGTGGTTGAGTTTCCACCCAACCGCAAGCATCTTCGACCAACCCGTTCCTAATCTCCTACGCTGGGCGCCGAAACCCGGCCGAGATCGCCCTATGAGCCAGCTACAACCCCGCGCTCCCAGCTTCCATGACCCCGTGTTGGCCGCTAGGCGTGCGGAGCTGGTTCGCGCGCTGCGCCGCTTTCTCCCGCACGACGCGGTGCTGGAGCAGGAAGAAGAGGTGCGGCCGTACGAGTGCGATGGGCTCTCCGCGTATCGTCAGCTCCCGCTGCTGGTCCTCCTGCCGCGCACGGTCGAGGAGGTACAGCGCATCCTGCGGCTATGCCACGAGCGGGACATCCCGGTGGTCGCCCGAGGCGCCGGGACGGGGCTCTCGGGCGGTGCGCTGCCGCTCGCGGATGGCGTTGTGCTGAGCCTGGCTCGCTTCAACAAGATCCTCGGCATCGATCCGATCAATCGCACCGCTCGGGTGCAGCCGGGGGTGCGCAACCTGGCGATCTCCGAGGTTGCCGCGGTTCACGGGCTCTACTATGCGCCCGACCCATCGTCTCAGATCGCCTGCACCATCGGCGGCAACGTGGCCGAGAACTCCGGCGGCGTGCACTGCCTGAAGTACGGGCTCACCGTGCACAACGTGCTGGCGATCAAGCTGGTTCTGGTGGATGGGGAGATGGTCGAGATCGGCGGCGAGGCCCTCGACTCGCCCGGGTACGACCTGCTGGCCCTGCTGATCGGCTCCGAGGGCATGCTGGGGGTGGTTGTCGAGGTCACGGTGCGTCTGCTGCCGGTTCCCGAGCGGGCACAAGTGGTGTTGGCCGCATTCGACGACGTGGAGAAGGCGGGCACCGCAGTCGGCGACATCATCGCCGCGGGAATCATCCCCGCGGGGCTCGAGATGATGGACGGACCGGCCATCAAGGCGGCCGAGGATTTCGTCCATGCGGGCTACCCGACCGACGCAGCGGCCATCCTCCTATGCGAGGTGGACGGAACCAATCAAGAGGTGTCCGAGCATATCGCGCAGGTGCGGGAGCTCCTGCTCGCAAGCGGCGCGACCGAAGTACGCACCGCCAAGGATCCGGCCGAGCGGCTGCGCTTCTGGCAAGGCCGCAAGGCGGCCTTCCCCGCGGTGGGACGAATCTCGCCCGACTACTACTGTATGGACGGCACCATCCCGCGGCGCCACCTGCCGGAGGTCCTGCGGCGCACGGAGGAGCTCTCGCGCGAGTACGGGCTGCAGGTGGCGAACGTCTTCCACGCCGGAGACGGCAATCTCCACCCGTTGATCCTGTACGACGCCAACAACCCGGGGGAGCTGGAGCGCACCGAGGAGCTCGGGGGAAAGATCCTCGAGCTGTGCGTGGAGGTCGGCGGCACCATCACGGGCGAGCACGGAGTCGGGATCGAGAAGATTCGGCAGATGTGCGTGCAGTTCGGCGCGGCGGAGCTTGAGCAGTTCAATGCCGTGAAACGGGCGTTTGATCCCAAGGAGCTGTTGAATCCGGGCAAAGGCGTTCCCACTCCCAGACGGTGCTCGGAGTACCGGCAGCTGCCGGATCGCGGTCACGAGCACCGCGATCACAACCAGCGACACGAACATTGAGAACGGACCCGGGACATTCTGGTCCCATCCCTGGGGCCTGGTTCCCGGCATTCCCTGCCGGGATGACGCCTGGCGGGCCCCCAGGAAAGGCAGGTAAGTGCTACACCATAAGCCAGTCGGGTGCGCTGTGCGCACCGCACTGGACGCATCCAACCACGGGGACAGCGTGAGCCACGATCAAACATCCGAGCTTCTGGAGCGGGTGCAAGCCGCGGCGGACGCCGGCACGCCTTTGAACATCCGGGGAAGCGGCTCCAAGGCCTTCCTTGGCCGCCCCCCCACCGGCGAGCCCCTCGACCTGAGCGGCCATGTCGGTATCGTGAACTACCAGCCTAAGGAGCTGGTCGTGACCGCGCGCGGGGGCACCACGCTGGAAGAGATCGAAGGAACCCTCGCCGAAGAGGGCCAGATGCTGGCCTTCGAGCCGCCCTACTTCGGGCCCGGCGCCACCCTCGGGGGAACCATCGCCTGCGGCTTGTCGGGACCGGCGAGGCCCTACACCGGCTCGGCCCGTGACTTCGTCCTCGGCATGCGCGTCTTGACCGGCAAGGCAGAGGCGCTGCGCTTCGGCGGCGAGGTGATGAAGAACGTCGCCGGCTACGATGTCTCGCGCCTGATGACGGGTGCCTACGGCACGCTTGGGGTGCTGCTGGAGGTGAGCCTGAAGGTGATGCCTTTGCCGGCGGCGGAGCGCACCCTGGCGCAGGAGCGCTCGGCCGATGAGGCGATCGTCCTCATGAACCAGTGGGCCGGGCGTCCGCTGCCGGTGACCGCGACCTGCCATGACGGCGCGCGGCTGTATATCCGGCTCTCGGGTGCCGAGACGGCAATACGGCGGGCGGCCTCGGTGATCGGCGGCGAGCCCCTGGAGAGCGGTCCAACCTTCTGGCAAGCCAAGCTCCGGGAGCAGGGCCACGGCTTCTTCGATGGGGCCAAGCCGCTCTGGCGGCTCTCCCTCCCGCCGGCGACACCCCACCTCGATCTGCCCGGCAAGTGGCTGATCGAGTGGGGCGGCGCTCAACGCTGGCTTCGCACCGACCTGGAGGCGGCAGACGTACGCAAGGCGGCCGCGGCCGCCGGCGGACATGCCGCCCTGTTTCGCGGCGGCGACCGCACGGGCCAGGTGTTCCACCCCCTGCCCCCCGCCCTTATGACGCTTCATCGTAACCTGAAGCAGGCCTTCGACCCCCTCGGGCTCTTCAACCCGGGGCGCATGTATCCCGAGCTCTAGCCCATGCAGACCGCCATCACCGATGAGCTCTTGGCAACACCCGAGGGCCAGGAGGCAGACGCCATCCTGCGCACCTGCGTCCATTGCGGCTTCTGCACCGCCACCTGTCCGACCTACCAGCTCCTGGGCGACGAGCTGGACGGGCCGCGCGGGCGCATCTATCAGATCAAGCAGGTGCTGGAGGGCCACGCGCCGAGCCGCACCACTCAGCTCCACCTCGACCGCTGCCTCACCTGCCGCTCGTGCGAGACCACCTGCCCGTCGGGCGTGCGCTACGCGCGCTTGGCGGATATCGGCCGTGCGCTCGTCGAGCAGCGCGTCGAGCGGCCCCTCGGCGAGCGGCTCCTGCGGCGTGCCCTGGTGAAGCTGGTGCCGCACCCTTGGCGGCTCCGGCCGCTTCTCACGCTCGGGCGGATGGCGCGGCCGTTGCTCCCCGCTCAGCTCAAGGCGAAGATACCGACCCTTCGCCCCGCAGGCGTCTGGCCCAGACCGGCCGGTCGTCGGCGCATGCTGGCTCTCGCCGGGTGCGTGCAGTCGGTGGCCACGCCCCGAACGAACGCCGCGGCGGCGCGTGTGCTCGCTCGAATCGGTATCGATCTGATCGAGGTGCGGCACGCCGGCTGCTGCGGCGCCGCCGCCTATCATCTCAATGCCCAGAATGAGGGACTCGACGCCGCGCGACGAAACATCGACGCCTGGTGGCCCGAGGTCGAGGCAGGTGCCGAGGCGATCCTGATCAGCGCCAGCGGCTGCGGGGCCTTCGTCAAGGAGTACGGGGAGATCCTCAAGCACGATCCCGCGTATGCAGAGAAGGCGGCCCGGGTAGCCGCCGTCGCCCGCGATCCGGGTGAGGTGCTGGGCGGAGAAGACCTGGAGGCGTTGGGAGCACCAGGCGACGGGCGGAAGGTCGCCTTCCACTCACCCTGTACGCTCCAGCACGGCCAGCAGCTCAACAACCTCGTGGAGCCGATTCTGACCAGGCTCGGCTTCGTGCTGACGCCAGTCCCGGACGCCCACCTCTGCTGCGGCTCCGCCGGAACCTACTCGATCACCCAGCCGGAGCTTTCGCTTCAGCTTCGCGACAACAAGCTCACGGCCCTGCAATCGGGCGACCCCGAAGTCATCGCGACAGCGAACATCGGCTGCCAGCTCCATCTGGGCGCGGGTACCGAGCGTCCCGTCGTGCACTGGCTGGAGCTTCTGGACCCCGCGTGAATTACAGTGCTGTTTCTCGTGTAGGTGACCGGTGCTGAAGGTTGCGTGGAACGTTTCGTATGCGATCCGTGGAGTCTGTGTCGGGGCGATTTCTCATGGGATGGCGCCTCCCCTGAAAACCGGCGGTGAGGCATGAATTCCATCCTTGGGGCCTAGATCCGGGCGGTCCTTGCCGGAATGACGCCTCGGGTCTGAAATCAGCGGTGACGCGTCAATTCCATCCCTGGGGCCTGGATCCCGGCAATCCGTGCCGGGATGACGTCTTGTGCGCGAAATCGGCAGCGACTCCGGGATGACGTGCGAGCGCGGTTCAAGCTAGTCACTCGGTTTTGGCCTGTCCGGAGTGGCTCCGGCCACTGGCCGGGACCCGGATGCCAGGGACGACGGAGACGCTGATCTCCTGCGCAGACAACACCCGAGGAATGGCACCGGATTACCGCGACGGGAATGGCAGCTTTCGGAGGAGACCGCGATGACAGAGAAGGTCGGCTTTATCGGACTCGGCATTATGGGGCGCCCAATGGCGCTCAACATCAGACGGGCAGGATACGAGCTATTCGTCCACGCGCGGCGCGCGGAGTCCATGGCGCCTCTGATCGACGCGGGTGCCGTCGCGTGCGCCAGCTCTGCGGAGGTGGCGCGGCAGGCGACCCTGATCTTCACCATGGTGTCGGACACGCCGGACGTGGAGCAGGTAATCCTGGGCGAGAGGGGCGTGCTCGAAGGTGCGCGCGCGGGATCAGTGGTGGTGGACATGAGCACCATCTCGCCGTCCGCCACCAAGGCGATGGCCGACAAGCTGCGCGCGCACGGCGTGGAGATGCTCGATGCGCCGGTCTCGGGGGGAGACGTGGGCGCCGTCGATGGGACGCTGTCGATCATGGTTGGCGGATCGGCGGATGCGTTCGCGCGCGCCAAGCCGCTGTTCGAGGTCATGGGCAAGAACATCGTCCACGTGGGCGGGAACGGGGCGGGCCAGATCTGCAAGTCCTGCAATCAGGTGGTCATCGGCCACACGATTGCAGGAGTGGGCGAGGCGATGCTGCTGGCGCGGGCCTCCGGGGTCGACCCGGCCAAGGTGCGCGAGGCCCTGCTCGGCGGCTTCGCGAATAGCCGCGTGCTGGAGCTTCACGGTCAGCGGATGATCGACGGCGACTACGAGCCCGGCTTCAAGACCCGCCTGTACCAGAAGGACATGCGCCTGGTTCTGGAGGCTGCTCACGAGCTGGGGCTTGCCTTACCGGGGGCGGCCTTGACCGCCCAGTACGTGAACGCCCTCATCGGGCGCGGGCTGGGCGAACTGGACTGCTCGGCGATCTATCGGGTCCAGGAAGCGCTGAACGGTCTCGCGTCCGACAAGGAGCCGTCCTAGAAAGCGGCAGACCGCCGAGACGCGAAGGACACCGGGATTCTCGGCCGACCAAGAGAGCAACACCGCGGAATCGTCGGCGGCATGGGCGGGGCATCGCCCGCAGTGTCCGGCGCGCTCGCGGAGCCTGGATCAACTCAGTTTCGCCGCCGCAATGGCGCCTGAAATACCGCCTATCAGCATCTGCACCCCGATGTCGGCGACGATCAGACCCATGATCCGCGTGATGACGTCGAGCCCGGTCGACCCGTCAACTCAGCCGCGTTCCTGTGTCATTACACAGCTGGGCGCGAGCTTGAAAACATAGTCCCGGCGCGGCTCGATCTTCACTGTCTCGTCGCACTCCGTGAGGCCCAGCGAGTAGCTCAGCACATAGGTCCCCGGCTCCAACGAAAAGCTGTGCCGCTCACCTCGGTCGAGCCCCTTGATCGGCACGCTGTTGATGAAGACCATCATGTTGAACAGTCCGTCTCGGGATGAATTGTCCCGGTAGACGGTAATGTTCGACGCCTGCGCGGACATCCCGGGCTCGGCCCCCTGGTGTTTCCGTTCGGCGACGTTCGAGCAGCCCGTGAACGACAGCGACAGGATCGCCAGGGTTAAAGCCAGTCGTAGGAACATGCTCCGTTCGATCCGTTGCAATAGATATCGGCTTGTCAATACACGACACCCCGATTCAAAGGCGCTCATTCACTCCATCACCTCATCAACGACCCCGTTGTTCACCGAGACGCGAGCGATACCGGCCTTGCCCAGCGGGCACACGTAGGGAACGATCACCACGACCTCCGATGCTTCGGCACCGCGCGCACCCTTGCGCGATACGATGGCCGAGGCATCCGAGTGCGCCGCCACACACCCGCACCGCACCAACTCATCGGTAGTCATCCCCTTCCTCGGGGCGCATCTTCCGTCAGCGTGGCCAGATGGCGGCACCGTCGCACACGCACTGACCGCAAAGGAGACGAGGCCCAAGACGGCCCAATTCGCCACCCGGGCCATCAACCCTGCTCACCTCGGCAGCTTCGCGAATATGCAGTCGAGCGCCCCCTGATTCGTGTCGGTAGGATAGGAGGCGTTGATATCGCTCGCGTACTGCTGTCTGGAGACGTCCCCGAAGTAGAGCTTGGTCGTCTCATCGACGAAGTAGGTGTCGTTGCTGTTGACCCCGAGCAGGTATTCGACCGTTTGATCGCCGATCTTCTGCTTTCCGCATTCACTACCGAGCAGGTTGAGGAATTTGTCTGCTCCCGGGTTCTCCACCAAGGCGTCGGGCGCGAACCCTACTCTTCCGCAGCCTACTGCGATGAGCGCCAACGCAGCGCCGAGCAGCGATCTGCCGACAGGAGGCCGCCAACGCCGCCCCGTTGGTCCGGCAATCAAATGTGACATCTCGGGCACCCCCCACCATGACCATTGCGACTTGGGTATTTCGTTCTTCGGTGACGGACCGCCGGGACACGCCGTGAATACCTTCCATGTAGGCTCTAGGGCGCTATCTTCGGCGCCAAGGGAAGCCCCGATATACCCCGCGTTCCGAAACGACGGCTAGCTTTCCGACTCAACCTCCGCGAGTGCGTCGTGCAGCGCTCGGAGGATCAGTGCCCGAGCAGCCTTCTCGTCCACCTCGGGGACGTCCCACTCCATGATCCGGCAGTATTTCTTCACCATGTGCCGGAGATCTTCGACGATCTCCCGGTGGTAGCGCGCAAGCTCAACCTTCTCGATCTCAGACATCGCAAGTCTTCTCCTCTGTGGCTACTCGCTTTCGAGCTCGATGTTGCAGGCCGATCCCAGCTTGAAGACATAGTTGCCGCCGCGATCGATCTGCACGTCCTGGGTACAGTTGTCCGTGCCCATGCGGTAGCCGAACTGATAGCTCCCGGCCGCAAGCTCGAAGTCGTAACGTTCGCCAGGCCGCAGCTGATAGGTGCTATTGCCGTTGACGGTGAAGTCCATTCGAAAGAGGTCGTCTTCGGGTGGAGTATCCCGATACACACGAACGTTCGCGGATGTCTTCGGCCCGCCCGGAGGGGGCGGGGCGCTCACCGGCCCGCTCGCCGTGGCGCACCCGACCAGGGCCAACGTCAACATGCCTGCGCATATCCTTGTTCTTGTATTCACTCGTCTCCTCCGGGCACGGCTGCAATACACAGTAAAAGGGCTGTCAGCGACGACCCGTCGTCCGAACTATACCGGTCCGACCTGGGCTTTTCTTTTGGTGATTAGCGCTGTTCCTCGGCTACGACGAAGGGCCCGCTCTGTCACGGGGCTGCTCGCCGTCCTTGGCACCTGATTTCCGGCATTCCCCCGGATCAAGTCCGGGGCAGGCTCTGCCGAAACGACGACGTTGATCCGTGCGTGGGTGTCATCCCGGCAGGGAATGCGGGGATCTAGGCCCCACGGATGGAGTGCAAGGTGTTCCGGCTGAGTTTCAGGACTAATCACTTGTCTTTTTTTCCGATGGTTTCCGCGGAAGATCGCCTGGGTGCGACGGCATCACAACGACTGCGGCACATAGACGTAGGCCGGCGGGACACCTGCGTCGGGCACCTTGATGGAGCTGCTCTCAAAGAGGCTGCCCAGGTTCACCGTCTTGCCAGCCGGGATAGACCCCGTAAGCGAAGCCGTTACCGGTCACCTTATAGGTCCCCGAGCCTTTCGGCATCTGGAAGAACACCCGACAGGGGTTCGACTGGCAAGTGCCAGTCATCCCCGGCCCCACAGTAATCTCACCCCAGCTGGTCACGTTTTTGCCGGTGGAGGCGCAGGCGGCCAAGAGGGACAGCAAGGTCCCACACAGGCTCCATGCTGGGAGACCAGCGGCGCGCCGGGGCCGGCGAACGGCGTTCAGGCTTCTCATGCTCTCTCCTCGCAAATCGCTGAAGACGATCCCGACAAGCCCATCAGCCCCCGGGGGCATCGAGCTCTAGTACCAGCTGCTCGACCGTCGGATTGCCCGGCATCAGCTCCTGCAGCTGACGGGCATAGGCCAGCGCCGCCTTGCGATGTCCGGCATCCCGGTTGAAAGTCGCCAACGCGACCAGGGTATCGACGTCGCCGGGGCGTCGCCGGTGGGCGCCCTCCAGCACCTGAATGGCTTGGTCCAGCTTGCCTGTCGACTGCAGGGCCACTGCATAGACGTAACTATAGCGGGCATTGTCCGGCGCGAGCTTCGCCGCCTTCGCAAGGACACCCACGGCCTCGTCGAGCTTCTTCTGACGAACGAGAGAGAGACCGAGGGCGTGCTCGAGGTCGGCACTCTTCGGATTGAGCTGAAGGCCGCTGCGGAGAAATCCGTCCGCCTCCTGCTCGCGCTTCAGGCCGCTCAGAAGCTGTGCCATATTCACGTAGGCGGGGACGAACCGTGGCTGGAGCTTTATGGCCCTCCGATAGGCCAGCTCGGCCGCCTGATAGTTGCCTTGGTCTGCGTACAGGGTTCCGAGGTTGAGCTGCGCCTCAGGGCGCTCGGCATTGAATTCCTGCACTGCAATATATTCCCGGATGCCCTGGTCCAGTTGTCTCCGAACCCGATCCGGCAGCTGACCAGGAGGCAGAACCGCCAGGAGCCGGGCGGCCTCGATGCGCACGGCTTTGAAGTCATCCCAGAGCAGGGAGACCGCGAGCAGGCGCTGAGGCGGGCCGAGGGAGTCCAGGGCGCCGAGTGCGCCCAGCCGCTCCAGGGGGTCTTCGGCGGCGAGGCCCTGCCGGATCAGGGCAAGCATGCTGGCGTCCGGATAGGCGCCGAGCTCCTGCAAGGCGGTCGCACGAGCGATGGCCGGCTGTCCGGCGTCCGCGGCGATTCCCTGCAGCAGCTTGCCGGCCCCGGGCAGCTGCGAGCGTGCGGCATGCAAGGCCGCAGCGTAGTGCTGAAAGCCCTCCGGGACCTTGCCGTACCAGGCCTTGACCTGCTCTGCGGCCCACTGGGGGGTCTTGTCCGCATGGCACTTGTTGCAGGCGTTCGGTGTGCCCATCGTGACCGACTGGTCGGGGCGCGGGACCCGGAAGCTGTGATCGTGCCGGGCGTCGACTACCATGTAGTTGGTCGGCGGCATGTGGCACTCGACGCAGCTCGCGCCCGTCGAGCCCTCGGGGTGGAAGTGGTGCTTCTTGGTCGCGTAGCGGTCGGGGGAGTGGCACTGGTAGCAGACGACGTCGCCGGGCAAGCGGATGGTGGCCGCGTGCGGGTCGTGGCAGTCGGAGCAGGTGATGCCCGCCTGGTACATCTTGCTCTGCAAGAGCGATCCCCACACGTAGACCTCGTCCTGGATCTGGCCGTCCGGGTAGTAAAGTCCCGTCGTGAGCAACGCGGGCCGAAAGCCGTCGAGGTAGGGCTGTCCGGCGATCACCTCGTCCGTCATCTGGCTCCGGCGGCTGTGGCAGCGGGCGCAGACCTGGATCTCCTTGGTCGTCTTCCTGGGCGCGGAGCGCTTCGCCTTCCCGCTGACGGGGTCAATCGGCCAAGCCACGCCCACACGCTCGTCTAAGCGGACCGTCAGCCCCATGTCCGGGATTTCCACGGTCTTGCCTTTCTCCTTCGCCTCGGCCCATTGGACGTGCTTGGAACCCGGACCGTGGCAGGCCTCGCAGGAGACATCGATCTCGGACCAGGTGGTGTGGTAACTGTCGCTGCGCTCGTCGTAGCCCTTCCTCAGATTGGTGGAGTGGCAGTCCGCGCACATGTAGTTCCAGTTGAGGTTCGGCCCCGTCCAATGGAGCACGTCATCGTGGCGCACCGGATCGTCCGGGTGGAGGTGAATCCAGCGCTGACCGCCCTCCCCCTTGGGACGGCTGTCCCAGCCGATGTCGAGGGCCTGCAGCCGCCCGCCAGGAAACTCGATCAGGTACTGCTGAAGCGGGAAGACGCCGAAGGTGTACTTGACCGGATAGTCCCGAAGCTGGCCGTCAGGGCCGTCCGTGCGGACCATGAACCGGCCGTCTTTGCGGTAGAAACGGGAGACGACGCCGAACTGCTCAAAGGAGACGTCGTCGAAGTTCCCCAGAACCGAGGCATCGGTCGCCTCCTGCATCGCCAGGTCGTGCTGAGAGCCCGTCCAGCGGGTGTTCTGCTCCGCGTGGCATGGAGCACATTGGGCCCTCCCGACATACTGAGGCGGTGTCTCCTCCGCGCACAGCAGCATCGGCCACACACAGGAGACCAAAAAGAATGCTAGGTTGACTGACCCCACCGATGCCATTTCTACCGATGATATACCCTTCTCAGCTCAAGTTTTCGGTTTGTCGGGTTGCAGCCGCCGCCGGTCGCCGTGGATACATCCGTGTAGCCTTGACGGCGGCCATCCCCACCGCCGACAGCCCGCCGCCTGCGACCCGCCCCCTCAGGACAAGAGCCGAGAAGGTGCGGGCGATGGGCGTACAGCTTCTCCCCGCTTGAAGCGGGGTCTGCGGCAGGGCGATCTATGGACACTGGTCCCACCACAGGTCTACGGGCAAGCACAGCGTTTCTGTGCTCTCGCTGAGCGGCCGAGTCGACCGCTGTGCGAATCCGCAAGCCGGCATACGCGCTCGGGGCTGAATCAGAACGGATTCGGGACAACGGTGTAATACACGCTGTTGGAGCCGAAATGCGGCTTGTAGTAGGTGCTTCCGCAGCCGTAGTACCGAGTGCCGTTCACCGTCGCGCTTTTGCAGCCGCTGGGCAAGGTCAGCACCGTGGTGCCGATCGCGGGTGATGTAACGTAGACCGGCTGCTGCACCACCACAGTCGGGGAGCTCGCGGCCGCAGCGGCCGAGCCGATAGCCGCACCGGCCGCCAGCCCGACTGCACCGGCAGCCGCTGCCGCACCGGCCGCACAACCCCAGCAGCCACCGTGGTAGACCGTGGCGCCGTGATAACCCCAACCGCCCCGATGCCAGACCGCGGTGCCGCCTCTCGGCCCATGCACGAAGCCGCCGCCATGGTAGCCAATCCAGGCACTGGCCTGCAGTGGAAGTATCGAGAGTCCGCCCAGCAGAGGGATAAGTAAACGCTTGAACATCGTCGTTGTGCCTCCAAGTTCTTCCGCTACCGTCATGTGACCATACCGTCACGTTTGCGGCTCGATCATTCCGATTCCGGCGCTTTGCGGGTGACGCCGCGTCGTGTGACCTCATGCGCCATGGTGCCGAATTCCATGACACCGGCGCCGGCCGGCTTCGCCAGCGCGAACCGCTCGTGCCCGAGCTTCGGGTTCAGCTTCCAGTCGGAATACTCCACCGCAAAGCGCGGCGCACCTTGCACGTCGAGCATCGCCCCCATCAGCAGACAGGGCAGCGCGGTCTTGTGGTTGATCCAAATCTGCCACTGGATCCCCGGAGAGGCAAAGGCGACGTGCTCGCACCTCTCGCCGTGAATGGACGAGGACCCGGCGTAGAAGGCGCTTGTCAGGTCCTTGGTCAGCACCGCGTAGGGGTCGCTGTAGAGCACGTCGGCGAACGGCAGCAGGATACCCGCCTTCTTCGCCGCGAAGGGGAGCATCTCGTCGATAGTCTTCGGCGCCTCGGTCGTGGCGTAGAGCTTCTGGGTTGGCGCGTAGACCGTCATCTTGCTGCCGTCGTAGTAGAAGTCGAACGGCGGGGCATCGCCGCGGACCTTGGCGTCCAGCTTGTTCGGGCGCACCACCGCGACCTCGTTCCGGGCGAAAAAGTTGAGAAACTGCCCCGTCCCGCCCGGCGCCTCCACGGTGCTGCGTGATCGAAAGCTGAACGACTTAGCGTCCGCGAGCTTGTCACTCATGCGCTTCAGCAGGTCGAGGGCGTGTTTCTCCTTTACTTGCGCCGGCGCCGTTTGTTCCTCGGCGAAGGCGGTGCCGCCGCTCACCACCGTCACTACCGCCAGGGCGAACATCAGCCCCGCCCGCCATTTCCGCTTGTGCATAGTCGCTCTCCTCCGAGGGTTGGTCCGCGGCGAAGTCTACGGCGATTCGCCGGTCACTTCACCTACGCCCGAAAGCCTAAGCGTCTCCGTCTCTACCGCCGGAACGGGGTGCGGCCGCATGTCGGCGCGGCTCACTGCCTGATCGTGCCAGGTCGCAGGAGGTACAAGCGCGGTCTGAACGGAATCGACACGTAGCGGATCCGTATGCGTCATTCCCGCAAAAGCGGCGTCACAATCCGAAGGAAAGCGGCTGCCGAGTCGAGGTCGGGTACGGTCCTTCGGGACACGCCGCGAACGCGTCCATGTAGCTCGACGCTAATCACCTGGCGTTGAGGGTGTCCCTTCTTTGTGCCATCACCGGCATTACGGCTGCCGCTGCTATATCCTGTGAGACCTTCACTTCATACGCGTGATATCCGATCAAAGACCCATGACCGGGGTGCCCCTCCAAGCTTCACTGGCCGTCGCCACGCACGTCCTGATCGAGCTCGTCCTCATCGTGAGGGTTCTGCTTCGGCCCCATCGGGACCCCGCCTCGCGGATCGCCTGGGTGGCGGTGATTGCTTCCGTCCCGGTCGTCGGCATCATCGCTTACATTCTCTTTGGCGAGGTGAACATCGGTCGTCGCCGCGTGGCACGCATGCGAGAGATCCTCGCCCGAATGCCGAAGTTTGCGGCAGGGATGTCTGATCGCCCGCCGCTCTTGAGCGGACAGATCCCCGAGCGCTACGCGCCGCTCTTTCGGGTGGGAACCTCGATCAGCGGGTTCGAGCCGATCGGTGGCAACCGGGCCGGACTCCTTCCCGACTCCAATTCCACCATTGACGCGATGGTGGCCGATATCGACGCCGCCCGCGATCACGTCCACCTGCTCTTCTACATTTGGCTGACCGACAACAACGGCTGCAAGATCATAGAGGCGTTGAAGCGTGCTGCCGGCCGGGGCGTCAAGTGCCGGGCGTTGGCGGACGACCTCGGCTCGCGCGCCTTGATCCGGTCGTCCCACTGGGAGGCCATGCGCGAAGCGGGCGTGCACGTGGCGGCAGCCTTGCCGATTGGGAACCCGCTGCTACGGCCGTTCACTGGCCGCATCGATGTCAGGAACCACCGCAAGATCCTCGTCATCGACGACCGCATCACCTACTGTGGTAGCCAGAACTGCGCCGACCCCGAGTTTCGGATCAAGGCCAAGTATGCGCCCTGGGTGGATGCCGTCATTCGGTTTGAGGGTCCGATTGCCCGCCAGAACCAGCACTTGTTTGCGAGCGACTGGATGACATACGTGGACGAGGACCTGGATAGTATGCTGCGCCGCCCGCTCCCCTCTATGCCGTCCGGCTTTCCCGCGCAGGCGATAGGCACCGGACCGACGGTGCGCCACTCGGCGATGCCCGAAATGTTCGAGTCCCTAATGTACGCCGCCATGCGTGAGCTCATCATCACGACGCCTTACTACGTGCCGGACGAGTCCATGCAGAACGCGCTCTGTGCCACCGCTTACCGCGGCGTGGACACGACGATCGTCTTCCCGGCCAGAAACGACTCATGGATCGTCGGCGCGGCCAGTCGCAGCTACTACTCGGACCTCCTCGCCGCAGGCGTCAAGATCTACGAATATCTCGGCGGTCTGCTGCACACGAAATCGCTGACCCTCGACGGGGACATTACCCTGATCGGCTCTGCTAACCTGGACCGCCGAAGCTTCGATCTCAACTACGAGAACAATATTCTCTTCCACGACCCCGCTCTGACATCCGCCATGCGGCGGCGTCAACTGGACTACATCGCCCACGCGAACCCAGTTACCTGTGAGATGGCGGCCTCCTGGCCGATGCGTCGCCGCCTCTGGAACAACACGATCGCGATACTAGGTCCGGTGCTCTGACCCAGATCCTCCACAACGGGCGAGGTGATTAGCTCGATGACTGAGCTGTCGGGCCAGGGTCGGGTACGGGCCGTCGGGACACGCCGTGAATACGTCTATGTAGGCTCGACGGCGCCGTCCGTGGCGCCGACGGTCCCGCCGACCCGCATAACGGACATTCCAGCTGAGGCACGACGCTGATCACCTCAGGCGAACCGAAGCATCGGAACACGACGGCGATCTCGTTCGCTATACTGGCACCTGTTACGCTGCCTTGATCCGATCAACAACAAGAGGAGGATTCAGCCGTGCTGAACATTCGCAAAACTGCCGGTCATGTCGCACTGGCCGCAACACTTGTCGCAGGCGGCTTGGCGCTAGCCGCGGATGCAAAGAAGCCCGACGGCACTGTGACGATCGACGAGACCCAGTTCGGCTTCATCGTGGGCGGGAGCACCGGCGGAGGCACGCTCACCTTCAATGGGAAGAAGTATCCGTTCAAGCTCAGCGGCTTGAGCCTGGGCGCAAACGTGGGCGTCTCCAAGATGAGCGCCCGAGGCGATGTCTACGATCTGAAGAAGCTCTCCCAGTTCCCCGGGACCTACACCAAGCTGGATGCTAGTGTCGCCCTCGGCGGGGGCATGGGCGGCCTGCATCTGAAGAACGAGAACGGCGTGATCATGCGCCTGGAGTCCCGGACCAAAGGCCTTCAATTGAATCTAGGCATGAGCGGCGTCACGGTCACGATGGAAAAGTGACCCTTTGGGTAGAAACCAGGGAGACCTGCGGAGACGCTGATCAACTCAGCGTCTCTGGCGGGGCGGGCTCGGCGTGAATACGTCCCTGTAGCTCGGCGGCGCCGACCCCGCAGCCGACCCCCTAACGGACGTTCTCCGGCTGACGCACGACGCTAATCACACGGCGCTGAGTACGGACACGTAAACATGCGAAGAGTGCCGCTTGTCTTGATGCTTCTTACGGGTGCTGGCTGTAGCTCTACTGAGGGCTTGATCCACGAGCCCCCAACTCCGACGAGCTCTAATCCCGCGAGTATCACCATCTATCGAGCCAAGAATCCGGAAGCGGCCATCGCGCCGATGATCTTCACGATCGACGACACCGAGATCTACGGCCTCCGACCGGGCCAAAGCTTCACGTTCCGCCTCGATCCCGGGTCCTACACGTTCGGCTGGTACCTGGGCTTGAATACCTGCCGCCAGGCGGTCTGGATCCAGCCGAAGGTGAACGTCCGGCTGCGGATGTCGCCCGACTGCAATATTCCGTCACAACCGGGTTGAGAGCCTTAGGAAAATCTGCCTATCACCCGTTTGTCCCGGGTCGAAAGCGGTTCCAGAGCCAGGCGGCGGCAACGACGACCACCGCAAGCACCGTCATCAGCGCGCTTGCTTGGTCCACGAAGGCGACCGCCAACACGCCGATCCCGAGGAAGACCCCCAAGACACATAGCCGCCAGTTGACGTAGATGCCGGCCAGAAATGTGCTGAACGCCAGGACGTAGACCAGAATCAGTCCGGTGATCTCGGCATCCAGGTTCTTCTGCATCACCGGCAAAAAAAGCAATCGCATCGCCAACAGGAAGGCTCCCCAGTGCAGAACCTGGGTAATGATCAAGCGTATACGCGCCCTTCCTTCGGCAGACGTGCGCGGCCACTCGGTAAGGATGCAGATAAGCCCGAACACCGCCGCCAGCAACTGCCAGTACCAAACACTGACGCGCGGCACAAGATCGGTGTAGGCGATTCCGACAAGGGCGAGCACCAACATGACAATGTACGGGAGCTCCCTGTACAGAAAGTTCGCCACCAGGCCCGGTTGAGCTAGCTCCGCTTGCGGGGACGTGGATTTCGCGACAGACATAACGGGGCCTCCGAATTAGTGGCTGAAACATGCGATGGCAATGTCAAGAATTGTAGCTGGCCAAGCCGCTGTGGGCGCCGCGAGCGCCCTCCCCTTGGCGAGCTATCGTCGGATCTCAGCGATGCGGCTCGGGTGCGGTGGACGCGAGGCTTGGTGCCAGCAACGACTCTGTGGCGCCTGCGTCGGCGTGTTCACGACATGTGCCGACGCCCTCACCCACGCCGCAACATTGCAGATGTGCTTCCGCGCAAGTCGCCTTTTCCTATCCGCAACCACCGAACGCAAAGGCCCTTGGACACTTCGGCGCTCCGGTCACTGTGCGAACCCAAGCCGGCGCGACTCTCAACGCCTCCACCGCCTATCGAGTTCGACAGCTGTGAGCCGCAAAGTATGCGAAAAACTGGAAATCGCGTGGTCTTCGGCCATCTCCCACAAGACAAGTTTCCTAATCCGTTCGTCCGGCTCCCTTTTCCAGCTTGGTCAGTCGATCGCGAAACCGCCGCAGGGCTTGCAGCTGACCGTCCACCAGGCCTTCCTGGCTCCGGTAGTACATCTCTGCCCCCATTGGAACAATCATCGCAACCGAGTAGCGCCGTACCCGCTGACGCAGCGACTGAGTCTCATCGATCAACGCGTCGAGCATTCGCCTTCGGTCCGCGTTGAACTCGCCTGGCTTCGGCGTGAGAAGAGCGATCTCCATTACCGTGTGGCTTTGCCCGAAAAGGGCCAACGCCTTGTCTTCCAGCTGTATCCGCAACTGATCGATACGCCACAGCCGGAAGCGATGCCACAGCGTCATGGCATTCAGGAGCAGGCTTATCACGACCACATAGTGCAGCCAGTTCGCCGGCGGCATGAAGTCCAGCAGCCGCGGGGCATACTCATCCAGCACGTTGGGTCCCCCGTTCTGTATGAACGGCTTCAGATCGCCGATCTCCTGAAGCCCGGTATGATTTTCCGTGTTCCGGTTCAGGTCGATAAATCCCTTGAACACGGAATCCATCAATCCGAGCATCTCCACCTTCTTGGAACGGCTGACATGGCGCCTCGTCAGCATCAACACGTCCATCTGAAAGGTCTTACTTGCCGTCCTCGGGAGTCCGCGCACGAGATCTACCTGTCCTGGATATACGGTAGTGACCCTCAGCGAGGGAATGCGCGACGCCAAGGCCTCCGCATTGCCGAGGTTGACCATCTGTAACCCGCCGCGCATCGCACGCCCGATCAGGGGCGCGTTGGTGGCAAGCAGGAAGAACCCTAGGTCGAGCTGGTGCTTGCGGAGCTGCTCGACTTGCTCTTCCAAGGGATGCTCGCTCAAGGTTACGTTAAGTCCCTCGAGCACCTCCGAGCCCAAGATCTCTCTGGCCAACAACTTTGTTGCACTTGAGCCCGGTCCGACGCCGATACGCAGACCCGCCAGATCCGCGATGGCATGGATCGAGCCTGCATCCGGCCCCAGGATGAAAAGGGTTCGCGTGTCAGGGAGCCGCGCCACCAATTCCAACCTTTCGGGGCCGGGATAGGTCAAGCCGTCCAGGGCAAGGGCAAAGTCGGGTTTATTCCCGCGGAGCTTCCCGGCCAGCATCATGAGGTTTTCCGCCATGCCCGGCGTGGCGACATTGACGACCGTACCCCCACGCTTGTTCGCCGCGCGCGCAAGCCGCGCGGCCAGCGCGTAGTCCTCCCCGCCCTCGGGGCCGGACAACAGGGTCACCCTCATTGCCGAGAGATCGGGCGTCAGGTCAATCGCCACGAAGAACAGAGCGACCAGGGCAATCAACCCAACAACGAAGCCGAGCCGCAGGATCGCGGGTCTATCTCCGCGAAGAAAACGGACGAACGGTGACAGCACCTTGTTGCCTCGTTGCATCTTCTAGGCTCGAATCACTGCACCGAACGAGGACGCTTCGAATCGGTCCATCCTGGATTTCTCAGCGAATACCACACGCTCAATTGTTCTTTCCCCTCCGACCTCGTCGGGTTCATTCGCCGTCGGAGCGACGCACCCAGGGAGGCTCTGCAGCGGATCGTTCGAGCGCCGCAACGAGGTAGTCGGTCGCCTTGCCCAGGTTTTCATTCGCCTTCTCACCAACTGGTGCCCCCAACGCAAACGCATAGCCGCGAATCGCCATCAGCCAGGTGGGAGGAGGCGTTGCGCGGTTCAGCTGCTCAAATACCCGGAGCACCGCCGCGCCACTCATCGCATGGGTCGTGTAGCTTGCATCGCGCTCGGGTGTGACCGGTTCAAAGGAGAAGGGTTCCGGTGCTGAAAGACTGGCGTCGACAAAAACGACCCGCTCCCTGTCGACAAGGTCGAGGGCGTGCTCGACCTGAAGCTGAAAATCGGTGAGAAGATCGACGTCCCCGAGTCCGCCGGCTGCTTGGCGGCGGGCCAACTCCTCCAGCAGCAGAGGCCCTAGCGCATCATCGCCGCGCGATGGATTGCCGTACGCGAACACGAGCATGGAGCGGCGAAAACCTGACACAACGTCAGGCGCCGGCAGCTCGTGCGCCTCCCGGCCCCAAGGGCCGGGGCTCAGCCGCAGACACAGGCTCCGTGGTCGACCTCTCCGGTCGCCCGCTTCTCGATGCGGTCCACGATCTCACCCGCGGCGTTCACCAGCTCGATCTCCAGCGGCATCTTGCCGACCGCATGTGTGGCGCAGGACAGGCAGGGGTCGAACGCGCGGATGGCGACTTCGACCTGATTGAGCAGGGGCTCGGTCAGCTCATGGCCGTCCAGATAGGTGCTGGCCACCTGGCGGATGGACTCATTCATCGCCTGGTTGTTGTTGGTGGTGGAGACGATCAGGTTGGCCCTGCGGACCAGCCCATCGTCGTCGATCTCGTAGTGATGAAACAGGGTACCGCGCGGCGCCTCCAGCACGCCGATCCCCTTGTGCCGCATCTCACCGTGCAGCTGAAGGTCCGAGCCCTGGATATCCGGGTCGTGGAGCAGTCCCTTGATGGTCTCGGCGCAGTGCAGAAGCTCGATTAGACGCGCCCAATGAGTCGCGAGGGCCGCCTGCAGGGGCCGTCCCTCCCCCGCCGCCGCAAAGTCCTGGCGCTCCTGTTCCGCGAGCGGGGTGTCGAAGCGGTCGCAGTTGTTGACCCGCGCGAGCGGCCCGACCCGGTACCAACCGTACTCCGGACCGATGTCCGCGATGAAGGGAAACTTCATGTAGCTCCAGGGCTTGACCTGCTCCTTGATGTAATGCTCGTAGTCTCGGTAGTCGATGTGATCGAAGATGGGATCACCATCCGGGTTTCGGGCGCGCAGCCCGCCGTGGTAGATCTCGAAGGCGCCGTCGGCGCGGATCATGCTCAGGGTATTGGCGTCTACCTTCGCGAAGGCGTAGTGGTAGTCCGCATGCTCCAAGAAGATCCGCTTCATGAGCTGGACCGCGCCCTCGGCCCAGCTCAGCATCTGATCGATGTCCGCGAGCAGGTAATCGCGCTCCGCATCGCTCACGGCCTTGTTGACCCCGCCAGGTATGGCACCGGTACCGTGAATGCGCTTGCCGGCCGTGACCCGGATGACCTCTTGGCCGTACTTCCGCATCAGCACCCCTTGTTTGGCGATGTCCGGATAATCCTGGATCACCCCAACGATGTTGCGGTGGCGGACCTCATCGTCGAAGCCGAACAGAAGGTCCGGCGAAGAGAGGTGGAAAAAGTGGAGCGCATGGGACTGCAAGGTCTGTCCGTAGTGCATGAGCCGACGCACCTTCTCCGCGGTCGGAGTCAGCATGTCGACCCCAACCAGCTGGTCGGTGGCCTTGGCGGCAGCCAGGTGATGGCTGACGGGACAGATCCCGCACAGACGCTGCACCAGCACCGGCAGCTCCCAATACGGTCGGCCCTGGATAAACTTCTCGAAGCCGCGAAACTCGACGATATGCAGACGGGCCTGACGAATATGGTTGTCCTCGTCCTGCAGCAGGGTGACCTTGCCGTGACCCTCTACCCGGGTGACGGGCTCGATGACGACGCGCTTGAGGTGCTCGGAGTGGGTCGTGGTTTCCAGTGGGCTTGACATTGGATGGTCCTCACCAAACGGTGCGATGCGCCATACGAATGGCAATCGGTCCGCAGTCGGAGGTTCTGCGCGCCGCGCAACTCGTCCCGTTGCTAGTCATAGTGGATCTGCGTGTAGGGGAAACTGATCGGCTTGCCCGCAAGAAGCTGCGTGAGAAAGTTCCAGATGGTGTCGGCAGAGGGCGGGCAGCCCGGGAGGAAATAGTCAATCTTCACCACCTCGTGGATAGGGTGGACCATGTTGAGGAGGAGCGGAATCTCCGGATCGTTCGGGATCCCCGGGTTGTGCACCCCGACGCCGCTGACGTAGGCTTCCTCCAGGCACTCCTTGAGCTCGAACTGGTTGCGCATGGCGGGGATGCCGCCATTGACGGCGCAGGCCCCGATTGCCACCAGGATCTTGCAGTTGCGGCGGAACTCCCGCAGTACCTCCACATTCTCCGCGTTGGCGACCCCGCCCTCGATGATCCCGAGATCGCACGCTCCTACCTGCTTGATGTCCGTCAGAGGCGTGCGGTCAAACTCCACCAGCTCCACGAGATCGAGGATTCGCTCGTCGATATCGAGGAACGACATGTGACAGCCGAAGCAGCCGGCCAGGGAAGCGGTCGCGACCTTGATCTTCTCGGCCATGTCTCAGCCCTCCGCGTCGTGGGCGGCGACGTCGCCCACCAGGCTGATCGGCTCGCGGTCGTAGAGGCGATCGCCGATCGGCACCTCGTATCCCTTGTGCTTTGGAAGAATAGCGCCCACCGGGCAGACGTGGGCCGCCTTGTCGGTCCCTGCGAAGCTGCTGTCGCCCAACTGTCCGGTGGGTGAATCGATCACCAGCCGACTCTCGAGGCCGCGCCCGCTGATTGCGAACACGCGCTTGCCGTCCACGTCGCGGCTGGCACGCACGCAGAGCTCGCACAGGATGCAGCGATTGAAGTCGATAATGAACGCGGGATGCGACGCGTCTACCGGACGGCGCGGGAAAAAGTGCGTGAAGTGGGGGGCCAGCATGCCGGTGAAGTAGGCAACGGCCTGCAGCTGACAGGCGCCGCTCTTCTCGCAGGCGGGACAGATGTGGTTACCCTCGACGAAGAGCATCTGCAGGATCGCCCGCCGGGTTTCCTGAATCTCGTCGGAACTGTTGTAAACCTCCATGCCTTCCGACGCCGGTGCGGTGCAGGCCGACACTTGCCGCCCGTTGACCTTGACGACACAGACGCGACAGCTCCCGTGGGGCGCAAACTCCGGGTTGTGGCACAGGTGCGGTATGTACTCGCCCGCCTCCAGCGCAGCGTCCATGATGGTCTGGCCGTGGGTGAAGGGAATCGGCTTGCCGTCGAGCTTGAAGGTCGTGCTCATGCCTCTTCCTCCAGGTGCGCGTGCGCGTCGTCCCGGCCGGTGATCGCCCGGGCCTCCGAGAGGGAGGCGTCGAGGTTGAAGGACGGCGTGTAGTCGGCGCTGCGCAGATGCCGTGTGTAGACATCTGGAAATTTGTCGAGGGTATTAATCACGTGGTTCGGTGCGGTCTGCCCGAGGCCGCAGTAGCTCGCCGCGCGCATCACCTTGCCGATGTGCCGCATCTCGTTGAGGTCATAGGCGGATGCATTGCCCGCGGCCACCTTCTCGACCAGATCGCGGAGCAGGCCGCCGCCCACCCGGCACGGAGTACAGAAACCGCAGCTCTCGTGGACGAAGAAATGGGCGAAGTTACGCACCATATCCAACATATCGCGGCTGTGGTCGAACACCATGAATGAGCCCGCGGTGGGCAGGTCTTCGAAGGCGATGACGCGGTCGAGCTCGGACGGGGCCAGGGTGGCGCCTGCCGCCCCCGAGATCTGCACCGCTTGGGTGTGCTCCGCACCGCAGTCCGAGAGCACCTGATGTACAGGGGTGCCGAAGGGGTACTCGTAGATCCCGGGGTCGCGGACATCGCCGCTCACGCTCAGGATCTTGCTGCCTGCGGACTTGTCCGTTCCCTCGCCGCGGAACCAGTAGCCGCCCCACTGCACGATGCGGGCTGCGGCAATGAAGGTCTCGACATTGTTTACCACCGTCGGCCGCCCCTGGTAGCCGCTGGTCACCGGGAAGGGCGGGCGCTTGCGGGTCACCCCCCTCTTGCCCTCCAGCGACTCGATGAGTGCCGACTCCTCGCCGCAGATGTAGGCACCCGCCCCGAGGTGGACCTCGATGTCGAAGTCGAAGCCATTCTCGCCGAGGATATTCTTGCCGAGCAATCCCTCGGCGCGGCGGCGGGCCAGGACGGACTCGATCCGCTCCACCAGATAGCGGTATTCGCCGCGCAGATAAAGGAACCCCTTCTTGGCACCGACGACGCCCGCGCAGATGGTCATCCCTTCGAACATCAGGTCGGCATACGAGGTCAGCAGCACACGGTCCTTGAAGGTCCCAGGCTCCCCTTCGTCCGCATTGCAGACCACGAAGCGCTCGACTCCCTCGGCCTCGCGGCAGAACTTCCACTTGAGCGCGGTCGTGAAACCCGCTCCGCCGCGTCCGCGCAGACCGGAGCGCTCGATCTCGGCCAACGCGGCACCCGCGCCCTTGCCGAGCATCGACCTGAGGCCGGCGCTGTCCGTATTGGGATTGCTGAGCAGCAGCCCCGGGCGGCGAATATGGTCCTCTACGAGGAAGAAGGTCCCCGGCCAATGGTCCAGCGGTGCGCCCTGCTCCACCAGATCCGCGATGCGGTCGAGCCGCTGGGCATCAAGCTTGGTAACCGCGACCCCGTTCACCAGGATCGCGGGCGCCTGGTCGCACATCCCGGTGCAGGAGGTCATGTCGACCGTCACGCGGCCGTCAGCGCGCGGGACGCCAGGCTCCACGCCCAGACGCTCGCACAACAGGCGCATCAGACGCTGGTTGCCCAACATGCGATCCGTGATGTTGTCGCTGAAGAGGATGTCGAAGTCTCCGCGGGGAGACACATGGAGAAAGGCATAAAAGGCAATCGCCGCCCGGACTTGGGCACGTCCCACCCCCAGGGCCGTGGACAGGCCGTTAATAACACCTTCGGGTACGTACGAGAACTGATGCTGCGCCGCGATGAGGTGCTGGAGGAGATGGTTCGGGTCTCGGCCGCGCCGCTGCAGCGAGTCGGCGACGAACCCGGCCACCTGTTCGGAGGGGGGGATGGACATCAGGACGGCCTTGTGCTGGTGGATTAGCAAGGAGCGTCAAGAATAACGCCCAATCACCGACGGTTCTAGCTCGGGTCACCCGACATCTCGACAGCAGCAAGCCACTTTGCGAAACGCCGAGTGATCGCACCTTTCCGCGCGACGGACTTAGGAAGCACCTTACAAAGCCAGACGATTGGAAGGGTGTCGCAACGCTCAACGTCCGTGCCTCGGGATCACAAGGTGCCTGCCTTGTGACGGATTCCGCAATCCAGCGGCAGAAAACCGCCGAGGTGTCTCCTGCGACCGAACATTGAACTTTTCGGCCCTGTCCGCATCTTATGGTGTGCGGACGCTCGTTGGAGGCCCGCACACCGGCGGTTCGCGAAGAACGCCAACCATCATATTGCTCACTAGCTAAGAGGATATGCACATGACGACTATCGACTTCACACCTTTGTTCCGCTCCGCGATCGGCTTTGATCGACTCGCCTCTGCGCTGGAATCTGCCTATCGGTCCGAGCCGGGCGGTTATCCGCCCTACAATGTGGAGGTAACCGGCCAAGACCAGTACCGGATCACCATGGCGGTGGCCGGCTTCGCGCCCGGAGACCTTACCCTGAACGTGAAAGAGAGCCTGCTGACGGTATCCGGGTCCCGCACGGAGGACGAATCGGAGAAGCAACGGCGGTTCCTCTATCGCGGCATTGCCACGCGCAGCTTCGAGCGCCAGTTCCAGCTTGCCGACTATGTGAAGGTGGTCGACGCACGGCTGCAGGACGGACTGCTGCACATCGAGCTGGTTCGGGAGATCCCCGAGGCCATGAAGCCGCGCCAGATCGATATCCGCACGGATGGTGGCCGCTACATCGAAACGACCACCGAGGTGAGACAGCCCGAGAAGGCGGCCTAACGGCGTGATCTAAAGCGGAACGAAAGGCCGGGCATCAACCCGGCCTTTTCGCGTGTGCGGCGGAACACTTTCACCGATGGGGTCACAACCCGCCAGCCACGATACTGCCAGCTAACGCTCATTGCACGAGCGGCTCTCCACGCTACCATCTTTTAACGGCGCTCGGTGTCATGCCATGAAGCGAATCTCCAGTGTTTCAGCCGTAACCACCCTCCTGTTGGTCCTGGCTGTCGGCTCCGCCCAGTCAGTGAACGCGGCGCTGCCGACAGCCGTGAATGGCCAACCCATCCCGACCCTGGCGCCCATGCTGGAGCGCGTAATCCCGGCGGTCGTGAACATCTCGAGCGTCACTCGCATAGAGATTCAGGACCACCCTCTGCTCAGCGACCCGTTCTTTCGATGGTTCTTCGACAGCCCGCGTCGCAACCGGGAGCGCGACAGCCAAAGCCTCGGCTCCGGCGTCATTGTCGACGCGGCAAGAGGGCTCGTGCTGACCAATCACCATGTGGTGGACAAGGCGACCGAAATCACCGTAAAGCTCCATGACGGGCGTGAGCTCAAGGCCGAGGTGGTGGGATCAGACCCAGAAACGGATATCGCCGTGCTCCGTATCCCAGCCAAGGGGCTGACAGCGCTCAAGCTCACGGATTCCGACAATCTGCGCGTCGGCGACTTCGTTCTGGCGATCGGCAGCCCGTTCGGTCTGAGCCAGACCGTGACCTCAGGCATCATCAGCGCCTTGCGGCGGACAGGCCTCGGTATCGAGGGATACGAGAACTTTATCCAAACGGACGCCTCTATCAATCCCGGCAACTCGGGCGGGCCATTGGTGAACCTGCGCGGCGAGATGGTGGGGATAAACACGGCGATTCTGGCGCCTGGCGGCGGAAACATCGGCATCGGTTTCGCCATCCCTGCCAACATGGTCCGGACCGTCATGGACCAGATCGTCGAGCACGGAGGGGTACGGCGAGGCCTGTTCGGAGTGGGCGTCCAAGACCTGACGCCAGACCTCGCGGTCGCCCTCGGAGCTCAAGGCAAACAGGGAGCGGTGGTCTCCAACATCGAGCCCGACTCAGCGGCGGCAGACGCCGGATTACGACCGGGGGACGTGGTCACCACGATCAACGGTAATCCCGTCAAAGGGGCGGCAGACCTGCGCAATCGCATGGGACTGATGAGCATCGGCACACCGGTGGACATGGACGTGATTCGCTCGGGCCGCTCTTTGTCACTGCACGGCGAGATCGCCAATCCTTACAAGAACTATATCCCCGGGGCACAGGTTGATCGGAGCTTCCGCGGAGCCATGCTCGGAAATCTGATCAAGCAGTCCGCTCGGGGGCGTCTCATGGCGGTCGCCGTGGGCCCAGTGAAAGAGGATAGCGCGGCATGGGCATCTGGTCTGCGCGAGGGTGACCTGCTCCTGGAGGCCAACGGCAACCGCGTGCGCGATCTGCGCGAGCTGGAGCTGGTCCTGCGTGAGTCCGGCGGCCTCTCCAGCGTGCAGATCCAGCGTGGAAACCGTCGCATCTTGTTATCCCGCCGCTGACGCATTGATGCATCATGCGGCGAGGCGCCGCCGCGGCGCGATTCAGTCCGGCCCGCCCGCGGTTGAGCCTCCTGCCGTCGCGCTCCAAGCGCAGGCCGGCCGAGCGGCAAGACTCGCGTCGATGAACCGCAGATCCGGCTGCATACAACCGAAGGCGACCGCGGGCGCGCTCCCGCCATCGATCCGGAGCCGCGAATGAAGCTGATCCTGCGCGGGCCCGTCGGCTGTCGCCGACCAAGCGAGCAGGCTGAACACTAGCGGCAAGAATGCGGTCACCAGCATGACAATCACCATATCCGTATACGCTGATTGTCTTATATTATCACTACCGGCCCGAAGTCGCTCCCTTGACAATTGTCGCTGTTTCAGAGTGTTCTACCAGATTTTTTAACAGGCGCATCAAGTCGGTGCAGGGGCTGCGGCGTCTTCATGGAAAGGATGCATCGAGCGGGAGCGCTACCCCAGGGCAGCCGCTGAAACAACAGGGACGCGCACCACAAGGGTGCGTCCAGGACCAAGAACGTCCCGCGTACGCCCCAGCGATGACCCCTATGGCGATGGATCAACTGACGAATCGACACTGGCTGGCGGCGGTTCGGGTATCCATGTTGCGCCCGCGGGTGGCGTGGTCCTCGATCTCCGCCGCCTCGCCCACCACGCGGCCGTAAACGAAGGTCGTAAACGCCCCATACTCGAGGAAGTGGGCATCGATCTTACCGGCCACGAAAGGTCCCCACAGCATCTTCAGCAGGATCACGGCGATGACGGCGTCGATGTTCACGCAATAGACATTGCTGCTCACGCCGTAGCTGGCCAGGGCATGGACCAGCTCGTGGTAGAACTCGTGGAAGATGTTGTAGCTCCCACGCTCCTGAAACAGCTCGCGCACGTAGACCTCACGCGGGTCCAGGTTCACGTCCTTGCCCTTGAACACCGGGTGGTTCACGCAGGGTATCTTGGCGTAGGACAGGTTGCCCGCGGCCTTGGCCTTGGTTTTATACAGCTTGTAATCGAGCGCGTAATCGGAGGCGATACGCACCAGGTCGAGGCCGTGATTGGGGTTGCCCGGGTCTGTCAGGTCAAGTCCGCCGAAGCGCTCGATCAGGAACTGCATGGCCTCGAAGCCGTTGCCGCCGTGTGCGAAGCCAGTGTGACTCAGGAACCCGACGTAGGCCTTGTTGACCTGGACCCGATGCGGCACCTCCGGACCGTCCGCGCTCACCGCTCCCTTGGCGCCCTGAGCGGAGATGGTGCCCGGCCCGTTGGACGCGGTCAGACCCAGCAGCACGGTGAAGGCAAAGCGCTCTTCCTCATTGGGCCGGCGCGCCAACAGGGCTAGGTAGGCGGTCTCGGTGAAGCTCCATCCGTTGATCAGGTCCTGCATAGGTACGTCGCCGAAGGTATCCGGTGTCTGCCGCTCCGGACGCACGGAGGCGCCGACGACGGCCGCGGAGATACGCAGATGCCAGGGCATGTTGGACAGGGTCGTGACCGACATGCGCTTGTGCAGCAGAGGCCGCCAAGCCAGGTGGCAGCATATGGCGGCGAGGACCGCGTCGCTGCTCGGGCCAGCTCCGTGTCGGTCTCTCAGGGCGTCTAGAAAGCGCAGGAAGGCCGACCCCGAGACCCCGCGGGCGGCCGCGCCGGCAAGCATCGCCTCGGCATGGCGGTCCGGCTCCACAACCGTCAGGGCACGGACCTGATCGGCGGTCGCGGCGTCGACAACGGCGTCGACGCTGAAGGCGGCGTCCGAGGGATGCGAGAGACCAGAGTCTCGGAACAGGGCCAAGAGCGTCTCCACAGCTCCCCGAGCGCCCGCCATCATGGACGGCCCCATCATCGCCAGCGCCGCGCACAGTGCGGTGTTGGGGCTGTTTCCGGCCTTGCGGGCGCTGAAGGCGGCCGCGAGAACCGGCGTGTCGTGGAGGTTGACGTAGGCGTTCAGCACGACGTTCGCCAGCGCGCGTCCCGCCCCGTCCGGATACTCGCGAACCAGGGCCAACACCAGGTTGTCCTCGTAAGGACGAGTAGCAAGGTCCAGGAGGCTGACACCGTGCAGGCGGGTGATCTGCGTGACGGGATCCATCATGGAGGCCCCGGAGGCGTCCTTCATGCTCTCCCGCGGCGGAATCACGCCGATTTGGCGGTTGACCGCCTCGATCTGCTCGCGGTACGGCTCCACCGCAGGCACCGGAGCCACATCGAGCTCCAGGGGCAAGGCGAGGCCGCTGTCGTCTGCGAACCAGCACTTCATGGAGAGGTTGCCGATGGGCGCGAAGTCGGGCTCCTGACCGTTCAGGGCCATCACGGCGGTCATGGCGGCAGGCACGTCGGCGATGTTGGTGACCACCGCGCCCCTGGCCGAGCAGACCGGATCATCGGCGGTGAAGATGCCGGCGACCCCGAGCTTCTCCGTGAACCAGTGCTCCTTGGCGGAGGCATTGTCGCCGCTGCCGGCGATGGCGCCGGCATGGCCGCAGGCCTTGGTCAGGCGATCCTTCCAACGCCCCACCACGCAGGCGATGATCGGTTTCTCGAAGACCAGATCCTTTTCGTAGTAGCCGCCGGGCTCGATGTACATCACGGCGGCGCGGCTGCGCGCGTCGTTGTGGAAGGCATTGATGAACTCGGGCGCGGCGAAGTGGATATAGACGTCCTTTCCGGACGACAGGGATACCGTGGTGCCCCAGCCGGCGGTGAGCAGATAGACGGCGATCGTCGTCGTGAAGTTGCCGGAGTTGGAGTAGATCGCTACCGAGCCCGGTACCAGCGACTCTGCGGGATGGCTGCCGCCGAGGGCGCCGCCGATGCGCACGTGCTGGTGGGCGTCTGCGATGCCGAGGCAGTTGCCGCCGAACACGTCCACGCCCTGCAGCTGACAGTAGTGACGGATGATTCGGGCGTCGCTGAGGGGGACCTTCTCGGTGATGATGATCACGCGGCTCAGACCCGGATTGACGCGCACCGCCTCGATCACCGCGTCCTTGACGCCAGCCGGCGGCACGTAGACCACGGCAACGTTAAAGCGGCGCCCGGCATCGAGGGCCTCGGCCACGGTATTGTAGACGGGGATGTCGTTGAGCTCCGTCTTGAGCACGGAGCCGGAGCGCCCGGGCTGGACTCCGCAGACCACGTTGCCGCCGGAGTAGAAATGGCTGATCGGGGTCACAGCGCGGCTCTCGTTGCCCAGGATGTTGAGCACGCAGACGCGGTCGTCGCGCGTGGCGAGCTGGGTCAGGGAGCTGATGCCAACGAAATAGTGCAGAAACTCCGGTATGCCCCGACGGCGGATGGGCTCTTGGAAGTGAGAGATCTTCTCCGTCATTTCCAACCTCCGGGACGTTCGGGAGCAATGCCCATGCGGCGGGCAATCTCGTCCTTGCCACCGCTTTGCATCCAGGCATCGATGGCGCGGGCGTAGTTGACGACCCCGCTCATCGCAGAGTCATGCCCGAACATGCGGTACGGGAGCCCCAAGGCGTCGAGCGTGTCCTTGAGATAGGCCATGCCGCGGATCAGATTCGGACCGCCCCGCCCCACCACGACGAAAAGGGGTCTGCGTCCATGGCTGTTGAAATAGTCGCGCAGGGCGTCGGCCATGGCGCGGAAGGTGGTGTAGATGTCCGTGTTGTTAGCCTTGCCGCCGATGATGAAGAGCACGTTGGTCTGCTCCAGCCAGTGCTTGTAGACGATGCGGCTGATGTCGTACATCTTGTGGTACGGTGGGTTGCCCCCGAAGTCGGACGAGATGGTGGCGGTGTCACCGAGCAGCTCGGTGACCAGGGCATTCGCGCCTCCGCCGAAGGTCATGGCCGTGATGGTGCCCTGCTCGTTGATGACGAACACGTCCGATTGGCCCTGGTAGGTCCGCAGCTCGTTGACCTCCAGCTCGAAGGCGGAGTAATTGCTGGAATCCAGGCTGGCGGGCAGATTCAAGCGCCGCCAGGTCGGGTCGTCGGTGTCGAAGGCACACTTGAAGTCGCAGGCCACCGGAACCAGCCGACCGCCACTCTTCGGCATCATCCGGATCGGATTCAGCTCCAGGGTGCTCATCCCGTAGTTGTTGAAGAGGTCCCACAGCTTGGGGAGGTTCTGCACCAGCGGGCTGATGATCTCCCGCGGGGCCTCGATGCTGTCCAGCGCGTTGGCGACGATGAAGCCCTTGAATCCGGTCAGAGCATCGAAGGGGATAGTCGCGATCTGCTCTGGCGGCAGCTCCTCGATATCGACGCCGCCGTGATGCGTGATGGTCAGGGTCGGGGCGCGGTAACGGGTATCGTCGGTGATCGAGACGTAAATCTCGTGCTCGGCGGGAATCGCGCTCTCGAAGGTTACACCCTCGGCCTTCGCCCGGCTGTTTCCCACGCGGTGCTCAACGAAGAACAGCCGCTCCTTCTCGCGCATCGCGGTGGCTACATCGCTCGCCCGTCCGATCAGCCCAGCCTTGCCCTTCTTCCCGATGCCCCCCTTGAACACGGGCTTGATCAGGACGCTGCCATAACGATCGATCAGGTCCTTGATTTCCTCTCCAGTCGCGTCGGGCCCGCGCACCTCCGAGGTCGGATAACCCACGTAGTTGAGGAGCTTCGCCCCCCACAGCATCCCGGTAATCTGCACTTCTTGCTCCCAGGCGCCAGGCGCAAACGCCGTGTGTCAATCAGGGTTATTACTGTAACGCAGTAATTGGAAGGGCGGACAGCCCCGTCCGCCGTGATGCCGAGGCGACGCGCTTGGCCGCGGGCCTGGAGCTCTTCAGTCGCCAAGGCGCTTGACGCGTAGCAACACCCCACCCAAAGTCGGCGCGGTCGTCGCCCGAGGAACGAAAAAGCCCACCTTCCCATCGCGTTCGAGGGCGAAGACCGCACGCTTGTGCGCGGACTCAAGCGCGGTGCGCGCATCCGGATGCTGCCCCACGGGCAGGACCTGAAGAAGAAAGCCATCGCCGCGGATCGGGCGAGGCGTCCGGATAGAAGGTGCGTATTCCGCTCTTGCGCCGGACAAAGATCGCCGGAAAATCACAATCATCACCGGACACCCGCAAGAGGCAGCCCGTGCTGCTTGCGCTCGATGTCGGATTCTCGGCAAGCGCCCGCGTCGCCACCTTGAGGATGTCCTCGGCGCTAAGGAACGATTCGGAAACAACTGAACCACTTCGTTCGGCGTAGGGTGCAATAGCGGAGCGTATTGCACCGACTGGGATCAACGGCGGCCTGCGGCGCAATACGGCTGGGGCCTATTGCGCCCTACCGTTGGGCGGTCAGAAAACGATGGTCAAGTTGTTCTTGAATCGTCACTAAGGGTTAGTCCGTAGCCCTTGACCGGCGACTCGGCGAGACCCGAGCCGACCTTCATGCGGACGCCCATGGTGTAGATCACCTACGGTACGGCCTCGTTCTGACTGAAATTCGGCATGCGGCAGGCCTCGCCCGACTGCTGGAGCTGTAGATAGCGGCCGTAGAAATGACGGCCATCGATCCTTGCCGCCCGGTTTGGGCTCACCGCATAGGATGTGATCGAGGCCGTGTACGGCGAGCCAGGTATCTGCGAGATCCTCGAGGTAATCCGCAGTTGAATTGCGAACGGGTCGGTCCGCGAAGACGCGCCCGCCGGTAAATGCCTGGATGCGCTCGAGCACGTCGGGGTGCGCGGTCAGAAGCGCCTTGAGCTCCTCCCGGGACACGACCTTGCCCGGCTCCCCGCAGGTGGCATTGACCGCGTGATCGAAGCGGGTAATCGTGGGCGCTTCCGGCATCATGTCGGCCGAGCCCCGAATCCCACGTTGACCGGATTGTCGTGGTCGTCGAAGAAGGGCAGACATGAGGTATCCTCGCCCGGGTGCGCGGGGACCACACCTCCGTTGTCGGCGATGCCCGCGAAGTGGCCGCAGGCGAGGGCCGCCCACTTCCGCTTCCCGTCGACCTCGATGAAGGCATGGGTCGCCCCGGACCGGGTGTTCTCGCCCATGGCACGGTAGGCCTGCCCCACCCTGAGGGTTACAGGACCGGTCTTCTTCTTGATTGAAGTGTGCGCCTCGCAAGCCCGGTCCACCACGAAGCTGCGTTCTTGGTCGAAGAACGCCTGCGCGAACGATAGCTGCGGCGCCGGAATCAGCGACCCCGCCAACGACAGAACGAGCAACACGACCGTCGATCGATACGCTTTCATGTGCGGTGGCTCCTAGATCCGAGGTGATTCGAGCCGCCCTCCAGCCTTAGCTCGTGGGACACGGAAAGGCTGAGTCGGCGGGCCACAGACAACAGGGATGCCGTGTCGGGGCGTGCAGGACGGGCGAATACCGGTCGCACCAGACTCTTCGGGTTCCCGGGCTCAGCTGAAGCATAGGTGCAATTACCAAGTCCGTCCCCGTAACGCGTCGCCGGCCCTGCCGGAACGCGGGACTGGACGCCTGATAAAGCGCGTGGCAGTGTATGCGGAGCTCGCCCGGCTATTTCGTTTCCGGACCAGTGGGGACGAGCCGCTCACGCCGGGGGTGTCGCCAGCAGGAAGGCTTCCGTCAAGCCTACATGGACATACTCACGGCGTTCCCCGGCAGGGGCAGAGCGCCCCAGGAAACGAAAACCCCACATCGCAACGCTGGAACACCCGGATCTAGCGAGGCGATTGACGCTAACGCTCGGCTGTCTGGGGATTGGGAGATGGCGCAGGCAATCGTTTATTCCCTGTTGATCGCTCTGGTGCTCGGCGCGCCAGCTGCGCGCGGCGAGTCGAGTCGCATCGAGCTGCAAGACGGCAGCGTGATTTCCGGCGAGGTCGTGGGCTTCTCCGAGGGACATTACCTCATCCAATCGCCCACCCTTGGGCAAATCAGCGTCGATCAATCCCAAATCCGCTCCGTTCAGCCCGGGAGTGCCGACCCGAGCAGCTCAGGATACGCGTCGGAGATTCAGTCCCTGCAGCAGCAGATGATCGGTGACCCGGAGATCATCAACATGCTCACGGCCCTGCAGAATGATCCCGAGGTACAGGCAGCGCTGGCGGACCCCGAGTTCATGCGGCTCGTCACATCGGGGAACCTGGGCGCGCTGCAAAGCAATCCGCGCTTTCAGCGCCTGATCAACAATCCAAGCCTCCGTGCAATCCGCGATCACATGTCCGTCCACTAGGGTCGATGCGACTCGGCGTTGACCCCAAGGGCAAGGCATCTCCCGGTAAGTAAGCGTAAACGGGGGAAAGGATCCGTTGTGAGTCCCTGGGCCCTCCTCCCGTTGATGGTCCTGCTGCTCGCGGGCTGCGCTGGCAACAGCTGTCGCTCTGCCGTCGGTGACCGAAGCATCACACCGGCTGTCGCCGCCACGGCCGACACCTATGTGGGACGGCTGGTCCAATGGGGCGGGCTGTTGGTCGAGACTCGGAACCTGAAGGATCGCACCGAGCTCCAGGTCGTTGGATACCCGCTGGACGACTGCGGCCGGCCTCGAATGAACGCACCATCAATCGGCCGCTTCATCGTTTCAAGGCCCGGTTACCTCGAGACGGTCGATTTTCGCGTAGGTCGGCTGCTCACGGCCTCTGGGCGGGTGGCGGCCATCCGCGAAGCCACGGACGGACGCGCCCACAATCGGCTTCCCGTCCTGGAGAGCTTCAATCCGTATCTGTGGCCCGCGAGAGACGCTGGGGAACAGTCCCGGCGGCCTTGGGTCAGTATCGGGATCGGCGGTGGCAGCGGAGGAGTCGGCGGCGGCATCGGGGTGACATTCTAGCGACCGCTCGGCGCCCTGAAGCAATGCGGGAAAGGAATGTTGCGGATTGGGCAGGATTCCGCACGGGGCTGAAACCGACGGTATCCGGAAACCACGCTTTTCGGATGCCTTACGCTGAGAAATCCAGGACGGATTTATTCAGCGCTTCCCTCGAGCTCAGCCGTGGGGCCAGGGGAAGGGTACGGGTCACGCCGACCCGTACCCGACCCGTTGCCCTCAGTGATAGCTGCGCCGCGACGCTAATCGCCGTGCGGGCTAGCAGCCCACGCTATCGAAGTCGTCCAGCAAGTCCGCCTCGATCGCCCGCGCATGGATGCCGAATCTTGCATCGACCTCGCTTGGGCGCTGCACACTGGCAACCGTCGCCAGATGTGGCGTTTGAAAGCCGTATGGCTCGTAGTCGTCACTGGAGCTCAGGATGCAGTCTTCGAAAGCTGCGTGGTCGAACGGATGGCTCATGGTGCGCTTCCCTCAACTGTTGGGTCCAATAGCGGTTCCGCCTGGAGCCATACAAGGCCCGTACCAACCGATGCGGAGCGAGGCGGCAATAGGCCGACGCGGATCAACCTCAGGCAACGCCCGACCAAAATCCGAGCACGGAGCTGGGGAAAGCCACTCCGTTGCACAAGGATGGTGCGGGCTTGTTGTGTCGACCCAGGAGCACACCGTGTCCTATGACAGGGAAAGAGAGGCCCGGCGGAGGCCGGGCTTCTTCGGGGTAGCGGGAAGCATTCAGCGAGCTCGCGCGCCACACGAGCTGTTCGACGTCGGACGTGGGACAACAACACAGGGACGCGGCGCCCCGTGCGCTGAAAAATCCAGGATGGATTTATGCAGTGCCTCCCTACTAGGACAACCGCATGCTCATGCTCAAGCGAGAGAGCGCATATTTAGGGCAGCTGAGCGCTGCTCCGACGTCATCTGATCTCGCCCTGCTCAAGCTGGTTTAGCCGCTGCTTGAGGGCTTCGATCTCAGATTGGGAGCCCCCGCTCCCGGCCTGGGGCACAACAACCGTCCCAGTCGGGGCACCGTAGCCGTAGCCTGGGGCACCATAGCCGTAGCCTGGGGCGCCGTAGCCATAACCGGGAGCGCCGTAACCGTAGCCCGGTCCGCCGTAACCGTAGCCCGGTCCGCCGTAACCATATCCCGGGCCGCCGTAACCGGGACCACCATAGCCATATCCCGGACCCCCGTAGCCATACCCCGGGCCGTAACCCGGACCATCCCCGTAATCGCCACGGTCTCTGTCTTTACCGCCCCCCATCCACTTGGACGGATTCATCATGTTTCCAAAATCCATTGCAGCGCTCATCCCCGCGCTTGCAGCCAACCCTAATCCTACGCTCAGCACCAGAGCTCGGCGCAACATCAATCGGTTCTTCATCTCTTTGTCTTCCATAAATATCTGTTTCAAGTGTTTGGTCGATTTGCCGTATCAAAGTGATCTGACGGGCACGCCAAAGGTCGTCCCCAGTGGGAGGGCAAGCACCGGGGTTTATACGCGCCCCATCAAAGGAACGCAACAAACGCCGCGGCCCCTGCCCGCGCATGGGGCACGAGCGCCGACAATCCGCCTCACTGGGGTCGAGAAATCCGCTTGGGCGCAAAGACACAGCCATTGGCGGTCCTAATGCTCTTTCCGGGACCCTGCAGCTGCCCTTGCACGATGCGGCGGCGGGTCGGCATATGAACTGGGTGGGAGGCTCGGAAGTGCAACGAGACTACATATTCGTGCCAGATGCCATGCGTCTGGCCGCCGAGCTCAGTGCATGCGGCGAGGCCTACGGCCACCGCAGGGCGCCCCGGGTACATTTCCCGAGGCGCCGCCGCTGGAACAAACGGGTAGCTGGGTTGACCGTGTAAAGTCGTGGACGCCTAATTCGTCACCAGCTCGGGGACACCCGGGATATCCGTTGCGCAGGGGATCTGCTCGGGACGTCTCAGCATCGCCTCACCGAGCGGTGTCACCTGTGGCGGATCGTCAGTTGGGGCGATCCGCCCGGTATCGCTGGCGCCGTTCGGCTCACCGACTTCCGGAGAGCGGTCGATGTGGTAGAGCACCATCACAAGGCCGACGCTGGAAATGAGCAGATAGAAGGGGCCGAACAGCCAGAACACCAAGGGCACGGAGACATAGTACGAGCGCATGCCCAAGCTGTAATAGCCCCCGCTGCGATTGAGCAGGCGCGCCACGTACCCGGGGCTGGAGCCAAAATTGCGCCCGGTGCCTGCATTGATGAGGTAACCGACATGGTTGTACATGCGCACGGACTGGGAGAAGCAGAAGAAGGCCCAGAAGAAATCCACCAGCAGGGCCAGCAGCTTGATCTGGCCCAGGCTACCCTCCACCGGCTCCTGACTAAGGGTGCTCAAGAGGCTTCCGAGGTCGGCTTTCTGCAATAGATTCAGCACGCCCATGATGAGCAGGATGGCCGTGGATGCAAGAAAGGTGGCCGCCATGGTGGAATTGCGGAGGGTCTGAACGGCAAGGATATCCTTACCCTTTTCCGAGCTTCCCATAATGTTGCGTACCCAGGCCTCGCGTGCGCTGCTATTCACGGCCTGTATGGTGTAGGAAGGATCGCGTCTAAGCCTGGCGTGCAGGTAAAGGTGGTAGCCCACGATCATGAGCAGGCTGACCAGCGGGGCTGTGATGGCAATCGTATAGGGCGAGACTGTTGTCATGGTCTGCTTGGGGTTTGCGGTGATGGTTCCGGGCGCCAGGCTCCGTTACCGAACCTGCGCGGAACGATGAAGCGGGGGTAGCCGGATGTAGCCCCGGGGCTCAGTCGCGTTCCAAGGAGGCGAGGGCCTGGCCCGCCAAGGTATTTCCCGAGGCGGCCGCGCGACTTAGCCAGCCCCGTGCCTGACCTTGATCGCGCTCTACGCCCCAGCCGCCATCGCGGTAGCGGATGCCCAACTGGTACTGAGCGACGGAATCTCCCGCTTCCGCCGCCTTCCGGAGCGAGATCGTGGATTGCGGCCCAAGGCTTGTCCGCTTCAGCAGGTCGGCGACGTAAGAGAGCGCCTGCAGGCTGCGAGAGTGAAGCCGTGCGGCGAGCGACGCGAGCGTACCCTCGCGTTCAGCGTCGCCCGTGAGCGCTTGATCCTGCGAGGAAAGCCGTTGCGGCCGTTGCACCGCCTCAGGCCGACCTTGGATCGATCCCTCCCGCACCCAAGCATCTCCCGCAGCGGTGTCACCCCGCTGGACAAGGGCCTCACTCAGATGCCGCTGGGCATCGGCATTGCCAGCCTGCGCCGCTTTGCGCCACCATTGGACGGCCGATGCGGCGGCATCGGGTGAGGTCCCTGCCTGCCGGGCATAGGCATCGCCCAGGGCGCTGGCCGCGTAGGCATTGCCTTGTCCGGCGGACATCCTCAGCCACTGGATGCTGACTTTCTGATCGGGTGTCAGACCAAGCCGTCCGTCACGGTAGGCGAGACCCAGCTGGAGCTGCGCGCCAGCGTCGCCGCCATCGGCGAGATCGGTCAGCCACTGCACCTCGCTGGGGGATTTGAAGCTGACCGCGAGGGCACAAGTCGCCGCCAGCACGCCGATTCCCAGGGCGCGCGGAAGCCAGCGACTCTGAAACAGGGAGGGTAAGTGCCAGGTCGAGCTGTGGATTGCTTGGGCGGGATGCGACGGCAGCGCCAAGATGTCTCTCCGAAGGTGTGGGGAATACATGGTTTCTTTATCTCCAGGCAGGGAAGCGATTGGAACCACAATACAAAACCTGGACCAACTCTCACTGGCGCACCGTATCCATTGAAAAACAAACAGTTGGCATCGATCCGGTGGCGTTTGTCGGCGGTGACTGCGAGGGCGAACCCTCGCAACATGTAGAAGACAACGAGATTTGTAGATGCGGGGCTCCTTCCTGCTGAACCGACTGCAACGCAAGGTGTTGCTAGTCATCGTGGCGATCGTCCTGGCGCCTATGGTGATCACGGGCACGCTGTCGGCCTCTTGGATCGCCGGCCGCATGGAAGACTCGATCGAGCGCTGGATACGCGAGGCGGAGCAGGTCAATCAGGCGGCCCTCGCCAACCTTCACCACAACGCGCGTCTGTTCGCGGATGTGATCGAAGAGACCACACACGGCGACCTCCTGTTGGAGCAAGGACAGTCGCCCGTGCCGGCGCAGCTGCAGCCGTTAGCGCGGGAGCTGGGGATCACCCTGATCCAGGTCTACGGCTACGACGACGAGCTCCTCTATTCGTCCGGGTCCGCCACCCTCGGCAGCTCCTGGGCGCCGGGACAAGACACGGCCGTCGTCAAAGTCAACCAGGACCAGGGCAATCTGCTTGCCGCCATCACCATCGTGCGCATCCCCCGTCAGGCCGAGCGGCACTACCGACTGGTCCTCGGCACCCTGTTCGACAAGGAGCTGCTCAACCGACTGGGCCGGCTCAGCGGGCTGAAGACCCGGCTCTTCTACCCGCGCCAAGGAGACTTCGAGAAGGCATTCTCGGAGGAGAGCGAGCCGCTTCGCCTGCGCCTGCCGGCCGATGCCTTCGAGCGCCTCACCCACAAGCACGACTACTACACCACCCAAGCAGAGGGGGGAGCTATTGGGGGCTCTACACCCCGCTCGTTGACGCGACGGGGCGGGTGGAGGCGGTGCTCTTCACTGGCCTGGCCCATCAAGGGGGTGCGGACCTCCTGACAGACCAGGGTGCCCTGACCGTCGTCATCGTGCTCGGAGGCACCCTCCTCGCCGTCGTCACTGGCCTCGTGCTGAGCCGCATCGTAATACGGCCGGTGGAGTATCTACGCGATGGCGTGATGAGACTGGCCGCGCAGGATTACCGTGCGGCCATCCCCATTCAGTCGAATGACGAGCTGGGGGAGCTGGCCCGCGCCTTCAACAGCATGGCAGCGGGATTGCGGGAGATCCGCGACGAGCAAAGGCGCGAGTTTCAACGCGACAAGCTCACCGCGCTCGGCGAGCTCGCCCTGGCGATGGCACACGAGATTCGCAATCCGATCGGCGTCATCAACACGGCAGCGAAGCTGCTGGAGACCACTCAAGACCCGACCCGGACCGCAGAGCTGCGCCGCATGGTCCGCGAGGAGAGTCTGCGGCTTGACCACC
Organism: uncultured Gammaproteobacteria bacterium; assembly: GCA_963824085.1. Classification (GTDB taxonomy): domain Bacteria; phylum Pseudomonadota; class Gammaproteobacteria; order Chromatiales; family Chromatiaceae; genus JARRNE01. Next base: position 64,860 of record CAWGNT010000015.1, read on the forward strand.
TGCTAAAGGACTTTCAACAGCTCGCCCGCCACCGGCAGCCCCAGTTTCTGCCCATCGACCCGGTGCAACCCTTGGAGCGGGCGCTGGAGGTGACCCTGGCCGGGCGCGAGGAGGTGCGGGTGACCCGCCGTTACCGCCACGGCGAACGGCGACTCGAGTTGGACACGGAGCTGCTTCGCCAGGCGTGGATGAACCTCGTGCGCAACGCGCTTCAGGCCATGGACGACGGCCCCGGCGAGCTTCAAGTCAGCTCTGCCGTTGAGGATACATCCTTGGTCGTCGCACTTCAGGACAGTGGTCCCGGGGTCCCCGTGGAGCTCATGACCCGCCTGTTCGAGCCCTTCTTCACCACCAAGGCACATGGCAGCGGACTCGGGCTCACCATCGCCAACACCCTGGTCGAGGCAAGCGGCGGGCAGCTGGAGCTGGTACCGGGGACTCGCCGCGGCGCCTGCTTCGCCATGCGTTTCCCTTTGCGCAGAGAGGACTCTTGATGGAGCAGCGTACGGTGCTCGTGGTCGACGATGAGCGCAACATGCTCATGGTCATGCAGATGGCCTTGGAGCAATCCGGTTACAGGGTGCTCGCCGCCGAACGTGCAGAGGACGCTGTGGGCCTGTTGCGCGATCCCGATCTGGCGGTCGTGCTCTCCGACCTGAAGATGCCGGGGATGGGTGGCCATGAGCTCATCGCCCGCAGCCGGCGGGACCGCCCCGACGTGCCGGTCATCGTGGTGACCGCTTACGGGTCCATCCGCTCCGCGATCGAGTGCATCCAGGCGGGAGCGAGCGATTACCTCACCAAGCCGTTCGAGCCCGAAGAGCTGCAGTTTGCCGTACAGAGCGCCGTGCGCCTGCACGATCTCATGCAGGAGAACCGCCAGCTGCACGCCGCCGTCAGCGGCGCTCATCGGAAGTGCCGTCTGGTGGGAGAGAGCAAGGCCATGCAGCGGCTGCGCGACCAGATCGCGCAGGTCGCCCCCTACAAGACGAATGTCCTGATAACCGGCGAGAGCGGGACCGGCAAGGAGGCGGTGGCGCGCGGGATTCACGAGCGCGGCCAGCGCGCCGACATGCCATGGGTTGCCATCAACTGCTCCGCGATCCCTCGCGACCTGATGGAAAGCGAGCTCTTCGGCTATGTGAAGGGCGCCTTCACAGGCGCCACGCAGAGCCGGCTCGGTCGCCTGGAGCAGGCGAACGGTGGCACCCTGTTTCTCGACGAAATCGGCGACCTCGAGCCGCAGCTGCAGGCAAAGCTGCTGCGGGTGTTGCAGGAGCGCGAGTTTTCCCCCGTCGGGAGCGATGCGATCCGCCGCGTGGACGTGCGCGTGATCACCGCCACCAACCGGGACCTGCGCGAGATGGTGGCGGAGGGCGACTTCAGGGAAGACCTCCTCTATCGCCTCGACGTCTACAACATTCATGTGCCGCCGTTACGGGAGCGCCGCGATGACATCCCTCTGCTTGCGGAGGTGTTCCTCGCCGAGCTGCGCTCGGAGATGGGCAAACCCGTCACGGGGTTTTCGGACTCGGCACTCGCCGCCCTCAGCCGGCACGACTGGCCTGGCAACGTCCGCGAGCTGCGCAACGCGGTGGAACGTTCGCTCCTGAGCTGTCGCGGCGCACAGATTACGCCGGACGACCTGCCAGACAAGGTCCGGCAAGGCCGGGTACGCACCGGTGGGACAGCCGCCGACGAGACGATGGACCTTGGCGGGCGCGGACTGGACGCCCGGCTGGAGGACGCGGAACGGCGGCTCATCGTGAGTGCCCTGGACGAGTGCCAAGGGGTCCAGGCCCAAGCCGCCCGTCTACTGGGCATCACCGAGCGCAGCCTCTGGCACCGATTGAAGAAGCTCGATATCCGGGTAGACCGCGCGGTGCGCACCTGACTATCCCCGCTGTCATAGAGCCACAGCGCACCAGGCTCGCGGCGCAGGTGGAGCCTTCGCTGCGCCGGACGCCAGGGCCGTCTCAAAGACCCCTCTAGGGTCGGCGTTCGTCCCAGTACTTCATCAGACCGCTGTAGAGGATGCGACGCAGCACCAATGCCAGCACGATTCCAACGAGACCCTGCGGAATCGAGATATCCGGAAGGAAGAACCAGAGCCAGCCGACCAGGAAGGCGGTGCTGGCAGCGACGCTAACGAAGTAAGGAACAGTCTTCATCCTAGATTCGGAACTCGAACCACGAAGGACACGAAGAGGCTCAAATAGTTGCTTCCAATTGCACCATCAGGCGCCGGGTGGAGCCGGATCTGCCCCCATCCCCTATTTCGCCGTTGTTTTACTTCGTGTTTCTTCGTGCTCTTCGTGGTGAGCTCCTCTTTTCAGGTTCATCTATGGTTATTGGCGTTGAAGCTCAGCCGCGAGCAGGGGACTGGCTCCACCCCCGGCGCCTGCGTCCCAGACCTAGGACCTCCGTTGTCGCGCCGACGAATGCGGTCCTTCCGGAACCGAGCGCTGTGAAGCCGTACTTCTGTCGCTAGGGACCCCATCGTTGCGCGGCATGTCCTCGAAAGGCCAGTCGGCGGCCATACTCTCCTCATCTTCCCAGCTGTATCTCTTCTCCGGCGGGGGAGGGTCGAGGCGCCGAAGCAAAACGGCAAGAATGATACCGAGCACGGCCCCGAAGAAGTGGTATTCGAACGAGATCCGCGGATCGATCGGCAAGATGCCCCAGATCATACCGCCGTAAAGGAGAAAGACGACGAGCGAGATGGCGATGGCCCGGCGATCCCACCTTAGGACGCCCATCGTGAAGACGAAGAACATGAGGCCGAAGATCAGTCCGCTCGCACCAATGTGATAGGCCGGGCGGGCAAACAGCCACACGCAAAGCCCTGAGCCCAAGTACACGACCGCCAGGACCCACCAGGCCGCTCTCGGGTAGCCGAAAAGTAGCGCTGTACCGAGCACCAAGGCGGGGGCCGTGTTCGCGAAGAGGTGTGTCAGCGACCCGTGTATCAAGGGCGCTAATAGGATGCCACCCATGCTGCTCAACCTCCTTGGGTAGACGCCAAAGCTCGAGAGATCCAGCCCAAGGGCGAGCTCGAAGGCTTTGATGGCCCACAGCACGGCGATGAAAAGCGCCGCGAGTGCGAAGGCCCGCCGCAGACGGCGAACGTCCTGATCGGCCTCGGCCTGCGGTCGGTCAGGTACTGGCATATCGGTCGCTTCGACAAGAAACCTCACGGACGGGGACGACAGGCGGGCAACGCCAAACGCGGGCAAAAACGCGCGAGACCTTCAATCAGGTCCGCCAGGGAGCCATGTTGACGCCCCTAGCGTCCACCCGCAAGGGTGCTCGCCGGAAGCATCGCCGGCGATCCCCATGGGAAAGCGCTCCGACCATGAGCGGTCGTTACAGGTCTGCAGAAAAGGGAAAGGCCCCGGGGATCGGCCGATCCCCGGGGCCCTTGGTGCGCCGCGTGGCGCAGTCAGCGGTTAGAAGTTACCCTGATCCGACTTCGTGTCGCTCGGTTGGATAGCCTGGACCTCGACCACTGGCTCCTTCGAGCCTTGAAGCGCGGCGTGATCATCAGAGGCGGTGACGGTCGCAGCGGATACTCCACCGATAACCAGTGCAACGGCAGCAAGTACGGCCAACATATTGAACTCCTGAAGAAGTTGATTTACCTAAGTTGGCGATCAGTATATCAGCAGATTCTAATATGTCAACCACTGATTTCACCCGCGCCTGGATAGCATCCGGAAATTGCTAAGAAACGCACACGCCGCCGCCCCGCTTTCGCGAAGCGGCAGCCGGGCTACAACAAAACTTCCTTCCTGAAGACCCTCCCTGCTCTACCAGGGGATCGTTCCGTAGGCTGGGAATGGCCGACCGTACAGGTAGCTGTCCCAGTACTCCCGACGGTCGAGCTGATCCATTTGCGTCTGGTAGCTGCGACGCTCCGACCAGTCGCGTTGGGGCTTCGACCATGGACACATGGCGTCCATCCAGCTGTTGTGCCGCATGCGGGAGTAGTCCCTCTGCTCGCGATAGAGCCGACGCATCGCCTCGCGGTACTGCTCGACCGCGTTGTCGTATCCGACCAGCCACGGCGGCATGTAGGCATGACGTCCACCGTAGGCGTCGAGCATCGCCTCGCGCCGCTTGCGAAGCATATCGCGGCGTTCGTCCACCAAGGTCTGCAGACTCGGCGGCGGCGAAGGGACGAGAATTTGTGCCGCGGCGCCTGCCTGGCTCCCTTGCTCCGGCGCTGTCGGTTGGGGCTCCGCGGCCGCCGGCTCCGATTCTGCCGTTGACGGGGACTCACTTTGCACGCCTGTTGCCACACCCGCGGCCTCCGGCTGCCCTGCCGTGGGCGCCGGCAGTTCTTCTTTCAGTGGCGCGGACTGCGACGCGCCAGCGTCGGGCTTAGCGGCCGCAACACCCGCCCCTTCCTCGCTGGCCGGTGCCCCGCCGCCGAGGCCACCCAGGAGGAGAATCGGTAGGATCGGAACGAACCATCTTGCGCGTCTCATAATCAGACCTCCTCGCCACTCGAGGGCGCAGACGCGATAGGAAGGGAACCGGCTGAATTGAACGACCCTGCTGCCGGTTACCCCATGTTTAAGTATCGAACCCGGTTGAAGAAAGGCAAATTATATTTTTCGCATATACTGGTTCTCTGAATTGGCAAACACCTATCACTGCCGCTACCGTGGCGCTGGCCGACTCAATCGGCCGTTCCGCCTCTCGACCCAAGGGGCCGGGTTGCGGCCGCCGGAGTGGAAGCCAGCAGGGAGGCGGCCGTCAGGCCTTCAGGGCGAATTCACGGCGTTGCCCCAGTGGTTGCGATCCGACCCCGGCAGACAAAAAGCTCAAATGTGAACGGTACTTGACTTGGCGAGCGCGAGCTATTGTTTCGGGTATGGGCTGTCCTGCGAACGGCGTTATCTGCGAGCGCCCGAGCAGGACGCGCGGACGCCCACCGGAGGCCAGCAGGAGGACGACGATCGTGAAAGCTATGGTGATCAACAGGATCGTGTCGCTGGACGAGGATGTCGCACCCCTCGACCTCGTCGAGCTACCTATTCCGCAACCTGCTGCCAACGAGCTTCGCATCAGGGTCTCTGCCTGTGGCGTCTGCCACACGGAGCTCGATGAAATCGAGGGGCGCACGGCGCCGCCCCACCTACCCGTCGTTCCTGGGCATGAGGTAGTCGGGCGTGTCGACGCGCTCGGCCCGGGGAGCATCCGCTTCAAGCTCGGCGATCGGGTCGGAGTCGGCTGGATCCACTCCTCCTCCGGGGCACCCGACGAGAACATCAGCCCCGAGTTCCGCGCCACCGGGCGGGACGCGAACGGCGGGTACGCGGAGTACATGACCGTCCCGGAGACCTATGCCTACCCGATTCCTGAAGTGTTCGCCGACGCCGCGGCAGCCCCCCTGCTCTGCGCCGGAGGTGTCGGCTACCGATCGCTGCGGCTCACCGGTATCCGCGACGGGCAAGCGCTCGGGCTCACCGGCTTCGGCGGCTCGGCCCACCTGGTCCTGCAGCTCGTCCGTCACCTGTACGCGGATACGGAGGTCTACGTCTTCGCGCGGGATTCCGAGGCGCAGGCCTTTGCGCTGGAGCTCGGGGCGGCATGGGCTGGCGACACAAGCGACCGGGCACCGGTGCGCCTCCACGCTATCATCGACACCACGCCTGCATGGAAGCCGGTGGTGGAGGCACTCGCGAACCTTCGGCCCGGGGGGCGATTAGTGATCAACGCCATCCGCAAGGAGGATCGGGACAAGGACTACCTGCTTAGGCTGCGCTACCATGACCACCTGTGGCTGGAAAGGGAGATCAAGTCCGTCGCCAACGTGACCCACGGAGACATTGCAGAGTTTCTGCCCATCGCGGCGGAGATCCCGCTGCGACCAACCGTACAGACCTACGCACTGGAGGAGGCAAACCGCGCCCTCCTCGAGCTGAAGCGCGGACCTATCCGTGGGGCCAAGGTCCTGCTGCTCGAGCCCACGACCGAACGACCGCTCCGGGCAGCTATATCGTGACACAGAGTATCGAGAACCCAGGAGGGCAGCCACCTCCGGCCAATACCGCGCCTTCGTTAGACGTGGTAGTTGAAATTCCGCGCGGCAGCTTTCTCAAGCGGGGCTCCACTGGCCAGCTGGATTTCGTATCCCCTTTCCCCTGCCCCTTCAACTACGGCTCGGTCCCTACCTACCTGGGCCTGGAGGGAGACCTGCTCGATGCCGTTGTGCTTGGACCACGGCTTGCCCGCGGCACCAGGGTGTCGGTACCGGCGCTCGCGGCGATCCGTTTCGAAGACCGCGGCATTTATGACGACAAGCTCATCTGCTCAACTGAGCCGATGACACGGGGACAGCGCACTCGCGTGCTCCTCTTCTTCCGGTTCTACGCCCTGTGCAAACGGCTCCTCAATCTCGCCCGAGGGCGCCCTGGTCGTACCGCTTGCGATGGCTGGTGTGGAGCCGACGAGGCCGTCGCCCGCGCTTCCCCTCGCGAGGAGGGACCGTGGCTGGGACCGGACGTCCCCTTCTAAAGAGAGGGTGTCGTCTTCGCATTACCTTGGTGTGGCCCGTAGTCTACGCGCCTACCCAGTCGCGACACCATCGAGAACGGAGCGGATTCATACGAGAGTCATCGCTCGCCGGCCCAACGGGAAAGAGGCCGCCAGAGCATTTCCGTTATCCGTCGACGTCTCGGCCTGACATCGGACGAGGCGGTGATCGATGTTATGCTGAGAATTGATCTCAAGCAATCTAGGCGATTAGCGCTATACCTCAGCTTGTGGGCCAGGGGTCGGGTACGGGCCGTCGAGACACGCCGTAAATGCGTTCCATGCAGGCTCCACGGCGCCCTCCCTGGCGCCGAGGGTCCCGCCGCCCCGCACCCGACCCCTGTCTTAGTTTTCAGCTGAGCCACGACGCTAATCGCCACAATCGATGCAGGGCTGATCGTCATGGCGAATACCGCACTGAGAGAAGAGGTCGATAGCCTTCGAGAGTACATGAAGGAGCTGAGCTATCAGGCCATGCGTACGGATATGGCAGTGGCTCGTCTGGCCGACGAGATGCGGGAATTCAAGGACGAGAGCAGGCGGGACCGCCAGAGAATGAACAAACAATGGGGCGACATCGCAAACCGGCTGGGTACGCTGGTCGAGGACATTGTCGCGCCGAACCTTCCCAGAGTCGCCGCCGAATTGTTTTCCTGCGAGATACCGGACCTGTTTGCCGTTCGGCTCGTCCGTCGTTTCGACGGCGAGACTCGCGAATACGATGCCATGATCGTCTGCCCGCGCGTTGTTCTCATTAACGAGACCAAGTCGCGTCTGCTCGACATTCACGTGGATGCGATCCTCGACAAGCTGGCCGAGCTGCCGCGCGTTTTCCCCGAGTACGCCGACAAGCAGCCAATTGGCATCTTAGCGAGCCTCTCTCCGGATGAGGGCGTCGTCCGCCGGGCCACTTGCAAAGGCGTTCTGGTGATGGGGATGGGTGACGAGACCATGGAAGTGCTGAACCCGAACGCGTTGGAATCGGGCACCTGAGACGGAGAATGCGCGTCCGCCCGCGTAACCACTAGATGGTTTCACCGACACCTCGGGAGAATTGAGCCGTAGAGGCGCGGCTCCACGAGATAGAAGGACCTCGCGGAACATACCCCGAGCCGGTCCGACGCCGCGCGCTAAGGCGATTGCCGGAACATCAGGTGCCCGATTGCGCCGGATTTTCGTTCGCCTTCGGCGTCACGCCGAAAGCGGGCGAAAAGACCAGCAAGGGAAGCACCTTACGGTCGCGTACGAGGGTGTTGAGCATGTCTACAGGCTCCCCCAGTCAGCTAACCTCATGAGGTGCTTCCAGAGGTGGTACGTGGTTTGACAGAAATCGCCCCTAAGATCACCCCCCTTTCACGAGACCACTCTTTCGGCGTCAACGCACCCATCCGACGACCGTATTCCCCCAGGCGATCGTTCGCGGCAGCGACACGGAACGAGACCAGCATTCCGCCGCCCTCAGGTGCACGCCTTAGAGAAGGGCCCTCGCGTTACGCATGCCTACCACCGTGTCCATTCCGCCGGCAGAGCCGCTCCGCAGATTGTCTCCTGTGACCGACGCCTGTGCGCAACTCCCCGTGCAGGGGGCCGGCTCGTCCGTTGTTTTGTTTGGGGTCATTTACATATGGCATGGAACCCGCTTATACATGTCGTCGGATAACTACCTAAAGATATGATCCGGGCTGATGGACACGTGCTGAGAGAGCCGCGCCTGTGCAGCCGGTGGCGGCGAGGAGTGGTTGGCGGCAAAGCCGTCGCAAGAACACCACAACTAATCTGAAGCAATGATGCGGAAGCTCCTTGTTCTTAGCTCAAGATCGCTGGGCGACGAGGTCCCTCGTGAGCTTCGGCGTACCGACTGGCAACTGAACCAAGCCTGGTCCGGACCCCAAGCTCGCCAGCTGCTCAAACAGCAGGAGTTTCTCGTCGGGCTCTGCGTCTTTTGGAATGAAGACAGCGATGAGCACCGCACCGAGCTCGGCGGAGTCATCTCCGACCATCCTCTCATCCGGTGGATTGCCGCGCTTCCGCGCGACGCTGTCCAGCACGAAGCGTGTGCCGCGCTCATCGCCACCAGGGTCTACGACTACTTCTCGCTTCCCCTCGACCCCTCCCGCCTTGCGGTGATACTCGGACATGCCTACGGGATGACGGAGGTAGGGATACGTTTTCTCCAGCGCCAGCAGGACGCGGCCGCCGGCCGTTACGGTATGCTTGGCCGATCCGCTCCGATGCGCGAGCTGTTCCGCGATATCGAGTGGGCCACGAAAAGCGACGCCCCCGTGCTGATCATCGGGGAGACCGGGACCGGAAAGGAACGGACGGCGCGCGCCATCCACTCCAACTCCCCCCGCGCGGATAGACCGTTCGTGCCCGTAAGCTGCGGTACAACCCCAACAACGGTCATCGAACGTGCGCTTTTCAGTCGCGTCGACGTGGCCCCTTCTCGCGCATCCCAGCGAAAGGTCGTGCCCATCGAACCCGTCGATGGAGGAACACTGTTCCTCGACGACATCGGAGACATGCCGCTTGCCGCGCAGGCACGGCTACTTCGCTTTCTGACCGCAAGGGAGCGTATGCAGGCGAACGGCAGCTCGCACGCGCTGGACGTGCGAATCATTGCCGCAGCGCCCAGCGACCTCGACGAGCACGTCGAGACAGGCCGTTTTCTCTCGGATCTGTTTTACCGGCTAGCGGTCATTGTCATGCGCACGCCCCCGCTTCGCGACCGGAGCGAAGACCTGGAGATACTTGCGGAACACTTCGTCAGGGAGGCGGCGAAGAAGGCCCAGTCAAAGACGGTCGGCATCAGCAGGGCGGCGATCGCGGCAATCAAGCAGTACGACTGGCCAGGCAATCTCTTGGAGCTGGGAAACCGTATCTTCCGGGCCGTACTGTTCAGCCGAGCACCCCATTTGAGCCCACGCGACCTCGACCTGCCGAAGTTCGCGACCGAAGCCGAGCCGCTGTCCCTCGAGCAATCCCGGGACAGGGCGGAGAAAGAAACGTTAAGGCGCGCGCTCGCACGAAATCGGCGCAACGTCACCCGCGCCGCGCGCGAGCTTCGCATTTCACGCATGACCCTCTACCGGCTGCTTGATAAGCACGGCATGGACCACCGAAGCTGAAAGGATATCATTGGCGGTTACCGGACGGCGAATAGCCCAAATTCCAGTCAGGGGAGTGCGCCCACGGCTTGCCGCGACAGCCGAAAAACGTTTCGCCGCTCCCGTCGCTACTCGGCATCGATCGGGTGCAATAGCCTAAGGCGTATTGCACCGGATGGGATTCGCGAAGACGTTCGACGCAATAGGGCTACCGCCTGTCGCGCCCTACCGTACTCATGCCTTGCCTTGAACGAAGCGGCAAACCCTATCCGGAGCAACCCGGACCACTTGGCTTCGCTTGGCCAGCACAGGTCTCCGTCTGCTACGCGGCATCGGCCGCCACCTTCTCGATCTGCAACGGGTAGATCCCGTTTTCTTGTGCATCCAGGATTGTGATTTCGCCGATGCCATCCGCGGTGTAGCCGATATGGATATTCCAGCCGATGGACTCGTCACGCACAATCTCCCCCTTTGTGAGCTCGATGAACAGGATGTCGTCATCCTCGTAGTACACGATCTTCATAGCGTGCCCCGCTCTTTCCAGTTGACCATGACGGTCTTGACGATAACCGCCTGCTTGCTGACAACTGCGGCACAGACGAGATTATCCTCACGCGTCTCGAAATGATGGACGATCCATCCATGTACCGCGTCTTTTGTCCTGTAGTCGCCTTCTTCGATCACGACTTTGACCTCGGCAAGGGTGATCTTCCTTTTGGCCATCGATTCGATGGCATGATTCGTTAGCCAGACCTTTTTACCTAGAAAGAGCTGTTCACCACGAAGTGCACGAAGAAACACGAAGAAGAACAGAGTCGTCGAGATGAGTTTGGCTGATCTTTGTCGCACCCGCAGGGTGAAGCCCGAAGTCTCCACATATCATTAAAATCCTTCGTGCTCTTCGTGTGCTTCGTGGTTCAACTGCCGGGTTGAGGTTTTACCAAACCGCGCACTGTCAAAGACGTCGCTCATCCTTGGTTCCTGTTTTCGACCATCCGGACTCGGCGGTCTGGGTCTTGGGTGTCGTCCATTGTAACCGCTGGCTGCGCATGCGGATGGCGATGGCCTCGGCGGGGCTGCGTACTTTGGGGCGCGGGACTTCGCAGCGCCCAGAGCAGCACCACCTAGCCATATGTAGTTCCGGGTCATTTGCACTAAATCCGGTAGTTGCACTGTCCTCAAGGCGTTAACTCCCGGTCGGTGTGACGACCGTGTCATCGAACGTGCGCTTTTCAGTCGCGTCGACGTGGCCCCTTCTCGCGCATCCCAGCGAAAGGTCGTGCCCATCGAATCCGTCGATGGAGGAACACTGTTCCTCGACGACATCGGAGACATGCCGCTTGCCGCGCAGGCACGGCTACTTCGCTTTCTGACCGCAAGGGAGCGTATGCAGGCGAACGGCAGCTCGCACGCGCTGGACGTGCGAATCATTGCCGCAGCGCCCAGCGACCTCGACGAGCACGTCGAGACAGGCCGTTTTCTCTCGGATCTGTTCTACCGGCTAGCCGTCATCGTCATGCGCACGCCCCCGCTTCGCGAACGAAGCGAAGACCTGGAAATACTAGCGGAGCCCTTTTTCAGGGAGGCGGCGAAGAAGGCCCAGTCAAAGACGGTCGGCATCAGCAGGGCGGCGATCGCGGCAATCAAGCAGTACGACTGGCCAGGCAATCTCTTGGAGCTGGGAAACCGTATCTTCCGGGCCGTACTGTTCAGCCGGGCACCCCATTTGAGCCCACGCGACCTCGACCTGCCGAAGTTTGCGACCGAAGCCGAGCCGCTGTCCCTCGAGCAATCCCGGGACAGGGCGGAGAAAGAAACGTTAAGGCGCGCGCTCGCACGAAATCGGCGCAACGTCACCCGCGCCGCGCGCGAGCTTCGCATTTCACGCATGACCCTCTACCGGCTGCTTGATAAGCACGGCATGGACCACCGAAGCTGACTGCATCTCACTCCCCAGAGTCAGACTGGCGTCAATGGAGTGTGCTAAAGCCGTAGGGGCATTGCATCGAATGCCACGGATCAAGACATCCGGCGCAATGCGGCCACGGCCGATTGCGCCGTTCGCCAACAGAGCTAAGGAATCAATATGTTGAAACGCAGGTACACAGTGTTGTCAGCGTCATTATCGGCTGACCAGATCCACTGTGCCCCCGTCCCCGCGGGGAAGCCGGACACGCGTGTGCCCCACGGCCCGACTCCGTAGGACCCGTAGCTGGTAGGACTCGCCCAGCCGCTATCATCAAAGCCGACGTTCGTCCACTGCCCGTCCGTCGGCGTGGTTGTCGACACCTTCCAGCTGCCGTCACTCACCGCCGAGCCGCCCGACCAGCTGAGGCTAGCGATAAAACCAGCCACACCTCCCGCATCCATGCCTTTCACCGCCACCACGTTCTCACCGCTTTGCAGCGGTACCGTGTAGCTGCCCGCCTGCTGCCAATTCGACCCACTGCCCACGAGCTGCCCGTTGACATAAAGCTCATAGGCATTGTCGCTGCTGAGCGTGAGCTGGAGATCGTCTGTCGGGTCGCCACTACTTGCTACCGTCACCTCTTTGCTGAGCGTATTTGTAGCACCGGCGTCGTCGGCTACCGTCAGGCTGACCGAGTAGGTGTCCGCGACCGCATAGGTATGCTCGGGCGACTGCTCGGTCGAAGTCCCTCCATCGCCGAAGTCCCACGACCATGACGCAATCGTCACGTTGTCGCTCGACGCATCGGTAAAGGTGCAGGTCAGGTCTGTACAGGCAACGCTGAAGTCGGCCTCGGGCGGCGTGTTCACTGTTCCGTCGCCGACCATGATGCGATAGCGCAGATACACGGTATTGTCAGCGTTGTTATCGGCTGACCAGATCCACTGTGCCCCCGTCCCCGCGGGGAAGCCGGACACGCGTGTGCCCCACGGCCCGACTCCGTAGGACCCGTAGCTGGTAGGACTCGCCCAGCCGCTATCATCAAAGCCGACGTTCGTCCACTGCCCGTCCGTCGGCGTGGTTGTCGACACCTTCCAGCTGCCGTCACTCACCGCCGAGCCGCCCGACCAGCTGAGGCTAGCGATAAAACCAGCCACACCTCCCGCATCCATGCCTTTCACCGCCACCACGTTCTCACCGCTTTGCAGCGGTACCGTGTAGCTGCCCGCCTGCTGCCAATTCGACCCACTGCCCACGAGCTGCCCGTTGACATAAAGCTCATAGGCATTGTCGCTGCTGAGCGTGAGCTGGAGATCGTCTGTCGGGTCGCCACTACTCGCTACCGTCACCTCTTTGCTGAGCGTATTTGTAGCACCGGCGTCGTCGGCTACCGTCAGGCTGACCGAGTAGGTGTCCGCGACCGCATAGGTATGCTCGGGCGACTGCTCGGTCGAAGTCCCTCCATCGCCGAAGTCCCACGACCATGACGCAATCGTCACGTTGTCGCTCGACGCATCGGTAAAGGTGCAGGTCAGGTCTGTACAGGCAACGCTGAAGTCGGCCTCGGGCGGCGTGTTCACTGTTCCGTCGCCGACCATGATGCGATAGCGCAGATACACGGTATTGTCAGCGTCGTTATCGGCTGACCAAATCCACTGTGCCCCCGTCCCCGCGGGGAAGCCGGACACGCGTGTGCCCCACGGCCCGACTCCGTAGGACCCGTAGCTGGTAGGACTCGCCCAGCCGCTATCATCAAAGCCGACGTTCGTCCACTGCCCGTCCGTCGGCGTGGTTGTCGACACCTTCCAGCTGCCGTCACTCACCGCCGAGCCGCCCGACCAGCTGAGGCTAGCGATAAAACCAGCCACACCTCCCGCATCCATGCCTTTCACCGCCACCACGTTCTCACCGCTTTGCAGCGGTACCGTGTAGCTGCCCGCCTGCTGCCAATTCGACCCACTGCCCACGAGCTGCCCGTTGACATAAAGCTCGTAGGCATTGTCGCTGCTCACCGTCAGCTGCAGGTCATCGGCGCCAACCGCACTGCCGTTGGCCACCGAGACGACCAGCTGCTCGACCCCCTCATTGCCCGCTGCGTCGAACGCATGGGCGTGAGTGTCGCGGTACCGTTGGCGTGCTGGGTGGAATCCCAGCTAAACTCGAAGGGCGCAGTGTCATCGACGGCTACCTGCTGGCCGTCGGCGTAGAGGACGACCTCGGTGACGCCCGTATCATCCGTCGCGTCAATCGTGATTGGCACCAGGTCGGCGACCGAGGCATCGGGCGCCGGCGTCGCGAAGGCGACAGTCGGCGCCTGGTGGTCGAGGGGCGGAGGCGTGCTGCCGAAAGCCTGCAGAACCGCGTTGGAGGCGTTGATCCGGCCGAAGCCGAACTGGGGATCCCAGCCGGGTGTGCCGAGATCGTCGACCGAAGACTCGAGAATCAACTCCACCTCGTCCGGCGAGAGGCTTGGATTGGCGGACATGATGAGCGCCACCACCCCGGCAGTCAGAGGACTCGAGAAGGAGGTCCCTGATTTGGCGCCGTAGCCGCCACCGTTGGTCGTTGTCCAGATACCAACGCCCGGCGCTGAGACATCGATGTGGTTTCCGGCGGTGGACCAGGAGGCCTTATTGTCGTTGCTGTCAGTGGCGGCGACGGCGATCAGATCCGGGCTGTTGGCATTGCCCGTGAGGGTGGCACCGGAGTTCCCCCCGGCGACCACCACGATACCACCTTTCCCACGCATGTAGGCGGCCGCGGACGCGAGCGTCGCGCTGGCACTGGCGTCGTAGCTGACGTTCGCCACCCTCGCACCTTGGTCCGCGGCCCATTTTATGCCGGCGGCGATCACGCTGGTGTAGGCGCTGCCGTCGGTCGAGTTGGTGACGCGAATGGGCAGCAGGTGCGCATTCCAGGCAATCGACGCAACCCCCGCACCGTTATTACTGGCGGCGGCAACGGTGCCTGCCACCATCGTCCCATGGCCCGCAATATCGCTCGTATCGCTGTTGTCGCTCGCGGCGTTCCAGCCTGGCATCAGCTGGCCGAGCAAATCCGCATGCGCGGGGTCCACACCCGTATCCAAAATGGCGACGATCACGCCGTCCCCGAGGGCGTAATCCCAAGCCGCTGGCGCCTGGATCTTTGGCAGGTGCCAGGCGCTGCCATACTTGGGGTCATTGGGGGCAGTCTGGGCAAGCTCGACGAGCTGGTCCAGCTCGACAAATTCGACACTCGGATTCTCGCTGAGGGCCTGGGCGATCCGCTTTTCGGCTCCAGGCGGCACATCGATCTCCTGAACACCGAGCTTCTCAAGGCGCCCCACATAGCGCCCGGCGACTCGATGAAGAACCCTGCGGCCGCCGTGCTTGGCGAGGATCTCCGCCAACCTCGCCTCGGGGAGACCGGAGCGGACCTTGAGCAGCACACGCCCTCCGCGCCAATGCGAACCGCCCGGCCCAGCCACAGCGGTCGCGGCGACGAGCAGCGCACAGATCGCCACGGCGAGAAAGCCGAGAGACACGCCCCTGCGAACCCCAATCCAACCCCAAAAAGGCTTTGTCGTCATTTCAGAGAGTCCTGATGAAGTGAGCTCCGGTTAGGCCCCGTTAATCCCGGTTTCCGGCACTGATCGCTGCTTACCTAGCGCGATCGCTTACGCGCCCCTTTCTGGCTGGTCTTGCTCGGCCACTCTTCTCCCAACGTCGCCCGGAATCAGTCCCCAAACCGGTGTCCTGGCGTGTCGGACCGCTCGTTATTGCGAATACGAGGGTGCCAGGGGGATATGGCCGACAACTTATCGCCGAGGCTGTTGGACGGTCCGTGAGCCTGTTCCCAAAAGCTCACGAGCCCTGCCGCCGAAGAAGAGACGCAGAGCCCCGCGCTACATCACTGCGCCGGGGCGGCATGGTCGGAGAACGGCCGGGGGAACGCAAGCGCGCTGGCAGCCGGCTGGAGATTCAAGCAGAGCTTCGGGAGAGCACTCTCCTACGCATCTGACCCCCTACGCATCTGACCCCCTGGTGCCCAAGCTCCTGCTTGGGCACCTCTTCTCCTCGAAGCTCAGCTTCTCCTCTCTGCCCTGCGCCCAGGCGAAATGCCGCGGAATCTCGCCGCCAGTGCACCACGGGGGCATGCATGCGCCGAAGATTGAGGTCGTCGCACCCGACTGGCCTTGGGAAGCAGAGCTTCGGGCCAGGGAGTACCGAAGCGGAGCTTCGGTACGAGGGTGATGGTGGGTAGGGTGATGATGGGTTTCGCTATCGCTTTGCCCACCCACGATTCTGACCCCCTACGGATCCGACCCCCTGGTGCCCAAGCTCCTGCTTGGGCACCTCTTCTCCTCGAAGCTCAGCTTCTCCTCTCTGCCCTGCGCCCAGCCGCAACGCCGCGGAATCTCGCCGCCAGTGCACACGAGGATATGCATGCGCCGAAGATCTGAGGTCGTCGCACCTGACTGGCCATGGGAAGCAGAGCTTGTCAGGACGTACCGAAGCGGAGCTTCGGTACGAGGATGATGGTGGGTAGGGTGATGATGGGTTTCGTTACGGCGTTTCTGCGACACCCTCGGTGGAGTGAGGGCAGGAGGAGCGGGGATGGGCTCAGTAGAAGCCTCGGCTATCGTAGCATCTTTGGACGCGCCCGCTATTTCTCCCACCCCTACTCGGACAGCCGCCTCCTTTGGCTACGCCCGGAGGAGTCGGGAGCCGCCTCAGAGCGACCCCGCCAGTAGGTCCGCGACGTCCCGGTGCCCCGCGGGGTTCAGGTGGCCCTCATGCGCGTGGAAGAGGCGCGTACCGGTCTGCTGGCAGCGCGCCGAAGCGGCGTTGCCAGGTCGATGACCGGCACGCCGATCTGGGCGTCGCGCCCGACGAGGGCCCGCCGCAGGTAGTCCTGGAAGGCGGCGGACAGGCTGTCGGGACGCTCGACGAAGGACTGGCCGGGCATCAGGACCAGGCGCAGTCCGACCCCCTGCTGCCGGCAGGTCTCGGCAACCGCCTGCGCGATCCGGACGAAGAGCGCCAGGGGATAGGCGAGCCGTTCGGGAAGCTCGGCGAGGTCGCCCGCCCGAGCGGAATCACCCAGCCCCAGCCGGCGCGCGATCTCCAGATTTGCCAGCCATCCGCCCCGGCGCCGGGCACCCTGCTGGCCGAGCACCAGGGTTGCCAGGGTCTCGGCCCGCGCCGCAGGCGGCTTCCGATCCCGCGGCACGGGGACGTTGTGAAGCTCCAGGGCGTCGCCCCCCAGGGTGAAGAAGGGCTTTGCCATCTCCGCCTGGAGGGGAAATGCGAGCGTGTTGTCGAAGAGATCGTTGGCCAGGAAGACGACCAGGACCACCTCGTCCACCCTCCACAGGAGCAAGCGATCCTTGAGAAAGAGATATTCCTGGCCGGTGCTGTAGCCCGGAATCCCCGCGTTCAGGTATCGGACTCCCGAAGAAGAGCGACCAAGCAGGCTGGCGAAGGTCTCCCCGTCGTCCACCCCGATGCCGAAGGTAAAGCTGTCCCCCACCAGCGCGACTCTCCGCTGGTTTCCGGCGTCAGGATCGAGCTGAGGCCATTCTCCCCTGAGCCCAAGACCGTTGGTGCTGTAGGTGACGTCGAAGTCGTAATGCCGGTGCCGTCCCTTCCAGTCCGGCGCCAGGCGCCAGCCGAGCTGGGCGTCGTAGAGCAACAGGCCCGGCGCCATCCACTCCTGGGCCCGCACGTAGGCGCTGTGCTGACGGAGCAGAAGCTCCGTCAGGGTCAGACCGACGGCGATGCCAAGGCAAACCGAAATGGAGGCGAATAAAGGAGCGGACATGAGCGCGCGCCGGGCAACCGCTTGCTCATTGGCTCTTAGCCTAGGCTGGCCAAGGCGCTTAGCAGCAGACAGCTGGAGAGCAAGCGGGGTTTCGCCTTCAGACGAGATGCGGCGGCTTATTCAGGGCGCGTCGCTTGTCCGCCCCGATCAACAAAAAGGCGGCCCGCTTGGGCCGCCATTCTCTTCGCCGGGGAGCTCTTCAGCACTGCCCTAGCTCTGCTCAAGCGCGGCCGTGCCCGCGTGGGCGAAACCGGAAGCCCATCAAGCCCAGACCCAGGCCAAGGAGGGAGAGGGCCGTTGGCTCAGGTACCTGGGATGGAGGCACCAGACCCTCGTAATTGACCGACCCTTCGATAACATCGTTCGCACAGGTCATGCCCCAGTGGAACGCAAGTTGGCCAGAATCCTGAATAGCGGTCAGAAGGGTTGTACCTGCGAGATCCACCTTGAATTCCAGATAGTCACTTCCTATGCCGGGCTGGGTGTCGGTATGGTCCACTCCATTAGTCTGCACGGACCAGCTTGCAGTATTGGTCGTTTCCGGACTGTTTTGGGAGAGATCTACCAGCACTACTTGGTCGTTACGCCAGAGGTAACCTGAGGGCGCGTAACTAAGGACCGCGCCAAGATTACCTGCAACGAGGTCATAAAGCGTCAATGCGCCACCTGTACCCATGTGGAGACCCCATCTCCAATATGTTCCATTGTTGTATTTGTCGTCCACGTGATGAGAGTCGGACCCGTTGGGCTCCAGGTAGGGTTGAGGAACAGATCCCCATAAGTGGTGTCGAACTCATTCAGGTGGTTGACATAATTGGTATAGATGTCAACTGTGAGTACCGTGTTGTCAGTCCCGCTAAAATCAACGGTCGCTTTGAAGATCTCGAAATCGGAAGTCCCGACTCGGTCGCCGTAGTTCCCTGGATCCGTGGCGCCCCAGTAACCTCCATTGTCAACAAAAGTGCCACCTGCTCGATAATCGTCAAGCACGTCAATAGGGGCAGCTCGGAGCGCGGCACAAAAGCCGATTGCTCCGCATGCCATGAGAATCTGTCGTAGTTTCATCGTAAGCCTCAACTCGTTATCGTGCCAAAGACCTGGTGCACTCGCAGCAACGCAGATTGCGGGCCAACAACAGGGACGACCCAACAAAGATGAGTTGCCTCGCTTAAGCGAGAACTGCTGCTGGTCACTTCCGAGATTTCGTATCGCGGACGTCCGAGCTGGAAGCAGAGACTTCCTAACATGTTGTTCCGCAAGCTCCTTGTTGGTACTACTGCGCCGGTGTCCGTCGGAACGCAACTTTCTGCTTCGACGCGGCGTACTTAAGGCCTTCGATTGCCTTAACGGGCCTGAAGAACCGCCAGCATCAGGAGCAAATCTGGCCAGACGCGCTCTCGGGCGCCCCGAGTGTAAATTCCTCTGACATCCAGGCGCCCGGCCTGGCGGAGCCGGCGTGCAGACGGATCAGAAAATATCATGGCAACGAATTGATTGATAACCTTTTTACCGGTACACATGCGCACTTGAACAGCCTTGGCACCTCTTTGGTCAGCCTTCGCCCGCGCCCCCGATGACCTGTGAATCTTCGATGTAACGCCTTGTTTCCGCATCCGTTTCAGGCTCTTCGTAACGGGCAGGTTACTGTAAAAAAAACTGACACGTTGGATCGCGTATAAGCGGCAAGTCCGGAGCAAGCTGAGGGAGGCAGGTGGCGCGAGAAAAGCCATACTGCCCCGCGGATTGGGTGAGTTACCGCGACGGCGGAGGCGCTGACGCTCTATCGCTGATCAAAATCCTCCGCGCCTCTGTGTCTCTGTGGTTCAACTCCGGCCGGGCGTGATACCTCGGGTGCCCGACCCGGCAGCGACCGGCTAGAACAGGGTATAGATAAAAGGCGCGACCACCGAGCCCTGGGCAAATAGGAGCAGCCCGCCGAGGAGCAGTAGTGTGATGATGATGGGCGCCAGCCAGAACTTCTTGCGGGTCCGCATAAAACCCCAGAGGTCTCGCAGAAACTCAATCACCAGTAGGGCCTCTCGAAGTGGTCCGGGCGGCCGATCCTGGCTGGCAACGCGGTAGGTGCCAGCCGCCGCGTCCCAGCGTCGGGCCATCGGGTCTTTCCGCAGCAGGCGCAGCGCGAGCCCGACCGGCGCGAAGAGCAAAAGGAAGACGGCGCCCAGGATGATACGCGTATTCAGCCAGCCGAGGACCTGCGCGAGCTGCATCCAGATTCGGTGAACCGGCGCCAGGCCGGCCGGCCAGACCAGGGCCCAGAGACAGAGTATGCCGCCGGCGATCCAGGGCCAGGCGGGGAGGCCGCCGCCGAAGACCCAGGGCAGCAGCAGCCCGAGCACACCGACCAGCGTCCCCCCGCCGGCGAGCCCGAAGGTCCGCAGCTCCCGTCGGCTGGGCGAGCGGGCACCTGGGCGCATTCAGTCCGCCTCCCGGTCAGGCGGCGGGCCGGTATCCCGCAATCGTCGGGGCTGGTCCCTGAGGTATCCCCAGAAAATCCGATTTCCTCGCGCCGCAGCTCCGCTGCGGTGCGTCCTTCCCCGAAGCTCTGCTTCCTCGAGCCTTTCGCGTGCCACCGCCGGCGCCATGGAAGCAGAGCTTCGGGGAGGGAGCACCCAAGCCGGAGCTTGGGTGCGAGACAAATCGCCTCTGTTACGTTTTGTGTGGGTAGAGGTGGTAACCTTCGAGCCGTTTGAATTTAAAAAAGCTGTTGTTGTTGTGCCGCAGGCGTTCGCGAATTGCGGCGGGGTCTACGCGGCGTAGTGTGGGCAAAGGGTGAATGAGTGTGGGCAAGTCGGGGGCAACTCGCCTCCTTGTGTTGAGGGTTTGGCACCAACGCAGCGGGCGAGTTGTCCCCGACTTGCCCACACGCTCGCTTGCGACATTCACGCTTTGTCCATACGGAGTCCGCCCGCTCGGCATCGCAGCGTACGCACGGCTCTGCGAGGTTACTTGCTGATGAGGTGTTGGTTTGGATCAGATGTCGTTGTTCACGGCCGCGCTCGGCCTGAAAAGCCCTTGGGAAGTTGTTGACGTTGCCTTCGATCCGGATCGGGGGCGAATCGATTTGCAGGTTGGTTTCGCTCCTGGTACGCGCTTCACCTGCCCGCATTGCGGTGCCGAGCACCAACCGGTCCACGATACCCAGGAGCGTGCCTGGCGGCATCTGAACTTTTTCCAATATCAAGCCGTTATCCATACCAAGGTACCGCGCGTACGTTGTGCTGCCTGCGCCAAGACTACACAGGTCGAGGTGCCCTGGGCACGCCCCAACAGCGCTTTCACGCTGTTGATGGAGGCACTGCTGGTGACTTTGTGCAGGGCGATGCCGGTGCGTCAGGTCGCACAATTGCTTGGCGTCAGCGATATGCGTATCTGGCGAACCCTGGATCACTACGTCGACCAGGCGCGCGCCCAAGAGGACTTCTCTGCTGTCACCTCCATCGGCATCGACGAGACCGCCGCGCGGCGCGGCCACGACTACATCAGCCTCTTTCACGACCTGGATGCCGCCGCGTTGCTGTTCGCTTGCGAAGGGCGGAAGGCCGAGGTGGTGGCGCAATTCGCCGATGATCTGGAGGCCCACGGCGGCTGTGCCGAGAACGTCCGCGCGGTGTGTATCGACATGTCCGCCAGCTACCTCGCCGGGGTCGACGAGCACTTGCCCTGGGCCGAGATCACCTTCGACGAGTTCCACGTCATCCAACTGGTCAACAACGCCGTCGATGAGGTCCGCGCGCCAAGAGGTGCAAAACCGCCCCGCGCTCAAGCGCAGCCGCTACATCTGGCTCAAGGACACGCACGAGCTGGAGCCGCAGAGCAGCACCTGCAGTTCACCGATCTCAAGCGCCTGCAATCTCAAGACCGCACCGCGCCTTGCGGATCAAGGAAAGCCCTGCGCGAGATCTTCGCCAGCGCCCCGACCGCGCGAGACGCCGAGCCGCTGCTCAAGCGCTGGTACAGCTGGGCGCGCCGCTGCCGTCTTGAGCCGATCAAACGAGGTCGCAAAGACCCTCAAGGACCACTGGGCAAGGCATCCTCAACGCCTTTGACTCCAGACTCACCAACGGCCGCGTCGAGGCCGTCAATTCGCTCATCCAGGCCGCCAAGGCCAAGGCCCGCGGCTACGGCACCACCAGGCATCTGATCACGATCTGCTTACCTGGTGGCCGGCAAGCTGACGCATCTGCCTGCCTCACCTTTCGATACTGCGATGGCGCTAAAACCAAGACCCAGCCATCAACCAACTCTGACCCTATTACCCACACCAAACGTAAGAGAGCCGACAAATCTCCTCTAACCGACTGTTGTGCGTTCATGTTTTGAGGGGACACCTAGGGGCTGGTCGGTCTTGGCCAGCAGGAAGTTCTCCGATGACCAGGTAGTCCATCTCGGTGCGCATGAAGCAGCGGTAGGCGTCCTCGGGCGTGCAGACGATCGGCTCGCCGCGCACGTTGAACGAGGTGTTGACCAGTACCGGGCAGCCGGTGCGCGCCTCGAACGCCTTGAGCAGCGCGTGGTAGCGCGGGTTGGTCTCCGCGTGCACGGTCTGGATCCGCGCCGAGTAGTCGACGTGGGTGATGGCCGGGATCTCCGAGCGCGGCACGTTGAGCTTGTCGATGCCGAACAGGTCGCGCTGCTCCTCGGCGTCATGCGGTCGCCGCGACGCCTCGCGCACCGGCGGCGACCAGCAGCATGTAGGGGCTGGGCCGGTCGAGCTCGAAGTAGTCGCCGACACCGCTCGGCCAGCACGGCGGGCGCGAACGGCCGGAACGACTCGCGGTACTTGATCTTCAGGTTCATCGACCGACTGCATCTTCGGGCTGCGCGGGTCGCCGATGATCGAGCGGCCGCCCAGCGCCCGCGGGCCGAACTCCATGCGCCCCTGAAACCAGCCGACCACGTGCTCGTCCGCGAGGCAGCTCGGCCGACGCGTCGCAGCAGCGTCCTCGTCGTCGAGCGTCTCGTAGAGCGCGCCGGCGCCGTCGAGGCACGCGCGGATGTCGTCCGGCGTCGAACGCGGCCCGAGGTAGGAGCCGCGCATGCGTGTCGCGGCGCCGTTCGAGCTCGCGCGGCTGCCGCCGATACTCGTGCCAGGCGGCCAGCGCCGCCCCGAGCGCGCCGCCGGCATCGCCCGGCGGCCGGCTGGATCCAGATGTCGTCGAAGATGCCCTCGCGCAGCAGCTGGCCGTTGGCCACGCAGTTGAGCGCGACGCCGCCGGCCAGGCAGAGGTTCTTCGCCCGGTCTCCCGGCGCAGCGTGCGCGCCAGCCGCAGCACGACCTCCTCGGTCACCGCCTGGATCGAGGCGGCCAGGTCCATCTCGCGCTGGGTCAGCGGCGTTCCGGCTTGCGCGGCGGGCCGCCGAAGAGCCGTCGAACGCGTCGTTGGTCATGGTCAGGCCGGTGCAGTAGTTGAAGTAGTCCATGTCGAGCCGGAACGTGCCGTCGTCCTTGAGGTCGATCAGGTGCTCGCGGATCAGCGTCGGCGTAACCGGCTCGCCGTAGGGCGCCAGGCCCATCAGCTTGTACTCGCCGGAGTTGACCTTGAACCCGGTGTAGTAGGTGAAGGCCGAATAGAGCAGCCCCAGCGAATGCGGGAAGTCGATCTCCCACAGCGGCGTCAGCGCGGTTGCCCTCGCCCAGCCAGACCGAGGTGGTGGCCCACTCGCCCACCCCGTCGAGGCACAGCACCGCCGCGCGCTCGAACGGGCTGACGGGAAAAAGGCGGACGCCGCATGGGACTGATGGTGCTCGGCGAACAGCAGCGGCGGCAGATCGTCTCCGCTGCAGCCCGACCGCGCGCCAGCTCTTTCTTCAGCAGGTCCTTGAGAAACAGCTTTTCCTTAGCCACACCGGCATGGCCGTCAGGAACGAGCGAAAGCCGCGCGGCGCGTAAGGCGAGATAGGTCTCGAGCAGCCGCTCGAACTTGACCAGCGGCTTGTCGTAGAAGACGACGCTGTCGAGCCTCGTCAGCCGCGAACCTCGCCTCACGCAAGCAGATAGTCGACGGCATTGCTGGGAAACGCGGCGTCGTGCTTCTTGCGCGTGAAGCGCTCTTCCTGAGCGGCGGCGACGATCGCGCCCGTCGCTCACCAACGCGGCGGCGCTGTCGTGATAGTAGGCCGAGATGCCGAGGATATGGGTCGTCAAGCGTTGCCGAACTGCAGCTCTCGACCTATTTCCGTCCCGGTGCTCCGCACTCGAATACGGGGCGCGCAACCCATTTCATCGGTTCCGCACAGGCATGTGGAAACAAGAGCAGGTTCTAATCAACCCGAGGCAGACGGCGTCTCGGTGTCACGCGACAGCACATGACGAACTGAAGCGTTCCCCGTACCAGAAGATCAACCCTCTTACGGTTAGGTCCAGAGATTCGATCTGTCAGCAGCCCAAGGATTCGGAACCGAGGTGCCGGGTCCACAGTGCCCGCGCCGCTCGGTACAGGGTTGCGTGGATTCGCCGCCCCCGCAACTGCCCGGGGCAGCGCCACGCCCCTCGGCACTATCATGGCTCAGTTAGCTTCACCGCAGCGGGCGCATGCGGCGGGCCATTCCCAATCCGAACAGTCCCGCGCCTAGAAGCAATACCACACTCGGTTCCGGGATCGCAGTTGGTGGGACAGTCTCGTCCTTGTACCATGTCACGTCGTGCGAGTTCGGGTTGTCTTCCGTATCGGTACCGACCACTACTGTTCGCGATTCGAGGTTCCCATTTGAATAGTCCAGAGCAGTCCGCAGCGCGATCACGTCGAAGTGGACCCAATCCACGTCTCCAGTAATGTGCACCAACGGTAGCAGTAGCTGACCAAGTTCTGCTGTCCCCGAACCTTGGAAGTCTGGCACGCTTACCAGAGTATTAGTCTCCACCTCAATCACTGATTTATTCTTGCTGATCGTTTTTTCAGACCAGCCTAATGGTCCAAAGATATTGCCGAGGTCGAAAAAGAAGAAGTCCGCAACTTTGTCCTGGGCAGGGAAGTGGTTATCGCCGAGGTAACTGTTCGCCTCGGAGGCATAGAATGGGTCGGACCCGTTAACGGTCAGGGGCGACGAGAATCTCAAAGTGCCTTCGAAGTTGTCAGTTAGGACACCGTTCGGAGTAGAGGCGACGAGTATCGCGCCTTTTCCGTCGAAGTAGGTCATCGACAGGAAGCTGGACCAGTCCTCCCCGCTGAGGATCGGAATCCGACCACTTCTTACCAAGCTGCACGACCTCGCCCCCTCCAGGCGGATTGTTCCGCACGCCTGCGATCGTGAGCGTGAACGGATCACTGGTTGTAAAGGCGGTGTCGTGGTCCGACCCTATGCTTGTGTTCTGAACATAATTGTCACACCCGTCATGTGGGGTCGTCCTGACAAATGCCGACCTGCAGAGTCGGGACAGCGTTCGCAGTCGCCAATGGGCCGATCGACAGCACAAGCGGAGTAACTAGCCGGAAAAAAATCTGCCGCGATTTCATCTTGTTCAGTCTCCTGCAACATCTACGTAGCTTATAAGCATCTTTCATGCCCGATATTGCCAGATGCTCGGCTGCGAGGGTTTCGTTGGAACGCGAGCCGACCTCGGAGAGGGGATAAGGCTCTCTCGCGGAAGAACGAGTTGCAGGTCGGAAGGTCCTAGAGCGATCCAGAAGGCCGCACAGGACGCGGCATGCAAAACCTTTTGGCACAAAAACTTACAGAGAAGAAGATATCACAGCGATTCACTGGCGGATGTATAGCTCAAGACGCCGGGAGTCTCGCGATTTCCCGCTGGAGACCCGGGGCCACTTTTTCAGCGAGGAAACGGCCACGAAGGGTCGAAGCGTATCTGGGGTCACGAAGCGTATGGGGTCAGGTCTTGCGAAGCGTATGGGGTCACGCGAAGCGTATGGGGTCAAAGCGTATGGGGTCAGGTCTTGTATTGCGCAAGCCCTGAAGCGTATGGGGTCAGGTCTTGTATTGCGACATTTCTTGGGCCGGTCTTCGCGCTCGACCGCGAGCTTGACCTGGTAGGTTGCTTTAGAAACTCCTCGTAACCGACTAGAAAGGCATCGGTCTTCCAACGGATTTTGCCCAACCGACATCGTCTGCGAGTGCAGTGTCGACATTGCGTCTCCTCGGCGCCACAGCCTGTAGCCGCTCCTGCGTCGTCCGCGAGCGCAGAGCAGATACCATCCTGATTTCAATCGACTAAGTGGCCAGGCAATCGCTGCTCAGAGAGACTCCGTCCTGCCGTCCGAAACACTTTCCTGCGAACCGAAGAACAACCGCAAAGGGCATCCGGAACTCCGGCGACTCGCTTGCGCCCGACGCCCCGCTGTAAAAATTCCTGACACTCCGCCCATCGCAATAACCCTAGAACCCATGCCGATGTGTAAGTATGGCGTTACGCCTATCGTAAATTGATCTGTAAAATCAATAGGCACGCGGCTGTAAAGTTTCCTGACACCTGCTGAGACCGGGCCTGAATTGCAGCCGTGTTGTGGATGCTGCGCACCGGTGCGCGCTGGCGGGACTTGCCAGGACCAACGAGGTCGGGAACCTGTGGGCCTCAGCTGGCGAGGGCGCGTCATCGTGACCTACGCGGACGACCGTCGCGAGAAGTTGCCCACGGCACGGGGCCTGGAGGTTTCTCTTCTGGGCCGCTCGATGGTCACTGACTGTGCGATCGCCCCCCTGGTGCGAGCCCTTGATCGGCCAGCTGGTGCTTGAACAGCTCGATTTGGTGTTTGACGGTGCCCGCAATGCGCTGGGGCCGCGGCCGGAGTCTCCGAATCTGCCGTCGTTGCAGCTGAAGTTGGCGAAGCCCCGCCCGCTCTTGCCGATTCTGCCCGCAGCCCCTCAGGAAGACGCTGAATTTATTGGCCATCCTGGCCGAAAACCCAGCGCGGAACCGGGAAGCGCCGAATAGATTCGCGCTTAGCTCGCAGCCACAGGCGGCGGCTCGTTCCAGTGCTCGACGACAAGCCCCGGCACCTGCACAAAGGCGCGATCGCCAGTAACCAAGGTGCAGTCTTCGGCCAAGGCGTGGGCAGCGATCAACAAATCCATGGGTGAAAGCGGCTTACCGAGCCTGTCCAGCTCGGCACGGAGCGGTCCATATCGGGTTGCGCTCTCCCTCGTCCACGGGCGAATGTCCACCACCGCGAGTAGGCCCTCGACGATGCCGCGCAGCTTGGTGCTTGCAGGTCTTCGCGCTAAGCCGTAACGCAGCTCGGCCTCCGTGATGACCGAGATACAGAACGGCGTGGTGCGCAGCCTCTCCGTCAGGATCTCGGCCTGGCCTTTGGCCACAGCAGAAAGGGCATTGGTATCAAGCATCAAGAGCGCACTCATGGCCAATCCCGATCTGGAGCCGGACGACGATCGCGCAGCTCGTCGAGCACATCGAGCTCTTCCCGCGGAACTTGAGGCAAGAGACGATCGCGCATCGCTATCCAGTCGTCAAACGATCGGCTCAACGGGCTCAGAATCACCTCGCCAGTCGCTGGATCACGGCGAATCCGCACTTCGTCTCCCTCAAAGCGGAATTCCGCCGGAAGGCGCACGGCTTGACTTCGGCCATTCTTGAAGAGCTTTGCAGTCTTCATTTCGACTCCACTTATCTTGGTATATATCAAGGTATATTCTATGGGCTCCGCCTTCACCGGCCAACAGTCTCAGAGACAAACGGTTACCGCGCCCTATCTCAATAAGTTTCCCCCTAGCGCAGCGCTTCGGCGAAAAATCCAAGCCTGCCTGGCTGCTCCGATCGAATGCGGCACTGGAGGTGCGCGCTGGCCGTTCCCTAAGGGGTCATCCGAACCGTTGCGGACATGCAACTGTAAAAAATCCTGACACCTCGGACCGGAGAACACACCCTCGCCCGCTACGAAACGTAAGGCAGGTGTTACATCAGAATGATTAACTGTTTACGATCAGTAACAAAGAACATGTAAAGTTTTCTGACACCTGCCGAAGCGAGCCAGAGGGGACGAACGAGCGCGACACCCAGACCTAACTGCCGCGAGCATCTTCCAGCGCTGCCCTCCACGTCAGGGACCAGACAAGAACAGGAGGCGGGTCGGGGAGAGGCTGAGGCTTGGAGCCAGTTATCCCCCAACATCGGCGCCCCACCTTAATCACAGTTAGGCTGGCTCGACAATTCGAGACCCCCCATCTCCCCTCTCCGAGCTCAACGCCCCAATGCCCCTCGATCGCCATTCACAGACATCGGTATCGGGCAGCTTCAATGCGCTTGATCACGCTAAAATCGGGATGTCTTGCGGATTCAGACGATAGGCAACGCGATGGGTGAGGTCAGAGTGAGGGTAACGCTAAGGAATTTTGTGGATGTGGCCCTGGCAGAGCGTGGTTCAGGCCGTGTTGAGGATGTTCCCACGAGCCGGCTCGACTGCCTGGTAGACACTGGCGCACTAATGATGCTTCTCCCTGAAGACGAGGTCGGGAAGCTGGGTCTCAGCCGGGGAGGACGCGTCATCGTGACCTATGCGGATGACCGTCGCGAGGAGTTGCCGACGGCACGGGGCCTGGAAGTATCTCTGCTGGGCCGCTCCATGGTGACGGACTGCGTGATCGGACCGCCCTTATGCGAGCCGCTAATCGGGCAACTCGTGCTCGAAGAGCTGGACCTTGTTGTGGACTGTGCCCGTAACACGCTCGGCCCGCGGCCGGAGTCTCCGAATCTGCCGCTACTAAAACTGAAATAGGCCGGAGCTTGGTAGGGCCTGGATTGCGAAGCGTAAGATTTTCTGAAACGTGATGAAGTACGCTTGAAGCGGGCGTTGAGCGTATCACCGCCGCTGCCTGCCGGGTGCCGCGACAACGGCCCTCCAACGCCGGATGGAACGCCGGCAGAGTCGGTAAGGGTCCGAGGCCCCTTGGATATCGGCCGATTGATTGCAGTGCCCCCCGTATTCGGGCGGAACCGGCGCCTTTCGACACACGAAGGCATTCCCACCTCTTATGCCACCATGCGGACGTAATACTCTTTGGGGAGTGCGCTGTCCTTCGTTTCCCGTCAACGGTCGCTTCCTGGCCTCCGCCGGTTGGTGCAGCGACTACTACGTTCGGGTCTTTCCCGCCTTGGCGAAGGCCGCGGCCATGGCGCCTCCGGGTGCCGGTTGTTGTGGCGCCGCAGCGCGGCTGGCGTCACGTTTGGGCGTTTGCCCTTGGCGCTTCTGCGCGCCGTTGCCGAGGTGCTGCTCGGGCTTATCCTGAAGGCGCATGCTGAGCGCGATGCGCTTACGCTCCAGATCGACATCGAGCACCTTGACCTTCACCAGGTCTCCGGACTTGACGATCTCGTACGGGTCCTTGACGAAGCGATCGGCGAGGACGGAGATGTGCACCAAGCCGTCCTGGTGCACCCCGACGTCGACGAAGGCGCCGAAGTTGGTGACGTTGGTGACCGTTCCCTCCAGGACCATGCCGGGCTTCAGATCGGCGAGGGTCTCGACGCCTTCCAGAAACTCGGCGGCCTTGAATTCGGGCCGCGGGTCGCGGCCAGGCTTCTCCAGCTCCGCCAGGATGTCCTTGACCGTGGGCAGGCCGAACTGATCGTCGGTGAAGTCCGCGGGGTGAAGCCGGCGCAGGACGGCCGTGTCGCCGATCAGCTCGCGGATGCCGTTCCCCGCCTTGGTCAGGATGCGGCGGACCACCGGGTAGGCCTCGGGGTGGACGGCGGAGGCGTCCAGGGGCTCGTCGCCGTCCAGGACGCGCAGGAAGCCGGCGCACTGCTGGAAGGTCTTGTCCCCCAGGCGCGGCACCTTCTTGAGCTGCATACGGTTGGCAAAGGCGCCGTTCTCCTCCCGGTGACGCACGATGTTCTCCGCGGTGAGTCGGCTGAGGCCCGAGACCTGGGCCAGCAGGGGCACGGAGGCGGTGTTCAGATCGACGCCGACGGCGTTGACGCAGTCCTCCACCACCGTGTCCAGGGTGCGGGAGAGCTGGGTCTGATTGACATCGTGCTGGTACTGGCCGACGCCGATGGACTTGGGCTCTATCTTGACCAGCTCCGCCAGGGGGTCCTGCAGTCGCCGGGCGATGGACACCGCCCCGCGCAAGGAGACGTCCAGATCGGGAAGCTCATGGGAGGCATATTCGGAGGCGGAGTAGACCGACGCCCCGGCCTCGTTCACCACCAGGGAGCGCAGGCCGAGCTCCGGATGCTTGCGGATCAGCTCGCGCATCAGGCGGTCCGTCTCGCGCGAGGCGGTGCCGTTCCCGATGCTGACGAGGCGGACCGCGTGCTCCTTGGCGAGCGCGGCCAGGCGCGCAATGGAGGCGTCCCACTGATTCCTGCGGCACGTGCGGGTAGATGGTGTCTGTTGCCGCGACGCGCCCTGTGCCGTCGATGACGGCGACCTTGACGCCGGTGCGCAGCCCCGGATCGAGGCCAATGGTGGGCAGGCGGCCGGCGGGCGCGGCCAGGAGCAGGGCCTTGAGGTTGCGGGCGAAGACACGGATGGCCTCCGCCTCGGCGGCTTCAAGCAGGCGGGACTTGATGTCGAGGTCCAGCCGGACCATGAGCTTGATCCGCCAAGCCTTGCGCACGGTCTCCTGCAGCCAGGCGTCCGCGGGCCGGCCGCGGTCGCGGACCCCGAACCGTTCCGCAATCCGGTGCCGGCAGGGGGCATCGGGGTCCTCGCCCTCCCCCGCCACCAGCTCCAGCGATAGCACCCCCTGATTGCGGCCGCGGAACAGGGCGAGCGCGCGGTGGGAGGGGATCTTGCGGACCGGCTCTCGGAAGTCGAAGTAGTCCGAGAACTTGTTGCCCTCCTGCTCCTTGCCCTCCATCACGCGCGAGACCAGGACGCCGTGCTCCCACAGGTGGTCGCGCAGCCGACCGGTCAGCTCCGCGTCCTCGGCGAAGTGCTCCATCAGGATCTGGCGGGCACCTTCGAGGGCGCTTGCAACATCCGCCACACCCTTGCCTGCATCGACGAACCCTGCCGCGAGCTGCTCGGGGACCTGCGTCGGATCTTCGAGAAGACCAATGGCCAGCGGCTCCAGTCCCGCCTCACGCGCGATCTGGGCCTTGGTTCGGCGTTTGGGCTTGTAGGGAAGGTACAGGTCCTCGAGGCGCTGCTTGGTGTCTGCGGCCTCGATATCGGCGCGCAAGGCATCCGTCAGCTTCCCCTGCTCCTCGATGCTGCGAAGCACCGTGCCTCGCCGATCTTCGAGCTCCCGCAGGTACCCGAGGCGCTGCTCCAGTGTGCGCAGCTGCGCATCGTCCAATCCTCCGGTCGCCTCTTTTCGGTAGCGTGCGATGAACGGGACCGTCGCCCCCTCGTCGAGCAGTCGCACCGCGGCGTCGACCTGGTCGATTCGGACCTGCAGCTCCTGGCTGATGATTCTTTCGATCTTCTTCATGAAACCTTCTCAAGTGGCAAAAGTGCCCCGCCCCGCAGATACTGCCGGGTCGGAGGAAAATCAGCGGAGGGTTCAATCCGTGGTGCAGCGGCCGCTGTATACCGCCATGATCTGCTTGAGCTCGCGCAGCAGCCATCGACGCTCAGCCGCGGAAAGGTCTTTAGTCTCCGTCAGGTCCTGTCCTTGCTCCAATGCCTCGATATCCTCCCACACGTGCCGGCATCCCTTCTCGCACAATGCCTCGAGCCTCGCTTCCAGTCGATATCTGTTGGGGACCTCCACGTCACACACCTCGTCGATGGCCAATATGTAATTATAGAGTTCGTCAGTGTCGCGCTTGAAGCGGCCGTATGCCCGCAGCATGGCGGCCCCCAAGACCGATGCTCAAACCCCGGCAGCATGGGATTGACCAGACTTCACGCCCTCGACTGGAAGACCGTGCCCCGCGCGCCCGTTTTGCGTCCCGGCGCGCTCCACCTGTGGAAGATCGCGACTGCCGGTGAGCGCACGCCGTCTGCCGACAAGCTCTGGCCTTTGCTGTCGGCGGCCGGAAAGGGAGCGTGCCGGACGGCTCCGGCTCGAGTTACATCGCGGGCGCTACTTGCGCGCCCAAGGTGGACTTCGGAAAATCCTCGCCAGCTACATGGACCGTCGACCGGAGGAGCTGGTCTTTCTGCGCGGCGGCGCCGGAAAGCCGTACTTGAAGGACAACCCTCTGCACTTCAACCTGACCACGAGTGCGGACCTGGCCTTGCTCGGTGTATCACTCGCCGAGCCGGTGGGTGTCGACTGCGAGCAGCTGCGTCCGCGAGTTGAGGTCGATGGGGTCGCGCGCCGCATGTTTCCCGCGGAGGTAGCCGAGGGTGTGATCGCTGCGCCGCACGCGGAGCGGCTCGAGCTTTTCTACCGCGCCTGGACAGCGCTGGAGGCCGATGTGAAATCCGACGGGCGGGGACTGTTTCGGCGCCAGGCCGATCCTGCCGTCGACGCGCCGCGCATCGACCACTGCGTTCCGGAGCCTGGTTTCATCGCCGCCGTGGCCCGGGTCCGTCTCCCGCCCGTGGAGCAATGGCGTGCTCTGATGCTGGACGGGACGTGAGGAGCCCCTTGTCTTGG
Source organism: uncultured Gammaproteobacteria bacterium (assembly GCA_963824085.1). Classification (GTDB taxonomy): domain Bacteria; phylum Pseudomonadota; class Gammaproteobacteria; order Chromatiales; family Chromatiaceae; genus JARRNE01. The sequence continues at coordinate 96,712 of CAWGNT010000015.1, forward strand.
ATCTCCCGCCGATGCATGCCCCATGCGGCTCCCGGTGATCCGGGCGCTGCGGGTTTCCTGAGCGACAACATGTCGTTTAAAGCATCCCGCGGTGCGCACGGCACACCCGACGAATGGCTGTACGCGGGACGCCCGTCGCTGCGAAGCTCAGTCTTGGACCCGGCGTAGTCTCGATCCGTGTTCACGTCCAGGTCACCCTCGGCTGATTCTCAAGAGACGCCCGGATGCGCCCCGGAGCTGGAGATTCGACGCGGCACGGACGGCGTCCTGTCGCTGCGCCTGTCGGGGCGGTGGCTGCTCGGGGAATCGATCCCTTCGCTTACCGGCATCACGCAGGCCCTGGCGGAGGAAGGGGCGGTCAGCCACATCACGATCGACACCCAGAACGTGACCGCATGGGACACCGCACTCCCCGTCTTTCTCCGGGCGGTCGGGAAGATCGCCGCCCAGCATGGGGTCGGTCTCGATGAGAGCGGCCTGGATCAGGGGCTGCGCCAGCTCCTGCGTCTCGCGTCCGCAGTGCCGCCCCGAGAAGCAACGAAGGAGCGTGGGCCGAGCGGGCTCACCGTTCGGCTTGGAGAGGCCGCAATTCGGGTCTGGGCCGAGACCATCGACTTCGTCCGATTCCTCGGCGAAGTCACACTGGCCATCGGTCCCCTGGTGCGGGGGACGGCCGTCTATCGGCGCGTGGACTTCGGCCTGGTGCTCCAGGATACGGGGCCGCGGGCGCTCGGCATCGTCTCGCTGATCAGCTTCCTGGTGGGGCTCATCCTCGCATTCGTCGGGGCGATCCAGCTCGCTCGGTTCGGCGCCCAGATCTATATCGCGGACCTGGTCGGCTTGGCCATGGCACGCGAGATGGGGCCAATGATGGCGGGCATCATCATGGCCGGCCGCACCGGGGCCGCCTTCGCCGCCCAGCTCGGAACCATGCAGGTCAACCAGGAGATCGACGCCCTGAAGACCCTCGGGATCTCGCCCGTCGAATTCCTGGTGCTGCCGCGGGTGCTCGCTTTGATACTGATGATGCCTATTGTTGACCCTGTACGCGGATCTGGTCGGGATCGGCGGCGGGATGGTGGTCTCGGTCAGCCTGTTCGACGTCACGCTGCCGCAGTACTGGCATGAGACCCTGGCCGCTGTCAGCTTCACCCAGTTCGTCATTGGTCTGGCCAAGAGCGTGGTGTACGGGGCGATCGTGGCTATCGCCGGCTGTGCGGCGGGGATGCGCGCAAGCGGAAGCGCCTCGGCCGTAGGAGAGGCGGCGACGTCGGCCGTGGTCTCGGGTATCGTCGCCATCATCGTGGCCGACGGCATCTTTGCGGTGGTCCTCAATGCCGTCGGCGTCTGACGTTCCCATCAAGGCTGACGGGTGCCGGCTCGCTCCGCCGGTCAGCGCTCCGGACGCGCACATCCGAGTCCAAGGGCTTACCATGGCCTATGGCGACTTCGTGGTCATGCGAGACTTGGACTTCACCGTCCGCCGGGGGGACATCTTTATCATCATGGGGGGCAGCGGCTGCGGGAAGAGCACGCTGATGCGGCATCTGATCGGCCTCAAACGGCCTGCGGCCGGCAAGGTCTTCATCGGGGGGCTGAGCCTCTGGGACGCGGAAGGCGACGCGCGCGACGCCCTGTTGCGGCAGCTCGGCGTGATGTACCAGAGCGGTGCGCTCTGGAGCTCGCTCACACTAGCCGAGAACATCGCCCTCCCTCTCGAGCAGTTTACAAATCTGAGCGCCGCGGCCATCCGCGAGGTGGCCGCCTACAAGTTGGCGCTCGTCGGCTTGGCCGGGTTCGAGGACTATTACCCAGCTGAGATCAGCGGCGGTATGCAGAAGCGGGCCGGTGTCGCGCGCGCCATGGCGCTCGACCCCGAGATCCTGGTCTTCGACGAGCCCTCCGCCGGGCTTGACCCGGTCAGCGCGCGGCGGCTGGACGACCTCATCCTCGAGTTGCGCGACAGCCTGGGGACCACCATGGTCGTGGTGACCCATGAGCTCGCGAGCCTGCTCGGAATCGGCACCAACGCGGTCTATCTCGACGTCGAGACGCGAACCCAGATCGCACTGGGGCGGCCGCGAGGTCTACTGGAGACCTGCCGCGACGCCAAGGTCCAGGCATTTCTGACGCGCGGGGGCGGCGAGCCTGCGCCGGAAGGTCCAGCGGGGGGCACCAATGGCCAAGCGGGCTAGTCCCAGCTTAATCGGGGCGTTCGTGCTCGGGGCGATCGCCTTGGGGGTCACTCTGGTCGTGCTCCTTGGCAGTTGGACCTTCTTCGCACAGGCCCGCCATTTCGTCGTCGTCTTCGAGAGCTCCCTACACGGACTGTCGGTCGGTGCGCCGGTTGCGTTCCGCGGTGTGAACATCGGGCAGGTGAAGGCGATCCGTCCAGTCATCGTGGTGACCGAAGGGCAGCCGACCGGCGTCGACATCCTGGTCACCGTCGAAATCAGCCGCGGCCAGTTCCGCACCACCGAGGGCTCTCCGGCGGCCTTTCAGGACATGACCGATGCGGAGCTTGCGAAGACGTTCGACACGGAGGGCGTGCGGGCGCAGCTCGCCATGCAGAGCTTCGTGACCGGTCAGCTCTACGTCAATCTCGACTTCTATCCCGGCAGTCCCAGCAACATCGTCGACATCGAGACCCCCTATCCGCAGCTCGGCACGATGCAGACCGGATTGGAAAAGCTGGGCAAGACGATCGAGACCCTGCCGCTCGATCAGCTGGTCTCGAAAGCGGTCGAGGCGCTCGAGGGCCTGGAAAGGACGATCAACTCGCCCGCGATCCCCAAGATTCTTAGCTCTCTCGCCGCGACGTCGGCGAACACCCGGGAGATCACCGCCAAGATCGATGCGAGCTTGGAGCCCCTCATAGCGCAGCTGCGCGACGCCGCCAAGGCAACGACTGCGGCGATGAACCAGGCGAGCGAGACGATCGGCCTGAAGCAGGGACCTGCCGCAGAGCTGGTGGATCGTCTCAACCGCGTGGCAGACACGGCAGACCAGACCCTGACCGTCGCGAGAGGTGCCATGGCCGAGGCCACGGACATCCTGAGCGACCGCTCCACGACCCGGCAGAATCTTGAGCAGATGCTAACCGAGTTCGCTCAGGCGGCAAGGTCAATCCGTTCCTTCGCAAACTACCTCGACCGCCACCCCCAGGCATTGCTCCTGGGCCGACGACCCTGACAAGGAGATCCCGATGTCGCAATGTTCGAGCACACGATGGCTGACACCCGTTCTCGTGGCGGGCGCGCTGTCCGCGTGTGCCACGAGCCCGCCTTCGAAGTTTTACGTTTTAAACGCAATGCCCGGGGTCGATTCCCAGCGCTCCACCGGGAGCCGCGCCAACCACCCCGCCCTGGGCATCGGCCCCGTCAAGCTGCCGGCCTATCTGGACCGCTCCGAGATCGTCACCCGCTCGGGCAGCAACTCCCTGAAGCTCGCCGACTTCGACCGCTGGGGCGAGCCGGTCACGGACAACTTCATGCGCGTCCTCGCCGCTAATCTGGCCTTGCTCGTCAATACCAATCAGGTCAGCTTATCTCCCTGGCCGCGCTACGTCCCGGTCGACTACCAGGTGGTGGTCGAGGCCGACCGCTTCGACGTCGGTCCTGGCGGCGAGGCGGTACTCGCCGCGCGCTGGTACGTACTCGGAGGACAGGAAGGCAAGGTACTGCGATCCGGGAGCACCGTGATCGATGAGCCGGTGGTGACCGAAGGATACGCGAATGTCGCTGCCGCCATGAGTCGCGCTATTGCTCAGCTCGCGCGGGAGATTGCCGCGGACCTGAAGAAGCTGCCGCCGCGTCCGGTGCCGACAAATCCGGTCTAAGGCATCTCGGCGCGCTGAGCGACCAGCATGGCGATGTCCCGAGCGCCGCGCGAAAGGTCGCCGACTCGACCCTCCTCACGATAGACCCGGACCACGAGCTGGGGTAAGAGCCGCAGGAGCTCGTTTGTCTCCAGCCGAAAGCACGGGTTGGAAGGCCCCCAATCCGAGACGGCCTCTCGCGAGAAGGTCTGGTAAAAGAGCAGCGCCCCTGGCCGCAATGCCCCTGCGATGGCCGGCATGAGCCCGCGATCGAGGAAATGGGAGACGACGATAACGTCGAATGACTGTGGTTCCGGAGGGCGAGCCTGCGCGTCCCTGACCTCCGCGCTGATACCTAGACCCCGCGCCTTTGCCTCCTCCATCAGATGCTCGATGGCAACGGGCGAGAGGTCCCAGGCGCTCGTGTCCAGTCCTCGCTGGGCCAGCAGTAGGGCATTGGCCCCAAGCCCGCAGGCGAGGTCGAGGGCGCGGCCCGCGGATGGCAGCAAATGCAGGTTCTCCGCCAGAACCGGCGCCGGCAAAGGCTCACGGTCAGACTGAGCGTAGCGTTCGTCCCACTTGGAGCGCAGGGCGTCCTGCCCTTCCCCCCCGTTTTCTCTCATCCGGCCCCGGCAAGCCCCAGGGTCAGGTCGGCCTGGATATCAGCCAGATCCTCCAGGCCGACCGCGATCCGGATCAGGCCCTCCGAGATGCCCATGGCCGTCCTTTCCTCCTGGCTGAGGCGACCGTGCGTGGTGGTGGCGGGATGGGTGATCGTCGTCTTGGTATCTCCCAAATTGGCGGTAATGGAGAGCATCCGGGTCGAGTCGATGAGCCGCCAGGCGGCCTCCCTTCCCCCGTCCACCTCGAATGAGACAATGGCTCCGCCCGTCTCTTGCTGGGTTCCCACCAGGTGGTGCTGAGGGTGTGACGCCAGGCCCGGATAATACGTTTGCGTCACCTGCGGCTGATCCTGGAGCCAGCGGGCGAGCTCCAGTGCGCGTTGCGAATGGGCGCGCATGCGGAGCTCCAGGGTCTCCAATCCCTTCAGAAAGACCCATGCGTTGAACGGGCTCATGGTCGGGCCGGCAGTGCGCAGCACCCCGAACACGTCCTCCCCTACCAGCTTGCGGCCGCCGACGACGGCGCCCCCTACGCAGCGCCCCTGTCCGTCCAGGTACTTGGTGGCGGAGTGAACCACCAGGTCCGCACCCAGGGCCAGCGGACGCTGGAACACCGGCGTGGCGAAGCAATTGTCGACGGCAAGCCAGCAGCCTCGGTCGTGGGCGAGGTCCGCCAGGGCACGGATGTCCGTCATCTCGGTGAGCGGGTTGGACGGGGTCTCGACGAACAGCAGCCGGGTACTCGGCCGAATCGCTGCCGCCCATTCGTCCATGGCGCTTAACGAGACGTAGCTGGTCTCAATCCCAAAGCGGGAGAGATACTTGTTGAACAGCATCGTGGTGCTGCCGAAGATGCCCCGGGCAGAGACGATATGATCGCCCGCCTTCAAGAGCCCGAGGCACAGGGCGAGGATGGCGGACATGCCCGACGCGGTCGCCACGGCACACTCACCTCCCTCGAGGGCCGTGAGACGCTCCTCGAAGGCACGCACCGTTGGATTGGTGAAACGGGAATAGATATTGCCTGGCTCTTCCCCGGAGAAACGTGCCGCCGCCTCCGCCGCGCTCGCAAAGACGTAGCTCGAGGTGGCGAAGATGGGCTCGCTGTGCTCCCCCTCAGAGGTTCGCCTGTGCCCGGTGCGGATGGCCAGGGTCGAAAAGCCGGGAACGCTCCTTCGCTTCATGAATATGGGTATCCCTCGTTGTATAGCGGTCGCAGTGGGTCTTTCGGTTTTCAGGGACTGGGTTGCGGGCAGTGGGGAACACCCTGTGTTCCTCCGTGGAGGATTGACGACAGCCCCCCCGCCGCCTCCTCAAGTCGCCGACTCAAGCCGAGTTGTAGAGCTCGATGACCGTCTCGCCGTAGCTCGACTGGAGCTCCTTCGCGGTGTCGTTGCGATGGTCCTCCAGCTCCTGGAGATAGGTGTCCGTCACGTCGCCGGTGATGTAGTCGCCGTCGAAGACTGAGGTGTCGAACCGATCCACGTAGCTCTTCCCCTTCTTCTGCACGGCGTCTATCAGGTCGTCAAGGTCTTGGTACACGAGCCGGTCGGCGCCGAGCAAGCGGCAGACCTCGTCATCCGTGCGGCCATGGGCGATGAGCTCGCTGGCGCACGGCATGTCGATTCCATAGACGTTGGGGTAGCGCACCGGCGGCGCGGCCGAGGCAAAGAAGACTCGGTGAGCCCCCGCATCGCGCGCCATCTGGATGATCTGTTGCGACGTCGTGCCACGCACAATCGAATCGTCAACCAGCAACACGTTCTTCTTGCGAAATTCGAGATCGATCGCGTTCAGCTTCTGGCGCACCGACCGCTTGCGTACCTTCTGCCCCGGCATGATAAAGGTGCGCCCGATGTAGCGGTTCTTGATGAAGCCCTCGGCATAGGGGATGCTCAGCACGTTGGCGAGCTGGAGCGCTGCCGTACGGCTGGTATCGGGCACCGGAATGACCACATCGACGTCGCCGACGGACCATTCCCGCTTGAGCCTTGCTGCCAGCTTCTTGCCCATGCGCGAACGGGCCTTGTGGACCGAAATGTTGTCGATGATGGAATCCGGCCGCGCAAAGTAGACGAACTCGAAGATGCAGGGCGAAAGGATCGGCTGGTCGGCACACTGCTGAGTATGGAGATTCCCCTTCACGTCGATGAACACGGCCTCGCCGGGGGCAACGTCGGCGATGAGCCTGAACCCGAGGGTATCCAGGGCTACGCTCTCAGAGGCGATCATGTATTCGGTACCCTCGTCCGACTCCCGCTTGCCGTAGACGATCGGGCGTATGCCGTTTGGGTCGCGAAACCCGAAGATGCCGAAGCCGGGGATCATGGCCACGGCCGCGTAGCCGCCCCGGCAGCGCCGGTGAACGCCGGCGACGGCCCGGAAGATATCGTGCTGGTCGATCCGCAGCTTGCCCTGACTCTGCAGCTCGTGAGCAAAGATGTTGAGCAGAATCTCGGAATCGGACTCGGTGTTGATGTGCCGGAGATCTTCGACGAACAGATCGCGCTTGAGTGCGTCGGCGTTCGTGAGGTTGCCGTTGTGGGCCAGCACGATGCCGTAGGGGGAATTGACGTAGAAGGGCTGTGCCTCGGCCGAGCTGGACATCCCGGCGGTGGGGTACCGGACGTGTCCTATGCCCATGGCGCCTTGCAGCTGCATCATGTGGCGCGTACGGAAGACGTCCCGCGCCAGCCCGGCATCCTTGCGCAGGTGCAGCTTCTCGCCCTCACAGGTGACGATGCCGGCCGCATCCTGTCCGCGGTGCTGCAAGACGAGGAGCGCGTCGTACAGCGACTGGTTGACCGGGCCCTTACCAACGATTCCGACGATGCCGCACATGGTGCACCTCAAGAAAGGGTCGATCTGCCCCCAAACCATGGGCTGATTCAGCGGCGACCGAACCCTGTGATCGTAGCTCACCGATCACGCCGTTTGACAACGTCCAGCCCGAGGCTCTTCCGAAGGGGCGGGGATGAGGACTCGCCGCGGGGCGGAGAACCATAAACGAAGGCGCGCCGCGCGAGCAACTCCGTCAGCCGTGAGGCAGTCCTTCGAGGTTCTTCAGCTTGTCAACCGTGTCTGCCGGAATACGCCCAAGGATACGCTCGGCGAGCACCTGGAAGCGTCCGACAAGGGCAGACTGCTTCCACCAGGAGTCCTGCTGCAAGGGCGTGAGCGCACCGAGGAAGACCAGCATCGCCACCAGCACGACACCGCGACCGGCGCCGAAGACCGCCCCAAGGAGCCGGTCGGTGCCCGTCAAACCCGTCTTTTCCACAAGTGTGCTCAATAGATAGCCGAGCAGGGCACCCGCGATAAGGACCGTGAACGCAAGAATCAGAAAGCCCGCGGCCATACGAACGGCGGGCGTCGAGATCCATTGCGCGAGTTGATCCGCGACGCTGCGGTAGTGGGTCCATGCGATGTAGATGGCCGCAACCCAGACCACGAGGGACACGACCTCCCGGATGAGCCCGCGGGCAAGGCCGATCAGGGCCGACAGCGCAATGATGCCGATAATGACGTAGTCGACCCAGGTCATCGCTTCCCCTTACTGACTTGCCTAATGCGACTCGATCGACGCAGCCGCCGCGGGCGGCGGAAGGGTGTGAGTGCTGGCCCGATTGCCTTGGAGCTCACGGGTAATGTTGGATCTGCACGGACAAGCCGGTCTTTGCCTCGATAGCCGCAGCCATCGCTTCGATGCGCTTGCGGTCGGCCTCGGGACCGACTCGGACACGATGGAAAGTCTTTCGGTCGACCCGCGCCTCCTCGATAAACGCGGGAAATCCCTTCCCGCGGAGATCCCGCTCGAGGGTCTTGGCGCGTTGGGGCTCCGACAAGCTGGCCACCTGGATAACCCACGAGGACACACCGCCCGCCCTCGGCGCCGCGCTTCCGCCCTCCTCCTTCTTGACGACGGCAGGCGCTGGCGTCCGCTTCTCCGCGACGGACGGACGCTCGGGTTGGTAAGGAGCTGCAGGGACCGCCTTAGGCTCGGACGGCGGTGCCGTCGACTCGGACTCGGGCGGCTCCGCCAGGGGCGGCACTGGCAGCTCCTGCGGGGCGGGTGCGACATTGGGCGCCTCCTGCGCGGGCATCATCGCCGGAGGGCCGCCGCCACCCGGCTCCGCCTTGGGCCGCTCTGGAAGCATCATGTCCTCGTCCGGCAGCGACTCGGGGGGCTTTTCGTCCAACAGCATGGGCACGAAGATCACGAGCAGGAGCACCACGACTGCCGTGCCTACCAAACGCCGTTTTGCCCCTTCCTCCATTCGCTTCCTCTCTGTGGCCTCGCGTCAACCTCTTTACGCCGCTGAAGTGCCGGCGCTCATAGCCGCATATTATAACAGCTGGCTGTCAGCCCTTCCGGGTTCGCCGCAAGGCGGCCTCTACCGTGGTGAAGGAGCCGAATACCAGGACGGTGTCGCCGGGTCGGGCCGCCTGCTCCGCGCCTTCGAGCGCCCCCTCGATAGCGGCGTACTCGCGGACATCGGGGCCGATGTCGACATCTCGCAAGGCAGCTCGCAGCTCTGCAGTGGGAAGGGCGCGTTGGTCGGCGGACTGGCCCAGGTGCCAGCTGTGCACCTGGGAACCCAGCGGACGGGCAATTAGCGCCGGATCTTTGTCGCGCAGGACGCCGAGCACGGCATGCACCCGCCCCCGTGGCTGAAAGGATGTGAGGTTGGAGGCGAGGGCCTCTGCCGCTTGCGCATTGTGGGCCACATCAAGGACCCAGGTCACGTCCCCCGGCAGCACCTGAAAGCGTCCCGGTATGCGCGCCCTGTGTAGGCCGAGCCGCAGACCGGCTGCGGCGACGGGCAGCCGTTGCGCGAGGCGGGACACGGCCATGAGCGCGGCGCTCGCATTGTCGTACTGGAATTGACCGCGCAGGGCAGGGGTCGGAAGGCCGAAACGGGCCAGCCCCGGACCGCTCCAGCGCCAGGCGGCACCATCGCGGTCCCAGTCGAAGTCGCGCCCCAGCACGTAGAGTCCGCACCCGAGGGCGGTCGCACGTTCGAGCAGCGACTCACGAGGGCTCCGGTGGCCGATGACCGCAGGTCGGCCCGGCCGGAAGATGCCGGCCTTCTCGAAGGCGATCTGGTCCAGACTTTCACCAAGCCAGGCGGTGTGATCCCTCGCGATGGTGGTGACCACTGCGACATCGGCGTCGATCAGGTTCACCGCGTCCAGGCGTCCGCCCAATCCGACCTCGAGGATGGCGACCTCGGGTGCAGCGTGCACGAAGACGTCCAGCGCCGCCAAAGTCCCGAACTCGAAGTAGGTCAACGCAACCTCCCCGCGCGCCGTTTCCACCCGGTCGAAGGCGGCACACAAGGCGGCGTCGTCCACCTCGCGACCGTTGAGGCGGATGCGTTCGTTGTAACGAACGAGGTGCGGCGAGCTGTACCAGGCGGTGCGAAAGCCCGCCGCCCGGTAGATCGCCTCGAGCATCGCGCCACAGGAGCCTTTGCCGTTGGTGCCCGCAATGGTCACGACCGGGAAGGGAAGGGTCCGTGGCCCCATACGCGACCAAACGGAAGCGACGCGCTCCAGACCAAAGTGCATCGCCAAGGGATGGAGCCTTTGCTGCCAATCCAGCCAGGCGTCTAGAGAGGCTGGCCGCATGCCTTGTCCTATGGAGGGACTGCTCACCGCGCAGGCCACGAAGACGCACGAACGACCAAGCTGGCGCGAAATCGACGGGCGGTCGGGGCTTCCGACGGGCGGCACCCCATATCGCCGCGGTTAGCCGCGGCTTGGTCGTCGGGTCTGGCGGTCTCGGGGGGTGCGGTAACTGGCGGGACGGCCGCGATCACGGACGCGGACGATGTGTGAGGATCGCGATCAGGTCCGCGATGCGGTCGCGCATATCGCGGCGATCGACGATCATATCGAGCGCTCCATGCTCGAGCAAGAACTCACTGCGCTGGAAGCCGTCCGGCAGCTTCTCCCGCACCGTCTGTTCGATAACCCGGGGGCCCGCAAAACCGATCAGGGCGCCGGGCTCGGCGACATTCACGTCGCCCAGCATAGACAGGCTGGCGGAGACACCGCCCATCGTGGGATCCGTCATCACGCTGATAAAGGGTAGGCCCCGCTCCCGCAATCGCCCGAGCGCGGCGCTGGTCTTGGCCATCTGCATCAGTGAGAACAGCGACTCCTGCATTCGCGCGCCGCCGCTGGCGGCGAAGCACACCAGCGCAGACCCCATATCCAACGCGGCATTGACGCCTCTCACGAAACGTTCACCCACGACCGACCCCATGGAGCCGCCCATGAACTCAAACTCGAATGCCGCCGCCACCAGATCCAGGGCCTTGACCTGCCCGCGCATCACCACCAGAGCCTCTGTCTCTCCCGTCTGCTTCTGCGCCTGAGTCAAGCGGTCCTTGTACTTCTTGAGGTCTTTGAACTTCAGAGGATCCACCGATTCCATCGCACCCCCGATTTCCTCTCGCGGCTCCGGGTCCAGAAAGGCATCCAATCGGCGGCGCCCGGAGAGCCGGTTGTGATGCGCACACTTTGGGCACACCTCCAGGTTGCGCTCCAGCTCGGCCTTGTACAGGACCGCGTGGCAGCCGGGGCACTTGGCCCATAGCCCCTCGGGCACCGCCCGCTTGCTCGCACCGTCCGTACGGATGCTGCTGGGGATTAGCTTTTCGAACCAACTCATGGCTTGTTTCTGCGTCATTGCGCTGGGATGCGAGGTGCTGTGGGGGTCCGTGGTCAGCGCTTCGCGGCACCGTCGATGGCGACCCGCAGCTCCCCGAGGAAATCCGCCACGGCGCCGGGAATCTGCTCGGGTGTCGCCGCAAGCTCCTCGACGCGTCGGACGATGGCGCTCCCCACGATGACCGCATCCGCGACCTCCGCCACTCGCGCCGCTGTCTCCGCATCCTTGATACCGAAGCCGACACCCACCGGCAGCTCGATGTCACGCCGGATCTGCGCCACCTTGTCGGCCACCTGGCCCACGTCCAGGTGGCCTGCCCCGGTGACCCCCTTCATCGACACGTAGTAAACAAAACCGCTGGCCACCGCTGCGATCTTCCGGATACGGACCTCCGTGGATGTAGGTGCCAGCAAGTAGACAAGGTCGAGCGAGGCGTCCCGCAGCTTAACGACCAGGTCGTGACTCTCTTCCGGCGGGACATCCACGACGAGGATGCCGTCGACTCCAGCCTTCCGGGCCTGTTGGGCGAGCTCTGCATAGCCCATCACCTCGATCGGATTCAGGTAGCCCATCAGGACAACCGGCGTTTGCGAGTCCTGCTCCCGAAAGCGTCGGACCATTCCGAGCACGTCACGCAGGCTAACGTGGTGCGCGAGGGCGCGCTCACTTGCCCGCTGGATGACGGGTCCATCCGCCATGGGATCGGAGAATGGGACCCCGAGCTCGATCAGATCAGCTCCCGCGGCCACCATGGCATGCATGAGGGGAACGGTGACGGTTGGATCCGGGTCGCCCGCCGTCACGAAGGGGACCAGAGCCGTTCGGCCGCGCCCCTTCAGGTCCGCAAAGCACGCCGCGATCCGGCTCATAGCCGAATTCCCTGCCGCGCCGCGACCGTGTGCATGTCCTTGTCGCCGCGACCCGAGAGATTGATCAGGATCATCTGGTCCTTAGGCATGGTGGGTGCCAACTTGGCGGCAAAGGCGAGCGCATGGCTCGACTCCAAGGCGGGGATGATACCCTCAATCCTGGTCAATGCGTGAAACGCGGCAAGGGCGTCATCATCGCCAACCGCTTCGTAGCGGGCGCGCCCGGTGTCCTTGAGCCAGGCGTGCTCGGGACCGACCCCTGGATAGTCGAGGCCGGCGGAAATCGAGTGCGTCTCTATGATCTGGCCGTCTTTGTCCTCCATGAGGTAGGTCCTGTTGCCGTGCAGTACACCCGGAGCCCCGGCGCAGAGCGGCGCCGCGTGGTGACCGGTTGCGAGCCCCTCCCCCGCTGCTTCGATGCCGTAGAGGGCCACCTCCCGATCTTCCAGGAACGGATAGAAGAGCCCGATGGCGTTCGAGCCGCCGCCGACGCAGGCGACGAGTGCGTCAGGCAGACGCCCGCTGCGCTCCAGCATCTGCGCACGCGCTTCACGGCCGATCACCGCCTGGAAGTCGCGGACCATGGCGGGATAAGGATGCGGCCCCGCCACCGTTCCAATAATGTAGTAGGTGTCGTCGATATTGGTGACCCAGTCCCGCATGGCCTCGTTCAAGGCATCCTTGAGCGTGCGGGAGCCCGACTTCACCGACACGACCTCGGCACCGAGCAGCCGCATGCGATAGACGTTGGCCTCCTGGCGGGCGACATCCACCTCGCCCATGTAGACGACACAGTCGAGCCCCATGCGCGCCGCCACGGTCGCAGTGGCTACGCCGTGCTGGCCGGCCCCGGTCTCCGCAATGATGCGCCGCTTGCCCATGCGCCGCGCGAGCAGGGCCTGCCCCACCGTGTTGTTCACCTTGTGGGCCCCCGTGTGATTGAGGTCCTCGCGCTTCAGGAGGATCTGGGCGCCTCCCAGCTCGCGGCTCCAGCGTTTGGCGTGGTAAATGGGAGACGGCCGGCCTACATAGTCCCGCAGATCGGCATCCAGCTCGGCCAGAAAAGTCTCGTCGCGGAGGTAACGTTCGTAGGCCGCGCGCAGCTCCTCCAGGGGATGCATGAGCGTCTCGGGCACGAACATTCCGCCGTAGGGCCCGAAATGCCCGTTGGCATCGGGCCAGTGGTAAGTCTCATCGCGATTCGTCGCCATCTCTCACCCCCTGCACGAAGGCAGCCATCTTGGCACGGTCTTTCAGGCCCTTGGCGGATTCGACGCCGCCGCTGACGTCGACGCCGTAGGGTCTGACCCGCCGCACCGCCTCCGCCACGTTCTCCGGCGTCAGACCGCCGGCCAAGATTATGCGGTCTGCAATGGACGAGGGTACCAGGTCCCAGTCGAAACGGCGGCCGCTTCCGCCTGGGACAGTAGGGTCGAAGGTGTCCAGGAGCAAGGCGGATGCGCCCGAGTAGTGGTCGGCGACCGCATCCAGGTTGGTCCCAGGCCGCATCCGCACCGCCTTGAGCCACGGACGGCTGAACGAGCCGCAGTACGCCGGCGGCTCGTCGCCGTGAAACTGCAGCATGTCTAAGGGGACCTGCGCGAGTACTTGGGCGACGAACGCCGGATCGGCATCCACGAAGAGGCCAACGGTCGTCACGAATGCCGGTACGGCACGAAGCAGCCGGCATGCCTGCTCGATCCCGACGGCGCGCGGGCTGTGCTCGTAGAATACGAGACCGACGGCGTCCGCGCCCAGCTCGCCCACCGCCTGTACGTCCGCCTCCCGGGTCAGACCGCAAATTTTAACCCGTGTTCGTCCGATTCCGGCGCGAGTCATCGAAGCCCAATCGGAGCGATCGTTCCAAGCTGCGGGAGACGGAAGTGGGCCGGATAGTCCGCTCGGACCAGGTAGAGGCCCTGGGGTGGCGCCGTGACTCCGCCTTTGGTGCGATCGCGGACTTCGAGCAACTCGCGCACCCACGCGGCCGGCGCCTCCCCGCGTCCGATCTTCATGAGCACGCCGGCGATGTTGCGCACCATGTGGTGCAGGAAACCGTTGGCCCCAATCGACAGCTCGACCGCACCCTCGCGCTCCATCAAGTCCGCGTAGTGGACACGCCGAATTGGGCTCTTGGCCTGGCACCCGAGGGCGCGAAAGCTGGTGAAATCGTGCTCTCCAACGAGAAATCCTGCCGCCTGCCGCATCAGATCGACCCGCAGGGGATAATGCGTCCAGACCGCGCGCTTGCGCAACAGTGCCGAGCGGGTTGCTCGCGACAGAATCAGGTAGCGGTAGTGACGCGCGACAGCGCTGTAGCGTGCGTGGAAGTCCATTCCTACTGGGCACACCCAGAGGACGCTCGTGTCGTCCGGCAGATTGGCGTTGGTCCCGAGCAGCCAGGAGCGGTCGCTGCGGCGAGCGCTCGTGTCGAAGTGGATGACCTGCTCCAAGGCATGGACGCCCGCGTCCGTGCGCCCCGCGCAGCATAGCCCGACTCGGTGATCGGCGACCACGCAAACGGCGCGCTCCAGTTCCTGCTGCACCGTACGCACGCCGTCCTGTATCTGCCAGCCGTGAAACGCGCTGCCGTCGTACTCGACGCCCATGGCGATGCGGGTCGGCGTCGCCTGCTCTTCCTCCATCTATGGCGTCATGTCTACCGAGCTCACTCGGCTTTTTCGTTTCTGGACCACGGGGACGGGCCTATCCCGCCGCGAGTGTCGGCGCAGCAGGGAAGCTGCCGTCGAGCCTACGTGGACGTATTCACGGCGTCCCCCCGGCGGGAGCGGCTCTTCCCCAAAAAAATGAAAAACCCAAATCGAAACGGTATATCAGCCGGCAACCCCTTCAACAGGACTCCGTTCGGGCAACAGGGCAACAGTGGAGCGCCGTCCCGTCACGCCAACCGCGCCAGCATCTCCGTCGCTTCAGCGCGCTGCGTCTCGTTTCCTTCCTGAGCAACCTCTTCCAGAATGGTGCGTGCCGCTTCTGGATCCGCCATGTCCATGTAGGCTCTGGCCAAGTCGATCTTGGTAGAGACCTCGTCCCACAGGGTGGAATCCGTTTGCCATTGAGTTGAAGAAGCAACGTCGGTCTCGCGAGTCTCCCTATCGGCAACCGCAACATCGAGCGACTCCGGCTCCGCCGCATCGGATGCCTGCGGCCAGTCCAACGACGGCGCTTCGAGAGGACCCTCCTCAGACCGCGGTACGACGACCTCACCACCGCGCGCCATCGCCATCTGGTTCTCTTTCGCAACGGTCTCTAGGTCGAGATCGAAGGCCGCCAGGTCGTCGAGCTCCAGCTCGAGCTCGGTGCCGGCCGACTGCACATCCTTGTCTTCCACCCGGTCGGGACCAGTCGGACGGTCGCTCGTGAGCGACAGGTCCAGGAAGTCGGAGGTTGCCGGCGGCGCCTTGCTGTCTGGGGCCACCGTCGGCGGCGTATCGCCCAGTGGCTCCCCTGCCGTTGACGGCGAGCTGGTCGGCACATTTTCTGCCTCGAGGTCCTCCACAGGCTCACCGCCGCCCGCGGTTGCCTCATCGGCTCCGTCGCCCTGCAGGTCGCGCACCATGGACGTGAGCCGCCGCCACTGATCTTCGTGCAGCCGGTCACCGCCCGCGACCTGGATCTCTTCCTTGATCCGTGTCAGCGCCTCAAGGTTCTTTGCGCCAAAGTGGGCTTCGGCCAGCTTAAACTTGAGATCGAGGCGCTCCGGAGCCTTCGAAAGCTCTTCTTCGAGCAGGTACTCGGCTTCTCGGTAGCGCCCGTACGCGATGTAGACGTCGGCCTCCGAAGCGACATCGGTCTCTCCTGTTTCGTCGTCCAGGCTGCTGAATGCGCTGTACGGCGACTCCTCTGTGGCCGACTGGTCTTCGCTCTCTCCCTCGTACGAGGGCTCCCTGAGCGTGCTCGCCGACGGTGCAGCGGAGCGCGGGACGGCGACGGTCGCAAGCTGGCTCGCCTCGTACTCCTCCTCGAGCTGCCTGCGGCGGCGCATCATGAACCAGCCGATGGGCAAGAGCAGCGCCGGCACACCCAGGGCGACGGCCATTGTGGGCATCGGCAGGGACTCCCAGAAGGGCGCCGTATCAACGTCCTCGTTCGCCGCAACGCGCCTCAGGTCCAACGTCTTGCGCGCTGGCTCGACGACCTTGGCCGCGGCCGCCGGCGGTATCGCCTGCGCCAGCTTGGGGCCCGTGACGGGGCCCTCGCTCGTGACGTTCGAGTCAACCGCACCACTCGTCGTCGATGTCGCGGCGGCTACCTCGTTTGGCTTTTCCGGCTCAGCCGGCGCTTCAGGCGATGGAGTCCCGCTGCTGACTTGCGGGTCTTCGCCGGCGGCGGCCGAGGCGGCGGACGGCGATTTCACATCAATCTCGGTCGGCTCGGTCGTGGCGACTTTTTCAGGGGGAACGTCGCTCGCTTCCGGCGTGATCGCCTCACTCGGGGCGGGCGTTGGCTCGCTGGGCGTATCGGGTACGCTCTGATCCGACACACCGGCCGGCAACAAGCCGGTCTCCTCCGCAACCTTGACCTCGGACTCCCCCTGCGGGACGGCCTGAAGCTGTGCCAGCTGCTGGTTGCGCAACTTAAGGAGCTTGCGGATGTCTGACAGCTGGGTCTCGAGCTCACGGATGCGGCCGCGCAGCTCGTCGGTCTCCTGCCTGGTACTCTCTCCGGCCTCACGCACTAGCAGGAGCTCGTCCTTGAGGGATCCCAGCTTAGGCTGGGAGCGGCTGGCGCCGGCCGGCGATGTTCCGCCGGCAGCCTCCGCTGCAGCGGACGCCGCCTCGGCGATCTTCAGGCGATCGCCGGACGGCTGCGCCACAACGGCGGTGCTGGCCAAGGGCACAGCCGTGACCTTGCGGCCTTGAAGCGCCGCGCCGAACTCCCGCTGTGCCTGGACGGCATCCATGGCGAACAGCTCGGCGGAGGTGGGGATCTCGAGCGTCGCCCCAACCTTCAACAAGTTGATGTTGCCCCGTACGAAGGCGTCCTGGTTGCTGCGGTAAATGGCCATTGCGGTCTGGGCCACGGTGGCGTCCGGGGGACTCATGGAACGCGCAACGCTCCAAAGGCCCATTCCAGGTTGGACGGGGCCGTAGCGCAACGGATAGCCATCCTCATTGGGGGTCACCGGTGCCGGCGCAGACACCGGTGCCGGAGATTCGGCCTGCTGCGCTCTCGCGGGAGCGGGAGCCACCGGCCCTCCCGCAACGGCCTGCCGGACCCTCGGCGGCGACCGCTTCACGGTCGTCGGGGGATCGAGGAGCACGGTGTATTCCTTGACCAGCCGGCCCTCGCTGGAGTTGACCTGAACCAGGAAATCCAGGTACGGCTCTCGGATCGGCGCCTGACTCGTGATCCGTATGACCGGGCGCCCTTCGGGGGAGACTTGGGCCTTGAATCTCAGCCTGCTCACCTGGTGTGGAAGCGGCGCTCCGACCTTGGCGAACTCGGCGTCCGGCGCAAGACCGACCTTGAGTGTGTCGAGCTGGTCCAGCTTGACGCCCAGCAGGTCGATCTCGCCTTCGAAGGGCTCGTAGAGAGCCGATTGGGTGCGAATTCCTCCTAGTCCCATCGCACCGGCGCCGGCCGGTGCCAGTGCCAACGAGACCGCCGACGCCAGAATTAGCTTGCGAAACATCGTCCTCCCCCGCTTACCAGACCGCAGCTCGCCGATGCATACGAGATCGTCGATCGGCACTCGCTGACGGCATCAATATCGATGCGACCGTCCCCTCCACTTCCGAGCGCCGACCATCAACGCGGGCCCCGCGGCTTTCATCTCAGCGCTCAAAAAGCACGCCGAGCATCCGGCGCAGGGGCTCCGCCGCTCCCCATAGGAGCTGGTCGCCGACGGTAAACGCCGAAAGAAACTCACCCCCCATGCTCATCTTGCGCAGCCGCCCAACCGGGATATCCAAGGTCCCCGTGACGCTCGCCGGGGAGAGCCTCTCGACCGTCGCTACACGCTCATTCGGAACAACCTGGACCCACGGATTCGCCGACGCGACCACGTCGAGAATCTCGTCCAGCGGCACATCGCTCCTGAGCTTGATGGTCAACCCCTGACTGTGGCAGCGCATCGCGCCGATGCGTACGCAGGTCCCGTCGATCGGGACGGGTCGATCCTCGCGGCCGAGGATCTTGTTCGTCTCGGCACCCCCCTTCCACTCTTCCCGGCTCTGGCCGTTCGGCAGCTCGGTATCGATCCAGGGAATGAGACTGCCCGCGAGGGGCACGCCGAACTGTGCGGTCGGGAAGTCCACCCCATGCATGGTATCAGTCACCAAGCGGTCGATATCGAGGATGGCGGACGCGGGATCCCCGAGGAGCCCTGCCACGCCTCGATGCAAGGCCCCCATCTGCTCCAGGAGCTCGCGCATGTTCTTGGCCCCGGCCCCGGAAGCGGCCTGATAGGTCATGGCGCTGATCCATTCGACGAGGTCGTGCCGGAACAGTCCGCCGACCGCCATGAGCATGAGGCTGACCGTGCAGTTCCCTCCGATGAAATCACGCTTACCGGCGGCCAGGGCGTCTTCGATGACGTTGCGATTGACCGGATCGAGGACGATGACGCTATCCCTTTCCATGCGCAGCGCCGAGGCGGCGTCGATCCAATAGCCGCGCCAGCCGGCAGTGCGCAGGGGGCCGTAGACCTTCTTCGTATAGTCGCCGCCTTGGCAGGTGACGATGACATCCATGTCCGAGAGCGCCGACAGGTCGTGCGCGTCGCGCAAGGGTTGAGCGCCCCTTCCCACGTCCGGTCCGACTTGGCCGACCTGCGAGGTGGTAAAAAAGACCGGCTCGGCGATCGACGCGAAGCCGTTCTCCTGGCGCATACGCGCCATGAGGACCGACCCCACCATTCCACGCCACCCCACAAAGCCGACCCGATTCATTTCCGTCTCCCGATTCGTGCTCACCAGTTTGCCCACCTCGACCTGCCGGTTCTGCGACTCAGGTCACGTCGCCAAGGGCAGCGACCACTGCGTCCCCCATTTCTGCGGTTCCAACCTCGCGCATGCCCTCGGACGTGATGTCGGCCGTCCGCAGCCCCCTATCCAGAACCTGTGACACAGCGCGCTCGATCCGCTCTGCCGCTGCGCCCTCCCCCAGCGAATAGCGCAGCATCATGGCGATGGACAGGATAGTGGCCAGCGGATTGGCGACCCCGCGGCCGGCGATGTCCGGAGCCGAGCCGTGGATAGGCTCGTACATACCCCTCCCCTCCGCGTCAAGGGAGGCGGAGGGAAGCATGCCGATGGACCCCGTGAGCATCGCCCCGGCATCGGAGAGGATGTCTCCGAACATATTGGTGGTGACCATGACGTCAAACTGCTTCGGTCGACGTACGAGCTGCATGGCGGCGTTGTCGACGTACATGTGGGTGAGCTCGACGTCCGGATACTCCGCCCCGACCTCGGTCGTGACCTGCCGCCAGAGCTCTGTGCATTCGAGCACGTTCGCCTTGTCCACCGAGCACACCCGCCGCTGTCGCTTGCGAGCGATGTCGAAGGCGACTCGGCAGATGCGCCGGATCTCAGACTCGCTGTACGTCAAGGTGTTGACCCCTACGCGCTCGCCGTCTGCCCGGGTGTGCACACCCCGCGGTTGGCCGAAATAGATTCCGCCAGTCAGCTCACGCACAATCAGGATGTCGAGACCCGAGACCACCTCGGGCTTCAGGGTGGAGGCACCCGCGAGCTGCGGATAGAGAATGGCCGGCCGTAGGTTGGCGAAGAGTCCCAGTCCGGAGCGCAGCCCGAGGAGCCCTTTCTCCGGTCGTTGCGCGATCGGAAGTGCCTCCCACTTGGGTCCGCCCACGGCACCGAGCAGGACGGCATCCGCCTGGCGGGCGAGATCCAAGGTGGTGCCGGGGAGCGGTTGGCCAGTTGCGTCGATGGCTGCGCCACCCACCAGCGCCTCGTCCATCTCGATCGACAACCCGAAGCTGTCGCGCAGCGCGGCGAGCACCTTCACCGCTTCGGTTACGATCTCAGGTCCAATGCCGTCTCCGGGCAGAATCAGGATCTTCTTCGTCAACTTCGTGCTCCGTCTCCTGAAGTATCGTCAGCCGCTGACACCCCCGCATCAACGGTTCGCCGCATCCTCGGTCACCGTCGCCGCAAAGAGCCAAGGCGTATCCTGTCTGCGACGCTCTTCGTAAGCCTTGATCGCCACCACGTGCTGCAGAGTCTGGCCAATCGCATCCAGCCCCTCGAGCAGGCAGTGCTTGCGGTAATGGTGCACCGCGAACGGGATGACCTCTCCGTCCGGCAGCCCGAGGGTCTGCTCCGGCAGGTCGACCGCAATGTGTAGGGGCATCTCAGCGGTCGCTCGTGCGAACAGATCGTCGATGATCTCACCGTCCAGGGCGATCGGCAGGATGCCGTTTTCGAAGCAGTTGTTGGAGAAGATATCGGCAAAGCTGGTGGCGATGATGACGCGAAAACCGTAGTCGGCCAGTGCCCAAGGCGCGTGTTCCCGTGAGGAGCCGCAGCCGAAGTTCTCGCGCGCCAGCAGGACGCTGGCGCCGCGGTAGCGCGCGTCGTTGAGGACGAAATCCGGATTCAGCGGCCGATTGCTGTTGTCCTTACCCGGCTCGCCGGTGTCGAGATAGCGCCACTCGTCGAACAGGTTGGGCCCGAAACCCGTCCGCTTGATGCTCTTCAGGAACTGCTTGGGGATGATGGCATCCGTGTCCACATTGGCGCGATCCAGCGGGCACACGATGCCGGTGAAGTTCACGAA
Source organism: uncultured Gammaproteobacteria bacterium (assembly GCA_963824085.1). Taxonomy (GTDB): domain Bacteria; phylum Pseudomonadota; class Gammaproteobacteria; order Chromatiales; family Chromatiaceae; genus JARRNE01. The sequence continues at coordinate 117,463 of CAWGNT010000015.1, forward strand.
TGGCTCCATCAAAGAACCCTCACGTCTACGAAGTGGCCCGTGACAGCAGCAGCGGCGGCCATGGCGGGACTGACGAGGTGGGTGCGACCCCCGTGCCCTTGGCGCCCCTCGAAGTTGCGGTTCGACGTGGAGGCACAGCGCTCGCCCGGCTCCAACCGGTCGGCGTTCATGGCCAGGCACATGGAGCAGCCCGGCTCCCGCCATTCGAAGCCCGCTTCAACAAAGATCTGGTCGAGCCCCTCCGCCTCTGCCTGCGTCTTTACCGGGCCGGACCCGGGCACGACCATTGCCAGCTTGATGCCTTCGGCGACATGCCGGCCCTGAACCACCGCCGCGGCGGCACGCAGGTCCTCGATACGGGAGTTGGTGCACGAGCCGATGAAGACCTTGTCGGGGCAGATGTGCACCACGGGGGTTCCCGGCTCGAGCCCCATGTACTGGAGCGCGCGGGCCATGCCGCTCGCCTTGACCGGATCAGGCTCCGCCGCCGGATCCGGTATCCGAGCGTCCACTGCCACGACCATCTCCGGCGAGGTGCCCCAGGTCACTTGCGGCTTGATGTCCGCAGCGACCACATGCACGACCTCGTCGAAGTGAGCTCCTTCGTCGCTGTGTAAGGTGCGCCAGTGGGCGGCCGCCTGCTCGAAGAGTGCGCCCTTGGGAGCGAAGGGACGCCCACGAAGGTAGTCGATGGTCTTCTCGTCCACCGCGATGAGCCCCGCACGCGCGCCGGCCTCGATGGACATGTTGCACACCGTCATGCGGCCTTCCATGCTCAGGGCGCGGATCGCCTCCCCGGCAAATTCGATGACATGGCCTGTGCCCCCGGCGGTCCCGATCGTCCCAATGATGGCGAGTGCGATATCCTTTGCCGTCACCCCTTTGCCAACCTGGCCGTCCACGCTCACCAACATCGATTTGGACTTGCGCTGGACCAGGCACTGGGTCGCCAGCACATGCTCGACCTCTGACGTGCCGATACCGAAGGCAAGGGCGCCAAACGCGCCGTGGGTGGAGGTGTGGGAATCGCCGCAGACCAGCGTCGTTCCGGGCAGCGTGAAGCCCGCTTCCGGGCCGATGACGTGAACGATACCCTGACGCGGATCATCCATCCCGAACAGGGTAATACCGAGCTCGGCGCAGTTGGCCTCCAGGGTCTCCACCTGGAGGCGCGCCACGAGGTCGGTGACCCCCAGCGCCCGCTTTGTCGTCGGGACGTTGTGATCCGGGACTGCCAGATTCGCCTCGACCCGATGCGGCTTTCGCCCGTGAAGGCGCAATCCTTCGAACGCCTGGGGGGAGGTTACCTCATGGATCAGTTGGCGGTCGATGTACAGGAGTGCTGTATCGTCGTCATAGCGAACGACGTGCTCGTCCCACAACTTGTCATAGAGCGTGCTGGCGCCCATCGCTCAAGCCTCCGCACAGTGCCGAATTCGCAAGAATAGACCCGGGGTTGTGGCGGCGCAATGCGTGCGGCGAACGCAGCCCCTCGGCGTCCCGTCAGCGCCAAGCCTCCTGCCAAGGATATGCTGGTCGCGGTTGCCATTTCAGATCGGCACCAGGATAGGGAGCGGCTGATTCCGGTCTCGCGAACCGCACCGCCCGCCGCATGAGCTAACATTGGCGTAATGAATACAACGCCAGCCGCGACCAATCGGATCGGGGTCTATGGGGGGGACGAGCTCTCTCGCTATGGCTTCGGCCGCGGCCACCCGTTCGGGCCCGACCGCTTCGACGCTTTCTGGACCGCCTTCGAGCATTCTGGACTCCTGCCCAAGACCCAAGTGCTTCCACCCGTCGCGGCGTGTAGGGACGACGTGCTGCGCTTTCACACCGAAAGCTACGTCGACCTGGTGCGAGATCGATCCGCGAGCGGCGAGGGTCTCCTGGATGCCGGGGACACGCCAGCCTTCCCCGGCATGTACGAGGCGGCACTCTACGTTGTTGGCAGCGTCCTCGACGCCACGAATCGGATAATGACGGGAGAGCTGATGCGCGCACTGGTGCCTATCGCCGGGCTTCACCATGCCCGACGCGGCGCGGCGGCCGGCTTCTGCGTGTTCAACGACTGCGCAATCGCGATCGAATCCTTACGCCGCATGCACGGAGTGCAACGGATCGCTTACGTCGACATAGACGCGCATCACGGCGACGGCGTTTACTATGCGTACGCTGACGACCCAGAGCTGTGCATAGCGGACTTCCATGAGGACGGCCGATATCTGTACCCGGGCAGCGGGGAGGCGTCCGAGATTGGTATCGGCCCCGGTAAAGGCACTAAGCTGAACGTGCCCCTGCCCCCCCATGCCGATGACGCCCTGTTCTGGCGGCTCTGGCCCGCCGCCGAGCGCTTCGTCGATGCCTTCGAGCCAGAGTTCATCCTGCTCCAATGTGGGGCGGACGGGCTGGCCGATGATCCGCTCACCCATTTACAGTTGACGCCGGCCGTGCACCGCAGGGTTGCTCACTCCCTCTGTGGAATTGCGGATCGCCGTTGCGGCGGTCGGCTGCTGGCACTGGGAGGCGGGGGTTACGACCGGACTCACACTGCCCAGGCGTGGGTCAACGTCGTCGCCGCGATGCTCGGCGCGGCCGCTCACGGGCCCGAAGACTTCTGACAACACAGCACACACCACTATGACCGCATTCCAGGCCAAGTTTCATATCGGACAGCTGGTGCACCACAGGCTCTTCGACTATCGAGGAGTTGTCGTGGACGTGGACCCGATCTTCCAGGGCAGCGACGACTGGTACGAGACCGTGGCGCGCTCACGCCCCCCGAAGGACCGACCTTGGTACAAGGTACTCGTCCACGACGCGGCGCACGAGACCTACGTTGCAGAACGTAACCTGGAGCCCGATTCCTCTCCGGAGCCGATTCACCATCCGAGGCTCGCCGAATTCTTCTCGCGACTAGAAGGCGGCCGCTACCAGCCGATCGCGCCCCACAACTGAAGGTGATTGGCATCGCGGCTCCGCTGGAACGCCCATTGGCGGGTTGGGTGCGGGTCGGCGGGACCGTCGGCGCCGTCGAGCCTACGTGGATGTATTCACGGCGTGTCCCGCTGGCGCGCACCCGACCGTGGCCCGGCAGCGAAGTATTGGCGCTGATCACCCAACTGAATTCCCGGCGGGAGCAATGACCACCGCTATTCCTGAACCTTGATATCCCCGTAGATGGAGAGGTACTGCTGAGCGGGGCGGCTCCAAGAATGATCCGACTGCATGCCGTTCACGCGCAGCTGGCGGAAATACTCCGGAAAGCGAAACCACAGGCCAATGGCTCGGGCCATGGCGGACTCGAGGTCCTCCCGCGTCGAATCATTGAAGACATAGCCGTTGCGCTCCTCGAAAGGCTTATCGGAGTAGTTGGCGTCGAAGACGGTATCGGCTAATCCCCCGACACGGCGCACGATAGGTACCGCCCCGTACCGCATAGCGATCATCTGAGTAAGGCCGCAGGGCTCGTAGATGCTCGGGATCACGATCATGTCGGATCCCGCATAGATGCGGTGCGCGAGGTCCTCGTCGTAAGCAAGCTCCAGGTGGCAGTCTGGGCTCCCTTCCATCTCTCGCTCGATGCTCCGAAACAGGCGATCGACTGTCGGGTCCGGCGCACTGCCGAGGAGCACGATCTGGCAGCCGTTGTCAAGCGCGTAGTAGATCGCGTGCTGGAGGAGGTCCACGCCCTTCTGGCGATCGAGACGGCTGATCACTGAAACGATGGGCTTAGAGGCGTCCTGCAGCCCGAGCCGCTGGCGCAGCGCAGCCTTGTTTCGGGCCTTGTTCGGGAGGCTGTGCGCAGTAAAGGTCTCGACGAGGTGCGTGTCGGTTTCCGGGTTCCAAACGTTCGCATCGATGCCGTTGAGCACACCGGCAAACTTCCGGGCATGGGCCTTCAGTGTCCCCTGAAGACCCATGCCTTGCTCGGTATTCTGGACCTCCCAGGCGTAACGCGGAGACACCGTGGTAACGAAATTCGCGTAGACGATCCCGCCCCGCATCAGATTGACGGCCCGAGGGTCGCTCGGGTGGGACAGACGGTCCTGGGTCATCACCCGTTTGGGCTCCAGCCCGACCTCGTAGAGCACGGATTGGCCGGTAACCCCTTGGTGCCCCACGTTGTGCAGCGTGTAGCAGACTCGGGGGCGGGTCATCCCCAGCTTCTCGTACACCTCATACAGTAGGACCGGCACCAGACCGGTTTGCCAGTCGTTGCAGTGAATGATGTCGGGCTGCTTGCCGGCCTTGTGCAGGAACTCGAGAACGGCGCGCGCGAAGAAGGCGAAACGCTCGACATCGTCTTCCTCTCCGTAGATCCGGCCCCGCTCAAAGAAGCCACGCGGTGAATGGGGATCGATGAGCCAGCACTCGATTCCATCGACCCAGCCCACCTCGACGTCGCAATGGACCCATCGCTCATAGAAGGGGACCCACAGATCGCGATACGCCTTATGGAGATCGTCGATACGGTCGTAGCGCAGGCAATCGTACTTGGGCAGCACGATCTCCACGGCGTTGCCCCGGCTCGCCAGCTCGCGCGCCAACCCGTGCACGAAGTCCCCTAGACCGCCGGCCTTTGCGACCGGGGCGCATTCCGCTGCAACGAGTGTGATGTACATGAGGCTCCCCTCTTGTTCTCTTCTTGTTGGGATCAGACGAAGTGCCCCAGGTCGAGGTGCGGAAAGAGATTGTCCATCCCCTCCAACGCCGCGAGCTGCCGCTCATGCGTCGCAGCGCCTCGGAACGCTCCCGTAAGGAAGCCGAAGCGCGCCAGCTGATCCCGTATGACGGACTCGGCATAGTCCGATCGCGTATCCCGCCCCATCTGGAAGGTCCAATCCGACCCCTGCGCGAGCAGCAGAGAGCGGCCGGCTTGGCGGAGCGTGCGCAGACGCCGCGCGTCCGGCGGCATCGCGTCCAGCCCCAGGACCAGCCGCTTGAGCTCAGAGGCCGCCTGATGGAGCCGCAGATAGACCCACCCGGTCTCAGGGCGTAGCCAGGCGCCATTGTACCCCTGCTCACCCCAGGTCGAGGCCGCGGGCTGGCCCTCTGACGCCGTCCCGAAACGCGCGAGGTAGCCGCCAAGGGTGACCGGCTCCAGGTCGGGTGCTGCATCCAGATAACGGCTCAGGCTGTCGAGGAAGGCCGGGCCTTCAAACCACCAGTGCCCGAAGAGCTCGGCGTCATATGGCGCGACAACGATGGGCGCGGTGACCGACCTCCCTACTCGGGCGAGGAGCTGCCTTCGTCCCTCCAGGAAACGTGCGGCGTCCCGCTCCGCCTGGTGCAGGGCCAGGGAGGGGACATACGGAACCTTGGGGCCTGCCCCTCCCGTCACCCGAAAATATTTGAGTCCGGTCGGCGCCGCGACCACCCCAGGCGGAAGGAAGCCGGCCAGTGAAGCGGCAGCGTCGGGCTCATACCCCAGATCTCTGTGATATTCGCGATACAGGGGATGACCCGGATATCCGCTGTCGCGGCTCCACACCTCTCGCGCCGACTCCGGATCTCGGCCGAAAACCGCTACCCCGTTGCTCTCGATCGGCGCGTAGACACCGGCCCGCGGACGCGGCCTCGCCTGCTGCAGGCCATGCGCGTCCAGAATGACGTATCTATAACCTGCTCTCGCAACCTCCGCTTCCAGCCCAGGGTAGTAGCCGCACTCCGGGAGCCAGAGACCGCGCGGCGGGCGACCGAAGGTATCGCGAAAGTAATCACGGGCGACCCCGAGCTGGGCACGTACTGCTGCCGGCTCGCTGCGCAGGAGCGGAAGAAAGCCATGAGTCGCTCCCGTGGTCATCAACTCCAACAGGCCGGACGATTCGAGCTCGGCCAAGGCCCTGACCGGGTCCGACCCCAGCTCCTCCACATAAAAGCCCCGAAGCTCAACGATCCGGTCGTGGTAGTAACGAGTCAGGGTGCGTCGGTCGGCGTCCCGGTGGCAGGCGAGCTCTCTCTCGCAAACTCGGATGAGACGGCCCAGATAGTCCAGGTAGCGTTGCTTCAGCAACGGATCGCGGAGCATCGATAGAAGGGTCGGTGAGACTGAAAGGGTCAGGCGAAAGCAAGAGCCGCGTGCCGCCGCCCCCCGCAGCATCTTGATGAGGGGAAGATAGCAGTCCGTGATTGCCTCGTAGAGCCAGTGCTCCTCGAGGAACCGACGGTGCTCCGGATGACGGACGAACGGCAGGTGCGCGTGCAGCACCAGCGCAAGACGGCCGCGGGCAGTCACTCGGGATTTGACCCTTCCGGCAGATCGGCCGGCAAGTCACTCAGGGCGAGCGCCAAGACGGCGGGGTCATGGATTGGATGGCGAAGAAAGAAATGGCCGTTCGATCCGACCTGCAGGCTGTGGCCGTAGAGATCGATCACCCGTCCAGGCGCGGCACGCCCGTAAATGACGAGCTCCGCCTGGACTTCCAGGTCCTCCTCAAGAGCCGCAGCCCTGTCCAATGAGTGGCTGGACAGGGCAGTCCGCGGGTCATACAAGAGAGATTCCGACATGCCTTCGGCAGCAGTGGACGGCAGAAGCGGCGGCGGCAGCTCGGCCCAAGCGCCCAGGTCGGTTGCCCTGGGTACGGGAGCTGATGCCTCGACCGCCTGCGCGTCCGCTCCCTTTGCGTCGGGCGCATCGCCCTCGGTACCTGCCCCGCCCGTCCGCGTGTCCTTCGCCAACGGGTTTGGAAAGACCGGATGGAGCGGCTGCCCCTCTGCGGCAAGAGCTGGCTCGACGGGCCCATCCAGCCGTGACTCGGCACCGCGGTGCGGCGTTTCGGTCGCGGCGGCCTTTTCACCCGGCTCGCCGACAGGAGCCCCGGTATACGGGGGCTCCTCGAATCTGCCGGCGCCGTCACCCGGCTCGACCGTTCCACCGGGAGCTCGCCGATTCGCAAGGGACCGCTCTATGCTTGCTGCCGATTCAGTGATCCCCTGGGAGATGAGGGGCGGCAGCTGGGTGCGGTTGGAGCGCTCGAGGGCGACCCAACCGCCGGAGGCGCTCGCGAGACCCAGCTCGGCCTCGTAGTCCGCTGCATCGTTGCGCAAAGAGAAGCGGGCTCCTGCGGAATAATGCGGGCCTGCGAGGTCGCACGGCACCGAAGTCACCAGCTCGGCGGAGCCGTCACCGCGGATTCGTCGCAACCGCAGCTCCGCGTGTATCTCCTCGGCGTCCCGTGGAAACAGGTGGCGCGCGCGCTCAACGTCACGGGGATTCAGCTGCCACTGCGCCTGGAGGTGCTCGGGGTCCACCTCGTAGAGGATCAGCGCACTCTGTTCGTATACGAGCGGGAACTGATCTGAAGTCTCTTCCGCGACGGCGCGCAACGCCGCGGTGTCGGGATCCAGGAGCTCCGGCGCCTTGGCGTCTACGGCGTCCCCCTCACCTGGCGCCGGCTCGACACCCTTTCGGGTGTCACCTTCGGCAGCACCGTCTCCTGCGGCCGGCGAGGAAAATGATTCAGTGCTCATGGATCTGCCCTGGGCAGCGAGCGGCATGCGCATGTTGTCGCCCAAGGTGAACGTCAGCCCTCGTCTGACGATGCTTCGAAATGGCGTTGCAAAGGCGGAGCTGCTTCCCGTCCCGCGCCGCCGTTTCCGCCGTCAAATGGCCCTGCGTCGGAGCTGGTCCGTGCCACGGGCTGTCCTGCCCCGCCCTGAAGCCCCTGGCTCGCGCGATCGAGTGCCCGCGTGGCGAGCTCCGCGCGTTCGAAAAGGTGCGGGATCCAGCTGTCGCCCCAGAACAGGAAGCAGCTGGTTTCCGCCTCCAGGATGAGAGAGCGTGCCCGGTCCAGGGCCTCAACACCATCGGCGCCGAGCTCGCCTTGCTGCGGCTGCAGGCCCCAATAGCGCTGACTGAGATCGTGTAGGACCCGTACCGCATCCTTCTGGGTCTCGGATCCTGCCCATTGACTGAAGTCGACCCCAGAGGTGGAGCCCACATTCCAGGCCCCCGTCTGCACTTGCGCGCGGGCAGTCGCCGGATGGTCGCGCAAGTAGCTGGACAGACTCACAGGAATCGACCCGGCTTCGGCGCGCCGAACCTGCTCCATGTAGGGCGCAAAGAAGTGTCCGAAGAAGCCGGATGCCTCGTGCAGCTGCCGGAACCAGCCGCCATTTTCGCCGTCGGACCAAGTCGTGACGAGCCGCGGATCTCCGGGGCGGGGTGATGCCTGGGTTCGACTCCTGCTCTCATTGAAAAACCAGGCGGGATCAAGCCCGCTCTCTTGGGCATTGGAGATCACCCGATCGCGCGGCACCACGGTAATGCATACACCGTCGAGACAGGCCCGGTAGGGGCGGTAGATATCGCTCAGCCCATCCTCCGGGCGCACATGCACGCCATCCACGACGACGTACTCGTAGCCCGCCTTAACCAAAGCGGGGATCATCTCCATCGAGAAGGCCATCTCCGGGGGCCAGAAGCCCCGCGGGGCGCGCCCGAACACCTCCTCCATGATGATCCGCCCCAGCGAAAGCTGCTCCGCCCAATCAGCCTTCGGGATGAGCGGGAATATTGGATGGTAGTGGCCCATCCCGATGAGCTCGATGTTGTCCGCCTGGCGATAGAGCTCAAGCATCTGAGGGATGTCCAGGATGCGCCTGTACCCGTCGACAATGCCGGGATCGAGGAACTGCTCCAGCAGAACGCCCGAAAAGCCCACGTGCAGGTGAGCGACATCTCGATACCGAAGCGCATAACGAACTGCACGCTCATAGCAGCGGACGATTTGCTCGGCCTCCCACGCGTTGGTTTCGAGCAGCAGCTTCAGATTGCCCGGGGGCTGGTGCATGTGCAGCCCCAGTGCGTGAAAGGAATGATCGAAGATCATGACGTCCGCCCTTGTCGCCTACGCGGTGCGCAGGAACGCCCAGCCGTGGATCGCAGCGGAGCAAAGAAGCTCCACCGAACATACTCCAGATGCACAACAGTAAACAAAGGCCCCGCAGCGGTCAAAGCCGTGTACGCCGCAGCACGGCCTCTGCCCACCGGGCACGGATCTATTTCCCTCGCAGGGATTCCGGTCGTCAGGTCGAGCCGCTGCCTACGTACTCGACGACCTCGAGGTCGAATCCGGAGATCCCATGCATCGCCTTCGGTGCGCTCATGACACGCATCTTGCGGACGCCGAGATCTGCCAAAATCTGAGCCCCGATGCCGTAGGTGCGGAGCTCGCTGCGATCCTGACGGTGCGACGGAACGCGCTCCTCCAAATCACGCGGCTCGAAGTCCCGGAGGCGTGCGAGAAGGTCCTCCGTCCGGTCCCGGTTACGCAGGACGACGATCACACCCTCCCCCGCGGCAGCCACCTGCCGCATGGCGTCCCGCAGCGGCCAGCCACAGCCGCTGCGCTGCGTTCCGAACAGGTCGCAGAGACTGTTCTGGAGGTGCACACGCACGAGGGTCGGGTGCGCGGGGGAAATTTCGCCCACGGCGAGGGCGAGATGCAAATCGTTGTCGATGGTGTCGCGATAGGCGACGAGGCGAAAATTGCCGAGCTCCGTGGGCAGATCACACTCACACTCGCGCAGCACCGCCTTCTCATGACGCACCCGGTAGTGGATGAGATCGGCGATGGTCCCGATCTTGAGGCCGTGGACCTCGGCGAAGGCTTCCAAATCTGGGCGGCGGGCCATGGTACCGTCTTCGTTGAGCACCTCCACGATGACGGCAGCGGGCTCGAATCCCGCCAGTCGTGCCAGATCGCAGCCCGCCTCTGTATGGCCCGCACGCACCAGGACACCACCCGGCTGGGCCATGAGCGGAAAGACGTGGCCAGGCTGCACGAGGTGCCGCGGCTCAGCATCCGGAGCGACCGCCGCGCGGACCGTGGTCGCCCGGTCCGCCGCCGAGATGCCGGTGGTGACGCCGTGAGCGGCTTCGATGGAAACCGTGAAGGCGGTGGAGTGCGGGGCGGCGTTGTCGCTGACCATCAGCGGCAGCCGCAGGCGCAAGCAGCGCTCCTTGGTGAGCGTCAGACAAATCAGACCGCGCCCGTATTTCGCCATGAAGTTGATGGCATCTGGCGTCACCATGTCCGCCGCAAGCAGCAGATCGCCCTCGTTTTCACGGTCCTCGTCGTCCATGATCACGACCATCTTGCCTCGGCGCAGATCCGCAATGATGTCTTCAGTCGTGTTGAACGCCATGTCCTACAGAGCGCTGGATAGAGTCAAGCGGAGTAGTGTAGCAAACGATCAAGCTGCAGATCCGTCTCAGTTACCGGGTCTCTGCGAGACCCCAGCGCGCAGCGCAAGGATGGTGCAGGCGCAGGAAATCGCTCGCGGAGACGGGCTATTTGATGAAGCCGTACTCCGCGAGGAGCGCAGTCGTGATGCCGGATGTGTTGGGATCGGCGGCGCGATCACCGAGGACCAGGCGCTCCAGGTAGCGTGCCACCAAGTCCACCTCCAGATTCACATCGGTGCCGGGTCCGTAGCCGCCGATAATGGTCTCTTCGAGGGTGTGCGGGACGACGTTGAGCTCAAACTCCCGGCCAGCGACCTTGTTCACGGTGAGGCTGGTGCCATCCACACAGATGGAGCCCTTGTGGGCGATGTAGCGCGCCAGCTCGGCGGGCGCCTCGATGAGCAGACGCACCGACCTGGCGTCGTCCTGCCGTGCGACTAATCTCCCCACACCATCGACATGACCGCTCACCAAATGGCCCCCGAGCGGTGTCGCCAAGGTCAGTGCCTTTTCGAGGTTCACGCGGCTTCCCGGTACGAGTCGTCCCAGGGTCGTGAGGGATAGGGTCTCCCGCGACACATCGGCGGCAAGCTCTGGGCCATTCAGGGCTACCGCAGTAAGACAGACCCCATTGACAGCAATGCTGTCGCCGAGGACAACCCCCGCCATGTCCAGCTTCCCGGTGCCGACGCTCAAACGAACGTCGCCCCCGCGCGACTCCAGCCTTCTGATCTCTCCGACTGCCTGAATGATGCCTGTGAACATGAAGGGTTACCTCTCCAATTCGATCGGCGTCTACTCACTCACCGACTCACCGACGGCCGCGTGCCGATCCGAAGATCCGGTCCCACCATGCGCACCTCCTCGATCTCCAGACCTATACGGTCCTGCATTCGCACCAGTCCCGGGAGGTGGAACATGCCGCGCGCGCCGTCCCCCATCAGGTGGGGCGCCAGATAGAGGATGATCTCATCGGCAAGGCCCGCCCGCAGGACGGCGCCGGATAGCTCGGGCCCAGCCTCCACGAGCACCTCATTGATCTCTTCCCGGGCCAGGTAACGAAACAGCGACTCCAAGTCGACCCGGCCATCGCTCTCGGCGCCCGCGTAGACGTCGGCACCCGCCGCCTCGAGGTGTGCTTGGTATGCGGGGTCCGGGTCGATGCAGGCGATCAGGGTACGGCCCGGCAGCTGGAGCATACGGGCCGCCAAAGGGAAGCGCAGCCGGCTGTCCGTCACCACTCGCAACGGTTGCCGGACCGGGTCGACCGCGCTCATCCCCGGCAGATCTCCGGGCTGCAGGCGTACGGTCAGCTCCGGGTCGTCGGCGAGGACGGTGCCGATCCCAGTAACAATGGCAGAGCCCCGCGCGCGCAGGCGCTGCACATCCCTGCGTGCGGCCTCAGAGGTGATCCATTTGCTTTCGCCGTTTGCCATCGCCGTGCGCCCATCCAAGCTCGCCGCCAGCTTGCAGCGCACGTACGGCAGACCCTCCGACATGCGCTTGACAAAGCCTGGGTTCAACGCCCGCGCCTGGTCCTCCAGGACACCCACCTCGACCGCAACGCCGCGAGCCCGCATGGCCTCCAATCCCTTACCGCCCACTAGCGGATTGGGATCGCGCATCGCCGCCACCACCCTCGCGACGCCGGCCTCCAGCAGACCGTCGGTGCAGGGCGGTGTCTTGCCCTGGTGGCAGCAAGGCTCCAGCGTGATATAGGCGGTCGCACCTCGTGCCCGTTTCCCTGCAGCGGCCAAGGCGACGCGCTCCGCGTGGGGCCCACCGGCAAACCGATGCCAGCCTTCAGCTACGATCTCGCCGTCGCGCACCAGGACGCAGCCGACACGCGGGTTGGGGTCGGTGGTGCAGAGGCCCCGTTCGGCGAGACGCAGCGCCCGTGCCATGTGCGTGTGATCGCTTGCCTCCGTCACGGCTTCTTCTCCAGCTCGGCCAGCAGGTCCAGCTGTTGACGCCTGGCCTCCGGGCTGGGCTGGCGCTCCAGCCGCTCGATCTCTTCGCGAAAGGCGTTGACGTCCTCGAACTTGCGGTAGACGGAGGCGAACCGCACGTATGCGACCTGGTCCAGCCCGCGGAGCTCCTCCATCACAAGCTCGCCGATGCGCCGTGACGAGATCTCCCCTTCTCCGCTCGATACGAGGCGGCGGTTGATGCGGGCCAGTGCCGCATCGACCTCCGCCGTACTCACCGGGCGCTTCTCTAGGGCACGCATCATGCCCGATTGCAGCTTGCGCGTATCGAAGGGGACTCGGGTACCGTCCCGTTTGATGACGCGCGGCAGATTCAGTTCTGCTGTTTCATAGGTGGTGAAGCGCTCGGCGCAAGCTTCGCACTTGCGCCGGCGGCGCACCTGATCCCCGTCGCCCGAGAGGCGGGAGTCGATTACCTTGGTGTCCTGAGCACCGCAGAAGGGGCAGCGCATAGATCGATGCGAGGTCGGTTCGATGGCCCGCGCGGGACCGGCTGTTAGGCTGCGCGTACGACCGGCAGATAGCCGGTTCTCAATTGGTTGCTCCGTCCGCCGGAGTTGGGCTGCGCCGGCAGAGCGGCGCGCCCGACTTCGCCCGGGGAATCCCGCTCACCGCTCGTAAACGGGAAAGCGTGCACATAGCCCCAGGACTCGGGCCTTTACCGACGCGATCACCGCTGGGTCGCCCCGACTGTCAATGACATCACACATCCAGCCCGCGAGATCCCGCGCCTCCTCTGCAGCGAACCCTCGGGTCGTGACAGCCGGGGTGCCGACCCGGATACCGCTGGTGACGAAGGGAGACTGGGGGTCGTTCGGCACCGCATTCTTGTTGACAGTGATGTTTGCCTCGCCGAGCCACGCATCCACGTCCTTGCCGGTCAGGCCCTGTTCGATGAAGCTGACAAGGAACAGGTGATCATTGGTGCCTTTGGAGACGACATCATAGCCGCGGGACATGAAGACCTCCGCCATGATCTGGGCGTTCAGCAATACCTTCGTCTGATACTCCGTGAAGGCCGGCTCCATGGCCTCCTTGAAGGCGACAGCCTTTGCGGCGATCACATGCATCAGGGGTCCGCCCTGCGTGCCAGGGAAGACGAGGGAATTGAGCCGCTTTTCGACGTCCGGGTTTGCCTTGGCGAGGATGAGTCCCCCGCGAGGACCCCGCAGGGTCTTGTGGGTCGTGGTGGTGGTGACATCCGCGATCTGCACCGGACTCGGATAGAGGCCCGCGGCGACCAGGCCCGCCACATGGGCCATGTCGACGAACAGGTAGGCCCCCACTTCGTCGGAGATGGCGCGAAAGCGGGCCCAATCCACAACCCGCGAGTAAGCGGAAAAGCCTGCCACGACCATGCGCGGTCTGTGCTCTCGCGCGAGGCGCTCCACTTGCTCGTAGTCGATCTCGCCGCTCGCCGGATCGAGCCCGTACTGCACCGCGTTGTAAAGCTTGCCGGAGAAGTTGGGCTTGGCCCCATGGGTGAGGTGGCCGCCATGCGCAAGGCTCATGCCGAGGATGGTGTCTCCGGGCTGGCACAGGGCCATGTAGACGGCCGCGTTGGCCTGCGAGCCGGAGTGCGGCTGGACATTGACAAAATCGGCTCCGAATAGGGCCTTGGCGCGCTCGATGGCGAGCCGCTCGGCGACGTCCACGTATTCGCAGCCGCCGTAATAGCGTTTGCCGGGATAGCCCTCCGCGTACTTGTTCGTCAGCACCGACCCTTGGGCCGCCATCACGCGGGGGCTCGCGTAATTCTCGGAGGCGATGAGCTCGACATGCTCTTCCTGGCGGCGCTCCTCATCCTGGATCGCCTGCCACAGCTCGTCGTCGTACCCGGCAATCTGCATGCTCTTCTGAAACATCGGCTCTGTCTCCGCAAAAAACGCTTAAGTTTACCGCGTTCTCGCACATCGGAGGGCGCCGACCCGAAATGGCCATCCCCCCACGCCGGAGCCGGTGGCGTCGATCGGTTCTCGCAAGCGACTATCGCACCTCCCGCAGGCCCAGCACGTCCTGCATGTCGTACACGCCGTTCCCCCTGCGGACCACCCAGCCCGCCGCTCGGGCCGCACCGCGGGCGAAGGTCATGCGGCTGGATGCCTTGTGTGCGATCTCGACGCGCTCCCCCTCCGCGGCGAACCAGACCGTATGCTCCCCGACGACATCACCGGCGCGTATCGTCTCGAAGCCGATCGTGTGTCGGTCTCTTGGGCCGGTGCGTCCCTCCCGGCCGTAAACCGCCACCTGGTCCAGATCACGCCCCAAGGCCGCCGCGATCACCTCTCCCATGCGAAGCGCGGTACCCGACGGAGCATCCACCTTGTGCCGGTGATGGGCCTCGATGACCTCGACGTCCACCTCATCCCCGAGCACCCGGGCGGCGATATCGAGCAGCTTGAAGCAGAGGTTCACACCTACGCTCATGTTCGGGGCGAACACGATCGCGATGTCCTCGCCAGCCGCCTTGATCGCCGCGCGCTGATCCACATCCAGACCAGTGGTACCGATCACCATCCCCCGCCCGGCCTCGCGGCACAGCAGCAGATGCCGCATGGTCGCAGCCGGGGCCGTAAAGTCGATCAGAACGTCAATAGCACCCACCAGCGGCTCCAGATCAGGACGCACCTCAACCCCGAGGCACCCCACCCCCGCAAGCTCACCCGCGTCCGACCCGAGGAGGCTGCTGCCAGGCTGCTCGCTGGCCGCGCCGATCGCGAGACCCTTCGTCTCGGTGACGGCCTGTATCAACGTCCGCCCCATGCGCCCGGCCGCGCCGGCCACACCAACTCGTATCTCACTCATTTTGCTTACTCGAACGTTGGACCATGCCAAAAACTCTCTGCTTCGCCACCATCGCGGTTGTCACCGGCCACACAGAGGACCAGCCAGATAGATGCGCGCTCGTCTGGCTCGGAAACGCCCCAGGTGGAGTAGACGCAGCCTTCATTGCCTGCGGACTGCGTGCCGGTAGGCCAGGCATCGCCCGCCCCTCCGCGAGCGAGTTTGCCAACAAAGCACCCTTCATACCACCTGAACAAACCAATGCCCAGCATCTTCGACCCCACGGCCCACACCGCTTGCGGACATGGCGGTGACGTACAAGAGGCGGATTTGCGACGGAGGTGGTCGGGCTGGCGGAAAGCCGCTCCCATCTGCGCGGCACGTCGGAACCTGCCTGCGCTTCTGCTTACGAGCCACAGCTGTCGCTCGCTGCGAACCTCTTGGGTGACCGCATAGGACGCATTGCAGCCTCTCGCAGCCCACCCTCTGAGCGACTGTGATCGGCCATCTGCGGTCACTGATGGATGCCCCTTAGGCGACCGCAGTGGTATCCAAAGCCGACGGTGGAGCTCCCAAACGCGTGGGATGCGGTGAGTACCCGAACCGCATCAATCGCGAACGATGCATTTCTTCGTTACCGCATCCTACGCGCTGTTGACCCCATCGGTGCCTTGGTCGATCATCGGGTGCGACGGCCGACCGCGCTCAGGGTTGAGAGGCACAAGTCAAGACCCCATAATGCATTTCCGACGACTGCGTCCGCCAGATCCGCCAGCGCAAGGATCAAAGAGATATTCGCGCTAGCGCGGACGTCCGTCTCAGAGAAAGAAATAGCCGAAATCTGCCGCCGCGTTCCGCAGCGCCAGCCGCAGTACCTGGTCCGCGAGCGCGCGGTGGAAGACCGGCTGCGCCGGCATGACCCCTGCCGCGCGTTCGTAGAGGGCGAGGCTCGGGCTGTTCCGATGCATGCAGGAGGCATAGTAGAGCCCCTGGATTGCGGGGTAGGCCTCATAGAAGGCGCGCGACCAGGCCCGTGCCCGCGGCCTCGAACCGCAGTTGATGAGCATCGAGGCCCCGGCGCGGGTCGGATAGGCCCCAGTAAGGTCGAGCAGATCGAGACCTGCGGCAAGCTCGTAGGCCACGAGCCAGGGCGAGCGCGCCGAGCGGTCGATCACGCGAGTGTCCTGGAACACCTCGGCGAGCGGGGTGATGCCGTCCAAGGCGGCATATTGGATGGCGCGTGTCTGCTCCCAGGCATCGCCGACGCCATTCGGGAGCTGGTGGTCGAAGCGCGCCGTGGTCGGACCGAAGGTGCGCAGCTGATTCCAGCGCCCCGGATGCGCGCCACCGCGGAAGTAGACCCGCCACAGGCGCGTCCCCGCTTCGAGGTGCCGGATCTCCGGGGCAATTGCCGCCAAAGCCGTGGAGGCCGGCGGATACGGAAGCTTGGGCAAGGGCTCAGAGGTCCCGCGCCAGATTTGCCACCGGCTTGGGGTCGTGGCCGGCGAGCAGCCAGTCGCGGGGGCTCACCGGTTTGTCCGTTGCCTCGCCCGCCACCAGCTCGCTGCTCGGCGAGGTAAACCAGCGCCAAACGGCGACCGGATGTAGCTCCGGGCTCAGCGCGGGGAAGACCTGCTCGATGCTCGGGACCACGCCCTTCAGCGTGCGTACACCGTCGCGCCCTTCCACCTGGAACTGAAAGAGCGGCAGCCGCCAGGTGCGGCCCTGATGGAGGCCGTAGAGGGTACGCTGCAGCAGCCGCTGGCGGATGCGGCTCTCGTTGCGACCGAGCGCGTGCGCGACTGCCTTGATGGTGAGGGCGGTTTGCAGCAGGGCCGCATAGGCCGCAGCGGTGCGGGCAATGGGATCATCGTCCGGCGAGGGGCCCTCGTCGACAGCGAAGCCGCCACTGCGAAGCACCGCGAGCTCCGCCGCCGGGAGCTCGTCGGCCGCCCGGATCAGCGCGCCCTCCTCCATCGCCGCTACCGACTCCGCCACGAAGGCCGCGAGCTCGCGCGGCGAGGCCGTGATACCGTGAGCGCGAAGGGCCGCCTGCAGCTTGGTGTCGGCCATCGCTACTTTCTCCTGCATGCGTTAGCTTTCGTTAGCTTGCGTTAAAGTATAGCAGCGACCCGCATCCTTGAGAGAGTCGATCCCGTGCCATCGCAAAAACAACGCGGTATGCCCATCCGATTGGTACCCGCGGGACGGCGGGGCTGGGCGGGCCTCGTGCTTCGCGTCGGATTGCTCACCGCATTGCTGCTTGGGGGCTTGATCTCCATGACCCACATGCCCGGCAAGTCCTACTCTGGTCCCCTGCCCCCGCTCACCGTCGAGGAGTCCCGTGTCCGGGACCGCCTAGCGGCCCACGTCGGGCGGCTCGCGGGCGACATCGGGGAGCGCAACCTTTGGCATTACCAGGCCCTCTCGGCAGCAGCGGGCTACATCGCGACGACGTTCGAGGAGCTGGGCTATCGGACGGTGGACGAGCCGTTCGATAGCCGCGGCCAGCAGGTGCGCAACATCATCGCCGAGAAGCCGGGAAGCGTTAACCCGGAGGAGATCATCCTGGTCGGTGCCCACTACGACTCGGTGCTGGGCAGCCCCGGGGCCAACGACAACGGCTCGGGTGTGGCGGCCCTTCTGGAGCTCGCCCGGCTGCTGGCCGATCAGGCACTCCCGCGCACCGTGCGTTTCGTCGCCTTCGTCAACGAGGAGCCACCCTTCTCCTACTCCGCGGAGATGGGGAGTGTGGTCCATGCGAGAGCCGCCCGAGTGCGCGGGGATCGGATCCGCGCCATGCTCTCGCTCGAGACCATCGGCTATTACTCCGATGCGCCGGGCAGCCAGCAGTATCCAGCGCCACTCTCCTACTTCTACCCGGATCGGGCAAACTTCATCGGGTTCGTGGGCAACCTCCGGTCCCGAGCGCTGGTGCGGGAGGCCCTGGAGTCCTTCCGGCGCCATGCGGCCTTTCCGAGCGAAGGGGCCGCCGTCCCCGGCTGGATCACCGGGGTGGGCTGGTCAGACCACTGGTCTTTCTGGCAGGCCGGCTACCCCGCCATCATGGTGACGGACACGGCCTTCTTCCGTTATGCCCACTACCACACGGCGGCAGACACGCCGGACAAGGTCGACTATGCGCGCTCGGCCCGGGTCGTGACCGGGCTCGCGGGTGTGATTCCCGAGCTCGCCGAGGAGCCAACGGGCAGCCACTCACGGTGATGCTTCCGGGGCGGCAACGGCATACGGCCCACCATCGAGCCTGGGCCAAATCTCTGGGTGGATCGGGCGCCGCCATGAGCCCGTTCGCCCAGTTCGTCGAGCGCCTGTAGCGTACGCGCTGTCGGAGCCAGTGACGACGTCCGGATCGAGCACGTATCAGAGGGCCGATGCCTGTCGCAGGGCGCTCCGCTCTTTGCACTCTTCGGCCCGGCCTCTGGCTGGCTCCTCCGCCTTATCCACGACATCTAGATGCGCCGAGGCTTACGCTCCCGTCCGGCTTACGTCTCCCGACAGGAGCCTACGCGTCGATAGGGCTCGACGCGTACAGCGAGCAGTCGCACGGGCGGCGCATCAGGCTCTGCATCCAGCAGCCCGCCTAGCCGTGTCGAAGGAGACCACGTTCGCAGAGGACGTCACCGATGCCGAGGTCCCGCGCGACACGCTGCGTTGGGCGGCGCAGGAGGTCGGATATCTTGCGCGCCATGAGGGGCTCAAGGGATCGGTTGTCACATTGAAGGTTCGTTTCTGCCCATGCGATACCCATACGAGGTCGCGCACGCTCCCCGCCTTAACCTCCGACGACGGTACCATCCTCCGGGCAGCATGGGCGCTCTTCCAGGCCGAGTCGTGGGCGGGACTCCCAGTGCGCCTGATAGGCTTGGGTCTCTCCGGCTGGGAGGGGAGCACGGGCCTGCAGCTGGACCTGTTCGCCACCGACGCGCCTGATCCGCGTCCCCACGAGGCTCGCCTCTACGCGACACTCGACGCAATCCGGCAACGGTTTGACACGCGATGCATCCAGCGTGGGCTCAATCGACGCAAATAGGCACCGCGAAAGACTCGACGGGGAAAGGCGCGACGACCATCGGTCAGAGTTGCCAGTAACCTTTCCCCCTTCGCATCAGCATTCAGAATCCGCATCGCGGCCGCGCTCCACTGGTCGCGCGATCGGCCGTCCACAGCATAGGAACAGCGACTCGAACGAGATGCTCGGTGCCCGTACCAGCCCTCAACCTAAATACGCCAGTTGGAACCACCAAGGCGCCGAGGACGCCAAGAAAAACCATGCGTTATGTTTGATTCAGGGGTCACCCGAGAGGTATTGGCGTTGACCTCTCCAACCGCGTGACAAACTTGGTGGTCTTGGCGTTCTTGGCGGTTCAAGTGCTTTTCTTGGGCTCAAAGGCTCGCGTCCCTGGGAATGCGTGACCGGGGTCGCGAAAAGCGCGATATCCGACTTCTATAGTTGGTAGTGTGCTTCGTGCTGTCGAGCCAAGCGGTCATGCCCGCCAGATGAAGGGCCGGTCTCCTGATTGGTCATTCGACGCACGGCTTATCCGCCCCTATCGGTAGATCGCGCGGACCGTCCGCGAGGAGCGAGCGGTATACCGTCGTGAGGTGAAAACTGAGGTGAGCCCCGAGCAGATCCCCGATTGGTATGTTGAGGCCCTCCGGATCGTGCAGCGCACAGACGGTATTCTGCGCAACACGGAGATCAAGCTGCTCGATTTCATTGAAACGGAGGAAGCGGACATACGCGTACGCACCGAGATGGAGAGGGTCCTGGACGCCCTCCACGGCACCATCGGCACCCTGGCCCTTGTGGAAATGACAGCGCGCAACGCACTCGACGACAGTGCGCTCCGCACGCTGCCCCAAACACGGACGCGATCCTGACGGAGAACCTGACTGCGAGCTCCGCCTAGATAGCCTGGTAACGCCGCGCGGCAATCCTGGCAGCTATACGATTGACCCCCCCGATGTTCGGCGAATGCCACCAGCGCGAAGGACACCGGCCGCCTCGCGTACTCTAGGCGTCCGCACCACAAGTCTCCACTCGCGCCGCTGGCGGTGGAGCGTCGACACCATTGGGCGATTGCCGGAAAAGAACGGACTGGGTTGCGCGGAATTCTCGCTCGCCTTCAAGGAGCGCGGGCAGTCAGGTTACTCCTCCAGGAGCAGCTGCTTGGCCGCATTGATCTTGGCCGCCAGATAATCCGAGCCGCCGCGGTCGGGATGCAGCTTTTGCATGAGACGCCGATGAGCGTCGCGAACCTCATCGGGGCTGGCTCCAGGCTTCAGACCGAGAATGGCGAAGGCGTCTTCTCGGCTCAGCTTGGCGCCGCCAACGCCCCCCCGACGTTCACCCGGTGACTCACGGTCGCGCCAACGGTCGCCGTGGACCCGATCCAGATACGCCTCCAGGACGGCTGCCGACTGGGCGTCAGCTGAACGGCAATGGGCAAGGAGCTCCAAGAGCTGGTTCAGGGTCAGCTCCGACAAGAGCCGACCCCGGTTGGGTCCCTCCAGAATTCGTCCGTCCATCCGCCCCGTTGCGTGCTCCAGGGTCATCTCCAGGAACTGGGTACGAATCGATGACGTCTGGCCCGACGCGCCCCCACCGGAGGCGCCTGCCCCCGTGACGCCGGGCACGCCCAGCATTCGTAGGACCTGCTGGACGGCAGGCAGCACCCGCAGGACGTTGATCGCACGCATGACGAACGGAATCGCGGCGGCGACGACAGCGAACAGGGGATTGAGACGCCCCGTGGCCGCCGCGAGCACGACCAGGGCGATGACGCCGTAGAGTGCAGCACGTCGCAACCCCGCCGCGACCTGAGCCGGCGGGGTGCGCCGGAACCAGCGTAGAAACCACCAGAGCGCGAAGGCGATCGCGGCGAGGATGATGAGCCTGGGGATCAAGGAATCACCCTAGAAGGAGCGTTCGAGCCGTGACCGCGTGAAGAACGCCGAGATCTTCAAGTGATCAACGACGGAGACGCCACACCCAACAGGTAAGCGTGCGGCCTTCACCATAGCTTGGTGTCTCCCCTCGCGTCTCCTATGCCTACCCGACCTCAGCTGACGAGTCCCTGGATCATGCCTTGCCCATCTGATGGGTGAGCTGAAGGGCCGCCCCGCCTCGGCGTTCGCCAAACTGCTCAAGGGCCTTCCGCCCGCCGGCGGCGTAGACCGCAACCGCGCTCAGCAGGTCCCTGAGTGTCTGCGGACTGCGTGAATCGAACGGGCAATATGCACCGCCGGTCAGGCGAGCGATCTGGCGGAAGCTGTTCTCGGCGACCGGGTCCACACCTTCCTGGAAGACGAACGCCGGCAGTCCGCGTAGGCCGAGCTTACCGGCGAGACCCGCCAGCAGGTCCGCGCTCTCCTCCATGCAGTCGCCAACGAAGACCAGCGCATTGACCCTGCCTTGCTGAGCCTCATCCAGGGCGTGCTGCAGGACCCGGCCAACCTGTGTCAGCCCGGCGGCGCAGCGGACGCCGGTCATGCGTTTAAGCAGCGAGTCGGCATCCGCACACCAGGGAGAGGCTTCGAGCTCCATGAGTCCGCGGTAAAAACAGAGCTGTACCTCGAGGCCACCGAGGCTGGCCGTCTCGCTGAACATCTCGGCCTGAATCTGCATCGCCCGATCCCATGTCGGCTCGCGGCTCGCCGTCGCATCCATGGCGAAGATGAGGCGCCCGCACCTGCCTGCCTCAACTCGCGCAGGCGTCGCCGCAACTCGACGTAAAAAGGCATCCACTTCACTCGCGGAAGCAGGCTTCTGTATCTCCTTACGGTCCTCGATCACGGGCGCTCCAACAATCGCTCATGCCAGAAACACAACCGTTCGCTGTGGGGTTTTCGCTTTCTGCGGCCGGGTCATGACCGCCGGGGGACGCCGTGAATTCCTCCTGAAGGCTTGATGGCAGCCTCCCTGCTGCCGACACCCCCGGGCGGACGCGACCTGGCCCTTCGGACAAGAAGCGAAAAAGCCGTGTGCGTTGTGTATATCGGGAATCGGCTGCCTGATTCCAACGTCCGTTCCAGGGAATGATCCCGGACCGAGCGGTGTCAAATCAATCTTTGCCGAAATCCCGCGATCAACCACAGAGGTCCCTGAACCGCGCGGAACGAAAAAGGGGCCCGCGGGCCCCTTTCCGGTCACGATTGGTGCAGCCGACCCCTCACTCCGAGTCCACCGCCTTCATACTCAGGCGTACACGCCCCTGCTTGTCGATCTCCAAGACCTTGACACGCACCGTATCGCCTTCCGAGAGCTTGTCGCTGACCTTCTGGACCCGCTCCTCGCTGATCTGGGAGATGTGCACCAGGCCGTCGCGCCCTGGGAGAATGGTGACGAAGGCGCCGAAGTCCATCAAACGGGCGACCCGGCCCTCGTAGACTCGGCCCACCTCCACGTCGGCGGTGATAAGCTCGATGCGCTTCTTGGCCTCCTCGCCGGCACCTCTGTCTACGGAGAAGATCTTCACCAGGCCGTCGTCGGAAATATCGATCGTCGCGCCCGTCTCCTCGGTGATCGCCCGAATGGTAGAGCCTCCCTTTCCGATGACGTCGCGGATCTTCTCCGGATGGATCTTGAACTCGATGATCCGCGGCGCGTGCTCGGACATCTCGGCCCGGTGGACATCGATCACCTTGTTCATCTCGCCCAGGATGTGAAGCCGGCCCTCCTTCGCCTGCTCCAGCGCCACCTCCATGATTTCCTTGGTGATACCCTCGATCTTGATATCCATTTGCAGCGCATTGATGCCTTGCACCGTGCCGGCCACCTTGAAGTCCATGTCACCCAGGTGGTCTTCGTCACCCATGATGTCCGTCAGTACGGCATACCGAGCGTCCTCCTTGATCAGGCCCATGGCGACGCCCGCGACGGCACCCTTTACCGGAACGCCAGCGTCCATCAGAGACAGACTGGTGCCACAGACGCTCGCCATGGAGCTGGAGCCGTTGGACTCGGTGATCTCGGAGACCACGCGCACCGAGTACGGGAACTCGTCGATCCCTGGCATCACCGCCAGCACGCCGCGCTTGGCGAGACGGCCGTGACCGATCTCACGCCGCTTGGGGCTGCCGACACGGCCGATCTCACCGACGCAGAACGGCGGAAAGTTGTAGTGCAGCATGAAATGCTCGCGTCGTTCTCCCTCCAGCGCATCGATGATTTGGGAGTCCCGCTCGGTCCCCAGGGTGGTGACCACCAGGGCTTGGGTCTCGCCACGGGTGAAGAGGGCCGAGCCATGGGTGCGCGGCAGCACACCGACGCGGATGTTGATGGGACGCACGGTCCTGGTGTCGCGTCCGTCGATGCGCGGCTCGCTGGCCAGGATGCGGCCGCGCACGATCTGTTTCTCCAGCTTCTCGATGGCGCCCATCACCTTCTGCTCGGACCACCTGGGCGCTTCACCACCGGTAAGCTCCTCAACGACGACCTTGCGGATCTCGCCCAAGGCGCCGTAGCGCTCGAGCTTATCCTTGATGTGGTAGGCATCCCCCAAGCGCGCTTCACAAGCGGACGCCACTGCCGTCGCGAGCTCGGTATCGGGCTGCGGCCCCGACCAGGCCATGGGGGTCTTGTTGGCCTCTGCCGCCAGCTCGCGAATCGCCTGGATGGCGACCTGCATCTGCTCATGCCCGAAGAGCACGGCGCCGAGCATGACATCTTCGGACAGGCCCCGCGCCTCCGACTCCACCATCAGCACTGCATGCTCGGTCCCGGCGACCACCAGATCGAGGTCGCTGTCCACGCTCAAGCCGGTGAAAGGCGGGTTGAGCAGGTATTCGCCGTCCTTGTAGCCGACCCGCGCCGCACCGACGGGTCCGTTGAACGGGACGCCAGCCACCGCCAGCGCCGCCGATGCGCCCAGCATAGCTGCAACCTCTGGACTCGCCGCCGGGTTCAGGGACTTAACAGTGGCGATGATCTGGACGTCGTTGATGAAGCCGTCCGGGAACAGGGGCCGGATCGGCCGGTCGATCAAGCGGGAGGTCAGGATCTCGGTCTCGCTCGGGCGCCCCTCGCGGCGGAAAAAGCCGCCGGGGATGCGGCCAGCGGCGTAGGTCTTCTCCTGATAGTCGACGGTCAGGGGTAAGAAGTCCCGCTCCACCCCCGGCTTCTTGTCGACCACCACGGTGACGAGGACGACGGTGTCGTCCACGTTTATCAGCACCGCCCCGTCGGCCTGGCGGGCGATCTCGCCCGTCTCCATGGTCACGGTCTGGGCGCCGTATTGGAAAGTCTTTCTAATGGAAGTCACTGGCTATTCCTCAGGAATTCGACATGCCGTCCAGAGGCTCCGTTCTTCGGCGGCCTGTTTCGAGCAAGGGGTGGGTTTACAGTTGGACAGCGATGGGCTCTCCAAATCAAAGCGGTTAGGTAAGCGGCCTACAGGTGTCGCTGCTCGACGCTAGCCACCGGACATTCTAGCGGCCGTGAGCCCGCAGCGGCCTTAGCGACGCAAGCCGAGACGCCCTATCAGGGTACGGTAGCGATCCACATCCTTGCGCTTCAGATAATCGAGAAGCTTGCGGCGGGAGTTGACGAGCCGGATCAGGCCGCGGCGTGAATGGTGATCCTTCTTGTGCACGTTGAAATGTCCGGTGAGGTCCTGGATACGGGCCGTCAGCAAAGCAACCTGGACCTCGGGAGATCCGGTGTCGGCCGCGCCGCGCTTGTATTCGTCGATGATCTGCTGCTTCTGTGCTGCGCTCATTGTCACTTGCGTCGTCTCCTCTAGCTAGGGCAGGGACATGAATGGGCCCTTTCACCGCGCCCGAAGGCGCGCCGTTGACCGCCCCAACAATGAGCTCAGGGGGTCGGGCCGAACCTGAAATTAAGTTTTAAATATTAAACGGTTGACTGTTGGCCTGGAAACAAAAATTCGGGGCTGCTCAGAGCAAACGTTTCGGCTGCACTTTGCCGTCGTCGAGAACAGCGCCGACACCGATGAACCGCTGCGACGGATCATAGAGGCGAACGAGCCCTTCCGTCGGGGCCTGGGGCACGAGCACCGCCTGGCCCTGGCGCAAGTAAAAGGCAGCGTCCTCCGACAGCCGCACCGCTGGCCAATGGTCGAGCGCGCTCTCGAGGGGCAGCAGCAGTCCGTCCAACCGCTGGAGGTCTTCGCGCGCAGCGAGCTGTTCCAGCTCCGCCAGTGGAACGAAGCGTGCCTCGGGCTCGACGAAGGGCCCGACCCCGGTGCGCCGGAGCTCCGCGACGTGACCGCCGCAGCCTAAAGCCTTGCCGATATCCTCTGCCAACGTGCGCACGTAAGTACCTTTCGAGCAGTGCACATCCATCTCGAAATCGGGCACAACGAATGTGCGCAGCCGGATCTCGAAGATCTGCACAGAGCGCGGGGCACGCTCGACCTCAATTCCCTGCCGGGCGAGCTTGTAGAGCCGCTCTCCGCGATGCTTCACGGCCGAATACATCGGCGGTAGCTGGTCGATCGTTCCGAGGAAACCGTTCAGCACCTCCCGGAGGTCGTGTTCCCCAATGCCGAGCACCGGTGCGGTCGCGACCACCTCGCCTTCGGCGTCCGCCGTCGTGGTCGTAACCCCGAGGCGCACCCGCACCCGGTAACGCTTGTCCGCGTCCAACAGGAACGCCGAGAACTTGGTGGCACCGCCGAGACATACAGGCAGTAGTCCAGTGGCCAAAGGGTCGAGACTGCCCGTATGACCCGCCTTCGCGGCGTTGTAGAGCCGCTTGACTCGCTGCAGCGCATCGTTGGAGGTCACACCGAGAGGCTTGTCCAACAACAGGATGCCGTCCACGTTGCGACCCTGTCGGCGCCGGCGTCCCATCTCTAATCCCGCTCTTCCTTTATCCGCTCAATCGACGTCGACGTGACCGTCGGCGACGGCCTCGTCGATCAGATTCGCGAGACGCTCGCCCTGCCGAATGGAATCGTCGTGGACGAAATGCAGCTCGGGTACAGCGCGCAGACGGATGCGGCGGGCCAGCTCGTGCCGGACGAAGCCGGCAAGGCGCCCGTTGAGCAAGCGCTCTTGCTCGCGACCGCCCTCGTCGACCGGAAAACAGGTAAAGAAGACCTTGGCGTGCGCCAAGTCCCGGCTCACTCGCACCTCCTGAACCGTGATCAGTCCCAGGCGCGGATCCTTGACCTCCTCGCGCAGGATGCCCGCAAGCTCGCGTCGGAGCTCGCTGCCGAGGCGCTCCGTACGGTCGAATTCTTTCATAGGGGAAGCCGCCAGCCTCCAGCCGCCAGTCCCCGGCTGGGAGAAGGACGCGCAACGCCAAGGTCATTGCCGACGCAAAAGGCGGAGCCAAGGTATTCCGAGCCGCGGTCGGCCGTCGGCCGCGGCCCGTCAGCTGGAGGCTGGAGGCTGAAGGCTGGAGGCTGGTACCCGGCGGCTCCCATCACAGCTGGCGTGCTCGCTCGGTACGCTCGAACACCTCGATGTGATCGCCCTCCTTGACATCGTTGTAGTTCTTGACACCGATACCGCACTCCGTGCCGGCCTTGACCTCGGCCACGTCTTCTTTGAAGCGGCGCAGGGACTCGAGGGCACCTTCGTAGATCACCACGTTGCTGCGCAGCACACGGATCGGGTTGTTGCGTTTGATCACTCCCTCCACCACCATACAGCCGGCCACGGCACCGAACTTGGATGAACGGAATACGTCCCGCACCTCCGCGAGCCCTATGATCTCTTCCGTCACCTCCGGCGACAGCAGCCCGGAAAGCGCCTTCTTGACGTCGTCGATCAGCTCGTAGATGACGCTGTAGTAGCGCAAATCGAGGCCCTTGTCCTCGACCACCCGGCGTGCAGCGGCGTCGGCGCGGACATTGAAGCCCAGCAGGATCGCATTGGACGTCACCGCCAGGTTGGCGTCGGACTCGTTGATCCCGCCTACGCCCGAGGCGACGATCACGACCTTGACCTCGTCAGTGGAGAGCTTGAGGAGACTCTCCCGTAGGGCCTCCGCGCTGCCCTGAACATCCGCCTTGATAACGAGATTGACGGTCTTGGCCTCTCCTGCCTTGAGCTGGGAGAAGAGCTGGTCCAGGCTCGCCCCTCGCTGCTCCTCCAGCTTCGACTGGCGCTCGCGCTCCGCGCGCAGCTGAGCCACCTCGCGGGCGCGGCGCTCGTCGGGTACGACCACCACGTCATCACCCGCATTGGGCGTACTGGAAAGCCCGAGGACCTGTACGGGAATCGAGGGACCGGCCTCCTTCACGCTCTGGCCGGCCTCGTTGAACATGGCGCGCACGCGGCCAAACTCCGCGCCGGTAACAATCACATCGCCGCGGTGCAGCGTTCCGGACTGCACCAGGACGGTCGCCACGGGGCCACGACCCTTGTCCAGGCTCGATTCCACGATGGTGCCGCGGGCGGGACCATCGACGGCGGCCATGAGCTCCAGGACCTCGGCCTGCAGCAGCAAGGCGTCGAGGAGCTCATCGATGCCATCGCCGGTCTTGGCCGACACCTTGACCACCATCGTGTCGCCGCCCCACTCTTCCGGCACCACCTCATGCTGGGTAAGCTCCTGCATTACCCGGTCCGGGTTCGAATCGGCCTTGTCAACCTTGTTCACAGCGACCACGATGGGCACGTGCGAGGCGCGGGCGTGCTGAATCGCCTCGACAGTCTGCGGCATGACGCCATCGTCCGCCGCCACCACCAAGATAACGATGTCCGTGACCCTCGCCCCGCGGGCACGCATGGCGGAGAAGGCTTCGTGGCCAGGCGTATCCAGGAAGGAGATAGTTCCGCGTTCGGTCTGGACAAGATAGGCGCCGATATGCTGGGTGATGCCGCCCGCCTCGCCTGCCGCCACCCGGGTACTGCGTATGCGGTCGAGGAGCGAAGTCTTGCCGTGGTCAACGTGGCCCATGATGGTGACTACCGGGGCACGCGGCTTGGCCGTCAGCTGCTCCGTTTTCTCCTCGACCTCGCGCATCAGGGTATCCTCGGCGTCCTGATCCTGAGCCACCACGGCCTTATGGCCCATCTCTTCGACGACGAGCGTCGCCGTATCGCGATCCAACACTTGGTTGATAGTGACCGCCATTCCCTGCTTGAACAGCTCCTTGATCACGTCGCCAACCTTCACAGTCATGCGCTGCGCCAGATCCGCGACTGAGATCGCCTCCGGGATCTCAACCTCACGCACGACGGGCGCCGTCGGTCGCTGGAAGCCGTGCTTGTCCTGCAGCTGGGGCTTCGCCCCCTTCTTCTTGCGACGAAAACGCCGTTCGGGGGAGGGGGCCGCCTCGGGCGCGACCTCTGCCTCCTCGTACTCCACCTCGCCGACCAACTCGCGCGCCCGCGCCGCCTCCTTTCGAGCCGCCTTCTTGACCGCCTTCTCCTTCTCGGTCGGCTCGGCAACACGCTTGGCCGGCTTGCGCGCCTTGGGCAGCTTTTCCTCTGCCCCTTTGCTCCCCGGCTCAGGCTCCGCACGGGGCTCGGCGGCACGCATAAGCGCCGCCTCCTGTTCAGCGATTCGGCGTGCGTCCTCCTCGGCCTTTCGGCGCAGCTCGTCCTCGACCCGACGACGCGCTTCTTCCTCCTTAGCCGTGCGCTCAAGCTCTTCCTGTTCTGCAAGCCTGCGCGCCTCATCCTCAGCACGTCGTGCCTCAAGCTCGGAACGGCGGCGCATATCGTCCGGAACAATACGCGCCCGATCCTGCTCCTCGCTCAACGCGCGTGGACGCTCCGCCTCGACGACCGTCTCGGTTGCGACCTCTGCGTCGGGGGTCTCAGTCTCTGCGGGTCCGACGGCACGTTTCACATAGGTCCGTTTGCGCCTGACCTCGACGCTAACGGTCTTCGTACGCGGCGTTACGGCCGTTCGGACGCCGCCTGTGCGCGGACCGGCCACCGGCTGGCGCAGCTCGCTGACCGACTTGCGCTTGAGCGTGACCCGGCTTGGCGCCGCAGCCCCCTCAGCCTCCATCTTGCCATGGCTTCGGCGCAGATACCCGAGCAGCTGGAGCTTCTCGTTCTCGGTCAGGGTGGCCTCCTCGTCGGCGGCATCGATCCCCGCCTCGTGCAGTTGGGCAAGTAGACGCTCCACCGGGATTCCTACCGTGGTGGCGAGCTGTCTGACAGTGACTTCGCTCATCGGCATGGCTTCCTCACTCACTCTCCGCAGCAGCGAACCAGTGCTCGCGTGCCTTCATGATCAGCCGGGCCGCGCGCTCGGCGTCGATACCCGCAAGGTCCGTCAGCTCGTCCACTGATTGCTCGGCCAGGTCTTCCCTGGTGATAACGGCGTTGCGGGCCAACGTAACGGCCAAGTCCTCATCCATGCCATCCAGGGAGAGCAGATCCTCCGCCGGCTCCTCCCCCAAATGAGTCTCTTCGCTCGCAATGGCACGAGTCAGGAGGACGTCCTTGGCCCGATTGCGCAGCTGGTGAACCAGCTCCTCGTCGAACTCCTCAACAGACAGCATCTCCGCCAATGGCACGTAAGCCACTTCGTCGACCGTGGAAAATCCCTCCTCCACCAGCACCGCCGCCACGTCCTCACCCACATGAAGCTGCTCCATGAAGGTCTCTACGAGTCGCCGCGCCTCCTGCTCGCTCTTGGCGGCGGCATCCTCCTCGTTCATGACATTCAGCTCCCAGCCGCTCAGCTGGCTCGCGAGCCGCACGTTCTGGCCGCCGCGCCCGATCGCCTGCGACAGGTTCTCTTCCTTCACCGCCACGTCCATGCTCCGCGCCTCCTCGTCGATGACGATAGAGACCACGTCCGCCGGCGACATGGCGTTGATGACGAACTGTGCCGGGTTATCGTCCCACAGGATTATGTCGACCCGCTCTCCGTTCAGCTCGTTGGACACGGCCTGGACACGCGAGCCGCGCATTCCGACACAGGCGCCGACCGGATCGATACGCGGATCGGCCGTGCGAACCGCTATCTTGGCCCGGGCGCCGGGGTCCCGCGCCGCGCCCAGGATCTGAATGAGCCCTTCTCCTACCTCGGGAACCTCCAGCTTGAACAGCTCGATGAGAAGCTCGGGTGCCGTGCGGCTGACGAAGAGCTGCGGACCCTTGGGCTCGGAACGCACATCGAACAGATAACCGCGCAGGCGGTCCCCAGGGCGAACGGATTCCCGAGGAATGACGTGGTCCCGCGGCACGACGGCCTCCGCGTTGCTGCCCAGGTCGAGAATGATGCTGCCTCGATCGATCTTCTTCACCACGCCCGTGACGAGCTCTCCCGCGCGGTCCTGATAGGACTCCACGACCTTGGCCCGCTCCGCTTCGCGCACCTTCTGCACGATCACCTGCTTGGCCGTCTGGGCGGCAATGCGCCCGAAGAGAACGGACTCGATCGGCTCCTCCACGAAATCGCCGACGGCGAGCGCGGCATCACGCTGGCGTGCGTCGCTAAGAGCTATCTGACGCTCCGGTGCCTCGATCCCTTCCTCGTCAGGATCCTCTACGACCTCCCAACGGCGAAAAGTGCTGTGTTCCCCGGTCGTGCGGTCGATGGCCACGCGTGCGTCGATGTCCCCGCCATACCGCTTGCGGGTAGCCGACGCCAGTGCCGCCTCCATGGCATCGAAGATGACCTCTTTAGGCACGTCCTTTTCGTTCGAAACGGCATCAACCACCAACAGGATTTCTTTACTCATTCAGAGTCTTCCCGAATCAGAGCTCAGGCACCAATCGTGCGGACTCGATCATCGCCAAGGACAGCTCCCGCAGCTCCCCGTCCATCTCCAACAGAAGGACGTCGTCGCGCACCCCAACGAGCACACCTTCGAAGTGCCGCCGTCCGTCGAGTTTGGTCGACAGCTTGACCCGCGCCCGCTGCCCCCGGAAGCGCTCGTAGTGCTCCGGGGTGAAGAGCGGACGGTCGAGCCCAGGCGAAGACACCTCCAGGTCGTAATGCCCGGGAACGGGGTCCTCGACGTCGAGCACGCCGCTCAATTGATGGCTGACTGCCGCGCAGTCGTCCAAGGTGATTCCGCCCTCATGGTCAATGTAGACGCGCAGTACGGCCCCGGCTTCACCGCGCTGAAAATAGTCAACGCCCACCAGCTCGTAGCCCATGGGCTCTACCACGGACCTCACGAGGCGCGTCAACTTGGTATCCGCAAGCCGCATGCGCTAATAACGCCACAAACAAAAAATGGGCCTAAGGCCCACCCCTACAAGGATCGCGTCGTCAACGCGGTCCCGCCGACCACAAACCCAAAAAAAACCCCGATCGCGGGGTCCTCAGGGTACTCGCATCCCTATATCATTCCAGCCTCTCCTGAGCCGCTGTATGGTAGCAACCGATGCGAGGCGAAGCAAGGTCGCTGCCGAGCGCCCGCACCTACCCCCATGCATCCCCTGCCGAACCAAAATTACCCACCGGAGCAGGCGCTGGTGCGATATGCTGCCCTGAATGGAAAGCATACGAGCCACGGGCTTGGGCACCCGCGAACTCGAGCGCCGGGCTAGCGAGGATACCCACCGGCTCCTCGGCATCGCTGCAAGTCACTTCGGCCTGAAGATCGCGGTACACGACATCCGCTTCGACCTACGGGGCAAGGCCGCAGGTCAGGTGCGGATACTGTCAGGACACATCTGTCTCGTCCGCTACAACGCGGAGCTCTTGGTCCGTCACACGACGACGTTCCTCGCCCAAACCGTGCCTCACGAGACCGCCCACGTGGTCGTTTTTCACCTCCACGGCCCGCATCCTAGGCCACATGGGCACGAGTGGCGGGCCGTCATGCGGCTCTTCGGCGCAAAACCTGAGCGTTGTCACGGTTTTGACGTGGGTGACTTGCAGACGCGCCGTCTGCGCCACTACCACTATCGATGCCGCTGCCGCGCTCACAGCCTTAGCAGCATTCGCCACAATCGCGCCCAGGCCGGCCAGGTCTACCTGTGCCGTTATTGCGGCGATCCCCTGCGGCCGGTGGCCACCGACCCGGGGAGCATGCGGCCGCGCTGACGCACACAGGGCGCGTGACCGGCGAGTAATGTCGCGGAGGTTGCGGAATTCTCCGGCCTCCGCTCCCTCAAACCAGACAGTAATTCGTTACCCTATTCCCAATGCACGTGGCGCTTTCCGTTTTTGACCTGGCGGGCCGGCGGCGGATCGCCCATGACGTGGGCCTCTCATCGACCTAGATTCGAATGTCTTGACCTCATGCTTGCGCAGATCCGCACCTTCTTCGAGCAAAATCTCAATCTCACGGACGACAACGGGCGTGATCCGGAAGAGGCACTCCGACTAGCCGCTGCAGCCTTGCTACTCGAGATGACCCGTATGGACCACGAGGTATTGCCCGCAGAGCTGGCCGCCGTCGCGGGGGCGCTTCGAGATCATTTCGGACTGGACGAACAGCAGGCCGCGGAGCTTCTGACCTGTGCGGAGGCGGCCCGCGCCCAATCGACCGACTACTATCAGTTTACGTCCCTGATTAACGACTCCTACGGTCCCGGACAAAAGGCAAGTCTGATCGAGCTCCTCTGGCGAGTCGCCTATGCCGATGCCAACCTCGACAAGTACGAGGAGCACCTCGTACGTAAGGTCGCCGATCTCCTTTACGTGCCCCACAGTGTGTTCATCGCCGCCAAGCACCGCGCACTGAACGGAGGGTGAGCTTCGGTGCTCCGGAAGCGGTGCGTGCTACTTACAGCTCGCCAAGAAGCTCCACGACGCCGACTGCGGCGTCTCTCCCCTCGGCGACGGCACTGACGACCAGATCCGAGCCGCGCACCATGTCGCCGCCCGCAAAGATCCGAGGGTTGGCGGTCTGGTAGGGGTAGCGCGCTGCCGCAGGCGCCACGAGCCGCCCGCCGGCGTCGGCCTCCACGCCGAATCGCGCGAGCCAGGCGGGCGGGTTCGGCCGAAAGCCGAACGCAACGATCACGGCGTCGGCCGGGACAGTCTCCCTCCTGCCGGGAACCGGCTCCGGGCGTCGACGACCGCGTTCGTCCGGCTCCCCGAGGCGTGTCTCCTGCAGCTCCACCGCCTCCACGCGCTCCGCGCCGAGGACCCGCACGGGCTGACGGTGCCAGAGGAAGTGCACCCCCTCCTCCTCCGCATTGGACACCTCCCGCCGCGAGCCGGGCATGTTCTCGCGATCGCGCCGATAGGCGCAGCTCACACTGGCCGCGCCTTGCCGGATGGCGGTGCGGTTGCAGTCCATGGCGGTATCGCCCCCGCCCAGAACGATGACCCGCTGATCCCGGAGCTGGACGTGCCCCGTCCGTCCAAGTCCGAGAAGCGGGCAGACATTGCCGATCAGGTAATCGAGGGCGCGGTAGACGCCGCTCAGGTCCTCGCCCGGCAAACCGCCCTGGAGGGCGTGGTAGCTCCCCATCCCTAGAAAAACGGCGTCGTAGGCTCCCAGCAGCTCCTGAAAGGCCAAATCCCGACCGATCTCCACCTGGAGATGAAAGCGCACACCCATCGCTTCGAGCACCCGACGGCGGCGCTGCACGATCGCCTTGTCGAGCTTGAAGGGCGGGATGCCGAAGGTCAACAATCCGCCGATTTCGGGGTGACGGTCGAAGACGTCGGCCTGGACCCCGTTGCGTACCAGTGTGTCGGCACACCCCAGCCCTGCCGGGCCGGCGCCCACCACCGCAACCCGCCAGCCGGTGGATCGCACCCGCGACAGATCAGGCTGCCAGCCCCGATCCAGCGCGTAGTCCGCGACCTGACGCTCGATTGCACCGATGGTGACGGCGCCGAAGCCGTCCTCCAGGGTGCAGGCCCCCTCGCACAGACGATCCTGGGGGCAGATCCGCCCGCAGATCTCCGGCAGTGGATTGGTTCGATGAGCCAGCTCGGCGGCTTCCAGCAGATGTCCGTCGCGCGCTAAGGCCAGCCAGCCGGGTATCAAATTGTGCAGCGGGCATTTCCACTCGCAATACGGATTACCGCAGTCGAGGCAGCGCCCGGCCTGTGCGGAGACCCGATCTTGCGGATACGCGCGGTAGATCTCGCGAGAGTGGCGAACACGCTCCGGGACCGGGTCCTTAGGCGGGTCCTCGCGAGGTAGATCAAGGAAGCGAAAGGGGTCGATGGCAGTCAGCTTTCAGCCTCCAGCCGCCACCTACCGACATTCCACCGACGGCGGCTCATCTCGAAGGGACACAAACGAACCATCTTGTTCCTCTTCTCGGTTGTGCTGGTGGAAATTTCCGAAAGAAAATCGAGTTGATACTCATCTCTGTCGACTGTCGGCTGTTACGCTGCCCGCTCCAGCTCTCCGATCAGGGACTCCAAGGACGCGGCCTTGGGCTTTACTAACCAAAAGCACCCGAGGTAATCCTCGAAGTCC
Organism: uncultured Gammaproteobacteria bacterium; assembly: GCA_963824085.1. Taxonomy (GTDB): domain Bacteria; phylum Pseudomonadota; class Gammaproteobacteria; order Chromatiales; family Chromatiaceae; genus JARRNE01. Next base: position 151,731 of record CAWGNT010000015.1, read on the forward strand.
TCGAGTAGTTGCCGCCCCCAGGCGCTGCCGGTTTCCTGTGTGTGCTCCGCGATGAGCCCGCGCAGGAACGCGGCGTGCGCGTCCATGGGCTCGGTGTCCACACGATGCAGGTCGACGAGCTCGTGATTGCAGTGGTCGACGAAGCGCCCGTCGAGATCGAGGACGAAGGCGAACCCGCCGGTCATGCCCGCACCGAAGTTGAGGCCTGCCCCGCCCACGACGGCCACCACACCACCCGTCATGTACTCGCAGCCATGATCGCCGAGCCCCTCGACCACCGCCGCGGCCCCTGAGTTACGCACCGCGAAACGCTCCCCCGCGATGCCGGCGGCGAAAAGCCGTCCGCCGGTTGCGCCGTACAGGCAGGTGTTCCCCATAATGACTGCCTCGCGGCTCGCAAAGCGGGACGGCTTAGGCGGGTAAAGCACAATCCGGCCGCCGGCCATGCCCTTGCCCACGTAGTCGTTTGCGTCCCCTTCCAAGTAGAGGTGCAGCCCGTCCGGGTTCCAGGCACCGAAGCTCTGACCGGCGGTGCCCACAAAGCGTACCTCGATGGGTGCGCCCGCCATCCCATGGTTGCCCCACCGCCGGGCGATCTCGCCCGCGAGCCGGGCGCCAATGGAGCGGTTGTCGTTGCGGATGCGGTACGTTAGGCGCCCGCCCAGCCGCCCGTCGATCAGTGGGCGGGCACCCGCCACCATACGTTCTGCGAGCACTGCTTTGTCCTCCGGGTCGTTGCTCGGGCGGCAGCAGAACTGCGGGCTGCCCCGCGGGACTATGCCCTCGGCGATCAGCTGGCCGAGGTCAAGGCGGGTATGCCGGGCTCGCTCCCCCGCGAGCGGGCGAAAAAGCTCGGTGTGGCCGATGATTTCGCTCAGCGAGCGGAATCCGAGCAGGGCCAGGTGCTCACGTACGTCGCGGGCGAGGAAGAGGAAATAGTTCATCACCTTCTGCACCGCGCCGGGCTTGAAGTGGCGCCCGCGCAGCACGGGGTGTTGCGTGGCGACACCGGTGGCGCAGTTGTTGAGGTGGCAGACCCGCAGGTACTTGCAGCCCATGGCGACCATGGGGGCGGTGCCGAAGCCGAAGCTCTCGGCCCCCAGGACCGCCGCCTTGATCACGTCGAGCCCGGTCTTGAGCCCCCCGTCCGTCTGCAGCCGCACCTTTTCCCTGAGGCTGTGCAGGCGCAGGGTCTGGTGGGTCTCGGCGAGGCCAAGCTCCCAGGGGCTCCCCGCATACTTCACGGAGGTTAGCGGACTCGCTCCCGTCCCCCCGTCGTGGCCGGCGATGGTGATCAGGTCAGCGTGCGCCTTGGCCACCCCGGCCGCGATGGTACCGACACCGGCAGGACGACACAGCTTCACGGAGACCAGGGCGGCCGGGTTCACCTGCTTCAGATCGAAGATGAGCTGCGCCAGATCCTCGATGGAGTAGATATCGTGGTGGGGCGGCGGCGAGATGAGCGTCGTTCCCGGCTTGCAGTAGCGCAGCCGCGCGATCATCTCCGAGCACTTGTGCCCGGGCAGCTGCCCGCCCTCCCCCGGCTTGGCCCCCTGGGCGATCTTGATCTGCAGCACCTCCGCATCGACCAGGTACTCCGGGGTGACGCCGAAACGGCCGGAGGCCACCTGCTTTATCTTGGAGCGACGGATGCTGCCGAAGACGCGGCGGGTCCTCGCCGCCCTCCCCGAGTTGGAGCGCCCGCCCAGGCGGTTCATAGCCTCGGCGAGGGCCATATGCGCCTCGGGCGACAAGGCACCCAGGGACATGGCGGCGCTGTCGAACCGCTTGAGGATGGCCTCCGCCGGTTCCACCTCGTCGAGGGGGACGGGGTCGCGGGCCTGGCGCAGATCCAGCAGGTCACGCAGGGCAGCCGGTCGGCGGCTGTCCACCAGATCGGCGAACGCGCGGTACCGCTCCCAGTCCCCGCTGTCGACCGCAAGATGCAGGGCCTGGACGACGTCGGGATTGAAGGCGTGATACTCGCCCCCGTGGACGTACTTGAGAAGCCCACCGGCCGGCGTGGGCCGGCGGGCGTCCCAGGCAACCCCGGCGATCTCGCGCTGGCGACGCTCCAGGGACTCGAAGTCGAGCCCCTGCACCCGACTCGGCGTGCCCGTAAAACACAGGTCCACGACCTCCTGGTGCAGCCCCACGATCTCGAAGAGCTGCGCCCCCCGGTAGCTCGCCAGGGTGGAGATCCCCATCTTGGACAAGATCTTGTACAGTCCCTTGTTGATGGCACGCCGGTAGACCTTGCCCAGCTCGGCGCCGCCCCGACCGTCTGTCTCACCCCAGCGGACCATGGCATCAAGGACCTGGTAGGCGAGCCAGGGGTGTACCGCCGTCGCCCCATAGCCGATCAGCACCGCAAAATGATGCGGGTCCCGCGCGGTCGCGGTATCCACCAGGATGTTCGCCCGGCAGCGCAGGCCGGCGCCGATCAGCCTGTGGTGCACCGCGCCGGTGGCGAGGAGCGCGTGGATCGGCAAGCTCTTGGGGTCCAGCTCCCGGTCGGAGAGCACCAGGATGACCTTGCCCGCACGCACTATTTCCTCCGCCTGATCGCAGAGCCGGAGCAGAGCCTGCGACAGGGGCACTCCGGCCGGCTGAGCCAGGGCGATCCGATGATGGGAGTAACGCGGGTCCGTGTCTGCCAGCAGGCGACGATACTTGCTCTCCGAGAGCACCGGTGAGTCGACAACCACTCGGCATGCGAGGTCGGCGCTGGGTTCAAACAGGTTTCCCTCCGAGCCAAAGCAGGTCTCCAGAGACATCACGACCTGCTCCCGGATCGAGTCGATCGGCGGATTGGTGACCTGGGCGAAGCGCTGGCGGAAGCTGTCGTACAGGACACGCGGAGCTGACGACAGGACCGGCAGCGGGGTGTCGTCCCCCATGGAGCCCACAGCCTCCTGGCCGACCTCGGCCAGCACCCGGATCACCTGCTCGCGTTCCTCGCGGCTCGAGAGGAAGAGCTTCTCGCACACGGCGAGGCTCGCGTCATCGAGGGGGTCTTCGCAGAGCGGGTCCTCGTCGAGCGAGGAGCCCAGGCGCACCGCGCGAGCCTTTAGCCACTCCTTGTAAGGATGCATGCGCTTGAGGCGTGCGTCGATCGCGGGAGAGAGCAGAAGCTCACCCGTCTCGGTATCCGCCGCCAACATCTCGCCCGGCTTGAGCCGGCCTTTGGCGATCACCTCCTCGGGAGCGTAATCCCAGACCCCGACCTCGGAGGCCAGGGTGATGTGGCGGTCGCGCGTGACCACGTAGCGTGCCGGACGCAGACCATTGCGGTCCACGATGCAGCCCGCGTAACGGCCGTCAGTGAGCACAATGCCCGCCGGTCCGTCCCAGGGCTCCATGTGCATGGCGTTGTACTCGTAGAAGGCCCGCAGATCCGGGTCCATGGTCTCCACGTTCTGCCAGGCGGGCGGGATGAGGAGCCGCATCGCGTGGAAGAGGTCGAGCCCCCCCATCACCAAGGACTCCAGCATGTTGTCGAGGGCGCAAGAATCGGAGCCCGTCGCCGAAACAGGCGAGCCCCCCGCGTCCCCGAAGAGCGGGCTGCGCAGCAGATGAGCGCGTGCCGTCGCCCAGTTTCGATTTCCCTGCAGGGTGTTGATCTCCCCGTTGTGAGCCAGGAGGCGGAAGGGCTGAGCGAGCCGCCACTCGGGCCAGGTGTTGGTGGAGAAGCGCTGATGAAACACGCAAAGGGAGGTGGCGAGGTCCGGTTCCCGCAGGTCCGGGAAGAGCACCGGAAGGTTCATCGGCAGCACCAGCCCCTTGTAGGAGACGACCCGGCCCGACAGCGAGGCGACGAAGAAGGCTGGATCTTGGCCCTCCAGCCACTTCTCGGCCTGACGCCGAGCGAGATAGAGCCTGCGCTCGAACTCGCCTGCCGCAATCGCGGTCGGCGCATTTACGAACAGCTGCTCGATCCGCGGCAGGGTCTTGAGGGCCTCCTCCCCACAGGCGGACGGGTCGAGCGGTACTGATCGCCAGCCAGCAACGGCGAGACCCTGGCTCTTGAGTTGACGCTCCAGCGCGCCTCGGGCCGCCTCGGCCACGCCGGCGTCCCTGCACAGAAGGACGCTCCCGACGGCAAAGCGAGGGGAGAGGCACAGTCCTGCCTCCGCGGCCAAGCGACGGAAGAAGGGCTCAGGAAGCCTGAGCAGCAGGCCGCAGCCGTCGCCGGTCTTACCGTCCGCGGCGATGGCCCCCCGGTGGGTCAGGCGCTGCAGTGACGATACGGCCGTCTCCACCAGCCAGTGGCTGGCGACGCCGTCCATGTGAGCGATAAGCCCGAAGCCGCAGCCATCCCTTTCGAAGGCAGGGCGATAAAGACCCTGAGAGATGACGGGTTTGGGTTGACGAGATTGCACCGAAACCCCCGTCGGTGTTGATCGAGGGATGGGAAGCACACCTGAACACAAAGACTAGGCGAGGGTTTCGAGTGGTGCAAACCTCCCAAATGATCCGGTAGGTCGTTGCGGGAAAGGCGTGTAATTGGCTTGGGAGAATTTTTCGCTCGCCTTCAAGGAATCACGCTAAAGCATGGCCGGCCCATCTGACTGTCGGCGCGACGCTGAAGGCGGGCATGATGACAACCAGGCTGGTACATGATGCGATAGAAACCTTGTTGCGCACCCTCGTGCCGACCTCCGCACTAATCCGTGCCCTTGTCGAGCGGCACCGAAGTGCCGGTAACAACCTCATACCTCTCGGCTGCAATTTTTCGGCTCTGGCCTGAGGGGTCGGGGTGCGGGCGACGGGGGTGTCGGCAGCAGGGATGCTGCCGTCAAGCTACATGGAGGTATTCACGGCGTCCCCCCGACGCCCGCAGCCCAACCCCGGAAAACCGACAAGCGAGAACAGAATCGTGTGGTTGCCGGGATTTCCGCGCAGCGGCGGTAGTCCGGCTCCGGTCTGGCGTTCGAGCTCTGTCGGTGACGCCACCTTATCGCCCCGGCGGGTAGTAGTAACTCGGGCCAAAGGGGTAGCCGCCGCGCGGCGGCATCGGCGGCCGCAGTCCGGCACCGGGCCACCGCCGCCGCTGCGCCTCCGCCGCCCTCCGCATGGCCTCGTACTCGGCCAATATACGGGCTTGGCGTTCCGCGAGGGCTCTATTCGCGGGAGCGGGCGGCTTCCCTGCAGTCATTGGAGCTCCATCCTTGACCTTTCCGGGTTCGCTCGGTGCGGCCTTTGGCTGTTCCGCCGCCGGCTTGGGCTCGCTCAGCACCGCCTTTGCAAATGCCCGCGCCTCCTCGTGGCTAACCTGACGGGAGGCGCCGGTCGCTTGCCCGCTGACGGCCTTTTCGTTATCCGCCGCGTTCTCGGACGCTGGTGCCCCGGCTTCAGCCGTGACCTGAGCCTCCGGTTGTTGCTGTGCCGACACCTCCGCCGCGCCCGGCGACGCCGTTGGGTTGCGGGACAGCGCGGTCGTCGCCTCGGGAGTCGAAGTCTGCGTGGGTGATGCTTCCGCCGGAGGTGCTACGAGTTGCGGGACCTCCGCACTCGCCGAGGGCGGAGCTGTCGCATGTCCCGTGGGTTCTCCAGCGGTCGCACCTGTCGCACGGAAAGGCGTTGCGCGCTCCCTGGGAACGCCCTGTACCGTCGACTTGGCGGGCGCTGAAAATGGGGGTGCGACTATCGGCGCCGGCACCGCGACAGGAGGAGCGGCATCGGATACCCCGGCACCTAGCGGACTTGTCGGAGGCGCCCCCGCCATCCCGGGAGTCTCCGGCGACTCGATACCTGCCGGCGGCACAGCCGCGCCGCTAGCGTGGTTGTCGGGCGCCGGCCCGGACGCCCAGTCGCCCGTCAAGCGAACCCCATCAAGAGTACCGAGGTACAGGGCCGCCGCCGCAAACACGGCACCCCATAGCGACAGCTTGGCCCACCAAGTAAGTCCTTGACTCGACTCTGATCCGTTCATCGCACACTATCCTCTCTGCGTGCCGATCGTGCTGTTTCCATTTGGGCTTTCGGTTTTCCGGGGTCGGGTTGCGCCCTCCCGGGGGACGCCGTGAATTCGTCCTGAAGGCTTGACAGCAGCCTCCCTGCTGCCGTCAGCCCCAACGGGCGCAACCGAGCCCCTCAATCGAGAAGCGAAGATCCCGTGTCCGTTGTGTATATCGTCTGCCTTACGGGATTCGGGAATGGAGAGCAGCCAGCAGACGCGCAACGGTCATCGTGCTTGTGCGCAGATTGGCTTCGATTTCGTCCATGCGCACCTCTCCTTCCGCCTTTCCGGCTGCCCAGTTCACGACGAAGGCGCAGCAGGCGTAGCACAGCCCGAGCTCGCGGGCCAGAGCGGCCTCCGGCATCCCGGTCATGCCAACGAGATCGCAGCCATCCCGTTCGAGCCGGAGGACCTCGGACGAGGTCTCCAGCCGCGGCCCCTGCGTTACCCCGTAGGTTCCGCCGACGACGATGCCGATACCCGCGGTATCGGCCGCTTCCATGACAGACTGCCGAAGATCTTCAGAGTACGGACGGGTGAAATCGATGTGGACTACTTCGCCGCCGTCACCGTCGTGAAAGGTCTGCTCTCTCCCGTACGTGTAGTCGATGATCTGATCCGGAACCGCGACCACACCTGGACCGTACGCGCTGCCAATGCCACCGACGGCCGCCAGCCCCAGCACACGTTCGGCGCCGCAGGCCTTAAGTGCCCACAGGTTGGCCCGGTAGTTGATCCTATGCGGAGGGATGCTGTGATCGGCCCCGTGCCGAGGCAGAAACAGCAGCTCCAGACTTCCGAGCTTACCGTGGAGGATGGGCGCAGAGGGGGCGCCGTACGGCGTGTCGGGCTGCTCTTCGCTCAGCACCTGCAGATGCTGCATGGAGGCAAACCCAGATCCCCCGATGACGGCGAGTCGGCTCATGGCCAGACACTTCCTGACTTGCGAGCCGTCGATTTTACCGGAGCCGGCCCGCGAACCCAAAAAAAGAGCCGGGGCTGAGTCCAGCCGCCGGCTCCACAGAGGGTCGAAGCAAAATCGCCCGGAATATCTCGGTTAGCGGGTGGGTGTCGCAGACTGGGCCTGGGAGCAATCCCCTTGGACGCTCACTGGCGTGCTTCCTGAAACACCCCAATCTCAACCAGCTTGGGGAAAAGTACCTGTTCCTCGCGGTCGAGCCGATAGAGGAGCATGTCGAAGATCTCGTTGGTCTCCTGCATGAACTCGTCAGTGAAGTTGAAATCGCAGTTCTTTAACCACTTCTTGTAATAGTCGTCGAATGTCTTGCGCAGCGGCTTCTCGCCGCTGATGAAGCCCCACGCGATCGACTTGATCTTGGGGTCTTCGTGGATGAGAAGACTGGGATAAAGGCCCCTGTCTTCCTCAGCCAAGTGGGCCTTCACCTTGTCGGCCAGATCGCAGAGCAATTCATAGGCCGTCTTGGCATTCGGCCGAATCCGCAGATTCTGAGGGGTCATAATGGACTTGAGGTCCTCGACCATCTGCGTCAGCTCCGCATGGCGATTGCGGTAGCTCGCGAGCGTTTGCATGGGAAATTCCTCCTCCGTCAATCTTGCAGGCGGGTTGCACACGGCGTGTGGCGGCTTGGACCGAGATGCGGAACGCGGTCGAGAGACAACCGGCGTTGGCCGACGAGCGCATGCCGTGGCCGCATCCTGATCATGTAGCGCAAAATCTGCGCGCCGTCAAAAAGCGTTTAATGATATTAGCGACCCCTGATTGCCTCAAGGCAACCCCGCTCACCGATCCTCGTCTGCCACCGCATAAATCCCCGGTGCGTTGCGAAAATAATCCCTGTAGTCCAACCCGTAGCCGTATAGGTAGCGGTCCGGCACCTTCACCCCGACGAAATCGGGCCTGCCTTGAAAGACGCGCGGGCGGTCCTTCTCCACCAGCACCGCACTGTGAACACTAACGGCGCCATCCGCCCGGCAAGCCTGGACAATCGCCTCGAGGGTGAATCCCTCATCAAGGATGTCGTCCACGACCAGGACATGCTGGCCGCTAACGGCCGCCGAGGGACGACGCAGCCACTCGAGCTCGGCGCCCCTGGTTGCACCCCGATAACGGGTAGCGTGAACGTAATCGAGCCGCAACTGGAAATCGAGCCGGGGCAACAGTCGACCGACTGGGATGACGCCGCCGGTCATCACGCAGAGTACCAAGGGATCTTTTTCCCCAAGGGCCTGAGCGATGGCAACCGCCATACCATCGATGGCCGCCTCCATCTCCTCGCCGCTGACCAAGAGCTCGGCACGAGCCGCAACGGCTTCGTACCGATCGCGCGTCATCGCCATGTCTCTGTCCCGTCTCCCCCGACGGTATTCGCCTAGTGCACCGTCGCTCTGCCCCGGCTGAGCCGCGGGGCTAATCACCGATGCCCAAGCTCAGCGTCTCCGCGGCCTCCAGCTCCTTTAGGGCCTCCATGGCCTGGTGCCATCGGGGCTCGCGGCGAACCTCATCCAGGGTAAGGTCGCCGCGCCCATGCATGCGTAGGCAGCGTAGGTGCGCGGTCGGATCATCGTAATCCTCGAGTGCCTGGAGCACCTCCAGCGCCGCGGGTCGGTTATTGCACACCAAGAGCAGGTCGCACCCTGCCTCCATGGCCGCGCGGGCGCGCGCGGGGAAGCTGCCTCCCGCCGCCGCGGCCGCCATATTGAGGTCATCGCTGAAGATGACGCCCTGAAACTCCAAGCGCTCCCGCAGCACGCGGCGCAGCCAGAACAAGGAAAACCCTGCGGGCTGCGGATCGACCCGCGGGTAGGACACGTGCGCAGGCATGATGGCCTCGAGTCCGTGGCGGATCAGCCGCACGAAAGGCACCAGATCCTCCCGCTCAATCTCGCTCAACGAGCGGGTGTCGACGGGCAGCTCCGTGTGTGAGTCCGCCTCTACGCCTCCATGACCGGGAAAGTGCTTGCCGACTGCAGCCATACCGGCGGCGTGCACGCCCCGAACCCAGGCGTCCGCCAGCTCGGAGGCCGAATTGACGCCGGCGGCGAACGCGCGATCACCGATCACGCGGCTCACCCCGCGGTCCAGGTCGAGCACGGGCGCGAAGCTGAAGTCCACGCCCACCGCCCGCAGCTCCGCCGCCATGAGCCACCCGACCGCCTCGGCGGCGCGCCGCGCCTGGATCGGGTGCTCGCGTGCAAGCGTACCAAAACGTGCGGCCGGCGGCAGACGCGTAAAGCCGTCGCGGAAGCGTTGGACACGGCCCCCTTCCTGGTCGACGGCAATCAGAAGGTGAGGATCGCGCTGGCGGTGGATATCGGCGGTGAGTGTAGAGATCTGCTCAGGTCCTTGGAAGTTGCGCGAGAAGAGGATCACGCCGCCGACCGCCGGATGATGCAGAATCTCGCGCTCCTCCTGCGTGAGGGCGGTCCCTTCCAGATCGAGCATTACAGGGCCAAGCGCCATCGCCTAATCCTCCGCCCTACGACAGCTGCCGTTTGTATCACAGGTCAGTGGCGTTGTCGCCGCCGCGTGCCGCCATCCGCACATCGAGCCGGTCTCGCAACGCGTCGCCTAGCAGATTCACGGACAGCACGACTAGCATGAGGGCGATACCCGGTGCCAGCACGAGGTGTGGTGCTACAAGCATGTAGCCGACGCCGTCGCGAATCATGCTCCCCCACGATGCCTGAGGCGGCTGTACTCCCAGCCCGAGGAAGGACAGCCCGGCCTCCGCGATCACCGCGCCGGCAATGCCAAAGGTCCCCTCTACAATCAGGGGTGCGAGCGCGAGCGGAAGCAAGTGCAGGCGCAGAATCCTAGCCGGAGTGGCCCCGAGGGCACGGCCGGCGGCCACGTGGTCACGCTGCTTAAGGGACAGGATCTGTGCCCGCGTCAGGCGCGCGTAACCGACCCAGCCCACCGCCACGAGCGCGACGATCACGTTGTCGATCCCGGGCCCCAGGAGCCCTGCGAGGGCGATGGCGAGCAGAATCCCGGGGAAGGCGAGGAAGACGTCGACGATTCGCACGACGGCAAGATCCAGCCATCCCCCGGCGTAGGCGGCCACACCACCGACCAAGGCACCGGCAATCGAGGAGATGAGCACGACCCCCATGCCGACGACGAAAGATGTGCGGGCGCCCACGACGAGACGGTCGAGCACGGGGCGGCCCACGTCATCGTTGCCGAGCGGGTCACTCGCGCTGGGAGGGGCCAGGATGCGCGGCAGATCGATGGCGTCGGGCGCAAGGGGTAGCCAAGACGCTGTCGCCGCAGCCAAGGCCCACAATCCGATGAGGAATAACGGCACACGCAGCCGCATCGATCAACCCAGGCGCACCCGCGGGTCCACCCAAACGTAGACCAGGTCCGTGAGCGTATTCACCATCACGTAGACGAGACTGATGAGAAGCACGCAGGCCTGGACGACCGGATAGTCCCGACCCTGGATCGCCTCGACCAGCAGACTGCCGACACCCGGCCACGCAAACACCGTCTCGGTGATAACCGCACCGCCGAGGAGACCACCAAGCTGCAAGCCGAGAAGCGTGAGCACCGGTAGCCAGGCGTTGCGCAGGGCGTGCCGCCAGAGCACAGTCGTCTCGGTCAGTCCCTTCGCCCGGGCGGTACGAACATAGTCTTCGGCCAACACCTCGAGCACACTGCTGCGCACCATGCGTGCCAGCACCGCAGCGAGGCCGGTGCCAAGGGTCACGGCGGGCAGCACCAGGCTCGTTACGCCCTCGCGCCCGCTCACCGGTGTGAGACCGAGCCACAAGGAGAAGATCAGGATTAGGACGGGCCCCAACCAGAAGTTCGGCATCGAGATGCCCAGGAGCGAGAAGCCCATGGCCCCGGAGTCCAGCGCCTGCCCGCGATAGCGGGCGGCGAGCACCCCGAGCGGGACCGCCGACACGACTGCGAGGACCAGAGCGGCCGCCGTCAGCTCGATCGTCGGCGGGATGCGCTCCACCAGCAGCTGCCGCACCGGACGCTGATAGTGGAAAGACTCACCCAGGTCCAGCCGTGCCAGCCGTGCCAGATAGGTCAGATACTGCTGGGTCAGCGGCCGGTCCAGACCCAATGCGTGCCGCAGGGCTGTTCGGTCTGCGGGTCGAGCGCTCTCGCCCAGCATCGCCTCGACCGGATCCCCCGGGACCAGGTGGATCAGGAGGAACACCAGGGTGCAGACTCCAAGCACGACGACCGCGGCGGAGGCGACCCGGTAAGCCACGGCCTCAAGCATCGCACCCGGGCCCCTCGCGGATTTCCACCATGGTCCCCGCCTCTACCAGATCGAACACCTCGATGAGGTCCGCACTGCGCATCCGAATACAGCCATGGGAGCGCGGAATGCCCATGGGCTCTGTATCCGGACACCCGTGGATATAGATGTAACGGCGCAGGGTGTCGACCTCGCCCCCTCGATTCCGTCCGGACTCTACACCGGTGAGCCAGAGGATGCGGGTGAGTATCCAATCTCGGTCCGGGTGCTGGGCGACAAGCGCCTCGTCATAGATCTCGCCCGTGGGGCGTCGCCCCCGAAACACCGTGCCTTGCGGACAACCGCCTCCGATGCGGATTCGTACGCGATGAAGCCCCCGGGGCGTGCATCCGCTACCGAACTGCTCGCCCGGACCGCGCAGCGCGGTGGAGACCAGATATCGTCTAAGCATCCGTTCTCCGTCCTTGAGATCGAGCGTTTGGGACGCGAGGTCGACCAGGATGTGCTTGGTGACCACGGACATTGGGCTGTTCCGGATCATTCGGCGCAATGGGCTTTGGTTCTGAGTTCTGCCTGAGCTTGGCGGTTTGACACTGTTTGGCGCAATGCGCTTCGCTATTGTGCCTTGCCGGACCGCCTGGGCAGGTTGTCCGAGATGCGTCGCGTCCAGCGCGGAAGCTCCACGAGCTCGAGGCCGTCGTAGTTCCCGTCCGCGGCGAGGCGGTAGCCCGTCACATCTCGCCGGCAGACGACGACCTGATCCTCGTACCACAACGGCACGTATGGCAGATCGGCAAGCAACAGGGTCTGGAGCTCCCGGTAGAGGGCTGCTTGACGAACCAGATCCGGCTCCGCCCGTGCCGCCTCGATAAGGCGGTCCGCCTCACGGCTCCGATAGCGGCCCCGGTTAGCGCCGCGGGGGGGCACCGAGCTGCTCTCGAACGCATAGCGGAAGATGTCCGGCGTGCGGATGCCGACCCAGGACAGGCTGTAGAGCTGAAACCGACCTGCCTTGATGTCACCGTAGAAGGTCCCCCAGTCGTAGCTGCGCACGTCCATTCGGATTCCCACCCGCTTGAGCTGCGCCTGGATCACAGTGGCGAGGCGCACGCGAAACGGGTCGCTGGATGTCTTGTAGCTCAGGCGCAAGGGCCGATCGGGCCCGTAGCCTGCCTCCGCCAGCAGAGCTCGCGCCTGCTTCGGGTCAAAGGCGTAACCGACGAGCCCTTTAGCGCCGGCCCAGTGCTCTGGAGGAAGCACGCTCTGCGCCGGACGCCCCTCTCCCTGGAAGAGGAAGTGCAAGATCGCTTCGCGGTCGATCGCGTGGGCGATCGCCTCCCGTACGGCACGGACTCTCGTGACCGGGTCCTCCATGTTGAAGCCGAGATAAGAGAAATTGACCCCGGGGATCTCCCTCACTCGCACCTCCGGTCGCTCGCGCAAGTAGCTGACCAGCTCCGGGGGCAGGTCATTCTGCAGCATCTGAATCTCCCCCCGCAGGAGCTTCATTACCCGCACGGTGGGGTCCTTCACGGTCACCAGTTCCAGCACTCGGCGGTCGCCGCGGCGCTCGAGCCGCAGGCGCCCGGGCTCGGGCCAGTCGAGGAAGCGAAATGGTCCGCTGCCCACCGGCGATTGGCGGAAAGGGTGCCCTGTGCGAATGAGCCTCGCGGGAAGAATGCCGATTCCCAGATAGGCAGGAAAGAGCGGATCGGGGGTCGACAGCCGGAACTCGACCTGCTCGGTGCCGTCGGCGTGAACGCTGTCGATGATACTCAGCAACGCCCGGTGCGGGGAGGCATTCGCAGGGTCCAGGACGGAGCGGTAGGTCGCTTCCACGTCCACGGCATTCAGCCGTGTGCCGTCGCCGAACGTCCGCCCATCCCGGCCCAGGATGAACCGGTAGCGGGTGGGTGAGACCTCCTCCCAGTGAGCAAGGGACGGCACCGGGAGACTTTGTGCATCGAGCCCTACCAGCCGCCGATAGAGCAGCCGGTTGATGCGCTCGGACGTGGCGTCGGTAGCGAAACGCGGGTCCAGGTTGCGCGGCGCAGTGGCGAGACCCATGCGCAGAGCGGCGTCCGACGGACTCCCGCCGCAAGCCGCAAGAACGACACAGACGAGCAGCGGTAGGACCCATCGCAACCGTGCCCAAAGAACAGGCTTGTGTAGTGAGAGGCCACCAGAAGGGACAGCCGCTACGTCCTTTCTCCCGCAATCGTGCCGGCTCGGTTTGGTTTCCTCGCTGTTCTTGGGGCGGGCCGCTCCCGCCCCACTCTTCCGCATGCCGACGAAGGAGTCGTCCTTCGTTTGGCCGTTCGACGAGGCGGCGTCGCTGCCGAGGCAGTCCGCAGCATGCCTCGAAGAGACTGCGCCCGCCCACCCCTTCACCAGTGCTTGTAAGGATTTCGCGCCAGGTTGACGTTGAAATAGCGCGGGTCGCCGGATACCTCGTCGCCCAGCCAGTCGGGGCGCTCGAAGACCTCGTCCTCGGCCGAGAGCTCAACCTCGGCCATCACGAGCCCCTCGTTTTCGCCCGCGAAAAGGTCCAGATCCCACACATGGCTCCCGGCCCGCACCTTGTAACGCACCTTGTCTATCGGCGGGAACACGGCCAGCTCCCGGAGCATTGCCTGCGCGTCCACCACCGGGATGGGATATTCATACTCACTCCGAGTAATCCCTAGGCCAGCGCCCTTGATGGTGAGGTAGGCGTCTCCGCCCTTGACCCGAACCCGCACGGTACCGGTAGCGTTGTTGGCGAGATAACCCTGCATGATATGCGCCTCGGACTCGACGTGCGCACGCCACGAGTCGCTATTAACAAGAAACTTACGTTCTATCTCTACACCCATACCGACCCAACTCACGCAATTTTGTCGCTTTTCGGCCCAAGGGGTCGGGTTGCGCCCGTCGGGCGTGTCGGCCGCAGGGAGGAATCCACGGCGTCCCCAGGCGGGCGCAATCCGACCCCGGAATAACGAAAACATCAAATACAACCGCTATATGCTAACCCCTCTCAAACAGCGCGATCGATTCGACGTGTGCCGTGTGGGGAAACATATCCATGGCCCCCGCGGCGAGGAGCCGATAACCGAGTCCGTTCACCAAACGGTCCGCGTCCCGAGCCAAGGTGGCAGGGTAACAGGATACGTACACCAGACGTCGAGTCCCCATCCGGGCGACGAGATCGAGCACCTGCAACGCTCCGCTGCGTGGCGGATCAAGCAGCGCCTTGTCGAAGCGTTCGCGTTGCCAAGGAACATGATCCAGCTCACCGTAAAGGTCTGCGGTGTGGAAGCGCGCGTTGTCGATGCGGTTACGCTCGGCGTTGACGCGGGCCCGCTCCACTAGCGTCGCGGCGCCCTCCACGCCAATGACCTCCGCCGCCCGGCGCGCGAGTGGGAGGGTGAAATTGCCGAGCCCGCAAAACAGGTCCAGCACCCGCTCGTCCGGCTGCGGATCGAGCAGGTCTAGCGCGCGGTCGACCATGAGGCGGTTGAGCTCGAGGTTTACCTGGGTAAAGTCGGAGGGCTCGAAATGCAGCCGGACTTGATATCGCGGCAGGCCGTAGCTGAGGTCCAGGTCGTGACCGGGAAGCGCGCGCACCGACTCTGGACCGCCCTCCTGCAGGTACACGTGAAGGCCCTGCTCGGCCCCAAAGGCACTGAGGCGTTTCAAATCGTCGCTGCCCGGCGGGTCGAGCACCCGAAACAGGAGCACGCAGGGGCCATCACCCACGGCCACCTCGATCTGGGGTACGCGGTCACGGATCGCGAGCTCACCCACCAGCGCCGAGATGGCCTCCAGCCTCTCGCCCACCGCGGGGTGAAGGACCTCGCAGCGGCGGAGGTCGGCAAGGAAATTGTTCCCCCGCTCACGAAAGCCGACCAGCACCTTGCCCTTCTTCTCCACGTACTTGACCCCGAGCCGGGCCTTGCGGCGGTAACCCCAGTGTCGAGCGGATAGAGGCGGTAGCCACTCCTTGGGCTCGACCTTGCCCATGCGGCGAAGCACATCGGCGAGGATCTCCTGCTTCATGGTGATCTGAGCACTCGCTTTCATGTGCTGCAGGCTGCAGCCGCCGCAGAGGCCGAAGTGCGGGCAGCGGGCATCTACTCGTTCGGGGGAGCCAGTCACCACCTGGGTAACCGTCCCCTCATCGTAGCGGCGCTGGAGCTTGGTGTAACGGAATTGGACGCGCTCGCCGGGCAGCGAGCCGTGGACGAAGACGGCCTTGCCATCCACGTGCGCAAGGCCCCGTCCGTCGTGGGTCAGGGATTCGATCTCGGCCGCGACGGGCTCGGACGGCAAGGGCTTACGTTTCTTGGCCAAGGGGTTGCTCCGGCTCAAGCTCGAACGGCCGCGGCCGGAGGCGCTAAGACGACAGGTGAGGACCGCTGGGCGTGCCGGGAACGGCCCAATATGCCGTTCGCATCCAAGCTTTTCGTTTTCAGGGGCCGGGTTGCGCCCGCGCGCAACGGCATCCTCACGCGGGAAAGACACCGGTGGAGAGGTAACGATCCCCGCGGTCACAGACAATCACGACGATGACGGCGCCGCTCGACTCGTTCGCCAGCTCCAATGCGGCGGCCACGGCACCTCCCGAAGATATGCCGGCAAATATGCCTTCTTTGGCGGCCAGGTCCCGGGCCGTCTGCTCCGCGGCCTCCTGAGAGACGTCGATGATCCGGTCGACGCCGCGCGGATCATAGATTTTGGGTAGATATTCGGTGGGCCAGCGCCTAATACCGGGTATGCTCGCCCCCTCCTTCGGCTGTACTCCGACGACCTGGACTCGGGGACTCTGCTCCTTTAGGTAGCGGCCGGTACCCATGATGGTGCCCGTCGTGCCCATAGAGCTCACAAAGTGCGTCAGGGTACCCCGAGTGTCGCGCCAGATTTCCGGGCCGGTCGTCGCATAATGCGCTTGCGGGTTGTCGGGGTTGGAGAACTGGTCCAGGATCCGTCCCTCACCGCGCGCTTCCATCGCCCGCGCGCGATCGATGGCCGCTTCCATTCCGCCTTCTCGCGGTGTCAGAATGATCGTGGCCCCGTAGCTTCGCATGACGGCGCGGCGCTCCACGCTCATGTGCTCCGGCATGACCAGGACCATTCGATAACCCTTGATCGCCGCCGCCATGGCAAGCGCGATCCCGGTGTTACCACTGGTGGCCTCGATCAGCGAATCGCCCGGCCGGATATCGCCCCTCTCCTCCGCGCGCCGGATCATGGAGAGTGCCGGTCGATCCTTTACCGAACCCGCCGGGTTGCTGCCCTCGAGCTTTGCGAGGATGATGCTGCCGGAGTCTCCCGCAACCCGTTGCAGGCGCACGAGCGGCGTCTCGCCGACAAAGTCTTCAATGCTTGGGAAGTCCATGGTGGGGTCTGGCGAACCGGGGGCATCTGCCGATCATAAAGACTTACCGATTGTGCAACAGGTTACGCCGGTGCGAAAGGCGGCACCGCACCCGCTTGGGGATGACCTGCAGAGCCGATGATAAACTTGGGCGTAGCCCGCCCCTATTCTCCGTTGCGACCTAAAGGCGTTAAAGAGCAAGGAGCGGACGGATATGGAGGAAACTCCTCCGGCAAGAGGTGCCGCGGCGAACGAACCGCTGCCCGTGCGGGACGAGGCCGCTGCGTTGGCCGCGACGGGTGGCGATCCGGAGCTTGCTCGCGAGCTCCTCTCAACGCTGATCGCAGGGTTGCCTCGGGAGGTCGCCGAGCTCGACGCACGCTACACCGCGAAGGATTGGGAGAAGCTTGTTCAGACCGCCCACCGCTTGCGTGGCGCCACCAGCTACTGCGGGGTCCCCGCCCTGGACAGTGCCCTGCATCACCTCGAGCGCATCGCAAAGGAAGGCGATCCCGCCCAGATTGCCCTCCAGCTCCAGGCCGTTACGGAGGCCGCGGCGGCACTCTCGGAGCTGGGCTCTTAAGGCTGCGACCCGGGGGATGCACCCCCGGACACCATCCTTCTATTCCGTTGCGGACCACGTTGCGATGGGCGCCTACAACAGCTTGCTCACCAGCTTGATGCCCGGGTCCTGCCTGTCGCGCTCCACCCGAAACCCGAGAGACTGCACGAGGGCCAACATGCGGGTGTTGGCGGTCAGAACCTCGCCCTCCATGATGCGCAGGCCGCGCTGGCGGGCGTTCTGCATCAGAGATCGCATGAGCCGCGCCCCGATGCCCCGGTTCCGCCACTCGTCCGCCACGACGATGGCGAACTCGCAATGGTCGCCGCCGGGACGGGACATGTACCGGGCCACCCCGACCTCCACCTCCCCGTCAGCCTGCTCGACCACACCGAGCAGCGCCAGCTCGCGGTCGTAGTCGATCTGGGTGAAGCGCACCAACATCTCCGGGGTGAGCTCCTTGATCGCCTGCATGTAACGAAAATACTTGGTCTGCTCCGACAGCCCGCGGACGAAATCCTGGGACATCTGAGCGTCCTCCGGTCGGATCGGGCGGATCACCAGATCCGTGCCGTTGGGGAGCTGGACGCGCTCGATGAGGTGGCTCGGGTACGGGTGGATGGCCATGTGGCCGTAAGGCGGCAGCTGCGGGGGGCGATAGCTCACCTGGATGCGCGCATCAACCGCTGTGACCTCGCGATCGTTGCCGATCAGCGGGTTGATGTCCATCTCGATGATCTCGGGTAGCTCGCACACCATCTCGGAGATCCGCTGCAGGATCTGGGCGAGGGCCGCGCGGTTCATCGGCGGCATGTGGCGGAACGCGCCCATCAGGCGGGCGACCCGCGTGTGGTCGATCATGGTCTGGACGATGAAGTCGTTCAGAGGCGGGAGCCCGATCGCGTGATCTTCGAGCACCTCCGTCTCGGTCCCGCCTGCACCGAAGCTGATGACGGGCCCGAAGATCGGGTCCCGGATCACTCCGATCATCAGCTCACGAGCCGCCCGGGTGGACACCATGTGCTCAACGGTCACCCCGTCGATCCTGGCCTCCGGCCGCAGCTTCTTGGCCCGCTCGACGATCTCGGTGAAGGTCCTGCGCACGGACTGCGCATCGGTGATATTGAGCCGCACGCCGTCCACATCCGACTTGTTGCGGATGTCCGAAGAGTTGATCTTCATCACGACGGGAAAGCCGAGGGCTTCCGCTGCCATCAGGGCCTCATTCGGCGTGCGCGCCGCGACCGCCTGCATGGTGGGTATGTGGAATGCCGAGAGGATCGCCTTTGCCTCAATGATACCCAAGGTCTTGCGTCCCTCGGCCATCACCCCCTCGATGATTAGGCGCGCGCCATCCGTGTCCGGGGCCTTCTGATGGGACAGAGGCCCGGGCGACTGCATGAGGAGCTTTTGGTTCCGCTGATGGGTCGCGAGGAAGGACATGGCCTCCACCGCCACCTCCGGGGACTCGAAATGGGGCACGCGGTTGTCCGCGAACAGGGCTTGGGCCTGTGCTACTCGGGTCGCGCCCATCCAACACGCCACGACCGGCTTCTTGCTCTTCTTGGCGACTGCGACCAGTGCCTGCGCAACAGCGGTAGGATCTGTCATGGCGAGCGGGGCCAGCAGTGCCACCACACCGTCGACCCCCGGATCGGACAAGCAGGCAGCAACCGCAGCAGTGTATCGTTCGGGTGTGGTATCACCGATCACGTCCACCGGGTTTCCGTGCGACCAATGGTCCGGCAAGGCGGACTCCAGCTTTTGGGCCGTCTCCTCGGAGAGCTGCGCGAGTGTCATACCGAGCTCGGCGGTTCGATCTGCTGCCAGCACCCCGGGCCCACCGCCGTTGGTGACGATCGCGATCCGATCGCCGGTCATCCGCTTGCCGGTGCCGAACGCCTCGGCGGCAGCGAAAAGTTGGTCCAGCGCCTCGACCTGCACCGCCCCGCCGCGCTCCATGACCGCCCGAAAGACCTCCGTGGAGCCCACCCAGGCGCCCGTATGCGACTTGGCCGCCCGTGACCCCGCCGGATAGCGCCCGGTCTTGACGACGATCACCGGCTTCAGACGGGCGGCCGCACGCAGACCGCTCATGAAGCGGCGGGCGTCGCGTATCCCCTCGACGTAGAGCAGGATGCTCTGCGTGTGGCTGTCTAGGGCCAGGAAGTCGAGCACATCGCCAAAATCGACCTCCGCGGCGGCCCCGAGCGAGACGACGGCGGAGAAGCCGAGCTGGCGCGGCCCGGACCAGTCGAGCATCGCAGTACAAACCGCCCCGGATTGGGACACCAGCGCCACGTTCCCGCGCCTGGCGAGCGCATTGCCAATGGTTGCGTTCAGACCGTGCTGAGGCCGCATCACCCCGAGGGTGTTGGGCCCGAGGACGCGGATCCGGTTGCGCCGAGCCGCCTCCACCAGTCTCTCCTGCAAGGCGGCGCCACGCTCCCCGTGCTCGGCGAATCCGGCCGAGTAGACCACGGCGGCCTTGACGCCGTGCTCGCCGCACTGATCCAGGATCTCCGACACCTTCTCGGCGGGCGTCGCAATGAGCGCCAGCTCCACGTGTTTGCCGACGTCCCCCAGTGCCTTGTAGCAGGGCCGGTCAGCCACCTTCTCGTACTTGGGATTGATGGCATAGCAGGGACCCTTGAACCCGCCTGCCAAGAGGTTGCGGTAGACCATGCCTCCTGTGGAGCCGTCACGATCGCTCGCGCCGAAGACTGCCACGGCGCTCGGAACAAAGAGATGGTCGACATCGGACAAGCGCATGGAATCTGCCCCTCGCAGGGTATTAGGGATTAAGCTACTTGTGGAGCGCGTCCAGCCGTGGGCTGTCCCCGCTCTCTGTGTTTGGTGGTCGGCCAACCGTCAACTGTCAACGAATCCGCCGGACCGGATTTCAGGACGGCGGGACCGGTGGGGCAGAACGCCACCGCGCAGCCTGCATGCACTTACGGCCTATCCAAGCGGCTCGTCCCGCGCAGCTGCCCGATGTAGCCGGTCACCTTGTGCTTTACTTTGATCGGCGAGCAACGGGTTGCGCGTGGGTCCCGGTGTATCCACTGCCCCTATGATCGAGCCCCGCCGCCGTATCATCAACTCCGCACCTCCGTGCGAGCGAAGAGAGAACAACAGATGAACCTCGCATACATCTCCCACCCCGACTGCCAGGACCACCGCATGGGCGCGCATCATCCGGAGATGCCGGAGCGTCTCAGCGCAATCCAGGATCGCTTGATCGCATCCGGGATGGAGGTGCTCGTCACGCACTATGATGCCCCCGAGGCCACGATCGAACAATTGACGCGCGTACACGATCCCGACTACGTGCGCATGATCTTCGACGCCGCCCCGAAGGCCGACGACGTCTTGACCTGGGTGGACGGCGACACGGCCATGTGCAAGGGAACCTTGCGCGCGGCGCTACGCTCCGCCGGCGCCGCGGTGCTCGCGGTAGACCTCGTCATGACCGAAAAGCACCACGCCGCGTTCTGCTGCGTGCGCCCGCCCGGACACCACGCGGAGCGCAGACGCGCTATGGGCTTCTGCTTCTTTAACAACGTTGCCGTCGGAGCAGCGCAGGCAATGGCCGTTCACGGCCTGGAACGCATCGCCATCGTCGACTTTGACGTCCACCACGGCAATGGCACCGAGGACATCTTCCGGGGCGACGAGCGGGTGCTTTTCTGCTCGAGCTTCCAGCACCCCTTCTATCCTGGAAGCGGCGCAGACACAGATGCCCCGAACGTGATGAACCTCCCCCTGCCACGGCTCACCGGCGGCCCGGAGTTCCGCGCCGCCGTCGAAGAGAAGTGGCTGCCGCGCATCGACGCCTTCCGACCCGAGCTCATCATGATCTCGGCCGGATTCGACGGCCATGCCGAGGACGACATGGCCCACTTCAACCTGCGCGAGCCGGATTACGCGTGGATCACGCGCGCCCTGCACGAGCTCGCGGTGAAGCATGCCAGCGAACGCGTCGTCTCCTGTCTCGAGGGTGGCTACAGCCTGTCCGCGCTGGGGCGTTGCGTCAGCACCCATGTCGACGAGCTCATCGGCCATCCGTAAGGCTCGCCGAGTCGTGCCAAACCGAGGACCGGCGCCGCCTGAGCGCTGCGCCGACAGGACAGCCGAGGGGCGCTAGGCGATTGCCGGGAAATCGAGTACCAGCGTGCGCAGGATTTTCGTTCACCTTGAAGGAGCGACTGCAGGAGCATCGCCGGGCTATGTGACTGCCGGCGTGTCGCCGAAGGCGGGCGAAAACACCGGCAAGGTGGTATTGGATTTGACAGACATCACCTTATTCGAGCCGTTTCTCTAGAAACAGGTACTGCGCCGGGAGAAGCCCGCTGCGACCGGTCCCGAAGCCGGCGCCCTCATATAGTGAGCGTGCTGAACCGTTGTCCTCTCGCACCTCCAAGGTAACCTTGCAGCAGCCCTGCTGGCGCGCGAGGCTCTCGACGGCCGCAAGCAGCTGGCGGCCGACTCCGCACCGCCGATACCCGGGCAATACGGCGAAGTCGTGGATGTTGAGGAGCCGCTTGGCCCGAAACGTAGAGAAACCGGAGAAGCAGACGGCGATACCGGCGGGGTGATTATCTCGAAAGGCGAGCACTGCGAAAGAGCCGGGGAAAGCCCGCAGGCCAGGGACCAGCTCCCCGCGGACGGTCTCCGTCAGCGCTTGGCCCTGGCCCATGGCATCGCATGCATACGCGTCGAGCAGCGCAACGACCAGAGCGGCGTCCTCCGGATCATCGAGATCGGCGAGCCGGGTCGAGACTTCGCCGGGCGCCAGGCTTGGCGACCCCTTTACGGCCGGCTGTTCAGGAATGTCATTCATCATGCGACCGGGGGACAAGCGTCCACCGTCACCTGGGACTGTGGCACAATTCCTTGCGGCGGGTCCTCACGCGGGAGGAAGCGATGGCCGGGGTTAGCAAAACCATCTCAGGTGTCGGCAAGGGGCTCTTCGGCTGGGCCGCGCGCTATATCGGCTGGTTGACACTGACTGCCCTGGTCACCCTGGGCGGGGCGCTGGTCCTCATGATCTTCAAGGACTGGACGATCAAGTCCCTGTTGACCTCCATGATAGCCTGGCCCGTTCTGGGATTCGCCATGCTCGTGGCCGTACCGATCGCGTTTCTGCGAGTCGGACGCGTCTACCTCTACACGGCTGTGGGCGGCGGTATCCTGTACAACCTTATCCTCTTGATCTCTTGACCCCCAGAGACCGGCGTCTGAGGGCTCCTGCCCTCGGGGCTCAATCACCATAAAACGCCTGCTCGACTTCTTCCCAGGGGACCTGCTCCTCGTCCCAGCTTTCATCGTCGTCCCTCACCGGCACTATCCGCGCCACCGGCCGTCCGTTGTCGACGACGAGGATCTCGGCCCCATCCCTAACCGCTTCCAACAGGGCTGGGAAATGTTCCGCGGCGTAACGGGGTTCGACGGTTTGCATGGGCCTTGTTACTCCGTTCAACTTGAATCGCGCGCACGTACGCACATAGCCAACCCATTCTGTTGCATGGGGACGGGTGGGGCTTGACCCAACCGGGTACGCGCACCGCCGAGGCCGGTGGGAGGTCAGGGCTCAGTGACCGCTGGGCAAATCCACATGGTTCGCAACGCGCGGGGGAGCAGAGCCTACCAGAAAGTGGCATTTGGCGGAGATGTCGGCTGCAAGAAATGCGGATTTATCCGCACCCGAGCACCCCTGTCCGACCAGGGCACAATCCAGGGCAAGCCGTTCGATGGCTGGAAAAGCCCCCGTACGACGGACGCAGGCGCGCGCGGCCAAGCGTCCAACAGCCGCGGAGCTTCACACGTGGCCCAACCCTATCCAACCCGGGAGCTTAGCTGGCAAACTAGCGGTCATGGCGCGAGCGCCATCCTGGTGGACCTAAGTCCCTGGCACCATCACCGCTTCCCTCGCCCCGGCCTTCTCCCCATGGGAAAGGGAGCAACGGAGCGCGCTGTTCGCGACTTTCGGTAACGGACTATCCGCGATGACACACCAACCACGAAGGAGGCTTCAGGCCCCATGAACGATTCTGTGAAATACCTGCTCGGCGAGCAGGACATCCCGAAGTCCTGGTACAACATCAACGCCGACCTGCCCGAGCCGCTGCCGCCGGTCCTCCACCCGGGGACCAAGCAGCCCATCACTCCTGACGACCTCGCCATGATCTTTCCTCGCGCAGTCATCGAGCAGGAGATGAGTACGGTCCAGGAGATCGAGATCCCGGAGCCGGTGCGGGAGGTCTATCGCCAGTGGCGGCCGTCTCCGCTCTTTCGGGCACGGCGGCTGGAAAAGGTGCTCGATACCCCCGCGAAGATCTATTACAAGTACGAGGGAGTGAGCCCCGCCGGGAGCCACAAGCCGAACACGGCCATCGCCCAGGCCTTCTACAACAAGCAGGAAGGTGTAAAGCGTATCACCACCGAGACCGGTGCCGGTCAGTGGGGGTCGTCGCTAGCCCTCGCCGGCGCCTTCTTCGGGCTGGAGATCGTCGTCTACATGGTCAAGGTGAGCTTCCAGCAGAAGCCTTACCGCCGGGCCTTCATGGAGACCTTCGGCGCCCAGTGCATTGCAAGCCCCAGCGACACCACCCAGTCCGGCCGCGCCATCCTTGCCGAACATCCGGACAGCACCGGCAGCCTTGGCATCGCTATCAGTGAGGCGGTAGAAATGGCCGCGCAGCGCGACGACACCAAGTACGCCCTCGGCAGCGTCCTGAACCACGTGCTGCTTCACCAGACTGTGATCGGGCTTGAGGCTCAGCGGCAAATGGAGATGGCTGGTGACTATCCGGACATGGTCGTTGGCTGCACGGGCGGCGGGAGCAACTTCGCCGGCATCGCCTTCCCCTTCCTGGGAGAGCGACTGCGCGACGGCAAGAAGGTCGAGCTCATCGCCATCGAGCCTTCCGCCTGCCCCACGCTCACCAAGGGCCGGTTCGCCTATGACTTCGGCGATACCGCCCACCTCACTCCCCTCGTGAAGATGTACACCCTGGGCTCGGGGTTCGTGCCTCCCGGCTTCCACGCCGGCGGCTTACGCTATCACGGCATGGCCCCCCAAATCAGCCACCTGACGAAGCTGGGGTACATCGATCCCCGCTCTTACAACCAGCTGGAGTGCTTCGCGGCGGGGATACAGTTCGCGAAGGCTGAAGGCATCATCCCTGCGCCAGAGGCCAACCACGCGGTCCGAGGCGCGATCCATGAGGCCGAGAAGTGCCGGGAGTCGGGGCAAGGCAAGACCATCCTGTTCAACCTATGCGGTCACGGCCACTTCGACATGCAGGCTTACACGGACTATCTTGGCGGCAAGCTCAAGGACCTGGAATACGACGAGACGGAAGTTGCGATGGCTCTCGCCGGCCTGCCGTCCGTCGCCTGACGGAGAACAGGGGACCGAGGACCGAAGCCCCCAACGGGGCGTTCTGTCCTCGGACTCGTTAGCCGATTGCCGGAAACTCATGTACCAGATTGCGCAGGATTTCCGTTCGCTTTCAAGAAGCGCTGGCGGGAGCATAGCTGGGCTGTGTGACTGCCGGCGTGACGCCGAAAGCGGGCGAAAGGACCCGCAGGGTGGTAAATGATTCGACAGAAATCGCCTTATTCCTGCCCTTTGCTCGGGAAGCGGTCCGAGCCTACGCGAATCACGAGCACAGCGAGGCTGAGGACCAGGATGGCGATGCTGAGGAACAGGGTGCGCTCATCCGTCATGGTCTTGACGTCGATGGCCAGCACGCGGGTGAGCGCCGTGATGGCGATGTAGAGCAGGAAGCGCACCGGCAGGTGCTTCGTCTTGAAGTAGATGCCTACCATGGCGCCCAGCTCTAGGTAGATGAAGAGCAGCAGGATGTCCTTGATGGACGGACCGCTCTCCCGAACGATGTGGACGATCTCCTCCCCGGTCGCCCACACGATAACGAAGCCGATGACGAACAACCCAAGCAGGTGGAAGTAGTCCACGAGCAGGTTGCCAAAGCGCTCGATCCGCTGGTAGCGCGTGTCGGGCATGGTTCCCCCCTCTTTTCGACCTACCGCCCGTCCGCCGAATCATCCCGCCCGGCGCGAGCGGGCATCTCAACGGCCCATGCCAGCTGAGCTTGGGCTTTAATCACCTTCTTGCGTGTTCGGTCCCTGTTGCTCGCAGCGTTTGAAGAAGGGCTTCTCGGTCGCCTTGTCGCATTCGACGCCCATGGGCGTCTTCGCGTCGGGATCTGCACTCTCGAGCCGCTCCTCCGTCTCCATTTGCAGAAGTTGACGAGCCGGATCACAGGCGGGACTACTCGCGCATTTCCCCGTATCGCCGCAGACCCTGTCCACCAGTTTCTTACAGGCGGTTTCCTTATGCTCCGGGACCGCGGCAGCGCAGACCGGAAAGGCGGCATTGCCCAAGGCATCGAGACATTGACGGCTCGCATCGGTCTGCGGAAAGGGGCCCGAGCCTAGCGGCGCCCGGCGCTGCTCCTCCCGCTCGATGCGCAAAAGCTGGTTGGCCAACACACAGGGCTCGGAACGACCACACTCTTCGTGGAAGCCGCAGACCTTGCGCACCAGCTGCTTGCAGTAGCGTTCCCGCATCTCGGGCTCGGAGCCCGGCTCCGCAGACCAGACATCCATCATGTCCTTGGTAGGCACCGCCTGCCCGTCGCGCACGATCACAACGGTACCGTCTTCAAGACGGTGAGTACCGTTCCACAACGGCGCAACTCCCCCGTTGTAGTAGCGCATCGCTCGGTGTGTGTCGGGATCGACCTTCAGCACACTGCCATCATTCAAAGTACCCGTCCAGGAGCCTGCCCAAACCGAGACACACCCAACCAGCCACAGGCCCAGGCCGGCGAGCCAACAACAGCGTGTGGAAGAAAGCTTTCCCTTAGACATCATGGGACATTGGTAAGACGAGCTAGCTAACGACAAAGGAATCATATCAACGGCACCAAAGTGCGTACACTCGCGCATACAACACATCCTAACGGAGGCATGCCTCATGCGCATTGCCCGTTTCAAAGATGGCACCGGGAACGGCCGTCCTGGTGTGCCGCGGGACGACGGCTCTGCTCGCCTGCTCTCCGGGGACATCTTCTCCGACCTCGTCGTATCCGAAGAAGAGGTCGCGATGGGTAAGCGGCTTGCCCCTCTCGTGCCGGCCAACATCTTCTGTGTTGGCCTCAACTATCGGGCTCATGCTCGTGAGACCGGTGCCCCCATCCCCGACCATCCTGTGGTCTTCATGAAGCCCACCACGACGCTCACCAATCCTGGAGACCCGATCGTTCTCCCTGCGGCCTGCGAGCACGGCCCCGAGGTCGACTACGAGGCAGAGCTGGCGGTGGTGATCGGAAAGAGGGCGAAGGATGTTGCGGCCGAACGCGCTCTCGACTATGTGCTCGGCTACACCTGCGCCAACGACGTCTCCGCTCGGCGTTGGCAGAAGCACGGCGGCGGTGGTCAGTGGGTGCGAGGGAAGAGCTTCGACACCTTCTGCCCGCTCGGACCGGTGCTCGTGACGGCCGAGGAGATCGGAGATCCGCAAGATCTGGAGATCAGCTGCACCTTGAACGGCGAGACCATGCAGGCGGCCAGCACCAGCGACATGATCTTCAGTGTCGCCGAGCTGGTCGCCTATCTCAGCCGCGACACGACCCTGCTTCCCGGCACCCTCATCCTCACCGGCACCCCGCCCGGCGTCGGCTTTGCCCGCCGTCCGCCGGTGTTCCTCGCCCCCGGCGACCGCTTGCGGGTGGAGATCAGCGGGATCGGCATCCTCGAGAACCGCGTGGTAGCGAAGGGCGACCCAGTCGCCGAGGTTTAGCGTCTAAACGCCAAAATCGAAGCTCAGATCCTCCACTGGGGGCTGGATGAAATTGCCCTGGATGAGGTCGGCCCCACAGCTCCACACGCGCCCAACTGTCTGAGCGTCCTCGATACCGCCGGCAATTACCGTGCTGTCCATCCCGTGCAGGCGCCCGATCGCATGCGTCAGCGGCCCGATGTCCGCCCCCGAAACCATATCGAACGAGAGCTTTACCATCGGGATGCGCAGCCGCTCTACGGCCTCGAATGCCGCCGGATCGTCCTCGAAGTGTGTAACGCAAATCGTCAGATAGAGCCTACGTAGCTGCTCGAACCGGCTCTGGGCCAGATCGAGATGGTCCACCACGTCCCTCAGATGAAACTGCAGGATGGGCCGCGCCTTGATCAGGTCGCGGTCCCGGATCTGGTCGCGCAGCCAGAGGACCCAGTCGGCATCCTCGGCGCTCGCCATCGTCTGGTGGACGAAGAGCATAGGAATACGGTACTCGCGGCGTCGCTCCGCGAGGACCTCCAGGGCGCGGATCATCACCCAGCGATCAATCTGCGCAATCATACCGTGGCGCTGAGCGACCGGGATGAAGTCGAAGGGCGGAATGTATTCGCCGTCCGGTGCGCGCAGGCGGAGAAAGGTCTCATAGCGCTCCGCATGCCGGCGGCGGAGCGCAAGCATCGGCTGGTAGAAGAGCTCGAAACCCTTCGATCGCAGCGACTGCCCGATCAGCGTCACCAGCCGGTTGTCGCGATGCGCACCGGTCGTGACCGGGACCGCAGACACCCAGGTCTCAACCCGATCCCCGCCTGCCGCCGACGCCGTCGCACATGCCTTCTCGGCGCGTGAGATCATCGTCAGCGCATCGTCCGCGGGCGGATCAAAGAGGCCGACCCCAATGCTTACGGTCAGAGGCGCACGCCGCCCGTTCAGATCGACCGGGTCGACCGACACGGTCGCGCGCAACTGCTCCGCGAGGGAGAGCAGCGTCTCCCGATCCGGCCGTTTAACGATAAGCACAAAGCTATGGTCGCCGAAGCGGGCGACGACATCGTCGGAGCCCGTCTGCTCACGCAGCACCTGCGCTACCTGCCGAGCCATGGGATCAATTGCGGTGATGCCCATCTCCGCCTGGACCCTCGCCCCCCCATCCAGCTCGATAAAGAGCACCCCCTCTCCCGGCCCGTGCCCCCCTTCCTCGGTAATCCACCGATCCAAGCGGCGGAGGCAGTGGCGGCGATTGAACAGCCCGGTGACGTCATCCCTGACCGTGGCGGAACCGAGCTTGCTCCGCGTGTTCCTGGCGGAGCGAATGCGATGCCTAACTATCCTTACTAACCGCGTCGGGTCGACCGGCTTTGACAGGAACTCGTCACCGCCGACACTCAACGCCACAACCTGCTTCTCGGCATCCTTCTCCCCGGAGACGAAGATGATCGGAGTGTCGAAAAAGGCGTCGTTCTCCCGGATCAGCGTCGTCAGCTCGGCACCGCTCGCCTTCGGCATGTAGAGATCCATCAACAGGAGGTCGGGGCGGAAGACACCCAGGGCGTCGAGCACTTGGAGAGGATCGCCGACCGTCATGGTGTCCATGCCGGCCTTCTCGAGGACCCTTGCGGCGAACAACGCAGGCACCGGCTCGTCGTCGACAATCAGGACTCGGTAGCGCTCCGGACTTCCAATCCCTGCAAGCTCCGCGAGCTTGTCGGCGAGCTCCGCCGCCACGACCGGCACGGGAAACACGGCCTTGACGCCCGCCCGCAATGCTTGAAGCCGCACTCCAATGTCGCTTGCCTGCGCGATGCAAACCAGCTTGGGACTGCTACCGAAGCGAAGCTTCAACCGATCGACAAACTCGACGAGCGCCCCTTCCGTCGACCCGGCGTGCAGGTCCACCACCAAGACGGCGCATGGGCCCAGATCCGTACGGCTTGTGATGAGGTCCAGCTCGCTCGAAAAGCACTCCAGCTGCAGACCCTGCTGGGCGAGAAGGGGAGCCAGCTCCTCGGGTATGCCGGGATCCTTGCCCAGGTAGCAAAGCCGCACCGCTCTCTGCGGGCGCGCAACCGGTTCCGTCATTTCAGACCGACTCGCCGCACTGGCGCAAAAAATTCGAGCCCCGCAACGAGGGAGCAATCCGCCGGACGCTGCTGCCGCTTTGAAGTACAAGCAGTCAAGAGAGCGCGAAAGAAATGGATGTTCGTATCAGGCAAGCGATGATACCGGAGAATCTCCCGGAGACCGAAGCCCTGAAGGCAGACCGATACGCCGAAAGCCCGTCCGGGAGGGACCGAAGCGACACGACAACGAGACACCCGCGACCCTTGGGAAAGCGCTGAGCACATCCATCCTGGACTTCTCAGCGCACCGCATCCCGAAAGCGCGGTTTTCGGACACCTTCATTCTCAGCCCCTTCCAGGTACTGACATCTGCAGACTCCCCGCTCGATCCGACCGCGCTCTTCTGCTCGCCATCCTTGGCGAGCTTCTACCGCTTACTCGCGGGCCAGCAACGCGGCATGGGCCGCCGCCAGCCTGGCTACCGGAACCCGCGGCGCGGAGCAGGACACGTAGTCCAGCCCAGCCTCATGACAGAAGGCAATGGACGCCGGGTGTCCGCCATGCTCACCGCAGATGCCCACGTGGATGTCCGGCCGCGTCTTCTTGCCCCAGTCCACGGCGAGCTGCATGAGCTTGCCCACGCCCTTCACGTCCAGCACCTCGAACGGGTTGTCCTGCAGTATCCCGGACTGGTTGTACAGGGGCAGGAACTTGTTCTCGGCATCCTCGCGCGAGAAAGAGAAGGCCGCCTGGGTGAGGTCGTTGGTGCCGAAGGAGAAGAACTCTGCGGTCTCGGCCAGGGACTCCGCTCGCATACAAGCCCGGACCACCTCGATCATGGTGCCGAACTTGAAGCTGACCGGGTGACCGTAGCGCTGCTTGACCTCTTCGTGGATCACGTCCACGTACGATTTGACCCGAATCAGCTCTTGCTTGGTGCACACCTGCGGCACCTTGATCTGGGGCTGCACGTCGATGCCCATCTTCGCACAATCCGCCGCTGCCTCCAGGATCGCCCGGATCTGCATCTGGTAGATCTCGGGAAAGGAGATCCCAAGACGCACGCCGCGGTGACCGAGCATGGGATTCGTCTCGTGCAGCGCCCGCACCTTGCGCAGCATGGTCTCCTTCTTGGCGATGGCATCCTCCACCAGGGCCGGGTCCACCAGCCGGCGCATGGAGTCGATCTCCTGACGGACCTTGTCCGAGGTATGCAGCAGGCCCATGGTCCCGGACAGTACGGCCATTCCGCGCGTCGTCTCGGCGAGTCGGTGCAGCTCGGACAGCTCCCGTTCGAGCTGATGCTCGTCGGGCAAGAACTCGTGGATCGGCGGGTCGAGTAGGCGAATGGTCACCGGGTTCGGCGACATCACCTCGAACAGCTCGCGGAAGTCCGCCCGCTGCAAGGGCAGCAGCCGGTCCAGGGCGGCCTGGCGCTGCTCGGGCGTCTCCGCCACGATCATCTCGATCACGATCGGCAACCGCTCGACGTCGTTGAACATGCGCTCGGTCCGGGCCAACCCGATGCCAACGGCGCCGTACTTGAGCGCCCGGCGCGCGTCGTCCGGCGTATCCGCATTTGCCATCACCTTGAGCTTGGCAGCCGCGTCTGCCCAGCCCAGTAGGGTGCCGAGCTCGGGGGTGAAATCGGGCTCGACGGTGGGTATCGCGCCCAGGTAGACCTTGCCGGTTGTCCCGTCGAGTGTGATCACGTCACCCTCGCGGAAGCTCGTGTCGCCCACGTAGGCCTCGCGCCGACCGACGTCGACCGCGATCCCCTCGGCGCCTGCAACACAAGGCTTGCCCATGCCGCGGGCGACCACGGCCGCGTGGGAGGTCTTGCCGCCACGGGAGGTCAAGATTCCCTGGGCGGCGAAAAAGCCATGGATGTCCTCGGGCTTCGTCTCCTCGCGCACCAGGATCACCTTCTGCCCCAGATCCTTGCCGAGTTGCTCGGCACGATCAGCATCGAAGACGGCGATACCGGACGCCGCTCCGGGAGAGGCCGGTAACCCTTGGGCGACGGGCTCGGCCTTCATCTTGGGGTCAAGACGCGGAAAGAGCATCTGCTCCAGGAGGTCGGGCTGGATGCGCATCAGCGCCTCCTCCTCACTGATGAGCCCTTCGCGGTGCATCTCGACCGAGGTGCGCACCATGGCCTGGGCATTCATCTTGCCGTTGCGGGTCTGCAGGCAGAAGAGCTGACCACGCTCGATGGTGAACTCGAAGTCCTGGATCTCCCGGTAATGGCTCTCGAGCTTGTTGCGGAGCTCCGCCAGCTCCGTGGCCATTTGCGGCATCTCCGCATCCAGGCGGTCGATGGGCTTGGGCGTGCGGATGCCGGCCACCACGTCTTCACCCTGGGCATTCACGAGATACTCGCCGAAGAGCTTGTTCTCACCCGTGGCGGGATTGCGGGTGAAGGCCACGCCGGTCGCCGAATCGTTGCCCCGGTTGCCAAAGACCATGGTTACCACGTTCACCGCGGTACCGTTGGCCTTGTCCGGCGTGATGTGGAACTGCTTACGGTAGTCGACCGCGCGCTTGCCCATCCAAGAGTTGAATACCGCCTTGATGGCAATCTCGAGCTGCTCGTAGGGGTCCTCGGGGAAGGGCTTGCCGGTGTGCTCCTCCACCACCTTGAGGAAACGCTCGCTGACCTCCTTGAGGTCGTTGGCGGAGAGACCGACGTCTTCCTTCACATGGGCCTTGTCCTTGACCTCTTCGAACTGCTTGTCGAAGAGCTCATCGGACACCCCAAGGGCTACCTTGCCGAACAGCTGGATGAAACGCCGGTACGCGTCATAGCCAAAGCGGGAATCGCCGGTATGACGGATCTCTCCCTGCAGAGTCTCGCTGTTGAGGCCCAGGTTGAGGATGGTATCCATCATCCCCGGCATGGACAGGGCCGAGCCCGAGCGCACGGAGACTAAGAGGGGGTTGTCGGGATTACCGAAGCCCTTGCCTGTCTTCTCCTCCAATGCCCTCATATGGGCGTGGACTGCTTCGATGAGGCCGCCGGGAAGCTCGCGCGCCGGGGAGTCTAAGTACTCCAGACACGCCTCGGTCGAGATCACGAAGCCGGCGGGCACGTTGAGCCCGATCTGAGTCATCTCGCAAAGGTTTGCGCCCTTGCCGCCGAGGAGCTTCTTGTTCTTGCCGTCACCTTCCTCGAAGCTGAAGACGTGTTTCGTCACAACTGTTGATGCATCCATCTCTCTCTATTACACCTCTTGTTTCAGTAGAACGACAGATTCCGTAGAACGTTGCGCCGACCGCCGGCGCGATTGCGTTTACCAAGACCCGCACACCGGGCCTCTCTCCAATAAAATCTCAAGGTTACACCCAACTCACCCGACTTCTTCGCTTACGGATCAGAGGGGACAGGCGTCTCGTGCCGGGGGTGTCGGCCGCAGGGAGGACGCGGCCAAGCCTACATTGACGTGTTCACGGCATCCGCCGGCGGGAGCGGCCTATCCCAAACAACGAAAAAACCCAAATCGGAACGATATACACGCTAGTGTTCCATGAGCAAGACACCACGGGGCCGTTGCACCCATCGGGTATACTCCCGCAATTCTGCCGACGAGCCTTCCTGCGCGAGCACTCAGACCATGCTGGATAAGAAATACGCCCCCCAGGACCTGGAGAAACACTGGTACAGCATCTGGGAGAACCGGGGTTACTTCGCCCCCGCCATGGACGGGGAGCATGGTTACTGCATCATGATCCCGCCGCCAAACGTGACCGGCAGCCTGCATATGGGCCACGCCTTCCAGGATACCATCATGGACGCCCTTGTCCGCTACCATCGGATGAAAGGGGAACGCACCCTGTGGCAGGCCGGCACCGACCATGCGGGCATTGCCACCCAGATGGTGGTGGAACGTTTGATCAACGCGGAGGGCAAGACTCGCCACGACTACGGCCGCGCCGCCTTCATCGAGCGCGTGTGGGCCTGGAAACGCGAGTCCGGCGGCACTATCACCGGGCAGCTGCGGCGTATGGGGGCGTCGCTCGACTGGGCCAACGAGCGCTTCACCATGGACGAGGGGCTCTCCGCCGCCGTGCGTGAGGTCTTCGTGCGGCTCTACGAGGAGGGCCTGATCTACCGCGGCAAGCGCTTGGTCAACTGGGACCCGGTGCTGCACACGGCGGTTTCGGACCTCGAGGTGCTCAACGAGGAGGAAAGCGGCCACCTCTGGCACATGCGCTATCCCCTCACCAACCGAACCGGTCGCTTGGTAGTGGCTACGACCCGCCCGGAGACCATGCTCGGCGACTGCGCGGTGGCCGTGCATCCGGGTGACGAGCGCTACAAGCACCTCCTCGGTGAGCTGGTCGAGCTGCCCCTCACCGGACGGCGCATCCCCGTGATCGCCGACGAGTACGTGGACCCCGAGTTCGGCACCGGTTGCGTGAAGATCACGCCCGCCCACGACTTCAACGACTACCAGGTCTGGCTGCGTCACCGCGACGAGAACCCCATCTCCGAGCAGCCCCACGGCGGGCTGATCAATATCTTCACCCCGAATGCGGCCATCCGCGCCAACGAGCGCGGGGAAGGTGAGCTTGTCCCCGTCGCATACGGCGGCCTGGACCGGTTCGAGGCGCGCAAGCGCATCGTCGCCGACTTGGGGGCGCAGGGACTGCTGGAACGTATTGATGACCACAAGCTCACGGTGCCCCGCGGCGACCGCTCCGGCGCGGTCATCGAGCCCTTCCTTACCGACCAGTGGTACGTGAAGATCAGGCCCCTTGCGGAGCCCGCCGTCGCCGCGGTAGAGGACGGGCGGATCCGGTTCGTTCCCGACAACTGGAAGAACACCTATTACGAGTGGATGCGCAACATCCAGGACTGGTGCATCAGCAGACAGATCTGGTGGGGCCATCGTATCCCCGCCTGGTACGACCAGGAGGGCAATATCTACGTCGGCCGCTCCGAGCAAGACGTCCGCGCCTCCCACGGACTCGGCGCCCGACTTTCCGCTGGAGCAAGATCCCGACGTGCTCGACACCTGGTTCAGCTCCGCGCTCTGGCCCTTCTCGACCCTGGGCTGGCCGGATCGGACCGCACGTCTGGGGATATTTTACCCCACCTCCGTCCTCGTCACCGGCTTCGACATCATTTTCTTCTGGGTCGCCCGCATGATCATGATGGGCCTGCGGTTCATGGGGGACGTACCCTTTCGCGAGGTGTACATCCACGGGCTGGTGCGTGACGCGCACGGCGACAAGATGTCCAAGTCCAAGGGCAATGTACTCGACCCCATCGATTTGATCGACGGCATCGAGCTGGAGGCGCTGGTCGAGAAGCGCACCAGGGGCATGATGCAGCCCCATCTCGCAGACAAGATCGCCAAGCAGACCCGCAAGGACTATCCGGACGGCATCCCCGCCTTCGGCACCGATGCCTTGCGCTTCACCTTCGCCGCGCTCGCATCCACCGGGCGCGACATCAAGCTCGACCTCGGCCGCATCGAGGGCTACCGCAACTTCTGCAACAAGCTGTGGAACGCCTCCCGCTATGTGCTCATGAACACGGAGGGACAGGACTGCGCGCAGGCTGGGGGAGAGATTCAGCTCTCGGCCGCCGACCTCTGGATCCGCTCCCGCCTCCAGAGCGCGATCCGGACCGTCACCGAGGCCATCGAGGGCTACCGTTTCGACCACGCCGCCCAGGCCATCTACGAGTTCACCTGGAACGAATTCTGCGACTGGTACCTAGAGCTCTCGAAGCCCGTTTTGACCAATGACGATGCCTCGCCAGCAGCCATGCGCGGAACCCGCCGCACCCTGGTGCAGACTCTGGAAACCCTGCTTCGGCTTGCCCACCCCGTGATGCCCTTCGTTACCGAGGAGATCTGGCAGAAGCTAAGACCGCTCGCAGGGACCCAAGGCGAGACCATCATGCTGGCGCCCTTCCCTACTGCCGACGAATCCCTGGTGGACGAGCGCTCCGTGGCGGAGATCCGTTGGGTCATGCAGCTCATCCTGGGGGTGCGCCGCATCCGAGGCGAGATGAATATCCCCCCAAGCCGACCCTTGCCGTTGCTGCTCCAGCATGTCTCTCCGCAGGATCTGGAATGGCTCGATGCCAGCCGCTCCTATGTCGACTTCCTTGCGCGCACCGAGTCCGTGGAGATCCTGCCGGACGACGCGCGCGCCCCCGAGTCGGCGATGGCGCTAGTCGGGGAGATGAAGGTGCTCATCCCGATTTCAGGCATCATCGACAAGGACGCTGAGCTCGCCCGCCTGGAGAAAGCGATCGGGCGACTTCGCACCGATCTCGAGCGCACAGAGAAGAAGCTCGAGAACCCGAGCTTCGTCGACAAGGCACCGCCGGCGGTGGTGCAGAAGGAGCGCGATAAGGCTACCGACCAGCGAGCTTCCATCGCCAAGCTGACCGAGCAGGAGCACAAGATCCGCTCTCTCTGACCCCTGGGTGTCGGCGGTGTATCCGCCTCATTGCCGAAGAAAATTGGGCCACGGAGAGCGTAGAGGGTGTAGACGATTGCCGCAATAGCCATCTCGATGGGGAATAGACATCGCCCCGCGAGGCCACCCAAAATATTCCTCTCTGCATCTCCGCGGCTCCATGACCCGAGCCGACCTCAATAGGCCGGGGCGTCGGACTCGTAATGCAGACCGGCTGCTGCGGCCTGCTCGCGGACGGCGCGGTAGATCCCGTCGTCCAGGCTATCCTTTGCACCACCGCGCTCCTCCACCTTCTCCTGCAGGAAGCCGGCACGCCGTTGAGCAAGCTCCTGCACCTCCGTCGTCAGGGCCGCTCGGCGCTTGGCGGTCTGCTCGATCAGGGCCTTTTGCTCCGCCGCCGGCATCGCCTGCATCGGGGCTGGGAGCTCTTCCGGGGCGATCGAGCCGAGATCAACGCGCCCGCTCGCGACGGCGTCGACCAGCTCTTTGTCGCCCAGCAGGTTGGTCTTGCCGCTCTCCGACGCGTTGAAGGCGGCACGGCGGGCACGCGACGTCACCGACGCCTCGGCGCGCAGCCTATCGGCCGCATCGAGCTTCCGCTCCTGCCTGGCCTTGTCCGCGGCGCTGCCGTAGTACAGCCGCGTTGCGTCGAGCTCGGCGGAGAGCTTGGCAAGACGCTCGTCGTACGGCGTGGCGATGGCTACGGCGCTTCCCGCCTGCTCGACCTGGAAGTAGCTCCCCTGCCCCAGGCCTGCAATCTTTTGCCAGGCCGCGGTGGTGGCCGCATTCTGACCGCACTGGATGGCGTTGATTCGAATGCTCTGTGCCCGGGCGAGCTTGAGCGTCTGCGGCCATTTCACGTCGTCCTGGTAGTCCATGTGCGGCGGCGCGTCGCCCACCAGGAAAACCACCCGGTAGGTCTGCGGGTCCTGGCTCCAGGATAGACCGTTCACCGCATCGTAGAGTGCCTGGTTCACGCTCTCGGGCCCGTCACCACCACCCTGCGCTCGAAAGTCCATCAAGGTCGCGTACACGGAGTCCAGATCGGAAGAAAGGTCCACCACCCGAGTAACATAGGCATCCTGGCGATCCCGATAGGCCACCAGCCCCATGCGAATTTCGGGCGCCGGCTGGGCGGACGCCATGGAGCTGGCGATGGACCAGATCTTTTCCTTGGCGGCCTGGATGAGGCCACCCATACTCCCGGTGGTGTCGAGCACGAAGGCCACCTCCACACGAGGGCGCGCGTTGCTCAGTGGATGGTCGTTCGGCGGGACCGTGGCGACCGGCGGAGTCACGGTGGGGGCACCGCGCAGCGTGGGATAGACGGCCACAGCCGCGGCCGTAAGGACAAACATGGACAGAGCGATCAGATTCGATTTCATGGCGTTAATCTCCTTTTTGGGTCAGTGAACAGCAGAGAGCTTCCGGACTGCCTCTTCGGCCGCCCGATGGGCACGCCCGAAACGGTCGTCCTCTTCCGGCTCGATGATGTCAGAGCCCGCGCGGCCGGGTAGGAGCACGAACAGCGCCTGCACCAAAAGCAGACTCCAAATGGCCAGAAACAGGCTCCCCGTGTGGAGGAACGCCCCCGCCGCGGCGATCAGGCTGATGCCCGTCAGCCCCAGGTCAGCGAGCGCCCCTAGCGGTCCCTGGTGGAAATAGAGGGACCTGACGAGCCAGAGCGCGCCAAGATGTCCCGCGAGGAAAAGGGGCAGCGGCGGCGCGAGTATCCACAGGAAAAGGGCAGTCAAGAGCCAGAGAACCAGAACGGTCAGCCGGCCCACGCGCTCCCGGCTGCGGCCCAGCAGATAGATGACGTAGGAGAGGCATAGAGCGGCGGTGACAAGCCGTGGAGCCGTACCGCCTGGAAGCACCCAGGCGAACGCCTCGAAGGCGAGCGTGCCCGAAACCGCTCCGACGAGGGCGACCAGCGCCCCTTCGAGAAAGGTCGGCCGCGTCATCTCCCCGCCCTCCGCTGCTGCTCGCGGAGGAAGGCCACCTCCACGTCCTCGTCCCGCACGTAGGCGGGGGGGACATCACAACTGTCTGCGGCGGAGCACGGCGCATGGGGTGCGAAGAGCTCCGCCTTCTGGCGCATTGCCTCCAATCGCGCGTCCTTGTCGCTCACGCGAGCATCGAGCCGCCGCATGGCCTCCTCCGCCTCTTCCCGCTTTCGGCCGAGGCACTCGCGCAGGCGCTCGGTCTCCAGTTGGCGCCTGAGAAGGACACGTGCGAGGTCGTCCTTACCCGCCGCGAAGCAGATGTCCAGCTCCTCGGCGACGGCAAGGAGGGAGCGTTCAATTTCCGCGTCGCGAGCCACGAGCTGGCGGCGCTCCTCACGGAGCAGGTCAAGGCGCCTGCGGTCGAAAGTGACGTCTTCCTCCATCTCGCGCACCGCTTGTCGAAGGACGAGATCCGGCTCCTCGATGCGGTCCAGCACCGCATGCAGATCGGCCCGGAAGAGTCTGGAGAAACGGGTGATCAAGGTCATAGCGCACCTCCCGATTTGCGTTCTTGACTGCACTTACAGTCTAGGGAGGGACACCAGCGCGCCACAGACACGGCGCGGTAAAAGGTGGGCGCGAGAATTTACGAAGGATTTACAGAACGCGTCAGAACCGAGCTGCTAGGCTATCGTGGCATGCAACGCAAGATCCGGATCCTCATCGTGGAAGACGAGGCGCCCATCCGGGTGGGCCTCACGGATGTCTTCGTCTTTCACGGCTTCGAGGTGGAGGCGGTCGGAGACGGCCGCGAGGGAGCAAAGAAGGCGCTGGGCGGCACCTTCGACCTCATCCTGCTCGACGTCATGCTGCCCGGCATGGATGGGTTCGAAATCTGCAACCGCATCCGCGCTCAGGACCCGGGCCAGCCCATCATCATGCTGACCGCCAAGACGAGCGACGAGGACATCATTCGCGGTCTCGCGCTGGGCGCCGACGACTATGTGGCCAAGCCGTTCTCGGTGGCGCAGCTCGTACTGCGGGTTCAGGCCGTTCTGCGGCGCGCTCGCATCGGCGTGGAGTCCGACCACCTCATCCGCCTCGGCGAGGAGCTGCAGGTGGACACTCGCAATCTGGCGGGCGCCAAGGGGAGCGAGCCCCTCAGTTTCACCCGCCGCGAGGTCGAGATCCTCCAGTATCTCAGGTCCAACGGCGATCGGGCGGTGTCACGTGAGGAGCTCCTGGCCAAGGTCTGGGGCTACGCCCGGAACCTGGGAATCGAGACCCGAACCGTCGACATCCACATCGCCAAGCTCAGGCGCAAGATAGAGCCCGATCCCGCCAACCCGCGGTACCTGATCACCGTGCGCGGGGCCGGGTACCGACTGCTCGCGGAGTAGCGCCGTGGCGTCCCCCCTGACCGGTCTCGACCGTAAGCGCCTGCGGCTCTGGCTCGGGCTCTTCTTCCTCGCCCTTGCGATTCCGACCGCTGTGCTCGTCCAGCAGGCATACAGCCAGCTCAAGTGGGAGGCATTCCACCAGCATCAAGCGCTCGCTGAAGAGCTCGCCGCCCGCATCAACGGTCGACTCACCGCCCTGATCCGCGGCGAGGAGGAGCGATCTTTCGACGACTACGGCTTTCTCGTCGTCACCGGCGACCCCTCAGCGACCTTCCTCCAGCGATCGCCCCTCGCTGCCTTTCCCGTGAAGTCCGACATTCCCGGTCTGATGGGCTACTTTCAGGTCGACGCAAGAGGCGCCTTAACGACGCCGGTGCTCCCGCCGCCCGGCAAGCCAGCCTCCGCCTACGGAATCTCCGGCGCGGAGCTCAGCCAGCGGACGGCCCTCGCAGAGCGCATCCGGACCATCCTGAGCCGCAATCAGCTAGTGGAGCCGCCGACGAGTGCAGGGACCAAGGAAGAGAACACCGCGAGCGCGAAACGGCAGGAGCGAAAGGTCCGGGAAGTTCCCGCGCCCGAGCAGCACACCGAAGCAGAGGTCTCGCCGAAAGAGTCTGCAAACCTCTCCCAGCCCGCGGCCCAGGCGGCGTTCGACCGCCTCAACGTGCCTCAGTCGCCTCCGGAGCGGCAGAAGCACCGGGCGAGCGCCCTCGGGCGCGTCGAAGACCTCGACCTCGACCTGCGATTTCAGAAGCAGATCGCCGAGGCTCCGGCCGCAGCTCCCGCTACGGGGAGTGCTTCCGCTCCGCGGCAACACACACCCGCCGACGCGCGCCGCGGCACACCGACAACGCAGGCGCCGTCGCTCGCCGAGTCAAAGGCGTCAGGACGGCCGCCGGAGTCGAAGCCGCCTGTCCGCATCTTCGACAGCGAGACGGGCCCCTTCGAGCTGAGTCTCCTCGACAGCGGTCAGTTCGTGCTTTTTCGCAACGTCTGGCGGCGAGGCCAGCGCTATATCCAGGGGGCATTGATCGAGCAGGGCCCGTTTCTAAACGACTCGGTCGAAGCCCTGTTCCGCGAGACGACCCTATCGCGGTTGACTGACCTGGTGGTCGCCTACCAGGGGGCGGTTCTGGCAGCCTTCGGCGCCCAACCCGGGCGCGAGTATCTGACGAGTGCGCGGGAGCTGGGGGGCGCACTCCTCTACCGCACCCGGCTGTCGGCTCCACTAAGTGCGCTGGAGCTCATCTTTACTGTCAACCACCTGCCCGCTGGCCCCGGCGGGCGGGTGATCGGCTGGATTGCCCTAACTCTGGCATTCGTACTGTGCGGCGGATTCGTCTTCATGTACCGCGCAGGGCTCAGACAGATCGAGCTTGCCCGTCAGCAGCAGGACTTCGTCTCGGCAGTGAGCCATGAGCTCAAGACTCCCCTCACGTCCGTCCGCATGTACGGCGAAATGCTAAAGGAGGGCTGGGCGACCGAGGACCGAAGGCAGACTTACTACGACTACATCTGCGCGGAGAGCGAGCGCCTCACGCGATTGATCGAGAATGTCCTGCAGCTCGCCCGCCTGACCCGGAACGAGCTGCGAGTTGAGCTCAAGCCCACCACGGCTGGTGAGCTGATGGAGGGACTTCGGCCCAAGATTGCCACCCAGATCGAGCGGGCGGGCTTCCGCTTGGAGCTCGCGTGCACGACCCCCAGCGCCGTCGTACGCGTCGACTCGGACTTCTTCGCCCAGATCCTCATCAATCTCGTCGACAACGCGGTCAAGTTCTCGCGCGATGCGGAGCGCCGAGTCGTCGAGATTGGCTGTCAAACGCCGGACGCGCACACCATCCGGTTCTCGGTTCGCGATTACGGGCCTGGCATCCCCCGCGACCAGATGAAAAAGATCTTCCGACTCTTCTACCGCTCCGGTAGCGAGCTAACGCGGGAGACGGTAGGCACGGGCATTGGCCTCGCGTTGGTACGCCAGCTGACGCTCGCGATGAACGGCCGCGTCGATGTGGTCAACCGCGATCCGGGCGCCGAGCTGCAGCTGACCTTTCCCGCAGCAGCCTCAAACCCTTCGCCCCAGCGGAGAAATGGATTGGGGTGAGGGGCAGGGAGGAGGCGCCGTCAGTCTTGCGTCAGCTCTAAGGCGATTGCCGGAAAATCATGTACCGGATTGCGCAGGATTTTCGTTCGCTTTCAAGAAGCGCTGGCGGGAGCATAGCTGGGCTATGTGACTGCCGGCGTGACGCCGAAGG
This sequence comes from uncultured Gammaproteobacteria bacterium, assembly GCA_963824085.1. Taxonomy (GTDB): domain Bacteria; phylum Pseudomonadota; class Gammaproteobacteria; order Chromatiales; family Chromatiaceae; genus JARRNE01. The sequence goes on from CAWGNT010000015.1 coordinate 192,740, forward strand.
CGGGCGAAAGGACCAGCAAGGTGGTACATGATTTGACAGAAATCGCCTAAGCGAGCTTGATCACCCGCTCCACCTCGACCTCCACCAGCGGCTCGGGGTGGTGATGGCCGACATGGTGCATGGTTTCCACCTTCAGCGTGACCTTGAGGCCCGCAAGCACCGCCGCATGGATGGCCTGTTGCAACTCCGCAGCAGCCATGGTCAGGTCGTGCGCGAGGCGTTCGTCGTGCTCGTGGTCGGGATTCTTCTGCGCTTCGCTCATGGCTCCTCTCTGCTCGGGGAAGGTCGCGGTCCCCACTAGAGTAGAAGGCGCGGCCTTCGGCTACAAGCCGTTGACTTCGTGTACCACGGACACCATGCTTCAGGTATGAACGAGGCCGAAAGAACAGCGAGCACGCACCCGCACTGCTACGCCTATCCCCATCCCGCGGTCACAACCGATGTTGTGCTCTTCACCCTACGTGAAGGCAAGCTGCAGCTGCTTCTAATTCGCCGCGGCGGCGAGCCCTTCGCAGGCGCTTGGGCGCTGCCCGGCGGTTTCCTCGAGATCGACGAGGACCTCCCGCACTGTGCCCAGCGCGAGCTGGAGGAAGAGACCGGGATTGCCGGCGTCTACCTGGAGCAGCTCTTCACCTTCGGTCGACCTGGGCGCGACCCCCGCGAGCGGGTGATCAGTGTCGCTTACTACGCCCTGACTCCCTCGGAGGGGCTGACCCTGCGGCCAGCGAGTGACGCCGCCGAGGCACGGTGGTTCCCCGTCGGGAATCTCCCGCCCCTGGCGTTCGACCACGATGAGATCATCCGAACGGCCCACCAGCGCCTGGTTGCGAAGCTCGACTACTCGACCATCGCGTTTCAGTTCCTTCCGGAGACCTTCACCTTGAGCGAGCTGCAGGCGGTGTACGAGACCCTGCTCGACGCGGAGCTCGACAAGCGCAACTTCCGCAAGTGGGCGCTCGCGCTGGAACAGATCGAGGAGACGGGCGAGCTGCGGCGGCGCGGAAACCACCGACCCGCCCGTGTCTATCGGCTGAAAAACCGCGAGCGTGTCGACTACCTCAAGTAACCGATTTTCAACGAAGGACACTCCAAATGCCCACCATCACGCGCGAAGCCTCGGTCCGCCGGCCGATCGCGGTCCCATCCCACCCCCATTGGCCGGAGTTGTCCGCCGAGGAAAAGGCAGATCTGAAGGAGCGCATCAAGCGGCTGCTCACCGAGCAAGATGCCGTCCTCGTCGCCCACTACTACACGGACGGCGACCTTCAAGAGCTCGCCGAGGAAACGGGCGGGCTCGTCGCCGATTCCCTGGAGATGGCCCGCTTCGGAAGTGAGAGCACGGCCTCTACTCTGGTGGTCTGCGGCGTGCGCTTCATGGGAGAGACGGCGAAGATCATCAATCCGGAGAAGCGGGTGCTGATGCCGGATCTCGCTGCCACCTGCTCCCTGGACGAGGGCTGCCCCGCGGCGGAGTTCTCCGCCTTCTGCGACCAGCACCCGGACCGCACCGTGGTCGTCTATGCCAATACGAGCGCCGAAGTGAAGGCCCGCTCGGACTGGGTGGTCACCTCAAGCATCGCCCTTCCCGTAGTCAAGCATCTGCACGCAAACGGTGAGAAGGTCCTGTGGGCACCCGACAAGCACCTCGGACACTACGTGGAGCGCATGACCGGTGCCGACATGCTCCTGTGGGACGGGGCATGTGTCGTCCATGAGGAGTTCAAGGGCTTCGCTCTCGACCGCTTAAGGCGGCTGCATCCGGATGCCGCGATCCTGGTTCATCCCGAATCGCCGGACGAAGTGGTCGATCAAGCGGATGTGGTCGGCTCCACGACCCAGCTAATCAAGGCCGTGGCCGAGCTGCCGAACAAGGAGTTCATCGTCGCCACAGACGAGGGCATCTTCTGGAAGATGCACCAGCTCGCACCCGAAAAGACACTGATTGCGGCGCCCACAGCCGGCGTCGGCGCCACCTGCGAGAGCTGCGCCCATTGCCCCTGGATGGCGATGAACGCCCTGCAGAACCTGGAGCAGGTGCTGCGAACGGGCGATCAGGAGATCCAGATTGCGCCCGACATTCGTGAACGAGCCCTCGTCCCGATCCGGCGCATGCTCGACTTCGCGCGGGAGCACGGAATCGGCGCCCGGCGGGATGGGGATTGATGGACCAAGGGAAAAATTGAACCGCCAAGGCGCCAAGATTTTGCCCTCGTGCCGAAGCTCCGCTTCGGTACGCCCTCCCCCGAAGCTCGGCTTCCCCGGGCCAGCCAGGTGCGACGAGTCAGCTATTCGGCACATGCAGGCCACCGCTGCGCAGTGCTGACGAAATCCCGCGGCGTTTTGCCTGGGCGCAGCGCAGAGAAGAAGCAGAGCTTCGAGGAGAAGAGGTGCCCAAGCAGGAGCTTGGGCACCAGGGGGACGCCGACTGAGGTCTGCAGCGATGGACAGACCTCCCCCCACGATTCCTTCTCTCCTCTGCGCCCTCTGCGTCTCTGCGGTTCAATCCCGTCGCTTTGCCCTCGTGCCGAAGCTCCGCTTCGGTACGCCCTCCCCCGAAGCTCGGCTTGCCCGGGCCAGCCAGGTGCGACGAGTCAGCTCTTCGGCACATGCAGGCCGCCGCTGTGCAGTGCTGACGAAATCCCGCGGCGTTTCGCCTGGGCGCAGCGCAGAGAAGAAGCAGAGCTTCGAGGAGAAGAGGTGCCCAAGCAGGAGCTTGGGCACCAGGGGGTCAATAGATCCCTCTGCGCCTCTGCGGTTCAATCCCGTCGCTTCGTGACGGCAACGGTCAATCGACCAGCTCGCCCCGCAAAATACGCTCGAACTCGAGCCGGCCGTCCCGCACATCGACCGAGATGATGTCCCCGGGGCCGAACTTGCCTGCCAGGATCTCCTGGGCGAGCGGGTTCTCCAGCTGGGCGCGGATGGCGCGCTTCAGGGGCCGAGCACCGTAGACGGGATCGAACCCCGCCTCGCCCAGGTGGTCGAGCGCCGCCTCGCTGACCTCCAGACGCATGTCCCGGTCGGACAGGCGCTGCTGCAGATAGCGGATCTGGATGCGTGCAATGGCCCGGATCTGCTCACGGCGCAGCGGGTGGAAGACCACGATCTCATCTAAGCGATTAATGAACTCCGGCCGGAAGGCCACGCGCACCACGTCCATCACCGCCGCCTTCATCTCCTCGTAGCGCTCCTCGCCCGCCATCTGCTGGATGACGTCGGAGCCCAGGTTCGAGGTCATGACGATGACCGTGTTGCGGAAGTCCACCGTCCGGCCTTGGCCATCGGTGAGCCGCCCGTCGTCCAGGACCTGCAGCAGCACGTTGAAGACGTCCGGGTGGGCCTTCTCCACCTCGTCGAGCAGGATCACGCTGTAAGGGCGGCGACGGATCGCCTCCGTGAGGTGACCGCCCTCCTCGTAGCCGACGTACCCCGGAGGCGCGCCGATCAGCCGAGCCACGGAGTGCTTCTCCATGAACTCCGACATGTCCACACGCACCATGGCCTCTTCGGTGTCGAACATGAACGCGGCCAAGGCCTTGCAGAGCTCGGTCTTACCAACACCCGTGGGACCGAGGAAGAGGAACGAGCCGGTCGGCCGCATGGGGTCAGAAAGGCCCGCCCGTGAGCGGCGGATGGCGTCGCTCACGGCCCGCACGGCCTCGTCCTGTCCGACGACGCGGCGTTCGATCTCCTCCTCCATGCGCAGCAGCTTCTCGCGCTCGCCCTCCAGCATCTTGGAGACGGGGATACCCGTCCACTTGGAGACGATGTCCGCGATCTCTTCGGCCGTCACCGTGGTGCGCAGGAGCTTCATCTCCACGTGCTCCGCCTCAGTCGCCGCGTCGAGCTGCTTCATCAGCTCCGGGATGCGGCCGTACTGGATCTCGGACATGCGCCCAAGGTCGCCGGCGCGGCGCGCGGTCTCCAGCTCCAGGCGGGCGCGGTCGAGCTCCTCCTTGATGTGGGCGGTTCCCTGAACGGCGGCCTTCTCCGCCTTCCACACCTCCTCCAGGTCCGAGAACTCCCGCTCCAGCCGCTCGATCTGGCCCTCGAGATCAGCGAGACGCCGCTTCGACGCCTCGTCGGTCTCCTTTTTGAGCGCCTCACGCTCGATCTTGAGCTGGATCAGCCGACGGTCCAGCCGGTCCATCTCCTCCGGCATGGAGTCAATCTCCATGCGGATCTGCGAGGCGGCCTCGTCGATCAGGTCGATGGCCTTGTCCGGGAGCTGTCGGTCGGTGATATAGCGATGCGAGAGGGTTGCCGCCGCAACGATCGCGGGATCGGTGATCTCCACCCCGTGGTGGACCTCGTAGCGCTCCTTCAGGCCGCGCAGGATCGCGATGGTGTCCTCGACGTTCGGCTCGTCAACCAGCACCTTCTGGAAGCGGCGCTCCAGGGCCGCGTCCTTCTCCACGTACTTGCGGTACTCGTCGAGCGTGGTGGCACCGATGCAGTGGAGCTCGCCGCGGGCGAGCGCGGGCTTCAGCATGTTGCCCGCATCCATCGCCCCCTCCGCCTTTCCCGCGCCCACCATGGTGTGCAGCTCGTCGATGAAGAGGATGATGTTGCCCTCCTGGCGGGCGATGTCGTTCAGAACCGCCTTCAGACGCTCCTCGAACTCACCGCGGAACTTGGCCCCCGCGATCAGCCCCGCCATGTCCAGGGCGAGGAGGCGCTTGGACTTGATCCCCTCGGGGACCTCGCCGTTGACGATGCGCTGGGCCAACCCCTCGACGATCGCGGTCTTGCCGACGCCCGGCTCGCCGATCAGCACCGGGTTGTTCTTGGTGCGCCGGGCGAGCACCTGGATGGTGCGGCGGATCTCGTCGTCGCGGCCGATCACCGGGTCGAGCTTGCCCTGCTCGGCCTTTTCGGTCAGGTCGATGGTGTACTTCTCGAGCGCCTTGCGCTGCTCCTCGGCATTCGGGTCGGTCACGGCCTGCCCGCCGCGCAGCGCCTCGACGGCCTGCTCGATGGAGCCCTTGGCCGCGCCCGCCTCCCGCAGGACCTTACCCAGCTCGCCCCGATCGTCCAGCGCCGCCAGCACGAAGAGCTCGGAGGAGATGTACTGGTCCTTGCGCTGCTGGGCGAGCTTATCCGTCTGGTTCAGCAGCCGGTTCAGGTCGTTGCTCACATGGACATCGCCAGCCATGCCCTGCACGCTCGGCAGACGGTCCAGCGCGTCGCCCAACGCCGAGCGCAGGCGGTTCACGTTCACGTCCGCCTGGGCCAGGAGGTGCCGCACGGTGCCCCCGTCCTGGTCCAGCAGGGCGACCATGAGATGGATCGGCTCGATGAACTGGTGGTCCCGACCGACCGCCAGGCTCTGGGCGTCCGCCAGGGCCATCTGAAACTTGCTGGTCAGCTTGTCCATCCGCATGCGCGATTTTCTCCGCTAATCTATAGGGTTATGGGCGAATCTGGGGGAAGAGGGAGAGAAATCAAGGAGAGGGCGAAAGGCGGTCGAGGCCACGCTCGTGCGCCTTATAGTGAGCCGCAGCCGTCCTATCCACCAGAGGTTTTAGTCTTTTCGTTTTCAACGACACGAAGAGCACGAAGGTTCTTGTCTTCAACACTCAGGCCGTGCGCGCTGGGCCGAACGCGCTCCGTTCCGTTCTTCGTGTTCTTCGTGTTCTTCGTGGTGAACCGATAGATCTGAACTCAGGTCCACAGCCCACCGAGATCTATTGGCACAGCCTCAAAGGGAGGCACCGCGACCCTCTCCTCGCCGCCGCAAGTCCCCAGCAACTTCCAGTCCCCCTCTTCCAGCACATAGGCCTCGAGCATTTGCGACAGCGGATCCACCAACCAAACGAAGCCGACGCCGTAGCGGGCGTAGATCGGCATCTTGACCCGCCGGTCCTTGCTCTCCGTGGAGGGCGACAGCACCTCGCAGACCCAATCCGGGACGGTCTCGAAGCGCTGGTCACGCGGGATGGACTGGCAAGCGCTCTCGCCGCCACCCGGCCAGGTCCGGAACACAGACCTCGGTATCGCGCACGAAATGGACCTCTGGCTCAACCAGGATCCACCAGCCGCCGGGGCCCCCTCTTCCGCGGTCGAATGGCCCGCCGATCTCGATCTGAAGCACAGATTCGGCCCGAGCATGCGGACCGCCGGCCTTGGCTGGGTGTGCAGCTGGCCGTTGAGGATCTCGCCGGTAAGACCTTCGGGCAAGGCCTCAAGCCGATCATAAAGGGATAGGGATTCGGCAGGTTGCATGACAATCGCGGATCTCCCAGCGGCGATACCCAAATCCTAGCCGGATGCGGTCCGAGACGCACCCTTCAGGCCGCGCTGGCGAAGAAGCTCCGCAGTCAGTCGGTTGCGGGGCGCCGGATCCGAATCCACGCCTTGCGCGCAAGGTGGGGAAAGAGGAGCCGGGGGGGCATCCGTAGCCAGTGGGAGCGAACGTAGAGGAGCCAGGCGGCGATTGGCGCACTCGGCCGATCGGCGTGGTGGGTGGCAAGCACGCGGGTCACTGCAGCATCCATGAACGCACGCGCTATCGGATTCGGCGCAAAGCGCTCGCTCTCGCGGATGACATCCTCAGGGATTGGTGTCTGGAGCAGCGCCTTGCTGAACCGAAGCGCGAAAAACAGCGGACGAGTGAGGTCGAGCAGCTCCGCGCGGGACATCAGATCTGACCAGAACGAGGACTCAGCCTCCGAAGTGGATCAGCAGATCGCTGATGTCGACAAGGTCGCGCAGCCCGCCGACTATCTGCCCGTCGTGAAACAGATGTGTGGCGCTGTGCAGCACCATATCGGGAGGCGACAAGACGCGATATCCCGTTTCGGTAATCTCCCTGGCACCCGCAAAAAGAATGTCTGACAGGCGGCGTCAGGCGGCTGGTCAGCGGCAGGATCGTGTGGTGGAGGTCGACCTCGATCTCGCGCTCCGCATGGCGTAGGGGCGGCAGCTCGTGCATCCACTCCCGATAGTAGCGCTGATCGTAGCTGCTCTGCTTCTGACTCTGCCAGCCGCGCGCGAGCTAGCGCCGCCTCGCACTCGCGCGAGCCGGTCGCGCGGCACCATGAGATCGACGTCCGCGAAGAAGCGGCCTCTCGCCAACGGAAGATCCGCAAGCAGATACGCGGCGCCCTTCAGCGCAATCGGCCGGATCTCGGTATCGGCAAGTGCCCAGGCAACCCTGTCAAGCTCCCAGCGGATCTGCCGCTGCCGGTGCTCGACGAGCACCTGAGCGGAACCAGTATTTCCGCGGCCTTGGCGGGAATCCGATCAAGGAGACCCTCAGCTTCAAGCTGCTCCGCCAGTCTTCCCAGAAGGCGGTTGCGGTGGGCGAGTCTGAGCAGGAGATCCCACTCCGGGTTACTTAGATCGAACGAGGGAGTGGACTGATCGTAATGCGTCGAGCAGGAGCTTGCCGCCATCCCGTTCCAACCTCCTGCCCTCGATCATGGTCTTCCAAAGCCGGGAAAGCGCCGTTACCGCCTCGTCCAAATCGGAGTAGACGAGACTATAGCATGGGCAATTCCTTGATCAAGCGCTCGACGGAGCGGAAGGCCGCTTCGCCAAGGACCTCATAGTTGAAGGCATTAGTGGCCAGCATGAGAAATGCCTGCGACTTCTGCATCGGTTCAGGCACAGCGGTGCATCTCTTCTGCCACCGGGGGAAGACGATCAGGGAGGCCTCCGCCGTCTCCTTGGCCCGATCAACGCTCTCTCGCGTGGCCTTGAGATGGGCAACGTCTCCCTTCCGTGTCTTCGGAAAGGTCGGGCCGAGTACAGCGTCCTGCGAGAAGCCCCGGATGACCTCAATGGAGGCGTTCTTAAGTGGTAGAGGCCGTCGGCAGGGGAACGAGGGTTCGCGTAACCGGGCGGAGCAAGCCAAATTCGTCGGAGAGCAGCCGCCAGCCCCTGAGCATCAAGCCGGCACATAGCGTCGTCTTGCCATGCCCGGGCCAAGCCGGAAAGACGATTGCGTGCCCCTGTCTCTCCACCACCGCAGAATGGAGCATCAGGAACTGATGCGCCCGCGGTGGCGATGCACCAGTTGATTCCCCACTCCAGGGCGGGCAGTGCCATATAGGCAGGAACCGGCTGGAACGGCATGGTTCGGTCGTCGTAGAACCTGCGCTTGAGGTCGGAACCAGCGGCGGAGGCCCGGCGCGGGCCAAGTCGGACATGAAAGTCCGCGATCTCGTCGATAGCGGCGAAAGAGTAGTCTCCGTGAAGGGCGCGCATCTGCCGAATAAAAGGACGGCCGTCGGCCCGCAGGTGCACCAGAAATGGGCCAAGCTGCATCTTGAGACCGGCCCTGCAAGCGGCGGCTAAGGACTGCCGCGTCTAACTCGCCGACCTTCATTCGAGACAGGCTCTGGCGGACTGCGATGATTAGGCCAAGTTGATCAAGGCGATGCAACATGACCGGCGAAGTTGCTTGACCGTCATGGGACTAAGTCGGCACCGAACTCTCGGACAACGGCTTGCAGATTGTCGGGAAACCGGAGGGCGCCTCGCGCAAGGAAATCTAAGATGAATGCGCTCGTCTCGTTGAGAAAGTGGGTCTTGCCGCGAGGCTCAAGCTGGAAGAGAACACATCATCCCATTCGACACGGCCAGCTACGAGTCGCCTCGCGCAGCCGCCAACGCGTAGGTGATTTGTCAGGTGACCTGTCCACTTCCTCCAGACATTGTAGGACGGCGATGACGTCCGCTCATGAACAAGGGAAATCGCGACACGCCAAGTAACACGATCAGGCGCCGGGTGACCCGGATTCGATTCCATAACCCCACTCCTTACAATTCAGTCAATGAATCGCAAGTACGTTACCTTTGCAGTCTGTACAACCACTTGACTTGGAGGCGGGTTAAGAGTCAAGCCACACCCGGAACATACCATCTCCAGCATCACATCGTCCCGTACTGACGAGTGTGCCCTCGCCGCAACATCTGACCCTTATCCGGCCCCAGTAGGGTTGCCAGTATCACCACCTCGATGATAGTCTTGTTTGGTCCAACCAATGCAATGTTCACCACGTTGCTGTTCGGGCGAGCGCTGCGCCGTTGTAAAGCGTCAAAATCATCGGCGCGGAAAGCGTACCCTTGAGCAATCCTCCGCCGCCGGGACGGCTCGCGCTCCCCCGGTGCTCGCCGGAGCAAGGGATTCGCTCCGCTAGCCCGCTTGGTCTCGTCACCTGCCGGCATATCGTTCCTCCTTTGCCGCGCTGAACCGCGTTGGCTTAGCTAAATCACGAAGACTCGAATCCGGCGCGATTCTAACAGCGACGACAGAGGAAATTTGGCAGCCACATGTCTACCTTCGGATGCAAATTCAAGCCCATCACATGATTTCTTCTAAATACAACGAGTTACAGTCCAGTGGCTCGCATGCTCTTCGAAAAGTGTAAAAAAAACTGACACCCACGCGACACACAATCAACATACACAGCGGCTCAAGTGGCAATGCCAGCTGCGCCACCGACCGCGACGAACTGAACCTCGACGCGGAACCCCAAGCGCTCCACCAACAGACCTTCAGCCACTGCGCTATGCTTTCTTCCAAACTCTCAGCTCGCGTCCCTACCACCCGAGCGATAGGCACTGTCCCGACGAGACAGCCCTCAAGACGACCACGACGCAGAACTTTTACCGCGTGCTGGCGAAGTTGCCGCGCTCTAACTGTCAGGATTCTTACGCCAAACAGGTGGGCGTCGTTGGCAGCCGCGGTCGGACGCCGATCCTCGCTGCTCCACCAAGACTCGCTCGAAAGCCACCTCGCTTGGCCGGCATACGCTCCGTACATCCCATGCGCACATCCTTCTGATCCCTACTCCCAACTCTTCTCCCCCAGACTGTTGACCGTCAGCGCTCCCGTTCCGGCTTGGGAACTGCCAGCCGTGGGGTCGGCCTTGAGCGTAAAGGACGTGGCATCGATCGCCTGGAGGGAGATGCCGTAGTAGTTGTCGGTCCCGTCGATCGGGGACTTGGTGTACGGAAGCGTCGGCGCCGCGTCATCAGCGGTTCCGCACCGGCCGTCCGGCCCGGGATTGTAGCAGCCGGCCTCCGAGTAGACCCGCTCCATGAACTGGGCCGCCTGCATCAGCACCGCCTCCGCGTCGGCGCGGCGGGTCTTGCGGATCTGCTCCAGGTAGCTCGGGTAGGCGATGGCCGCGAGAATTCCGACGATGGCGACGGCGATCAAGAGCTCGATCAGCGTGAATCCTCGTGACGAGCCGATGCCGATTCTCCCGGCCCCGCCTCGCCGTAGAGGCGCACTCGCATCTGGCCTCAAGAAATGCATTCGAACCGCCAAGAACGCACAAGATTCTTAAGCCTGAATTCGGAAGTTGAACCACGAAGTACACGAAGGACACGAAGATTTTCAATTGGGTACTTCCGATTGGGTCACCACTTGGAGGGTGAAGCTGAATAAACTCCCAGGCCTTATGTCGCCTTTGTTTTTCTTCGTGTTTCTTCGTGCTCTTCGTGGTGCAGTGCTCTTTTTAGTTTAAATGACTGAGAGCGGACCTGGCATCGCCCGGTGGGCGAGCACTTCCTTTGCCGTAACTTGACGTTCTCCTCGGCGTCCTTTGCGCCTTGGCGGTTCAAGTACCTCTTCTCGGATCATTGGCTCTCCCGCCACACGCTCCAGTCCAAGGCAGAGGACTCGCGGAAGCTCGCCAGCTGTCCCTCGGAGGTGGAAATCAGGCCCACTCCGACACCCGCCTGCACCACGGGCGTCGCGGGAGACGAGTAAACACCCGGGGCACCCAGCAGTCGAATGCTGCTCGCGGGCGCCCTCACCTCCTCGGTACCGAGCTGCACGGTCGCAAGGTCCGAGCTGCCGAAAATGCCGTCTCCGTTGAAGTCGAAAGGCGTAACGGCGAGACGGGAGCCGTCGTCGGTCGAGAGGGCGTTGATCCAGCTCGTGCCGCCGGCGGAGCAGGGGTCGGACTCGGGAATCACGGTCACGAATACCACGCGGTCCGCCTCTACCCGCGGGGCAACTGCGACCCGCTCCCCCGTCTGGTCCGCGCAATGTCCGATGCTGTCCACTGGACAGAGATCGATGTACCAGCCCTTCTTGCTGGACCAGTCGATGGTGTTGTCGGTCGTGAGCCGAGCCTCGCTGACGGCAACGTCGTTCTGGTTCCGAACTAGAGCGGACCCAAGGAAGGTCTGCCGCAACAGGTCCGCGCGATTGGGACCGGCTTCCGTGGCCTGGCCGTAATCCCAAACGCCGTAGAAGGTCTGCGTCTGGGTATCGGTGACATCTTCCTGACCGAGGAACTTGCCGGTCCCGATCAGCACGATGGTTCCGACACCAGTGGGATGGCGGGCGACGGCGACCGGCGTGGTAATCGGCTGGACCTGGCTGTTCGAATCCTTGGCGATAAAGATGCGTCTCGGGGTCGTGGTGAGATCCGTGAGGTCGAACTTCCACAGATTGCCAAACAGATCGCCCGCATAGGCAAAATCTGCGACCAGGTCGCCGTCGGCATCGACCACCGTGACCTGGGCCAGACCATTAGCACGCTTGTCCGCGTCCACGCTGGTGGTCGGGTCCTCGGCACGGCCGATTCCAGTATCGTATTTCTTTACGATTGTGCCGTCCGCCATGTCGAGCACGTACAAGACCGCATCTCCGGTCGCACTGACCGTGCAGGGCGTCGCGCTATCGCTATCGGTGCAGTGCTCCGGCACTTCACCCGCCGTGTCGGTGTTGTTGTAGCCGTTGCCGAAGACGGCCACCCAGCGGGTCGCGCCGGCGCTGTTCGGGTCCGGTACACGGACGATCGAGGGCTTCCCGTAGACGTAGCCAAGGTCAGGATCCGTACGGTCCGAAAACTCCCACAGGGGGAGCACGCTCGGATTGCCTTCGTCCACGGCCTCCGGGTTGGTTACGTCGACCGCATAGACGCCTTGGGCCCCGCGGCCCAAGGCGCCGACGAGCACGGTATGCCAAGCCCCGTCGAAGAACGCGTCTCCCTCGCCGATGGGCCCGTCGACAAAATCCTTATGGCTCACCTGTCCCTCCATACTGCGGATCTGCGAGATCGGCTAGGTTGGCGTAGACAAGTGAAGGCACGTACGCAAAGAGCTCTTCTCCCGTCTGTGCATTGAAGGCGTGCAGCATGCCGTCGTTGGCGCCCACGTAAACGACGCCGATCCGGTCCTTGTGCTGCTCCTTGAACCCCGGGGTATCGCCCGTTCCCTGCGAATAGCCGTTGTCGGTGTAGAAGCGATTGGGCGCGCCGACGAAGACAGGCCCGGCTCCGGCGATGTCACCCAGCACCGTCGAGCGATCCCGAAACTCGTACGGGTCGCTTTCGCTACGCCTGGATGTCTCGTATCTCCTCACGCCGCGCAGATAGTCGATGCGTGCTTTCGCCTCGTCGATCTGCTCCGCCGTCGCACTGGTCGGGTCCACGCTTCCGCCCAGAAGCCCGCGCTTCTCTTCGTCGGTCAGCAGACCCCAGTTTGCCGTCAGTGAAGGCGATCCCGGAGACCCATCGGCGACCGTGACGATCTGGCGGGCGCCCGCCTCGGCCATAGCGTCGAGCTGCGCGGCGGCATCCCAGACCGCATCGCCGCAGAGCTCGCCGGCTGGGACACTCGGACAGGGCTCCTGACCCAACCCGAGGGACACATCGAAGGCCCGCACCTCGCCCGACCAATCGGTGCTGTCCAGCAAGGCCTGAAAGATCCGCGGTCCCGTGCTGGACGACCCCGAATTAAAGGACGCAGCAGCAGCAGATGCGTCACCGACAGCCGCAACCGAGTCGAAGATTCCGTGGAGCGAGTCGGTAAGCAGGTCAGGTGCCTGGGCGCTGACGAACGACCCGCGACCGTTGATGGCGGCGTGCCACAAATCATCGGCCTTGATGGAAGCTGGAATAGCATCTGCCGCGCCCGAAAGGAGGGCGTCATAGCTCCCCGGAAAGCCGTCTGTGAAGATGGATTTCTGCACCCCGCCTTCGGTGTAGGTGTAGGTACCGTCCGGATACGCGACGCTTCCGTTACCGCCCAGGCCAACCGCATAGGTGCTGACATGCTGCCAGGTAGCCGGGTCGTTGCCACGGCTCCAGAAGATATCGGCAGTATCGGAGGAGCGGCCAACCAGGGGCGGCACCACGTTGTCGAGATCCGTGCGCAAGTCCCGTGACCAGTAGTAAAAAGCGGCGTCAGCCAGAAAACCGATGTTGTCGTCCGCGTAGGGCGGCCTCGGGGTGTAGCTGGTCACGTCGAACGGGTTCGTGGGGAAGGTGACGCTCTGGGCATCCTTGTTCGAATTGACCGCCGTGGGAATCGATCCGGTCCGCCCAGTCATCGTCCCAGGCACCGTCGGAGACCAGGAGGTGGAAGTTGTTGCGACAGGCCCGCAAGGGCGAGCTCGCGTTCGCCAGATCCTCCCGATACGGGAGATCCGTGGCAAAGAACTCGCCCACGTCGAATGGCGGCGTGCACCAGTGGCTTAGGCGCCGGCCGGGCGCCGAGAGAACAGCCAGTCGTAGAAGGGCTCGGCGTACCCTCGCCGAAGCTGTCTGAAACGCCCAGCTCAGATCTTGATCCGAGCCGCCGAGCCCTTGATAGGAGAATCGGACCTTCGAGTCCAAGCGCCTGCATGCCGCGGCTGAGAACGGTCTGGGCCAAGCGCAGGCGGGTCCTGTAGTAGGCAAACCAGTTGGCGAAGTTCTGCCGGGCCGCTGCGGCATCCGCTAAAGCCGCCCTGACTCAAGTCAGGCTCCGTGCCGACTACCACTCGCGTATAGCACGCGTCGGTCTCCTTGTTTCCGTCACAGTCTCCGTTCAGCGGGTCGTAAACGTAGTAGTAGGCGGGGCACTCATGGCCCACCGAAAGGCAATCCGCGGCCCAATTCTTGGCAAATGCGGCGACATCCGTCGGCGGCGTCGATGCGAGGTATTCCAGATTCAGTGGGTCGACGAGGTAGACGTTGGACGCCGCGTCATCTGCAGAGCAAGGCGCCACAGTCTCCTGCCAAACTGCCACGTAGTGATGGGCGAGGTCGATCTGGCAGCCGCCGTTCGTCGAAAAGACATCGCGCCAAGCAGCATTGAAATCCGCGTTGCCGTCGGTGCCGTGCAGCGGCGTCCCATCCGCCTGAACGGCCGGCGAGTAACGGACGCGCGGATTGTAGTAGAGCGGATTGAAATCGCTGGACGCGGCCCGCCGTGTGATCAGGATGGCGGGCTGATCCGCGAGCGGCAGATCTTCCGGAATGTACCCGGCACCCATCTCGGCTGAATCATCCAAGGTCAGGACGAGGTTGGGTGGCACACCCCTGAGAAGGAAGACCGGAGCGTCAGACAGGTCGATGGCCGGTGCGGCCAAAGGTGACAGCAAGCAGGGCGAGGGCCAAGATCGTGCTCGCCGCCCCGCCCGCGCGTCCGAAAAATCGCCTTGTTAACATCGGCTTAGTGACCGTTAAAAAACAACTTGACCATTTTTCCCTGACCGCCCAACGGTAGGGCGCAATAGGCCCCAGCCGTATTGCGCCGCAGGTCGCCGTTGATCCCAGCCGGTGCAATACGCTCCGCTATTGCACCCTACGCTGAACGAAGTGTTTCAGTTGGTTCCGAATCGTTCCTTAGTCCCCCGGTCACCATGCATAGACCTTGGCGACCGTCGACTGCAGCAGGACTTTCGTGCGGTTCGACGCCCCATAGCCCAGTGCGCTGACCGTGTAGAAGTGAAGCCCGTCCCCCAGGGCCGCCGCCTCCACATCGAGCGGGGGAACGTACCGGTGCTCGATGGCGATCCGCGGCTGCGCGGCGACACCGGTGAGGGGCGCGGATACCACGCCCGCACCCCAGGCCGTCGCATCGTCATAGTCCACTGCCTGGCCGGCCGCCTCCAGGACACTGACGTTTCCCTTTCCGGCACAGGAGTCGGCGTCATCGACGGTGCAGCCGGGCCAGACATTGCGGGTACCCGCGGAGTTCACTTCCGGAGGCTCAGTCTGCCGCTCCAGATAGGTCAGCGCCACCTGCAGTCCGGCCTCCGCGGCTCGGAAAGCGACGTCCTTATCGCGCAAGTTGCCGGCCATCTTTTCCTGAACCACGGTCGTCTGCATGGCGGTAATGCCCAAGATGGTCATGACAACCAAAATGATCAGGCTGATGGCCAGAACGGCTCCACGCTGCAAGGGCGGTCTCGCGGGATGAACCATGATCATCGCTGCACGTACCAGGGTGCCCGCGTGCGCAAGGCGACGGTGAAGGCGAAGCGCTCATAGAATCTGCCATCGCTGGCGAGCCCGGCTCCCAGACGGTCGTCTCCGCCCGGCCAGCTCGGATCGGACGGGCTCGCTGCAGTGATCGCAACCTTCTCGTCCTCGGAGGTCGCCAAGAGCTCGACCTGAGCGCTGTAGACATTGGGCCAGTTGGCGGCGGAGGTGACCGCAGCGGCGTCGGCGTTGAAATAGTCCATGCGCCCGTCGCCGTTGGAATCCCCGCTATAGGTGATCCGAAGGTCTGCTACGTCGTTCACAAGCTGATCCGACTTGCCGCTGTTGGCACTCCATCTGCACAGGGACGGGCGATACCTCGATGACGCGGTCCCGCAATTGGCGGGGTTGCCGGCCAAGCCGCCATCGTTGTCGTCCCTGCAACAAACGTAGTAGGCGCGGTAGTCGAACGGATACACCGAAGCCTTGTTCCGTACCCCAGGAATCTGCCCGGTGCCTGGAAAGTTGTACTGCCGGGATAGGGCATCGCCCGTATTTGGGCCGGCCGCATGCTCCAGGCCGCCGCCTGATGCAAGTCCCGAAATCTCGAAGACATCGCTGCTTTCGCAGTCCGTGATCAGCGCGAGATGGCCCGAGGTCAAATCCGAGTTGTCAGAGGTCAGCTCAACCGGGTCCGCCGGGTTATCCCTCGACGGCGTCGCCGCACTCACAAAGCTTGGCTCGCCCCAGCTACCCCAGAGCACGAGAACGTCCCCACGGACCCAACGGTCTCGCACATTCTGCGGCAAAGCTGCCCATGCGCCTCTCTGCGTCGGGTGACCACCGCTGAAATCGGCGTCGTAACCGAGCGGTGATAGCGAGGCGAGAATGGAATCGCCCGAGCACCCGGTGGGGTCCGCACGCAGACCGCACGCCAGTGTATTCAGGGTTCCGCGGACCTCGTCTATCATCAGGCTGCTGCAACCCAAGTTGCGCGCCATACGAGTTTCTCGAGCAAGTACCTGCACCGCAAAGCGGGCATTCTCCTGAAGGTGCGAGAAGTTCTGCTCCGCCCGAAAAGACGTCTGACTGGACAGCAGAACTTGGAGGATTCCGGCGATCAGGAACAGCCCCACCGCGAGGGCAACGAGCAGCTCGACCAACGCGAAGCCGGTGCGAGACCAATGGTGGCGGCGGGTTTGCGGCATCTTCGGCTTTCTCATGGGCCCAATCTCGCGACGCTAGGAACGCGCCGGCAGTCGCGAGCAAATCCTGTACGTCATGTTTGCGGCGTTTCGGACATCACCGCTACCACCAGCCACTGCCCGTTCGCCGCGAGAGTCGTCCCAACGCACGACCACCTCGCAGTTGCCGTTTCCGCAGCCGTTTCCCGACGTGCAGTCCACCAAGCCCTGACTTTCACCGTCGGCGGGGGTCGGTAGGTTGAGCGACGTGACAAGACCTTCCCAGGACTCCATCTGAGGATTGCCGCTGTCCGTCGTCGGGTCCATGGTGAACTCCCTATTGCCAAAGTCGGCCGGATCCGCCCGCATGCGGTCCAGCAGATCGTAGGCAGCGATAGTCGCTTGGGAACGCAGATAGGCGCTGTGGTTGCTCTTCATCGCGGCAAGCTGAAGACCGGCCAGACCGAGCAGTCCGACGGCAAGCACCAGCACCGCGATAAGTACCTCGGTGAGGGTGAAGCCTCGTTGATTCGCCATTCCCACCCCTTGTGTCCAGGCAAACTTCCAGGAAAATCGCTAGGCGCGCGGAACAATAACCGCCCCTTACGTGAACAGCGTCACAACTCTAGAACAGATTTGGGCCGCGGTACACGGCTGTGCCGACAGAGACCAACGAAACGGCGACGAGCGGAGAATAGCGGCCCGAGTGGAAGGCCGGCAATAAAGTGCCCTACTGGGGCTGCAGCTCGATGACTCCAGAGACCCGGACCCTGAGCATCTGCATGCCGGCCCCGATAGAGGGGGGTACCGGTGCGCCCGCTTCTGCAGCGGCGAGCGCGACTGGCGCAGAGCGGTAGAGCGGAGGCGGTGTGTGACCGTCCGTGTCCACTTGCGCCTCGACGATGCGGTAGTGCGGTTGGCCCATACGCTCAGCGATCAGCCGAGCACGGTCTTTGAACGCATCCAGACTACTGCGGATGAGCTCGGCCTCAACCGTCTTCCGCCGGTCCGCGGACAGCGCGTAGTCGACAGACTGGAGCAACAAGCGGTCCTGCAGACGGCCGACAAGCTCGCTCAACGCGGTCGCGTCCGTCGCCTCCAGCTTGATACTCTGGGCGACGCGCCAGCCGCTCAAGCTGCCCTTCGCGTAAACGGGCGTCGTCTCGTACGCGAGAGTCTGAGCTTGGACCTCAGGAACGGATTTCGCCTGATCGAGTCCCCAAGTGATCAGGCCATTCACCTCCCGGGCGAGCTCCGCCGCCTTGGCACCTTGTCGCTGGGCCGCCAGGACCGCCACCACCTGGTCGGCCTGGATCTGCTGCTCCGTGGAGACTGAAAACCTGATCCGATCGTAGGTTGGGGCTTCGGCGGCCCGGCTTGCGCCTGTCCCAGCGATCAACACGACCAGCGCGGAAATGAACAGGAAGGCCTTGATGCGAAGCGGCGACAACATGGATCTCCTCCCACGACGAACGAATACCAAGAAAGAGTCCCCGATATTGCCCAGCATCGGCCAAGGTGACCCGTATCGAACCTCAGCGACGGCCGACTGCGTCGGATCGGGTGCGGGATGGCGGGATACTGGGCGCCAAGGAAAGCATCGTGGAGTCTACATGGATCTATTCACGGCGTGTCCCGACGCCCCACACTCGACCTAGCCATCGCGGCTGAGCTTGGCGCTTATCACCTCCGCCGACGCGCCCACATGGCGATTTCGATACCTTACGGGGGTTACTGAAGATGGCGGAGAGAGAGGGATTCGAACCCTCGATGGGCTATTAACCCATACTCCCTTAGCAGGGGAGCGCCTTCAGCCACTCGGCCATCTCTCCTAACGAGGCTTGACGGGGCCCGCCTCTGACCACCGCGCTGGCAGAACTGGTCGCCCTTTCCCGCAAACGCAGCAGCCCGACGATCAATTGTGCCGATCGCGCCCGGCGCCCAAGACGAGCTTCACCGGCACATTCCTGGAAGGCATAGCAGGGAGCCTGTGATTCTAGACCTACGGAAGCTGCTTGGCCAACTACTCCGACGCGGCCTGTTGGCCGCCTTCGCCGCCCTGTCCATGCTCGGCCTGCTCGCGTTTGATGCGCTCGTAGATCTCCTCACGGTGCACCGCCACATCACGCGGCGCGTTGACGCCGATACGCACCTGATTACCTTTGACGCCAAGAACCGTCACCGTGACCTCGTCGCCGATCATCAGGGTCTCGCCGACTCGTCGGGTCAGTATCAACATTGCGGGGTCTCCCTGTATTCCTTTCTAAACGCGGCACACCTACCCCCGAAAAACGTGCTCCAATGTCTATCGGACATGGGCCCAGCCGCGGCCAACCAAGCGATGCAGTCGGCGGTCCGACTGTGCAGGGCGCGATTCTAACAATAGTAGGACCGCACCAAAATGTTTTTGCTGCAATTCTGTTAAGACAGCCTCGGTTGTCGGATGAAGGCCATTCAGGCCGTCCGATGAAGCTCGAACGCATCGTGCAGCGCGCGTACACCCAACTCGAGGTATTTCTCGTCCACTACGACGGAGATCTTGATTTCCGAGGTCGCGATCATTCGGATATTGATCCCCTCCTTCGCTAGCGCGGCGAACATCTTGCTCGCAATGCCGGAGTGCGAGCGCATTCCCACCCCGACGAGCGAGATCTTGACGATCCGCTCGTCACCCAGCACCTGGCGCGCGGACAAGGCCCGTGCAGTGGCGTTCAGGATCTCCAGCGCCCGCGCATAGTCGTTACGGTGCACCGTAAAGGTGAAGTCCGTCGTCGCACCGCCCGCGGCGATGTTCTGGATGATCATGTCCACCTCGATATTCGCATCCGAGATGGGACCCAGGATCTTGTGGGCCACACCCGGCTGGTCGGGAACGCCCAGCACGGTGAGCTTGGCCTCGTCGCGGTTGAACGCGATGCCCGAGATAATGGCGTCTTCCACGGCATCCTCCTCGAACGTGATCAGTGTGCCCTCGCCCTCTTCGAAGCTCGAGAGCACTCGCAGGGGGACCTTGTACTTGCCGGCAAACTCCACGGAGCGGATCTGCAGCACCTTGGAGCCGAGGCTCGCCATCTCGAGCATCTCTTCGAACGTGATGCGGTCGAGCTTGCGCGCCCTCGGCTCGATGCGCGGGTCGGTCGTGTAGACACCGTTCACGTCCGTGTAGATCTGGCATTCGTCCGCCTTCACCGCTGCGGCCACGGCCACGGCGGAGGTGTCCGAGCCGCCGCGCCCGAGGGTCGTGATGTTTCCGTGCTCGTCCACGCCCTGGAAACCCGCCACCACCACCACGCGGCCGGCGTCGAGGTCGGCCCTGACCCGTGCGGCGTCGATATCACGAATGCGAGCCTTGTTGTGGGCGCTGTCGGTCAGGATATGGACCTGTGCCCCGGTATAGGACCGCGAAGGGCAGCCCAGCTTGTCCAGCGCCATCGCAAGCAGGGCGATAGTGACCTGCTCGCCGGTAGAGAGCAGCACGTCGAGCTCCCGCGGACAGGGACGCTCCTGAATCGCCTTGGCGAGCCCGATCAGGCGATCCGTCTCGCCGGACATGGCCGAGACCACCACCACGAGGTCGTTGCCGCGATCCCGCCAGGTCTTGACCCGCTCGGCGACGATATTGATCCGCTCGACAGTGCCGACGGATGTGCCGCCGTACTTCTGGACGATAAGAGCCATTCAAATTCCCGCGGGCTGGAAAGCCCCAGATTTTTCGCAGTAGCTGGGCAGGGGTCGGGGGAGCGAAAGATGATGCTGCGCTTCCATGCAAGCGCCAATCGTTATTTGCTAGCCATTACCTGCGACTCTTCCCCGCACCCAGTCGCCTACCAGCCCGAGCGCGTCGGGCAGTCCCGCCGGGTTGTTGCCGCCCGCCTGGGCCATGTCGGGCCGACCGCCGCCCTTGCCGCCGACCTTCTCCGCCACGGCCTTGATCAGGTCACCCGCCTTCATGCGGCCGGTCAGATCCTTGGTGACACCAGCCACCAGGGTCACCTTGCCCTCCGTCTCGGCGGCCAGCACCACCACGGCGGACCCGAGCTTGCTCTTCAGCTGGTCAAGGGTCTCCCTGAGGCTCTTCGCATCGGCGCCGTCGAGACGGGCCGCAAGGACGCGGACACCATTGACTTCCACCGCCTGCGCAGCCAAGTCTTGCCCGGCCGCGCTCGCGAGCTTCGCCTTGAGCTCGCCAAGCTCCTTCTCCAGGCGCTTGGCCCGCTCAGCGAGCACCACCACCTTGTCGTCCAAGTCGTCGCGGCTGCCCTTGACGAGCCCGGCCAGCCGCAGCAGACGGTCCTCGTCGGCCTCCACCGCAAGGAGCGCGCGCTCGCCGGTCACCGCCTCGATACGGCGCACGCCGGCGGCGATGCCGCCCTCCGAGATGATCTTGAACAGGCCGATATCCCCGACCGCGCGCACGTGCGTGCCGCCGCATAGCTCGGTGGAGAAGTCGCCCATACGAAGCACCCGCACCTGGTCGGCGTACTTCTCTCCGAACAGGGCCATGGCCCCCGATCCCTTGGCATCGTCGAGCGACATGATCCGCGTTTCCACCGTGTGGTTCTCGCGGATCTCCCGGTTGACCAGGCGCTCGATGGCGAGGATCTGCTCGCGGCTCAGGGGCTCGAAATGAGAGAAGTCGAAACGCAGCCGATCCGGTCCCACCAGCGAGCCCTTCTGCTGCACGTGATCGCCCAGGATGCGACGCAAGGCGGCATGGAGCAGGTGTGTGGCGGAATGGTTGAGGGCCGTCGCGGCGCGACGATCCGCGTCCACCCGCGCCTCCACCCGGTCACCAACGCGCAGCTCTCCCTCCTGCACGCGGCAGATGTGGCCGATGACATCGCCGCCCTGCTTCTGGGTGTCCAGCACCTCGACCCGCGTAGGCCCCCCGGTGAACCAGCCGTGGTCACCCAACTGGCCGCCCGACTCGGCATAGAAGGGGGTGACGTCGAGCACAACGAGCCCGTCGTCCCCAGCCTGCAGGCTGTCCAACGGCTCGCCGTCCCGGTAGAGGGCGACGACCGTGGCCTCGTCGATCAGGTGCTCGTAGCCGGTGAAATCGGTTTCCCCCTCCAATTCCAAGGCGACGCCCTGAGCTGCACCGAACTGACTCGCGGCACGCGCCCGATCCTTCTGCTGGGCCATCTCCCGCTCGAACCCGACGGCGTCAACCGTCAGGCCGCGCTCGCGGGCGATGTCCGCGGTGAGATCGGTGGGAAAGCCATAGGTATCGTAGAGCCGAAAGACGGTCTCGCCCGGAATACAGTCGCCTTCCAGGGCTGCAATGGCCTGGTCGAGAATGCGCATCCCCTGCTCCAGGGTCTCGGCGAAGCGTTCCTCCTCGAGCCGCAGGACCCGCTCCACTTGCTGCCGTGAAGCCGTGAGCTCCGGGTAGGCACCCCCCATCTCCGTCACCAGGGTGGGCACCAGGCGGTAGAAGAAAGGCTCCTCGCAGCCGAGCTGGTAACCATGGCGGATGGCGCGGCGGATGATGCGGCGCAGCACATAGCCGCGCCCCTCGTTGCTCGGGGTCACGCCGTCGGTGACGAGGAACGCGGCCGAGCGGATGTGGTCTGCGATGACCCGCAGGGACTTGCTTCCCTGATCCTCGCAGCCCGTAATGGCCGCGGCGGCAGCGATCAGGTTGCGGAAGAGGTCGATCTCGTAGTTGCTGTGCACGCCCTGCATGACCGCCGCCAGACGCTCGAGGCCCATGCCGGTGTCCACGGAAGGCCGCGGCAGCGCGGTGAGCCTCCCTTCTCCGTCGCGGTCGTACTGCATGAACACCAGGTTCCAGATCTCGATGTAGCGGTCCCCGTCCTCACCCGGCGAGCCTGGCGGGCCGCCGGGCACCTCGGGACCATGGTCGAAAAAGATCTCCGAGCAGGGCCCGCAGGGCCCGGTCTCGCCCATGGACCAGAAGTTGTCCTTCGCCCCGCAACGTGAGAAGCGCGCCGGATCCACTTTGAGATCGTCGAGCCAGACGGCGGCCGCATCGTCGTCCTCGGTGAAAACGGTCACCCACAGGCGCTCCGGCGGGATGGCCAGCACCCGGGTGAGATAGTCCCAGGCGTACTCGATCGCCTCGCGCTTGAAGTAGTCACCGAAGCTGAAGTTGCCCAGCATCTCGAAGAAGGTGTGGTGGCGCGCGGTATAGCCCACGTTCTCCAGGTCGTTGTGCTTACCGCCGGCGCGCACGCAACGCTGGGAGCTCGCCGCGCGGCTGTAGGCGCGCCGCTCGCGGCCGAGGAAGACGTCCTTGAACTGGACCATACCGGCGTTGGTGAAGAGCAGCGTGGGGTCATTGGCCGGGATGAGCGGGCTGCTCGGCACGACCTGATGGCCGCGCTCGGCGAAGTAATCGAGAAAGCTGCTGCGTAGCGCTGCGCTGCTCTTCATGAGGTGAAGCTCGGGGTCAAGGCTGGGCTCGGGTGGCACGCTCAGTCGTTCGCAAGAACACGCCGAATCAGGTCCGTGGGAAAGCCCCGGTACTCCAGAAAGCGGGCTCGGCGGGCTCGCTCCTTGGGGTCAGAAGCAGGTGCCGAACCGTACTTCTTGTCGTGGACGGCGGCAACCAGATCCCTCCATTCCTCATCGGTATGATTGAGATGGGGATCGATGAGGTCGTCAGAAAGGCCTTTCCGGTGAAGCTCTTGGCGCACTCGCGCTGGCCCGAAGCCCTTGCGCAGCCGCTCAGCCACGTAGGCCTCCGCAAGCCGCTCCTCGCTCAGCAGGCCGCGCCGGCACAGCTGATCGATGACGGAGACTACCTCGGCATCCGCATGACCCCGGGCTTTCAGCTTGCGCGCCAACTCGAGGCGGCTGTGCTCACGTGAGGCAAGGAGGCGGACGGCCTCCGCTTCGGTCGTGGAATCGGGGTCCAGGGTCAGGCCTCCGCTGGCTCTGCATTGGCGTGTTCGGTGGCCGTTTGCGGAACCAGCTGGGCGCGGATCTTCTGCTCGATCTCCAGGGCCATGTCCTGATTGCCTTTGAGAAAGTTCCGCACGTTGTCCTTGCCCTGACCGATGCGGTTGCCCGCGTAGCTGTACCAGGCCCCAGATTTCTCGATGATGCCTGCCTGCACACCGAGATCGATGATCTCGCCCTCGCGGGAGATGCCCTCACCATACAGGATGTCGAAGGTCGCCTGGCGGAAGGGAGGCGCCACCTTGTTTTTGACGACCTTGACCTTGGTCTCGTTGCCGATGACCTCCTCTCCTTTCTTGATCGCACCGGTGCGACGAATGTCCAGGCGCACGGAGGCGTAGAACTTGAGCGCGTTGCCTCCGGTGGTGGTCTCCGGGTTGCCGAACATGACCCCAATCTTCATGCGGATCTGATTGATGAAGATGACGACCGAGTTGGACCGCTTGATGTTGGCGGTGAGCTTGCGCAGCGCTTGGGACATGAGCCGCGCCTGCAGCCCGACATGGGAATCGCCCATCTCCCCCTCGATCTCGGCCTTGGGGGTGAGGGCGGCGACCGAGTCGACCACGACCACATCCACCGCGCCGGAGCGCACCAGCATGTCGGTGATCTCCAGTGCCTGCTCGCCCGTGTCCGGCTGGGAAACCAGGAGCTCATCCATGTTGACGCCGAGCTTTTCCGCATAGACGGGATCCAGCGCGTGCTCGGCGTCGACGAAGGCCGCGGTTCCCCCTCCCTTCTGCGACTCGGCGACGATATGCAGCGTGAGCGTCGTCTTACCCGAGGACTCGGGCCCGTAGACCTCCACCACTCGACCCTTGGGCACCCCTCCAACGCCCAAGGCCACATCAAGCCCCAGCGAGCCGGTGGAGATGACCTCAACGTTGCGCACGGCGCCGACATCGCCCATCCGCATCACGGAGCCCTTCCCAAACTGCCGTTCGATCTGGGTAAGGGCAGCGGCCAACGCCTTCTTGCGGTTCTCGTCCATCGGATCTCCGTAGCAGAATGCCGCGGCCGCTCAGAGCCGCTCCGGAAAGGCGCGGATTATCACACAGCTAACGCGAGTCGTCATGAATCAGCGCCCAGCGGCGCAACACCTGGTAGCTGGGCCGCACACCGAGACGGGAGCCGACCAGCGCGAAGGAATCCACCGGCCACGGGATCGGCGGCTCCACGGACCGCGCCTCGATGGGCGGAGCCTTGCGCGCAAGCGTCACATGGGGCGCGAAAGGACGGCGGTCGGGCTCGAACCCGCAGCCGAGGAGTCCGCGATTGAGCGTGGCGAGCAAGCCGAGAAGAGGCGCTGGCCGTTCCGACGCCCCGCACCAGAGGATGCGGGGACGCGGCCAATAGCCTACGCGGTCGAAGATCAGGGAGAATGGGTCGGCGCGGACACCCTCGGCGGCGCGCTCGGCGCAGACACGCCGTTCGGGCTCTACATCGCCCAGAAACGCGAGCGTCACATGGATGTCGTCGGGGTGCGGCTCTCGGCCGTGACGTTTGGGAAGCTGCGAGAGGAGGTTTTGAAAGCCGCGCCGCTGATCGTCCTCCGGCCAGAGGGCGAAGAAGAGGCGCTCAGCCATCGTGTACGAGCTGACTGCCAAGCCCGCGTACCGCCCGCGCACGCTCGCGGCAAGGACGGTGTGGATGCCCCGCAACCATCGTCAGGATAGGAGCTCGAGCAAACGCTCCAAGGCGACCCGCACCGATTGATGGCGCACCTCTTCCCGATTGCCGGCGAACTGAAACCGCTGACTGAGCGGTGCCGCGCCGCGGCGCGCCCAGGCAAAGCAGACGGTCCCGACCGGCTTGTCGTCGGTGCCCCCGTCCGGTCCTGCCACACCGCTGACCGCCACTGCGACGGCGGCTCTGCTCGTCGCGAGCGCTCCGAGCGCCATCTCACAGACCACCGGCTCGCTTACGGCGCCGTGAGCCGCAAGGGTGTCGCGCGAGACCCCGAGCATCTCCTCCTTGGCGCGATTGCTATAGGTGACGAAGCCGCGCTCGAACCAGCCGCTGCTGCCGGGGATATCCGTGACCACCTTCGAGATCCAGCCGCCGGTACAGGATTCGGCAATTGCAAGCATCGCCCCCTCGGCCTTGAGGCGGTGGCCCACCTCCGCGGCAAGCGCATCGAGTGTCTCTGACATGGCCGTCAGTTTCCCCCAATGCCTGTTGGTGCGGCAAGACCAAATCCTTGAAAAACCCTTTCCGGTGCCTCAGAAACGCCCACCAGCAGCACTAACCTTGATACGGAGACTCCAGAACATGTCCGATCTCGAGATCCATTGCGAGCACAAGCCTTCCCCTGCCAAGCTGGAGGTGCTCGGCGTAGACGATTGGCCCGTCTGGAAGAAGGAGGTCTCCAGCTTCGCTTGGCAATACGACCAGAGTGAAACCTGCTACGTGATTCGCGGACGGTTCGTGGTCACCCCGGAGGGCGGGGAGCCCCGAGAGTTTGCGCGCGGCGACCTTATCACCTTTCCCGCGGGCCTCTCCTGCACCTGGGACATCCTGGAGCCAGTGGAAAAGCATTACACCTTCGGGTAGCACCAGAGCGCGAGAGCCGTGCGGGGCTGACACCCCGCGACTCCGACCCCTGCGAACAACCTATGCTTATACCCAACTCGCGCGGTCTATTCGCTTTACGGCCCGAGGGGTCGGGTTGCGCCCGACGGGGGTGTCGGCCGCAGGGAGGCGGCCGTCAAGCCTTCAGGGACTGATCCACGGCGTCCCCCGGCGGGCGCAACCCGACCCCAGAAAACGAAAACATCAAATACAAGCGGTATAACGGTAAGAAGCGCTGAACAGGAGGTTGCGGATCTCAGCGTGCGGGAATGGTCGTATGCCCCGCAACAGCGCCGACTCGATCGGTGTTTCCTTGACAGAGATCAGGTCTAGATCGTCCCGAACTCGATGGCTCAACACCAGGTCCCACACGCTCTCGAGCCGGAGAACCTCTTCGCGGCGCTAGAGAGCTCACCGCACGGGCTCAGTCCCTCGGAGGTCGCCGCCCGCCTCCAACGCTATGGACCCAATGCCCTGCCCCGACCGGAGCCGGACCGCCTCGCGGTCGTCTTTCTGCGGCAGTTCCTGAGCCCGCTCATCTACATCCTGCTGGCCGCCGCTGCGGTCTCCATGCTGATTGGGGAATACTCCGACGCCGTCTTCATTTTCGCGGTGCTGCTCCTCAACGCCGTCATCGGTGCAGCTCAGGAGCTCTCTGCGCAGAAGGCAGCGACCGCGCTTCAGCAGTTCGTCCCAACCCGGGCCAAGGTGCAGCGGCAAGGGGAGGCATACGAGATCGATGCAGCCGAGCTCGTTCCCGGAGATCTCGTCTCCCTCGAGGGGGGCGATAAGGTGCCCGTCGACCTGCGGCTCACGAGCAGCCATGACCTTGAGGTGGATGAGTCCATCCTGACGGGCGAGTCGCTCGCTGCACACAAGCTCGCCCACACCTGCCTGGCCCCCGAGACGCCCCTGGCGGAGCGCCTGAATATGGTCTACGCGGGGACGCTGGTCGCTCGCGGCCGCGGTAACGGCGTAGCCACCGCGACCGGCCTGCACACGGAGCTCGGCAAGATCGCCGCCGCCGTACTCGGTCGCCGACCCACCAAGCCGCCCCTGCTCCTGCGCATGGAGCGCTTCACCATCAACGTCGCCATCCTCGTGGGATTCGCCGTGCTGCTGCTCGCGGGCGCATCCTTGGCAAGGGGCGAGCCCCTGGCGCAGATCTTTTTGCAGGCCGTGGCGCTGGCGGTCTCCGCAATTCCCGAGGGGTTGCCGGTGGCGCTCACGGTCGCGCTCGCTATCGGCATGCGGCGCATGGCGAGGCGCAACGTCATCGTGCGCAAGCTCGTCGCAGTGGAGGCGCTCGGGTCCTGTACCTACATCGCCTCGGACAAGACGGGCACCCTAACGGTCAATCAGCTCACCGCCCGCCGGGCGGCACTGCCGGGCCTCGAGCCGTGGGAGATTACGGGCGAAGGACTGGTGCCGGAGGGAGGCGTGATCACGCCGGCAGGCGCCCCCAGCGCGGAGGAGGCCGCCCTCTACGAGCGCCTGTGCCTGGCTGCGGTCTTAAGCAACGAGGGCTTCCTGGGACTGAAGTCCGGGAGCTGGACCCAACATGGCGATGCCGTGGACGTCGCGCTCCTGGTCATGGCCCACAAACAGGGCATCACCCGCGGCGAGGCGAGCAACCGCTGCCCCGAGATCGACAGCATCCCATTCGAGTCGGAGCGTCTGCTCTCTGCCAGCCTCAATCGGCGCGAGGACACGACCTGGGCCTTCGTCAAGGGTGCGCTCGAGCGCCTGCTCCCTCTGTGCAGTCGCAGGGCCGCCATCGGTGGGGATCAACCGCTGGAGCCTCAACAGCTTGTCACGCAGGCGGAGACGCTTGCGGCAGCCGGATACCGGGTCCTCGCGCTGGCCTCCGGGGTCGTCTCCATGCCCCCAGGGGCCGTGTTCTCGGAGGAGCACCTGCGAGACCTTACCTTCTTGGGTCTGGTGGGGCTCATCGATCCGCTGCGCCCCGAGGCGCCGTCGGCCGTGGCGGCCTGCGCCGACGCGGGCGTACGGGTCGCCATGGTGACAGGTGACCACCCGGCAACCGCCCTCGCCCTCGCCCGTGAGCTCGGACTCGCCCAGCATCCGTCCCAAGTGGTGACCGGCCCCGAGCTCCGCGAGGCGGAGAATCCCGCCGAGCGGGTACTGAGCTCCCGTGTGTTTGCCCGGATTGAGCCGCAGCAGAAACAGGACATCCTCCAGTACCTGCAGTCGAATGGGCACTTCGTCGCGATGACGGGCGACGGGGCGAACGACGCGCCCGCCCTGCGCGGCGCCCACGTCGGCGTTGCCATGGGGAAGAGCGGGACCGACCTCGCGCGCGAGACCGCCGACCTCATCCTCACCGACGACAACTTCGCCTCCATCATCGCCGGCATCGACGAGGGCCGAGTCGCCTACGCCAATGTACGCAAGGTGATCTTCCTCCTGGTCTCCACCGGCGCGGCGGAGATTGTGCTCTTCTCGCTCGCCGTCGTCGCCGGCCTGCCGCTCCCGCTCCTGGCCGTGCAGCTGCTTTGGCTCAACCTCGTCACCAACGGCATCCAGGACGTGGCCCTCGCCTTCGAGCCGGCGGAGGGGGACGAGCTGAAGCGGCCACCACGCCCTCCCAGCGAGCCGATCTTCAATCGGCTGATGGTTGAGCGCGTGCTGATCTCCGCCCTCGTGATTGGGGCTCTTGCCTTTGCCCTCTTCCAGTGGCTCCTCACCCAGGACTACAGCGTCGAGGAGGCGCGCAACGGCACCCTCCTGCTGATGGTCCTGTTCGAGAATGTGCAAGTCTTCAACAGCCGCTCCGAGACACGGTCCGCCTTCCGCCACAACCCGATGCGCAACCCCCTGCTGCTCTTCGGCACCCTGATTGCCCAGGCAGTGCACATCGGCGCCATGTATACGCCTTGGATCAGCGACGTCCTTGGCATTCAGCCCGTATCCTTGGCGCACTGGGCGCAGCTGCTCGCGATCGCCCTGTCGATCCTGATCGTGATGGAGGCACACAAGTGGTGGAGCTCGCGGCGGAGCCAGATGGGCGTACGCTGATCCGCCGCCCATACCTCGGCTGGTAAGTCGGCCACATGGCTCAAACTGCGCCAGATTGATCACCCCCCATGAGGGCCAGCACGTCGCGCACGACGGATGGGTCGACCCGAATCCCGTGTGTTTGACGCAGACGCTCGGCCACCGCCAGCGCCTCGGCTGGTCGCCCCTCAAGGGCCCCGACCAGTCCGGTGAGATCCTCCACCATCGCCCAGGGATAGATGATCCAGCGCCATGTCTCTACCTTGACGGCGAAGTAGTCAGGCACGCAGCGCGACACCGCCTTGTGATGCAGCACCGCCGTGCGGATCTCTATCGGGTTACCAGCGGAACGGATGTGATCGATGGCCGCGTCCAAGCTGTCGCCCGTATCGGTCACGTCGTCCACCACGAGAACCCTCTGGCCGTCGACGGAGGCGCGCAGGGGATAGCGCACTCTCGCGCGCCTGTGCTTTTGCGTTCCCTTGTAGTGCTCGACCTTGATGTCCGTCAGGTTAAGATTGCCCAGGTAGTCCGACAGGAGCCGACCGGGTATCCAGCCGCCGCGACCGACCGCCACGATGATGTCGGACTTGAAGCCGTCGTCTCGAATGCGAAAGGCCAGGTCGCGGCTGAGCCGATGAACCTGACGCCAGCTAACGATTTGGCAGCGTATGTCGCGGCTCACTGTATTTCTCCCGCCACGTCGACAATCGTAGGGTAAAGCGGACACGTGGTCTTTCACGGTGTTTGCGAGATTACTCCAGAGTCCTTGCGCGTATTGTCTCTACTCTGATTGTGCAGGCGGACCATGCACGGACGGCCGTCGCCACTGCGTGCTCGTGGGAGCGAAGAACCAATCGGCCCGTCGGGTAGCGCAGGACCGCCGGCATCTCGGAGCCAGCTAGGAATCCAACCGATGACACCCAAATCGCCAGACGTCTCGAAACAGGTATCCGAGGTCTTAGGGCTCAACGAGGATGGCCGCGGGCATCGCCGCGCGCGCTACTGGATCGGCGCACTGGCGCTCTTGACCGTTCTTGGCGGCGCCGGCGTCCTGCTGGCTCCGAGCAAGGAGAACGGAATCCAGTACAAGACCGCCGAGGTCAAGCGGGGTGATCTCACGGTGCGGGTAACGGCGACCGGCAAGCTCGAGCCGGTCAATCAGGTGGACGTAGGCACCGAGGTCTCGGGGACCATCGAGTCGGTGGCGGTGGACTACAACGACCGGGTGAGCGCCGGAGAGGTGCTTGCCAGGCTCGACACGGATCAGCTGGAGGCGCGGCATCGGGAAGCGGAGGCGGTGCTCGCCTTGGCCAGGGCCCGGGTGCTCGAGGCCCAAGCGACAGTGACCGAGACCGGAAACAAGCTGCGCCGGACCGAGGATATGATCAACAAGAAGCTGGCGTCGCCCGAGGAGCTGGACACGGCGGCCGCCGCTCACAAGCGTGCAGAGGCCCTGCTGGTAGTGGCACAGGCCCAGGTCGCGCAGGCGCAAGCGCAGCTGGACGCCGATACCCGTGCCTTGGAGAAGGCCGTCATTCGCGCCCCAATCAATGGCATCGTGCTGGAGCGCAAGGTGGAGCCGGGGCAAACGGTGGCGGCGTCCCTGCAGACGCCCGTGCTCTTTACCTTGGCCGAGAATCTGGCCCAGATGGAGCTGCATGTGGACGTCGACGAGGCGGACGTCGGCCAGGTCGCCGCCGGACAGCACGCGGAATTCACCGTGGATGCCTATCCCGACCGCAGCTTTCCCGCCGAGATCACCCAGGTTCGCTTCGCGCCCCAGACCGTGGAAGGGGTGGTCACATACGAGACGCTCCTCTCGGTGGACAACGTGCGGCTCCTCCTGCGTCCGGGCATGACCGCAACGGCCGACATCACGGTCGACCAGCTCCAGGACGCGCTGCTCGTGCCGAATGCCGCCCTGCGGTTCACGCCGCCCGCACAACGCCTCGCCGCCGGTCGGTCCCGTGGCCTGGTCGGCATGCTGCTTCCCCGCCATCCACCAAGGGCCGCAAAGCGGCCCGCCGAAAACGGTAAGAAGGGGGGAAAGCGTGGGCACGTCTGGGTGCTCCGCGACGGCAAACCGGTCTCGGTGCCTATCACCGCAGGAGCCACGGACGGCGTGGTGACACAGATCGTAGCGGGACAGTTGGAAGCAGGCGAACAGGTTCTCATCGATGCTGTTACCCCCGGTGGCGGAACGTGAACGACAAGGCTCGGGAGACCTCGGCGCCGCTCATCGAGCTGCGAGGGGTCACCAAGGTCTACGGCCAGGGAGCAGCGGCCATGCATGCCCTGCGTGGGGTAGATCTCGCGATCGCGAAGGGCGAGCTCGTCGCCGTCATGGGACCGAGCGGCTCGGGTAAATCCACGGCTATGAACATCCTCGGCTGCCTCGACACACCGACGGAGGGCTCCTACCACTTCCTCGGGGTGGACGTGGCCGGACTCTCGCGGGATCAACGGGCGATGCTTCGGCAGCATTACCTCGGCTTCGTGTTCCAGGGTTTCAACCTGCTCAGCCGCACCTCCGCGCTGGAGAATGTCGAGCTCCCGCTCATCTATCGCAGAGTCCCCGGCGGAGAGCGGCATGAGCGCGCGCGCCAGGCGCTGGGGGCGGTCGGTCTCGCTGGCTGGGAGGGTCATACCCCCTCCGAGCTCTCCGGCGGACAGCAGCAGCGGGTCGCCATCGCGCGGGCACTGGTCACCGACCCAGCCGTCGTATTGGCCGACGAGCCTACGGGCAATCTGGATACCGCCCGCAGCCACGAGATCATGGATCTCCTCACGACCCTCAACCGCGACCGCGGGATCACCGTCATCATGATCACCCACGAGCGTGAGATGGCCGCCTACGCGAGGCGAATAGTGCATTTCCTGGATGGGCTCGTGGAGAGCAACGCACACGCCCGGGAGAGTGCCTGATGCTCTGGAACAGCCTGCTGCTCGCGGTGCGCGAGATTCGCCGCAACGTCCTGCGCTCGTTTCTCACCATCCTCGGTATCGTTATCGGCGTCGCGGCGGTCATCGTCATGGTGACCCTTGGGGAGGGGGCGACGCTGCAGGTACGCAAGCAGATCGAAAGCCTCGGGAGCAATCTCCTCATCGTCCGCCCCGGCCAACGGATGGGTCCCGGCATGAGCTCGGACGCACCCCCCTTCAACATGGACGACGTTATTGCCCTGCGCCGCGAGATTCCGGCGTTGGCCGCGGCGGCCCCGGCCGCATCCCAGGCCATGACGGCGATCGTAGGCAACAACAACTGGGCCACCTCCGCCATCGGGAGCGACAACCAGTACCTGACCGCGCGCAGCTGGACCCTGGCAGCCGGTCGTCAGTTCACGGAAAGCGAGCTCCGTGCTGGGAAGGCCGTGTGTATCCTCGGCGCCACGGTGCGACAGGAGCTCTTCGGCTCGCAGGACCCGATCGGCAACAGAATCCGCCTGAAGAAGCTCTCCTGCGAGGTGATCGGGCTGCTTGCCGCCAAGGGGCAGAGCAGCATGGGCTCTGACCAGGACGACCTGGTAATGATGCCGCTGCGCACCGTTCAGCGGCGCATCACCGGCAACCAGGATGTCCGGGTCATCTACCTCTCGGTGCGCGAAGGCCGTTCGACCGACCAGGTCAAGGCGGATGCGGAACGCCTGCTCAGAGAGCGGCGGCACATCTCGGCCTCCGAGGAGGACAACTTTTCCGTCCGCGATATGCGCGAGATCGCCAATATGCTGACCGGCACCACCCAGGTGCTGACAGCCCTCTTGGGGGCGGTAGCCTCCGTGAGTCTCCTGGTGGGCGGCATCGGCATCATGAACATCATGCTGGTCTCGGTCACGGAGCGCACGCGGGAGATCGGGATACGGCTCGCGATCGGGGCGCGCGAGCGTGAGGTGCTGATGCAGTTCCTGGTCGAGGCCATGGTGCTCGCCTCGTTCGGCGGCCTGCTGGGCATCCTCCTCGCCGTGGCGGCATCGATCGGCCTAGCCCGTGTCCTTCAGGTCCCCTTCGTTCTCAACGGAAGCATCGTCGCCATCGCCTTTCTCTTTTCCGCCGCCGTTGGTGTCATCTTCGGATTCTTTCCTGCGCGCCGCGCGGCACGGCTGGATCCTATCGAGGCACTGCGCCACGAGTGAGGCACTCTCAACGGACGAGACGGCAGCGACTCTGATCCCTGCCCGCCCGGTCACTTCCCGCTCCGATCGGAGCGGGGATCAAACCCCAGCTTGCTCCTCTTTGTCCCACGTCATCATAGAAGGCGCGCATCCTGTTGGCGCCTAGGGTACAATTTCTCGCGGGGTTTCACGGGGTTGGCGTACAAGCGCCTGTCAGAGCTAAAGAATAATCCAATGATTTCGCGAATTGGGGCTGGTGTTCTCTTGTTGCTGGGGCTCGCCGTTCAGGCTCCTGCGGCTGAAATCAAGCGGAATTGGGGCGTAATCCTCTCTGCGGACTACAACAGCAATCTCGGTCTGCGCAGCGTCGACGAGCAAAGCGGCACCGTCCTGCGGGTGAGCCCCTTCTATACGGTGCAGCGCGCGGGAGCACGTGCCAAGACGACCTTTACCTATGCCCCTCAGGTGGTCTTCTACCCGCAAGGGACCTACGACAACCAGGTCTGGCAGTATTTGAGCGCGCGCTCGAATATCGAGGTGGTCAAGAACAACTTCTTTCTGGACGTATACGCCACGGCCAACCCGAACACCATCAGTCCCGACCGGCCGATCGGTGGCCTGACAGGCATCAGCGACACCAACCCGAATAATCTGTCCCAGACCTTCACAGCGGGGATCACGCCACGCCTCACGCTCCGCGTGAAGGACTATGCGAACGTGAATATTTCCCCGGGCATCAACTACGTCTACAACTCGGAGGGAACGACAGACAACTACGGCGGGACGAATACGCGCGCCAGCGTGTCGAGCGGAACCTACTTCAGCCGCATGCCCTGGTCGCTGACCTACAGCGCGAACCTGTTGAACAACCAAGGGAACGACAACTTCCAGAGCACCACGGGGAGGGTGGGATATATCTTCAATAGGAAATGGCAGGTCTATTTGAGGCTCATCTACGACAACAACAGCTATCAGTCCACGAGCAGCACCAGCGGTCTCGGCTGGCAGGCCGGTGTCACATGGACACCCACGGCGCGTACCAGCATCACCGCGGGTTACGGCGACCGGTACTTCGGGGCCTGGCCCACGCTGTCCCTTAGTCACAGGGCAAGACACACGGCCTGGACCGCGCGATGGGAATCCACCGTCTACAATGCGCGGCAGGAGCTGCTGGGGCAGCAGATCTTCCCTGTGACCGACGCCTTCGGAAATCCGATACAGAATCCCGTCACGCAGGACCAGGTCCTTCTTCAAGCCGGGTCCCCGGCCCTCACGAACGCGGTCTACGTGAACAACAACTTCAGCGCGACCGTGTCAACCAACTGGCGACGGACCCCTGCCTCGCTGAACTTCAACTACTACCAAAGGAAATACCAGGACCAGCCGCTGAACACCGACGACTACACGGTTTACGGCAGGATAGGCCGCAACCTGTCGGCGAGGACAAGCCTGAATCTTTCCCTGCAGTGGTGGGACCACAGCGAGCAGCGTACGGACGCTGTCGACTACACGCAGAAAGTGGCAGCCGTCTGGCTGCAGCGGACCATTACCCAGAATCTGTCTTCCAGACTCGGGTACTCGTATACGAAGCGAACCTCGAGTGATCCCCTGAACGAATACGACAATAACCAGATCTTCTTGGCCATCGTGTTGACGCCGGGAGGACAAGGCGGTGGAGGTGCAGTCCGCGGCGGTGCGGGGCTCAACATCGGCAGCCCCGGTGCAAACCTCGGCCGATAAGCCCTACGCCGCTCCGAAGGACAGAGCCCACCGGCTCCGCAGCATCCGGAGCGCATCTATCCGCAGGATGGCGCTCTAGGGCTCTGCATTCATGCTGCCGAGGCGGTAACCGCGAAGGTCCACGGCCACATCGCGGAAGCCAAGCGCTTCGAGTCCCTCGATCACGGCTTGGGCGTCATCCAGCACCCGGGCTCTCTGCTCCGGGGCTACCTCGATGCGCGCGAGGTCACCGTACATCCGCACGCGCACCCAGTCATAGCCCCGTCCGGCGAGGAATCGCTCGGCCTCCTCGATACGCTGCAGGGCCGCCATGGAGAAGCGCTTGCCGGCCGGTAGACGCGTGAGCAGACAGCTGTTCGTCGGCTTGGACCAGGTCGGCAGGTTCAGCGCGCGCGAAAGCCGTCGGACATCCGCCTTGTCGATGTCGCAGTCCAAGAGCGGACTTCGAATTCCAAGCTCGCGCAGCGCCCGCATGCCGGGTCGGAAGTCCTTGAGATCGTCGACGTTGCTGCCGTCGATGATCGGCTGGAAGCCCGCCTCCTCCGCTACCGCCATGAGCCGCGCGTAGAGCGCCCGCTTGCACAGGTAGCAGCGATCACGCGGGTTGGTGTCGATGCCCTCCGGCATAGCGGCCTCTACCAGCTCATGCCGCACACCCATGGCCTGAGCCAACGCGACGGCATCCCCAATCTCCTGGCGTACCATATAAGGCATGACTGCCGTCAGGGCGAGCACCCGCCCGTCAAACGCCTCCCGCGCCGCCGCAAGCAAAAAGGTGCTATCGACGCCGCCGGAAAAGGCCACGGCGGCGGTATCTGTCTGCCGCAACCGCTCCAACAGCCGATTGTAGGTGGAATTCTCCATCCTCGGTGTCCTCCGGTGTGGCTCTCCCCACTTGGTGGGTTGCGCCTCCGTCTCGGATATAGGCAGACCACCATTGTACCGCGGGCGTGCGCTGGGCAGCGGTCGGCCTGTGGCTCCGGTGGAAAGTGTCTCTCCTCAAGTGCGTGGCGGACGGTGCCCTTGGGCAAGTCGCCAACCGGCCAGCAATTATGCCGCTGTCAAATGCGTTCTTGGTTCCTTTCTCGGACTCCTAACAAACCACAACAGGGTAGGCAGACATTCCCAATTGGCACGAGGGCGTCGAGCGGTCACAATGGTGGCCGCTCAACACCTACCCCACACGTAACCACGCCCGCACGACAACAGGCCGCGGGCCTCGTTTGGAGAGAACAACGATGCATAGAGCCACCATCCTCGCCCTCGCGACTCTCGCTTTCCTCGTCCTGCCAGCGCTTGCACCAGCACAGCAGATGACAATTGCCGAGACGGTGCTAAAGATGCCGCTAGCGGACGGCGTATCCATGGACGATGCCGTCGACTCCATGAAGCTGCGCGCAAACACGCTCAACTTCAAGCTCGTCGCCGAGCTGCCCCTTTACAAGGAGCTGCAAGCAATGGGCGTGGACAGCAAGCGGATCGAGATCTTCCAATTCTGCGATGCGCGCATAGCTCACCAGATGTTGCAGTACGACATCGACTTTTCGGCCTATCTGCCCTGCCGCATCACCCTGATACAGGACAAGGAAGGCAAGCCCTGGCTGATTACCCTCGACCTTGACAAGATCATACAGGGCGCCAATCTGCCGCCTGAGCTGATGAAGCTGGCAGTCAAGGTGCGCGACACAATGCGTTCGATCATGGAAGCGGGAGCCAACGGCGAGCTCTGACCGGCGCAGGCTCACTGCCCCCGTAACCGCTAGCCCCGCCCGGTTGGCAGGCGAGCCGCCTGCCAAGCATGGCCTTCAGCACGATGGACGAGATCGAGTTTGAATTCACGCTAAGACCCGACCCGGACCCGACGCTGGGTCGCTATGTCCTTGCCTTCGAAGGGCGAGCCAGTGGGTGGGACGACACGATCGGCGATGAGCGTCAGATCGGCAACATCCGGGGGCATCGGGTGGACCTCGTCACCGCGGTCAGTGACCGACTCGACCAGGTCGAGCTGTTGGAGTCTCTTACCCCGGAGATCGCCGACTTCTCCCACGTGGTGCTGGCCGATTCCCGGTGCCTGCTCCCGAGCACGGCCGAAGAGGAGCCGCCGACCGAATGCGACTGCGTCGTTTACATCGCCGAGCTTTGGGTGGAGCCCGAGTACCGCGGCCGGGGTATCGGGACACGCTTCTTGCAGCGGCTCGGGGCGACCATCGACCTGAACCGCTGCCTCATTGCCCTCAAGGCCCTACCCCTGCGCGAGGATCATGCCCGGGTCTCCACGGACGAGGAGGTAGAGCGGGTAAAGCGATTTTACGAGCAGATCGGCTTCGAGCGTGCCGGCGGGGATTACATGATCAAGGATGCCCGACACTGCGAGGCGATGAAGAAACGTCTGGCTGGGCGCCGGCCACTCTAGCCCACATCGACCAGGGGACCTTCAGCGCGAACGGTCTCGACCCCCAGTTGGAACGAGGACGAATCTTCGCCCTCTCCGGGGCTGCCGCTCAGGCCTTGTTGTGCCCGCTTACGAAGGCATGCAGCGGTTTGGTCTCCTCGAAGCGCCTTGCCTGCTCCGGCGTTGCCTCCTTTTGGTATTTGGCCTTCCACTCCTCGTAAGGCATACCGTAGATCGCCTCGCGGGCTGCGTCGTAGTCCATGTCGAGTCCCCGCTCCTTTGCCGCCCCCAAATACCACTTGGAAAGGCAGTTGCGGCAGAAGCCTGCGAGATTCATCAGGTCGATGTTCTGCACATCGGTCCGCCGCCGAAGGTGCTCAACCAAACCCCTAAAGGCCGCTGCTTCGAGCTCTGTCCGAGTCTTATCGTCCATCATTCTCCTCCTGCATTCAGGATGTGCTCTGGTCCTGTCCGGATATGTACCGCTTGTACTTGGTCTTTCGTTTTTCCCGGGTCGGGTTGCGCCCGCCGGGAGACGCCGAGGATTCGTCCCTGAAGGCTTGACGGCCGCCTCCCTGCGGCCGGCACCCCCGGCGGGCCAACCCGACCCTTTGGGCCGAAAAGCGGAAAATTCGCGTGAGCTGGTATTGATGTCTCACCTCGTTGCCGTCCGGGGCGTATCGGCGGCGGACGGGACCTGTCGCCTCTCAGCGGTCCGTGTGTCGTAGCCGGAACAGGGCATTAGCCGCCGAGTCGCTCGTGAAATAGAGCGCGCCGTCCGGGCCGAAAGCAACACCGGCGGGACGCGCCCAACGCTGGCCGTCCGCAAGCTGAAATCCGGTCACCAAGTCCTTCACGTCCCTCGGCTTACCGCCCGCGAAGCGGACGACGACGAGTTTTGGCGGCCGCCGGGTCGTCGGATCACCGCCTGCGGATCCGAAAGGCTGCGTCGCCCACGAGCCGTGCAGCGCGACGACCGCGTCACCCTCGAGGGACGGGTCCATCGCCCCCCGCGGCACAAAGGCCACCGCCATGGGTGCGCTCCTGGACGGGAAGGTCACCGCCGGGATCTGCACATCCGACCTCGGACGGGGCGGCGGCCGGTCGATGCAGTCGTCGCGCCGGATCGCCTTACCGTCAAACTGGAACCAGGGCATGCCGTGAAATGAGCCATGCTCGATTCGGCTGAAATATTCCGGCGGCAAACCGAACCCCCAATGGTCGGGACCATTGTTGCTCGCATAGAGCACCCCGGTGTGCGGCTGCCAATCATAGCCGACAGGATTGCGCAACCCCGTCGAAAATGGCTCCCACGCAGATCTGCTGCCGTTCTCGTCGAGCACCATGATGCCGCCGCGGCGGTCGTCGAAGCGATAGGCATCACTCAAGTACTGATCGCTGCAGTTGCCCGCGACGCCCAGGCTCACATAGACACGCCCGTTCGGTCCGATGCGCACCGTCCGACTGCTGTGGCCTCCTCCGCCCGGAAGCGGGGCCAGAAGGCGCAGCTCTCCCGGATCGAGGCGTTTCTGACCCAGCCGGTAGGGTGCGCGGTAGAGGCCATCGGTGCGTGCGATCAGGATCTCTCCGTCGCGAAAGGCGACACTATGCGGATAGTCGCCGGTGTCGACAAGGACTTGCGGGTCTCGATAGGGTGGCGACAGTCGGTAGACCTTGCCCCCCCGCGAGCCGATGAACAGATCTCCGTTGGGGCCAAAGGTCAGCATGCGCGGACGGTCCAGGCGGTCTGTCAGCATCTCCAACCCGTAGCCCTGCGGGATCCTCGCCTCCTGGACCTCGCCGGCGACGGGCAGTTGAACAGCAGTCGAGCGAAGGCTGTCGTCGGCAGCAGCAGCCCAGTCGGCCACAACAAGGGCCAACGACAGACTGGTGAGGAGCAGGCGGTTGCGAGTCATGGTTGCAATGCTTCCGCGATGGAGAATCGAACCCAGACGCCTAGGGCGTGCCCAGCGAGGCAGCGAGGCGTCGGGACACGCCGTGAACATGTCCGCATGCACTCCACAGCATCGTCCATTGGTGCCGTAGGTGCCGCCGCTGCACAGCCCTTTTGCCTCCGTGTCGGTCGTCGCGTATGTTTACCCTCAGGTCAACGAGCACCAGCTCTTCCACCTAGTTTTGGATACTGAAGCCCGGTTTACAACCGACCTATTGGCTGTTACCAACGTTTCATGGAGCCCTTGAATGGCAGAGCTCTTGAGCCTTTCCCGAGCCGCGCGCCTCGCCGGTGTGTCGCGTGCGGAGCTGCAGAGACGTGCCCGCCGCGGGGAGATCGAGACCTTCGAGGGGCAGGTGGCGGTAAGCGACCTGCTGCGGCTCTACCCGAAGGTAAGCCTGGATCAGGACGAGGCGATCGAGCGCGTCGAGCGTATCAAGGCCGCCGCCGTACCCCGAACACGAGATATCGACGCCATCCTCCCCAGTCCGCAGGTGCTTGTCTCGAGGCTGCGCGCCCTGAGCGACGTGTTGGTGGAAAAGGTCTCGACCTTGGAGGCCGCCGAGGGACTCCTTGGCGAGGTGGCCGAGCGTCTGAACGCTCTCGCAACATCGACGCAGGTGAGCACAGAGGCGCGCCTGCGCGAGACGATCGACTGGCTTGCCAACGCCCGGCGGGAGCTCGCCGAGCGCCCACGGACCGACAACCGTGCCCAACTCTTTGCAAAAGACACCTTTCTGCGCATCATGGCAGCCCACGTCAAGATAATTCCTAGCGCTCACGAGTTCTTCGTCGAGGGCACGGAGACCATACTGGACGCCTCCGTGCGTGCGGGGCTCAAGCTGGCTTATGGCTGTTCGAGCGGGAACTGCGGCGCCTGCAAGGCCCGGGTCGCAAGCGGAGAGGTGTGGAAGACCCGCGACCACGACTATGTGCTGAGCGAGCGCGAAAAGCAGCTGGGCTATATCCTCACCTGCTCCAACACTGCTGTAACGGACGTTGTGTTGGAGGCGGCGGAAGCCCTGTCCGTCGATGACCTCCCGGAGCAGGAGGTCCGCGCCAGCGTGCGCAAGGTCGAGCGCCTCGACGACCAGGTGAGCCAACTCCACATACAGACCCCTCGGACCCAGACCTTGCGCTTCATGGCCGGACAGAGGGCAAAGCTCACACTTGAGGATGGCACGACGGCAGAGATCCCAATCGCAAGCTGCCCATGTAACGGGCGCAACCTACAGTTCTTCATCCGTCGCCGCCCCGACGAACCCTTCGCAGAGGCAATATTCGCCGGGAGCGTGCACCACGGTCAGATGGTCACGGTAAGAGGCCCGACGGGGCGGTTCGTCCTCGCGGAAGAATCTCCCGAGCCGGCCGTTTTTGTCGCCTTCGGCGACGGTATAGCCCCCATCAAGAGCCTGATCGAGCACGCCGTGTCCATCGACGTCATCGAATCTTTTCGCCTTTACTGGTCCGTCGCGGAGCCGGAGGGGCAGTATCAGGCGAGATGGTGTCGGGCGTTGAAAGAGTCCCTGGACAACTTTTTCTACACGCCGCTCATCGATGCGACCGTTGACGACGTGCTGGCCGTACTGCGATCAGATGTGTCTGAACCGACCGCAACGCACTTTTATGTCGCAGGGCCTGGCGCTGAGGTGCAGGCGATGACAGCGGGTTTAGATGGACTTGGCGTAGCGAGCGACCATCTGGCCAGCGAGGCGCTGGACTGAAGGATTCGCCAGTTCCGGCACGGCACAGCCGACGGACTTGGCGCGAGGAGGGCGGTCCCGCCGCTGCTGATGGCGACGTCAGATGAGAAGATCCGGCGCGATTGCGGACGAGAGATCAGGCCGCGCGTGGCCGGCGACGTAGGGGTCGGAGAAAGACCGTACCCCTGCCGAAGCGATTTACGGCGTGGTTCTTCACCCATTCGGGCGCATCGGTGTAAAAGCGCAGATAGGTGTAGCCCAAGTCGCCGCGGTCGATGGACGCGACCCAAAGGGCAAACTCTTTGTCTCTATCCATTTGTTCCTCCATACGAACACCTCTTTGTCATGCGCGCGCTCGGCGGTCCAGGGAGGACGGGCCGGCCGTCTCTCCGAAGGCCGCGACGGACACATCTACTCAATCGCACATTTCTCGCGGCGAGGGGGAGAACTGCTTGGCAATACGGCAACTCCCCCGAAAAATTCTTCGGGCACTGCGACAAGTGTCCGACTAGGGTCCGCGCGGCAATGCAATCTTCCGTGCGGATACCCCGGGCGCGCGAGGACGACGACACGCTAGGGACCGCAAGCGGGGAGCGTCGATGCCGAGACGTACCCGGACTTTGCGAGCGCGTTAGCAAACTCTAGCAAAATTCGCCTGGCCGTGGTGAAGACCCGCCCATCCCGCGCTCGCTAGAATCTGCCCTCATGGCCATCACGCAATCGAGCAGATCGTGGAGCACAGAGTCCGTATCGGTGTATCGCTGATCTTGCTGTCGTGCATGCCGTCCACCCAGGGCCAGATCTTTCGGTGGACGGACGCGGACGGACAGGTCCACTTCGGAGACCGAACGCCGTCAACCACCACCGCAGCGGCGCAAGACATCTCCACCACCTACGAGGGCCACATCCCTTTCCATTTCGAGATCATCCCCGTCGGCTATGACATGCCCGCTCAGACCCGCACCAAGGTGGAAGTGGCTGTGTCGAAGATCCACGAGCTGTACCGGTCACGCCTACACACCCGGTTTCCCTCCGATCCGAGCTTCGACATTCGCATCTTCAACGACGAGAAGACCTTCTCGCAGTATGGAGAGGGCCCGGTACTCCGGGGCCGAGCGTCAGGCTACTTTTCGCCACAACGCAATGAGGCGGTGACCTGGCGGCAGCGAAGCTTCGCGCAGATGCTCGAGGTCATTACCCACGAGGCCAACCATGCCCTGATGCATCACCTCTTCGGTGTCGTACCGCCATGGCTGAACGAAGGGATTTCCGAATACGTCGAGCGCATGGAGGTGTTCGGTCAAACAGTGGTCATACCACCCAACCGGACGTGGGACGCACTGATCAGGACAAAGGTCCGCGGCGGAACCATCATGCCCTTGCGCGACTACCTGACGCTTGAGCAGGCTGATTGGCGACTGCACAATCTCGCCGACAATGGGAGCTACGCCCAGGCCTGGTCACTGATCTACTTCCTGATGTCGAGTCCCGACGGGACCCAGCTGCTCGGTCATCTGCTGGACGTGCTCGGGCGGGAAGGTGCGGACAACTTCTCGCCCCTGGACGTCATCGACGCCAGCTACGATGGCGGATTTTCCGCCCTCGAAACCGCTTGGCGCTCTTTCGTCTTCAGCCAGAAGCAACCGCATCAATATTGATACCAGGCCGTGCTGGCTCCAGCCCGCGGGCCGCTGACCGGGTCGACGTGCAACGCGTTCAACTGTTAGCGCACCGCGGGACTTCTCCTCGGCCCTGCGGCGGCGGTTTGACGCCCGGCACCCGCCCGTGAGTCGACCCTAAGGCTAGGGTAGAATGCCTCGTTCGCCGAGATCTCGCGAAAGACATAGGGGCACTCGCCCGCCGCCCCACAAGAAAATCGTTCGGGATGGAGTGCCCCATGAACAAGATCCTGTTGATCCTGATTTTGTTGGTGTCTGTGACAGCCGACGCAGATGATGCCGTGACCGTCTACCAGCTCACCGGAGGCGTCCAATGCGCCGACGAGAGCGGAATCCTCCCCGAGAAGGCGGCGGACCTCCTGCGCGCCCAGGGCGTGAAGGTGATCTCGGCGGGGAGGAGCAGGCTGCCGTTGGAGCTGCCGGAACGATGTGGGGCGCCGACCGGGGAAGTCAACGTGATGACAGTGGCGGCCGCAGACTGGAGTTCCTTTACGGCGCAGAATCCCGACGCCGGAGGATATGGCCTGTGGATCTTCGACAGGCCGCGGGTGCCGGTCTACAAATACGACGGGACGCTTCAGTGCGGTCTCGGGCAGGAAATCCCGCTCGACGAGATGGCCAAGGAGCTCAAGGGTTCCGGGATCGAAGTGCTGACGATGCGTAAGGATGTCGATGCGCTCGCCCACATCACCGTGTGTGGTGCTTCGACGGGGGCGATCAACGTCTTCACAATCCGTCGCGACGTCCTCCCTGCGGCACAGAAGCTCGGGTACCGAGTGCTGGTGACCAGCGAAATGACGCACGAGATCAAACCGCGCATCCAACGAACGACGTCAAGCGCACGCCGCGCGCAGCCGCGACCGCCTGGCCCGGGTTCAGGGCCGGCGCCGCTTCTGTGGTAGCGCCGCTCAATATTGCGGGCAACCGACCCTTCGCGGGCCGGCTATCCTCGCAGGATCCGCCGGCTCTTGGTCAAACACGCGAAGGCAGCGAGTGAGTATCAGCGTCGTAGTGGGGAATTTCCCGCCGGAGACCACCGCGGAGGATCTCAGCGCGCGTTTAGCCGAGCACGGCATCGAGGTCCAGGTCACCTAGAACAATGACGGCAATCTAATCCGGACAAGGTGACCGCCGTCATCCGGCTGCCGGATATGGACAGGAAGGTCGCCGACCGACTCGCTCAACGCATCGACGGCATGGAGCACAAGGGAAGGCGCTTGCGCGCCTGCGTGCCGCTGTTCAACTGACGCCCGTAGGTATTTGGGACTTTCGTTTTGCCCGCGGCCGGGTTGCGCCCGCCGGGCATCGCCGTGAATTCGTCCTGAAGGCTTGAGGGCAGCCTACCTGCTGCCAACGCCCCCAGTGGGCGCAACCTGGCCCCTCGGTAGAGGGGCGAAACAACCGGCTGCGTTGTGTATAAGGGGTCCCGATTTCCTCTCGCAGGCTACACACTGGCAACCCTCCTGCGATCGGCCTCCGTGACCACGCACGGTGCCATTACTGGCGGCGGCACGACTGCACCCAACGTTACGAGTAGGTCATCCGGAGGCGACGGATCACCCTTTTCCTC
The DNA here is from genome assembly GCA_963824085.1 of uncultured Gammaproteobacteria bacterium. Taxonomy (GTDB): domain Bacteria; phylum Pseudomonadota; class Gammaproteobacteria; order Chromatiales; family Chromatiaceae; genus JARRNE01. The sequence goes on from CAWGNT010000015.1 coordinate 236,748, forward strand.
CCGAAGGCGCGTCACCTTGCGGTACAATCCGCGGCCATTTGGACACCTCGCATGGATTCCTTAAACGCCTATGATGCGAAAATTGAAGCGGTTCGCGACCTCGTTGCTGCCTGTGGACGAGACGCGGGGGGGAGAATGCAACCGCTGCGGCGAGTGCTGCAAGCTCCCCTACCCCTGCCCCTTCCTCCGCTATGACGAAGATGGACTGAGCTCTTGCGCCGTCTACGCCTTCAGACCTCCGAGCTGCCGCAAGTACCCCCGTACCCGCGCGGAGAATCTGACGAAGCACAGCTGCGGCTACTATTTCGTCAGCGTCGAGGAGATACGCGCCAGCGCCCGTGCGAAGCGCCCGCAGGACGCCCCGGCGACCAGCTGACGCCCCGCAGGCACGGCCGCCGCTGCGACGCGGCCCGTCGACCGACCGCCCCGATCCGCTGCGCCGGCCCGCCCACCGGCCTGTCACTGATGCGGCTGCGGCCAATGCGGCAGCGCGTGCAGCCTTTCCCAGGCGAAGACCGGGCACAAGCGTTATGTACAGGCCCGCAGCTCGCACCAGTCGAAACGACCCCGACCCGCGACACTGGTCGTCGCCCCCACTGCGTTCAAGCACGCACAGCGCCTGCCTGGTCGTTCGCGCGTGTCCGAGCGGCTGTGGCCGTTTCGTCGTGATGAGAAGACTCATGTTCCGCCTCGGGTTGGCACTCCTTCTAGCGGGTCTGTGGAGCACCGGCCATTCGCAGACGCCCCCGGCTGGCTCGGAGCAATCGCCGCCGGGCGCCGACGTCCGGCTCGATGCCCCCGCGGCGACCGCGCTCACCGCGAAGCTCCTCGAAACCAAGCTCAAAGAGGTGCAGGCGGCGACCGACCTCGACGAAGCCACCAAGACCAAGCTGGCCGAGTTTTACCGCAAGGCGCTGAGCAATCTCGAGGCGGCCAATTCGTTTGAGGCCAAAGCGGCCGCCTACAGCCAGTCTCTGGAGACCGCCCCGCCTCAGACAGCACAGATTCGCAAGGATCTCGATGCCGCCCAGGCGACAGAAGAGAAGCCCCCCGAGCGGCTCCCACCGGGCATCAAGCTGCAGGAGCTTGAGCAGCGGCTGGCCAAGACCCAGGCCGACGCCACCGCCGTGGAAGCAAAGCTCACCGAGATGGAGAAGGAGCTCGAGGGCCGAGCGCAACGCCCGACAGAGGCGCGCCAGCGCATCAACGAGGCCAAGAAGGAGCTGGACGACGTCGACGCGCAGCTGAATCTCCCACCCCCCGAGAATCAGTCTTCGACGCTGACGCAAGCTCGACGGTGGGCGCTGGAATCGCGTCAAAGGGAGCTCCGTACCGAGATCCGCATGCTCGATCAGGAGCTCCTGAGCCAGGCTGTGCGGACGGACTTGCTCAAGGCCAAACGGGACAAGGCCGCCGCGGACCTCAAGATGCTCGAGCGTGACCAGCGCTGGCTCGAAGACCAGGTGAACCAGCAACGCCGTGCCGAGGCCGAGAAGTCCCAGGCCGCAGCCGAGGAAGCCAAACGCCAGGCGGAAGGCAAACATCCCTTGATCCAGGAGCTGGCCCAGCGCAATGCCGCATTGACCGAGGAGATCAGTGCGCTTACCACCGAGCTGGACCAGCTCGACGATCAGCGCGCGGAGCTCGAGCAGCAGACGAAGCGGATCAGCGACGAACACCGAAGTGCCCGTCAGCGCCTTGAGGTCGCCGGAGTATCACAGGCGCTCGGCCAGGTGCTCATCGATCAGCGCAACCAGCTGCCCGAGCTGCGCCCCATCAAGAAGGCGGCGGCCAAGCGCGAGCAGGCGATCGCCGACGCGACCCTAAGGCAGATCCGATTGGGCGAGGAACGACGCCAGCTGCGCGACACGGAGGCGTACGTGAAGGGTCTCACGGCTGGCGTTCCGGCCGACGAACGTGCTGTCGTTCAGGATCAGCTTCACAAGCTGGTCAAAGCTCGCAAGGATCTGGTGGATCAGGCGTTGACGACAGACGAGGCCTACCTCAGTGCACTCGGCGAGGTGGACTACGCCTCAAGCCAGCTTGTGGACACGATCCGGGCGTACGACGAATTCCTGTCGGAGCGCCTATTGTGGGTGCGGAGCGCGGCGACCGCGAGCCTCGCGACGGCGATCGCCGTGCCGAGTGCGGCGGCCTGGCTCGTCTCTCCCGCCAATTGGATCGATGTCGCCCAGGTCCTCCTGTATGAGGTCGCGCACTCGCCCTTGCTCTGGCTCTTCGCACTGGTCGCCGGAACCCTGCTCTGGAAGTCCGGTGCTATACGCTCCGCCATCCGCGCCACGGAAGCGCCTCTGCGCCGCGTGCGCACGGATCGTTTCGCCTACACGCTGCAGGCTCTCGGCCTATCCCTCCTGCTCGCCGCTCCCTGGCCGCTGATTCTTGCCTTGTTGGGCTGGCAGCTTTACTCCTCGTTGGAGGCGACTCTATTCACCAAGGCCGTCGGCTACGGTGCGCTTTCGGTTTCGGTCGCCCTGTATTACCTGCGCGCCTTCCGGGTGATCTGCATGACCGGCGGTGTCGCCGACCGCCACTTTCGGTGGTCGGGGCCCGTCGTTGCGACGCTGCGCCGCAGCTTTGACCGCCTGATTCTGGTCGTGGTCCCCGTGGGTTTCGTCGCAAGCGCCGTTTACCATCATCGGGACCCCGCCTACAGCGGAAGCCTGGGACGCCTCGCGTTGATCCTCCTGCTCGTTGCCTTCGCAGTGTTCTTCGCACGTGCTCTGCATCCCGGGCATGGCGCCCTGCGCAATCTGCTTAAGGCCGATCCCGAGGGCTGGCTGAATCGCTTAAGACGACTCTGGTATACCGTGGCGGTAGCCACACCGATCGCGCTGGCAGTGCTCACGTTTGCCGGCTATCTGTATACGGCTGGGACCCTGTTGAAATCGCTCGTCAGCTCCATGTACCTCGTGCTGGCGCTTACGGTGATCCACCAGCTCATCCTCCGTTGGCTCGGCCTCGCCCGTCGGCGGCTCGCCCTACAGGCCGCTTTGGAGCGCCGCGCAGCGCGTGTCGGCGAGGGAGACGTGCACGGCGACGACGATCTCGCGTCCTCCATCCGTCAACTGGATGAGCCGCTCGTGGATCTGGCCGCCCTGGACGAGCGCACCCGTAAGCTCATCGACACACTCCTTTTCATCAGCGGAATTGTGGGGCTGTGGGTAATCTGGTCCGATGTCCTGCCCGCTTTCGGCTTTCTGCGCGAGATTGCGCTTTGGCACCACACGGGGCTTATCGACGGCGAGCAGCAAATCATTCCCGTCACCCTCGCGGATCTCATCCTCGTGCTCATCGTCGTTTTCCTCGCCACTGTTGCGGCCCGGAACCTGCCCGCGCTGCTGGAGATCCTGCTGCTACAGCGCATGTCCGTCTCCCCAGGGAGCCGTTACGCGGTCAAGACGCTCACGAGCTACGCCATCACGGCAGCCGCCGCCGCAACAGTATTCAGCACCTTCGGGCTTTCCTGGTCCCAGGTCCAGTGGCTTGTTGCCGCCCTCGGCGTAGGTATCGGATTTGGTCTTCAGGAGATCGTCGCCAACTTCATCAGCGGTCTCATCATCCTTTTCGAACGCCCCGTCCGAGTCGGCGACATCGTCACCATCGGGGACACGACCGGGGTTGTCTCCCGCATCCGCATCCGCGCGATCACCGTCCGCAACTGGGACAAGCAGGAGCTACTCGTTCCCAACAAGGAGTTCATTACCGGCCGCCTGCTCAACTGGTCCCTCTCGGACCAGCTCAACCGGGTGATCGTCAAAGTCGGAGTGGCCTATGGAAGCGATGTGAAACAGGCCCTGAGCCTGCTCAACGCCGCCGCGGCAGAGAATCCCAGGGTGCTCGCCGATCCGGCGCCGTTTGCGACCTTCGAGGGTTTCGGCGACAACTCGCTCGACCTCGCCTTGCGCTGCTATCTGGAGTCCTTGGACTATCGGCTCACGGTCACCAGCGAGCTGCACCAGGCGATCAACGATAAGCTCAGCGCAGCCGGAATCAGTATCGCATTCCCACAGAGGGACGTGCATCTCAGTGCCAGCGAGCCTCTGGAGGTACGTGTCCAAGGACGGGAGCCCGGCGCACCCGGAGACGGCGCCACCCGACCACGCCCAAATCTGCCTTGAGGCCGGGCTACGCGCGGAGATCCGCCGTAGGCAACACCCGGCTCGACAGAGTCGCGCAGCGACATTTCCTGAAACCGCGAAACGCGGGGGCGGATAAAAAAACACTTGGCGACAGCCGCGCGGAGCCGCCGCTCAAGTCAGCGCCACTCTCCGTCACGCCGTCGCTTCTGTGCCTTATCCCTGGACTCATCCCGCTCGCGGTGCATCTTGCGCAGTCCCCCACGATTGCGCCAGCGGACGCGCGCACGCACAGGCGCGTCGAGCTCGTCGCCTTCCGTCGATTGCTCAGCGACCTCGTTGCGGTCTCTTGTCATGGTCTGCTCTTTGATCGCGGCCCCAACTCGGACCACCGCCCTACATCAGACACCTTTCAAGACAACGTGATCAGCCCCGCCCGTAATAAGCCGACCCCGGAAAACCGAACACCCTAACAGCGGGGGTATATTGGCAATGTGTTCTGCCGACCCAGCCCTACGCCGCATGCCCAGCTGAGCGAGGGGCTAATCACCTCCTCACATTATTCCAGCTCGTTAAAGCTGGGATCATCCAGCAGCTCACGCAGCCGCCGCAGCTCACGCAGGCGCTCGATGCGTCGACGCGCATCCCAGGCCGCTTTGTCCCCCATGGCATCCGCTGGGGACGTACGATCCAAGAACCTCTCGTTGCCCTCGTCGCCAGACCGCATGTCGGTGTCCAACATCCCAAAACCTCTCGGATGCGACTCGAAAATTCAGCCTATCTAGCGCAGGGATTGACGGGATGGAAATGAATGTTTTTTGTCGTAACGATGAACGTTAGTGATCGTCGTCGTCTCGCCACGCAAGCGAGGGCCTCGTCAGACGGTGACTGGGAGGCAGAAGAACACGAACCGCCCGTCCTCGATATCGATCATCAACCTAGATACGCCAGTTGGAACCGCCAAGGCGCCAAGGACGCCAAGAAAAACACGGAGTTCTGATTGATTCGTGGGTCACCCGAGTCTAGTAGCATTGACCTCTCCAACCATCTGAAAGAATTGGTGCTCTTGGCGTTCTTGGCGGTTCAAGTGCTTTTCTTAGGATCAAGGTCGCCCCATGGTGAATGCCGTAGTCCACGTAACCGGGGATCGTACTCGCGGCATGGCATTCGGATGCCTGCTGCGGTGACTCAAAGTCACGATCCCTGTCATACCAGGAGAGAAGCATGTAATCTCCGAGGCGGTCCGCCGCCTCTGCATTCGCCAGCCCCATCGCCGCCCGGTAGTCCGCGAGAGGCGGCCTGGGCCGAAGTCCGACGACCTTTATCCCCGACAACTCGGGTGGTTGGGGGAGCGGGCAGCTTTCGCTTGGCTCGGAAGGGTCCGACTCGTGTCTCATCATTGTCAATACCTCTCAGCGCCCGTGCGGGGCAAGGATAGCCCCAGCGCACCCTGATCGACTGCAAAGGCATACCGTTGGGGAGCACGCCCGTTGGGCTTGAGCAGTTCTGGTACCATCTGCGGGAATCTTCTCAGCTGGAATCGCCATGTCGCCCGAGAACGCCCTCACCGCCGAAGCCGCCTTGACAGAGACAGTCGCGGCCGTCGATCTGGGCTCCAACAGCTTCCATATGATCGTGGCACGGATCCACGATGGCCACCTGCAGGTGATCGACCGCATCAAGGAGATGGTGCGCCTCGGCGAGGGACTCACCGAAGACGGAGACCTGATCCCGGAAGTAGCGGAGCGGGCCTTGGCCTGTCTCGAGCGCTTTGGTCAGCGCCTGGGCGGCATGCCCGCTGACAGCGTGCGCGCGGTCGGAACCAATACCCTGCGGCAGCTCCATCCTGGAAGCCGATTCGTCGAGGAGGCGGAGGCGGCCCTTGGACACACCGTCGACGTCATCGCCGGCCGCGAGGAGGCTCGACTGGTCTACCTCGGTGTGGCGCACGGACTTGCGGCGGGCACCGAGCGCCGGCTGGTGGTGGACATCGGGGGCGGCAGCACGGAGCTCATTGTGGGCGAACGGTTCACGCCTCGTCTGCGCGAAAGCCTGCACATGGGCTGCGTCAGCATGTCCAAGCGCTACTTCCCGGACGGCAAGATCACGGCCAAGCTGATGGACAAATCAGAGCTCGCCGGGGCAATGGAAGTGCGGCCCGTTCGCGAGCTGTTCCGCCGCTCTGGCTGGACAAAGACGGTAGGAAGCTCCGGTACCATCAAGGCGATCGCCGCCGTGGTGGCTGCCCAGGGCTGGTGCGACGACGGGATCTCGGCGCAATCTCTTGCCAAGCTCCGGGACGCCTTGATCGCCTGCGGTAAGGTTTCCGACATCAACCTCAAGGGCCTGGCCGATGAGCGCCGAGCCGTGTTCCCAGGGGGAGTCGCCGTGCTGCGCTCCGTGTTCACCACCCTCGAGGTCGAGCACATGCAGGTCTCCGACGAGGCGCTGCGCGAGGGACTCATTTACGAGATGGTGGGCCGCATCCAGCACGAGGACGTGCGCGAGCGCACCGTCAACTCTCTTAGCCGCCGTTTCGGCATCGACCGCGCACATGCAGCCCGCGTCAAGGCAACCGCGCTGACACTGCATGGGCAGCTGGCCCAGGTGTGGGCACTCGATCATCCAAACTACCCCGTGATGCTCGCCTGGGCAGCGCGCTTGCACGAGCTGGGGCTCATGGTCTCCCACAGCCAGTACCAAAGGCACGGCGCCTACGTCCTGCGGAACGCGGATCTGTCCGGCTTCACCCGTCAGGAGCAGGCGGTCCTGGCCGCCCTCGTCCTCGGCCATCGCCGCAAGTTTCCAGTTCAGGAGATCGCCACGCTGCCGTCCGGGGTTCAGACCTGCACACGCCGGCTATGCGTCATACTGCGGTTGGCCGTGCTCCTGCATCGCAGCCGTTCTCCGGCGTCGAAGCCGCAACCGGTGTTGAGCGTGGAAGGGAACAATCTCGTCCTGCGCTTTCCCGACGGATGGCTGCAGCAACATCCCCTGACGCAGCTGGAGCTCGAGCAGGAGGCCCGCTATCTCTCGGCCGGAGGTATCGCTCTGGATTTCCATTGACCGCAGCAACAGCCCTGCGCGAGACCGCGCATGCCGACCTCGGGAGGTTACCGATATGCTTTTCCACGCATCCTGTTAGAATTCGCCCGGCTGAGGCATGGAACCAACGTCAATACCGCCGAGCCCCGGACCACCGTTATCGTCCCGTGCCCGGCGGCACCTGCAATAGCGTACCTGGAGGACCCAACAAAATGGCCGCACTTTTCTCTGACGCGTGGATGAAACAGCTGATGGACGCCTGGAACAACGAGCCGGATGTCAAGGACAAGCTGGCGGAGATCGGCTTCAACTCCGTGATCACATGCGGATTCAAGGACGAGGACAACCCGCGCGGCGTCTTCGTCGTCGAGAATGGAGTGTGCGTGCGCGCCGGCGACTGGAATGGTGAGAAGCCCGATTGGGACATGCGTGCGGACATGAAGGACTGGCTGAAGTGGGTGGAGAAGGGCATCGGGATGATGGGCCTCGGCACCTCCTTCGCAACGGGTAAGCTCAAGTTCAAGCACGGCGATTACAAGGCCATGATGAAAGACCCGCGCATGGCCGGCCCCTTCGTCAAGAGCTTCGGCCTCATGCAGAAGATCGGGGCGGACGAGCTCGGCTGACGTCGGTCGATCGCGCAAAAGGCCCGCCGCCCGGCGGGCTTTTTCGTTCCTGATTCCCCCAAGACTCACCCATGCTTCCGCATCACGCGCCCCTCGAAGTCCTGAACCGCGTGTTCGGGTACGCGAGCTTCCGAGATGCACAGCAGCAGATCGTCGACCAGGTGATCGCAGGCGGCGATGCCTTGGTGCTAATGCCCACCGGCGGCGGCAAGTCCCTGTGCTACCAAGTCCCCGCCCTGCTCCGGCCCGGCACAGCAGTCGTGGTGTCGCCGCTTATCGCCCTGATGCAGGACCAGGTGGACGCGCTGCGCCAGCTCGGCGTGCGCGCGGCCTTTCTCAACTCGTCACTGCCGTACGACGCCGCCCAGGCGGTTGAGCAGGCGCTGCTCAGCGGTGAGCTGGACCTGATCTACGTAGCCCCGGAGCGGCTGCTGACCGACCGTTTCCTGTCCCTGCTGAACCGCGTCCGGGTCGCGCTTTTCGCCATCGACGAGGCCCACTGCGTCTCTCAATGGGGTCACGATTTCCGACCGGAATACATCCAGCTCAGTCTGCTGCACGAGCGCTGGCCTGAGGTACCGCGTATCGCGCTGACCGCCACCGCGGACGCCCCGACCCGCAACGAGATCGTCAACCGACTGCAGCTCGGTGAGGCTCGGCAGTTCGTCTCCAGCTTCGACCGCCCCAACATCCGCTATCGCATCATCCACAAGGAACAGCCGCGCCGGCAATTGCTCGACTTCCTGCGCGAGGAGCACCCGAGCGACTCGGGCATCGTCTACTGCCTGTCTCGGCGCAAGGTGGAAGAGACCGCCGCGCTGTTATGCGGTCAGGGGTTCCGGGCCCTGCCCTACCATGCCGGACTGACTGCGGAGACCCGCCGGGCCAACCAAAGTGACTTCCTGCGCGGCGAGGGGGTGATCATAGTCGCGACCATCGCGTTCGGGATGGGCATCGACAAGCCGGACGTGCGCTTCGTCGCCCACCTGGACCTCCCGAAGAGCGTCGAGGCGTACTACCAGGAAACCGGCCGCGCCGGCCGAGACGGACTGCCCGCGGATGCCTGGATGACCTACGGCATCGGCGATGTCGTCACCCTGCGGCGCCTGATCGAGGACTCGGAGGCCGATGAACGCTTCAAGCGTGTCGAGCTCCACAAGCTCAACGCCCTGCTTGGGCTGTGCGAGACCACCGAGTGCCGCCGTCGCGTCATGCTCAACTACTTCGGCGAGCCCCTGGACGACCCTTGCGGCAACTGCGACACCTGCCTGACGCCGGTCGAGACCTGGGACGGCACGGTCGCCGCGCAGAAGGCCATGTCCTGTGTCTATCGCACCGAGCAACGCTTCGGGGTGAACTACCTGATCGACGTGCTGCTCGGAAAAGACCACGAACGCATCCGCCGCTTCGGCCACGACCGCATCAGCACCTACGGGATCGGAAAGGAGCTGGATGCCGATCAGTGGAAGTCCGTTTATCGCCAGTTGGTCGCGGCAGGGCTGGTCGCCGTCGACATAGAGGGTCATGGGGCGCTCAAGCTCACCGAGCACAGCCGCCCCGTCCTGCGCGACGAGCGCGAAGTCCGACTCCGGCGCGATCCGGAGCGCACACGCACGGTGCGGGCGAACCGCCCCGCCCGCGTCGAGGCCCCGACCGATCCGGAGGCGAACGCCCTGTGGGAGCGCCTGCGTGCGCGCCGCCGGGCGCTCGCCCAGGAGCAGAACGTGCCCCCCTACGTCATCTTCAGCGACGCGACCCTGAGCGAGATCGTCCTCTACCGCCCGCGCAACGGCGACGAGCTTGGCCGCATCGGCGGTATCGGAGTGGTCAAGCTGGAGCGCTACGGCGCCGAATTCTTGCGTGTCATGGCCGACCACGAGGCCGAGTACGGCCGGCCCGAGCGGGTCCCATCACTCCCAGATGCGCCATCGAGATCGGCGTCCGTACCCCTGGGCCGACGCAGGGACGCAGGGCTGAGCAGCACTGTCCGCGACACGCTGGCGCTCTTCCGCGCCGGCATGGCCCCGGAGGACATCGCCGGGCGTCGGGGCGTCAAGACTGGAACGGTGTACAGCCACCTGGCCCGCTGCATCGAAGAGGGCGAGCTCACCGTGGGGGAGGTCGTCAAGCTTCCCGACGACGAGGTAAAGACTATCGAGTATGCCTTCAGCCAGCTGGCGCACGACTCGCCTTTCACGCTCAAGCCGGTGTTCGACGCCTGCCAGGGCAAGTATGACTACGGTCTGCTGCGCTGCGTTCGAGCAGGTTTGGGGCTGTCCCTTAGCGCTCACAGAAATTGAGCCACCTTTGCTCACCAAAACGGACCCACCACATGATGTGCTCACGGAACGTGACCCAGTTGAGAGGGGCTTCAAACGACTAGAAATGACCGATCTGCGCGGTTCGACCTGCCTGGGCACCAGCCCCTTCGTATTTGGCTATGAACTTCTCATACGCTTCGCCGTAGTCCGCTCCATGCCAAGGATCGAGGATCAGCATCGTAGTGGTTTGCGGATTCCCGTCGCCCTGAATACCGTAAAGCATACGGACATGGCCTCCTCCGAGCGAGTTATTGAGACCATGGATGGTCAACGGACCGTAGTTCCTCAGCATTTCGCCCCACTCGGAGACCGGGAAGCTCATCAGAGGTTCGACGCGCATTCCAGCGGCGCGATAAAAAGCCGCTGTTTCTGTCCACGACAACCCCTTGTTAGCGTCGAAATTGGAAAGCCACTTCGTTCCAACCCTGGCCACGAGCTCGCGCGCGTCAACGCTCTGCTGCCGCTTCCACGAGACCATCATTGCATAACTGTAAGCCCAGCAGAGGTTGGTATGGCCGCCCTGCAACTGATCTCGAGCCGCCACCAGCCCTTGAACCACGTACCGATCGTGGGAGGGTAAGGGAGGAAGTTTTGGCCCAGCACCGGGTAAGTCCGCGTCAAGGGCTCGCATCGTCTTCTGACCAACCACTCCGTCATGGACAAGGTGCTTGCCTGTCTGGTATTTCCTGACTGCTCCCCTTGTTTCACTGCCGTAGATACCGTCAGGCGTGCCATACTTCCGTACGGAGAGAACCATCGGATCGATGCCGAGGTCGATCATCGACTGCTGAATAATGCGGACAGCGTGACTATGCTCACCGTATCGCATCGCAGGGTTGTTCTGTTCGGCCTTCTGCAGCCGGGAGCTCCAGCGAAACCTGGGAGATGTGAGTGCCATTTCGTTCCCCTCCGGGAGATTAAGGGCAACTCTCGAGTCACAGACTCGAGAAAGCTGCTCTGCCGTTCTGTGACATCCTAAGCGATCAATTTCGGGACACTAAGTCTGCTCATATCCTTGGCTGGCCAGCGCGATCACTCAGCTGCCGAGCCGGCTGAGGCACGAGGCTAATCACCTATCCTTAGTTGCGCCACAAGAAACGCAGCACGCCTCATGCCATTATTTTCGATTCAGCCGAACGCACGCGATTGCGACCGAGGTTGGTATTGCACCGGGAGCAAGGTCAATATGACTGGCCCATTTTGCCCCAGGGCCGATGTCCATGGGATTCCGGCCACCTGCCGTCGGTCATCCTCGGCAGCCTGACCTACCGGCGTCACCCGGTGCCCCTGGATATCTACGACATCCGCGCCTTTCACACCGACCTGTTCGCCGCCCTGGCACTGCTGGAGCAGCATCGCGGGCGCGCGCCGCGCTTCATGGAGTACATGGCCGTCCACTTCTGCCTCGATCACCTTGAGGGTGCGGGCCTGGAGCCGGACCGCCGCCGCAGGCAGCCGGCAAACGCCAACTACCTGCGCATGGCGCGCGGCTGGTCTTTCGACTCGGACGGACGTGAAGGGGCAGTGCTGAAGAGCTGGTCGGAGACCCGATCCGGGCTGCTCCCACGCCAACACACGGGTCCCCTAGGAGACCGTGACAGCAAGGCCCGTCATACCTACATGCGCCAGGCCGCCGTGGGCATCTCCACCGTTTAGCGGCGAGGAAGTTTCTTGACGAATTCGCTCTGGTATCTATGCTCCGGGTGTAGCCTGGGCGTTCCAGGCCCATCCCCAAGAAACGAAAAACGCAACGGTATAACAATGGTCTCGCCACCCTGCACGCAGCGCACCGCAGTGAGCCGCAACCGAGGTTCGACTGCATTCATCTTGCCCCATGGAGCCACATCGATGTTCTTTCGTACGTTCATTGTTCTGTTTCTGACAGCGGCCAGCACGGCAGCACTGGCCGCGGAAACGCAGATGGAGAAGGAGCTCACGGCGCTCCGAACTTACTGCCGGAGCGACGTGGAGCGCCTCTGCAAAGGGATCGAGCCCGGCGGCGGCAGAATCAAGCAGTGCCTGATGGCACATAAGGAAGAGATGTCCGTCGGCTGTGCCAAAGCCCTCCAAGAATTGAAAAAGGCCAAAGGCTAGAGCCGGGAGACCGGCCGACTACACGGCGCGCGCAGGAATGCGCCCGCCGCGTCGGGAGATCCCGAAGCCTGTACAATCCGGCGCGGGCGGAACCCAAGGGGTTCCAAAATCGGTGGTAGACTCTGACCCCTTGCGCGGGCATTCCGACCCCGCGGTCAGTTTGTGCGCAGTGCTCGGCAGGGACCGCAACGGTCTCGCCAAATGTTATTGCCGGCATGAGAGGGGGCGGGGTGGCCGGAAATAGGGGAATCCCAGCGCGGATCAGTGTTGCAGCATGCACCGCTGCCTTCACCGCCCTGGTGAGCGGCTGCAGCATGGTTGGCCCGGACTTCGTGACACCCAACGTGGATGTCGCCAACAGTTGGGCAACAAGGGACGCCGCGCGTATCAGCACCACTCGTCCTGAGGACGCCGCGTGGTGGAAGCGCTTCGACGACCCGACGCTCAACCGCTTGATTGATCTTGCCTACAGGCAGAATCCGGGACTGCAGCAGGCTGGCGTGAACGTCTTGCGTGCGCGCGCCCAACTGGGTGCGGCGATCGGCAGCGAGTATCCACAGCAGCAGCAGGCGATCGGGCAGTACCAGTACAACAACCGCGGCAGCAGTGATGCCACCTCGCTACCGTCGGGGACCACCGAGCATTCCTACAGCACGCTGCGATACGGATTTACGTCTACCTGGGAGATCGATTTTTGGGGCAAATTCCGGCGCGCCGTCGAATCGGCGGACGATAACTTCCTGGCGTCGATCAGCAATTACGACGCCGCACTCGTCAGCCTGACCGCGACCGTGGGGACGACCTACGTCGCGATGCGAACCGCCGCCGAACGGATCACGGTCGTACGCCAGAACGTAAAGGTTCAAGCGCAGAGTCTCAAGATCGCACGAGCCCGATTCGAAAACGGCGAGACGGGCGAACGCGACGTGGCCCAGGCGAGCTCGCAGCTTGCCGAGACGCAGGCGCAGATTCCGCCGCTCGAAGTGAGCCTGGCACAGAACAGGAACGCCCTTGCAGTGCTCCTGGGCATCACACCGGCCAAGCTCGGTCCCGAGTTGACGGGGGACCGGGCGATTCCCAGTGCGCCCCGCAAGGTTGCGGCCGGGATTCCGCGTGACGTGTTGCGCCAGCGCCCGGATGTGAGACAGGCGGAGCAGGTGGCGGCGGCCGAGTCGGCACTGATCGGTGCCGCGAAGGCGGACCTCTATCCCGCCTTTTCACTGAGCGGCACCTTCGGATTCAGCTCGTCCGACATCGCCAACCGCTCGCTGGGCGATGCATTCAGCTGGAACGGGCGCGCGGGAAGCATCGGCCCGGCGTTGCAGTGGAATCTCTTCAATTACGGGCAGATCACCAATCAGGTCCGTGCCCAGGACGCGCAGTTTCAGGCCGCCGTTCTGGCCTATCAAAACACGGTGCTGCAGGCGCAGCGCGAGGTGGACGATGCTTTGGTCGCATTCGTCAAGGCAATCGACACAGTCCGCCACTTGAGAGACGCCGTTGCGGCCGCCAAGCGCAGCGTCGAGCTCTCCCTCACCCAGTACAAGGAAGGCGCCACAGACTACACCACAGTGCTCACGGCGGAGCAGAGCCTGCTGCGCCAGCAGGACCAGCTGACAGTCGCACGGGGCAACGTGCCGCAAAGCCTTATCGCCGTGTTTCAGGCGCTGGGCGGAGGCTGGCAGATCCGCGAAGGTCACGACTTCGTTCCGGATGCGATCAAGGACCAGATGCGCAAGCGCACCGACTGGAGCGACCTGCTCGACGTCAAAGCCCACGCCCCGCCGTCTCCGGCGGAGCGCAAGGCACTCATCCGCAAGCCGGACTGGTAGCGGGGGCACATGAAACTAACACCCTTCCCCCTCCCCCACGGCCGGCTCCTTCCCGTCGGGGTACTTGCCGTGTTGCTGTCCGTTTCGGCGTGCGGCGAACGGGGCAACAAGTACGAGCCCCCGCCTCCGCCGCCCGTGACGGTCGCCCATCCGGTCGTCAAGCAGGTGACTAATTACCTGGACCTGACCGGATCGGCGAGCGCCGTGGCGGCCGTGGACCTGGTGGCCCGCGTGCCCGGCTATCTCGAGTCGGTGGGTTTCAAGGACGGGAGCATCGTCGACAAAGGCGAAATGCTCTTCACGATCGAGCCGGACACTTACGAGGCCAATGTCAAGCTGGCCGAGGCGACCCTGGCGGAGCAGCAGGCGCAGCTGACCCGCGCCAGCGAGGAATACCAACGGCAGCTGCGCCTCGTGAAGCAGAGCGCCAGCGCCGAGGCCGACGTCGAGAAATGGCTCGCAGAGCGCAACTCCGCCGCCGCCGGCGTCGACCAAGCCAAGGCGAATATCCAGATCGCCAAGATCAACCTGGGCTACACCAAGGTCACGGCGCCTTTCACTGGTCGCATCGGCCGCCACCTGGTGGACGTGGGAAATCTGGTCGGCACGCCCTCGCCCACCAAGCTGGCCACGATCGAGCAGATCCAGCCCATCTACGTCTACTTCAACGTGGACGAGCCGACGGTGCTGCGCATCCACGCCATGATGAGGGAGCGCGGACTCGGTCCCGGTGACGTCACTAAGATTCCGGTGTATGTGAGCCTTCAGACCGAAGCAGGCTTCCCGCACGCGGGAAGACTGGACTTCGTCGATACCGGCATCGATTCCTCCACCGGCACGCTCGAGGTCCGCGCGGTGTTCCCAAACAAGGACCGCATACTCATTCCGGGCGCGTTCGTTCGCGTGCACGTACCCGTGGACCGCAAGGAGCACGCACTATTGGTGAGCAACCGCGTGCTCGGTGTGGATCAGACCGGAACCTACGTGCTGGTCGTCAACAGCGACGACGTGGTGGAGCAACGCGCGGTCGAGCTCGGCGCCCTGGTCGGCGACATGCGGGTTATCACCAAGGGTCTCGAGACGACGGACTGGGTGGTCGTCGAAGGCCTGCAGCGCGCAACGCCGGGAACGAAGGTCGCGGTGACCCGCAAGGACGTACCGGCCGCCGGTCCGCCGCCCGCCGGCGCCGCAGCCCCGACAACATCAAAGCCCGACACCGGCTCTGCGCAATAGGACCAGCCCGGTGTTCTCGAAATTCTTCATCGAGCGTCCGGTCCTCTCCAACGTCATTGCCATCATCATCGTGCTGATCGGCGCGGTGGCGCTCTATGGCCTGCCGGTGTCCCAGTACCCGGATATCACGCCGCCCATCGTCCAGGTGCAGACCCGCTACCCCGGCGCCAGCGCCCAGACCATCGCCGACACGGTCGCCAACCCCATCGAGGAGCAGATAAACGGCGTCGAGGGCATGATCTACATGCAGTCCACCAGCGCGGCAGACGGGACCTACACCCTCAACGTCACCTTCGCTGTCGGCACGGACCTCGACTTTGCCCAGACCTTGGTCCAGAACCGCGTGGCGCAAGCGTTGCCCGGGCTGCCCGACCCCGTCCAGACCCAGGGCGTCACCACGCGCAAGAAGTCGACGGCCATCCTCCAGATCATCACCTTCAGCTCACCGGACGGACGCTACGACAGCCTCTTTCTCGCCAACTACGCGACCATCAACCTGCGCGACGCGCTCGCACGACTACCGGGCGTCGGCGACGTCATCATCTTCGGGGCCGGCGCGTACAGCATGCGGGTCTGGCTCGACCCCACCCAGCTTGCCGCGCGCAACCTAACGCCATCGGACGTCGTCAACGCTATCCGCGGCCAGAGCCAGCAGGTCGCGGCCGGCCAGGTGGGGGCACCGCCGGCCCCGCGCGATCAGGACTTCCAGATCACGGTCAACGTGCCCGGCCGTCTCGCTGATGCACAGGCGTTCGGCGACATCATCGTGAAGACGGAACAGGGCAATGGCACGAGCACGCGCATCACCCGCGTGCGCGACGTGGCGCGCATCGAGCTCGGCGCCCAGACCTATAGCCAATTCTTCCGCCTCGACACGAAGCAGGCGGCAGGCATCGCGGTCTTCCAGCTGCCGGGTGCCAACGCACTCGACGTCGCCCAGGAAGTCAGCGCGAAGATGGCGGAGCTTTCCAAGAATTTTCCGCCAGGACTCGAATACGGAATCCCCTTCGACACTACCCTGTTCGTCAAGGCATCGATACACGAGGTCTACAAGACACTGTTCGAAGCGGCGATTCTGGTCCTCATCGTCATCCTGGTGTTTGTCCAGGACTGGCGGGCCATGCTCGTGCCGGCGACCACCGTCCCGGTCACCATCATCGGCGCCTTCGCGGCGATGGCGGCCATGGGCTTTACGATCAATCTGCTCACCCTCTTTGCCATCGTCCTCGCCATCGGCATCGTCGTGGACGACGCCATCGTCATCGTCGAGGGCAGCTCCCACCACATCGAGCAGGGGAAGCCGCCAAAGCAGGCAGCGATCGCGGCCATGTCGGAGCTGTTCGGGCCGATCATCGGCATCACCCTCGTCCTCATGTCCGTGTTTCTCCCGGCGGCCTTCCTGCCCGGCATCACGGGTCAGATGTACCGCCAGTTCGCCCTGGTCATAGCCGCCACGGCGCTCATCAGTGCCATCAATGCCGTCACGCTGAAGCCGACCCAATGTGCCTTGTGGATGCGCCCTGTGCAGGCCAAGAAGAATGTCCTCTATCGCGGCTTCAACGCCCTTTACGGCGCCGTGGAGCGCGCTTACACGCGCCTGATCGGGCGCATGGTGCACCGCAGCTTCACCATGACCCTGATCGCAGTCACCTTGGCTGCGATCGCCGTCTGGGGCCTGGCGCGTTTGCCCACTTCGTTCATCCCCATCGAGGACCAGGGCTATGTCCTGGTGAACGTCAAGCTCCCGGACGGAGCCTCACTGGAGCGCACGCACGAGGTCATGGCGCAGGTCGAGGCCGCGGTCATGAAGGTGCCGGGCGTCGAGCACGCCATCTCCATCGGCGGCATCTCGGTGCTCGACAACTCGGCCACGCTCGCCAATTCCGGCGTCACCTATGTCGTCTTGAAGCCATGGGACGTGCGCGGCACCAAAGAGGGGCTGCGCCCGGTCCTGGAGAACATCCAGAGTGCCCTCTCGCAGATCTCGGACGGGGTTGCGTTCGTGCTCGTCCCGCCCCCAATCCAGGGCATCGGGAACGCCAGCGGGTTCCAGATGCAGGTCGAGCTGCGCGACAACAGCAAAGACTATGCGAAGCTTCAGCGGGTGGCGCAGGCGATCACCGCAGACGCCGCCACCCAGTCTGGAATCCTGCGGGTCCTGTCCACCTTCAGCGCCGGCGTGCCGCAGATCATGGTCGATGTGGACCGCGTCAAAGCGCGCCAGCTCGGGGTCGAGGTAAAGGATGTGTTCGACACCTTGCAGGGCTACCTGGGATCGGTGTACGTCAATCAATTCAACAGGTTCGGCCGCACCTTTCAGGTCTATGTCCAGGCCGACCACCAGTACCGGCTCGAGCCTGCAGACGTCGGCCGCTTCTACGTGCGCAATACGCGCGGGGACATGATCCCCATCGCCACGCTCGCCACGATCCGCTATGTACCGGGGCCGTCGCTCATCGGTCTCTATAATCTGCACCCCAGCGCCGCCGTCATCGGTGCACCCGACCTCTTCTTCAGCTCCGGACAGGCCATGTCGCTGCTCGCCCAGATCGCAGACCACAAGCTTCCCTCTGGCATGGGGTACGAGTGGACCGGCATGTCGTACCAGGAGAAGCTCGTGGGCAGTCAGGCCTATTTCATCTTCGTATTCGCGCTGGTCCTGGTATTCCTGGTGCTCGCCGGCCAATACGAGAATTGGCTGACTCCGTTCGCGGTCATCTTCGCCGTTCCCCTGGCGCTCCTGGGTACCGTCGGCGTGCTGACGGCGTTGCACGTAGCGAACAACGTCTATATTCAAATCGGCATCGTGCTGTTGATCGCACTGTCCAGCAAGAACGCGATCCTCATCGTGGAGTACGCCCGCGATCTGCACGAGAAGCAAGGCATGGGGCTGGCCGAGGCGGCAACGGAAGCCGCACGCCTGCGCTTTCGCCCCATTCTCATGACCTCGTTCGCGTTCATCCTGGGCGTCCTGCCACTCGTACTCGCTACCGGCGCCGGCGCCTCCAGCCGCAAATCCATCGGCATCACCGTGTTCAGCGGCATGCTGGCCTCCACCTGCATCGCAGTGCTCTTCGTGCCGTCCTTCTTCGTCGTTTTCCAGCGCATCCATGAATGGCGCGAGCGGCATAAGCAGACCGTCGTGCCCAACGCGGGCGAACGCCCGAGCAGCGAATGAAGCTCGAGAGTTTCATTGAACCGCAGAGACGCGGAGGCCGCAGAGAGGATTAACTATGCGAGTGCTAGAGGGCTTGAGTCATAGCCGCGTTGATCCGCGGGCCGCAATCGCCTGGCCGTCGTGTCGGTGACGACGGAACAGATGCCTGAGACTGTCGCAAAGATCAGGTCAGCGCCCGAGTCCGGGGCGCCGCCGGACGGTGCGTTGCACCGGACCAGGACGTTCATACGATCCGAAGGGGCCATGCTGTTCGGCGTGGCGACAGCCGCCGTCTTCTACGCCTTTCCAGCTGCCCTGCTCGCCGATCTCGCTCCGGATCTGAAGACGATCGCGCTGTTCACCTGGCTGTTCGCGATCATGCTCTGGTGCGCCTTCGGCGTCGTGCGTCATGCCGACTCCCTCGCCGAGATCCTGGGCGAGCCCTATGGCACCCTGATCCTCACCCTGGCGGTGATTGCAATCGAGGTCGCGCTGATCTCCGCGGTCATGCTGCACGGCGAAAACGAGCCGGCCTTGGCCCGCGACACCATGTTCGCGGTGCTCATGATCATCCTGAACGCCATGGTCGGCCTGGCGCTCCTGCTGGGCGGGCTGCGCCATCGCGAGCAGCATTACAACCTGCAGGGAGCCAAGGCCTTTCTCGCGGTGCTCGTTCCTCTCGCGGTCCTTACCCTTGTGCTGCCCGCGTTCACGACCTCGACCAAGCTCCCGGAGTTCACGCGGGCGCAGGCCATCTTCTTCGCCGCGATGACGGTCGCTCTCTATGCCGTATTCCTGCTGATCCAGACCGTGCGTCACAAGAGCCAGTTCATGCACTCAGGCCGCCGCAGCCGTCCCGCGACCGCGCCCCAGGTTTCACCCGACCAGGAAAAGACGGCTCACGAGCACGAACAGCACGAGATCCGTTCGGTCCCTTACCATGCGGTCATGTTGCTGTCGACCATGCTTCCCTTGGTGCTGCTGTCGAAGAAGCTGGCCGCTTTCGTCGACTATGGGATCGAGACGCTGCAGGCGCCGGCGGCACTCGGCGGTCTCATCGTCGCCACCCTCGTGTTGGCACCCGAAGGGCTCGGCGCCATGCGGGCCGCGCTAACCAACCGGCTACAGCGCTCGGTCAATATTCTCCTCGGCTCGGCGTTGGCGACAATCAGCCTCACCGTTCCGGCCGTCCTCGTAATCGGCGTACTCACCGATCGCGAGGTTTACCTCGGCCTCGACGCGGTCGAGATGGTCATGCTGCTGCTGACGCTCGCGGTCAGCACCCTCACCTTCACCGGCGGACGGACCAACATCCTGCAAGGCGCCATCCATCTGGTGCTCTTCCTTGCTTTCATCGTGCTCATCTTCAATCCCTAAGGCGTTTGTGACATCCATCGTCCGATTGGTTCGCCAAGCGGTGCGGTAACCCGTTGCCACCACATACGCCAACGCTATCTCCCGGAGGAGCAGAGCCACGACGAGGTTATCGCTGGACAGCTGTCGGGAAGCGGCGGACCGCACCGTGGCCTGGCTCACGAGCAAGATCGGTACAGATGGTTCGCTGGGGCCCGAAAACCAGGATGTCGCCTGCTATTACAAGCTTCCGTACCTAATGCAGCTTGCCGGACGCGTCGTCGAAGCCCATCGACTCTTGGATTTCGTATCCGACCACTTCCTGCGGCCGAACGGGGACTTCACGACAACCGAGCAGCTGAAAACCGTCGACCCAGTCCTTTCGCTCTATCCGGGATACATCAACGGCTGGTTTGGCATAGCGGCACACAAGGTCGGCCGCTTCGAGATCGGCTTCCCCGCCTGGGCACATCTGCGCGGGTACCGGGAGCCGGGGTCGGGAGGATTCACCCTGGAGCACGCCGAAATCGGATCAGAAAGTCCCGTCGAAGTGCTGATGAGCGCTCATCTGGGGAGGTGATTAGCCCTATTCCTCAGCTACGACAAAGGGCCTGCTTTGTCACGACGCTGCTCGCCGTCCATGGCACCTGGTTTCCGGCATTCCCTGCCGGAACGACGACGTTGATCCGTGCCTGGGTGTCATCCCGGCAGGGAGTGCCGGGATCTAGGCCCCATGGATGGAGTACAAAGTGTTCCGGCTGAGTTTCAGGGCCAATCACCTCTGGGGATGGCTGCGCTGTATCTCGGTGATCTGGAGCGAGCGCTCGGCGCCGGCCGTACGCTGCAACGTTTCGTGGAGCTCCAGCCGGCGATCGACGCCAGATTCTATCTGCGGATGAGCCGCAGTGGCGAGCTGCAGACGGAGTTTCCGGCGGAGATTGCGGGATTGAGCGTCATCGACGCCGGCCAGACCGGACAGGCATGGTTCTTTATCGGTTACCCGATCGCATTCCTGGCGCGCCTGTATCTGGTAACAGGCGCGCAGCGCTTTCTGAAGAGCGCGTACAGCTATTTCGACTGTGCCCGCCGCTGCGGCGAGCACTTGGTGAATGAGCACTTCGCCCACAAGGTCGCTTGGGGGGCCGCGGAGCTGGCGCTCGCCACTGGCAATCCGGACCACCTGAGCCTCAGCGCGCGGATCGCGGAGCGATTGGTCGCGGCACAAACCGCGAACGGCACTTGGATGAGCGACCAGCCGATGCACACCCAGCTCGACCAGAGCGCGGAGGTAGCCATTTGGCTCCTTGAGATCTGCGGATGCGCCGGCCGGCGCTGAATACCATCGCAAGCCCAGCCGGACGACGCACGCTGTCCCTTTGCTTTGCAGCGCAATGAGTCTGAAGCGCACACCTATTCGAGCATGGCAAGATCGCTGAGAGCTGGGTGAGCTGGGACAAGTACACCCAGTTCGAGGCGCTTGGCCTGTTGAAATTGGCTGGGACGTCCGCGCCAGTTCGGCGTCCAACCTAGGCAGGGGACCCTGAGCTTCAGTCCGTCCCCGGTCCGGAATCAAGACGCTGCGGAAGCCTTCCAGGGCTCGTGCACCACCATTGGCGTCTCGTCGACCCCCAGCGTCTCTGGGCGCTGCGACGGAGGCGTGGACAACCGGCGGCCCGTTTGGCGACGGCGATCCGCGCCCAGCGACCTGACACGCTGGCCGCTTTCATCGACTACGCGTCGAGCCGATGCAGGCGCCGGCCGCGCTCAGCGGTCTCGTCGTCGCCACCCTGGTGCTGGCACCCAAGGGACTCGGCGCGCTGCGGGCCGCGCTCGCCAACCATCCCCGGTCCCCATTACCGTCCGCTGACCGGCGGGCACGATCTTCCACTCGTGACACCGCTCCAGCGGTATCACGCATCTCCTCGGCTCTCGGCACCCAGGAAGCCCCGCCTCTCACCTTGAGGTTTCAATCCACGCCCGGCTGATTAGCCGGGCGATACGGTCAACGCGAGTTCGCTCTGGCGCAGGTTACCGTGTTTCAATCCACGCCCGGCTGATTAGCCGGGCGATACCGCGGAGCCAGGCGCTGTCAGTGGCAGCCGCATCGAGTTTCAATCCACGCCCGGCTGATTAGCCGGGCGATACCATCAGCGGCTCGAGCTGACTCGCCGCTCGCGTCAGATGCGTTTCAATCCACGCCCGGCTGATTAGCCGGGCGATACGCTGCAGCTGGAGCATCGCTGCGACCGTCGACGTGTTTCAATCCACGCCCGGCTGATTAGCCGGGCGATACGCCAGCAATGGCAGACTCGCATGGCACGTCAGTTTCAATCCACGCCCGGCTGATTAGCCGGGCGATACGTGCAATGCGCGACTGCCGCTGAGTCCGATCGTCGTTTCAATCCACGCCCGGCTGATTAGCCGGGCGATACTCGCCGAGCTCGAGCATGTCGCAGCATACGGCATGCGGTTTCAATCCACGCCCGGCTGATTAGCCGGGCGATACGCTCGATGCCGGCGTACCTCGATCGGTCGCTAGCGTTTCAATCCACGCCCGGCTGATTAGCCGGGCGATACCGTCGGCAGCGTCGCGATCACAGCGCAGCTGTCCGAGTTTCAATCCACGCCCGGCTGATTAGCCGGGCGATACCGCGTCGTAGTCGACGTCATCGACGCGCGTGCAGACGTTTCAATCCACGCCCGGCTGATTAGCCGGGCGATACCGCTGCAGTCTGCGATGCGCATGTCGGCGTCGACATGGTTTCAATCCACGCCCGGCTGATTAGCCGGGCGATACCTGGATCGCTGCGCGTCGCGCGACGCGTACTGCAGTGTTTCAATCCACGCCCGGCTGATTAGCCGGGCGATACTCCGCGGCCGTAACTTGCTGTTTCGATTGCGGAGTACCATAAGCTTGCGCGAACTCTCGTTCGGCGACAAGTCCAAAGCTTCCGGGCCATGCGAAAGGTAAAATCAAGTTGTTAAAGAACAATGAGTTAGCCACAGCGCGAACCTCCCCTAGTTCTTGGCGCCGCTTGGGGTTCGCGCGTCAAACGAGAAGCGGCCCCTCGAAGTCGATCGAGCGGAACACACCGTACTGCTTCACCCGCACCTCCCGGGGCTCCGTGATTCGATAAAAGCGCAGGTTGTCCTCCCCTTCATCGATCTCGGCCAGCAAGGCGCGCTCCAGCTCCTCGAACTGCATCTCGTTGACCTGGCACTCGAAGACCGATTTCTGAACGCGCTGCCCCATGCTCTCGCAGACCTTCGCCACGCGGCGGAGGCGACGTCGGCCTTCTGCGGTTTCCGTGGAAACGTCATATGCGACTATGATGAGCATCTGTCCGTCTCACTTCGCAATGAAAGGAAGATAGCCGTCCGTCTCTCCGCGGAGCGTTCTGGCCATGAGGCGCGCCTGGATGAAGGGGAGCACGGCCAGGGCGACTTTGCTGTTCAGCAAGGGATGCGTGATCTCCTCCTGCTTGCGCTCTTGCCAGGCAGTAACCACGGTGCGCCGACCCTTGTCGTTCAGCATGACCGCCCCTCCCTCGCGCAGATCGAAATCTGACGCGGTGATCTGGCCCCGATTGACGAGGGTGAGCGCAAGACGATCTGCCGTCACCGACCGGAATTCCTCCTCGAGGTCCAGCGCCAGAGCGGCGCGCCCAGGCCGCACAGCGTGGAGATACCCTAGCTGAGGGTCGAGACCGACGGCCTCCACCGCCGAACGGCAGTCGTTCATCAGCATCGAGTAGAGAAACGACAACAACGCGTTTAGACGATCACGTGGCGGGCGGCGTGTCCGGCCATTCAGGGCAAACACGTCACGCACCTGGGGTTTCACGATCAGGTTGATGGCGGCGAAATACTTGCGTGCGGCCTCCCCTTCCACCCCGCGCAGCACATCCAGGTCGGCAGCGTCGCGCACAGCACGCAGGGCGGCAGCCAAGTCGTCGACCGCACGGCTCAGCGCGCTTGCCTCATCAGCGTCCTTCGCCTCGCGAGCGCCACGCTGCAGGAGCGAGCGGCTGTTTTTCAGCTTACCGGCCACGAGGGTCCGGGCGATCTCAAGCGTAACTGCCTCGTCGCCAGCGGCCTTGTACTGGGCCTGGCGCAGCAGGATATTTCCGGAAACGGGCCCCTCCAAACGGGCCTTGAAACGGCCGGAGGCGTCGAGCAGCACGAGTGACTTCCCCTCATCCGCCAATCGATGCATAAGCGCCGGAGAGACCAGTATGTTGCCGAAGCAGACCACAGCTCCCAGGTGGTGGAGCGGAACGCGCAACCGCTGCTCATGCTCAACGTCGATACGCACCGTCGCATTCTCCAGGTGGACGTAAGCGTTGGGCGTCATGACGTAAAGAGTGTTTTGAATCGTTTGCATGCTTCTCTTTCGTGTCGAAGTCTTCCGGAACCAGGCGGATCATAACGTTGGCCGATTGCGGGGGTCCTGAATCACGGTCACGCGATGCCATCGACGGGCGCACGAATAAGTGAATAACCGCTTCCGTCGATCGAGAAGATCGACATCTCGACCCGGCGTCCGGATCGAACAGCTCGGCCCCAAGCATTACTCTCGTGCGACCAGTACGTCCTTGCGGGCAAAGCACAGCCTGACCAGGCCAGGACTCTGTCCCTGATCGAAGTGACACCGGACGGCATCGCGGACTTCGGCATAGAGGTCCTCAATGCCATCGGCCTCGGTAAAGATGTCGGCGCCCACGGCACGCGCAACGAAGCCGCCCTCCGGGGATTCTTCAACGACGAAGCGAATCTCGGTCATGGGCAGTTCTCCTGCAACAGCCAGCGCGGTTTCATAGACCCGCGTTCTGGCTCGCAACGTACTCCTCCTCGCAAAACCACCTCAGTGACGAGGGAGATGGCCACCAGCAGATCCTCCCAGCTGATACCGGGATAGGATTCCAATATCTGGTCAGTTGTCCGGCCGTCCGCCGGACATCCACAAGCAATTCGACAGGAATCTGCGTGCCTTTGATGCTCGGCGTGCCGACAAGTACCGCGGGAATGCCCTGCAGCGCTATCATCGGCCTTCGACGTCCGGGTCAAACAGCTCTGCCCTCAGCACTGCTTGCAGGGATTGCTCAGCGAGCGGTTCAGGCTGGCAGATGTCCTTGAGCGAACATTCCCGACAACGGCCATCGTTCACAGGTGGCGGCAGCTTTGCGGACGTCAGCATGCTGCGAATTGCAGCGACGGTCTGCTCCACAAGCTGCCGAAGCGCCGGACCGATCTGAACCTCGCGCCGACGACGACTGGAGGTGTGGTAGATGGCGCCATTCGGCACAGGACGGCACAGCATCTCCTCCAGACACAGGGCCTGGGCAGCAAGTTGCAGATCATCGTTTGCCCTTTTCTTCTTTCTTCCGTGCTTATACTCCACTGGGAAAACGGTACCGTCCGGCCAGAATTCGACAACATCGCACCTCCCCGCAAGGCCCAACTGGTCGCTCCAGACGGGCAGTGCGAACTCTACCCTAGATCCCTCCCGACCCGCTTCATGAGCCACCCTGTCCACCCGCTCGTGCTCGGCGTGTCCCCGAGCGGTGTGGATGTTGTCCTCGAACTCCCCTTCCAGATAAATCAGCCCACAGCGTCGAGGACAATATCCGTATTGGTTGAGGGCGGAAATATTGATCGCGTCCTGCTCTCCGGCGGCGGATGCCATCGGAGGCGTCACGGCTCGATCATCTCGACGCCGCTCGGCAAGCGGCTTGGGCACGCCGTGACCGCATAATCAGAGAATGCCCGCGGGGAACCAGCCAGGCCGTCGCTATGGGTGATGTTGACGATGGCGCCTTCCAACGGTCGAGCTGGCGTCCCATAGTCGAGTAGCCGCTGGGCTGGGGCGCAGCCGAGCATGGCCTGACGCACTCTCTGCGCTGGATCGCTGTCTGTGCCTACGTGCTTGAACACGTAGAGTCCTCGGCACGCCATGACGCCCTTGGAGGCGGAGCGGTCGTGGTCCCACATGTTCTTGAGCGCTTCCCACAGATGTGCAAGATCCTGGTCGGAGAAGCCAGTGCCGCCTGCCAAGTGGGCCGAGACGAATCCCTTGCAGGCATAGAGGCCATAGGGGATCAGGGACTTGCGGCCCATGGTGCGAAGCTCATCTTCCGGTTGTCTGTTCTCCCATTCAAGAAACTCCGCGGATCCAACATCCAACCCCTTGATTTCATTGTCTGCAACCGCCATGCGCGTGATCGATGCCTCTATCTGCAAGACCGCGTCAACGGAACGGGAGAATGCAATCTGCACCGGTCCGCGCACTTGGCCCGCATTAGGCCCAGTGGACATCACTGCTCCGAAAGCGCGGACATCAAAGAAAGTCCGGCACATCCAATCCTTCGCGGCATTTGCCTTGTCTTTCGTTGTCCGCCATTTTTTTGCTCGCGCATCAAACGGCGGCATCCCGCCAGTATTCTCGTGGCCCAGAGCAATCTTCGTATTCAGATTGGTGGCATGCTCGACGAACACGGCATTTGGCTCAGCGTTGCCGAAAGCAGTCTGAATATAGTTGCGCACCCGCCGCTTAATCGCCACATCGGATACGAGCCCGTGCATGTCTTCCGGGTCTAAGCGTGGGCTGTTACCGGCATCCGGATCCCCATTAGGATTGCCGTTCTCGCAATCGAACAGATAAAGGAATTCATAGCGATTTTGTATGGCAGTCATCATTAGTTGTCTCCCTTGTCGGTATCTTTGTCGTTGTAGCCGACATCCTTCCTTTTGCCAGCTCGCAGTGCCGCTAGCTGCTGATAGTAACCAACGGCGAACAATCCCTGCCCTTCGAGGTCGAGAACGCGCGGAGCGCCGTCGCCCAAGCGGCCCATTACGCCGGCAATCTGCTGCTCGTACCACCAAGCAAGCTTCCCGTCGAGCTTGCCCAGGTGGTTCCTAGCGTTGGCGATGAGGCGCCCTAAGGTGAGGCCCGGCGTAGCGCTTGCTGCAACGTAGTAGCGCTGAACCACCCCGGCACCCACATCCCCCAGAGCGCTCCGCTGGAGGCTGGAAAGCACCGCCAGAAGCCGACCGCAGTGATAGGCCGTGGCCGGATGGTCAGGGTTGAGATAGGCAGTCATCGTCGTGTCACCTCCGGTGTTGCGTCGAATGAAATATGCCTTGATGAGACCCATGCGAGCATGGTTGAAGGCAGGCTGATCCTTGTCCACCAAATCAGTGCGGAAGCGAGCTAATGCCTGGACCATCATCGGGCGAGGTATGGGCAAACCCTGAACGGCAACTCCCCACAGGATCGTGGCGGCGGGCGCGGGAAGGTCCTTCAGCTCACGAACCAGGGCGCCGCAAACCGCCATGAACTTGGGATCGCGCGCCAGTCTCATTCCGTCGCGTGCAACGATCTCAAGATCCCGAACCATGCGCCGATCGCTTCGACGAGCTTCGGGAACATCCCTTCCATCCAGTCGCGAACCATGACTCGCCCCGACATGCCTGACAGGGTGCAAGCGTAATAGAGGCTATCGCCCAGGTCGGGACGAACCCCCGCATGTATGGCTGTCAGCAGCTCCCGCGCCCTGGTTGCTGCTGACGCCGCCTTCACAGTCTCGGGCTCGGGTATCCACGCCAAAGGGTCGTCTTCATCGGGCACTGTCCCCTTGTACCAGTGCAGGACGCGGGAATCGGCCAAATAGCGGCCGCGACGATTCAGGTGGTTGAGTGCATCCACGTAATGCCTGGCAGCCGCTTCAGAAACCGCGGCATTCGCAGATTTTTTCAATCGGAAGGACTTGAAGGCATCCTTGTCAAATCCCACGAATACGTCACCAGAAGGCTGCCCACCGGGAAGACCGCTAACCTTCGGATGGGTCAGAAGCGGAGGGGCGAGCTCTCCGGTAACGAAGACACACCATCGGCGCGTCATCGGATGTGCCAAGGTCGTTCCGACGCCACATTTGCCACCAGTCAATCACCGATGGATCCCTAAGCGGGTCCTGGCCGGCAATCCGCCACTCTAAATTCTCTGTAGCCTTGGCTCGGTGCGGCGGATTGAGCAAGGTCTCCCGTAAAGACGCCAACCTCGTGTCATCGGCGAGGAAATCGGCTAGGGGCTTGAGCATGCGGTGCCTTTTCGCTCGCCTCCGCGATTCGAGCGCGATAGAACTCGTGGCGGGGCCGCGCCTTGTCCAACTCGGCATCGGTCGACTTGCCACCAAGATAAAGAATGGCTGCCTTGAGGTTGTCCACAAGGAAATGAGCGTTCCCCCCGGCGTTCATGTTGTGCATCTCCGGGCAGCCCCATTTTTCCACTCCCTTGTCATCCTCTCCCTGAGGCAAGACACCCAACAGGCGGCCACCAGCTGAGATCTCAATGCGCCAGCGCACCATCCGGTCAGTGAACCCTGGCTCCGACAACGGAACCGTTTTTCGCGCGTATTCGACCAAGGCATTCAGCATGGTCACACCCTCCCTGGTTTTCGGACCGCATCGCTTCCAAACGGTGGCACTTCCAGCACCCCCTCGACTACCCTGGCATCAAACAGACTAATGAAAGGTTTCTCGTCGACCTTCACCAACTCCTTGTCGAGATCGAACGCATCGTAGAGCATCCAACCTAGATGCCGGTCGAACAGCGCACGGTGCGCCGGCGACTTGTCCGGGTCTGCGATGTACTCGAAAAAGGCGGGAAATTCGCGGCAACCGAAATAGGGCTGCTGGAAACACTTACCATGTCTGGCGCGGCGTTCGAAGCAGGCGTTGAGCTTGCCGTAGTCTTGGCTGAAACCGCGCTTGGGGATGATCTTGGCGGTGAGACGATAACGGACGTCCTTCAAGGCCATGGTCTGGCGCTGAGTACGGCCCGTGGATTCGTCGGCGCCGTCGGCCCAGAGAGGCTGGGGGCTCTCGCGTCCGTCCATCCACTTGTTGAGGGTGGCCGTTCCAGGCGCGCGCCCTTTCACCTCGTTGCGCCGCAAAGCGATGTAGCGCGGTGGTTCAAGTATCTCTATGCGCGTCACCTGCCAGTGGAAATAAGGACGCACGCCGCATTCACGGCCTCGGTGCTCCCGCACGCCATCCCAGTAGATCGCGTCGAAAATGCCGCGCGTCGCCGAGGGGGTGATGACCGGGTAAGAGAAGCGTTCGACCTTCATTTCCGGCCGGGTGAAGCAGGCAAGGTCGCCCCAGACCTCAAGCGTATGTGTGCCATTCGGCATGGTGATCTCCCTATGCGATGAAGATGGGATCAGAATCAGGCAGGCGCAGACCGAGGATGTCGTCGTAATGCTCGCCGCCCGGGTCTTCGAGGATGAACCACTCGTCGGATACCGCGCCTCGGCGCAGCGCTGCGGGAATCAGCACACCCCAAGCCGGGTGATCCGGCTTGGGTCGGTAGAGGCTGACGGCCAGCCCCTGGGCGCTGCGCATCCATGCGGCGTCGATGCCAGGGTCTTCCGCTTCGCTGCGAAGCTCGTCATACAACGCACGTTCCGCAGCATATGGCACCACCACCTGGATGGCGTCTTGGTCGATCAGACGATAATGCAGAGCGATGGACGGGAAATCGAAGGACTGGATGGCCAGGCCAAGATCCCGGTCCAGCTTTCCGGACTACCGAGATCGTACAGCCGCCGATAATAGTCGCGGAAGACCTCGGGATCGTTGATATCGATGTCGCCGCGGACGGTGAGCAGCGTGCGGGTCACCTCGGCAGCCTGGTAATAGGCGAAGCTGGGATAACGGCGGCGCCAGCCGCCGGCTTCCACCGGATCGAATACGGTAACCCGGCCCACACTGGACAAACGTCCCTCTCGGTTGCAGCGCCCGGCAGCCTGGGCGACAGCCTCCAGAGGACCGAAAGCGCGGAACGCCGCGGGGAAGTCCACGTCGACCCCGGCCTCCACACACTGTGTGGAAATCAGCCGGCAAGCCGCGCCGGTCGCGGCCAGCTGTCTGCGCACGCTGTCCAGCACGTCACGCCGATGTTGCGGGCAGAGGTTGGTGGAGAGGTGGAATACGCCGGCCTCGTCTTTCAGCGCATCCATCAGGGCCAGCGCATGGCGTTTCAGGTTGACCACGCAAAGAACACGATCGGCGGCCCGTAGCTGCTCCGCCAATTCTTCCCAAGTCGTTTCCCGCCCGCTCTGTGGCCAACTGACCTCAACCCGCTTTAGCGCCCGGAACATAGGGGCATGATCCTCGACGACCTCTCCAGGCTTCCAGCCGGAATCAGCATGCATGCTGACGCACTCGTCGAGCGTGTCGAAGGCGGGCTGAGTGGCCGTAGCGAAGACCACGCTCGTACGATAAGCAGTGGACAGATGGGACAAGGCAGCCAGCGTAGGCACTGCAAGTGACGGGGACAGGGTTTGCGCCTCGTCGAACAAGATCACCGACTCCATCAGATTATGCAACTTGCGGCAGGCGCCGGGACGGTTGGAAAACAGGGATTGGAGCAACTGCACGTTGGTTGTGAGCACGATGGGCGCATCCCAATTCTGGGCAAGCAGTCGGCACTGTCTCTCCGCGTGGCCGGGATCGTTTCCCGTCCCCTCGTTGTCCTGCGCGTGGTGCTCCTCACCCAGTCCGGCCATGGAGTGATGTTCCAGCACATAGCCTTCACCGAATTGCGGATGGGCGGCGAAGATCGAGCGGTAGATGCAGGCAGTCTGCTCGATGATGGTGAGGTAAGGAACGGCCAGGATGACCCGCTTCAGCCCGTGCTCGGCCGCATGGGCGAGGGCGAAGGCCAGCATAGCCAGCGTCTTGCCGCTGCCGGTGGGCGCGGTCAGCGTGTAATGCCCGACAGACCGGGACGCGCTCGCCAGGCAGGCGCCCAGCAATCGTCGGCGTATTTCCGCCACGGGACCTTCGGTAGTGCTTTGCGTTTGCACCTGCTGCATGTGGTCCAGCACGGTGGTTAGGGCGGCTGGCGCATCCAGCATTGGGCCGGGTTGCCGATAGCGTTTTCCGTAACGGTCCCCCTCGAAGTGGGCCTCGGTATCGAGGAAGTCTGCGTCCACCAGACAAGAGAACAACATCCGGAGGTCGAGCATGAGGGCGACGGGTCTTGTCCATGCTCCAGCCACCGGAGGCACCGTCGGACAGGAAGGGCTGGCGTATTCAAGTCCGTCCGCCCGAGCGCGGGCGCGCAGTATCGCGTAATCTGATTCCGATAGGGTCAACCGAAGGGGGTGATGGGCGGCCAGTCTCTCTGGGCGCAACCTGTTCAAGGACGTTGGGTTGGCCGGTTGCAGCCCAATATGGTGGCCTTCGATCGCCAGAGCGGCCGCGATGGCATGGTGCTCGGTCAAGGCTAACCAGGCACCAGCGGACCAGTGATCAAGCCCCGCGTCTTGGCCATGCAGGCGCGCCTGAAAACGATCGCCGTATTTGCCTATGTCATGGGTCAGTCCGGCAAGAGAAGCCTCGTCCCGCCAGGAGGCATGTCCCGCGAATTCGCGGGCAACCCGACCAACCTCTCGGAGGTGCTCATTCAATCGGTGCCAGTGACCGGCCGCGTTAGCGCTGTGGGCAAACCGCTCTGCTTGTTCCAATGCTTTACTTCTCCCGTTCTTCTTTGACCCGAGACTGGGTTGAATATTTTCGTGGCAGCGCGGTCAATTACGTTCGGAATCGACTCGATCGAAAACTCTCGGCGCGCCTGTGCGCTGGGGGGATCCCAGCCAATGAGGTGTCATATCAACAACATGCTAACTCTGGAGATGGCTCATTTCCTGAGCCCGCCAGCGACACACTTTGATACCAAAGGAGGGGAACGAATATGTCCGAAAGCAACCGTTCCCCAACAGAGTTGTACCGCAGGAAGCGCGGAAATTGCGCAGCTAACCCAACGCTGGACAGCTCGGGTTTCCCCGGATACGAGGACTGAAAGTTCCGACATTGCAGCAGATAGGGCCACAAGACCGTGACGCGTTGTTCATATCCACACGTCGGCGACGATACGTGCCCCATCGAAGCCTTCATCGGCTGCCTATGAACCCGAACGCCCTTACCCAGGACTCGGTCTTATGACCTGGTGCGGCGAGCCCCTGTACGCTGCTGGGTTTCCAAGGGGTGCCTTGGCCCAGCTGTCGTCTGACCGCCGTCTGACTTGATCTTGTCCGTTCTAGGATGGGCCGGTGGACAGGTGTGCATACCCGTCCGTGTCTCGCATTCATGGATACACAATGGGCAAGATACCGACTCCATCTGAAGCGCGTTAGCGAACTGCCGAAGCGGTGCGTGCTTCACAACCCTGCCGCATGAACCTGAGGAGCCGCCATGAGAGTAGATGTTGCCACCGAGGTTTCCCGCCTGACTGCGACCGTGGAGCGCCTGACCGGCACCGTGGCGCGGCTTGAGCAGCGACAGCGCAAGGCCAGGACGATTGCCGCCGCTCTCGTGCTGGCTGCCGGGAGTTTTTTGGCGGGAAGTCACCTGATGACGCCGGCGCAAGCGCAAGCGACTGCCCTGGGAGCACCCCGCGACCCGGCGGCGATGGCCGCGGCGCGTGAGGGACTGTTCAAGAGCCTGAGCCCCGACCAGCGCCGGGAGGTCGAGCGTCTCGAGCGGGACGTCGCCTGGGTCTCGAAATACATGCAGGTCTACCACGACCAGTTCGATCCCGGCGCCATAATCGCGGTGATGCTCGGCAGAATGGCCAAGTCGGTGGAGGCCGTGCCCGATATGCGCGCGGAGATGCAGGTGATGAACGCCAAGATGAACGCGTTGCCGGTCATGGCGACCGAGATGCAGGGAATGGATGCCAAGATGGGCGTGATGGCCGCCGGGATGGACTCCACCATGGGCCGCGCCGGCCGCATGATGCCGTGGAATTGGTAGGGTGAGCGGACGGCGCCAACAAATGCCGTCCGTCCGCTGCCAAGCCCAGCCAGGTACCGAAAACCAAGGAGCAGCCGACTGGGTGGGCGCCGTGTTTAGGCCTTCCTGATTGCCCCGGGTTGTGTCCGCCAACAAAGCGATCGCCGGTGCTGGGGGTCGGCGGATTCCAGTCTAGGGGCCTACCGCGTGCACGCGCTGTCCTTCACTCATCGCAGTGTCCGGCGTCGCGACGATATGCGCGTCGCCGCTCAATCCCGAGGTCACCTGCAGACGCAGGTCGTTGCGCAGGCCCAGCGTCACGGTTTGGTGGTGCAGCTTGCCGTCCACCACTTGCAGGACGTAGTAGGACTGGTCGGGGGCTTGCAGCACGCTGAAGCGCGGCACGCTCAGGGCGTTGTGCGCGATGCCGGTATAGAAACGGGCCTGCAGCCGGTAGCCCACGCCCAGGTCGGCAGGGCGCTCGCCCAGGGCGACGATGACGTTGACCCGTTGCTGCTCCACTCCCAACGAGGACAGCTTGGTGAAGCCCGCGGGCTCGATGCGCTTCACCTTGCCGAGGGTGGGCCGGTCGCGGGTGGCGGCGGTCAGCTCGACCTCGGCGTCCGGCGCAAGACGCAGGGCGTCCTCGGTCAGCACCTCGGCGACCACCTCCATGTCCCCCAGATTGCCGATCAAAAGCAGCGGCGTGCCGGCTGCCAAGGCACTGTCCCCTTGCTGGAAGCGCTCCAGCACCACGCCGTCGATAGGCGAGCGCACCCCCGCCAGCGCCGCATCGTGCTCGGCCCGGGCCAGGCGGGCTCGCGCCTGCTCCAGCTGGTGGGCGATCACGCTGCCTTCCAGGCGCTTGCGTCCCAGCCACTCCTGGACGTACTCGGGGCCCAGCTTGATGGCGGTGAAGATGGTGTTCAGGGCGGCGCGATAGAGCTCCTGCTGGCGCAGATCGATGGTGGATGTCTGCGCCAGCAGCGCGGCGTCGTCCAGCTTCTGCTGCGGGGCGTTGCCCTGGGCCGTCAGGCGCTCCAGGCGTTTCCAGTCCTTGACGGCGCTGTCCACGCGCGCCTGCTCGGCCTCGACCTGGGCGTCTGCCGCCTTGAGCGCGTCGCGCGCGGCCGAGATGGTCGCGGCCGTCTCCACGGACAAGGTGTTCTCGATGTCGTCGTACTGGTTGACCGTCATCTGCTGCTCCAGCTCGGCGACCGCGGCCCTGGCCTCGGTCACCGCTTGCTCCAGGGGCTCGCGATCGAACTGAGCGAGAACCTGGCCGGCTTTGACCGGATCGCCGGGCTCCAGTGTGATGCGTCCGACGCGCCCGTCCACCGGCATGGTGATGCGATAGTCGCGGGCCAGTCGCGTACGCGCCGGCTCGCTGAACCACTCCCTGATCTCGCCGCGGGTGGGAGCGATGATCTCGGTTTGCGGCCCACGCGAGCAGCCGCCCAGCCCGGGCGCGATGACCAGGGTGAGTAGGAAGGTACAGAGGGTGGCGACACGAGCTCGGTGCGGCATGGCTTACTCCCTGACGTTGAGCACCGCCAGCCAATCCAGGCGCTTGACCAGACGCAGCACCACGAGCTGTGCCAGGGCCAGGAACAGCACCATCAACGACGCACTGAGCGCCAGGCTGGTCGGCCGAATGACGGCGGGAAAGCGATACAGCTCGGTGCTGTACGCGGCGGAAATGGCGTGCGCCAGACCTACCCCGGCGTAAAGCCCCAGGGCGGTGCCCAGCAGATTGAGCAGCATGCTCTCGGCGGCGAAGATGCCCGCCACCTGGGTCGGGCTGTAGCCCAGCACGCGCAGCGTGCCCACCTCGCGCTGGCGCTCGCTCAGGGACACCAGGGCGGCATTGAGCACGCTGCCGAAGGCGATGAGCCCGGCGAACAGGACCAGGATGCCGATCATGGCCCCCATGGTTCCGCCGAAGGTCTCGTTGAGCTGCTCCAGGGCGCGGGCGCGCTCGGAGATGCCCACCACCGCGGGACGCTGCTCCAGCGCGTGGAGCAAGGGCAGCGAGGCCCGCCGGGAGTATGTGGTGATCAGGACATCGTCCACCACACGCTGCTCCCCCAGCAGCCGGCTCAGGTAGCCCATGTCCGCGTAGGCCGTGAGTCCCAGGAAGGTCTCGACGGTGCTGGCGACCACCGCATCGACCTCCGTGCGGCGCCCGATGAGAGGCCGCAGCCGCAGCGTGTCGCCGGGGCGCGCCTGGAGGATCTGGGCGAGCTTGTCGGACAGCACCAGGCCGCTGTCGGGCAGCACGATGGGCCGACCGGAGTTGTCCAGGGGCGTGTCGAGCGGACTCGCGGAGGGCAGTGCAGTGATACCAACCCTTTTGGTACGGGGCCCGCGGCGCAGGTCGCTCGCGACCACAAGCCGGGGCTGCGCGAAGGATACGCCTGGCAAAGCGGCAATCTCGGAGACCGCTTGCGTGCCCTTGGGCACACGCAGGGTCACTGCGACATCCTGATGCGCGACCTTGTCGAACTCGTAGTGCATGAGGTACTGCAAGGCGTCGTCCATGCTCAGAGCGGCGAACACCAGGGCCGTCGCTACCAAGCTGGCCAAGAGGCTGACGGCACTGCGAAACGGATTGCGAAACACCGTGCGCAGGACCATCTTCCAGCGAAAGCTCAACGCCCGCCACAGCAGCGGGATACGCTCCGGCAGCACACGGGCGCCGCGCTCCGGGGGCGGTGGACGCATGGCGTCGGCGGGCTGCAACCGCACCGCCCCGCGTACCCCCCTGAGGGTTCCCAGCACCGCGAACAGCAAGCTGATGCCCACGCCGGTCGCGACGATGTCGGCGTGAAAGTGACGGCGCAGGTCGGGCAGGGCGAAGAAGCCCTGGTACATGTCCACGATGGCCCCTTGCAGCCACCATCCCAGGGCGACCCCCGCCAGCCCACCGGCGAGCCCGACCGCGACGCCGTATCCCAGGTAATGCGCGGTGAGCCGCCCGCCGCTGTAGCCCAATGCCCGCAGGGTGCCGATGATGGTGCGCTGCTGTGTCACCATGCGCCCCAGCAGCACGTTGAGGACCAATGCCGCCACCCCCAGGAAGATGCTCGGCAGCATTCGCGATTGCACCCGCAGGCCCGCCAGCTCGTCGTGCAGATAGCGCGCCGAAGGCTGGTCGATAGCCCCCGCCGTCTGGGTCACGCCATAGGGGTCGAGGCGGTCGGCGATAAGCTGAAGGGTGTTGGCGAGCGCCGTCGGATCGCGCTGATGGACGTCTCCCAGCACCTGGTTGTAGGCGCCCTGCAGATCCGCCGCCTTTTGCAGGAAGTCCTCGCTCAGGTACATGGCACCGAAGCGCGCCGGATCGGGCGCGATGCCCCCGTCGGGAGGGATCAGGTAGACGAATTCCGGCGACATGGCGGTGCCCACCACCAGCAGATCGTGTTGGCGGTCCGCCAGCAGCACCTTGACGCGATCGCCGGGCTTGAGCCCGTGCGCTGCGGCGAAGGCGTCGGTCAGGATCACCTCGCGCGCGTCTCGACCTGAGAACCAAGTGCCGCTGCGCAGCAGCACGTCGTCGAGCACCGCTGTGCGCCGTTCGGGCATGGACAGGGCGGTGCCGGGAATCGGCTCGGGTACGTCCGGCAGCTCGATGAGGACGCTCTGACTCACCCGGCCGCGTACCGAGCGCACGTTGGGCAGGTCTACCAGGGCACGCACCGCCCAGGTCGGCGCGCGCTTGAGATCGACGGCGAAGTCGGCGAGGCGATAGCGGCGGTAATAGACCTCGCGCGCACCGTCCAGGTCGCGCCACACGCCGGCCATGGCCACGTAGGTCCCGACTCCGATGGCGATGATGGCCAGCAGCGCGAGCAGGCCGCCTTTACGTTGCCAGAGGTCGCGGC
Source organism: uncultured Gammaproteobacteria bacterium (assembly GCA_963824085.1). Lineage (GTDB taxonomy): Bacteria > Pseudomonadota > Gammaproteobacteria > Chromatiales > Chromatiaceae > JARRNE01. Next base: position 273,188 of record CAWGNT010000015.1, read on the forward strand.
GAAGCTTGCGCCACAATACCCCTCGCCTCACCAGGCTACCTCGTCCACCGGCGTGGGAGAGGGATTGCGCTGCACGGTGTGAATGGTGCCGTCACCGATAGCGGCCACGCGCTCGCCGATGCCGGCGATGGCATTGTTGTGGGTGATGAGCACCACGGTCTTGCCGAGGCGCTGCTTGAGGTCCACCAGCAGACCCAGCACTTGGCGGCTGGTGGCGAGATCCAGTGCCCCGGTAGGCTCGTCGCACAGCAGCAGGCGTGGGTTGCTGGCCAGCGCGCGGGCAATGGCCACCCGCTGCTGCTGTCCGCCGCTCAACTGCGCGGGGAAGTGCTGTGCCCGGTCTTCCAACCCTACCAGGCGCAGCGCCTGGAGCGGGTCCAGGGGGTCGTCTGCGATCTCGGTCGCCACCTGGATGTTTTCCAGGGCCGTGAGCATGGGCACCAGGTTGTAGAATTGGAAGACGAAACCCACTTGGGTGCGCCGGTAGAGCGACAGCTCGCGGTCGGAGGCACGCGCCAAGTCGTGCCCCCCGTACCAGACCTCACCGGAGGTGGGGCGGTCCATGCCGCCGATGAGATTGAGCAGAGTGCTCTTGCCGGAGCCGCTCGGACCCACGACGATAAGGACCTCGCCGTCGTTGATGTCCAGGCTGGCGTCGCGCAGGGCGGGTACGTCCACCTCACCCATGCGGTAGATTCGGCTGGCATGGCGCACCGAGAGGAGAGGCTGCGGAGGAGAGTGCGTACCCACGGCGGCTGCGTTGTCGGCCGGCGGAGCCGGCAGTTCCGGAGATGGCGCGAGTCTACGCTGGGCGATGGTCGCTGTGGAGGATTGCAGGCGATTTGGCTCAGCCGCGACTGGTCACCGATATACGTTTCGAACCAGGGTTTTTCGTTTTCCGGGGCTGGGTTGCACCCGCCGAGGGACGCCGTAATTACATCCCTGAAGGTTTGACGGCAGCCTGCATGCTGCTGCCCCCCCACGGGTGCAACCTGGGCCCTTAGGCGGAGAGCCGATAGGCCAAGTGAACCGTGTATACATTGCAAATCCGGGCACGGCAGGGCATGGTGACGGGCCAACCGTTCCCTGTGGGGTTCGACGACGGCGGCAGTAACGGCGTGGTGACAGCGACCCATCCCCTCCCCCCACCCACACAAGCGCAGGAGCAATGAAGCAAAGCTTCAAGACACCGGCTCTGCCCCTGTTGGTTTTCACGGACCTGGACGGTACGCTGCTGGATGAGCGCAGCTATTCGTTCGCTCCGGCAAACCCGGCGTTGGCGCGCCTGCGCGGGCTGCGCATCCCGCTGATTGCCGCCACCAGCAAGACACTGGTGGAGGCGGCAGCCATCAACACCGCCATGGCCAATCCTCACCCCTGCATCATCGAGAACGGCAGCGCTATCTGTGTTCCCGCAGGTTATTTTCCGCAGCCGGTAGCCAATACGGTGAACCGCGGCTTCGAGGTGGTGCGCTCCGGACCAGACTATGGCTGGCTGATCACAGAGCTTGCGCGGCTGCGCACGAGGCAGGGCTATCGCTTTGTCGGCTTCGCCGATATGGGCGACGAGACCGTGGCGCGTCTCACCAATCTGCCCCGGCTGGCCGCACACAACGCCCGTCAGCGTCTCGCGTCCGAGCCCCTGGTGTGGCAGGACAGCGGGGAGGCCTTGAACCGCTTCGCCGAGGAGCTCCGGCAGCTCGGCCTGCGCCTATTGCGCGGCGGACGTTTCTGGCATGTGCTGGGAAGCGCCGACAAGGGCACCGCGATGGAGTGGCTGGTGAGCCTGTACCGCGACAATGGCCTGCCCAAACCGGTCACCGTTGCCCTCGGGGACAGCCCCAACGACCTCGACATGCTGCGCGCGGCGGTTGTTCCGGTGGTCATTCGACGCAAGGACGGGTCGCACCTCGAGCCGGTCGAAGCCCTGGGCGCCCGGGTCAGCGCCCAGCCCGGACCCGCGGGATGGAATTCCAGCATGCTGCAGATCTTGCAAGAGCTTAAGGAGCGGCGCACCGGCGCGTGATCGGAGATTGTCATGGCAGACTTTCTGCAGAACGGCATCATCACCACCCTGCACAAGCTGCGCGAGCGGCCCATCGAGGCGCTGGAGGCGGAGCTTCGGGGTTTCGCGGCACGCCGCCGCATGGCGCTCATCCTGCCTTCTCTCTTCTCGGAGCTGGAAGGGAACGCGCTGTCCGTGATCGTCGACAACCTGCGCCATGCCAGCTATATCGGCGACATCGTCGTGGGCCTGGATCGAGCCGACGAGGGGCAGTTCCGACACGCGCGCGAGTTCTTCGACCAGCTGCCCCAGCGCAAGCGCATCCTCTGGCACGACGGACCGCGTCTGAGCGCGCTCGATGCCGAGCTGAAGGCAGAAGCGTTGGCGCCAACCGAGATGGGAAAGGGCCGCAACGTCTGGTACTGCCTCGGCTATGCGCTCGCTCGGGAGGATTGCGACGCCGTAGCGCTGCATGACTGCGACATCGTCACGCACGACCGCTACTTGCCGGCGCGACTGTTCTACCCGGTGGCCAATCCCGCGTTCAACTTCGAGTTCTGCAAGGGCTACTACGCCCGCATCGCGGGCGACAAGCTGTCGGGACGGGTAACCCGTCTATTCGTCACCCCCTTGCTGCGAGCGCTGAAGAAGATCTTCGGTCCCATGGACTACCTGGAATTCATGGACAGCTTCCGCTACCCGCTGTCCGGCGAGTTCTCGCTGCGTCGGGACTTTATCCAGAACCTGCGCATCCCCAGCGACTGGGGCCTGGAAGTGGGCGTGCTGGCCGAGGTATACCGCAACCTGTCGCGACATCAGGTGTGCCAGGTCGACATTGCGGACCACTACGATCACAAGCACCAGGAGCTGGCCCCGGGCGGGCCGAGTGCCGGCTTGGCGAAGATGAGCAGCGACATTGCCAAGTCGATCTACCGCAAGCTCGCCACCGAGGGCGTGACCTTCTCCATGGAGCTGTGCCGGACCGTCAAGGCCACCTATTTCCGTATGGCCCTGGATTGTGTCGAGCAGTATTACTTCGACGCCGAGATAAACGACCTGCAGTTCGACCGTCACGCCGAGGAACGGGCGGTAGAGGTCTTCGTGCAGAGCGTCATGACCGCCGGCGAGATGTTTCTCGCCAACCCCATGGAGACACCTTTCATCCCCAGCTGGAACCGCGTACTAAGCGCCATTCCTGATTTTGGCACACGGCTGTGCGAGGCGGTGGAGCTGGACAACGCGTGAGGAGGTATGCCGACGGCAGCGCTGCCGCCCCCCGCTCGCGAAACCACGCACGACTCAGGCCCGTCCGATCCACCCCCCGGCCCCGCACCCGCAGCCTGCGCTCCTCGCACCATGCCTTGGCGTCACGGGGGCGTCGCTCAGCCACCAGACCCCGTAGGGCGGCAACAGCCAGCAATCGTTGCGCAGCGGCGGCGCGGCATCGCCGATCAGGTCCAGCCAGCCCGACCCATCCGCGGTCACACCCGGCAGATCGCTGGGACGGATGGGCCGAGGCAGATCGGTGAAGTTGAACAGCGCCAGGACGCGCTGGCCGCCATCAGGTGCGCGGCGCTCCACGCCGAAGACGCCCGCGGGCAGCTCGAGGACGCGCTGAGGGGCGTCGGGATGAAATGCCGGCTGCGCACGGCGCACGGACAGCAGGTGCCGATAGGCACGAAACACCTGTCGATTCTCCGTGCGCGGGTTGGCGATCAGGTGCTCGAGCTCCCGCAGGTCCCATCGGCGGCGATTGATCGACCGCGTCATGCCGGTCGTCTCCACACCCAGGCTGTCGTTCGGCGTAGCAGTGAGGGAGTGGATGTACACCGCCGGGATGCCGCGAAGGCTCAAGGCAACGGCCTGCGAGACCAGGAATTGGGACACGTGCCAGGAATTCTGGCTGCCGTGGGGACCGCGGAAGGCGTCGAAATAGCTGATGTTGAGCTCGTAAGGGCTCTGGCTTCCGTCGCTGTTGGCCTTGGTGGAGATGTAACCGCCGCGCTCACGCATGGCGCTCAACAGGGCGTCAAGCTCTTGCCTCGGTATCAGCCCTTCCAGCGGACGCAGCCCGATGCCGTCGTGCGATGCGGTAAAGTTCAGAAAGGTACAGCCGGCCGGCAGCCCCGCTCGCTCCAGGTCCCTCCCCCATGCACAGAGGAAGTCGGTGTTTCCGCTCCACAGGGCGTGCAGCACCAATGGGGGCAGGCTGAACTGGTAGACGATATGCGCCTCATCGCCGTCGCCGAAGTAGCTGATGTTCTCCGCGTGGGGGACGTTGGTCTCGGTCATCAGCAAGACGCCGGGCTCCGCGTAATCGAGCAGATCGCGGAAGAGCTTCACCACCTGGTGCGTCTGGGGTAGGTGGATGCACGGCGTGCCGATCTCCTTCCACAAGTAGGCCACCGCATCGAGGCGAAGCAAGCGGGCGCCGCGGCGCAGATAGTCGAAGACGATGTCGACCATCTCCAGCAGCACGTCGGGATTGGCATAGTTCAGATCGATCTGATCGTTGCTGAAGGTCGCCCACAGATGGCGCAGCCCGCGGGGCGTTCGCACCTTCGTCAGCAGGGGACTGGTGCGCGGGCGCACCACCATGGACAAGTTGGCCTTGGGGTCGGTTTCGATGAAGTAGTCGGCCCCTGGCTGGTCGCCGTGGACAAAGTCGACGAACCACAGGTGCTCTCGGGAACAGTGATTCAGCACCAGGTCGATTCCGAGGTCGAAGGACTTGCCGACTGCGAGGATGTCGTCCCAGGTGCCGAGCTCGGGATTGACAGCCCGGAAATCGGTGACGGAAAACCCGTCGTCCGAGCTGTAAGGAAAGAACGGTAAGACGTGCACCAGGCTGAAGCTGTCTTTCAGGTAGGTGTCCAGGAACCGCTTCAGGGATTGCAGCGGGGGCTCACCGGGCGACTGCAGCGAGTTGCCGTAGGTGATCAGCACCACTTCGCTTTCGTCCCAGGTCGGCTTGAGACACCGAGGGGGACGCAACCGACGGTGACTCTCCACGGCGCCCAAAATACGTCCGGCAATCTCCGCTGCCCGCTCCCTGCCGTAGAGGGACGCAAGGCGCTGCTCCAACCGGGCAGTGAACGCTTGTGAATGCGCGCTCCCTGGCGCCGGTGGCTTGGGCTGGTGCACGGATCCTGGTCTTCCGAGGCTGTGAGGGCTGTAATCGAGCACCAAGCAGGTTTCACACCACACGGAAAAGCCAAGCTTTTCCGAATCGTTCCCAAACCAACGGCCCAGGTAACCGCGCTCAGCGGACGCCGTGCGCCATGGGATCCAGGATGGATCTACTCGCCGCTTCCGCAGGACGCCCATCGAGGACGTGCAGTCGCACACTCGGGAAGGCGGCTAGCGCTACACCTCTGCCCCGGAGCCTGGGATCGGCTACGAGCCGTCGGGACACGCCGTAAATACGTTCCATGTAGGCTCCCCGGCGCCCCACGCCTGACCTGTACCATATGGTTCACCTGAGCCACGACGCCAATCGCGTCGGGAGTGGGCCAGCAAGTGCACGGTCGTCGGGCGAGCATGCACCAGGAGCGTGCATCGATCCCAGAGGCGCCCGGCGGACAGAGGCTGTCTTCCTCGTTGTCAACGCAGCGATGTATGCACCGTGTGCCGCCCCTACGCCTGAGGCGATTAGCGCCGGAGCTCATCTGCGCGAGACTTCCTTCGTGTTCACTTATAGCCGATGTGAAGTTAAAGCGAACATATCCCGCACATTTCGTGCAAAATCACCGAAAGCGGTGATTGCTGTCGGAGTTCGGTTCAGAAAACCCTGAATACCGTTACTAGGCCCGACGGCTTAGAATTCTGTGATTAGCGCTATTCGTTAGCTGGGACGAAGGGCCTGTTTTCTCACGAGGCTCCTCGCCGTCCGTGGCGCCTGGTTTCCGGCATTCCCTGCCGGAACGACGACGTTGATCCATGCCTGGGTGTCATCCCGGCAGGGAGTGCCGGGATCTAGGCCACGTGGATGGAGTACAAAGTGTTCCGGCTGAGTTTCAGGGCTAATCACCTCATCCATTGGCTTAGAATTCGGTGATCCGCGCTATTCGTTAGCTGCGACAAAGGGCCTGTTTTCTCACGGGGCCGCTCGCCGTCCGTGGCACCTGGGTTCCGGCATTCCCTGCCGGAACGACGACCTCCGTTTTTCCCTGCCCGTCATCGCGGCAAGCAACACCGGGGCCCAGGCCCCACGGAAGGCATTCAGAGCGCCCAGCTGAGCTTTAGTACTGATCACCTGGTATTCTTACCAATCAGGCACACGGCCGTCACGGTTTCGATTGCCTCCTCTGCACGAATCTCGTCCAGCACGCATCCCCGCGGCTGCAGTTGTTCCAAATGAGCACGTAGTCTGCACGGAATGCCCCTCTTCATGCCGTCCGCTCGTCACGATCAACTGGCCGTCAACACGGGCTCACGGCGGATATCGACGTTAAGCTACCGTTTGCCGCAGGCGGAACCATGTAACCCCCGTGACGGCGGAGCGGCTGCTATAATTTTTCTCGGAGGCACCGGCGAACTCCCGTGGTGGCTCGGTTCTCATAAGCCACGGATGAGCGACCGGCTTGCCAAGCGGCGGGCAGTTTGCTTTCTATCTATCGGGGTACCACAGATGAAGAACTGGGTTCGTTTTGTCATGACATGCTGCTTGTCCATAACTGTCAGCGGCGCGGTCGACGCGTCCTGCCTCCTCTCCGATCTCGACGGCGCATGGCGCGTTTACGCTTGGGGTGGATCTGGAACTTGGTCGAAGTGCACCATCGAGGTTGCGGGAGGTACTGGGCAGATTGCGCCTAACCGAGTATGTGAAGACGGTGATGGTAATTTCTATCTGACAACTGGGGGGCAGCTCTATATAAACGATGTCTGCCGCGTTAGTGGATTCGTGGACACCCAAGTTGGAAGAATAACGATTCGCCACTCCTTTCTAGAGGCGAATTTGAACCAGATATGGACTGGTGTGGCAGTCGTCGACGCGGATGGGTCCAACCTGATGTTCACCGGTGTGCGGGGCTTGTCTACGGGCGGTTACCAATAAAGCGCCATACCTTGAGCGAGGGTGATTAGTACCCGTCTTCAGCTGTCACGTGTGTGCTGACTTGGGACCGGGCCACTGGCCGTCCTTGGCACCTGGATTCCGGCACTCCCTGCCGGAACGACGACGTCGATGCTGTCCGGGCGTCATCCCGGCAGGGCCTACGCCGGGCTTTATCCCGGGGAATGCTGGGGTCCAGGCTACAGGGACGGAGTGTGAAGTGTTCCAACTGAGCGTCGGCACTAATCCTCGTAGCAATGGTGCAGCAAGAACCGGCGCACGTTGCGCCGCCTTTCTCCCCTCACCCCAACCCCTCTCCCCGCTGGGGCGAGGGGCTCCAAGGGGCAATGCTTGCGTTGTTTTTGAACCGTCACTTCGCAAGATTCCGGTCTTTCGCTATCTTGCCGGGCTTGTCATGGGTTGACGCCCGGATTACCTAGGAATGTACTGACCCATTCGTAAACCGGCCGAAGAGGAGAAACGACAACCGAGCACTGCAAGGGAAGCTCTCTATGGTCGCGTATAAATATCTTGAGCCTGTCTGCACCCTTCCAATCTTCTGACCTCATAAGATGCTTCTCGCGGTCGTCGCTGCGAGAACGCGTGTCTTATTGGCACTACCTTATAGACCGACTGCTTCGCTCTTGCTTCTTGGGGTATCGCTGATGAAAAAATGGGCTTGTTTGGCCGCAACATTCTGCTTATATGCGATCGCCGGCAGCGATGCTATTGGCTCCTGCGTCCTCCCGGATCTAAACGGCGCATGGCGCGTCTACGCACAAGGCGGGCCTGCACTTTGGACAAAGTGTACGGTAGAGGTCGTCGAAGGAATCGGAAAAGTTGCGTCCGACCGAGTATGTGAAGATGGAAAAGGCAATTCATATCTGACGACCGGAGGCCAGCTTTCCATTAACGACGTCTGCCGCGTCAGTGGGTTCGTCGATACTCAAGCAGGGCGAATAACGATCCGTCACTCGTTCCTCGAAGCGAATTCGAACGGAGTATGGACTGGAATAGCAATTTCCGATGCGGACGGATCGAACTTGATGTTCACCGCCGTGAGAGGGTTGCCGTCGGAAATCGGAGAGAACAACGATAAGCCGGTAGACACGGAGCTTTCCACCATGCTTGCCCTCGTCAACCAAGCACGTGCGGTCGGGCGGATCTGCGGACAGGAAGGCTACTTTCCTCCCGCCAGTCCCGTAAGCTGGAACGACCTCCTGGCGCAGGCTGCGCAGCGGCACTCGGACGACATGGCTAACAACAATTTCTTCAGTCATATCGGCTCGGATGGCACCAATGTCGCAAACCGCGTCACCGATACCGGGTACGACTGGTCGGCCGTCGGTGAGAACATCGCCGCTGGATATGAGACGGTGCAATCGGTAGTTCAGGCGTGGCTCGACAGTCCCGGTCATTGCGCCAACATCATGCAGCCACTTTTCGAGGAAATGGGAGCCGCCAAGGCGGTGAACCCCAACTCCTATTATCAAATTTACTGGACGCAGGTCTTTGCGGCACCATGGTAGCTTCCGCCGCGTGTAGGGGAGAGCCTCACGTGCCCGCAGATTTGCTACGCGGTGCGGGCCTCCGCAGTCGCGGCCCGCGGCGGCTCGGCCTCCCCATCGGCTCCCCGCACTAGCGCCAGCATGTCGGCGTAGCTGAGCCGACCGCCGTCGTCCGTGCCGGCGAGCAGACCGTCGGCGAGGTCGCGCTTGCTGGCGTGGAGCTTGAGGATGCGCTCCTCGATGGTGTCCTTCGCGACCAGCCGGTACACGGTGACCGGTCGCTCCTGGCCGATGCGGTGGGCGCGGTCTGACGCCTGGTCCTCGACGGCCGGGTTCCACCAGGGGTCCATGTGGATCACGTAGTCGGCGGCGGTCAGGTTGAGACCGGAGCCGCCGGCCCGCAGGCTGATCAGGAACAGCTCGCCCTCCCCGGCCTGGAAGGCCGTCACCGCCGCGCGGCGCTGAGGCTCCGGGGTGGAGCCGTCGAGATACTGGTAGCGGATGCCGCGGGCGTCCAGGTGGGCGCGGATGAGCCGCAGATGGTCCACGAACTGGCTGAAGACCAGGGCCTTGTGGCGGTTATCCAGCAGCTCGTCGACGATCTCCGCGAAGGCATCGAGCTTGGCGCTCGGCAGATCGCTGTCGGGCAGCGCCAGGCGCGGATGGCAGCAGGCTCGGCGCAGACGCATGATCTCGGCGAGGAGCTGCATGCGCTGCTGGCCCACGTTGGCCTCCGGGGTCTCATCCAAGCGCTCGACGGCCTGACGACGCAACGCCTCGTAAAGGGCCGTCTCCCCTTCGCTGAGCTCCAGCTGCAGGGTGATCTCGGTGCGCGGCGGCAGCTCGCTCAGCACCTCGCTCTTGAGGCGGCGCAGGATAAAGGGGCGCAAGAGCTGCCGCAGGCGCTGGCGGGCACCCTGATCCTTGTGCAGCTCAATGGGGACCGCAAAACGCTGGCTGAACCGCTCCAGGGACCCAAGCAGACCGGGATTGACAAAGCGGAACAGGTTCCAGAGCTCCCCGAGGTGGTTCTCGATGGGTGTGCCGGTCGTGATCATGCGGAAACCGCCGTGCAGGCGCATGATGGCCTGTGAACGCTTGGTCGTGGCGTTCTTGAAGGCCTGTGCCTCGTCGGCGACGATGATCTCCCACTGCACCGCCGCCAGGCGCTCGCCCTCGGTCTGCAGCAGCCCGTAGCTGGTCACGATGAGATCGAAAGGGCCGGCTTCTGCGAGCATCGCTCCGCGGTCGCCGGGCCCGAAACGCCGCGGCCGCAGGGTCGGGGCAAAGCGCTGGGCCTCGTCGATCCAGTTGCCGCACACCGAGGTGGGTGCCAGCACCAGGGTCGGACCGTTCGGCGCACGCGACAGGATCAGGGCCAGGGCCTGGACGGTCTTCCCAAGCCCCATGTCGTCGGCAAGGCAGGCGCCGGCGCCCCAGTGCGCCAGCCGCGCGAGCCACCGGTAGCCTTCCGCCTGGTAGTCGCGCAGCTCCGCCTGCAGCGTGGAGGGCACCTGCGGCTCCAGCTCGCGTATGGTCGCCAGGCGATCAAGCAGCTCCTGCCAGGCGGGCCCGCTCTCCACCTCCATGCCGTCCACCAGCTCCGCGATGACGGGTGCGGCCAGCGGATGAAAGCGCCCCTCGTCGGTGAGACCCTGCAGGTTGTCGAGCCGCCGCCGCAGGGCGTGGCTGAGGACCAGGTAGTCGTTCTCGCCCAGACGAACGAAGCGGCCCTTGGAGGCGGCCGCCAGCTCCAGCAGCTCGCGCATGGCAAGCACTCGGCCGTCGTCGAGCGACAGGCCGCCACCAATGGCGAGCCAGTCCCCCTGCTTGCTGATCGCGACCCGCATCTGGCGGAGCTGAGCTTCGGCGCTGAGCGCGATGCGTTTTCCCTCGGGCCAGTCCAGCACCACCGCCTCGCCCATGGCGTGCAGCTGCTCCAGCGCCGTCAGCGCCAGCTCCGGATCGTCCAGGCACCAGCTCCAGCCGGTGCCTCCCTCCATGACCGGGCATTGCGTCAGCACCGCTTGAGCGGCGTTCAGCTCGGCGTCGAGGTCGCGGGTGCAGCGCACGGCACGCCCCGCGATCTCCGTGAACAGGGTCGTCCGCCCATGACCTGGCGGCAGTTGGGGGCCGCCCTCGCCGAAGGGATGCACGTTCAGCTCCAGGGTCAGCCCCCCGTCGAGTGGGCTCAGGTGAAGGTGGGGCCGGTGATCCGCTGGAATCGCCTCTGCAGCGCCGGCGCCACCCCCGATATCCGAGTGCACCGTGAGCATCGGCGCCACGGCGGCGAGCCCCGCGAGCAGCGGCGCCTCCGCCCCGCGGGGCACACTCAGCCCGTCGGGGCCCAGGATGCGGGCGATCTCCCGGTGGCGTGCGTCGAACTGCACCAGCCGGATGCGCTGAGGCCTGGCCCCCTGCCCCGTCTCCTCCACCGCCAGGACCGAATAGCCCTCCGGCGGGCGGGGCTCAATGCGTACACGAATATCTTTGGAGCCTCTCACAACCGTCAAAGCCGGGCCGGCGCGCACCAGCTCCACGGGCGCGTCATCAGCGCCGACCCGCATCAGCAAGGGATGATTCACCACGGCGAGCAGGGCGCGATCCATGTCCAGGCGATAGACAACCCGCATCTGCTGGCCGTACCAGGTGGTCTCAGCTTCGCGGATGATGCAGGCGCAGATCTCCCGGTCCTGCGGGGTCAGATACGGAAAGCTCTCCGGCTCCTCGGCAAGCCGTTGCAGCGCCACGGGCCGCCCCGAGGTCCAGCCGCGCCGGGCCCTCTTCTGCTCCCGCGGCTCGAGCGTCGCGTACTCCCCGTGCACACCGAGCAGCCAGGCCATGCGGCGGTCGCCGCCGCCATCGGCCGCCGCCCCTCCCGAGGGCTGCTGGGCTCCCAGCCCCTTCAGGGCCTCCAGCGCTATCTCCCAGGCTGGCTTGGGCCTTAGGAGCTCGGTGGCCAGGACAAGACCGTCGGGCAGCTCGCCGAGGGCGGGCCTGTCGCCCTTGAAACCGAAGGACTGCAAGAGCGCCACTGCCTCGTGGGCATACCACGCGATCCCGGCATCGACCGCCTTCGCCGCGTAGAGGGCCAGGGCATCACGCCCATCTTTCGACGGACGCTCGCCGATCCAGTGCAGCGCCATGGCCTGAAACAGCGTCGAAAACGCCTGCCCCTGCACAAGACGGTGCCGCAGCCAGCCACTCTCCTCCAGACGACGCTGCCCCGACAACACCTCGGAGAGATCGCCCAGCACCCGGAAGGCCGGCTCGACGTAATCGGTCGCGCTCGCCCGCAGGCAGATTGCCGCCTGCCGCTGGACCCGCTCGAAGTCTGCCCGTCCGCCGCTGCGCAGCAGCGCCATCAGATACAGCACACCGGGAACGCCCGGCACACAGACGTTGCGCTTGCGGGTGAGCTTGCGGGTTGTTTGCTGTGCGGTCTCGAAGCTCTCGATCGCCCGGTCGTAGTCGCCGCGCAGAAAATCGAGCCAGCCCCGAACGGTCAGCGCCTCGGGGTCGCTGCGGCCGGTCAACAGTGACGGCACCTCGGCAAGACGGCCGCGCAGCAGGCGCTGCTCGGCCAAGGCGGCGGCGACATCCGGATGATCCGGCACCAATGGAGTCAGCAGCCGCTCCATCGCCTCGTAGGTACTAGGCGTGGCGGCGAGGGCCAATGCGTCCTCACGCATCAAAGGCACCAAGGCGAACTTCCTGAGCCGTGGGCTGAGTCCTTCGAGCCACTCCAGGTCCAACGGCCGTGTGCAGACCGCGATCAGCCGAATCACCTCGGAGGCTCGGATCGCGTTCACGGACTCGTCGGCCCTCACACCGAGCATCTTCAGAACCTCGCGCCCATGCCCCGAGTAGAGGGCGACGCGCAGCATGCGCAGGCTGCGCCGGTCGCTCGGGCAATTTCCAGGAGTCCGCATCGTCGTGGGAACCACCGCCTCGGCGGCCTGGACGATCTTTCTGAAGGTGCCGTCCGGCGACAGTCTCCCGGGTGAGGGGCTCCAGCAGGTCTGGATGACAGATGATGCGTTACTGCGCAATGCTCAATCAGCCCATCGCCAGAGCCGCTCGCGCCGCGACCTCCCGCAGCCGCCGGCCAGCGGGGCGTGGCTGCGGTCGCGCCAGCCCAAGACATCCAGAGACCTGTTGCAGCGCGGTCTGGACGACCGGCTCGCAGATCACCGAGAGCACCCGCAGGATGCGCCGCTCGTCCGTGCTCAAGGACTCAAGGCGGGCCATCCGATCAGCCATTCGGCGTCTCCGGCAGCACGAAGCCCAGCTTGGCGAGCCCCTTGCGGAAGGCAGCCAGCTTCGGCTCGGGGACACACACCAGGCGGTCGCCGGCGCGCACACAGTGGCTCGCCGTCACGGGGTCCGAGGCCAGCATCGCCGCGATGGATGCATCCTTGCACCGGACCAGTCGGGCGGGACCGGCGTCGGCGAGGGCCGTGGCACGCTCCCCGACGGTGTCGAGCAGCTGCTCGATGTACGCCGGCAGACGGTCGTCCGCCGCCGCCTCCAGGAAATCGCGGATGCGCCCGCGCTCGTCGGCGTCGGCGCTGAGCCGCAGCAGGGCGTCGGGGTCCAGGCCCCAACGATCCGACGCCAGCGGCTTGGCGATCTGCTCCAGCAGCAGCCGTTCGGCGGCCTCCGGCTCACGCAGCAGGAGCAGATCCAGGTCCGTCCCGGCGGCAAACAGCGGCCGCTTCTGCGCCAGCACCGGCTGGTAGCCCGGGCTCAGCCCCAGGCAATAGGCGCCGAGCGCATTGAGACGGATGTATCTCAGCCCGTCGTAGCGGCTCAGGAACTCGAGCTCGTCGGTGCCCCAGTTTTCGGTGTAGTCGGGCCGGGCTCCATAGGGCAGCGTATAGGCGACATCGATCATGCCCAGTGTGGCGAGATACTCGAACAGATAGGCCAGCGCGTAACGCGCCTGCAGGATGTTGAAGCTGGCGTAGCCCTCGTAGCCAAGGCTGCCGTAGTGGGCGTCGGTTAGATACAGCTTCCAGGGATTGTGGGTGACCTCGAAGTGGTGACCGCGGAACTGCATGTGGCGAAACAGCTCGTCGACGCTGATCCAGCTGCCCACCGGACAGCAGTCCTTCAGGGCGGCGGCAATCACGGCTCGGCGCTCGGCGACCGCGCTCAGCCTCGCCCCCTTGCTGGTCTGACCCTTGATCAAATCGATCCGGCGCAGCTCGTCCGGGCTCCCCTTCGCCTGCCACCGCCCGAACAGGTGCGCAACCACGTCCTCAAGGGGCTGGGAAAGCGCCTTCTTGCCCCGAGGGGTCAGCGCCAGCCTGCTGCCGTCCAGCTTCGCCAGTCCGGCGCTCTGCAGCAGCAGCGGCCAAGCGAACGGCCGGATCGGACGGATCGGCCCGCCGGCCCAGCGCGGGCGGCCGCGGTCGTCCTCCTTGACGTACCAGTCGCCGCCGAGCAGGATCGACCCGATCTTGGCGGCCGCGGCAGTGCCGGGCAGCCCCGTCTTGGCACCAACCATGATGCCTCCCTGCCCGATCAGCCGCAGCACCGCCGAAAGGTCATGACGCACCACTCCTTCGGTAGCGACCCGCCGCAGCGGCTCAGCCTCGTCGCCGACGGTGGCCGGCAGCTCGTCCTCCGACAGGGTTGCGACCGTCATCTCCTCGGGCGGCGGCACGTGCTGCGCGAGGCGCGGACGCAGGTCCTCCGGGATCTCGCCCTGATAGAAGAACAGCGGCAGCACACTCTCGCGCTTCTTCTCCCGTGACATCCACGAGTAGTAGTGGGTCGGTTCCGTCTGCTCCGGAACCGCCCCGTACTTGGCCCGGAAGCGCACCCTATCAAAGCGCCCGTTCCAGCTGTGCACCGCCTCGGCTATGGCCTTGACCTCCAGCTCCTCCAAGCGCTCCCAAAGGGGCCGGAGATCCCCCGTCAGCAGGTGTCGCGCGACCGCCGCGGCGATATCTGCCTTGCGGGTCGAGCGATCCGAGATTCGCGCCAGCGCGCGCCTTTGCTTCAACTGATCAGCGGTCAGAAACTCCAGTGCCTCTTGCAGCTTCATGGTGGATGGGGCTTATGTCTCGTTCTACGAAAAGGCCCGCAACGGCGGGCCAGGGAAGACGCGCCGAGGAAGGCGGCGCCGTAACTAATGGACCATGCCGGGTTATTGTCGCATCAGACCGCCCGGTTCGCAGCCTCGGCACACCCAGGCGGACAACTGCTGATTGGCAGGTGAGCAGATGCATCCGGCGCTATACGCCTTTCGGCAGACCGGGGTCGCCGCGATCGCGCCGCAGCATATCGTCAGATCGCATCACCCGTAGGAGCCGGCTTGCCGGCGACCGCCGCGGGGCAAGAGCTGCACACGGCCGCCCGCAAGCGGGCTCCTACAGGTTGCACAGAATCATCTCACCTCCTTTACCGCTGAAAGGGACCCGGCTAGGTCCGACCACATGAAGCTGTTGTATTCTTTCAGCACCAGCGCAAAGGAGCGACCACCATGCCGCAAACCGTCACCAAAGCGGGGCAATTCAGCTATGGCGACTATTGCCATTGGCCCGATGACGAACGGTGGGAATTGATCGATGGTGAGGCGTTCGCCATGGCGCCCGCGCCGTCGCGCTTGCATCAGGAGCTCGCGGTTGAGCTGACACGCCAGATCGCCAACCAGCTCCGCGACCATCCCTGCCGCGTCTATGTCGCCCCCTTCGATGTGCGCCTGCCGAAAGGCGACGAGGCAGACGCGAGCGTCGCCACCGTTGTCCAACCTGACCTGGCCGTCATCTGCGACCCCGCGAAGCTCGACGATAAGGGCTGCCGCGGCGCCCCGGACTGGATCATCGAGATTCTCTCGCCATACAGCGCGGCCCACGACCAGATCCGCAAGCGCACTCTCTACGAGCGCCACGGCGTGCGCGAATACTGGCTCGTACATCCTGTCGACCGGATACTGACCATCTACCGTCTCACCGAGGACAAGACCTACGTCAAACCCGACGTGGCGGAGCTCGAAGGCACAACTGCCGTCGCCAGCCTCCCTGGCCTTGAAATCCAATGGCCTGAGGCCGACTCCTCCGAGTCCTGAGCCCCTTGCTTTGAAGGCGCAGGCGGCGAGCGATCCTGCGACGTCGGAATCTGTCCTTTTTTCGTGAGATGAGCCAGGTGCTAGCATCCATCAAGCGCATCGTCCCATTAGCCTGAGTGCGGCCCCATGGAGCTGAGACAACTCGATCGACTCACCTTCGATGCCGCCGTCATGGGTGGGAAGCCCTGCGTCAGAGGCATGCGGGTAACCGTCGGCATGATCGCGAGCGGGCACGACACTTCCGAAATCCTGCGGCTCTATCCCTATCTCGAACCCGATGACATTACCCAAGCGCTGAGCTAAGCAGCTTGGCGCGCCGAGGAGGTCGAGGCCGCAATCGGGGGGCGATGAAGCTCCTGCTCGACATGAATCCTTCCCCGGCGTGGGTCGGTGTCCTCGAGGCAGAGGGATGGGAGACTGCGCACGGGTATGCCGTTGGAGACGCCGACGCGCCCGATCTGGAGCAACCCCCAAACGCCAGATGCCGGACATGCAGACCGGCTGCCCCTTCTGCCCTCCCGATCCCGAGCGTGTCGTCGCCCAATCGCCCCTGACCCTCACGATCCGCGACGGCTTCCCGGTCTCGCCCGACCACACCCTCATCATCCCTCGGCGGCATTTCGCCGGCTTCTTCAACGCGACGCCGGAAGAAATCGCCGAGATCTGGCAGGCCCTGCGCCAGGTGGCAGACGACCTGACCCGGGAGCACCAACCGGACGGCTTCAACGTGGGGGTCAATGTCGGGGAGGCCGCCGGCCAGACGGTCATGCACCTGCACATCCACCTGATCCCCCGCTACGCGGGCGATCAGCCCGCCCCCCGCGGCGGCATCCGGCTCATCTTCCCGGAACGGGCAGATTATTGGAGCCCCCGCGGGAAGTGACGGCGGCCGATCCGTCCCGGCGGGGCGCCCAGGGCTCCGCGGCGACCGGCGTCACCAAGGACCTGACATGATCAGAAGGACTACCCGAGCTCCCCAGATGTCACCCTGTTTCATTCAGCGCCACCGTTAGGTCCGGAAACGCCCGCAGCAAGCCCTTGTCAGCGGTATACAGCCGGGTGTGAAGGTCCTGCGCGACCGCGACGAACTCGCAGTCGTAGGCGGAGCACCCGCTGGACCGGGCAAGGCGCAGGACAGCGGTCGACTGGACCTGAAATTCGCGGCCCGCGACCAGGTCTTCCGCCCGTTCCTGAAGCGCCAGCGCCCCATCCAGCGGCAGTGAACCTTTGCGCATATAAAGCGCAAGGACGTTGCGGAACTCTGAGCGCCAAAGGAGCGGCGCGGCCCACCCCGGGTCGCTCTGGTATAGCGCCTCAGCCGCGGCGGTGATAGGCGTGGGCAATAGCAGATAGGTGATGATGTTCGTATCGACGACGATCACAACCGGCTCGACGCGATAGCGCCGCGGATTTCGTCCGGATCCAGCGTGGGCAGCGCAAGGCGCGTGCGCAGTGCGCGAATCTCGGCAAGCTGCCGCTCCGGATCTGTCGGCTGTACGGTCAGTGCCCGTTCAAGGGTGGCGATCAACTCGCCGTTGATGCTGCGATGGTGGGCCTGGGAATTGGCCTTGAGACGCACGTAAAGATCGTCCGGGAGGTTCTTGATGGTGATCGCGGGCATACCTGCAACCGAAATGCTGGTGATTTGGTGGAAAGGATGGGTGTTGTTGGCAGCCTCGTCAATACCCGGAAATCCCAAGGCGCCTCCCGGTTCCAGAGCATCACCGCGGCCCGTCCTTGAGCACACATGCATGCGCAGCTCCCCCTCTCGAGTCTGTTGTCTCAGCCCGAAATCTCCTCGAAGGCATTGCAGGACATCATCCGTAAGGTCACTAGCGCGCTCCGCTTTACCTAGAGCCAATGCGCGCTCGGCGTCCGTATCGCAGTCGTGGAAGTAACCTGCCCACGCTCTGTAGTTCGCGCGATATTGGGGGAACAAGGACTCGATGACCGACTTGAACCGTCTCTGATCCTCACAGCTTCGAAGAGACAGCCAAGCCTCGGCTGTTGCCGACGGGTGCTCGACGATGCGGCGATCCTCCACAGAAGGGCCTTCCCCCTGCGCCTGATAAATCGATAGCCTGCGGTACGCCGCCTTAAACCAGTAACGGTCGTTGCGGACCGGCCGCTGGCCGTACTGTTCCTTTTCACACCGGTAGTCGAAGCCGATCAGCACGAGCCCGATGGCGCGATTGAGGTACCAATCGGCGGTCGTCAAGCGAGAGAGGCGATCGAGCCGGCTCTCCAAGTCAGCCGGAGTGCGGCCAAAGATCGCGAAGTACAGGCAGGTCGGCAGCCCGTTTTCGAACAGATAGCCCGTGTCTGCGGAGTTGTGGCGCTTTTTCGCGTTAAAGGTGTGAGAGGCGCAGACGCCGTTCCCGAGCGTTGCCTTGCCCCCTCTGGCCCGGGGCTTCACATGGTCGACCCAGTCGAGCTGATATCCGGGCCGGAGCGGGCTATCCAGCAGCCATAGATTGGCGCCGGAGAAACAACAGGTGGCCCGGTCGCGCACGTAGATCTCCGCGCGCTGCGGGTCCGTGAATTCCTGTCGGGAACGAGACATGCGCCAGTCTCCCTCATGAGCGTCGACCCTAGCTCCGGCCGCTCGGCTCGTTTTTTGGCCTCTCGCGACGTAGCGCGCTGCGCCGCGGCAAGCAACCCCGACAAATGATGCGTTACAAGGCTGACCAACGTCGTGAAGCGCGTCATCATCCGTTCGCGCACCCGCTGCCGATCAAGCCCAAGCTGCTGCGGGCATCACACAGGGCCATCAAAATGGAAGCCATCGAGATCAAAGCCGAGATTGACCAGAACAGCGAGGTTCACATCAAGCTGCCACTGCCCTACAAGCCCGGGCGGGTGCGGGTCATCGTGCTAACGCGCATGTCGGCCGGCAGACACCCCGGAGGCCGCTACGTCTCGGCCAAGAAGAGGTCTCTTGCGACAACGCGGGGAAGCAAAGTGCCGGAGCTGTGTTCTACCATCCGCACAATCTGCCGGTCGTGGTTTGGGCCGAAGCTCACGTGGATAGGCTTGTCGTCGCCGTAGAAGTACAGCCGGTCGAACGGCGTGTTGGCGACGATCCACTGAGCGACCTCCAACATGCTCTCGTCGTCAACGATGAAATCGACGGCGGCGCCTAGGCGCTCGCATACCGCTTGACCGCGGCGGTTTAGCTCGTGGGCGGCGTGCTGGTCCCGCTTGGGATCGATGCGCCCGGGGATCTTCCTCGCAAGCTCGGGCGAGCAGAATCCGTACGTGAGCCGAATCATGCCGAAGTACTCGATCATGGGGTCCAGAACATGCGTTGCGAGATCGAGAAGTGCGTTGTAGCTCTCGACCTGCTTCGGGAGGTTCGGCAGGCCAGTGGCTTCCTGGGTCTCGCCGCAGTGGATGAGCTGGCGGAAGGTCAGGTACCGCCCGCAGGGATCGTCGAGATTCGGGATCGCGCCGGCGCGGACAGCTCAAATCTTCCACCGCCCAACGATTCTTGGCAAGGGTATCGAGAAAGCCCCCCGGACTCGGTCCGTAGCCCGAGAAATCAAATAGGCCGAGCCCTTCAAGAGTCTCTTCGAAGGCGAGCTGCTCTGGATAGCGCGGATGCTCCTCGTTGATGTACCTGGACTTCCAGTAGAGATGCGGTGGCTCGTAATCCTCGCCGTAGCTGTAGACCTCGACATCTTGCTCTCGCAGCTTGATCTTCACCCGCTCCAGCATCCGGGGGAGCGGCGCATCGTCGAAGTCGTCGAAGCGCATCAAGGAGAGCTTGCCGGAACCGATATGGATCTTGATCAGATCCGCGTTGCGATAGTCGCCGTAGGCGGCGGAGGCCGCGCCGACATAGACGCGCAGCAACCCGGGGAGCTGCTCGACCAGCCTGGCGTCGAGCTGCAACGACACCGGGCGTGAGCCTCGTTCCCCTCGCCAGCTTCGCATCGCCGTCCGTGTCGAGCGCGTCATCCGTGGCCAGCCAACCGAGGCCATGCTCGGCAGCCTCTCGACAGGCCTTCTCGACCGCTGCCACATCGGCGATCTGACGCAACAGCTCCCAACCGGCACTCTGCGCGGCACGATAATCCCCGAAGAACTGCCTGATATCCCGCTTCAGCCTGGGTTCCAGGTGCTTGTAGGGCTTTCGGCGCTCGAACTGCTCAAGCGCGAAATAGACCGTGAGATCCTCGACCCGGACGACCTCGGCCTGGGCAAGATCGGCCGCGACTTTCTCTTCTCCCTGCTCCTTGGCCCTGTGTGCCTCCAGGAAGCGCAGCGCCTTCCCAACGGAGCCGAAGCCCTCGGTCAGCGTGAGGGCATCGTCCACTTCCGACTCATCGGGACGACGACCAAGACCGAGCCACAGGTCCCACAACGCCTCCAGCTCCGACTCGTGCGCCGCGAACCTCTCTGCCCCTCGATCTCTCCGCGCCTTCTCCTCGCGCGGGCGTTCCCGAACGGAGGGATCGCGCAGTCGGTTGCGCCTGCTGCGATAACGCTCGACGAGAAACCGCTGCTCGGCGTCCTTGTCCCGGAACACATAGTGCACGCCCGGCGCCACCGGGATAGGTTCCTCGTCCAGCGCCGACTCCAGGAACGCCTTGATCTCGGCCTGGGTGTAGTACTTCTGGAAGGTCCCTCGCCGGGTCCTCACGCCATCGCGGAAGCGCTCACCGCGAGCATCGTTCTGGTTTGCCAGCATCACCGACACGACCAAGAGCGTACCCGCGAGGGACCAGGCCCGCGTCAGTGCCTCCAGGCGCTCGTCGAAGTCCTCGATGACGTTGATGACGAAGCCGAGGTTGACCAGATCCGCGGACTCGACCGGCTCGTCCGGCGCAAAGTACGGGTCCCAGCCGCTGGCCGTCAGGTTGTTCTCGCGCAGACCGCGAACATCGTCGCCGCGACCGCAGCCGTAGTCGAACAGCCGGTAACGTCCATCGAGGAAGCCGTGTCGTGCCAGCGATTGAACCGGAGCGGAGAAACCGTAGCGATTCAACGCCGTGCGATGCCGCGCCGCCTGCCAACCTTCGAGACCGTCGTCCCAGTCCGCGCCGGCGTCCAGCTCCCCACTCCCACCGTCGTCATTGCCAAGCGGCTCCAGCGCATGTCCTACGATGCGATACCCCCGCTCGCGCACCAGCTGATCCCACTGGCGCCGATAGCCGATCCGCCTGGGATCGTCGAACAGACCGATGGATTCGCAGGCGGCGGTCAGGGCAGCGTAGAGCTCCCCGCCGTGGATCATCCTCAGGCAGCAGCAGCTCCTTGCGGTGCAGGATCGGCGGGTTCAGCGAGTCGGCGTAGGTGCGATAGCCCACCCAACCGGTGTCCAGATCCACCCGCCAACTGGCCGCCAGGGAAGGAAACGGGTCGTCCGAAAAGTCCGGGTAGTGCAGCAGCCCAAGCGTGCTCCCTGTTGAATCCACCCGAACCAAGTTGAACTGCTCACCCCGGCGCACCTTGGCCAGAGCCTCCGCTTGGGCCACGCGTGCGAGCAGCGTCGCCGCCTCAGGGGTGTCGGCATGGTCCGGCAGCGAATCGACGTGAAGATAGAGCCTGTCGGCAACGACCTTCCCGATACCTTCGGGACTCGGGTTGCGTAGTGTCACTAGTGCACCTACCATACGGCGATGGGCGGCATCGAGAAGACCCTGCACGACGCTCGCGCAAACCCGGCAAATGTCCGCTTCGCGGATTTGCGCCGGCTATGCGAGCACCACTTCGGTACGCCGCGCCAGTCCGGCAGCCATCTCGTGTTCAGGACGCCCTGGCCCGGCGACCCCAGGGTGAACATCCAGGACCGCCACGGCAAGGCCAAGCCCTATCAAGTCAAGCAAGTGCTCGCGGCAATCGACAGGCTCGAAAATGGTTGATCCCAAACACTACACCTATCGCGTGATCTGGTCCGAAGAAGACGGCGAGTTCGCCGGCCTCTGCGCCGAGTTTCCCAGCCTGTCCCACCTGGACGAGACCCAAGGTGCGGCGCTGGAAGGCATCACCAACTTGGTTGCCGACATCGTCGCGGACATGCAAGCCAGCGGCGAGAGTCCCCCCATCCCGATCGCCGACCGCGGTTACTCCGGTCGATTCCAGGTGCGAATCACCCCGGAGCTTCATCGCCGCCTGGCCATCCGGGCAGCCGAGGCCAACGTCAGCCTCAACCGGATCGTCAGCGATCAACTGGCGAAGCCTTAAGGGAAGCACGGATATAAGCGTTTCCCGTCCGGGCGAGGGATCGCCCGGCATTATCAGTCACTGGCTACAGCTTCGAAGACTTTCGATCCCGCAGTCATGGGTGACATTTTCCGATGCGAATCCGACAGCGATCGGGCTATTCGATTTCAACGCAACCGATCTCGGCATCTGCCAGCAATTCGTGGATTTGGCTCCTGCTCTCGTTGAGCAGACGAATCACGCTCGCCTTCCCCGCGTTTCCAACTCGCAACCAGACGACCTTTGGGGGTGCGCCCCGAACAAGGCTGAGCTCGTGAAAGTCCGAGTCCTTGGTGACGATCACGAAGCCGTTGTCCCTGGCATGGCTCCAAACGGCGTCGTCGTCGGCCTGTTCCAGGCCCTCGAGCACCACTTGACTGCTACCCGGATAGGCATCCTGCAAAAAGGGGACGATGCGCCGAGACAAGTTCTCGTCGAGTAACAGCTTCATTTCGGGTGCAGCACAGCGGCGTGCCGCTCCCGATCCGCCGCGTAGGCAAGGCAGGCATGGATATCTTCCTGCTCCAGCTCTGGGAAATCCTCCAAGACCTCGGCTGGCGTCATACCGTCTGCGAGCCAGCCGAGCACGTCGTAGACGGTGATGCGCAGGCCTCGGACCACAGGGCGGCCACCCCGTTTCCCGGGCACTATCCAAATTCTGTCTGCGTAGTTCATCGTTAGCACCCCTGGGGTGAGACGGGGGGAAATCCTAGCATGGCGCACGCCCCGCGAAGACCGCCGCAGCCAGGCGGCGAAGGAATGGACCGCTGCTCGACATCCTTGTCCCGGAACACATAGTGCACACCCAGGGCAACCGGGATGGCCTCCTCATCGAGAACCTCCTCGAGGAACGCCTTGATCTCGGCCTGGGTGTAGTACTTCTGGAAGGTCCCTCGCTGGGTCCTCACGCCATCGCGGAAGCGTTCACCGCGGGCATCGTTCTGAATCGCCAGCATCACCGACACGACCAAGAGCGTACCCGCGAGCGACCAGGCCCGCGTCAGTGCCTCCAGGCGCTCGTCGAAGTCCTCGATGACGTTGATGACGAAGCCGAGATTGACCAGATCCGCGGACTCGACCGGCTCGTCCGGCGCAAAGTACGGGTCCCAGCCGCTGGCCGTCAGGTTGTTCTCGCGCAGACCGCGAACATCGTCGCCGCGACCGCAGCCGTAGTCGAACAGCCGGTAACGTCCATCGAGGAAGCCATGTCGGGCAAGGCATTGGATTGGCGCCGAGAAACCGTACCGATTCAACGCTGTTCGATGGCGGGCAGCCTGCCAGCCTTCGAGCCCGTTGTCCCAGTCCGCGCCAATGTCGAGCGCCCCACTCCCGCCGTCATCATTGCCTATCGGCTCCAGCGCATGTCCTACGATGCGATAGCCTCGCTCGCGCACCAACTGATCCCACTGGCGCCGGTAACCGATCCGCCGGGGATCGTCGAACAGACCGATGGATTCGCATGCGGCGGTCAGGGCAGCGTAGAGCTCCCGCCGTGGATCAGCCTCAGGCAGCAGCAGCTCCTGCCGGTGCAGGATCGGCGGGTTCAGCGAGTGGGCATAGGTCCGGTAGGAGACCGTCCGTGTACCCAAGTCCACCAGAGTGCTCGCCGCAAGGGCCGGAAAGGCGTCGTCGAAGAGCGCGGGGTAAAGCAGCAGCGCAACGGTCTGGTCGCTCCGGCCCACGCGGACCAGGTTGTAGCCTTCGCCCCGGACCAGGCCCGCGAGTGATTCCGCGGCGGCGATGCGCGCACGTAGCCCATCCTCGGCATCCTGGATCGCGCCAGTGTGCAAGTAGAGACGCGCAGCGACCTGCTTTCCAGGCAGCGAGGTCACAGGGTTATACTCAAGCAGTTCGAACCAGGGGCAGCCAATGTCGATCCAACCGAAACCTGACTACAGCTTCGAAGACTACCTGGCCGCCGAGCGCGAATGCACCGACGCCAAGCATGAGTACGTCGCCGGCCAGGTCTTCGCGATGACCGGGGCGACCTATCACCACAACCTGATCACGACCAATGTGGCGAGTGAGCTTCGGCAGCAGCTCAAAACGCGCCCCTGTGTCGCCCTGTCCAGCGATATGCGCCTGCGCATCCAGACAGGAGACGCCTGCCTCTACCCGGACATCGTCGTCTTGTGCGACACACCCGCCTTCCACGACGGTCGCAAGGATGTGCTCACCGACGCCACCCTGGTGGCCGAGGTCCTCTCTCCCTCCACCGAGGGCTACGACCGCGGCGGCAAGTTCGCCCTCTACCGCGGTCTGCCGGGCCTGCGCCAATACCTGCTGATCGCCCAGGACCGCCTGGCGATGGACCTTTTTACCCGACAGGCGGACGACCGCTGGGTCCTGGATGCGTTCACCGACATCGATGCGTCCATCCCGCTCGAATCCATCGGCTGTACGCTCCAGCTGAGGGAGGTCTACGACAAGCTCGAATTCGACTCCTTCGCGTGAGCCAAGGCAGCGCTTCCAGCACGGGTCCGGAATAGTCCGCATCCCAACAAATCGTCGTTTGTAGCGATCTCAAGCTGATCAGATCCCGGGACGGGCTGAACAGCACCTCCATGGATCATCAGCTATTAAGTTGACATCGAACGTCATGCAGCCCGGCCAATGCCCCTTCTGCGATACCGCGAAAAACATGGGATCTAGTCGCGAACGTTCGCAATACGAGACTTTGCCGTGCTCTTGCCACCATGCGAGACTTGACCCCATCCCCCCTCGCACCTGCACGTCCCACCTGATCCCCCGCTACGCAGGCGATCAGCCCGACCCCCGCGGCCGCATCCGGCGCATCTTTCCGGGTCTAGCGGACTATTGGACCCCGCGCGGGTAGTGACGGCGGCCGATCCCCCGCTGCAGGGCGCCCAGGCCACCCAGCCCGGGGGCAACTTCGTCGCCCGGTTGTCCCTGGTGGTCGGCTATGAGAAAACCCAGGTCCTCGCATCCATATTCGGGGATCGGCAGCAGCGGCGGAACACGGTCGAAGAGGCCATCCGGCGTTCTTACACCACTGCCCCCCGAACAGCGGGTAAACTACTGGTCCAAGGGCACCCACGGGGTGTACTCGGTACCCAGCCCCGGGCTACTGCATTGAGAGCAACCCGACCATTGTGTCCCAGCCGTATCTGGCGGGAGAGATCAATACATGAAGCTCAAGGTCATCGTTCATGAGGCAGAAGAAGGCGGGTATTGGGCCGAAGTGCCTTCGATCCCCGGGTGCGCCACCCAGGGCGAGACATTCGAAGAGCTACTCTCGAATCTCTACGAAGCGGTCGAAGGTTGTCTATCGGTAGACCTGGAAGAGATTCCCAGGTCGGCCTCCGACCGTGTTCTTGAGATTGCGGTGTGAAGGCGTTCAGCGGCAGGGACTTTTGCCGCTTGCTGGAAGCCCGCGGTTGGGTCTTGAAGCGAATTGCCCACAGTCATCACATCTACGCAAAGACGGGTAGTCCGGTTCGAATCTCCGTGCCGGTGCACGGCGCAACAACGCTCAAGCTTGGCCTTCAGCGCCACCTTATGAAGCTCGCGGGAATCGAGGAATCGGATCTGTAGACGGCCGGCAACCTTTACGGCGCGCTGCCCGTCACCCTACGCGGCCCGATCCTCGCAGCACAGCGACCCTGCTCGACGCTCCCGGAAACACACCTTATGCGCTCGCATGAGTTTTATCCACCCCTAGCGGCAATTCGTCGTCTGTCCGGGGTAATACGGCGGGGCTGAGTTGCACGGCGACGATATTGTCTCGGTGCCGTTTTGCGAAGATTGTGGAACGGAGACGGGCAACAACCATCCTCAGGGCAACCTCGACGCGACGCCTTTCTAGACGAGTTTCTCGCAAACGCCTCCGCACGCGAGCCGCAGGAGATCGCAGAGATGATCGAGGCCGAGCGCAAGGGCTGGGAGTAGCAATCATGCCTAGGTTGGGCCGACGAAGGAGGGCCAACGCGTCCAACGGTCGCAAGCTCCCCCCGCGACGACCGGCGCTACCGAGCGCTTGGTAGGCTCATATAGGAGATAATCCGAAACCCGTGAGCCTCCCACACCCCGCGAAGCTTAGCGTGCCGGTGCAGTATACAGCCGGCGGAGCCGTATCACTTCAACGAGGGTCTATAACAATGCCTTACGACTTTGTTGGAACGGTTACGCTTGACAAAGGACGACGAGCCTTTCACCAACTGATGGCTGACCTTGAAAACAAAAAGCCAGATTGGAATGAAGCTGAAACAAGATTCCAATTTATCGACCCTTTGCTCACCAAGTGTCTCGGTTGGCCTCGGCCGATGATACACGTTGAGCAGGCCCAGGATCGTATGTACACGGATTATGAGCTTGGCCAGCCACGGGCCATCATTTGGGAGGCGAAGAGAGAAGGCACATACTTTGACTTGCCCGCGAATCCTTCCAACAGGATACTTGTCTCCCTCGCCTCAATCATGCAATCTTCTCCCGCAGCTAGTTCTGCGGTTCATCAAGTCCAATCATATTGCAGCGCCCGCGGCGTACAGTACGCAGTTATCTGTAACGGCCATCAGTTAGTCGCGTTTCTCGCAACACGATGGGACGGTGTAAGCCCATTTGAAGGAAATTGCCTCGCATTCGACGGGTACTTGAAAATCGCCGATGAATTTCCAGCCCTCTGGCAGAACCTTTCGCCTGAGGGCGTAGGTGAGAAGCGCTTATCCAGACTCCTCGTAAAAGGCGAGGTCGAAGGAATACCCAGAAAGCTATCCAATTACGTGACAAGTTATCACTACTACCGGTACAAAAGCGAGTCTCAAACAACTTTAAGAACACTCGCAGAGCTTCTCATCGAAGACGTACCGAATACCCCGGAATTGGAGGAACAGTTTTACAAAGAGTGCTATTGCGAGAGCGGAGCGCTTTCTCAATATGCTTTAGTCAGCAAATCCATTCTAAATTCCCGGTACGCGGCGTTATTCCCGCCCGACGAGCCCGCTCCCACTGTTCAACGCTTGAAGCCTTCCCGTAACGAGATTGCCCTCGATCCCGGTACATTATCTGGCGCTCTCGCGCGTCGACCCTTTGTCATTCTGGGAGATGTAGGGGTCGGCAAGTCGTCGTTTTTAAAAAACCTTATGTTGCGCGTAGCGCGTGAGGAATTCGGAAGGGCAGTCTACGTTTATATAGATCTAGGCTCACAAGCTGCTCTAGAGGAACATCTTGAAGACTTCGTGCGACAGGAATTTATAAAACAACTATCGGACCGCTATAGCCTCGACGTATGTCAGCGGCATTTTGTTCGCGGTGTGTACAACACAGATATAGAGCGCTTCCGAGAGGGTATATATGGCGATCTTTTCGAAACAAATAAGATACAGTACGATACGGAATTACGACGCCTGCTTGCGGAGAAAACAGAGGATCAGGGCCGCCATCTTACCGCGTCTATTCGTCACATTGTCAACGGACAATCTAAACAAGTCATCCTTATTTTGGACAATGCAGACCAACGGAATACAAAGATCCAACAAGACGCATTTATAATTGCGCAGAGTTTCGCGTCCGAAACAGATTCCATTGTATTCATCGCTCTCCGCCCGCAAACGTTCTATCGGTCCCGAAGATCTGGCTCAATGTCGGCGTACCAACAGAAAGTTTTCGCGATATCTCCTCCACGTATTGATGCTGTGATTGAAAAACGTTTGGCTTTCACGTTAAGAATTGCAGAGGGCTACCTTCCTTTCAAGGGACTTTCGGGATTTAGCATTCATGTACCAACGCTTTCTGTTTTCATTAAGACACTGTTGTATAGTATACGGAACAATCCAGACCTAACAGAATTGTTGTCTAATATTACTGGCGGAAACGTACGTGCTGTTGTTGAGTTGGTTCGCAATTTTATCGGAAGCCCGAACGTTGATGCAGACAAAATAATCAGGGTAGTCGAATCGGGCGACAGGTATATTATCCCGGTTCATGAATTTAGCAAGTCAGCTTTGCTTGGCGAATATTCTCATTTTCACGAGGATTCCTCGATTGCAATGAACGTTTATGACGTTAGGTTCCCAGATAAACGAGAACACTTCTTAGTGTTGCTGATCATTGCATTCTTAAGCTGGGACGAGAAACATCGCGATCATGACGGCTTCGTAACATCCGATCGCATCTTTAAGGAACTGCAGAGCAAATCTTTCACGAGGGACCAAATAGAGGCAGCAATACGAAGAGCGACCAATAAAAAGCTTATCGAAACTACGCAACGCGTCACGTTCGACGAACAATATTCTGATTTGTTCACAGATCTTCCGAATGCCTTTCGGATTACCACAATAGGCGCCTACCATCTTCGGCGTTGGGCTGGAACGTTTGCGTATATAGACGCAATGGTGTTTGACACCCCGATATTTGACGACCAAATATCAGTAACTGTCCTTAAGGACCCGAGCTCGTTTGACATCTCGAAAAGATACGAACGTTCGACCGCATTCAGGGGGTATTTAACGGCCTGTTGGCATGAAGCGAATATTGCCGTCCCATATTTCGAATGGAATGATATAGTCAAGGCGGGGCAATCAAGCTTTGATGCGGTCAATCAATTCATATCATCCGGTGATAGAAAGAAATATTCGCCGAGATCTAAGCGTAAGCCGCGCAACAAGGTAAAATAGAGGGGCCAGGCTCAATAACTGGGGCCGCAACCCGCCTTCCGCGCAACTAAGGCCTTGATTTATCGTTGACTGGCACATGGGGGCAATGCATCGCCGGCGCCCTATTGCGGGGCGCAAGAGATCAGGCTCACAGAGGGGTGACTAGACAATGGGGCTCCTTCCCGCCAAGCTATGGCGGGAAGTTAGGTCGAGTAACCGGGGGAGCCCACGATGAGGAGCATGAACGAGGCAGCGCGTGCGATCAAGAGTCAGGCACTGTTGGACGAATTCGACGAGATCCTGGCGTTTGTGCAGACCGCGTTCGAAGAAGGGAGAACGGCGCACGAAGTGGAGAGCGGACTGTGGAAACGGATGCTGAAGCTGGGTCGAAGCGTCTACCAAGCCTGGCTGGATCTGTTCGGTGATGGCGATGCAGGGGAGCGGATCGTCCTGGAGGATGGCCGCGAGGTGCGTCGGCTCGTTGACTTGCATCGACGTGAAATCCAGAACGTGTTCGGTCTGTTCGAGCTGATGCGGGCGGTCTACGGGACGCGCGAGGGCCAGAAGATCGAGGCGGTCCCGCTGGATGAACGTCTCGGGCTACCGCGGGGCAAGAGCTCGTACCTGCTGCAGGACTGGGATCAGCACCTGGCGGTGGAGATGCCCTATGCGACGGTCAGCGCCACACTTGCCCGGATCCTCGGCTTTAGCCAATCGGTGCACACCCTGGAGCGCAACCAGCGCGAGATGGCCACGGCGGTCGGGGATTTCTGGGAAGAGCGCCCGACCCCGGCGGCGGCGCAGGAAGGGGAGATCCTGGTCTGCACGGCTGACGGCAAGGGGGTTGCGATGCGCGGTGGCGGCCAAGCACCCACGGGGGCCGAGCCTCCCGCCACGGAAGGGATGCGTGCCGGAACCAAGAAAATGGCCTTGCTCGGGGCGGCCTATACAGTGGACCCGTTCGTTCGCACACCCGAGCAGGTGTTGGATGCCCTGTTTGAGGCATCGCCCCCCGAGCAGCCACCGTCACGCCCCAAGCCCTGCTTCAAGTATGTCCGGGCGGCCTTGCAGCGCGATGACATGGACTCGACCGAGCCGCAAGTTAAAGCGATCTTCGGTTGGCTGGCCGAGCAGATGACCCAGCGCAACCCCGAGGGCAACAAGCAGGTCGTCCTGCTCATGGACGGCCAGGACTCGCTCTGGAAAGCAGGCTGGGACTACCTGCCCGAGGAGCTTGCCGAGGTCACCGAGATCCTCGATCTGCTCCACGCCATCGGTTACCTGTGGCAGGCCGCGTTCCTGTTCCATCCCACCGGCAGCGACGCCGCCCGCGCCTTCGTCAAAGCGCAGGCCCGACGCATGCTCCACGGCGAGATCGCCGCCGTGATCCACGCCTTGCGCTGGCTCGGCACGCACCACAAGCTCAAGGGCAAGCGCAGCGAGACGCTGGAGCGTATCTGTGGATACTTCCGCAACAATGCCCATCGTATGGCCTACGACGCCTACCTCGAGCACGGCTTCCCCATCGCCTCCGGTGTCATCGAAGGGGCCTGCCGGTGTGTCGTCAAAGACCGCATGGAACGTTCCGGCATGCGCTGGGTCATCTCCGGCGCCCGCGCTATGCTCGACATGCGTTGCGTCTACCTGAGCGGCCTCTGGGAGGAATTCACCGCGTTTCGCATCGATCACGAATCCCGGCGCCTGTACCCGGGATATGCCGCCAACGATGCGGATTTCAGCCAGCCACTCGCCGCGTAGCGGGCGCGGACGAGGGTGAGCGCTTCTCAAGAATATCTCAAGTGATTGAGGTAATTGAGCCTTGCCCCTCTTTCTCTATGGCCGCCTTTTCTCTAGGGATTTCGAAGATGCGGGGCCGGCTCATGGCCTGCTCCGAACGGAATTGTCATTCTCGGGATTCCGTGAACGCCTCGTCCGTCAGCGCATAAAGCACCTCTAGCCCCAACGCCTCCTGTGGGACACGCCGACCGGACAGTAGGAGTGCTCGCACCACCGCCCAGTCCTCCGCGCCCAGCCAACCGGCGCATAGGGCGTCGGTCTCGGCGGAGAGGCTCGGAGCACACGCTTCGCAGCGTGGACCGCGCGCCACCAGCCATCGGTACCAGCGCATCTCGGGTTCTAAAGGCTCAAGTCCCGCCTCGACACGACGACGGTTGGCTCGCGCCGGGATCTCCAGGCCGCGCAGGTCCAGGTCGCCCAGGTAGCGCAGCCCCGCCGCCCCGCTGTCCGCCGCGATGCGATCGAGGTGCTCCACCGAGGTGCGGAAGGCGTTGCCGGAGCCGTAAGCGACGGCGCCGTACTGGTGTGCCTGGCGATTCCAGGCGCAGAAGCTCCAGTAGCTGTGGTGATTCTCCAGGACGAGCAGAGGTTGGCCCTGCGCCCTTCCGGGGGGGATCTCATAGGGCAAGGGTAGTGGCACGCGAAAACAGTCGAGCTTCGCGAGCGAGAGACGGCCGTCGAACAGTTGCCCAGCGGCGTCGGCCAGCGCGTCGAGCCGCTTCTCGTCGCCGAAGATGGCGAGCGACCGCTCCCGGCTCGGCACCCGCACAGGGCTCGCTCCCCGGCGCTTGAGATAGGCATTGATCGCCCGCGCGTCCTCGCGCCCGCGCCCGTCCCTGAGCCCCGCGGCGAACGCCATGGCCGGCACCCAGACGGTGTGGTCGAGCGGCGTTGGCGCGATGGCCGGCGGCACCGAGCGCACCCACCGCGGCATCGCGGGCGAGCCCGGAATCCAGAGCGCCTTGCCCTTGGGCAGGGCGAGGTGCCCATCCCGCTCGGCCCGTTCCAGGACGGCCATCAAAGCGGCCCGCTGGCGCGGATCCTCGCGCGCCTCGGGGAAAGCGTCAGGTAGAGCGCGAGCAGACGCTCGTACGGGATCTTGAACCGCGGCTCCGCGCGCAGGGCGTCGAGGAAGGCCTGCTCACGCGGGCTCGGCATGGATGTCATACTCGGCCGACTCGACTATGGCGAGATGGGTGCGGCCGGTTCCGGTGTGGGTGCCGACGCGGCGTAGCCGAACAAGGTGGCCGAACTCGGCCAGGGCGTTGTAGTCCTGGATGCCGGTGGCATAGATCAGCTGGATGCCGAAGCGGCGCGCCAGCTCGACCTGGGGGCGGATCAGCGTCACCTTGTTGGCCTTGCCGAAGGGGTTGTCCAGGATCAGGAAGCCGCTGTTGGCTTTGCCGCCGACCGCCTTGGATCGGGTACGCAGCTGGGCCATCACGAGGTAGAGGAACAGGGCGGCGGTCATGCTCTCGCCGCCGCTGCCGACGCGCTTGGCGATCGGCAGGTGGCGCGGCCCGAGGTCAGTGGGCTTGAGGAAGGCGAGCCCCAGGTCGCCGTCCGGGGACAGGGCGCGGGCGGCCTCGCCCACCCGCTCGGCGGCCAGGTCGGTCCCGCTGGCCGGCAGGCGGTTGTCGCGGGCGAGCCGGTCGATGTAGTGGCGCAGACGCTCCTCGCGGCTCTCTGGGGCCAGCTTGCCGAAGCGTGCGCGCATCTTGAGGATCGGCTGGCCGCCGAAGTGCGGGACCTCCGCGGGGATCTGAAAGCCGCTGGCGGCGCGGTTGAGCAGGCCGACGGACTCGTCGAGGAGCTGCTGAAGACGGCGCCGGACCAGGTCCAGGTTCTCGTCGAGCTTGTCGAGCTCGAAGCGGCAGGTCTCGATGCGGTCTTCGACCAGCCGGACGTGGGACTCGACGGCGGCGCAGGCATCCTCGAAACGGTTGCCGCGTAGCTCTACGGCGATCTGCGGCTCCAGGCGCAGCAGGGTCTCCTGCTCCAGGGTCTGGCGGATCTTCTTGAGCTGGCCACGGGCGACTTCGTCGGCCTTTTCCACCAGGTCGCGTGCAGTGCTGAGGCCGTTCAGGGACTCTTTGTGCAGAGCCCCGACGTCCTCGTCCCCGGCGGGCAGCTCCAGCGGCGGAATGCCTTTGGCCGGTACCTCACCTGGGAGAGTGTCGATCCAGGTGCCGAGCTGGCGCAGCCGGCCCTTGTCGGTGCCGATGGCCTTTTCGAGGGTGCTGAGCTGCTGCGTGGCTTGCTTCTCGTCGGCCGTGAGGTCGTGCAGCGCGCGGCCCACCCGCGCCAGTGCCTCGTCGACCGCACCGCTCTCCGACCCCTCCAGGTCTGCGGCAATTATGCTCGGATGCTCGCGCGCCCGATGCTGTTTGTCGGCTTCCTCCTTGCGAGTGCGCAGGCGCTCTCCCCAGACGGAGCCGCCCCGCCGGGCACTTTCCAGGTCCGCGTCAGCGGTATCGGCCAGGGCGTCCAGATCCTGCGCAAGCAGCGGTTCGACCTCGGCCGGGTCGATGCCGGCCACGGCTTTGCGGTAGGCGCCCTCCTGATCCCCGCGGGTGCGCTTGGCCTCTTCGATGCGCGCCTTGATCTCGTCGTAGCCCCTTCTCCCGGGTGACGGCGTCCAGGGCTTGCCAGGCGGTGCGATAGTCAGTCTCTAGCTCGGGCAGGGACGGCTTGCGCCAGCTGTCCTCATCGATCCGGCCATTCGATCGTCGTACTCGGCGACCTCGGCAAGCTGCCGGTCGAAGGCCGTGGCATCACGCCCGGCGTCCTCGGCCTGGGTCCTGAGCGGGGCTTGCCTGCTTGCTTGAGCTCTTCGCGCTTGGCTTCGTTGTCGGCGATCTCGCCACCTAGGGACTCGATTTGCCTCTCAATCTCGCGCAGCCGGTTCAGGGTCTCCGCCAGGCCCGACTCGTGCTCCTCGATGAAGCGGGTGAGCGCCTGCTTGTGGTGAGCGGCTCGGTATCGAGCCTCGCGGATCTCCTCCAATTCCTCTGCCAGTTCGACGCGTCGGCCACGGATCTCCTCCAGACGCTCCGCGCACTCGCCGGCAGACGCATCCAGGCGGGCGATGTCCTGCTCGAGGCGGAGCGCCTCCTGCCGCAGGGCGGTGAGCCGGCCGGCGCCGAAGACCCGGAGATAAGCGTCCAGGTCGGCGGACGTGGCACGTGCGTCGTTCAAGCTCCGCTCCAGCTCGTCGATCCTTTCCTGGACCTCGGTGTGACTGACGTCGAGGTCCCGAGCGTATTGCGCCGCCGCCGGCCGGTCGTAGGCGGCGTCGAAGGGTTGGCTGAGCACCAGGGCGTCGGCGGGGGGCTCGGTCGGCTCGTCGCGCGGCAGGGAGACTTGCACCGGGCGGCGCAGCCGAAGCCCGTCGTGGGGCAGCAAGCGGATGCGCTCAAGGTCCTGCCGGCGGTAGACGTAGAGCCCACCGAAGCGCGCCGGATCGCTCTCCAGACAGCGCCGAGCGGCCTCGGCCTCCGGCTGGGTCTCCGCCAGGTAGGTGGGGTAATGACCCAGGGTATCGGCGCCGATGCCCCGCTCGGCGAGCCACTCCAGGGCGGCCTGGGCGTCCGGGTCCGGGGCGGCGAGCCCGGTGGCGGCGATGCTTCCGCGATCCATGTCCAGATCCTGGATCGCGCGATAGTCCTGTAGTCGCTTCGTCTCCAATTGCCGGATGTGGACTTGGATTTGCTCGGCAAGACCCTGGGCGTCCGGGTCCACCGTCTCAGCCCCCGTGACCTTGCGTAGCAGGACAGAGGTAGCCAGCCGCTCGCGGCGCGACTCGCCGTCGGCAATGGTCTCCCGCACCTTGGCGAGCTCCGCCTTCATCCTGGCCACGGCGTCCAGATGCTTTGTGTGCTCGCCCTCCGTTGCTGCGCGCTCCGCCTCCAGCATGGCGTCAGCAGCAAGGATCTCCGCGCTGCGCCTCTCGGCCGAGGCGACGTCTCCCCCATGTCGCGCCAGGGCGTCCTCGGGAACCTCGTCCGCCGCAACGGAAACCGTGCCGCGAATCAGGGCGTCCAGCGCCCGCTGGCGGGCGGCAACGCGCTCCTGGAGCGCTCCCCTTTTCTGCTCAGCCTTGCTTCGGTCCGTTCGCAGGTCGGCTAGCGCCTTACCCAAGGCACCTCGCTGCGCCTCGGTCTCTGCGCCTTCGCGTGCCAAACGCGACTGTGTCTGACGGGGCCTCGTGCGCCTCCCAGACCAGGCGCGCACGCAGCCCAGTGCCAGCGGCCTGGGGCGCGTGTCAGAACCGGCTCAATATCCTTTTCGGCTGCCAAGAGGGTCTCGCGAAAGCCCGCGATGTGGGATTCGGTCTCGCGCAGCGGGACCCAAGCTTGTGCCGCGAAGACAAGGCGGCGCTGCTGCCTGGCCGCCGCCTCGCGCGAGCGCGCACAGTCGCACTCGGCCTGGGCCTCGGCCACAAGGCGGGCCTGGCGCAGGGCCTCGATCGCCTCCCGGCGGCCGTCCGCCTCCTGGTGCTTATCCGCGAGATCGTCGAGCTGCGCTTTGCACGCATCGAGCTCCTGCCCGTGCCACGCCTCGTCTGCCTCTAGCCCCTCCCGGCGGACCAGCAGGGCGGCGTGCAGCCCGGCGATCCGCTGCTCGGCCTGGGTCAGGCGCTCACGCGCGCGGCCGCGCTCGGCAGCGGCCACCGCGAAGGGGGCGAAGGCGGCGGCCAGCTCGCCCAGGACCTGGATGCGATCCTGGGTATCGGGCCGGACGCGCTGCTTGCGCAGGGCCTCGCCCAGGGTCTCGCGGGTGCTCTCGGCGGCGTCGGTCTGCAGGGCCATGGCGTAGAAGCGGCGCAGGAAGTCCGCCTCGCTGCGGAAATCGAGAAAGCCGTCAATGCCCCCCGGGGCACCGCAGAAGTCCACCTGGCGGTCCAGCAGCCAGGGGTCGGCGCCCTCCTCTTCCAGGTGCTTCTCCCAGTCCGGCCGGGCGGTGAAGGTGCGGAACTGGGGGTGGACCTCGCGGGTCTCGTGCAGCCAGCGGTCGGACCGTCTCCAGGTCCTCGATCTCGCCCGCGCTGCCCAGGCCGCGGACGGGCAGGGCCTCGAAGGTCAGCCCGGGTCCGGGCGAGAAGGAGAAGAAGACCCGCACCGGCTCCTGGTTGCGTTCCTGAAGGCACACCATCTGGCCGGCAATGAAGCGGTCTCGGGGGTCGTCAGGGAACAGGCTCGCCGCCGCCCGGGCGCTGCATCTCCACCACCACGAACCCGGGGCGCGGGCCGAAGTAGTCGCGGAAGTGGTGATCCGGCTTCTGTAGGTGCTGGACGAAGCGCTGCTGGCGCGGTACGAAGACACTGAAGATCAGGCTCAGCAGGGTAGTCTTGCCCTCGCCGTTGGGGAGGCTGACGATGCCGTGGTCAGGCTCGCCATCGGCGCCGGGAAGTGTACAGCAGGGTGCCGTCGTACCAGGCGTCGCGGTAGCCGACCCGACTCAGGAGCACGCGGCGGATGCGGTTCATCGCCCTTCGTCCTTGCCCAAGGCCAGCTGATGGCACAGGGCGAACAACATCCTTCTGCCGCGTGGCGCGCGAGCAGCAGCCGATAGCGACGCGACGGGAAATAGAAGCCGCCGTCGCTGGCTTCCTCGCGGCACCGGACCAGACCCTGCTCGCGCAGCTGGTTGAGCACCAGCCGCAGGGCACCGTCGAACGAGGAGAGCGACGCGCGCTCTGGCATCATGCTGATGCACCGGCAGCGCGAGGAGCTGGTCCCAGGCCCTCCGCAACACCGTAGACATGGCCTCGGCGTCGCCCTGCTGGAGACTGGCGAGCTGGTGGCACAGGTTCAGGACCGCCACCTCACGGATATCGCTGAGGCGCACCGTCTCCACCGCCTCGTCCGGGTCGTCGAGCTTCGCGGCAGTGGGGAAGAAGGCGGCGGCAACACCCGCCTGCAGCACGGCGATGGTCCCCCGCTCAAGCTTGTGGCCGTCCCGCGCCAGGCTGCGGCGATAGTCGGACAGGCCCATGGCGAAGCGGCTCTCGGCATCCCGCGGGGCGAGCACCACGCCGTTCTCAGACACGTCGAGCAGCGCCAGCTCCAAGCCGTCGGCCACGGCCTGCGCCAGCTCGCGAAATGCAGGCTCAGCCAGCCACCTGCGGATCAGCTCGCGGTATTCCCGGCGGGTCCTGTTGCGGATGGACGCGCGGGCTCAGACCCTTGTAGACCAGTCGGGCGGCGAGACGGGTGTCTTCTGCAGGCTCCACTCAGCGGGGCTCCATCACCAGATCGTCACCTTCCACCACGGGATCACTGAAACACCCGGCCACGCGTGTCTTGACGCCGAGCCGATCATCGCGCGGATGGAAGGCCGCGATGACCACGTAGGCCAGGCAAAGCCGCTCGTCGCGGTCGAGCCCATCGCTGCATGCCTGTTGCAGCAATGCCGAAAAGGTCATAGGGCTGGATCTATCCAGCAGCGCCCTGGCCCACTCGACCACCCGCGCCTGCAATGCCTGGTCGAAACGTTCGGCGAGGCGTTCCAGGTCGGTCAGGGGGGCGTCCTCGTCGTCAGCGGGCAGGGTGTCGTCCTGGCCCTGCCCGCGCTCAAGCAGGTCGAGCAGGAGTACCGGGTCGAGCATACCCACCACCGTTGGCGCGTTGAGCAGAGTGGTGATCTGCTCGGCGATGACCGCGAGGTCGGAGACGCCTCACGCCAGCAGGGGCTCGAGCACCTGCCGCTCCAGGGTCCGCAGAGCCGTCACGTGTTGCGCGCGGAAGGCCGATGCCTGCAAGGCGAGGAAGCGGTTGTTGACGGACATGGTCTCCCGGTGCAGCTGGGTGCGTGCTGGTGGCGGCAGTCGTCGATGGTGTCGCGAAGGTTGACCAGGTCGCGGCGGAGATCAGGGCCCAGGCCGTCGAGGTCGTGTGCGCCGATGCCTTGTAGGATTGCGTGCTCCTCGGCTTGGCGTCGATAACGTGCTCGATCGCCTCGGCGATGCGCGGCAGGGTCTCGCGACTCCAGTGCACGGCCCCGCCGGCGCGGTGTGCCCGCAGAAGGTGCTTGCGCAGGGTCTCGCGCAGCTCCAGGGTCCGTGTCCGGGCGCGCCGAGCCAGCCGCAGACACCGCTTGAGCGTCCCCGCTCGAGGCAGGCGGGCAATCAGGATCTCCTCCGCCTGTTGGGCGAGTGCCGGGTCCACATCCAGCATGGCGAGATAGGCGGTCAGGCCCTCGGGCGTGAGCAGGTAGCGCAGCACCCCGTCGGGTTCGTCGGTCAGACGCAACAGGCGAAACCGCAGGCGCCGGGCGGTACCTCCGGCGGCGTCGAAGTACGCCGGCTTCACCCGGCGACTGGCGCTCGGCGAGCATCGGTCAGGGCATCGAGCACCTGCTCGGCGGCGCGCTCGCGCTGGGGCGCGTCGAGTGCGCGCCTGCGTACCAGAGCCGAACGGTCCAAGGTCGCCTCCATCCGTGCGATCTCCCCGGCCAGGTGGGCGCGGATCTCCGCGCGCCGCGCCCCCAAGTCCATCACCATGCGCTCGGAGACGAAATCGAATAGGGACAGCGACAGATACAGGGTGTCTATCCCTTCGAGCAGGCCCTCTCCCTCGGCGCCGAACCTGGCTTTACTCCCCTCCAGCTGAAATAGGGGCGAGAGCAGGAGCAGGTTGCGCAGCTGGCGCCCCACCGCCTCGTCCCGAAGTGCCTCTCCACCCGCGTCCGAGAATCGGTGACCGCCGCTGGCGGCTTCTGGCACTTCGGCCTGCGCCTGCGGCGCGTGAGTGAGGTCGGCCAGCAGGTCGTCCATGGCTCGGTGAATGGCGCTGGATGTGGGCAATGTCAGGGCGAGCCTCCAGGTCTCCTTGAAAAACCCGGTGCAAAAACCCGGAACGGACCACGGTTCCGTAGTACAGGAGCCCCCGCCCGGTTAGCGGCTTTCGGCGTCTCCCAGGACTCCCGGCTCGCGCTCGTCAAGATGTTCGATGGTGCGCTAGCTCGTGACACTTTCTCAGAGATCTCACTCTTCATCGCACACGCAAATGCTCCAGCCGGTACTGCAGCGCATCTTCCCGCGGCCGGTACCTTGCGTTCTGGGGCAACAGGATGTCCGTGCCGTCGAGGTCGAGAAGCGCGGCGTTGTCCCGAAGTCTGGGGTCGAGCACCTTCGAGACGTGCCAGCGCAAATCGGGACCCGGCGCGATCAGGTTTCTGTCCAAGGCCCAGTGGTAGGAGGGGGCAAGCGCGATTCCGTTGCGGGGGTCGTCGTCGGCCGAAGCGGCAAAAGGGATCAGATGCGCTGCCTCCGCCATAACTTGGCCGTCCGGAAGAATGATCCGCCATCCAGAGGCCGCACACCGGTAGTCATATGCTTCGAGTACCGTGCGTCGGAACGCAGTCGAGCGGACCTTCTCGACGTCGGGCTCTGCCGGCTCCCTAACGTCCCTTCCTTCAGTCAGGCCCCGCAGCCGCCGCTCGTATCGACCCAGAGCCCCCTCCCTCTCCAGCAGGGCCACGAGCTGTTCTCGCTCCGCGGGGAACCAGAATCCAACCAAGTCGTTCCTGAGGACTTCTCTGGCGACGGGATCCAGCAGCAACGCGTGAAGCTGTTCGTCCAGGAAGGCGTATGCGACGTTCTGCTCGATGTCGCCCAAAGGACCGGGCGGTCTTCATGGCCGCGAGCACGTCCTCGCGTCTCCGGCAGGGCACGAAGGTGCCAGAATCCTTCGGCCCTGAGGTGGAAGAATGGAAAGTAGGGGTTCGGATGATCGCGCTCGCTTCGGACCAGATCGAAGAGTGCGCGATAGCGCTCCAGGAGGGGCGGAGCGAAGAGGATCCGGTTCTCGCTCAATGCGCCGGCCTCCGCCAGCTCGATGACAGCGAGCAGCATGCAGGGCTTGTGTGGGCTGAAGGAATCCGCCTTGCGGTTGACCCGAAGGTGCTGGAATCGGCGGAGGTAGGAATCGAGACTGGTCACGCAAAGAATGCTGGCGCTATCAGAACTCTTCGACATGACGTTGGAGGCCCAATGGGGCGAGCAGTGCCCCCTCCCAGCGGAACGTTGCGGAGCATGGGGATCTGTCCACCGCGAACGAACCATGACGGCGCATTGGTACACCAAGGTGCCAGGCTCGTCCACCCTCCCGATGCCCGTGGGCCGTTCGGAGCGGAGTGTTTTCGGCGCCTCTTGTGTGCTTCGAACTCCTAGCGAAAAAGCAAGAACACCTGCACCGCTCTTGCCTCAGCACCGAAATGTAGCGCAATAGGTGCTTGCCGTATTGCGCCGTATGTCGCGGTTGGTCACATTCGGTGCAATACGCTCCACTATTGCACCCTACGCCGGAGCAGGTGTTTCAGTTGTTCGTGAATCGGTCCTTGCGACGCGGGTGCAGCCGAAAGAGCCGGAGAGGGTTGGCCCGGGAATCGCCAGACCGACCGCCGTGGCCTGACATGCTCCCCTGACGCAGCGACGCCGGCCTTCTCAGAACCGGCCCGCTTCCACCGCAAGCCGACCCGCGAAAAGCGCGGGTCACACGTGATGTGTGTATTTCAGGGGATAGCGGTCCGGGTGCTCGATGGTGGCGATCCCAAGATCCACGTCGAGATCAGGCCAGTAGAAATGTCCTGGACTTGGCTCCTCCACCCGGCATATCGCCGCTATCGGAGCTGACTCGAACCAGGGGAACGCGGCAAACGGGAGAAACCGTTCGCGCCCGCCGGCAAGAAGCCAGATCCCCGTTGCAGATACCTTGGTGACTGCAACACCTGTCTTGTTCTCGGAGTTTTGCACAGCGAAGGACCAGGGAGCACAGACTGGGACCACGAAGCGTAAACCGGACTCGGCGGGCCGTGCAGTCACGCGACCTGTCGTACGTGGGCAATCTCACCCGGGTCCACCGGGCGAATCTGTTCGGACGACAGGGTCAGAACGGCCAGCGTTTGCCCGCCCAACGTCATGAACTCGACCTCGTAGGCTGCACCTTTTGCGTGAACCATTACAACCGTGCCGATGTCGCCTACTCGAAGCCCGGCCGCGTCGATATCCTGTGTCAACACGACGTTGCAATGCTCTTCGATCATGGATTACCTCCGGCGGGATAGGCAGTCACCAAACGCGGTCGCCTGTCGCCCACGCTCACAAACCAGACACTTCGGATTCTCCTGCTGCGGCCGTCCGGGCAGATCAAGGGCCCCTCGATAATGAATTTTTCGCCAAACTCGCTGGTCTCCGAACCTAGCGCATCCCCCCGAGATGCGTGCTCCTTCAGCGCATCAGCCAAGATCCACCACTGGCCGCCGTTGAAACCTGCGCCTCCGAAGAAGCGAGCCTTGCTGCTACCAGAGGAATGATCTGGGGCGAGGAGATACTCCACAACCTTCTTCCTCTCCACCACAGCCGATGCGGCATTCGGCAGGTTCATGGGCACGATTATCCCGCGTTTCCCTGCGTGGAACAGAAGGCATTGGGGTCTTTTGCTCCAATGTCGGCGCTGGCAACCAGGACTTCGCCGTAGACAACGATCGGGCGGCCCGTAGGCGCGCCGCTCACGCCGACATCGATCAGGTGCTTGAGCGCGTGGTCGAGTGGCTGGCGGCCGAAGAGCAGACAGGAGGTTTCGGAAGGAAACCAGCTGGATCTACTGCTCTACTCCGGATACCGTGGTCTGTCCCTGAGGCATCCCGATCCGCTCGACCGCATCCAAGTAGCCTTCGCCTTCGGCGAGGAATCCTCCGGAGACACGCGCAAGGAGCCGTCTTACCGCATCCAAGGCGACCTCCATTGGTGTGGGATCCCTGAAGATCCGAGGGTTGGACACCACCGCAAGAAACTCGTGGGCACAAGGCCAAGGAACACAGACTGATTCCGACGCCGCCACCGCCTCGCTCAGCACTTGGCGAGCACGTTCATGGAAGGACATCTTCGGACGATGCGCATAGAACGAGCAGGTTCGTGTCGATCGCAATCACGCGCGGTGCTCGCGGTAGATTTCGTCCCGAATGCGGCTCCACGACGCACCCCGGAGCTCGTCAGTCAGCCCGGCCCGCTGCCGCCGTAGCTGGGAAAGTCGAGCTGGCGGCGCCCTGTCTGCCGCCGGGCCTCGAGGCTGCGCTTCAGACCTTCTTCAACCAGCGCACGGAGCGTGGCACCCTCCTGCTGGGCTATGCGCCGGGCCTGCTTAACCAGCTCGTCGGGAAGCTCTATAGTGGTCTTCATACGGGTCGCCCGTGTCATAGATATGCTTGTACCATATTGCCGGCCCTCCTGAGAGGCAAGGCGGTCTCGATACGCGCGCTTTCGGGCCGTGGTTTCTGGCGAGCGTACCAAATGTTGTGGTCCATCTGCTGTGGGGAAACCGGGGACGGACACCACGGTTCCCTAATACGGGAGCCCCTCGCCCCGTTAGCGCCTTTCGGCGTCTCCCAGGACTCCCGGCTCGCTCTCGTCAAGATGGTCGATGGTGCGCCATCTCTTGAGACTTTCTCGGAGATCTCACTCTTCATCGCGTCCGCGAGAAACTGTGGATGCTGATCTCCCTCGAAAAAGCCGACCCTTTGCCCGCGCTTAGCGGTCACGCAAATGCTCCAGCCGGTACTGCAGCGCATCTTCCCGCGGCCGGTACCTTGCGTTCTGGGGCAACAGGATGTCCGTGCCGTCGAGGTCGAGAAGGGCGGCGTTGTCCCTGAGTCTGGGGTCGAGCACCTTCGAAACGTGCCAGCGCAGATCGGGACCCGGCGCGATCAGGTTTCTGTCCAAGGCCCAGTGGTACGAGGGCGCAAGCGCGATTCCGTTGCGGGGATCGTCGTCGGCCGAAGCGGCAAAAGGGATGAGATGGGCGGCCTCGGCCATGACCTGCCCGTCCGGAAGGATGATCCGCCATCCGGAGGCCGCACACCGGTAGTCATATGCTTCGAGTACCGTGCGTCGGAACGCAGTCGAGCGGACCTTCTCGACGTCGGGCTCTGCCGGCTCCCTAACGTCTCTTCCTTCAGTCAGGCCCCGCAGCCGCCGCTCGTATCGACCCAGAGCCCCCTCCCTCTCCAGCAGGGCCAAGAGCTGCTCTCGCTCCGCGGGGAACCAGAATGCAACCAAGTCGTTCCTGAGCACTTCTCTGGCGACGGGATCCAGCAGCAACGCGTGAAGCTGTTCGTCCAGGAACGCGTATGCGATGTTCTGCTCAATGTCGGCCACAGACCGGGCGGTCTTCATGGCCGCGAGCACGTCCTCCCGTCCCGGCAGCGCACGAAGGTGCCAGAATCCTTCGGCCCTGAGGTGGAAAAATGGAAAGTAGGGGTTCGGATGATCGCGCTCGCTTCGGACCAGATCGAACAGCGCGCGATAGCGCTCCAGGAGGGGCGGAGCGAAGCGAATCCGGTTCTCGCTCAACGCGCCCGCCTCCGCCAGCTCGATGACGGCGAGCAGCATGCAGGGTTTGTGTGGGCTGAAGGAATCTGCCCGGCGGTTGACCCGAAG
This sequence comes from uncultured Gammaproteobacteria bacterium, assembly GCA_963824085.1. Classification (GTDB taxonomy): domain Bacteria; phylum Pseudomonadota; class Gammaproteobacteria; order Chromatiales; family Chromatiaceae; genus JARRNE01. The sequence continues at coordinate 315,887 of CAWGNT010000015.1, forward strand.
GCGCTGGAAGCGGCGGAGGTAGGAATCGAGACTGGTCACGCAAAGAAAGCTGGCGCTATCAGAACTCCTCGACATGACGTTGGAGGCCCAATGGAGCGAGCAGATGCTCCCCTCCCAGCGGAACGTTGCGTCGCGCAGAACTCCGTCCGCCGCGAACGAACCATGACGGGGCATTGGTACACCAAGGGCCAGGCCCGTCCACCCTCCCGATGCCCGTGGGCCGTTCGGAGCGGAGGGTTTGCGCCGCTTTGTTGTGCTTCGAACTCCTGGCGAAAAACCAAAGACAGCTGCACCGTTTTTGCCTCAGCGCCGAAATGTAGCGCAGTAGGTGCTTGCCGTATTGCGCCGCATGTCGCGGTTGGTCACATTCGGTGCAATACGCTCCGCTATTGCACCCTACGCCGGAGCAAGTGTTTCAGTTGTTCGTGAATCGTTCCTTGCGACGTGGGTGCGGGTGCAGCCGAAAGAGCCGCAGAGCGTTGGCCCGGGAATCGCCAGACCGACCGCCGTGACCTGACGTGCTCCCCTGACGCAGCGACGCCGGCCTTCTCAGAACCGGCCCGCTTCCGCCGCAAGCCGACCCCGCGAACAGCGCGGGTCACACGTGATGTGTGTATTTCAGGGGGTAGCGGTCCGGGTGCTCGATGGTTTCGATCCCCAGATCCACGTCGAGATCAAAGTCCAAGCCGGAGATCCGGCAGCGGCCCGTCCTTTACCCTTAGATTTTTAGAATGTTTCTAATGACGAACGGGCGCGGCGCAGGCGCTCCCAGCCGAGTTCGCGGGCGAATTATACTGCGCGGCAGTTGAGGTCTTATCACTCCCAGAGGGTTCAATGATGTTGCAACTAAACCAGTATTTGCGCGTTTTGTGGTTCGGCGGGCCGTTGATTTATCCCTTGCTGGTGCTGGCCGTCATCATGGTGGCCATCATGCTCGACAAGGCCTATGTGTACTGGCGCTATGCGCGCGCGGCGCCGGTCATGGCCGTGCTCGCCAACAGCGCGGACGCGGGTTGGAGCGAGTTGGAGAGGCAGCTCGCGCTGGTCAACCCGCACCACCACGTCGCCCGCTTCATGCGGGTCATCCTGCAGAATCGCAACGAGCCGCTGTGGTGGGCCGAGTCGCGCGCCGGTGACGAGGCGCTGGAGATCGAAGGTGCCTTGAGCCGCGGCCTGTGGATCCTCGAGACCATCGTGACGGCGGCGCCGCTGCTTGGCCTGCTCGGTACCATCTACGGCATGATCCAGTCGTTTAACCTGTTCGGCGCGCACGGCCTGGTCGATCCCAAGGGCGTGACCGCGGGCGTCGCCGAGGCGCTGATCGCCACCGCCTTGGGCCTGCTAATCGCATTGGTTGCGTTGTTTGGATACAACTATTTCTCGAGACTGCAATCGCGGACCCTGGATCGCATGGAGCGCATCGGCACGCGACTGCTCGACCGGGCCCGCCTGGAGCGGGCAACGGCGGCGGAGGCCGCATGAAGCTGCCGCGCGAACGTAGCCGCCGGCGCGGGCGCATCGAGATCATTCCCATGATCGACGTGATGTTCTTCCTGCTTGCGACCTTCATGCTGGCGTCTTTGTCGATGCAGAACCTGCATTCGATGCCGGTGGACCTGCCCAAGGGGTCGACGGCATCGGCACCGCCGACCACGCCGCTCACGTTGACGGTGACGCGCAAGGACGAGATCTATCTCAACGAGACGCCGGTGACGCTGGACAATCTTGCCGAGACGCTCAAGTCCAGGCTGACGGGGCAGGATCATTCGGTCGTCATCGCCGCCGATCAGTCGTCGCAAAACGGCGTGGTGGTGCGGGCAATGCTCGAAGCCCGTCATGCCGGCGTCGAGCATTTCCTCTTTGCCATCCAGCCGAAATGATCGCGCCTGTCTGACGCACCGCAGTGACCGCCATCACCGCTCACGATCGTCTCTTCGACCAGGACGACCCGGTACGCCGCGCCATCTGGGTGTTGCCACTGGCGATGCTGCTGGTGCTGCTGGCTTTGCTTGGCTTCGGCATGATGCTGAAACGCCCGATGCAGAAAGCGCCGCCGCCACCGCCGATCCGCGCCGAAATCTACGAACTGCCGGGCAAGGTCGGTCCCAAGCCCCGGGCCGAGAGTCCGGCCATGGGCCGGGCGGCGCCGAAAGCGGATCGGCCCGCGCCGACGTCCCCGAAGACGCCGCCCAAGACCGTTACCGCACCGCCAGTGCCGAAACTGTCCCCTGTTACGCCTGCCGCCCCGCCCAAGGCAGCGACGGCAAACATTGAAAAGCAGGAACCCAAGCGTTCGGTACCGGCCAAGCTGCCCAAGCGGCACGGCGAAATCGTGGAACGCGCCGTGCCAAGACCCAAGCTCAAGTCCAGGCTCAAATCGCGGGCGGCCAAACCGAAACCAATGCCGGAGTTGGTCAAACCGGCGCAACCTGAACCGCCGCGGCACCTGAGCTGGGCGCAGTTGAGTGCGCAGATTCATGAAGAAGTGCAGTCCACGGTGAAGCGGCAGGCAGTCGAGCGGATCCGCAACCCCGACAGTATGGTTGCGCGCTACTATCTGGCCTCGGTGTTGAGAAAGCTCGAACGGGTGGGTCAAGTGACCTATCAGGCGAGCATGGTCGGCGAGGCGGTGGTGGCGATTGAAATCGGGCCTTCAGGCGAGTTGCTGGGTCTGCAGCTGGCCAACTCGTCCGGTCAGCAGCGCATCGATGACTACGCCCGGCAGATCGTGCGCATGTCGGTTCCCTTCGCACCGTTTCCCAAGGATTTGGAAAAGGAAACGCCCAAGCTTAGCATCGTCGTGCACATGGATTTCCAGGGCTACCGTGCAGTCCAGGCCAACTGATCCGGACTGTTCGGCCCGTCGGTCACTGGCGGTGGTAAAGCAGCTCAGTGGCAGTGGCAGTGGCAGTGGCAGTGGCAGTGGCAGGGAAGATATATCGCGCGGGCATTGTCAACTTGGTTGTCCGGGGGTCAGACTCGACTCATGAGCAGCGGCACTCTTAGCTATCGCGGGTATCGGTACCCGCCACAGGTCATCAGCCATGTGGTGTGGCTGTATCACCGCTTCTGCCTGAGTCTTCGTGATGTCGAGGACATTATGGCCGAGCGGGGGATCTTGATCTCCTACGAGACGGTGAGACAGTGGTGCCGTAAATTCGGGCCGACATTTGCGCGGGCGGCGAAGCGCCGCGCTGGTCGACTTGGGGACACCTTGCGGACATACAGACGCCTCAAGCCGCCATCGCCGCCCCGGTCTCGGCAATGCGCCGCACGAAAGGGGATTCCCTGTGGTAAGTCATGACCAGGCGGTCCATCGCCCGCGTCATGGCAACGTAGGCGAGCCGGACCTCTTCGGCTAGATCGTCGTTCTCGTAGGGCAGATAGCCAAGCCCCGGAATGGCGACGATGGGAAACTCCAGGCCCTTGCTAGAGTGGAAGGTGACGATGGTGACCGCGTCCCGCTCCGCTGCCTGCGGTGCGCGCCTTGCGCGTCCAACGAGCCAATTGACCGGAATGCCCGCTATCCGCAGGGCACTGGCCGCCTCCTCGCCCATGAAACGGGACCGGTAGATAACCGCCATGTCCGCCCAGGATGCGCCGTCGGCCTTCAGTGCCCGAAAGTGCCCGACGATGTGCTGGAGCTCCTGTTTGAAGCTCGCCCGGCGGACGATCTCCGGCGGCGGGCCGTGGCGGTCCGCGCTCTCCGGGGCCAGCAGCGGGATGCCGTCGTCGTCCGCATCGCTGGGTGACAGCAGGTCCTTGGCGAAGGTGTAGGCGACCTCCAGCACCTCGGCGGTGTTGCGGTAGTTCAGCCGCAGGATAGTGGTGCGGCCCTGGGCGTCGATACCGACACTGCGGAAGCTGAAGCGCCTGTGGTGGCTGCCGTAGATGTTCTGGGCGTCGTCGTAGAGCAGCAGAAGCGAGCGGGTGTCCGGATCGACCATGCGGGCAGCGAGGGTCAGCCATTCCGGCCGGAAGTCATGCCCTTCATCGATCAGGACTGCACCGTACTGACCGGCCGGCACCTGTGTCCGCTGGACGGCGTCGGCCAGGCGGTCCACGAGCGCTGCGACGTAGCCATCACCATTCTGCTCCGGCGGCAGCGGCACGTGGTAGTGAACGAGCTGATCCCGGCACCAGCCGTGGAAGTTGCGCACCTGGACGCGGTCGCCGATACCTTTGTCGCGCAACAGCTCGGTCAGAGTGCGATGCGAGGGCCTTGTTGTAGCAGAGAACGAGGATCGGCTTGGTCAACACCCGCGCCAGGTGCAGGCACCGGTAGATCAGGATCATGGTCTTGCCCGATCCGGCCACGCCGTGGATCACCCGATGACCGTCGCCGAGGCTGCGGGCGAGCTGCTCCTGCTGCAGATCCATGATCCGCAGGATGTCCGGGAGTGCCTCGGCGGGGTCACCGGCGGCAAAAAGGTCGCCTTGCTCGATCCGAATCTCCGGGAAAAGGTGCCAGCGGATCCGATCGATCTGGGGAAGGCTGAGGACGCGACCGAAGGCCCAGGGGAACATCTGCCACAGGCGCTCCTGGAACTGCTCCGCGTCCACGGCCGCCGTCAGCTCGTCCTGGCAGATGACCCGGCTCGGCGGCAGGACCTCCCCGAGGTTGGTGGACTCGAACTGGCGGCGCGCGATGCGCGAGAGCACGACGCCGTAGCTCCAGGGGAAGATGGGCCGGCCGCGGTGCGCGGCCCCTTCGGGCTCAACAAGCTGGGGATCGCGTTCCAGCAGGTTGGCGATGGCCTGTGCGTAGGCCCGGGCCTGCTCGAAGGGGTTGGTGACAATCTTGACCCCTCTGTTCGTCAGGAGGGTTACGCGCGTCTTGTCGATCGAGCGAATGTTGTCCAGGAGCCAATCCTTCACCTCCAGCACGAGCAGCCCCCGGCGGGGGTGCAGGATGACGAAGTCCGGGTGGAACCCGGACCCACCGATGGGGACGTCGTACCAGAGGAGATAGTCGTCTTCGAGCTTGCTCTGAAGGGCAAATGCCAGGCGCCTTTCGCCGCCCGTCATGCGTGACCCGCAGCTGCCCAGGGAAGGAATGAGCGTCGCCATGTTTGTCTTCTTCTTCGGATCAGCCAGGAGTGCGCGCCGAGGACAGGCCGCCGCGCGCGCATACGCTCCAGGATAGGCCCCGGGTCACGCTTCCGGTTGAGAGCGGGGTCACGGAACGGTGGGCCGAAATGGGCGTATGGCGCAGGACAGCGCCATGCGGAGCCTCCGACCGGGTGGGAACGAGGTCCGATGGCGCACACGCGAACCAATACGCTTACCACGCACCCAGGCTGCCAGGGACATCTCTTCGAGTCAGCACGTCGCTGGACCGGGTGCCAGGCAGACTGTTGCGCCCTTCTACTCGTCTGTCCGTATCTCGATGCACGCCGGTTAGACTTGTCCAATGCGGAGGGGCAGGATCTGGCGGCCGACGAAGACGTTCCGCAAGGTGGGCAAATCCTCTGTGAAGACCACGAGATATTTTCAATCCGTTCGTGGACGGCCCGATCGGGCGGTAATCAAAGATGAGTGGATTCAACGCGCTATCGACAGTCCAGAACGAGAATACACGCAGGAAGACGGACGCATCCGGCGATGGGTGAAAATTGAAGAAATGGCGGGCAGGCACCTGAGGGTGGTTCTACTGCCCGACGGGGAGACAGTCCATAACGCCTTTTTCGACAGAGGGTTCAAGCCATGAAGCTAAGGTACTTCGAAGACACGGATACACTGTACATTGAGTTTCGTGGCGGCGACATTGCGGAAACCAGGGATCTTGATGAAAACACGGTGCTGGATGTCGATGCCCAGGGAAACGTCTGTGCAATCACATTGGAGCACGCGAGCCAGCGTACGGACGTGAGACATTTGACAGTGGAAGGGATTGCAGCATAACGCACTCCAAGGCGACGCCCTCCGGGAGCCGCGTTTCCCGGGACAGGCCATCACCGGGCGGCCCATCGCGCCGGTCAGCTGGGACCGGGAGAGGCGCACATCTTCAGCGAGGTCGTCCTTTTCCTCGGGCAAGCAGCCACGCCTCGGGATGGCGACGACGGAGACCCTGTCGCGCTCGAGTGCCTGCGCCATGCACCCTACCGTTCCCACCAATAAATTGACCGGAATGCCCGCTATGGGCGGGGCGCCTCCAGCGGTCCGCCGACTGCTATTCGTCAGCCTGGCCGTTGCGGTCGCGGTAATGGCGCGGATCGGCGGCTGTGCCTCGCTACGAGGGAGCCCGTCTCGCGTGGGCAATCTCCCCGGGGCCCGCCGGGCGGATTTGTTCGGCCGACAGGGTCAGCACAGCCAGCGTTTGCCCGCCCAACGTCATGAGCTCGACCTCGTAGGCCGCTCCCTTTGCGTGGACCATCACAACCGTGCCGATGTCCCCCGCTCCGAGCCTAGCCGTGTCGATGTCGTGTGTCAGGACGATGTTGGAATGCGCTTCGATCATGGGTTATTTCCGGTGGCGTCCTGTCTTGATACACGTCTCGACCGCCAGACGATGTCGAATTTGGGTCTTGCGACCAATTGACTGCAGCTGCACGCGTTGCCCGGCGAGCGGGATTCGTTCTTGTCGCGTCAGGCACCCTGGATACGCGCAAGCTCGGGGCGCGGTTTCTGGCGGGCGTGCCAAATGTCGTAGGCCAACTGCTGCGCAAGCCAGACCTCTGCCCGGGCACCGCGCTGCTCGCCCAGCCAGGCCTCGAGGCGAAGGGCCATGTCCGGCGAGACCACAGCACGTCCGTTGAGGACGCGCGACAGGTAGCCGCCGGACCGGCGCCTACGGGGTTAAGTGCACGCATAGAGGCGCCTCGCCAGGCGACGACGATGACGGCATCCCGGGTTGGTGCGCGCGTCGCACAGCGTACGCGACTACCTCGTTCCAGCGTAACTTGCGGATACAAGCGCTCGATCGCGGCCGGAGGGCCGCTCCTACAGGGGCTGGAAAGCCGCTCCTACACGGGCCCGCGCTATCGTGAGAGCGACCCTCTGGTCGCGATTCCAGCGCTTGCGGCAAGGCAGACGCGCAGCCGAACGCAGGCGCCTGATCGCGGCCAGAGGGCCGCTCCTACGGGAGGGAGCCGATGGCTGTTTCCGGCACGAGTGCTGAGGTACTGAGATTCCCAAGGTGATTGAGCTACAGGAGATGTGAGCGATGTTGGCCGAACGCGTCAAGAATTGGACTGAAGGAGTGGCAGGGCCGTGAGCAAGGGCTCGATCAGGGGGAGAGAAACCGCCAACGCTTTGCGCCGGCCGGAAAGCGCATATTGGGCCGGAGCAAGCATCACCGCCGGGTTCATTCCGCTTCAATACCAAGTTGTTGACGAATCAATCTACATAGACTTCCCTTGATCTCAGGATGGCGCGGCACCGGAGCTTGCCTTCCGGTGTTCGGACTTGCGTAGATGTCGTGTTTGTTTCCGTGGCGCTTCAAGTATCAGCCAGCCGCAATCAATTCGCGAACGAACTGTCCGCGCTTCATGCAACGTCAACAAATATATCTTTTGTCTTCGCCGTTGGATGCTCCAAGTGGCTTGCATCCTCAGCAATCATCCGATACGCGTCAGCGATGTTTTGTTCCAGCTCGGCAAGCGTCTCGCCCTGGCTGAATACGCCAGGCACCTCCTTTAGCCTGCCGACATACCACCCCTCGTCTTCCCAGAATTCCAGCGTAAATTGATGCTTCATCTTTCGGTCGCCTCCTCCTTACGCTCGCGATAGATTTCGTCCCGAATCCGGATTCACGGTGCACCCCGGAGCTCGTCAGTCAGTCCGCTGCCGCCATAGCTCGGAAAGTCGAGCTGGCAGCGCGCTGGCTGTCGCCGGGCCTGGAGGCTGCGCTGCAGGCCTTCTTACACCAGCGCACGGAGCGTGTGTGGCACCCTCCTGCCGGGCTACGCGCCGGGCCTGCTTAACCAGCTCGTCGGGAAGGTATATAGGGGTTTTCATACAGGTCTCCCGCATCCGAGATATGGTTCTACCATGTTGCCTGCCTTCCTGGGAGGCAAGAGCGGGGACCCTCGGTCCCGGCTCAAACGCAACTCACGGTCGATCTGACGTGCGCAGGGCGATAACAGATCCTCGCCTGCGCGGGGATGACGAAGGACCGGCCGGGGTGCTGGTGCGGCTGCCGCAGGAATGCCCGCCTGCGCGTGGATGACGGGGCCACTCACCCTGCCAGCTCATGAACAAAAACCTGGGAGGTTCTGTCCTTCAGTTCTGTCGCCTCCTGGACAACGCGGTCGTGATGGGTAAACAAGATGACCTGGGTCTTGGCGGAAAAGTCAGCCAGGGCGTCGAGCGTGGCGCGCGAGCGGTCATCGTCGAACTGGATCAGGATGTCGTCGACGATAAAGGGCAAGGGCTCCGCACTCTCGAGGTAGTGATCGAGGGTTGCCAGCCGCAGCGCCAGGTACAGTTGGTCGCGGGTACCGGTGCTCATGGCTTCGACCCGCAGCCTCTCGCCGGTCGATCTCAGGCCGACGAGAACCGGCTGGTCGGACTCGTCGAAGTCGCTCTCGATGGTGGTGAGGGATCCGCAGGTGAGTTTCCGGAAATAGGCGCCAGCCCGCGACAGGATCGGATCCCGGTGCTTGCGCCGAAAGCGCTCGATCTCGTCACGCAGCACCCGCGCTGCGAGCCGCAGGCGCACGTAATGCTCGGCGTGCCCTCGCAGCTCCGATAACGTCTGTTGCGCCTGTTCGGCCAGGGCCGAGGCTTCATCCGTGCCGGCCATCGACTGGAAGTGTCGTTCGGCGCCGAGCTTCTGCTCAAGCTGCCTCTCCCGTGCAGGACGCAGCTCCTGCTCGATCCGCTCTATGAGGGCCGTCAGCTCCGCGAGCACCGAATCCCGGTCAACTTCCGCGGCCTCGCTCTGGAGTGCTTCGATGCTCAGACCATCCCCACCCTCGACCAGCTCGGTCTCGACCGCGCGGAGCTGCTTCGAGAGATCCGTGTGCGCCAGGAAACGTCGTTCAACGGCCTCCAGCTCATCCGCGCTTTGGCAACCGGCCTGCCGGCAGAGCTCACCGAGCACCTCTTCCGCCGCGCGTATGACCGCATCGGCATCGCGTATCTCACCTTCGGCTTGCTGCGCCTGCTTCTGGAGCTCGTCGAGGCGGGTCTTGGCCTCTCGCTGGGTGTTCAGACGTGAATCGAGCTGAAGAATGGCTTCGCCGACCGGACGACCTGCGAGGTCCGGAGCCAGCCTCGCCATCAAGGCACTTACATCGCGCTCGAAGTCTTGTGCCTCGTGGTCGATTCCGTCGATGCGAAGCCGCAGCTCCTTCGCCTCGTCCACCAGCTTCAGGACATCCGAAATCGCTTGGAGGTAGTCCGATACCTCGCCGGGCGAGGCCTTCTGCCCGCGTCCCAGCTCCTGCATGAGCCCTGTCCAGTCGGACGACCAGGAGGCAAGCTCCTCCTCGGCTCGCGCCACCTCGCCCTCCAGCTGCCGCTGCGAATCTTCCAACTCCGCGACGGTCTCTTCCAGAGCCGTCCGGCGACGCGCGGTTTGTTCGAGGGAGTCCAGACAGGACTCGGCATGGTCAAGGAGCAGTCTCAGCTCGCATTGCTCGACGGCTTCCGGTTGCGTCTGCCCGCAGGCCGCGAGGGCGCCGCACAGATTCCTGCGCTGGGTTTCCCGGTTCCGTTGCAGGGCATCCGCCTTCCCCCGCAGCTCGTCGCTACGACCCGCCTTGTCGCGGAGCAGCGATGCCTTCGCCAGCCAGGCCGACATCTCGCGGGGAGGGAGCGGCGATATGCCGGTCGCCTTCCAGGCATCCTTCCATGACCGCTCGTGCGCCGAACGCTTTTCCGCGACAGTCTGCAACGCGACCTCGGCATCCGCGTTACGCTGGCGGCAGGCTTCGAGCCTCGCTTGAGCGGCCGCCTGCTCATGGACGCGCTGTGACTCGCGGCGAAGCCGATCCGCAATCTCGTCGGCTCCGGCAACTTCCGCCTCGAAGACATCGGGCAGGGGCTGACCGTCCGTGTAGGACGCCGAGTCGGCCGCCACATCTTCTCCGTCGATCCACTGCCGCCTCAAGAGCTGCCACCCCTGGTCTCGTCGTTCGCGGGCGCTCTGCAGCTCCGTCTCGGTTGGTATCTCACCCACCAGGCGCAGGGCCAGCAGCCCCTCCTCCGTTTGTCGCTGCTCCTTGCTTGCTTCGGAGATCGAATCCTCCAACCGGCGCTTCTCTTCCTCGACTGCGCCGAATTCCTCTGCGAAGCGTTGCAGCGTCTCCCCGCTGGGCAGAGGCGCCCGCATCAGCTCCGAAAGGGGACGGGTCCAGAGTCCCAGGGATTCAAGATCACGCTGACAGGCATCTTCGTGGCGGCCGAGCTCCGCGTGCGCCTCTGCAATGGAGCTGTCCAGGTCACCGGCTCGGCGCGCTTCGTCCACCGCCTGCTGCAATGCCTCGTAGAATACCGGCGGAGGCAAACGGTTGAGCTCATCCCGCTTCTTTGCGAGCTTCCCTGCGGTCCCTTCTCTGCCCTCGCGTGCCTTTTTCACCGCCGACTGCAGGGCTTCCTGGCGCCCGCCGAGCTCGGTCGCGCGGCGTCGAAGCGCGAGCAAAGGGCGCAGATTCTCGACATCCTCGAGCGAGAGATCCGGACGGATCTCCGCGAACCGCTGCCGCCCCTGTTCGACCAATGTGGCCCGCCTGGCGACCAGCGCGGGCTTGTCACGAGCGGCCTTACGGTAGCCTCCCAGCCGATCCCGCAGCGCGTCGATGGCGTCCGCCTCTGTCAGCAGCTCCTCTGAAACCTCCAAGCCGGCCGCGTCTTGACGCAGCCCCTCCAGGCGGGCCCTCGCCTTGGAGCGCCCCTCCGCCGCAAGCCTTCGCTTCGAGAGTGCTTCCTCCCGTCGCTGTCCGAAGTCGTATTCGAGGACGGCAACATCACCGAGGTCCGCGAGCTGCTCCCGGATATGATCGCGTCTGGCGAGGGCCGGCAAGGATCGGCGGATGCGCTCCAATGTGCTCCGGCGTTTCTCTTCCGCGGCCAGTCGGGCATCGGTCTCGGTCAACCGCGCCGCTGCCTCGTCCACGGCCGCCCGGGCCTCGTCCCAGTGGCGCGCCGAAAGGGACACATCTCGCTGCTGCCGCTCAAGCGCAGAGAGTCTACTCAGCGCGGCGTTGACCGACGGTTTTGATGCCCGTGGCGCGAACAGAGACTGTGCTTCCTGATCGAGACTCTCCAGCAAAGCATGAACGGCAGTGCTGCCAAGCCCCGTCCCGAACAGCGCCTCGGCCTCCCGCCCGCGCTCGACCAACAGGGCCTGGCCACCGCTTACCAACGCCTCGTGGTCGATGCCGAAAAGCCGTTCGAATAGCGGCTCTCCAACGCCTCCGAGGAGCCGTAAGAGCCTATCCTCCGGAATCGGATCCCCGTTCGCGTCGAGCAAGGTGTCCTTTCGTCCCTTGCGTCGGTAACAGTGAAGCGCTGTCCCATCCTTGCTGCGGAACAAGCCGCCAACTCTCAAATCCGTCTTGCCATGTCGGAAGTCATCCTGGGTCCGCTCCGGCACCCCGTAAAGGAGCGACCGCAAGGCACGCAGCGCCGAGCTCTTGCCCGCTTCGTTCGGCCCGAAGACCACGTGCAGCCCTTCGCGGCCCGCGCTGAGGTCCAGGTGGCGGTCCGTGAACGGACCATAGGCGAGGAGATGGAGGTCAAGCAGCTTCACTCGGCGCGCCCCTCGCGCAAGAGCCGCTCCAGCAGGAGGGCCTTAACGTCCTCCAGGCACTCCCGGACGTATTCCGGACGCGACGGATCGAACGCATCCAGACCGGAGCGCAGTTCGACGGGGAGCTTGGCGCTCAGATCCCCAAACTCCCCCGCGAGGATCGAGAGGCGACCCGGATCCAGGTCCAGATCCCGGATGGATCGCAGCAGCCCGCCGAAGGCGTCGTCACGGGCGATCGCTGCTTCTTCCGACTCCGCCCGGCGCGTATCGAACACTACCTTCTCAATCCAAAGGTCCCCCGACCCGATGATTCCCGCAAGGGATCGGCATTCGTTGGTGACCTGCTCTCGGGCTGCCCGGAGCCTGCCGTGGACCGGACAGGCGCCGTCAAGGCGCAAACGCACCGCCGCCAGCCTGCCCTCGGCCTCACCGACCGTGCCGGTAAGTGCGTGCCCCACCCGGTCATACACCTCGTCCAGGGTCTTCGCATCGGCGACGTCCACCGAGCAGAACGACCATCGCACAACGTCCAGGGAGCGGTGCTCCACCGAGTCCACCCCGCCCGCCTCGACGGTAACCAGCGAGCAACCTTTGGGGCCGGTCTCCCGCGCGTGACGCCCTTGCGTATTTCCCGGGAAGACGACCCAGGGCTCCTCTGCGACGACCTCCCGCTTGTGGACGTGGCCGAGCGCCCAGTACTGGAAGCCGTGGGAGCGCAGGCCGTCCAGTGAGCAGGGGGCGTAGACCTCATGGCCGGGTCGGCCATCCAACGAGGTATGCAGAAGGCCGATGTTGAACAGACCAGGAACTGCCAGGGCGTATCGGCGCGTGAGATCCTCCGTCACCGCGCGGCTGGCAAATCCCTGACCGTGAATAGCGACGCCAAGCCCTTCCAACACGACGGTCTCTGGAGCCCGGGTCGCGAAGACGTGGACATTCTGCGGCGGTCTGAGCGTCTTGGTGATCTGACTTGCGGCGTCATGATTTCCTGCCACGACGAACACGCCGACTCCCGCATCCTGCAGCCGGGCCATCTGCCGCGTGAAGTACAGGCCGGTGTTGTAGTCCCTCCAGTCGCCGTCATACAGGTCACCGGCAAGCAAGACGAACTGGACCTCCTCGTCCATCGCCAGCTGGATCAGGTTCTCGAATGCCCGGCGCGTTGCGCCGCGGATCTCTTCCACCGGCGCACCTTCGTAACGCTCTAGACCACGAAGGGGACTATCGAGGTGAATGTCTGCTGCGTGAATGAATTTCACGACCACCCGCCCGTTGTTATTAGTCGTTCACCGCTGGCGACGCCAACAGCGCCGGCGCTTCGCTCGCACCGCAGGCCCTTGGCCCGCCCTTGCGGCTGCTTAGCGCCGCATTGTAGCCGGCAGCGGAGTGGCCCCCGCTCGGATCTGCCGCTGCCCAGCATTATGTTACGCGCGTTACGCGCACAAGAGATCCTTATCGAGCAGTGCCTGACCCCATCGTGTGCACGCTGATGCAGCGCACCGGATCCGCGGCCAAAGCAATCGTCAAGTGATCGGCCTCGGGCTCTCCGAGCAGAGTTGCTATCGAGGCCGAGCTGTCGACCACCACAGATCGTACTGGCGGAATCCGGCAGATCCGGCGCGGATTATTCTGAGAAAATCGGGCGGAATAATGTGAGCGGCAACAACCAAAAAGCCTAACAGCGGGTAACATACTGGTCCGGTCGCAGGTTTTGGTCCTTCTCTTCGCCGCCGCATTGAGCCGCGGGTGCAGGGTGGGCAAAAGGTCCCTCCCCGCGATGGCGGGGACGAAGCGTGCCCAGCAGCACGCACGCCCACGTCGACCGGAGGAACGACCGAGGCCGACGGCACGCACTGAGCGTTCTCGGTGTCCAACACCTGGGTTACCGCATTGGGAGCAGCCCCGACCATTATGCCCCGCCAGCATCCGGCGGGAGAGATCGACATATGAAGCTCAAAGTCATCGTTCATGAGGCAGAAGAAGGCGGGTATTGGGCCGAAGTGCCTGCGATCCCCGGATGCGCCACCCAGGGCGAGACGTTCGAAGAGCTACTCGCGAATCTCTACGAGGCGGTCGAAGGTTGTCTCTCGGTAGACTTGCAAGAGACTCCCAGATCCGCCACCGACCGTGTTCTTGAGATTGCGGTGTGAACGCGATCAGCGGCAGGGACTTTTGCCGCTTACTGGAAGCCCACGGTTGGATCTTGAAGCGAATCGCAGGCAGTCATCACATCTACAAGAAAGCGGGTAGTCCGGTGCGCATCTCCGTCCCGGTGCACGGCGCGACGACGCTCAAGCTTGGCCTTCAGCGCCACCTTATGAAGCTCGCGGGAATCGAGGAATCCGATCTGTAGACCGCCGCTAGCCTGGACGCGGTGCTGCCCGGCAGCCTCCAAGACCCCGATCCTCGCGGCACAGCGACCGCTGCTCGACGCTCTCGCGAACGGGCTTGATGCGCACGCACGAGGTCTGTCCACCTTAGGTGGTAATTCGTGGTCTGTCCCTGAGATATCCCCAGAATATATTCAATTATATAATAGTATGTTGCGGCGCATTTTTCGCACAAGGATTGAGAATACATGGGGGGATGTGGTCCACTGGGGGCGACAAAACCTTCGGAGGACCCCCCCATGCATGCGCTGACGATTCTACACCGCTGCCTCGGCCCGCTGCTCACCGGCATCCACGCGCGGCGACTGGCGGCGCTGCTGGAGGCGGTGGCGGCGACGGTGTGTGGCCCGAGACTGACGCTGACCGACATCGGCCGGCGCTTCGGCGGCGGGGCGAGCCTGCGCAACAAGATCAAGCGCGCGGATCGGCTGCTCGGCAACCGCCATCTACAGGGTCAGGCACGAACGATCTACGGCGCGCTGGCCCGCGGAGCTGCTGCGCGGGTCGCCGCGCCGCTGATCGTCATCGACTGGTCGGATTTGAAGGCGGACCAGTCGCTGCATCTGCTGCGCGCCTCGTGCCGGTGGGCGGTCGCAGCCTGACGCTGTACGAGGAGGTCCACCCGCAAGGCAAGCTGGGCAATCGCCAAGTGCAGCACCGGTTCCTGCAGCGTCTGGCCCAGATGCTGCCGGCCTCGGCCGAGCCGATCATCGTCGCCGACTCCGGTTTCAAGGTGCCGTTCTTCCGCGAGGTCGAGCGGCTGGGTTGGCGTTGGGTCGGTCGGGTGCGCGGGCGCGACTACATCAAGCTCAAGCGCTGGAGGAGCTGCAAGCGCCTGTTCGCGGAGGCGACCACGACGCCGAGCTGCCTCGGCAGCGGGGAGTGGGTGCGCAGCAACCCGCTGCGCGCGATCTTCGTGCTGGTGCGCCTGCCCAAGCAGGGACGCCAGGCCAAGACCGCCGCCGGCAAGCGGGCGCGCTCAAAGAAGAGCCAGCAGGCCGCGCGCTCTGCCCGCGAGCCTTGGTTGCTGGTGGCCTCCACGCGCTTTGCCGACTGGCCGGCGAAGCGCCTGGTGCGGGTCTATCGCCAGCGGATGCAAATTGAGCTCAGCTTTCGCGACATGAAGAGCGAGCACTTCGGCGAGGGCCTTGAGCGCAGCGCCTCCAGCGGTACCGGTCGGTTCACCGTGCTGGTGCTGATCGCCTCGCTGGCGGCAATCCTGCTCTGGCTGATCGGGACGGCAGCGGAGCGCACGGGGCTGCACGAGCGGCTGCGTCCGGGCAGCGGCAAACGCCGCGCCTACTCGCGCCTGTTCCTGGCTCGGCTGTTGCTGACGGTGGAGCACTGCAAAGCGGCCGCGGTGGACCTGGCCGATGCCATCGGACCACTGGACCAATGGGTGGCGAGTGATCACGCCGCCCTGCTCGCCGACTGACTCCGGGCGGCCGGATTTGTGGGGATATCTCAGGGTCTGTCCCGGATATCCCCGCAGGGGTCTCGCCATGCGAGGCCGTTACACCCAACCGGCGCACGGGACAAGACCTGACCCCTGGACCCTCGCTCGCGGATCCACTGGGCGGACCTGTTCGGCCGACAGGGTCAGCATGGCCAACGTTTGCCCGCCTAGCGCCATGAGCTCGACCTCATAGGCGCCACCATTTGCGCGAACCATCACGACCGTGCCGACGCCACCCGCCCGGAGCCCCACCCTGTCGCCCACGCAAACAGATCAGACACTTCGGATTCTCCTGCTGCGGCCGTCCGGGCAACCGCGAAGTGCCTCCCTCTGTCGACGATTGAGAATGCGCGACCGTCCCCCGTGAGGGCGTTCGGCCCGCTGCTGCTGTCCTCTGATCTCCGGCGAAACGCGAAGACTGCCCTCGAACGCTCTCGTGATCGGTTGATGCATCAGCTCCTCGCGGTTGGCTCGCGGCTCACACCGCTTCCAAGATGCAATGCGGGTTACACTTGCCCAGCGCGATGGCGTCGATAACCCTTAAGGAGAACCCCGATGAACATACCCGCAATTTCCGAGCAGCTGCTGCGTGCCAAGAAGCAAAAGGGTCTGAGCTTCGCCGACCTGGAGAAGGTCCTCGGCCGCGACGAGGTCTGGATCGCGGCACTCTTCTACCGCCAGGCGAGCGCGTCCGAGGAGGAGGCTGCGAAGCTGGTAGCCGCGCTCGATCTCGGCCCCGAGGTCGCCGCGGAGCTCACCGAATGTCCGCTCAAGGGTCTGGGGCCGACCGTGCCGACCGACCCGCTGATCTATCGCTTCTACGAGATCATGCAGGTCTACGGGATGCCGCTGAAGTCGGTGATCCACGAGAAGTTCGGTGACGGGATCATGAGCGCCATCGACTTCAACATGGATGTGGAGCGCGAGGCGGACCCGAAGGGGGATCGCGTGCGGATCACGATGTCCGGGAAGTTTCTGCCGTACAAGAAGTGGTAGGCCGCGCCGTCGCGGGGCTCCGACCTCCGGTAAGGGATGGCGCAACAATAACCGGTACCCATTGGTCGGGTTTTCTTCCCTCACCCCAAGCCGTTAAAGGATGTCGCAATAGGACCGGAACGATCCCGCCGGTCTCGGTGAGTAGAACACTGGCATTGGATATTGGGAAATATCCGTGGCTTAGAACCCCCTCACCCTGTCCCTCCGCCGGGGTCGATGGGGCTTTTACGACAGCCTTCGCTGGGGCGAGTCGCTTCACGGGGCAATGTTTGAGGTGGTTGGTGGGACCGCTGTGCTTGTCCCACCCTGCAGGCTGAGCCGGTTACTATTGCATGTGTTTCTAAGGACGACAGGCGGGAGGCCAGCGGTGGGCAGCGAGGCGTCGATACTGTGGGGGCTGCTGTTTGGTGCGATTGGACTCGGGTTCTTCGTGTACGGAAAGAAGCAAAGGGCCATAGTCCCCCTATCCTGCGGGATTGGGCTCATGATCTTTCCCTTCTTCGTGACTAACGCGTTCCTCCTCGTGGCCTTCGGCGTGGTCCTCACGGCGATCCCGTATTTTGTGAGGCTTTAGCCAATCCCGCGGTGCGCGACCAAGCTCGTATTCCGCCAAATGCGAACCGTGTGGCGGAGCAGCCATACGGCGCACTACGCTACGCTATTGCGCCCTACCGTGAGGGTTCGCCCGGCTGAGCTTCAGGCAACTGTGGGCGATGCGATTTGTAGGGCGGAATAGCTTGCCCCCGGGCGGATACGCGACATCTTTTCGAACCATCACATCGCTTGCCTGGGTGCGGGGCGAGCGTATTCCGCCGAATGGGTCCGTGTCGTGAGGCATACGTGCTGAGAACGCCGATTCGCGGGTTCTTGGCGAGTTTGGGCTTCGATTTCGAGCGGCAAGCAAACATCCGGCGCAATACGCTGCGCTATCGCGCCCTACCCTGGGGCAATCGGAGTGGTTCTTCCAGTTTGGCGAGGGCGGATTTGACCCAGTTGAAGCCGATCCGCTCTTGTTCGAGCCGCAGGTTGTTGCGGATGCGGTTATCGCGAAGGTCGTCGTAGAGGGCGCGCTCCTCCGCGGTGAGTCGCGGCAGGTCTCTGCAGGTCGGCTTTTCCTCGACGCCCCAGTGGGACTCGAACGCGAGCAGGGTGGCGCGGTCCATGAGAAACGACTCGACCTGCCCAAGCTGGCCCCGCAGCTGGTCGAGGATGGCGAAGCCGTGGGTGTCGATGTCGCCCCAGTAGTGGATGCGGCGGTCAGCCAGCCATCGGGTCCGGCCGAGGGTCTCGAAGCCGTACCCGGCGCCGAAGATGACCATGGTGTCTTTCAGTGGGGGCAGGGCGAGGAAGTTGATCTCGTTCTCGGTGATGAGGACGCGAGGGACGCGGCACTCCAGCGCGGCGAAGCTCGGTGCGTCCAAGGTGATGTCGTGGATCTCGCTGCCCGGCAGAAGGGCATGGCGCGGGTCGAGGATGCGGAATCGGATGCGCTCCGGCTTGTCGCGAAAGCCGTAGCGCCGCGCGAACTGGCTAACGCCGGAGGCAGTCTGATCGATCGACTCCGGCGGCAGGACGCGGTCCAGGAGGTCGATCAGCACCCCGCGGTGGGCCTCGATGAGCTTGGTGTGGACGCCGGGGAGGTCCACCTGCCGCAGGTAGATGCCCGGGGAGGGGTTCGTCGCGAGCCAGGCGACGATGCCGAGCAGCCTGACCCACTCGTCGGCGAGCTGCAGCGCGCGCAGCGGACGCTGCGCGACCCACTCCAGCAGGCGCGGCTCGCGGGCCCGGGTCAGCTCCACCAGCTGGCGGAACTGGGCAACCTCTCTCTGCTTGCCGATGAGGGCGACCGCATCCTCGAGGGTATCGACCCAGACCTCCTGGGGCAGCGCGTTGGCGCCCAGTACGCGGTGGCCGACCTCCCGCAGCTCCACCCGGCAGTGCCGGAGCCGGCGCAGCTCGCCGATCCAAGCGCGCGCCTCGTCGAAGCGGTCGAGCAGCTCGGCGGCCGTCGGGCGCCTGAGCACCAGGCGCCGGGGAAAGGGCGTTTCTCCGCTGACCAGCCCCGCGAGTATCTCCCCGCGGTCCCACAGCCGTTGCACCTGGGCGCGCAGTTCCGCCGGCGTGGACCAGCTCATGAGGCAAGTCTCGCCTGCTCCTCCCGGTACTCTTCGATGGTGAGGTTGCGCAGCATGGACGCCCTGCCCTCCTCGTTGTGGACGAATCCCACGCTGGAGACGAAGGGCTCGATGATATGGATCTTCTGCAGCGGGGTGACGATCAGGAGCTGCAGGTTGAGCTGGTCGAAGAGCCGCAGCCCAAACTGGGCGGACTCGTCCGAGCCGCGCCCGAAGGCCTCGTCGATGACGACGAAGCGGAAGGAGCGCGAGCGCACCGCACCCCATTCGAGACCGAACTGGTAGGCGAGGCTCGCCGCCAGGATGGTGTAGGCGAGCTTCTCCTTCTGCCCGCCCGACTTGCCGCCGGAATCGGAATAGTGCTCGTACTCGCTGTCGTCCTCGCGCCAGCGCTCGCTCGCAGCGAACATGAACCACTTGCGGACATCGGTGACCT
Organism: uncultured Gammaproteobacteria bacterium; assembly: GCA_963824085.1. Taxonomy (GTDB): domain Bacteria; phylum Pseudomonadota; class Gammaproteobacteria; order Chromatiales; family Chromatiaceae; genus JARRNE01. The sequence goes on from CAWGNT010000015.1 coordinate 334,998, forward strand.
TGGCGCTCCAGCGCCGGTCCTGCTCGGACAGGCCCTCGCGCCCGCGGAAGCGCTCGATGATGTGCTTGACCTGGAGGAACTTCGCCTCCGAGTACTGGCTGTCGTCAGAGCCCGTGAGCGTCCCCTCGGTGCAGGCGCGCAGCTCCGACTGGAAGTCCCGCACGTCCGCGTCCGGGGCAGGCTGGGCCTCCAGCACGATGTAGCGGCCGGGGTTGTAGTCGATCTTGGTGAGCGACTCGTTGATGCGCCCGATCCGCTCCCTGATGGTCTCGCGCTCGCGCGCGAGCTGCGACTGGAAGTTGGCCACCTCGCGGATGGTGTTCTCGTTGAGCAGCTCCTTGAAGCGCGTCTCGAAGCGCGGCAGATCGTCGGCCTGCAGCCGCTCGAGCATGGCCAGGTACTCGCCGGCCGCCTCGACGGCCACGTCCACCTCCTGGGTGTCGAGGGGGAAGGCAGTGCAGTAGGCGCGCATGGCGTCGATGATCTTGTCGCGCAGCCGCTTGAGCTTGGCGTCCTCGGCGTCGATGCGGCCCTGCAGCCAGTCGCGCATCTCGCGCTCGCGGTTGTCGCAGGACTCGACGGAGAGCTGGTGCTCGCCCAGCGCCTCGTCCCGCATGGTCTCCAGGCGCTCGAACTGGGCAGCGTGCGCGGCAACGGCCGGGTCGTCGAGCAGGGCCTGCGTTTGCCGCCGAAGCTCCTCGGCATCGCTCCGCTTCTGCTCGGTCTTGGAGCGGGCATCGCGCTTCTCCTCCAGCTGGGTCTCGGCGGCCTGCAGCGCGGAGGCGGCCTCCTTGAGCCGATCGGTGAGCTGCCGCAGCACGTCGGAGGCGGACTCAAGGCGCCTCTTCTCGTCGCTGAGCTGCGCCAGGGCGGCGGCGCTCGCGCGCCAGTCGATCTCCTGGAAGTCCGCGAAGGCGCGCAGCTCGCTCAGGGCCTCTACCTGGCCCTGGATGGCGCGGCGCTCGCGGTCTAGGCGAGCGACCAGATCGCCAAGCTCGCGCAGCCTCGCCTCCAGCTGGCGCTCCATGGCCTCCAGGGCAGCGATCTTGGCCTCGTTGGTCCAGCCCAGGACATAGCGGCTGCGGTCGTCGATGCGGTGGCGGTCGTCCTTCTCGTGGCGCTCCCCGGCGAACTTGATCTGGCCGGCGCGGGTGACGGCGCGGATCTCGCGGCGGAACTGCTCCTGGGTGGCGCAGCAGGCGACGTCGAAGCGATGGGCCAGCTCGCGCTCCAGCCAGTCGTAGAACGGGGAGTCGGGCTTGATGGCGAGCTTGCGCGCCAGGGAGTCTCGGTGCAGATCGATGAGCTGGCCGCGGGCGGCCGGGCGCACCCGGAAGTAGACCAGGCGCCCCCGCAGGTGCGTGCGGTCGACCCAGCCCGCGACCTTGGCGTAGTGCGCATCCGGCACCAGGAGCGACAGGCCGAAGCTGCGGAGCAGCCGCTCCGCGGCACCCTCCCAATCGCGCTCGTCGTCGCGCACCTGCAGCAGCTCGCCGGCGAAAGGCATCTCCTCCTCGGGCAGACCGAGGGCGCGGCACATGGCCTGGCGCATGGCGACCTGCTCGCCCGGGATGTTGCTGCGCCGGGCCTTGAGACCGGCGATCTCGGCGCTCAGGGCGTCGTGCTCCTGCTTGCCTTGGCGCAGGCTCACGGCGTGCTCCGTGAGCTCGTTCTGCAGCGCGGCCTCGCGCTCGCGGGCCGTCTCGGTCAGGTCGGCGAGGCGCCGATGCTGGGCGAGAAAGACGGGCTCGTCGGCTGCCGGACTCTCGCCGACCTGCGCGACCAGCTCGGCGTAGCGCCCGGCCTTGCGCTCGCGCGTGCGGCGCTCCTGCTCCCTCTGCTGCATCTCGCGGCCGAGCCGCTCCAACCGGTCCCCGCCGTTGTCGGCGATGCTCTGCTTGAGCTCCGCCTCCTCGGCCCGCAGGCCGTCGCGCCGCTCCTCCAAGCGCCGGACCTGGGCATCCTGCCGCGCCCACTCCTCGGTCAGGCCAGTGATACGCTTGTCCAGCAGGGTGAGCTTGAGGCCGGCGAAATAGGGCCGCAGCGCCTCGCGGCAGGCACGGAGCTCCTCGACATGGGAGGTCACGGACGTATGGCGCTCGCAGTCACCCACCAGGGGCGTCAGCTGCTCCACCTGCCGTTTGGCCTTGAGCACCGCCTCGTGGGCGCGGTTGAGGTCGTCAAAGTGCCCAATCAGGGCGGCGATGCGCGGGGCCACGTCGAAGGGCTCGAGCATGTGGAGGCGAACGAAGTCGGTGAGGTTGCCCACAGACTTCATGGAGACGGTCTGATGAAAGAGCTCGAGGGCCTGCTCGTTCTCGATGCCGAAGCGGCGCCGGAACCAGGCGCCGTAAGGCGGAAAGCTGTCCGAGACCTCGGCCCCGAGGCCGCGCAGCCTCTTGCGGAGCCGCGTGATATCGGCACCGAAGTGGGCGAAGTGCTCCGCGATCGACAGGTCGCGTTCCGCACCGACGAAGAAGCGCGCCGGCTGCCCCTGCAGGTCCTTGATCCAGAAGACCTGAGCGAGCGTCACGGTCTGGTCGTAGCCCGCGTTGTGGAAGACCCCGAGGATCACCGAGTAGCTGCTGGGGTCGCGCAGCGCCACCGGCTTGGCGGTGCCGCTGAGGTCGCTGCGTTCGGACTTGTAGTGGCCGAGCACGTAGGAGCGCAGGGTGCGCTCGCGGCTGTCGGCCCCGGCCGCCTTGTTGTAGGCGACCCGGTGGGCCGGCACCAGGAGCGTCGTGACCGCATCCACCAGCGTCGACTTGCCAGAGCCGATGTCGCCGGTGAGGAGCGAGTTCCGGCCGCCGGGCTGCAGCGTCCAGACGCGGCCGTCGAAGGTCCCCCAATTGAAGACCTCGAGGCGATGCAGGCGATAGCCCGAGAGGGCATCGTCGGCGAGAAACTCGAGATCCAAGGTCTGCATGTCGTTCATCGTATCGAAAATCCGTTCACCACGAAGGGCACGAAGAACACGAAGAGGAGGATGTTGGGCGGGTGTTTGCCGCGGCGACCGTCCCCAATGACAACGAGACCGCCAACCGCTGCTGCTCTGATGCGAAAGCTTCGTGTTCTTCGTGGTTCAACTGCCGCTTCCTCCTTGCGCAGACGCCTTACCGGCATCGGCGAGGTGCGCCTGATAGGCCCCGAGCCGTTCGTCGAGCTCCGCCAGCCACTGGGCGTCGACGAATGCCTTGAGGATGCGCCGCACCTCGAAGACTGGCGCCTGTCCGCCGGAGCCCGTCCCCTGCCCCTTGAGCCGGCGCAGGAAGCCCAGGTCCACCACCTTATTGATATGGGTGTCGATCTGGTCAATCAGGCGCGCCTCGTTACTGTGCTCCGGCAGGAAGACCCGGACCAGCTCGACGATCTCGTCGCGCGTGAGGATCAGCCGGGTGTCCCCGCCCCCGGCGTCGGCCTCGGCCAGGCGCTTGCGGAGCAGGGCCAGCAGCAGGCTCACCGGGAAGGACAGCGGCCGGCGGGCGATCAGGCGCGGGAGGCGCTGCGCCGGCTCGTCGTCGCTCTCGGGGCGCGAGCGCAGGAAGGCGTAGCCCTCGGACTCGTCGAGCACCAGGTCGAGACCGAGGACGGACACGTAATCGCGCACCCGCGCCTGCAGGTTGAGCAGGGCGTTCCAGAGGGCGGCATCGTTCTCCTGATAGATCACGCCCTTGAGCAGGGGGATGACAAGCGCCGACAGGTTGGCAGCCGGGCCTTCGTAGTCCTGTTCTGTCATAGTCACCTCACGAAGATCACGCGCGGCACCCGCGCCTGCTTCGCGTAGGACTGGCCGCCGCGCCCGCCGCCCGTCCAGACGATGATGTCGGTCGTGTCTTCATCGACCACGACTACGAAAGCCGTCGCCGGCGAGCTGCAGATAGGCTACCAGCTCCGCCAGGCCCTGCTGGAGCGGCTGCATCTCGCACAGCTCGCGCAAAGTCACCTGCGAGCGGGCCTGCAAGGTGTGACGGATGTGGCGGGCCAGGCGAGCCTTGTCGACCACGACCTGAGAGAAGAGGGCCGCCGCGTCCAGGTCCACGTCGCCCGACTCCAGCTCGATGTCCGCGATCTGCGGCTTGAGCGAGGGGGTATAGAGCGGCCGCTCCATGGGCAGCTCGATGGCCGCGGAGGTCTCGGCGATGCTCATCAGGGGACCCGGAGGCGGGGACCCCCGCAGCGCGATGGCCTTGGCCTCGATCCCCCGCAGGATGTCCATGATGCGCCGGTTCTCCAGCCAGGCCTGGTCGTCGAGGAAGCGCCGCAGCTGGCGGCTGAGCTCGGCCACCGTGCGCTGGGTGTGCTCGCCGGCCTCCAGCCAGTCGTAATGGATGTGGCGGGTGCGGGCGTCGGGCCTGAGCTCTGCCACGGCGGGCAGGCTCATGACGCGCTCGATGAGCTCCGAGAACTCCTCCTGACGGCTGCGGGACATGAGAAAGTCCCAAAAGGCGCGGAAGCTTCGGCCCTGATCGGAGTCGGCGATCGCGTCACGCTCGCCCATGATCTCCTCCAGCAGCGCCCCCTTGCCGCCCTCCCACAGGGCGATGCGCTCGCGCACCCGCCGATCCAGTCCTCGGAAGTTGTGCTCGACCTCGCGAAAGTCCGCCAGCAGCTCGCGGGCCAGCTGTGTGAACTGCTGGAAGCGGTCCCGCAGCGCCGTTTCGTCCAACACGGGCACGTCGCCGGAACGGATGCGCTCGATCTCGCGGTCGATTTCGCCGCGCCGCCGCTCAAGCTCCGCAATTCGCGCCTCGGCGTCGGTTTCGCTCCCGTGGCTCATCTGACGCAGCAGCTCGAACAGAGTGAGCAGGCGCGACTCCGTGCCGACGAAGGTTCGCGCGGTTAGGGTCCCGAGCCAGGCTATGGCCTTCTCGGTGGCGGGGGTCAGGTCGAAATGGGGCTCGTCGGACCCCTGTGGGTAGAACTTGCGCAGCCACCCCCGCTCCGGCGCCGCCCAGTCGTTCAGGTACTCAATCGCCGGCCGGGGGAAGGCCGCTGGTCCCAGCCGTTCGCGCAGCGCAAAGAGCTCGTCCTCCAGCGCCTCGACCAGATCCGCCTGCGCCAACACCCGTTCGTTGGGCGTGACGAACACCCGCTGCAGGAAGCTCGCGATCAAGGGCGCGTGATCCGAGCGCAGCAGCCGCCACGCGGGATGGCTCTGCCGCAGGAGGTCCAGGGTGGCGAAGTCGAGGCTCATCGAGCTAGGCGTGACGTCCGTACATTGAAGATTTGTTTAACCACGAAGGACACGAAGGGCACGAAAGGGCTAGAGAACGAATCGTTTGATGCCATCCTGCAGCCTTGCCACATTGAAATTCATCAGTAAACCTGTACTGACCCGCGCCAGTTTCATATACGTCAGAAGTTGCGCCTCATGGATGCTCTTGATCTGTTCGACGCTCTTCAGCTCGATGATGAGCCCGTCCTGGACCAAAAGGTCAATGCGATAGCCACAATCCAGACGCAATCCCTTGTACTCCACGGGCAGGGGATGCTGAAGCTTGAACCCGATGTGATTGAGCTTCAGTTCGTGCGCGAGACACTGTTCATATGTCGACTCCAGGAGTCCAGGCCCCGAGCTCTCGGTGAACGGTGAGTGCGCACCAAATCACTCGACCCGACAATTCGTCAAATTCCATTTGTCGCACTCTTCATCTTCTTCTTCGTGTCCTTCGTGTCCTTCGTGGTGAACGTATCAAGGCCGCTGGGCAGGGGATGCCCAGCCCAAGCGCTCGGCGAGGGCGGAGCTGCGCTGGATGCGTGTGCGGCAGCCTTCGATGAAGCTTCCCCGGTTGCCCTGGATGGTCACCCTTTGCCGCGCACGAGTGATGCCCGTGTAGATAAGCTCGCGGGTGAGCACCGGGCTGCGGTCGAACGGCAGCACGAGCAGTACCTCGTCGAGCTCGGAGCCCTGGCTCTTGTGCACGGTCAAAGCGTAGGCACAGTCGTGCGGCGGAAGCTGGCGCAGCGAGACGCTCCGCAGCTTCTCACCGGCGACCAGGAAGTAGGCGCGCAGCACCTGGTTACCGTCGCGCCACAGCAAGCCGATGTCGCCGTTGAAGAGCCCCACCTCGTAGTCGTTGGCGGTCACCATGACCGGTTTGCCCTGGTACTCGTCGCCGCCCTCGATCAGGCCCTGACGTTGAAGGCGGGCGGCTATCAGCCGGTTGATCTCGTCGACGCCGAAGGGGCCGCGGTGCAGAGCCGCCAGCACTCGGGACTGCTCGAAAAGGCGGAGTGCCTCAGCCACGTCATCCTGGCGAAGATATGCGGCGTACCGCTCGACCGCCCGATCCACGCAGGCGGGGTGGACGGCGTCCTCCGAGGCGTCGAGCCAGGCAATGTCCTCGTGTCCGTTCTCCGCAAGGAGCGCAAGCGCCGCCTCGCCTCGCCCCGCGTTCACTGCCTGCGCAGCTGCCCCAATGCCGCTGTCGGAGCCGAACCGGTAGCTGACCCGCAGGAGCCCCACGGCGTCGGCCGCAACGGTTGGATTCGCGGCTTGCGGAAGACTGCCGGCCCGGGCGGCGCCGACTTGCTCCAGGAAATGCGTTTGGACCTCGCTGTAGCCGATTTCCTTGCCGTGACCCGTGATGTCGCCGAGCACGTTCCCGGCCTCGACCGAGGCGAGCTGATCGCGGTCGCCGAGGAGAATAAGCCGCGCCTGCTCCGGCAGGGCCTCCAGCAGGCGGGCCATGAGCGGCAGGTCGATCATGGATGCCTCGTCCACGACCAGGCAGTCGATCGGCAACGGGTCGTCCCGGTTGTGCCTGAAGCGGTTGTCGAACCCGCCCCCAAGGAGGCGGTGGATGGTAGTCGCATCGGTGGGCACGCGGGCCAGCACCTCCGGGTCCGCCTCGACCCGTCCCATCCCTCGGCCCACGGCCTCCGTCAGGCGTGCCGCCGCCTTGCCGGTGGGCGCCGCCAGGGCAATCCGCAGCGCCGGCGCCTGCTCCAGGAGGAGGGCGAGCACCTTGACCACCGTGGTAGTCTTGCCGGTGCCCGGGCCGCCCGAGATCACGGCGAAATGCCGGCTGACGGCGACGGCGGCCGCAACCTTCTGCCAATCAACTGCCCCGTCCTCTTGCTGCGGAAACAGCCGCGCTAAGCCCTGGGTCAGGCGCGGGATGTCGAGCCCATCGACCAGCACCATCCGCGCGGTGAGCGCGGAGGCGACTTGCTGCTCAAAGCGCCAGTATTTGCCGAGGAAGAGGCGCCGGCCGTCCAGGATCAACGGGGTCGCGTCGCCCGGCCCGCCGACCCAGTCGGCGACCACGAGCGTCCCGATCCACTCCTCCAGCGCGGGGGCGCGGGGCAGATCGAGGGGGTGGTCGTCGTCCACATCGAACAGGAGCGAGCCGGCGAACTGCCTCAGATCCACGCACACGTCGCCCTGCAGGTTGCGCATGCTGACGAGCGCCGCACTCTGGGCGAGCACCGAGTCCTCTGGCACGCCGCTGCCCCGCGCGATGAAGCGCGCGAAGTAGTAGCTCAGCGGGGAGAGCCGGCCGGCCTCCATCAATGTCTGCAACGTGTCGCTCATGCCGCCCCCGCCGTCTCTGGATTGAAGGCCTGCCGGTCGAGCGCCTCGACCAGGGCAAGGTCCGGCCGGGCGTAATACACCCCGTACCGTGCGCCAGTCTCCGGCCGCATGCCGCGCAGGAAGAGGTAGTAGACCCCGCCGAAGTGACGCTCATAGTCGTAGTCCGCGAGGCGCGCCCGGAGGTAGCGGTGCAGGGCCAGGGTGTAGAGCAGGTACTGCAGGTCGTAGCGCCGCTCGAAGACCGCGGCCTGCAGCCGCTCACTGCTGTAGTCATCGAGCCGGCCGCCGAGGAAGTTGCTCTTGTAGTCGGCGATGTAGAAGCGCCCGCCGTGCTCGAACACCAGATCGATGACGCCGTTGACCATACCCTGGAAGCTTTCGATCGCGAGCGGCGGCAGCGACCGCCCGGCGGCCTGATCGAGCAGCCGGTTGAGGCCCGCGATATCCACCGGTCCGGTGGCGAAGTCGAACTCCAGCTCGTTGAGCCGCTGCCCGGCAGCCAGCGAGGCCAGCTTGAGACCGTCCGGGTTCAGCGGCGTGCCAATCACCCGCCGCAACAGGTCCGCAGCGTCCTGCCCGTAACGTGCGTGGTCCAGGTTGAAGCGCGAGGCGATCTGGGCACTGTGTGCGAGCACTTGACGCTGGACGTCCCCTTGGAAATCCAGCTTCTCGAGCAGCAGGTGGAGGTAGGAGCCCACGTGGCTGCCCGCCGGGAAACCCAGGGCGACGTCTTCGGACACCTCGACGCGGGGTGCGGCAGGGCCTGAGTGCACGTCCTTGGTGAGAGCCGAGAAGCTGCCAATGCGCCAATCCGTGGCGATGCTGCCGCGGAACGGCCGAGGTGCGAGCGCCGGCGGGGTCTCGTCCGCCTGGAGCTGCAGACCTTCGGCCTGCCCCGGAAGCGCCTCTACCCGAATGTCCCCTTTTGCCGCGCCGGCAAGGCGCTCCAGGTCCGGCCCCAGCTCGGTCAGACCGGCGAAGGCATCGGGCAGCTCGTCGGCAAGGCGCTCGCTCGTCTGGCTTGGGTGGAGGAGATAGCCCAGCGCCGTCTGTCGCGCGTTGCCGTTCCGCGAGCCCGCCCGGCCCCAGACCAGATAGATGGCGGATTCGGCGCGAGTCAGCGCCACGTAAGCGAGGCGCACGTCCTCGGCGAGCCGCTCCTGCTCGGCGAGCCGCAGGTGGTGCTCTTTCTCGTCGGAGCCCGCATCGAGACAGGCGGCTTTGTCCTGGTGGAAGCTGAGCAAGCCGTCTCCGCTCCGGGGCTTGCAGCTCCAAAGGTAGGGGACGAAGACCACCGGGTACTCCAGCCCCTTGCTCGCGTGGATGGTGACGAGCTGCACCAGCTCCGCGTCGCTCTCCAGCCGCAGCTCCCCTTCCTCGTTCGGGCTCCCCTCGCGCTGCTGGCGGTACCAGGTAAGGAGCGCATCCATCCCTGAGTGCCCCTTCGATGCCTGCTGGAGCAGCTCGCCCAGGTGGAGCAGGTTGGTCAGGCGCCGCTCCGCCAAGTCGCCGCGGCTTAGAGCCTCGGCGATGGCCATGGTGCGCAGCAGCTGCTGGAACATGGACATGAACCCCTTGCGCTGCCAGGTCTCGTGGAGCTGCAGCAGGCCGTCCACCCAGGCGGCGTATTCATCCTCGCTCTGGCTGATGCGCTCCACCTCCAGATAGTCCTTGCCGAGCAGGGGGGAGGTCAGGGCCAGGCGCGCCAGCTCGCGGTCACGAGGGTTGAGCACCGCCTGCAGCAGGCTCTGAAGCGCAACTGCCTCCGGCGACTTGAAGACGCCCTCGCGCTCCACCGAGACGGCGTTGACGCCCAGGCGCGCCAGCTCCCTGCGGAGCTCCGCCGCCTCGTAGGAGGTCCTGACCAGGACCGCTATGTCCTTGGGCTGCAGCCGCTGATCGCCGAGCAGTGCACGGCCCACCCTGCCCTCTCCGATCAGCCAGGCAATCTCGCCGGCCACCGCCGCGTGGGTCAGCTCGCGGGCCATGTCCTTGGAAAGGGCCTTTTCCCTGCCGTTTGAATCCACCTCCGCGGGCAGGGTCCAGAGGGTGAGCGCAGGCTGCGGCGCGCCTCCCCGGGAAAGCTCTCGGTGCCCCTTCTCGGCCGCAGCGGTAGGCACGAATGGAATGGTGCCGCCGTAGACGAAGGCATCCCGCTCACGGTGCTGAAAGAGGGTGTTCACCCCATTTATCACGCCGGGTGTCGAGCGCCAGTTGGTAGCGAGGGTGTAGATGCCGCCCTGCCCGACGTCCTCCTTCGCCCGCATGTAGGTGAAGATGTCCCCGCCGCGGAAGCTGTAGATGGCCTGCTTGGGGTCGCCGATCATGATCAGCCCGCAGTCCGGACGGCCCAGGTAGAGGCGGCGGAAGATCGCGTACTGGACCGGATCCGTGTCCTGGAACTCGTCGATCATGGCGACCGGAAACTGCCGGCGAATGGGCTCCGCCAGGGCCTCGCCGCGCGGCCCCTGCAGCGCCTCGTCCATCTCGGTCAACAGGTCGTCGAAGGAGAGCAGCTGGGCCTTCTGCTTGGCCTCCCGGACCTTGCGCCGGGCGAAGGCGGCGGCGTCGGCTAGGGCGGCAACACCGAGATCGCGCCGCAGCTGAGCCATGCCGCGCCAGAGTTGCCCGCAGCGGTCGAAGAAGGGGTCGGCCAACTCCGGATCCGGCGTCTTGAGGTGGTTGTCGGCGATGCATCCGGATGTGACCACTTCGAAGCAGTCGGGCGGCGGCAGCACCTCCTCGACCGCGAAGTAGCCCTCGAGATCGGCTAGGGCGAGGGTCAGCTTATCGGCATGATAGGGGCACTTCTTGGCGCGGCTCAGGCCCTTTGATTCGAGAAGGGCCCGGCTCAGCCTGCCGCCCTCCTGCCGCCAAATCCCCGCGATGTCATTCAGCTCGGGAACCATCGTGTCGAAACTGGCCAGCACACTTTCCAAATCGGGAGCCGCCGGCAGCAGCCGCTTCTGCTGGGGTCCGAGGAGCGGCTGCAGGCGGGCTCGGAAGCTGGCCAGGTCGGTCAGGCTCTCCCTGAAGAGCTTCGCGCGTGCGCGGTCGAGCGGATAGGCGGTCCGCCGCCACCAGTCCTGCACCGCCTGACGCCAGAGGTCCTGGTCGTCGGTGAGCACCTCCATCTGGAACTGCTGGCCGCTGTTGAAGGCGAACTCGGTAAGGGCGCGCTGGCAGAAGCTGTGGATGGTGTAGATCGCGGCCTCGTCCATGGCACGGACCGCGAGGCGCAGGCGCCGGATGGTCAGCTCCTCGGTCTCCTGAGCGCGAACCTGTGCGATGAGCGCCAGGAGAAACTCGTCCTTGGTCTCCCCGCCCCGCTCCAGCAGGTCCAGCGTCTCGAACAGCCGGGCGCGGATGCGCCCGCGCAGCTCGTCGGTGGCGGCGATGGTGAAGGTCACCACCAGCACCTCGCCCACCTCCCGGCCCTCGACGATATGGCGCAGGTAGAGGTTGGCGATCGTGTAGGTCTTGCCGGTACCGGCGCTGGCCTCGATCAGCCGGATGCCGGTTAGGGGAAAGGCGAGTACGCCCTGGGAGTCTAGTGTTATGCCGTTCATCTTAGGAAATGGATGCGAACCGCCAAGGGCGCCAAGATTCTCGGATGAGAGGCCGCACCGGGATCGGTGCAACCAGGCATATGCCTTGGCGTCCTTGGCGCCTTGGCGGTTTAAACTGCAGCGGGCTCATTGCATCTCCCCAGTCCGCAGCGCCTGGTCGTAGAGCTCGTGGGCGAGTGTGACGAAATCCGGGCTCTCCAGCGGCTCGCCCGCCACTCCGCGCATGACCAGCTGGATGTATGCGTCGTCCTTGTCGCCCGGAATGTCTCTAAAGGGATTGCCGTTCCACTCGTTCCAGGCGGCCGTCATCGGGTCGGCCTTGCCTCCGTGATGCTTGAGGCCATAGGCGTAGCTCGCCTTCGGCAGGACCAGAAGCGGCCGATGCACCCCCTCCCAGTACCAGGCTAGGTAGCGCTCGAGGGCCGAGCGGGCGACGTCCGGCGCGAGCGTCTCTGAAATGACAAAGCTCGCGTCGGCGGCGTAGAGGGCGCTGCGCCTATCCGCGGTGTCGCTAGCGGCGCACCAGGCGAGATGCGCCAGCCATAGGCTCAGGATGTCGGCACCCTTCAAGGAGCTCGGTCTCCAGCGCAGGAGTCCGAGGCCCGGGTAGATGCCTTTGATCTGACCCGTGAGCCGGCGGGGTCCGGCCTCGTCACCGAGCAGCAGGTCTACGGAAAGCTGCTGCGGGATCTGTTGCCGGTACGGGTCGAGCGATGCGACGAGAGGCGTCACCTTCTCGCTCTCCTCCTCGAGGACCAGATCGGCGAAGGCCCCGTGCGGAAGCACGCCCTCGGCGCTCAGCTGCCGGCGCGAAGGGGAGCGTTCGTGGAGGTAATCCTCTACCAGCCGCTGTTTGAGAAAGAAGCTCTGCAGGCCGTCCAGGGCGAAAGGCTCGTCGTCTTCCTCCGGCTCTTCGTCCATCAGGTACACACGCAGCCGGCTGTTGATGAAGTACCTGACGGGGTGGCGGAGAAAGCGCTCAAGCTGCACGAGCGTCACCTCGCGCATCCGCTCCGGCGCGTCTGGCAGGCGTTCCTCCGCCCAGCGCAGCGGCTCCCCCGCCTCGGGCGCACCCGGCTGCGAAAGCGCCTGCGCCACGGTGCACCAGTAGCGGTCGTAGCTCTGCGCTTCGCCGGTATAAACGCGGGGGTTGAACGGCTGGAGCGGATGCACCCGGATCAGCCGCTCGCTGAGCTTGGCATCCTCGGCGCCTCCGGCGGGTCGGTACTGCTGGTCGAGGTAGTCGAGCAGCTCACGCACCAGGACCGAGGGCTGGCGCTCCGTGTTCTTGCGGATGTCGCGGCCCACGTAGCTCAGGTACAGGCACCGACGGGCACACAGGAGGGTCTCCAGCAAAAGGTAGCGGTCCTCGTCGCCTTTGCGCGGATCGCCCGGACGCCAGCTCTTGCGCATCAGGTCGAACTCCGCCAGCCGGTCCCGCCGCGGGAACGCCTGCTCCTGCAGACCCAGCACGCAAATCACCTTGAACGGCAAGCTGCGCATCGGGCGCATGCCGCAAAAGGTCACCCCGCCGCTGAAGTACCGCCCGTGCCGGCCTGCCGCACCCAGACGCTGCTCCAGCCATCGGTGCACCAGGGGGGCGGCGAGCGGCTCGGGCAGGGCGCGCGCCTGCTCGGCGAGGTCGGCGACCGCGTCCCGAATCTTCTGGACCCGGCCGTCTTCGTCGTCCCGCTCGCCGAAGAAGTCCGCGAGCAGCCCGATGATGCAGACCTGCCAATCCGCTGTGCTCCGCGGGGCAGCGAGCCGCTCCGCGGTCTCGGTCAGGCGGGAGAAGAGACGCCAGAAACCACCGAGGGCCGCGGCCTTGCTGCCCTCGACGCTCCCGATTGGCGCGATCCCCTCGAACAAGCCGGTCTCGCCCGCGGCATAGCCGGCAAAAAGGCGCTGCTCCGCCTGAGCCCAGGTGTTCTCCTCGGCGGCGGGAAGACCGAGCCGCTCCTTGTGGGCCCCGTCCAGGCCCCAGCGCAGGTTGGCCTCGGCGAGCCAGGACTTGATCTGCGCGACCGCGGCGTTGTCGAGCCCGAAGTTCTGGGCCAGCTCCGGCACATCCAGGAAGGAAAGGATCTCTGACTGTGCGAAGCGGCTGTCAGGCAGCTCCAGCAGCCGCAGGAAGATCTGCACCAGCGGGTGCTCGTCCTTCACCGAGATGTCCGAGAGGTTCCAGGGAATGAAGGGCCGGCTGCGCTCTGCGTCCTGACTGAAGACGGCCTCCACATAGGGGGCGTAGCGGCTGATCTCGGGGATCATGACCAGGATGTCCTCGGGGCGCAGCTCCGGCGCGACTTCCAGCATGGCCAAGAGCTGATCGTGCAGGACCTGACACTCCCGGAGGGGACTGTGGCAGATGTGCAGCTGGACGGAGTCGTCCTCCGGCACCGCGGTCCGCTCGTCCTGAGCAGCTTTCGCCCGCAGCGCGAAGATATCTCCGTGGAGACGGTGCAGGAGGGTGTCCGCTGCCGGCTCGACGAAGGCATCGGTCTCCTGCATGGGAATCTCGTGACTCAGCAGCAGGTCCTGCAGGGCTTGCCCCTGGCGGCCCCAGGACGCCAGCAGACTGTTGCCGACCTCCCACAGGTCGGCCTCGTCGGGATTCTGAAGGCGCTGGCGGGCCAGCTCCTTCTGGCAGACGAGGTCCGCCCAGAAGGCGGGGGTTGGGGCATGGAGATCGAGGTGAACGGTGGTATGGGCCGCGAGGGCGTGAATCACCTCCACGAACAGCGGGGGTAGACTGGACATGGCGAACAGGCTGATGCGTTCGGGCAGACGAGGCGAACGGCCCCTGCCCGCTCAGGGTCCCCAGCAGGCGGTCGATGACGGCGACGCGGTGCCCGGCCCCGAGGTCCGCGATCAGCAGGCGCCACAGCAGCGACTGCCAGTCGTCCCCCTCGCCCTCGCCCCAACCGCGGATTACCTCCGGGCGGAAGAGCTGATAGCGGTCGAGCGCATCCGCGATGCGGCTGGCCAGCTGCCAACGTTTGAGACCCTGAGGGTCGTCCCGCAGGTAGCCGCGGAGCGTGTCGCAGCCAGGCTCCGCCAGCATCCCGGGGAGGAGGGCGAAGACCTTCCAGGCCATGACATCGGGGTCCAGGGGGTCCCGCTCGGGCAGGTCATCCAGAAACGCGTGGGCCAGCTGCCACACGAAGGAGGCCGGCAGGGGATAGGTGATATTCGCCGCTATACCGTGGGCCCGGCGCGAGCTGCAGGTTGACCCAGCGCCCCATGGCAGGACTGGGCACCACGACCACCTCCGGGATGAAGGGCGAGGCAAGGGGCTTCGCGCTGAAGCGCCGCGCCAGGTGAACAAGCAGGGACTCGACCGCATTGGAGCGGATGATATGGAGCATGGATCTTGTTGCCCTTCAGCCAAATTGAGGCGGTTATGACGAGCGCGGCCGTCCGGCCGGCATAGGTGCGCGATCCCTCTCGGGCGGCACGCGCACGCGGGACTGCAAGCGCCTGCGCCGGGGCGACCGCAGCCGTGCCCGCCGTCGAAGCCGGCTCCTCGCCCTGAGCCTATTATTCGGGCGGGGTGGGTCAAACCGTGAGCCCCCGAGGACCTCAGGGGGCGGCCGTCCCAAGGAAAGGTCGCCGGTTCTGCGCCATCCGATGGCGATGGGCCTCACTCCTCCTGTACGTGCTCGTCGCGCTGCTCTGGCTCATGCCGGATCGTAGGATCGAGAGTATCCTGCGCGCCCGCTGATGTGAGGGTGGTGTCAGGATTTGTTTACACTCGCCCGAGCCGCCCAACGGGGGACTCGGCTTAACCCTCGGTTTTTCCGCCATGTCTACTTGCTGGCTTACAATTTGCCCGAACCCGGTGTCCGGCCGGTAGGGCCGGGTGACCAGGACGGTCGGGCGAAACTCACCCCATGGCAGCGACCGGTCTGTAGGCATTGCCGGCCAGGATCGGGCGGGGCTGGAGCGGCTGCTGCGTTACTGCGCCCGCCCGCCGTTCGCCCTCGAACGACTCGAGCAGGTCAACGAGCACCAGATTATCTACCAGTTGCCCAAGCCCCGGCGCGACGGACGCACCGTGCTGATGCTCACCCCCTTGGAGCTCATCGACCATCTCGCGGCCCTGATCCCACCACCAAGACTGCACCGCCACCGCTACCACGGCGTGCTGGCACCCAACTCGCCGCTGCGCGCCGCCGCCACCGCCTACGCCCGTGAGCATGCAGGCAGCGCTGAGGCGGCGCCTTCTGAAACCGATGCAACACCTGCCTGCGAGGAGACAGGGTCTCGCGCTTCGGCGCGTTACCTCTGGGCCATGCTGCTTGCACGCCTGGTCGAGTGCCTCCCGTTGACGTGCCCGAGCTGCGGTGCGCACATGCGCATCGTCGCCTTCATCACCGAGGCCGCCCCGGTAGAGCGCATTCTCACCCATATCGGCCAGCCGGCCCAGCCGCCACCGATTGCCCCGGCACGCGGGCCGCCGGCGTGGGACGACGCGCTCGCCGCACGCCGTACCCGACTGGGACGCCCTGGCACAGCCCGAGCCCGCGTATTTGTTCGACCAGCAGGTGCAGTGGTAGCCTCTCCCGCCGCCCGGCTCTCCGGGCGGCGCTGAATCCCTTGCGCGCTCCTCATCGGCAACGCGGAAATCCACGCCCGCCCCAGGCCCATCGCACGTCGGGACCGCGGAGCTTTCCCCGCCGCCCCGCCTTGCGCCCCGCAAACAGCCTTGCCCGAACGCTTCTTCGATGGTAGCGTTCCCTTCGTTCCAGCCGTGGGACGCTTGGATTTCCGATACTCCGGACTACCGACCGACCGTTCACCGAAGTCGACGACCCAGCTCCCGAGGATGCTTACGGGCGATCCAAGTGGGCGGCGGAGCGCGAGCGGTGGGGTATCGCCCGCGCAACTGGCCTCGAGGTCGTCGTCATCCGTCCGCCATTGGTGTACGGGAGCGGCGTAAAGGGTAATTTTTTTAGACTGCTAAAGCTCGTCGACGAGGGCATTCCCTTGCCTCTGGCGAGCGTCCAGAATCGGCGCAGTCTGGTCAGCGTGTGGAACCTGTGCGACCTGACCGGCTCGTGCGTTACGCACCCCGCGGCCGCTGGTGAAACCTTTCTGGTGTCGGACCAGCACGACCTCTCGACGCCTGAGCTTCTTCGTGAGCTGAGTGATGCCTTCGGCAGGCAGGCCCGCCTTCTACCCTTCCCCTTGTGGGGGCTGCGTGCTCTGGGGGCCGTCACGCGGCAAGGCGGGACGATCGAGCGCCTGACTCACTCTTTGCAGGTGGCGTCGAGCAAGGCATCGGCGCGCTTGGGGTGGGCCCCTCCTGTGCCGATCCGCGACGGCGTGCGCCGGACTGTTGATTGGTATCGCCGTGGCAGTGATGGATCGGCCTAGAAAGAGCATTTGAACCGCCAAGACGCCGAGAGCGCCGAGATTACTAGCGGGCCAAGGATGGACGTGGCATTAACCCGGCGGGTGAGTACCGCCGCCGCGATCACTTGGCGTCCTCTGTGTCTTGTCGCCTCCAACTGGCGGACCAAACGTCAGCGAGCTGAACGCGCTCTCGATGCCCTCACATACGTCAAGCCATGCCCTTGGACGGTTCCGGGCCTGCGCCCCATTGCAAGAGGTGAGCAGTGTCGAACCTGATCTGCGGCATACTGCGCTGGGTCGGGTCCGGCGCGGCTGGACCCTCGGCGCCAGGGAGGCGCCCGTGGAGCCTAGACGAAAGTATTGACGGCGTGTCCCGAAACCCCGCACCCCACCCCACGTCGCAGCTGAGGTTTAGTACCGATCATCGGCCGCAGTGAACGTTACATCCTCAGCGTCAGACGGGATACATCAACTCTTTAAACGAGACCAACGATATGATTAAGGGCTATTTAGTGCGCGTACGGAACAAGCTGTTTGGGGTTGACGCTGTTCTCTCGGCGATACAGCAGCTTAAGTCGGACATAATATCAAGGCAGCAGCTTGATTTGCCTCAGAGCCCTGGAAGACAGAACCACCTTTTCGATAATTCGTTGATCCCTTCGCAAGATTTGGTGGGAATTGGAGGAGGAGATTTTGAGGAAGTCGGACGTGAATTCTTGAGTTATTTCATAAAATACGCAGAACTACGACCGGACCATCGGGTCTTGGAGATAGGGTCGGGAATGGGCAGAATGGCCCTTGGCCTTACGAATTATCTATCCGCTCAGGGCGAGTATTGGGGCGTGGATATTGTAAAGGCTGGAGTCCAGTGGTGCCAGGAAAGATATCGCGAGAGATACGCAAAGTTTCATTTCGACATGATAGACGTCTACAACAAATTTTACAATGCTAACGGAAAGTACTCGGCCTCGGAATTCGTTTTTCCATATGAAGATTCCTCTTTTGACTTCATCTTTCTCACTTCCGTCTTTACCCACATGCATTTACCGGATGTCGAGCACTATTTGTCGGAAATATCGCGCATGTTGAAACCGAATGCGAAATGCTTCGCGACTTTTTATTTGCTTAACGATGAGTCAAAGAAGAGCCTTTCTTCAGGAGGCAGCGAAATAGCATTTTCGTATCCAATTGAAGGGGGGCTTACAAGTGATAAAGATGTTCCCGAGACTGTGGTGGCGTTCGACGAACACCTCGTTCGGGGACTCTTAAAGACGGCGGGTCTAGACCTGGCGCCACCGATTCTGTACGGACGTTGGAGCGGTAGAGAGAATTTCGTAAGTTATCAAGATGTCATCATTGCGACCAAGAGGGACGCTGTTAGTCGATGATCTGAAGCCGCGCGACTACAGGGAAGGGAATACGGCCTTCGTCGAGGTGATCAGTGTCGAGACTCGGCCAGCCGCCGTTAGCGCTGGCCGCACTGTTGATGAAGTACCTGACGGGGTGGCGGAGAAAGCGCTCAAGCTGCACGAGCGTCACCTCGCGCATCCGCTCCGGCGCGTCTGGCAGGCGTTCCTCCGCCCAGCGCAGCGGCTCCCCCGCCTCGGGCGCACCCGGCTGCGAAAGCGCCTGCGCCACGGTGCACCAGTAGCGGTCGTAGCTCTGCGCTTCGCCGGTATAAACGCGGGGGTTGAACGGCTGGAGCGGATGCACCCGGATCAGCCGCTCGCTGAGCTTGGCATCCTCGGCGCCTCCGGCGGGTCGGTACTGCTGGTCGAGGTAGTCGAGCAGCTCACGCACCAGGACCGAGGGCTGGCGCTCCGTGTTCTTGCGGATGTCGCGGCCCACGTAGCTCAGGTACAGGCACCGACGGGCACACAGGAGGGTCTCCAGCAAAAGGTAGCGGTCCTCGTCGCCTTTGCGCGGATCGCCCGGACGCCAGCTCTTGCGCATCAGGTCGAACTCCGCCAGCCGGTCCCGCCGCGGGAACGCCTGCTCCTGCAGACCCAGCACGCAAATCACCTTGAACGGTAAGCTGCGCATCGGGCGCATGCCGCAAAAGGTCACCCCGCCGCTGAAGTACCGCCCGTGCCGGCCTGCCGCACCCAGAGACGCTGCTCCAGCCACCGGTGCACCAGGGCGAGGCGAGCGGCTCCTGGGAGGAGCGCCGCGCTAGCTCTGCGAGGAGCGACTCGACCGCATTGGAACGAACGATGTGGAGCATATAGCTATCGTGCTCTTCAGACGTGCTGACCCAACCTCAGGTGCACCTGCATTTCCAACCGCCGGTGTGCGACAGGTGAAGCGAAGCGTGCCCATCAAGCGCACCGTTAGCACCGGCGAAACGACACACGCCCGTCAGGATACCAAGCACCATCGAGACTATGATGCGGCCCACAGGGTATCCTGCTGGCCGTGCGGGCAATTCGCTTAACACCATCTTGCAGTCGCCGGTGGCTCAAACGGTGAGCCCGCCGACGACCTGTCAAGGAATCCGAGGCGGAGCCCACGTGGACGGATCGAAAAGACGCTGAGGACCTCAGGGTCGTGAGGGTCCACCTCCGGCAAGGGACCCCCTGGAATGTACGGAGAGTGTCAGGATTTTTTACAGTGCGGCCGTGCCGATGGCCGTGGCGCAAGCGTAACTGGCTGATCCGTTGACGGATCTGTCGCGTGGCTCGTCATTTGCAGCCGCCCTACAAGAATCCCGGGCACCCATCGGTACCATGACAATCCGAGGCTCACCGCGCAAGATCGGCCCGACGAATTCCGACTTATGTGACATGAACAACAAAGCGGTGGTGTGAACGTACGCCGCGCACGTTCCCCGAGAGAGATCAGCATGGAACCCTCCCTGCAAGTCGCCGATCGCCGGAGATTTTTACGCGTACCGTTTGACTGCCCTGTACGTGTCGAAAAGGTCCCGAAGCGTTCTCCCGCTGACGTTGAGAACCTCCTTT
Source organism: uncultured Gammaproteobacteria bacterium (assembly GCA_963824085.1). Classification (GTDB taxonomy): domain Bacteria; phylum Pseudomonadota; class Gammaproteobacteria; order Chromatiales; family Chromatiaceae; genus JARRNE01. Next base: position 354,419 of record CAWGNT010000015.1, read on the forward strand.
GCGAGGATCTCAGCGAGGGCGGCATTCGGCTCACGTCGCCTCGTTTCTTTTCGGTCAAAGACCGTATGTTGCTCGAGCTGGAGGCATCCGAGGAGCCTGTGACGATCCGGGCGATGGGGACAGTCGTCTGGGTCGAGCAGTCATCTTACCAGCACCAATTCAGGCTTGGCGTGCAGTTCTCGGACGTGAGCGACGGTGACCGCTCTCGCCTGCACGAGATCATCGAGCAACGACAGGCCGCACCGTGAGCGGGCACGCACGCCCCAGGAGCGCGCACGCCACACCCCTAAGCGCGGATCGTCGCCGAGTCGGGATCTCACACCTCTCCACGCAATTCACGCGCTGTTCTGGTCTGTGACCCGAGGGATCGCGTTGCGCGTGGTGAGCACCTCGGCACCACGGAGGTAACCCTGGAGCGGACGACGACGTATGCACCCAGATACGCCAGTTGGAACCGCCAAGGCGCCAAGAAAAACCTTGAGCTCTGATTGATTCGTGGGTCACCCGAGAGGTAGTGGTGTTGACCTCTCCAACCATTTGAAAAACTTGGCGCTCTTGGCGTGCTTGGCGGTTTAAGTGCTTTACTTAGGATTCACGGCGGATCGCCACGGCCGGACGGATCGAGAACGACCGATCGGCCCCGAGGTTGCCACATCTAGTCTCCTGTCGGAGAATCCGCGTCCGTCTCCCCGGAAACGCGCACGAGTCGACTAGCTTCAGAGAGCAGGGCAGAAGGGCTCAGGCGTCGCAACGCTTGTCGGCGCGTGCAGCGCCCGGTAATTGTTTTGGAGGTACCAAGTGAGGCGGCGCCTTTTCCATAGAGTGCTCACGCTATATGCAGTCGCGATGCTTGTAGCCGGCTGCGCGACGACGCCGTCCACAACGGCTCCGCTCGTACGGTACGATCCAGACAAGCCTCAGATTCGTCTCGCCGGCGCAAACGTGGAGTACGCCAAGTCAGTGGCCATGGGTTCGGCGGTGACCAAGGGCTGGACCATCGTAGACTCCTCCGGCAACAGGTTGGTGCTGCAGCGTCCGCTCACAGGCGCGCCCGATCCGACGTCAGCGGTAACACAAGCTCCGGGGTCCTTGCCGCCCGTCGTCGAAGTCGAGTCCGGTTTCTTTGAACGACCAGGAGGGGTAGACGTAGTCTTGAGCGCTGAGGTGATCACCAACAGAGGAACAAAGGACGAGAAGCGGCAGGACTTTACGGAGACCTATAGGGACGATCTGATGCGCTCTCTCGCGTCACTGCAAGCGGCATGGGCCGCGACCGGTGCCCGGGTCGCGGCAGCCACCCCACCCTTGCAGAGCGCGCAAGACCTCGGAGCTCCGCCTACAGCGGAGGAAACTCAGGAGATCGCTCGAACCGAGGGGTCTGGCCAGTGGGGACCCACGAAGTGGACGAGTGCGCCGAGTCCGGCAGCCCAACCAACGCCTCCGTCCGCGGGCGCCGCGACTGTGGCCGAGGAATCCAATGCGCCCATCACCTCCTCGCCCGCGCAGGTGGAGGAACGAGGCCAGGCCGACAGCATGCTGGTGCTGAGCACCCCGGTGGACACTGGGGTCTGGGCCTACTACGCGGAGCATTATGCAAAGGCTCACGGGTGCATCTTGACGGGAGCAGGCGCAACGCTGGTCAGGAAGCAGCCGGAGTATGAAGTCCACAGCGTCGGCTGCAAGAGCGGCCAAACCCTTCTCCTCAGATGCAATGCCGGCACCTGCGAGGAGATGCATTAGGGAGGCGCTGATCGAAGCAGTGTCGCCCACGGGGTAGGACGCCCCGCCATTTTCGGCGCCGCTTCGTTAGGGCCTGCGCGCGACCGCACTGCGCGAGCGACCGCTGCACCCTGGATCGACACCAACCCTGGGGCTCATCTTCCTGCGGCGGCGTTGGGGGCATGGACGGGGACGAGAGCCGCGTCTATCTCGAGCTGTGGACCAACGACGGCCTGGATCGCTTCCGGCGAGAGCGGCGGACCGATCCTGCAGTGGACATAGGGCGCCAGGCAGCGGAGATACATGACCGGAGAGGCAACGGTCGGTCTCAGCCACCAGGTCGTCTCCTTGAACACCAGGTCAGTGCAGCTGAAGCCCGTAAAGGCCACCGGGATTCGGGTGTTGTAGTCCCTGATGAAGGCTTGGCCGATTCGGCCGACCGCCAAGCGCGTCGGTTGAACCACCTGGGGTACCTCCGCCACCGTCCGAATCTCCAGCTCGCACCAGGGATCGTAGCGGCTCACCGCAATCACCTGCCTGCCGCCCTGGAAGCTCGCGTGAGCCCGGTGTGCGGGGATCGTCAGCGGCTCGCGCAACACCGCGGTCACTCGCGCAGCACCGGCGAGGTCTTGGCTCGCCACGATGCAGCCGGACAGGACACCCGCCGCGAGAGCGCCAACTAACAAGTTCTGCACCATGGCCTCCAGTTCCGAAACCTTCCCCGATCGACGACCTGTCGCCGCCCAACAATGGCGCGACCGGCGATGGCTAGTCCCTGCCCTTTCGCGTTCTTAATTCTGGCGAGCCGTACGAGAGCGCGTACAATGACGGGACCGATCCTCCAAGTTTAGATCGAGATGCGAGTCTTTCGGATAGCGTTTCTCAACCAGGGCAAGGTCTATGAGATCTACGCCAGGCGGGTGCAGCAGGGCGAGCTGTTTGGGTTCGTGGAGGTAGAGGATCTGCTCTTCGAGGAATCCAGCACTGTCCTCGTGGACCCCTCGACTGAGCGACTCAAGTCCGAGTTCAAGGGTGTAAGCAGGACCATCCTTCCGCTCCACGCAATCATCCGCATCGACGAGGTCGAGAAGCAGGGACAAGGGAAGATTCGCGATGTGGGAGACAAGTCCAACATCACCCTGTTTCCCACCCAGATCTATCCCCCAAGCCGCGACTCGGACAAGTAGACGCGACCAACGCCCCAAGAACGGGGTGAGCGCTCCATCGGAACGCGGACAAGACGCAGACCCGCGGCTATCATTCGGCCCATGCCGAGCCTCCGCGAAAAGATGGCCAGACACGGGTTTGAGTCGAACGACGACTACGAATTCCAGCTGCGCTGCCTACTGGAAAGTCCCACCGAGGTGGTCCGCGCACTGAACGTGGAGGGGGACTCGGACCGCCGCAAGACGGCCTTCGCTTCCGCCCTAGCACACGCTTTGGACTTTCCGCACGTCCTCTACTACGACTTCACCGAGCAGAATCATCCGCCCCCGGACGTGATCCTCCCGCCCAGTAAGGACGAGATGGGCCGCGAAGAGCCTCCCATCGACCCCCTCGACCAGGTCGTCAGCGAGGCCTGCGCCTTGAGCGAGGCCGACCCCACAGTGCTCATCCTGGATCAGCTCCAGGCCACCGATTTCCGCGACCATTTGCGAATCTACCGCCTGATCCGCGACTGCAGCTGGAGCTTTCGCGACGCTCGCTACTATGCCAACCCGAAGCACCTGCTGCTCTTCATGATCTCCGAGGAGACGCTCTACCACTCACTGCATAAGGTCAGCTTTCGCGTCTGGGTAAACCGCATCTCCGAAACCCAGATCGAATACGACCCCGAAGAGCTCGGCCTCGGCCCGGAGGCCAGAAACCTGTTCACCGCGCTCAGAGACCTGTTCCGGAATCTTGGGGCAGCGCCTACGCAGAGCGAGTTTCAGAAGATCCTGCGGGACATCCACCTGCACGTGCGCACCGCCGATGACCTGCGCCATTGCCTGTACGGTTGGTCCGAGGGAATCGACCGGCAGCAACTCTACGGCGAGAGTGCAAGAGCGGCACTCCAACAGGTCATACAGCGACTGGAAGACTACCTGGGGAGCGAGGAGATAGAGATCGGAGGGGACCCGATCGGCGACGGTAACACTGATTAAGGGATTAACGGAACCCGGACTGGCGCAACACCCTGATGTCGTTGTGCCCACTCGGCCGGTCTCCGAATTGGCCGGCGCCTTCCAGGTCTTTGGTTGCAGGCCGCTGCCCGAGCCCTCACCTTCCGGCGGAGAGGCGGCGCCCAAATCCGGCCGCGATGACATCCACCGAGACCACTAGAGCAATCCCGTAAGTCAATGAACCGTAGAGAACGCATCGAAGAGAGGCTGCAATCCGGTCTAAGCCCTCTCCACGTCGAGGTGACGGACGAGAGTCACATGCACAGCGTCCCGGAAGGGGCGGAGTCTCACTTCAAAGTCCTGGTTGTGAGCGACCGCTTTAGCGGAGCCAAGCTGGTCAGTCGCCACCGCATGGTCAACGAGCTACTCAGGGACGAGCTCGGGTCCGGCCTCCATGCCCTCGCCTTGCACACCTGGACACCGGAGGAGTGGTTCGACAAGGGCGGCGCCGCACCGGCCTCGCCTCCCTGCCTTGGTGGATCCAAGGCCGGCTGAAGGCGCCGACCGCGCCGTCGCGTACTACCGCAGACGACCGGAGTCCGTGGGCGCGGTCCGCTGGTTGAAATAGTCCCTGGACACTCTGAAGACGACCGGACTCAGCAGCAGCAGGGCAATCAGGTTGGGGATCGCCATCAGTGCATTGAGGGTATCGGCCAGCAGCCAGACAAAATCGAGCTGCCCTATGGCTCCGATGGGAATGATCAGCACCCAGGCGACCCGGAAGGGACGGATGGCCCGAATGCCGAAGAGATACTCGGCGCAGCGCTCGCCGTACACACTCCATCCAAGCATCGTGGTAAAGGCGAAGAGGATGAGCCCGAAGGTCACCACATTCGCCCCAAAGCCGGGCAGGGAGTGCTCGAATGCGGTTGCGGACAAAGCCGCGCCGGTCTCGCCCGATACCCACTCGCCCGAGACAATGATCACCAGGCCCGTCACCGAGCAGACTACCAAGGTGTCGATGAAGGTGCCGAGCATCGCCACCGTGCCCTGGCGCACCGGGTCGTCCGTCTGCGCTGCGGCGTGCGCGATCGGCGCACTGCCGAGGCCGGCCTCGTTGGAGAAGATCCCGCGCGCGACACCAAACCGGATCGCCGCCATTATCGTGGCCCCGGCGAAACCGCCACCCGCCGCTGCCGGCGAGAAGGCGTGAGTGACGATCAGGTCCAGTGCGGCGGGGAGTCGATCGAGATTGGCACCGAGGATGATCAACCCGGCTGCGAGATAGGCGAAGGCCATGAAGGGGACAAGCTTGCCCGCGACCACTGCAATGCGGCGGATACCACCGATCAACACCAACCCCACCAGCGCGGCCATGACGGTCCCGCTCAACCAGCCTGGCACGCCGAGTGAGGCTTGGATGGCATGCGCCACCGAGTTCGCCTGCACCGTATTTCCAATGCCAAAGCCCGCGAGAAACCCAAAGGTGGCGAATGCGCCGCCAAGCCAGACCCACTTGCGTCCGAGGCCGTTCTTGATGTAGTACATCGGCCCGCCGACGTAGTTGCCAGCCTCGTCGACCTCGCGGTAGCGGACAGCGAGCACCGCCTCCGCGTACTTGGTGGCCATCCCTACAAGCGCGGTACACCACATCCAGAACAGAGCGCCGGGCCCGCCCAGGAAGATGGCAGTGGCCACGCCTGCGATGTTCCCCGTGCCTATCGTCGCGGACAGCGACGTCATAAGGGCATTGAAGGGAGTAATGTCACCCTTCCCCTGCTCGGCACGTCCATCCCACAGCATGCGAAAGCCGTAACCCAGCCGGCGCAGCGGCATCAGCCGCAGTCCCAACATCAGGAACAGACCGGTGCCCAGGATGAGCACCAGCATCGGCGGGCCCCAAACCGTGCCGTTTACGGCGGTGACGAATTCGACGATCGAGTCCAAGACAGCCCCTCCCGCTTGCAAGGCGAGTAACTATACCGAACTCACCCGGCTTTTTCGCTTCTGGACCTGAGGGGAGGGGACGCTCCTTAGGCTTCACACCCGGATGCGACAGGCTGTGGGCGTTCGTGACGAGGATGGAGCGGGCCTTTGACCTCTCGCTGGCCCCTTGGTCAGGAAATCGGCTCCAGATGGACGTGGCGATGGGGCTGATCGGTCGTCGCGTGGCCGTGCGCCTGCTCTGTTAGGGTCGCAGGAAGGATGTAGAGCCGTCCATGACGAACCCCAGCTTGAGCGATCACCGAATTTGCAAATCCTTGAACGCGTCCGACCGGCCCCCGCAGCACCACGGTCTCCATACAGTTGTCGTGGTCCAGGTGTACGTGCAGGGTTGAGATCGCCAAATCATGGTGATCGTGGTGCGCCTGGGTCAGCCGTGCGGCCAGCTCCCGTTCGTGGTGATTGTAAACGTACGTCAAACTGGCCAGGCAATTCCCGCCTGGAGTCTTCTCCAGACGTTCCGCGCCGAGTCGCTCGCGGATCAGGTCCCGGATCGCCTCGGATCGGTTGCGATAGCCGCGCTCCTCGCGAAAAGTCTCGAACTCTCGGACCAGATGGTCGTCCAGGGTGATGGTTATCCGCTGCATCGGTCCCCCACTTCGATCAGACTCACCATCAGGTTAGCGCGTCCCGGCGCGGCTGTACTAGCGCCTGAGCGTGGCGACCCTGCCCCGCAAGGTCTCCGCTTCCAGAATTACGACCCGCGGCAGCACACCTGGCCGGGGCGCATCGAGCTCCATAGCGATCGAGGAGCCGAGCAGGCGCACGCCCGCATCCGGCGACACCATTCCCCCTGGACAGGACGAGACCTCGTAGGTCACACGCTTCAGAAACTCTGCCCCCTTGAAGCCCAACCAACCGTAGCGCGCGGAAAGGAAGTCACCGCTCCAGCTCGTTGCGACGGCAGTGATCTCTACGGAGCGCGGCGGCGCGTGGTCGCGCAGTCTGGTGATCCAGGGTTCCACGATATGATTCTGAAACGTCTGGTTCATTTCGGTGGGTGCCCACATGATTCCGGCTGCGGCCTCATCTCCGAAGCGCGGCGCCCAAAGATGCGCTAGCTCCCAGCGGGCGTCCAGCCCCAGCTCACCGCGCTGAAAGTACCTTGCGCGTCCTTGAAAGTTGCGCCGGCGCGTGGCGGGCAGCAGATAGCCGACGACGATGTAAGTGTCGCCCTCCTCCGGTGCCCAACCGGCCCGCCGCTCAATGCGGGTGATGCCGCCTGTGTTGGCCGTGTCGCGGCGCATGTCGTTTGCGCCAAAACCGATGCACAAGGTCATATTTGCGCTCCTCACAAGGATTCGCGGAGGCGCCCTTGGTTGCCGCCTTCAATGGGCCGCGAAGTCAGACGAGTGGTCCCCGGCTCGACCAGGCATCATCGCGGCCAGCCGCTTTGAGGGTGTCCGTCCGGCTACATCTTCGGGGAGGGGATACGGGACGCTAGCTCCGTCCTCCCCGCCCGATCGGTTCGGCCGGGCCATCGCTGCGCCGAGAGACCGCCCCGACCCGCAACGCGATGCGCAATGCTGTCCGCGTTTCCGACCAAATGCCAAACGAGGCCGACCAGCTCATACCGCATCGCCACGGGCACCCCGTCCACCGAGGTCAGCACCAAGACGGCTGCCGGCGAATGGATCTCCCGGTTCTCGACCGCGAGCACAGAGCCGGGAAACAGTTGCTCAAGCTCTCCGCAGACAAGCTCGGAGGCGGGTCCGATGTCCCCGATCTCCGGCGCGTCGTTCACGCAAACGGCGTTGGCGTCGAGCGTGAGCATCAAGGCAGCGAGCACCAAGGCGCGTGGGAGCATCTTCATACCCTCGCATCGGTTGTTGCGAACCTGCCCGAGCCACTCTTTATCGCGACCGAGAGATAGCCGTTGCTCGAGGCAGAGCCAAGCCAACGCTGCAAATCCTCTGACACGTGAGGCAAAGCATGATCCGGACCAACCGAAGAAGCTGTGAAAAATCAGACTGCAATCTGACTTGCCGGCATCGAATGTTTCAGCACCAGCTGGCTTCGAAGGGGGCCAGACCGGCCCGATCGGTCCAAGGTGGCCTCTCGACGTTTGGGCTCCCCCACCCCGAGCAGATGCGACCAGCCGACGTTGAGCGACTCGGTCCCTCCGGACGCCCTACGTGCCCCGGGGCCAGATCGTCGCCCGGCAAATCCGCACAGCAGACGGCGACGCGCTGCATTTGCCTTGGGAGAGATGGTTCGCAGAGCGCTTGAGTTTGTCGCTGATCCCCATGCGCACGGCAAGTCGCTCGGCCCGCTCCTTGACCGTCGACGAAGACGCTTGGTGCTGCTGCTCAATCGTTCTCACGCCGAACCTTACGGTAGGTCTCTTCGTAGACGCACCGGCGTGGGCCAAGGCTCACGATCTCGACCGCCCGGTCCTCTGCGAGGCGATAAACGATTCTGAATCTTCCAATGCGAAAGCTGCGGAGACCGGCTAGCTCTTCCTTCAGGGCCTTCCCGCAGGTTGGAGCTTTGGTAATGGCGTGCAAAGCGGCACGCACCTTTTTCTTTGCCGAGGGCGGGCTAGAATTTGAGTGGAGGATCTTGATCGAGCCAGCACCGGAGAGGCGGAACGGAGGGAGCCATGTACTTGGCCGACGTCACAATCCGCATCGAGGAAACGCTAGACAAGGACCGCGTTCGCCAAATTGAGCACCTCCTCTGTGCGGAGCACGGGATCGCGAACGCCTGGGTTCAGGACAGGTCACGCCACCTGTTGATGGTTGAGTTCGACGCCGAGGAAGTGGAGCCGAGCGCGATCGTCAGATCTATACGACGCAAGGGGCTCCACGCGAAGACGTTCGGCCTGTAGCAGTCTTCCCACGACTCGCGCCGCAACAAGCAATAGCCCTCTGCGTTAGACCGGGGGCTCACCCGTGCTGCGGATAAAGCTCGGGGAGGGAGCCGTCGTGTGTTGCGCTTCTTGCACCGTCGTCTTCGCCCCTCACGAGCGCCGCACCGAGCCGTTCCCAAGCAGCCGGCCCGTCCCATCCCGCAGTGCTCGAACCGTAAAGCTGACGGTCGAGGTCGCGCAGGGCGTCGCCAGCCGTCCCGCCGAGGCGTTGGGCCAAGCTCTCCAGCCGAGGGGGTGGGTCATGGGGCCAGCGCGCGGCGGCCCAGGCGAGCACGGCCTCCCGCGCCTCCTTGGGATCGCTTCGCGCACAGGCTTGCTTGACCCGCGCGCGCGCCTTTCCGATGCTGGGAGCCGACGCCGTGGGGGTTTGAGGACCGGACGCGAGGGTTCGCCCGTCTCTTAAACGGCCGCGGTCACGCAGCCAGAGTCCGATCGTCGCGAGCCAAATCAATCCAAAGCCTAAAGCTACCCAGCGCCAGTAGTCCTCGCCAGGAACGGATTCGACGAGGGTACGGCCTCCGCCGGCCGCTGCAGACTCGGGCTCGGCGTTCTTGGGCGGCGGCACCGCAGTCTTCGCTGGTACCGCATTCGAGGCGGCGGCAGGTGCCGGCGCTGCGGGCGAAGCCGCAGCACCAGCCCGCGCCGGCAGCACGTCCAGGGTACGTGCGGGCAAGACCGCGACCCGTTCCTGATTGGTCTGAGTATCCCACCAGGGCAGCCGCACCTCAGGCAGGGTCATCTTGCCTGGCGCTGTCGGCACCAGAGCCAACTTGATCACCTTCATGGCCACCAGGTCGTCGCCCTCCGCCCTGGTCTGCGCCTGTGCCTTGTCCGGGTAGACCTTGATCCCCGAGGGCACGGAGGGGGCCAAGTCCGGAAGCTGCGACGCGCTTACACCCTGTCCCGTGATTGCGATGGTTCGCGTGACCGGCTCGCCGACTCGGAACACGGGAGGGTCCGGTGACCAGGTCTCGGAAAGCTGAAGGGACTCGGCGGGCAGCCATGGCGAAGGCGCCGCGGCAGGCTGGGGCTTTACGTCGAGGCTGAGCCTGCGGCCCCTTACTTGAACCGGCCGCGTCTCCTCGAACATGCTGTCCATGCCCGCAAAGGGATCTCCGCCGAAGAAATGCTGGAAGTCCCTGAACGGCTCGCCTCCGAACATGCGGTCTCGCAGTCGCGGCCCTCGCCGCCCCTGTTCGGGGACGGACGCCGAGAGCACCGGCGCGTCGATCGTGAGGGTGCCGCTGTGCTGCGGAAAGACCGCATAGCGGCGCTCGATGACTTGGTAGAGCTCCCCGTTGCGATAGGTGCTGTAGGTTTTGTCCTCGCCGAGCTTCTGGACTATCGCGTCACCCGCACTCGGGTCGCTCAGACTCGCCTGGCGCAGCGGAACCCGATGGAGAATCCTGACGGTGTAGACCACCTGTCCTTGGACGTAGGGCGCTTTGGGATCTGCGGCCACTTCCAGCATGATCGGGCGACTCTGACCGAGCCGCGCCGCCTGGCTCGCCGGCACGACCTCAAGTGCCAGAGGCGCGCTCGATAGCCCACCGACACTGAGCGAAGGGACGGTGAGCCTGCCCGTCCGCTTGGGTGCCAGGACCAGCCGCCACTCCCGCGTGCTGCTGGAACGCCCGTTAACGATCGTCATGCGCGTACTCTGGCCCTGGTCGAGGATGTCGAAGTCGCTCTTCAGGGGGCTGAAGTCAGGAGTGCCGGCTGCGTCGCCAGGGGCGGTGAGGTTGAGGGTCACCGTATCACCTTCCGCTAGCCGATTCCGGTCGAGACTCGCATCGAGCCCGGCGGCCGCTACTCGCCCGCACAGGACGAGGCCAAGGATGATCAGCCCGAACCGTCGCACGTCAAAGGCTGTCGCTCGCATCGCTGTTGATCCCGATTGCTCTTAAACCGATCTTGCATCTGCCGCTCGCCCGTTTCGGACGCCGAGACGCGAGGACTAGACCCCTATCGCCGATATACCGATCGCAGTGGCATCTTCGGTCTTCCGGGGGCCGGCCCCCTCGGGTCACGGACCGACAGCGCCATGCGCATTGGATATAGATCGTGCGCGGGCAGGCTCACTGCAGCTCACCGGTGCGCCGCAAGTGCTGGAGGAGAAAGCGCTGTCGAAGGAGCCCGCTGGGATCGTCGGGCACCCGCCGCAACATCTGCTCCATGGCTTGAGCGTCTTCCCGCTTTGCGGGGTCCGTCGCATCCACCGTTTGCTGGGGCTGCGCTTGGCGCTTCTCCCCCCCGAGAAGATCCGCACGACTCGGCTCGGCCCCTGGCCCTTGCTTCCGAGGGGTGTCACTCCCGCCTGTCTGAGCTTCCGCGTCCTGCTCCGCTCGATCGTCAGTCGGCTTGCCTTTCGCCGTCTGGGCGGACTGCTGCTGGTGCTGTTCATCGCCTTGCGTGGCGGCGCCCCCCTGCGGCCGTTGGCCTTCCCGCCGCCCCGTGTCCCCGGACTTTGGCTGTTGCGCGGCCTGCCGTTCGGCCTGTTTATCGGCGGCGCCCTTCTGGCCTGACGCCCCCGCCTGGGTCTTATTGTTGCCCTTCTCCTCGCTGCCCGACCGGCCGTGCTCTTGTCCCTGCTGTCCCCCCCGCTGTTGTCCCTGCCCTTTCTGCCCGGACTTGGATTTGCCCTGATTGACGCTCTGGCCCTGCGGCTGGCCCGACTGGGCCTGCTGCTGTTGCCGCTGCTTCTGCTGGTCCAGCAGCTTCTGCACCAGATCGCGGTTGAAGCGGGCATCCGCATCGCTCGGGTCGGTGGCGAGCGCCCGATCGTACGCCTTGACCGCCTGCTCCAGCTTGCCCAGCCGCGCCAGGGTGTTGCCCCTGTTGTAGTCAGCCTGCGAACCCTTCACCCCGTCGAGTGACTTCAGCGCATTCGTATAGTCGCCGGCCTGGTAATGGGCCGCCGCGCGCCAGTCGCGGCGCTGAAACTGAGCCGCTGCTTGCTCGGACTTCCCCGCGGCGAGGGCACGCGCCGCCTGCTGATCGGGCCGCAGCCAGAGTCCTTGCCAGCCGAAGGCATGTGCGGGGGGAGGCGGCGCCAGCAGCACCAGCAGGACCAGCGGACTCAGCCAGCCGCGGCGGAACGCAAGCGCCGCCAGCGGCAAGAGCACAAGCAGAAGCCAAGGCCCCTCCTCCCGCCACTCATCCGCGCGCAGGTCCTGCCGCTCGGCCTGCTCGTTCAGACGAGCCCGGTCGTGCGCGATCAGGGTGTCGACGTCGCGGTCGTCCAGGCTTGCCGGAACAAACCTGCCGCCCCCAGCTGCGGCCAGGGCCTCGAGGGTCGCGCGCTCCAGCTTCGGCAGCAGGATGGCCCCCGATGCGTCCTTCAGGAAGCCCCCATCGGCCATAGGGACGGGGGCCCCTTTGTCCGTCCCTATACCGAGGACCGATACCCGATAGCCTTCCGCGCGCAGCTTGCTCGCCGCCTCGTCGGCAGCGGCCGGCTGATCCAGGCCGTCGGTCACCAGGATCACGTCACCGTCCCGACTCCCGGCCTGCCGCAGCAGCTCGGCCGCCTTTTCCAAGGCGAGATCGGTCCGCCGGTTCCCTTCGACCGGCAGCAGGGCCGTGTCCAGACTCGGAACCTGGGCCGCAATGGTGTCGGTATCGGTGGTGAGGGGCGACACCACGAAGGGCTCAGCGCCGTAGGCCAGGAGCGCTGTCTCGCCTTCCGCCGCTCGTTTCAGCAGATCCAGCACCTCGAAGCGGGCGCGGGCGAGCCGCGACGGCGGCACGTCGGTGGCGTTCATCGTCGGGGAGATATCGAGCACGATCACCCGCTGGGCCTGCGTCCGATACACGGGTTGCGGCAGCCGCTCCCACACGGGACCCGCTAGGGCCAAGACGCCCAGCACCCAGCCAAGGGCCAACAGTATCAGCGGGGTGTGCCGCACGCCCGCCACCGTGGTCGACCAGAAGGTGCGGCAGCAGATGGGCGTCCACGACGCCGCGCCACGCGCTGGCGGTTCCGCCCCGCCGGGCGAGAGACCAGAGGACCCAAACCAAGGGGACAAGCATCAGCAGCCACAGCGGGCGCAGAAAATGAAATTCAGGCGGCACGCCGATTGCCCTCCTCGCGCGCCACGGACCCCGCCCGGCGGGGCAGACGCGAAGCCGCCAGCCACACCGTCAACAGCAGTGCCCCGCCGGCCGGCCACTCGAAGAGGGACTGCATCGGCCGATAGATTCGGGTATCGCGAACGCTGGGCTCGAGGCGATCGAGCTCGTCGTAGACGTGCTCCAGCTCTCCGGTATCGGTGGCCTGGAAGTAGCGGCCCCCGGTCGCCCGAGCAATGGCCTTCAGCGTCTCTGGGTCTAGATCGCTCGGCTGCTGGAGCAGCATGCCGAACGGCGTGCGCAGCCCAACCGGTCCGCCGCCGATACCGATCGTATAGACCCGCACCTTGGCCTCCGCGGCAAGCCGCGCCGCTGCCTCGGGGGCGATGCTCCCGGCCGTGTTGGTCCCATCGGTAAGCAGGATGAGCACACGGTTGTCGTCCGGCTGCTTGCGCAGCCGTTTGACGGCGAGCGCGACGGCATCGCCGATGGCGGTCTCGCGGCCGGCGAGCCCGATCACCGTATCGTCCAGCATCGCTCGCACAGTGGCCCGGTCGTAAGTGAGGGGCGTCTGCAGGTAGGCCCGGGAACCGAAGAGGATGAGGCCCAAGCGGTCCCCTTTCCGATGATCGATGAAGCGTCCCGCCACCTGCTTCACGACGTCCAGCCGGGAGACCGGGTGACCGTCGAGCGCATAGTCCTGCTCCGCCATCGACCCCGAGAGGTCCACGGCCAGCATCAGGTCCCGGCCGGTGACCGGCAGATTGACTGGGTCCCCCAACCATTGGGGCCGTGCAGCGGCGAGCACCAGAAGGGTCCAGGCGAGCCAGGCGAGCAGCTGGCGAGTGCGGCTGCGCGAAGCCGAGGCACCCGCCTCGAGCCCGGCCAGCTCCCGATAGAATGGGAGCCGCAGAGCGGGCCCGACGTCGGGTCGGGCCCGCGGCCAGAGATACTTCACCGCCAGGGGCAGAGGCAATGCGGCGAGGACCCAGGGCCACTCCAGGGTAATCACGACTGCATCTCCGCATTCCGGGCGATCCAGGCTCCGGCAAGCTCCGCCAGCTCCTCGGCCGGGATGTCGCCGGCTGAGCGATACGGGGCCTCCGTCAGCAGGCGACCAGGACCCTTGGCAAAACGCCCTCCGCCCCCGTTGGCATCCAGAAAGGCGAGCCAATCCGTGCCGGTGAGACCTGCAACCTGCTGTCGCGGGAAGCGGGCCAACGCGAAGCGCCGAAGGAGACGCGAGAGGCCGCGCGCGAAGGCGGCGGCATCCGCATCGCGCCGAAGGGCGGAACGCAGGCTCTGCAGCTCCAGCCGTGCGCGGCGTGCGGCGGCTCGGCGGCGGTGGCGCCTGACGGCAAACCAAACGGCAACGCCGATGAGCAGCAGTGCCATCGCGGCGAGCACCCACCAGCCAGGGGCGGGCGGCCACCACGAGACGGGCGAAGGGAGATGGTAGCCGCGCAGCTCCGCCAGCGCATCGACGGGGGCACCGTTCACCGGACGCCTCCCTTGCCATTCCTGCGGGGACGCAGCCCGCGGGCGAGCGCAGCGCCCGCCGGCTCGTCCGTGCGGACGCTGAGGAGGTGGGCGCGATGGCGACGCGCCAAGTCCTCCAGCAGCACAATGCGGTCCGCGAACCGGCGCTGCCAGGCGGCGCGGCGTTTCGCCCCCATCGTATCCAACAGGCCGCGCCGGGCACCGTCGGTGACCGGATAGAGCGCCGGCGGAGGCGCAACCTCTTCCAATGGGTCGCGCACGTGCACCAGCACGACCTCACTGGTCATACCGAGCTGTGCGAGCCAGGCGGAGCGCTCAGAGGCCACGCCGAGGAAGTCGCTCAACACGAAGACCAGGCTTCCTGGACGCACGAGCTTCACCAAGTGTGAAGCGGCCTCGGTGATCCCGGGGTGACCGCCGTCCTCGCCCGGGATCGGATCTTGGGATAGGGCCTTGAGCAGCGGCAGCAGCCCTCGGGTGCGCGCGGCAGGACGGCGCTCGAAGTGCCTGGTCTCGTCGAACACCAACCCGCCGACGCGGTCGCTCTTGTCTGCCGCCGCCCAAGCCAGGAGCGCCGCCGCGCGGGCGGCGACCACCGACTTGAAGGCGACCCGGGTCCCGAAACGCATGCTGACCCCGAGGTCCACGAGCAGCCACACCGGGCGCTCGCGCTCCTCCCGAAACAGCTTCACGTGCGGCTTGCCGGCGCGAGCGGTAACCCGCCAGTCCATATTGCGCACGTCGTCACCGGGCTGGTAGATGCGCGACTCGTCGAATTCCATGCCGCGTCCGCGAAAGCGCGAGAGGTGCCCGCCGCTGCGCGTAGCCAGCACCTTACCTCGGGGAGCGATGTCCAGCCGCCGCGCCTCCTCCCGTAGGGCGACGAGCTCGCCCAGGCTCACGGCGACGCCTTCCCGAGCGGGCAACTGGTGACGAGAGGTCAGACTAGCCAAGGAGTGGTACCTTCGGCAGACGCTGTCGATGGCTCCGGATCAGGGCACCGGCACCCGGGCCAAGAGCTCGGTGATCAATGCGTCCGATGCGCGGCCTTCGGCCTCCGCTTCGTACGACATGAGGACGCGGTGCCGCAGGACGTCCGGGGCGACGGCCTGGACGTCCTCGGGGGAGACGTAGTCCCGTCCCTGCAGCCAGGCGTGTGCCCGCCCGCAGCGGTCCAAGGCCAGCGTAGCACGAGGGCTCGCCCCGAAGCGGATCCAGGAAGCAAGCTCGATTCCGTAGGGCGCCGGGTCGCGGGTCGCCAAGACCAGGTGCACCAGGTAATCCTCCACATCTGGGGACATATAGAGGTCCAGGATGCGCTGGCGTGCCGCAAAGATGGTCCCCTGACTGACGCGATGTCGAGGAGTCACCTCCGCCGCCTGTCGGGCCTCCTCCCGATTCAGGCGCAGGATGGACTTCTCGGTCGCGACGTCCGGGTAGTCGACGCGCACGTGCATCAGGAAGCGGTCGAGCTGGGCCTCGGGCAGCGGGTACGTCCCTTCCTGCTCGATCGGGTTCTGGGTAGCCATGACGAGAAAAAGCTGCGGCAGCGGGTAGGTCTGCCGGCCGACCGTGACCTGGCGCTCCCCCATCGCCTCGAGCAGGGCCGACTGCACCTTGGCCGGCGCCCGGTTGACCTCGTCCGCCAGCAGCAGGTTGTGAAAGACCGGGCCCTTGTCGAAACGGAAGCTGCCGTCCTGCGGACGGTAGATCTCGGTCCCCGTCAAGTCCGCTGGCAGCAAGTCGGGGGTGAATTGGATGCGATGGAAGTCGCCCTCCAGTCCTGTCGCCAGTGCCTTAACCGCTTTGGTCTTTGCCAGTCCGGGCACCCCTTCGACGAGCAGGTGGCCGTCGGCCAGAAGCGCGATCAGCAGCCGCACCACCAGCTGACCTTGACCGAGGATCTGCTGCTCCACGTGCTGGCGCAGCAAATCGAATTCCTTCCCGAGTAGATCCTCGCCGGCTGCGTCACCGCCTTCGCCCGCTGACCGCGCAAGGCTTTCCGATGTGGTCATAGTTCGTTCTCCGCAAAGGTGATGCCGAACGAGGCTCTAAGGCCAGCGCAGCGATCGATGTGCCGCCGCACGCGCTGTTTCGGCTCTCCGGTGCCCGGTTGCGGGCGCCCGTGATGCCGCGGATACCTCCCTGCAGGACCAACGTCAGCCTCCATGCTGCCAACACCCTCACGGCCCGCAACCCGGCCCTTCAGGTCACAAACCGACGGAGGCGTTCAAATTGGGCATAAGACCTCTCAGGCCCGCGACGTCCGCATACCCGAGCCGCCAGTCCGACAAGGCCGCCCGCATCATTATCCCCATGTTCGTGGGGAAAGACAGAAACGCGCTCCGTAGGTTCCCGGAGAGACCGTTTCGGCGAGAGGCTGAAGGCGGGCGCAAGGAGCAGCAAGGGACGAAGCGTAAGGTCGCGTACAAATATTGAGCATGTCTCCACCCTTCCAGTCATCTGATCTCATGGTGTGCGTCCAAAGCTGCTAGACGATTTAACAGACCCCGCCTACGGGAACCACTTCTACCCTAGACAGTCTGCGAATACGCGGGGTCGACTCTGGAGCAACTCTGGGGTCCGCGTGGCGCACAAGCTGCTAGATTTAGGGGTGTCGACCCGTTCGGCCGATTGTTCAGGGGCATCTGGCAGGGCCGATGAACCGACAGCGGGTCTCGATCAACTTTGGAGTCACTCAATGACGGATGCTCGGCACGGCCGCGCGCGCGGCTTTCTCCACAATCACCGGATGCTCGCCACGGTTGCGGGCGTGCTCGTGGCGGGTATCTTCATCGCGTCCTCGCTAATCGTCTTGAAGCTGTGGCAAGACCGTCCCAACCTCTACAACCCCGCGCGGATCGACATCGTCAAGGCCCAGCGTCACCTTTATGAAGCCTACGGTCAGTCCACCAAAGCCGCCCAGCTGCGGGAGGAAATTCGTGCGACCCACCTATCCCTCGAGGATGCGGCGGCGCTCCTGAACAAGGCTGAAGGTCTTGATCCGTCACAAAGACAACAGATCGCTGGGATACGCCGCAGGCTGACCGCCCTCGAAGACAGCGAGAAAACGGAAAGGATGACGCCCAAGGAGCTTCACGACGCCTACCAGAAGCTGTCCGAGGAATTGGCTCAGCTCGCTCAAGCGCTCGAATGACCCTCCTGCAGAGCGCGAGCTCGTGCCAGGAAATGCTCCTCGGGCGGACGTATCCGCCTGCAGCTCACGACGCTATTGACGGAGCTCTGAAGTAGCACATGGTCCTAGGCGACTGGTACGGCCGCGCCGACATCGCGGCACCAACACGATCCTCTTCGCGTTCGTCCGGTGTCCGGCGTTGGGTTACGGGCGTCGGGGGACGCCGTGAATACCTCCATGTGGCTTGACGGCAGCATCCCTGCTGCCGACACCCCCGTCGCTCGCGCCAGTTTCCGCCACGGAAGACCGCAGGTCGCTGCTGCCGGAGTCAGGCGAGCTCCAGCCGATCGCTGAGGGTGATCGCACGGCGGTGGCGGAGAAGGCGCCGCACCGTGCGGACCCAAAACCCGGGACCCTCTGCGTGCTGCATGTCCATCGGGTGAATGGCGAGACGCACGCAGCGTGCTGCTTCCGCTCGCTCGGGGGCTGGAGAATCCCGTCTAAGGGCGGGACTCGCTTGCCACGGAGCACCGAGGTCGCGCCCCACGAGCGCAGGTGCCGACACCCGTGCGCCGTCACTCAGGCGAAGCAGGCCGTACGGGTTGGTGGTGTAAAGAAAGGGCAAGAGACGCAGTGCGGCCCGTGCACCCTTTCCCAAACGCCAACCCGGAGCAACGAAACCCCGTACCGGCCAGTCCAGCCGTATGAACAGGCGCAGCGCCTCCCTTAGCCTGGTCCGCGCTTGCGCTTCCGGTAGCGACGGCAGCGCTTCCATGGCGTGCGCGTCTCTGCTGGGTTCAGCGGCGACCGAGCCGCCGTCGTTTCCTTCGGTGATCGTTCGGCCATAGCCGTAGACCACGAGCTCGTCTCCCCGCAACAGACGCCCGTCCATAGCAGCGAAAAAACGCGCGTCGTCCTCGATCGGCGGGGGGACCAGGAGGGTCATCGGAACGCCCCCGACGGAGTCCAATTCCTGGACCAGGGGACGATAGAGCTGCCAGGTGAGCGGCGCGACGCCATGGAGCACAATACAGCATGTCGGCTCTTTCCGCGCGGGCGAGCGCTGCGGGGCGTAAGCAGAGTCTGGGGACCAACCCTTGTGTTCAGTGGTAGATACGTGTGTGACCTCTGGCGATGGAGACATCAAGACTCATCCTCTCCCGTCTGATGGCAAGGACTCGGACTGAAGGCCGCAGAGGCGACCCGCGCAACCGCCAGGGCCCCTCTTGCTACATCCGAGCATCGAGTGGACGGTCCGTGTCCCGCGCGCACGGCCCAACGGGACCATGCGGAGCCCCGACAATCCTGCATCAGGGCAAAAGGGGAGCGCAGGCACTCAGGCGATTTCTGCCGAATCATGCACCAGCCTGCCGGCGTGTTGGCCCGCCTTCGGCGTCGCGCCGACAGTCACATAGCCCGGTTTTGCTCCTGCCGGGACTCCTTGAAGGCGAACGAAACTCCTGCGCAATCGGGTACATTCTTTATCCGGCGACCCCCTCAGTCGTCCGTGGTCGAGAACGGCGGCCTCGCGCGTAGGTAAGTCTGCGCCAAGTGCGGGGAAACCTGCAGTGACGTTTTGGTCATTGGCTGCGCCCCTCTCGTTCTTCATTGAGCGTGCCCGTCCCCGGGTCACCGCCTTGCTGGGAACGTCCCCAGAAGAGAAACGCAATGACCAGGACTGCCGCAGCCAGGGCGACACCTGCCACCCACGGGTTGATCTGATGCAGCAGTCGATGGACGGCGCTCCCATGGCGCCCGAGCTGGTAGATGCCCCATCCCCACAAGCCCACCCATGCGAGCGAGCCAATGGCGTCGAATAGGAAGAAACGGGGCCAGGGCATATGGGCACTGCCGGCGATAAGGCCATCCAGCTGGCGGGTCCCGTCGAAGAACCGGCTCACCAGCACCAGCCACACCCCGAATCGATCATAAAAGCGGTCGAGTCGGGCAAGCCGGTGGGGAGAGACCCGGAGCTTCGTGAGCAGTCGACGCCCTCCTCCGCGGCCGACCCAATACCCGACGTTGTCCCCGGCGACGGCGGCAAGCCACGCCGTTACGAGCACCACCGCGATATTTAGTTGGCCTGCGCCGGCCAGCAGAGCCGCTCCGATCAGCAGGGTCTCGCCCGGGGCAGGTATACCAACCCCTTCGATACCGACAGCGAACGCGAGTGCCGGATAACCGTACTCCCGGAGCCAAGGCTCGGCATCCGCAAGCGCCTGATGGAAGCTCAGCATCGGTCAGCCCTCCAGCGGGCAATGGCGAGAATCAAGGAACACCCCCGGGCCAGGCCGGTCGGACACGAGCCGGGTGAGGCGTACCGGTGTCCCCAACTCGCGTGGGTTCTTCGCTTGTGGACTGGAGGGGACGGGCCGCTCCTGCCGGGGGTGTCGGCAGCATGGAGGCTGCCGCCAAGCCAACATTGACGTATGCACGGCGTCCCCGGCGGGAGCGGCCCGTCCCCAAGAACGACAAACCCAAATCGGAACGGTATACGATCAGGAAGTCGCCTTAGGGACAGTCACGGTCAGCACGCCGTCCTTGAAGCTGGTGTGCATTCCGGAAGCGTCGACCGGGCCCGGCAGGGTCAGCGCGCGTTGGTAGCTGCTGGCATAGGTCTCTTCGCCGACGACCTTGCCATGCTTTCCTTTCAGGTTTTCCTCCGACTGGCTCTGCGCTGAGATCCGCAGCAAGCGCCCGTCGAGCGACACGTTCACGTCGCCCTTCTTGACGCCGGGCATGTCCGCCGTGACGACATAGTCATGCTTTTCGTCGTTCACCGTGACTTTCGACTCGGTGACGAACGGACTGCTCTGGGCCTGGGGATGGGTGGAGCTGAATTCGGATCGCATACGAGCGTACGCGTCCTCGAACATGCGGTTCATCTGGTGCTGCATTTGGCGCATTTCCTGCCAAGGATGCCAGCTCCCCGAGCCGGCGCCGACGTTCCCCGGCGCGGGGCCTTGCTGCGCGCTCTGCGGCTGCGACGCCGGCGTTTGGGTCGCTGCGGTCTCGGCGGCTACTGGGCCAATGAGGGCTACCAGCCCGAGGGCGAGCAATAGACGTTTGAACAATGAAGGCTTCATGACGATCTCCTCTGTGAAATCCGTCAGCGAGACGGTTTGTAAGCGGCAGGGAACGAAGAGCTCGACCCCGCCCGTTCGGACGCCGCGCCCGGTCTTCATAGACCGGCCCGACGGTGCCGCCGATGGCTCGGCGTTCGATGCCGGACATCGACTCGGCTACCGGTCCTGAGCAAAGCGCAGGCCAAACCGGCAGCGGCCCGAAATGGGGGCGAAAAGCTAGCCGGACCAGAGGATCGTGGTCGAAAGTGCACAGGGTTTGGTGATTATCGGCCGCGATTGGCCGACAGACGGCCATGCCGGCCTGCCTGGAGGTCACTCATCATGGAGCAGGCCACGGCAGGGCAAGCGCGCCGGTCGTTCCCCGTCCGCCGGGCCAGGGCTGGCCGCGGGGCTAAGGATTTGAACAGCCAGCCGTGATGGGCGGGCCGGAATGGCGAGGGTGCGCGGGTGCCAAGTATCCAGTCCAGCAAACAAGCGCGGCCGCGCTTGTTTGCCCTCCATGAGCCTGCCGCTTTCAGTCGGCGGGCCCTATAGCGGCTCAGGTGTCCCGGCGGGTAACCCGTCCAAGTACTCGCATCACCCGGTCGCGCTCATCCCGGTAGCTCGTACCCCTGCCGCCCAAGTGCTGCTCTAAGGCGGCCACAGACCAATCCATCAGCGAATCCTGTCCGGGCCGCCACGGCGTCATCAGCACCTCGTAGTCCGCCGTTAGGACACGGAGCCTCCCGCCGTCCTGATCGATGGCAAGGGGCTCAAGTACATGGTCGGTGCGTCGCGAGTCCCACGGCGCAAGGCACGAGCCTGTTACGAAGACGACGTCATCGGCCATGTCGACGAACGCCGCCAGCATTCGAATGGGATTCACCTCCGGGTGACGCCTGTGGGTGATTTCGACGACGGTGGGCCCGCACAGGAGTGCTGCACGCACATCCTGGAAATCTCCCCCAGGAGAACTTCCCGACCGCGTAATCGAACGACCGGCATCGCCGCCGCGAGCCGTATTCCCCCCTGGTCGTAACATTGCGTTCGGGGTGGCTGCCGGCATCAATGCCGGCCTCCCGCGGGTCCGCCCGCAACGCCCGCCGCTCCCAGCACCAGCATGGTAGAAATCGGCCGCTGCCTCACCTCGTTGCCTCCAGTAAATGGCCCGTCCGTGGGCCGGCCAACCGCCCATTGGGGTTTCCTGTCCGCGTTCCTGGCCCCCACACTGCGAACAGCAATAAGCGTTCCTAGCGCAACCGCTGAAGCCCGCTGCCCGGCGGACTAGCGCCTTGGCTGTATACACAGCTCACGTCACTTTTCGCTTCGCCGCCGTAGGGGCCGGGTTGCACCTTCCGGGGGTGTCGGCAGCAAGGAGGCTGCCGTCAAGGCCACAGGGATGTTTTCACGCCGTCCCCCGGCGGGTGCAACCCGGCCCCGAAAAACGAAAAACTCGGATGAGAACGGTATAACACTCCTTCCGGGCGGCAACCGGACCCTTGCCTGAGCCCTCGATTCCGTCACCTCACGCCGACAAATCGGCTCCCCGCGGTCGTCGAGCGCCCGATCCCCGCGAGGAGGCTGTCGCAAGAGGCGGCAACCTCCGCGAGTGGAGCAGCGGGACATGTCTGACACTGGTCGCCGGCAGGCTGCACCGGCAAGGTGCGAACGCGGACAGCCGGCAAAGTGAGGCGTAGATCAGGTGCGCCAGTCGGTGGACGAGCTCCAGCGGGGCGAGGCGAGGGGCGCGCGCCTCCACTTGCGGGCCGAATCCAGCGTCATGAGTACGTAGAGTCCGGCGGCTAAAGGCAACAGGGGGCCGAGCAGTGCCGGCTGGCCATAGAGGCGCAGGGTCGGGCGATAGGCAGCGCTCATGGCCAACCAACCCAGGCCGCCAAGGATGGCTGGTGTTGGTTGGGCTTCAAGCACACCAAGGAAAAATCCGGCAACCGGGACCAGGTAGAGCAGCACCATACCGACGACGGCGCCTATCAACCGGAGCGGCGAGTGTCCGAGCTCGGTGAACGCGGTGCGCGTCACCGTGGCCCAGACGCCGCTCAGGCCATACGGCCGAAGACTGCGAGCGCTATCGGTCAGCCCCAGCCAAATCCGCCCGCCGCGCTTTAGAAGCGCCGCCAAGGCGCAGTCGTCGATGAGTGCGGAGCGAATTGCGGCAAGCCCTCCTGCCTCGCCCAAGGCTGTGCGTCTCACCAGCATGCTGCCCCCGGCGGCAGCCGCGACCGGCTTTACAGGACTGTTGACGGACGGGAACGGATAGAGCTTCTGGAAGAAGAACACAAAGGCAGGAATCAGCAGGCGCTCCCAAAGCCCGCGACAGTGCAGCATGACCATGGTGGAGACCAGGTCGAGTTGGAAGCGGTCCGCGCGCTGCACCAGCCGCGACAGGACGTCCGGGTCGTGCTCCACGTCCGCATCCGCGAACCAGATGTAGCGCGCTCGCGGTGCGATCTCCCGCGACCGCTCCTCCCCTTGCGCCATAGCCCACACCTTTCCCGCCCAGCCCGTCGGCGGCGGCTTGCCGGCGACGACCTCCACCGGGTGACCTGCACCCTCCCCTGCCTGCCGGGCAGCGTCCGCGGTCGCATCCTCGCTTTGGTCGTCGACCACGATGATGGTCAGGGTTCCCTTGTACAACTGCCGGCGCAGACTGGCCAAGGCGCGCCCGACAAAAGCAGCCTCGTTGCGCGCCGGCATCACCGCGACGACCGACGGCCACAGCCGAAGCTCGCTCGACAGCGACGGCAGACGCTGATCCGCGCGCCAAAACCGTGCCCGTCCTAAGAGCAGGTACAGCCAACCCGCCAGGGACAGGAGGGTAAGGGCCACAGGGATGAGCCGCATGCGTTTCGAGCCTCTCCGAGAATGACAGTGTCGTAAGGATTCCGAGAACGCGCCGACACTCACTAGTGAGCTGGTTCCGCGGAGACGGAACCTGCAAATACAGATGGTTACACCGCGCCCAACCTCGACTTACCCCCCTTGTGGCGGCTCGTCTCTCGCGACGCCCCTGGCTGAACGGGCATCCACGCCAGTTAGAACGAGCTCCCGGCGTGCGGTTCGTCTTGCCGTGCAAAACTCCCGGCCGGTTTTCTTGTCCTATCGTTCGCAACCGGCTAGTGTCCAACAATCCGCCTCCGGAGATCGGCGTACGGTGACTCCTCCCGGGACCCGCGTGCTTGGTATTCGCCGGATCAGAGATGCCTATTTCAGTCCGTCATTTCTGCATGGGCCGTATGAATATTCGGAAGGGACTCGATCTCCCAACGGGGGCATGAACGTGGACGATGATGTAATAGACTTCGCCTGTGACGCCGCGGCGCGCGTACCTATGAGGGACTGCACCGCCGCCTGCCCGCGGTCCGCATGACCGCGGCCGTGGCAAGCGTCGTCATTGGGATCGCTTCGCTGGCGCTGGTCTACGCGGCAGCGGCCCTCGCCAGCTTGCTGATGTGGCAGCGCCGACCATCTACCGGCGCCGCCTGCATGCCGCCGGTGACCGTGCTCAAGCCTCTGTGCGGCGCCGAGCCGGAGCTTTACGAGAACCTCCGAAGCTTTTGCGACCAGCGCTATCCCGAGTTTGAGGTGATCTTCGGTGTCAGAAACCGCGACGACCCGGCGGTTTCCGTTGTCGAGCGGCTCAGGCGCGAGCTCCCGGACCGGAACCTTAAGCTGGTGGTCGACGAACGCCTGGCGGGTGTGAACTACAAGGTCAGCAATCTGAGCAACATGCTTGTGCACGCCCGCTACGATTGTCTGGCCGTATCCGACAGCGACATCCGGGTGGGCCCGGACTACCTCGCCCGGGTCATGGGTGAACTGAGCGACCCCGAGGTAGGCGTGGTCACCTGCCTTTATCGGGCGCGGCCGCACCGCACCCTATGGTCATATCTGGGCGCCCTTTTCATCGACGCATGGTTTCTCCCCTCCGTCCTGGTCGGGCGCGCGATGGGATTTGGCTCCTTCTGCTTCGGGGCAAGCATGGCGCTGCGCCGCGGCGTACTGGAGCAAATCGGGGGCTTCGAGTCGCTAGCCTGGCAGCTCGCCGACGACTATGAGCTGGGCGCCCGAGCTCGCGCCAAAGGTCTGCGGGTGGTGCTCTCATCCTATCTGGTGGAGACCACAGTCGACGAACCTGATCTGGACTCCTTACTGCATCACGAGCTGCGCTGGGCCAGAACGATCCGGACGGTGCAGCCCATCGGCCACGCCTTCTCATTCCTTACCTATGCCATTCCCCTGTCGTGCCTCGCTGCGTTGACGGTTTGGGGTAGCCGGTGGGCGTTGGTCCCACCCGCTCTGGCCATGACACTCCGCGCGGCACTCTACCTGGCGGTCAACAAGGACCGTCTTGCCGCAGCGCTGCTCAGCGTCCCCCTTCTGCCCCTGCGCGGTTTCTTGTCCCTATTCATCTGGGCGGCCAGCTTCCGCAGCCGGCGCATACGCTGGCGCCAGCAGCAGCTGTGCGTTCAACCGAATGGCCAACTATCGCATTGCAACAGCGTGCCGCCCCTGGACAGACAGTGGCGGCACAGCGAGTGAAATGGAGTTCCGATCATGATGAAGACCTTGTTCCTGCAGGCACCGTCATTCGACGGCTTCGACGGCGGCGCGGGCTCGCGCTACCAGGCCAAGCGAGAGATTCGGTCCTTCTGGTATCCAACCTGGCTCGCTCAGCCGGCTGCACTCGTTCCGGACAGCAAGCTTATCGATGCACCTGCCGCAGGCATCGGGCTCGATCGGGTATTGGCCGAGGCCCCAGGCTACGAGCTGGTAGTGATCCATACGAGCTCCCCGTCGTTTCCTTCGGATAGCCGAGTCGCCGCCGCCCTCAAAGAGGCGAACCCCGCACTGCTGATCGGCCTTGTGGGCGCCAAGGTGGCCGTGGAGCCGGACACATCGCTGATGGCGGCTCCGGCCGTCGACTTCGTGGCGCGGGAGGAGTTCGACTACACGATCAGGGACGTGGCGGAGGGTCGACCGTTTTCCGAAATCGATGGCGTGAGCTATCGCGCGGCGGACGGACAGGTGACCCACAATCCGCCCCGGGCACCCATAGAGAACATGGACGAGCTGCCCTTCGTCACCGAGGTCTACAAGCGCGACCTGCGGGTCGAGGACTACTTCATCGGCTATCTTCAGCACCCCTATGTGTCCTTCTACACGGGGCGCGGCTGCCGCTCCCGCTGCACCTTCTGCCTGTGGCCGCAAACGGTCGGCGGCCACAACTACCGAGTGCGCAGCGCCGAGCGCGTGATCGAGGAAGTCAAGCTCATTCAGCGATACTTCCCGCAAGTGAGGGAGGTCTTCTTCGACGACGACACCTTCACGGACGATCGCCCGCGCGCCGAAGAGATCGCCCGCGGTCTCGGCAAGCTAGGGGTGACCTGGTCGTGCAATGCGAAGGCCAATGTGCCGTACGACACCCTCAAGGTCATGCGAGACAATGGCCTGCGGCTGCTGTTGGTGGGCTATGAGTCCGGCAACCAGCAGATCCTGCACAACATCCGCAAGGGCCTACGAGTAGACCGGGCACGTCAGTTCACGCACGACTGCCGCAAGCTGGGGATCACCATCCATGGAACCTTCATCGTCGGCCTGCCCGGAGAGACCCGGGAAACGATCGATGAGACCATCCAGTTCGCCCGAGATATCAATCCGCACACCATTCAAGTCTCGATCGCTGCACCCTACCCCGGCACCCGTCTGCATCGCGAGGCGTTGGAGAACGGCTGGCTGGCAGAGTCCGAGCAGGACCACCTGGTCAATGAGCGCGGCGTACAGATCAGCCCCCTCGGTTACCCATACCTCAGCCACACGGAGATCTTCGACTCCGTGGAGACCTTCTACAAGCGCTTCTATTTCCGCACGGGGAAGATCGCGGAGATCGCCGGCGAGATGGTGCGCGATCCTCAGATGATGAAGCGCCGCCTGCGCGAAGGGGTGGAGTTCGTGCGTTTTCTCCGCGAGCGGCACTAGGAACGGAACGTCCATGGTCCCTTCCGATCTCCTTCAGGGCAGCGGTCCACGCCGGGTCATAGTGACCGCTGACGACTTTGGCATGAGCCGCGCCGTGAACGAGGCGGTCGAGACCGCCCATCGCATGGGCATCGTCAGGGCGGCGAGCCTCATGGTCGGCGCGGCGGCCGCCGAAGATGCGGTAACCCGAGCCAAGCGCCTTCCGCAGCTCGGAGTCGGGCTGCACCTGGTTCTGGTGGACGGCTGCCCGGTGCTGCCGCCCGCGCAGGTCGCCGGACTGACCGATGCCGCGGGGCGGTTTCCGAAAGGGATGTTCCTGCCGTCGGTGCGGCTCTTCTTCAGCCCAGCCCGGCGCCGGCAGGCGCAAGCCGAGATCCGCGCCCAGTTCGAGGCGTTTCGCGCCACGGGCCTTAGCCTGGACCATGTCAACGCCCACAAGCACTTGCATCTGCATCCCACTGTGCTCGCCCTTATTCTGGAGATCGGGCCCGAGTTTGGAATGAAGGCGGTAAGGCTGCCCAACGAGCCGCTGCCCCGGCTCCGTCTGACGGCGCCCGGTGCTTGGGTCCATTGGCTGCTCTGGCGCGTCTTCATCGGACCCTGGATGTCGTTGCTGCGTTGGCGTCTGCGCCGCGCGGGGATGCGGTCCAACGATTTCGTCTTCGGGCTCTCCAAGAGCGGCGCCATGGACGAGACCACCCTCCTGGCTCTGCTCGACGATTTGCCTCCGGGCATCACGGAGGTCTATTTTCATCCGGGCGTCAGCGCTGCTGACGGAACCGGAGCAGCGGACGAGCTGCGGGCGCTGACGAGTCCGGCGGTCAGGGAGACATTGGCCAGGCAGAACCTTCGTCCGTGCAGCTTCAGCGACCTGCGCGAGCCGACCGAGATGAACTATTTGCAGCGAAAAGGAGTACGCCCAGCATGAACAGAAGACCCGCCTTTGTTTTCCTTGCCTTCGTACTCAGCGTCCTCGCCGTTGGCCTTCTGACACCCGGCGTAAGCGCCCGGGCTGCTGATGCGCCGGCAGCGTCGCCTGGCCCGCAACAGGTTGTGGACAGTCTTCACACGGCCCTGATCAAGGCGATGAAGGGCAGCCACGAACTGGGCTTCGAGGGTCGGTACAAGCTCCTGGCACCGGTGGTCGACCAGAGCTTCGACATGCCCTACATCGCCCAGCTGAGCCTCGGCACCTATTGGAGCGGTTTGAGCGGGGCACAGCGTGAGCAGTTCATCGAGGTGCTGAAGCGGTATTCAGTATCCAATTACGCGGCCGAGTTCGACAGCTACGACGGCGGCCACTTCCAGACCGAGTCGGAGCAGACCATGCAGCCCGGCGTCGACTCCGTGGACAGCCGGTTCACGTCTGGCACCGGCAAGGAGCATCAGTTCAACTACCTTCTGCGCAAAACCCCCAGCGGATGGCGCATCATCAACGTCATTGTGGATGGCGTGAGCGACCTCTCCCTGAAGCGTGGGCAGTACAGCCACGTGATGGAGACCGACGGCTTCGACTCCCTCATCGCCAAGCTGAAGGAGTCGACCGAAAAGCTCTCCCATAAGAACGGGTGACTCCCCTTTCCCGGAGGCGTTTATACCTATCGGCCTCAGCCTTTGCGTTCTTGCGCCAAGGGGTCGGATTGGCGGGCGTATCGGCAGCAAGGAGGCTGCCGTCAAGGCAACATGGATGTATTCTCGGCGCCCCCCGACTCCAGCAAATCGACGACCCAAACGAGATCGCTATCAACACCTTCCATGTAGCCCCACGGCGCCCTCCCTGGCGCCGCCAGACTCAACCTGTCGTCGCGTCCGCCGCGACCCCGAAGAAGTCTACGTAATCCCGGTACTTCTCGCGCTGCTCGGCGGCGTCGAGGCCGAACTGCTCCAAGCTGTAGTGGTGGCGTCCGTTCCGACCCTGCGGATTGCGTCCAAGGAATCGCTCCATGCGCCTGGTCGTCTCCGGGGGCAGCGACATCCCCAAGTGCGCGTACAGGTCGCGCACCACGTGCATGGGGTGCCGCAGCAGGTCCAGGTAGTGCACGTCGAGGTAGCGGCCAGGGGTCTTATCCGCCGAGCGCCGCTCCAACATGAGCCGCGCCCCGTCGGCCCAACGCCGTGCGACCGTGCGGGCGACCTCACGGGCATCGACGGCGTCGCTAAACACGCTCTGCAAGGTCACTGTCAAGCTGGCCACCGAGGGGACCACCTGCAGGGGATCGCGATGAGTCATGACGATACGCGCGTCCGGGTACGTCGTCAGCAGGTCATCCATCGCAAACACGTGATCCGGCGCCTTCAGCACCCATTGTCGGGGCGGGCAGCGCCACTGTAAGTGCTGGAGCATCTGTCGATGAAACGCATAGGCCGGCTGCAGGCCGGTGCGATCGACCCAATCCCGGTAAGACGGCACGTTGTAGACGGTGTCGAACCCTAAGCTCAGGAAAGTGTGGTCGGTAATCCCGACACACTCCTGAGGATCGTTGGCCCCCACCATATGTATCGCGCGGAACTGCGGTGCCAGCCGATAGAACCAGCGCAGCTCGCGCCCCGCCCTGTCGATGCGAGGGTCGCGGGTGGCGCGGAGCGATTCCGGAGGCGGAGACGGATACATGAGCTCCCAATGGGCCGGGTAACGCAGGCCTGGGTCCTGGGCGAGAAGGGCGTGCAGCAGCGTGGTCCCGCTGCGGGGCAAGCCGAGGATGAAGAGAGGTCGCTCCACCCGCTCCCGAGCGATCTCCGGATGGATCAGTCTGTCCCGCTGGAGGAAGAGCCGGTTGCGCAGCAGGCGCAGGATCTCCCGACTGGCGGTTAGCCGCCCGAGCATGTTGAGAGAAGCCTCTGATTCCAACGCGCGGACCAGGACCTCCAGGGGCTGGTGCGGCGAATAGTCCCCATAATCGGAAAGCCGGACGCTCGCGTCGGCCGTTCCGATCAGCCCTTGTGCGTCCAGGTCCGCCAGAGGCAAACCGGAACGGCGCAGGATGCCGCCCACTGTATTGACTACGCCGGCTCCCGTGCTCGCGAGCACTCTCTCCAATCGTTGCCGCCGCCCTGTTGATGCCAAACCGGCTGTCATTACACCCGACGATGACATGCTAGGCATCCTTTTCGGCCGTACGGTGGAGGATCAGGCGCCGGCCCTCGAACCACTGCCAGGACGCCAAGAGCGGGAGCCCAAACACGAGCTCGCGCAGCCGTTTGGCGAGAGCCAACGCCAGGCCGACGTGCGGCCCGAGACCAACCAAGTGGGCAAACAGCATGAAACCTGCCTCCTGAACGCCAATACCCCCGGGCACCATGAAGGCGGCCGTCCGCACAGCCTGACCGAGGCTCTGTAACAATACCGCCGTGCCAATGCTCACCGGCTGGTCGAAAAGATACAGCGCCAGCCATACCTCCCCCACCCCGGCGAAGAGCCCCGCCAATTGCCACAGGCCTGCGCGCAGAACCACGGACGGCTGACCATAGAGCAGCTTCAGCTGCCCGTGCAGACGCGTTGGACTGCCGACCAGGCCGGGCAGGTTCAGACGCTCCGCCAGCCGGTCCATAACCGGCTCCATCCAGTGAAAGAGCCAGGGCTTGCCCTGCAGGACAAGCACCAGGACGATGAAAGGCAGCGCCGCTAGAAGCACCGGGGCCAAGACGTTCAGCAAAGGGGTGTCGCCCCCAGCGGGATGCACGACGTAGAGCGCGATGCCGCTTAAAACGAATAGGAGCTGGCTGATGAGGGTGACCGTGCCCTCCACGATCACGCTGGCCGCGGCGAACGTGCCGCTCACCTTGCGCACCACCAGCAAGCGGATGCCGGCGACCGCGCCGGCAGGCCCGACCAACGGCAGCAGACTGTTGGCGGCGTCGCGGACCGCTGCTGCCCACACGAGGTAGGGAAACGGAACCTGTGGCGCGCGCGAGCGCAGCAGCAGACGCCAGCCGGCGCTGTCCAGGATTACGGGCAACAGGTGATAGGGCGCGAGCCAAAGCAGGCTCCACCCTGCGGTTGCGAGGATATGGAGGATCTCCCGGAAGCCGGCCTTCGCCACTAAGAACACCGCCAGGCCGAGCCCCGCCACGGCAGTCATGTAGATGGCCTTCTTCCCCATCAGCCGCTCTCCGCCTGTTGCGCTGCGCCCGGGTCAACCGGCTTCCGCCGGGCCAGGGCCAGCAGGGCGGGCAGCACAATCAGCACGCTGACAAGTACGATCGTCAACGACAGCGCCAGCGTGCGCCCGAGAATGGCCATCCCGGGGTCGGGAGCGATCGCCAGACTTCCGAACGAGCTCAAAGTGGTCAGCCCGCTGAACAGCACACCGCCCGGGGTGGAGCTGCGCATGATGGCATCGACGCCGAGACCGTTGCGCCAGCGCAGAACAAAGTAGATGCCGAATGCCACCCCCAGCCCGATCAGAAGGGGCAGGACGATGATATTGGCGATGTTGAAGTCGATGCCTAATAGCACCATGGCTGCGACCGTCAGCACACCGCTGAGGACAAGCGGGGCGAGAATCCGCAGGGCATCACCGAGATCCCGCAGTGCCACCACCAACAACAACGCGATTAGGCCCAGGGAGAGTATGGAAGCCTCCCGGAAAGCGCTCACCACTGCACGGCCGCCCTCCACGAACAGCACCGGGGTGCCGGCCGCGTTGGGGATCACTGCGCGCACGCTCCGCACGAACTCCACCAGGTGGTCCTGCTCGTTCAGCGGATACTTGGAGAAGACCTCGATGCGGGCGCGCCCGTCCGGGGCGATGTACTGGCTGCGCAGCGAGGCCGGCAAAGACTGCAGGGTCACAGGCCCGGCCTGCAGCCCTGCAGCCAGATCGGAGAGCTCGGTCGGCAGGGTACCGATCACCCGTTGCTGCAGCTCCTCCAGGGCCGTTGGCGAGCTGGAGTACTCGCGCCGAAAGCGCTCCACCGCCTGCTCCAGTGTGCGCAAGGTCGGCGCTAGCCCGGCATCGGGTGGTGACTGCGCAGATTGTTGGAGAGCCGTCTGAAATTGCGCAAGAGATTGGCTTAGGGTCTGGGCGTCGGGAGGAGGCTCTGTGCTCTCAGGCCGCAATGCAGAGGGGGGAACCAGCAGGCTGGTCTGCTGGAGAATGGCGAGCTTGCTCTCCTGGTCGTCCGGCACGTAGCTCTGGAGGGTGAGTGCGCGCGACACCGCCTTGAGCTCGCGCACCCGGGAGGCGACCCGTTCGGCAGTCGCAAGATCCGGCTCCAATGCCTCGACTGGGAGAGGAGAAAACGTACCCCGCTCCAGCTCACGGAACGCGATGACGGCCGGCGCCTTGGGATTCTGCAGCTTGGTCAGGTTGAAGTCGAAACGGATCTCGAAAATCAGCGGGACCGCCAGCACGCCGACGATAGTCGCGACGACCACGATGGTCCGGGCGTGCCGGCGCACCGGCAGGAAACTGAAGCCGAAAGGCTCATGCAGCGCCCCCGTCAAACGGCGCGCCCGCAAGATCACCAGGAGAGCAGGCAGCACCGTAAGATTGGCGAAGAGTGCGATGAACATGCTAGTGCCGGCGATGAGCCCCAGATCGACGATACCTGCGTAGTCGGTAGGGACAACGGAGTAAAAACTGAGGGCGGCAGCCACTGCCGCGAGGGACAGGGCTGGCCCCATGCGCGCGACGGTAAATCCCAGGGCCTGTCGCGGCTCGTCGGCAGGACCCAGCTCCTCGTAATAACGCATGCAGAATTGAATGCCGAAGTCCACCCCGAGGCCGATGAACAAGACCGCGAACGAGACCGATATCAGGTTGAACGCGCCGACGCAGAGCACGGCGAAGGCGACTGTCCACACCAACCCCATCAGCAGCACCGCCAAGGTGGCGAAGATCATGCGCAGGCTTCGAAGCCCCAAGACGAGAAAGAGCACCACGAGGACGAGGGACAGCTCCAGAGACTGACTCGCACCCGCCGTCACCGCCTGAAGCTGCTGCTGGTTGAGGACCACCGAGCCGGTCAGCTGCACCTTCACTCCGTGCGCGGCATCGAGATCCAGGGTGCGCACCGCCGCATTCACGGCGTCTACCGCAGCTGCTCCAGCGGCGCGGGGATCGGTTTCCACCCTAGGGGTTGCCATGATCAAGCGGCGTTTGGTCTGAAGCTCGCCGGAGCCTCCCATCAGATCCGTCCAGGGGAGCTGATAGAAGCGGCCATCCGTATAAGCCTGAACGGTGACAGCCAACTCCGCGAGCAGCTCCTTCAACGCGCTCAGGCGGGCCACCTGCTCCGGTCGCGGCTTCAGCGCGTCCTCGAGCAGGCCGAACAATCCACGCAGAGTCGGGTCCCTCGCCAGCCTCGCCACCAGAGGCTGCGCGTCCACCAGGTTCGAGGTGAGATCGTTGAGCTCTTTGCTGTCCAGATAGAGGAGGCCGTTCTTGCGGAAGAACTCGCCGCCGCCCGGCTCGTAGACATTGTCGAAATGACTGGTATCGCCGCGCAGACGCTGCGCAAGCCGCCGGGCGCCCTGATCCGCAAGGCCCGGGGTGTCCCCGTCGATAATCATCAGTATCCGGTCCCGCAGCTGCGGGAAGGCTCGCTCAAGCTGCCGGTCCACCTTCGTGAACGGCAGGTCGCGGAAAAGGACTTCCGAAGTATTGGTATTGATCGAGATACGAGTGACGGCCAAGTAACCCGCCGCCACGGTCAGCAGGAAGGCAATGACGAGCACTTGCCAGGCATGGCGCCGGGCGAAGTCGACGAGAGCGCAAACGACCAGCAAATACGCACGGCCCGGATGCTTGAGCAAGCTGGACTCTGATCCCGAGGAAGGCACAAAGACTATCCTGTCCGACCCGTGAGCGATCTCTTACGGAATTCTTGTTGGCCCGCCTAAGCAGCCGCGCGCACTCATTGCTTGCGAGTCAGACGAGCCGCGCCGCGTGGGAAACGACGTCGGCGCGGTGATTGCTATGGCCGGGAATGTACACGAAGGTTCCCCCGCCGGACATGCCCGTCACGTGGAGACCCCGAGCCCCGCACGAGCGACCGCATCCGATCCTTCGCCCTTACCGCACGAATGGCGCCCCGTAGGGCACCGAGGATATAGAGCGCTTCGCGACCTTCCCTAGCCTCAAACTAGCGCTTCCGACCAGGCCGCTACGCAGCGCAGTATGCCCGCGACGACGCCGGTTGCGCCACTGCCGCAGCCGCAGGGTGCTCGCGCAGGAGGTGCGCCGTGAAGGGCACGCGGTCTTTCCGTCAGACTACCAGGCACTTACCACAGCGGCCCGCAGCTCCGATGCGGTGCGGTACGACGCGACGTAGCTACTGCCGAAGCTCAGCTGGAGCTCCCCGCACTCCATCCAGGGGGCCTGGTTACCCGGCGCTCCCACGGACGAGGCCCCGGGCAGACTCTGCCGGGATAACACCCGGGCACGCATAAACCTAAAAGCGGCAGTTGGCGGGGCCCGCGACGTCACGTGGTCCAGCGCACCGGCGAATTCCAAACGAAGCGGCCTTGCCATCGTTATAAAGCTAGCTCAGCGCACGCAAACGACAAGACCACTTTGCAGTGCTCCACCGTCAGCAACAGCCGAGCCAGGAACAGGCGCGAGTAGGCGCGGCGTTTGCCGCTGCCTGGACGCAGCCGCTCGTGCAGCCCCGTGCGCTCGGCTGCCGTCCCAATCAGCCAGAGCAGGATTGCCGCCAGCGAGGCGATCAGCACCAGCACGGTGAACCGACCGGTACCGCTGGAGGCGCTGCGCTCAAGGCCCTCGCCAAAGTGCTCGCTCTTCATGTCGCGAAAGCTGAGCTCAATTTGCATCCGCTGGCGATAGACCCGCACCAGGCGCTTTGCCGGCCAGTCGGCAAAGCGCGTGGAGGCCACCAGCAGCCAAGGCTCGCGGGCAGAGCGCGCGGCCTGCTGGCTCTTCTTTGAGCGCGCCCGCTTGCCGGCGGCGGTCTTGGCCTGGCGTCCCTGCCTGGGCAGGCGCACCAGCACGAAGATCGCGCGCAACGGGTTGCTGCGTATCCACTCCCCGCTGCCAAGGCAGGTTGGGGTCGTCGTCGCCTCCTCGAACAGGCGCTTGCAGCTCCTCCAGCGCTTGAGCTTGACGTAGTCGCGCCCGCGCACCCGACCGACCCAACGCCAACCCAGCCGCTCGACCTCGCGGAAGAACGGCACCTTGAAACCGGAGTCGGCGACGATGATCGGCTCGGCCGAGGCCGGCAGCATCTGGGCCAGACGCTGTAGGAACCGGTGCTGCACCTGGCGATTGCCCAGCTTGCCTTGCGGGTGGACCTCCTCGTACAGGGTCAGGCTGCGACCACCCACCGGCAGCGAGGCGCGCAGCAGGTGCAGCGATTGGTCCGCCTTGAGGTCCGACCAGTCGATCACGATCAGCGGCTCCAGCGCCCCGCTGAGCAGCTTGCGGGCCAGCGCTGCGTAGATCGCTCGTGCCTGACCCTGTAGGTGGCGGTTGCCGAGCAGTCGGTCCGCGCGCTTGATCTTGTTGCGCAGGCTCGCCCCGCCCCCGAATCGCCGGCCGATGTCGGTCAGCGTCAGTCTCGGGCCACCCACCGTCGCCGCTACCGCCTCCAGCAGCGTTGCCCGGCGCCGAGCGTGGATGCCGGTGAGCAGCGGGCCGAGGCAGCGGTGTAGAATCATCAGCGCATGCATGGGGGCGGTCCTCCGAAGGTTTTGTCGCCTGGAGTGGACCACATCCCCCCATGTATGCTCAATCCTTTGCGAAAAATGCGCTACAGGCTATTATTTTAATTGAATATATTTTGGGGATATCTCAGCTTCAGGCCCCCTTTTTGCGATTATCTATCTGCTTGATTTCCTTGGTCTGGGCGAGAGGATTTGAACCTCCGACCACCTGAACCCCATTCCGTGGTGTCTCACGGATGGCTTTTTCAATCAATAACTTGCGGCATCTGCCCTGTGCCATTCTGAGCCTGAAGGAGCCCTGTTGAGCCGCAGTCGCATCGCGCTTTCGCACACTTTCGGGCACACCTCTGACGGGTTGAGCCAGCCTCCAGCAGCGGCGCACCTGGCGAGGCCCGGGCGCCAAAAAACAGCACCGCACCACCAGTCGGTGTCTGCATGGCGGCAGGGTTTGACCAAGCTTCTGCGGGCTCTCTAAGTGCAAATCCAACGACTCGCACGCATTCGAGCGCGGCCGTATTACCGCTGGTGATGATCGCCGGAATGTCCGCAAATGCGCCTGTGTGTACGCTGAACCCGCCGCGCGAAGCACGGCAGTGTTTGCCATTCAAGCCTTGAAGGGATTCCACACACGCATCGTTTCGATTTCCCAACCGTCCTTCAAGTCTTCGCTCACCAATACATCCGCCCCCTCGTCGAGTGCCGTTTCGACGATGAGCGCATCCCAGAAGGATATCCTGGAATCGATGCTGCGCCGTATTCCCTTGGTGACGATCGCAGTCGAGACAACGACCACAGGGTAAGTCTGGAAGCGTTGCACCGCCGCCAAGGCGTCCTCGGGATCTAGGGGGTGGCCAAGCTTGCGCGTCACTGTCACATAGAACTCCTGAAGGACTTGCGTGCTGAACCTGATCCCGGGTCGGTCGCGAAAAATCGCTTCGGCGACCGCCTTCTTCTCGGGCTCGTCAACATCGAAAAGGTAGACGAGCACATTGGTATCCAGAAACAGCAACTCATCTTTCATGAAGCTCGTCCCGCGTCCACGTCCTCCCTCCGCGGCCAACATGGGACCGGTTCGCCAACGCGAGCAGGAATCTCAGCGCGTCCTCTCGGCGGCACCTGAGCTCATCCGTCCGAGCATACTCCTCCAAGTATTTCCCGAGCACCGCATTGACCGAGCTGTTCTCTTCGAGTGCTCGGATGCGCGCCCGCTTGAGCACTTCCTCATCGACGCTGATGGTTAGATTCGGCATATGCACCTCCAGCACGAGAATACGAGTTCAGTGTAGCACGGGCGCCTATTGTCGCCACTTGCCCCCCGCACCCCAAACCGCAGGCGTCGGAATAGCCGCATTTCAGAGCAGAGTCTCATATTCGCATCGATGAATGCTTCTTAAGATATGGAAATATGGCCTAATGGACTAGCCAAAGCGATTCATGCCTTTACCAATGGAAGGAGTGTTTTGGCTTGGACCGAGGCGACGTCCACGCTCTCAGGAACTGTTTTGAAATTCACTGGTTGAGCGGTTAACGTGAGAATATTTCTCAGGAAGTGCTCGGCATGCGCAAAAAAAAGCCGTCGAAAACGCTGTTCCAGTAATCTCAGGGACGGGGCATGGAACGCCATCCGCCCCCTGTTACCCGACTCCGCCGTGGGGCGGCCGCGCACACTGAGCCTGCGCCAAGCTCTCAATGTAATCTTCTACATCCTCAAGACGGACTGTCAGTGGCGCCAACTACCGCACGAGTTTCCGCCGTGAAACGCCGCGTACTATTACCTTCGCCGCTGGCGGCGTGATGGCACCTGGGTACGCCTCCACGAGACCTTGCGGGCACGTCTGCGCCAGAAACTGGGGCGTCACAAATACCCGAGCGCCGGCTGCTCCAACAGCCCTCCTCCTGAGCGCGTTAAGCCGCTCTTGGATCGATCTATTGAGGGTTCCCTCCAAGGTTGGACACGTTCGAGCCGACTCGCGTGATCGTCTAGCGCTAGCCGCTTCAGGCTCCGGCTTCGCCGTGACAGTTGCCACGGGAGCGCATAAGATGACCATGTGCATGGTCAGGAGAGTTCAGTATGGCTGAAAGTTCGATCGCCGAGGCCAAGACCCAGCTGGCACGCCTGATTCACCAAGCGGAGCGAGGCGAGGCCGTCCATATCACCCGGCGCGGCAAGCCCGTCGCCGTGCTGCTCTCGGAGCAGGAGTACGCTCGCCTGTGTCGGGGCGGGCAGTCCGCTAACTTCTGGGATCTCATCGTCGAGATGCGCTCAGATCCGCACTTCGAGTCCGCCGACTGGACGGCCGAGGATTTTAATTCCTGGCGCTATAAGCGGCCAGCGCGAGAGTTCGAGTGGCCCGAATGAGGTTTCTCCTCGATACCAATATCCTCTCGGAACCAGTCGTCGCACAGCCCAACCCATTCGTGCTGGACGAGATCCGGGTACATAGCACATCCCTCGCGATCGCCTCTGTCACATGGCACGAAGCCCTCTACGGTATGTTCTTGCTGCCGCCGGGAGCACATCGCGGACTACCTATTTCGACGTGTCCGACCGTCGCTTCCGATCATCGCGTTCGATGAGCTGGCGTCGCGCTGGCAGGCTGAGGAGCGCGCCCGCCTCCGAAAATCAGGGAGAACGCCGTCTTACGCAGACTCCCAGATCGCCGCATCCGCAGCCCGGTCGCGCGCAGCACCCTGGCCGATCCCAACGAGCAGCGCGATTGGCGCATTTACGCCGACTTGGCGCAGGTGCTGATTGGTATCGCCGGCGCCGATGCATGCATGTTTCCGACCCATTCCGGTCTCTCGCTCCCTCGGACCTCAGTGGCCGGTTTGTCCCACTACCGGACGGTCGGCGCATAAATGGAGGTGATTAGCACCATAAATCAGCTGCCGGGCCAGGGTCGGGTACGGGCCAGCGGAACACGCCGTGAATACCTCCATGTAGCTCGACGGCGCCGTCCCTGGCGCCAACGGTCCCGCCGACCCGCACCCGACCCACCTAGCGGACGTCTCAGCTGAGGCACGGCGCTAATCACCTAAATGAAAACATCGCGGTTCTGTTGGAGACCAGGGGTCCACCTCAGAACACTTCGGCAGTGGCTTCGCCATCGATGACGAAACGGTCCGCGAGGACTTGCGTTTCGCTGACGAGCTTGCGGAGCGGCGACCGTGAGAATCGTTACCAACGCCAGCCCGTTGATCTTTTTGACGAAGATAGACTCGCTCGGGCTGCTCTAAGGCAGAACCGTCCCAGGTCCTGCCAGTCCCAAGGGGAATATTGAGCGTCTCCTGAACGCGCATTGCCGACGCTGGCGGACACGCTCCGGACAGGCCGGTTACGACCCAAACCGGACGCTCGACACAACCATGCAGTTCGTAGTGTAAACACTACTGACAGTGCGTCGGAACGCTGCCGTATCTGGCTGTCCGGTCCCGACCCAAAGGAGGCATGGCGGAGCAAATAGCGGTTTAGATCACAAGCCGCAAAAAGCGTTGCGACAATGTTGAATTTGCCAAATATACCTCGCAACGCTTTTTGCAGTTTGGCGCTTCTATTTGTTAGGAATTCACCAATCTTTCCATTTTCTTTTCTCAAGCCATGAAAGAGACGACTCAATAGAGGTACCTTGATTTGGTCTTATTTTAAAAACATTCCATTGTTCTTCTTTTTTCATGTACAGACATGTTCCGCTAAAACTATCACCATACATACCGGAAGAAATAAAATCAACCAAAATCGTATCATTATTTACACCGATTTCCCTTATACGTGGAGCTCTATGGAAAATATACCATTTCCTTGGTTCTGCTATAACAGTGACTGGAGCTCCGCAATAGTGATATAAAACTTCCTGAACACCGCATTGTTCATTTGATTCAGTATAGTAAAAAGACACGCCATCACCCTTTACGACTTCGAACTTATCCTCGCCATGTTTCTTTGCTAATCGGATACTTCTATCTAACTCCCCCAAACCATGAAAAGTACCTTTTTTATCTCCTGACATTGCTTTGGTTATTGTTCTAATGGTACCTTTTGCTATTTCTTTCCAACTACCGTGCCGGTACTCAACCTCAAGGAGAAGGTGATTTTCTGGTATTACAAGCGGTGTAACTCGTCCAATAACTATAAAATCAGCACTAGAAAAAGTACGTTCATAATAAAACCTCCCTCTCATAGTTTTGACACGAACATTAAGTGCTGCTAAAACTGGCGAAGCTCTTATTCCGTTTTCCATACATGTTTTTAATGTTTCCTTTTCATCATTAGACAGCTTTTTCACCTTTGGCCTGGGTACTTTGTTTGGCCAGTCTCCTCTCCACCGCACCATGAACTCTCCGAAATATCGCAGCTAACGTTTGAATTCACCGACGCTGCGCGGTTTTATCGCGCGGCTTCCGATGAGATGATGGGTTGGGCGGCATTTGTGAGGGACCTGCAGCCGCCTGCCGTAACTGCTGATACACCCCAAGACGGTCAGTGATCTGCCAATGCCCAGTGAGTCGACTACCGTCGAAATAGTAAACCGTAGCGCCAGACATTTTGATTTGTTTGCCGGTAGCGGGAAACCCGGGAATGTCCCCCTTGTGGGCGGCTGACCAGAGCCAAGTCATCACAACTGCGTCACCGTCCGCAAAGAGACCCTGTATGTCGAAGCACTGATCGGGAAATGCAGCGCGCAATGTCTTGACGCGCTCCTTGTAGCCCGCGAGGTCAAGTTCACGACCTTCCCATGGGTCGCCAGGATCGTGAAATACCGTGTATTTTGGAGCGATATATCTGTCCGACGCATCGATATTGCCTTCGCTCCATACCTCGCGGGTGAATTGCGTGAGTATCACTTTTGCACTCCTACTGATGGACACTTTTGATACTCCTTACTCTGTGCTCCGTTGAAGCTTGTGACATAAAGACCCCAGAGCTACGCGACTATGACGCCCAACGCTCGCGATCAGCCACGGCCAACTTGGAGCGACTTTCTCGTGCAACAATGGAGCGCAGCGGAATGCACGAGAAATCGTGCAGAGTTGGACGTCGGCTGGATTGCCTTGTTAAGGCTTTCCTCCTAGACTGTACGGTAGTACCGTACATAAAGAGAGCGCCGCCCATGGACTCCACCACCGTAAACAAGTTCCGGGATAGCCTGAAAACCTTCGTGGAACAGGTAGTTAGCCAACACATCCCACTGCGCGTGACGAGGCGCAATGGATCCGATTTCGTCGTTATCAGCGCCGAAGACTGGGAACGCGACCAAGAAACCCTGTACGTTCTGCAGAACTCCAGCCTTATGCGCCAGATCGCCGACTCCAGCACAACCCACGCAGCACGTACCGGATATACCCCCACGAAAGAGCAGCTTGATGAGATCGTTGGTGTTTGAAGGTAAATCATGGGAGGTATATGAGAACCTTCGGCAGCGCGACAAGCGGATGCACAAGAATCTCTGTGCAATTCTGAAGGAAATGCTGCGTGGAGATCCGACGACTGGTTTGGGCAAGCCGGAGGCTCTGCGGCACAACCTTACGGGCTTTTGTTCGAGACGACTTAGCCAGAAAGACCGACTTATTTATAGATTTGACGATTCGCATATTTACATCTTCGCTATTGGCGGCCACTACGACACCTTTGAGCCTTAACAGTTAAATGGACTGGCGTCGGCCTTTGACGCGCTAGGTGGACATCTGTCTAGCGAGATATTAGCCGAGCAAGAAACTCTCCCAACACTTTTCCAGCCCGCGGAGGCCCCAGCTTTCTTTGTTCATTGCCGAGATTTCTGCCTTGCCGCATGCGAGTCAACATGGCGTCTGTCTTCCTGGTCCAGTCGAACCGCTCCGCCTGCAGCGTCCTAGTAGCACACTCTATAAATTCCGGACCATCCCATCGCAACTAGGACACGCGTTCTATCCGAGCTTCTATTAGTTCGTCTACACAGTCAAAAGAAATAATTAGCTTCCCCTGGTCTTCCAAAGCAAGCAACCAATCGGCCGCCTCTTCTTTTCCCATACCAGCGACCGGGGGGTACACGTTGACGACGCTCGGCAAATTTCTAATCAATTGGTTACGCTTCACTTTGCGTGCTAATGTCTTCATCGGTCGATTTTCCACACTCATCTAGCGTATCCGGTGTTGCCAGATGTCCATTATGCGATAGGACCAACCGCAGGACTGTCACGACACTTCCATACCAGTCTAGCGCCTGCGGCGCTCGCGGGCTGCCTTGCATGCCCGTTGAGCGGAGGCAAGTATGGCGACTGCGTAGGTCGTCTTCTGGACAGTGGCGCCCCTTTCGGGTACTCGCCGGGCTGTAGGGCCGCCCGGAGGCACACCCGAAGCGGACGTCTTGGCTGCCTCTAACGCCTTTCTCAGGCCGCGCCCGGCCGGAACGAGCTCGCACAGCCCGAGCGCCGGTTCGACCAGCACGTGCAGTGGTAGCCCGTGCCCGCAGCCGCTCTTTAGGCGGCGCACAAAGCCCTGCACGCCCGCTGCTATCGACGCGCAGATCCAAGGTCCGTCCCAGGCCCATCGATCGTCCGAACGACGGATTTCCCCCGCCTGGCCCCTACGCAACCGCTTTTGCTTACGGGCTCCGACGATGGTTGCGTCTCGCCCAATCCACCCGTCATGAGGGTGGATGCCCTATCCCTACTCCTTCTTGGCTTGAGTCAGTTGCTCAATTTGTGTACCGCGTTCGGCGGCAAGTCTTGCCTGTATGTCACATTCCTGTCGGAGTGTCGCGACTTCCTGTTTCAACTCGTCGCGTTGTTTCGCAATTTCCGATTTTTCGTGTTCGGACGTGGCGTTGGACTTGGTTAGCTCTACAATCCGCGCCTGCCGTTCCTCGGCCAACTGTGTTTGCCCGTCCCGCGCCTTGATCAGGTTTTCAATCTCGGTTTGGCGTTCCGCGGCAAGCTTTTCCGCGTCCGACTTGGCTTGAGCAAGTTCCTTAGCTTGCGCATCGTGCTCGGCGGCAAGTCTGGTTTGAGCATCCCGTGCCTGGGTGAGAGTCGCGAGCTCAGTTTTCAACTCGTCGCGTTGCTTCACGAGCGCCGACTTTTCCTGTTCGGAGGCTGCGTTGGACTTGGTTAGCTCTTCAATCCGCGCCTGCCGTTCCTCGGCCAACTGTGTTTGCTCGT
This sequence comes from uncultured Gammaproteobacteria bacterium, assembly GCA_963824085.1. GTDB lineage: Bacteria > Pseudomonadota > Gammaproteobacteria > Chromatiales > Chromatiaceae > JARRNE01. Next base: position 396,645 of record CAWGNT010000015.1, read on the forward strand.
CTCGTGTCTTGGTCAAGGATTCGATCTGGGTTTGGCGCTCCGCAGCCAGTCTTTCCGCCGACTCCTTGGCTTGAGTAAGTTGGTATCCTTGCAGGAACTCACACAGGCGCTGGAGCCATGGGGTGTTTTGGTTGCTCTCAGTCATCATTGTCTCCGTGTTGGCTGGTGGTAATCGAAGGGAGGGCTGTTAGGCCAGAGCGCATAAAAGCCTGCAAATTGGTTCACTGATTGAAAGATGGAGATGGCGGGCACCTTCGGTCAGGCGTTATACCCCGCATAATCCCACATCTTGCCGGTGTATATGAACACATCTGACACCCACTGCTCGCCGTCGGGCCAGCGCGCGCGCTCCAGCCGCGCCTCGCACTTGGCTTCGGTGCCGTAACAGTCGGTGAACTCGTTCAGGGACATGCCGGGTTGAAACTAGATCGCGTTCTGGGGCATGGCTCGCGCTCCGTTGGTAGGCTTGCGATGCAGCGTGCGCCCAACGGTGGCTCAGAAGGTGCACCCGCCAGGTGAGCCATCGAGCTAATCGTCCAACCCGTTGATCGCAACGGGATCGCCAACAGACACACTGCGCAATGTCAACGCCGTGCTCGACGTGCTGGGGCTGCTCCCGGTAACGCACCTTCAGAGCGACGACGACGGCCTGGGGCTTGCGCTGTTGCTCCAGACCTGCTCAAAAGCCATCGAGGCGGCCCAAAGGGACATGGACAAGATGGAGCTCCAGCGAAAGATCACAGCCGTCTCGGCCCCGGCTGCCTTAACCTTCAACCCCCCGGTGCGGCGGATGGCGATGCGGGGGAGCGGATCATCCTGGAGGATGGCCGAGCAGGTGGCGCAACGCAATCCCAACGGGATGAACCAGGTCGTCTTGCTGATGGACGGCCAGGAATCGCTGTGGCGAGCCGGCTGGACGTAACTGCCCGAGACGCTTGCGGAGGTGACCGAGATCCTCGATCTGCTCCACGCCCTCGCCTCCCTGTGGGAAGCCGCGCACTTGTTCCATCCCAACGGGAGTGATGCCGCCCGCGCCTTCGTCAAAGAGCAGGCGCGCCGCATCCTCCACGGTGAGGTCGCCGCCGTGATCCATGCCCTCCGCTGGCTCGGTACGCACCACAAGCTCAAGGGCAAACGCCGCGACACACTGGAGCGCGTCTGCGGCTACTTCCAGAACAACGTCCATCGCATGGCCTACGACGTCTACCTCGAGCACGGCTTCCCCATCGCCTCCGGTGTCATCGAAGGGGCCTGCCGGTGTGTCGGCAAAGACCGCATGGAGCGTTCCGGTATGCGTTGGATCCTGTCCGGCGCCCGCGCCATGCTCGACATGCGTTGTATCCACCTGAGCGGCCTCTGGGAGGAATTCACCGCGTTTCGCATCCAGCGCGAATCCCGGCGCCTTTACTCAGGATATGCCGCCAACGACCCGGATTTCAGCACGCCACTCGCCACGTAGCGGGCGCGGACGACGGGTTGCGCCCGTGGCGGATCCTCCGGATCCGGGTGTAAACGGCCCTTCTCGCCCGCATTCTGGTACATCTCATCCGCCTCCACGACCGCGTCGGCCAACGGCTCCCGACTACAGGCCTGTGCCGCAAGCTCCTGAATTCTATGGCGACGTTCAAGCAAGTGCTTGCGGTCAATACCCAATTCTTGCGCCAAATGCAAGGTCGGTATGCCTTGGGCAAAGCCCTGCAAGATGCGCACGATCACACAGCAGCTGTGATGGGTCCCTTGCCAGAGGGTGCCGGCGAACGCGTTGTAGATACGACCGCAGGAACAGCGAAAGTACAGCATCGGCGCTCTATCGCGCCTATGCACCTTCGACTGCTCAAGCGGAGTCTTGCACTCTGGGCAACACAGACCATCCGGATGCAGAATCTCGACCAGATAATCGTAACACTTCTGCTCATCCATCAATTCCAGCGTTGAGAAACGGATCATCGGCTCCCCCTACTGATAGTCTGTTACGGGGAACCTATTCTCTATCTTGCTAATTCGGTTGTTTAGTGCTCACACAAAGAGCCCCATGAGCCGAATTATTTACAACAAACATCCCACTGGCGGCACATATCGACAACTCCACGGGAGGTCCTCGTTGGGGGTGTCCATGAGTTGCCCTCCAGCGGCGAATCTCGCCGTCAAAGTCGACGAGGAGTCGCGGCAGCGTGGCCACCGGATTGACGCTAGCCGCAGGTGCGGCTAGCTTCGCAGAACAAGCCACATCCCTACGACACGACGAGAGCAATGTCGATGACTTCCGAGTTGCTTGAACAGGCCAGGGCGCTAAGCCCGGGCGACCAGCTGGAGTTGGTGGAAGCGTTGTGGAACGAGATCGCGCACCAAGATGCTATTCCCCTGCCAACAGACGCCCAACGCGACGAGCTTGAGCGTCGCCTCGCAGATCACCATGCGCACCCTGAAGACACGCTGCCTTGGGAAGCGGCCAAGGCATTGGCATTGGCGAGACTCAAGGCACGCTCCAAGCGGTGATACCCGTCGTCCTCCATGGCGCGGCGCGCCTGGAGCTGGACGAAGCGGCACTCTGGTACGAAAAGCGGCGTGTCGATCTCGGTATCGAATTCATCGCCGAGATCGATCGCTGCCTAGAGGTTATCGCGGAGCATCCTGACCTTGCGGCTGTCGTCCACAGAGACATCCGGCGCATATTGGTCAAGCGCTTTCCGTATAGCATCTACTATCGCCTGGAAGCCGAACGGATCGTTGTCCTCGCAATCTTCCATGGGAAGCGAGATCCCGCGATCTGGCGACGCAGGGTTTGAGCGTGCGTGGACCTGATCTCCCGCGCCGCGATGCTCGGCGCGGCGGGAAAGAAGCCAGCGGGCGCTAGCTTCGGCGCTTCTGGAAATGCGTCCGGTACAATGGGGCCGGCGGGTTCAGCTATGGCGGCACGACATTACATCCCGACAGCAACCCCGCGGTGGATCCTTGCGCCCGTCAGCCGCGGGATCGGCTCGTCGTCGACCGTCGCTTATTCAGTCAACCAGGACGGGCCGCCCTTCTATCGCATGGCGTAGGTCTTCGTCTTCACGGTCCCGAGCGCTTCCGCCGCATTCACCAGGACCGGCTGGATCCAGCCCAATCGGCTCTCGCTCAAGCCCTCTCCATAACGGATCCGCCGGAAGTGGCCGCGTCGCCAGTGCGGGCGCAGGTGGTGGGCGGGCGCCGAGCCAGGCGTCTCGCTGCCGCCCGCTGACCCAGTGTCCGTCTGCGTTTCGGTCCGCGAGCCAATCAGGATGCGATCGTAGGCGGTGGCCAACTGGCGTGCGAACCGTTTGGCCTTCTTGGGCCCGAGTCCGCGTAGGCGGCGCTCCCGGTCGCTGCGCGCATTGACCCGCACCTGCTCGGCCTCGGCCAGGTTGAGATACAGCAGCACCTTGGCCAGCAGGTCGATGACCTCGTCCGCGCGCGTCATCTCGTCATCCTGCGGAAGCACGAACCCCGGCTGGCGGGTGACCCAGGCGGAGCGGTAGTAGGCGTTGTGGCGCGCGAGCAGGGCACTCAGCGGCTCGTCCTCGTCCTGGATGTAGAGCACGATGTCCTGCGAGGCGTCGTCGAGAACGTTGTCCTTGCCCACCGGGGACCCTGTGATCACCAGCTCGAGCACGCGGGCCTCCTTGGCCGGGTCGAGCCGGAGCCCCCGAACCCGCTCGGGCTTCTCATTCAGGCGGCCATTGGGCGGGATGCGATGGGTGGTCACGTAGGCCCCCTCGACCTCGTGCAGGCCCGAGTCACGGTTGATGATCCGCAGCGGCGAGGGACGGGCCAGCTCGATGTAGACCGCCGGATAGGGACAGCGGAAGAAGCGCACCGGGAGCTGCGCGCCCAGATCCGTCGCCGTGAGCTGCGTCTGTAGGGGGGAGGCCACCTCCAGGATCGGATCGCCGTGGGCGCGCAAGCGGGCGCGCGCGAGCATCAGCACGAAGGTGCCCATGTTGAAGCTCCCCGGCACGCCGAGCGAGACCAGGGCCAGCTCCTGCATTCCCGGGATGGTGTTGATGATCCATTCGGTGGTGGCGGTCTCTTCGGTGAGGTACGGTCGGATCGCCTCCAGCAGACCCGTCCCCGCCAGCATGAGGTTCTCGGCGGGCTGCTCCAGGGCGGCATCGACCCGCACCGGGTGCGGCAGCATCAGGATGTTGCGGTCGTTCATGCGTGGATTCATGGCGGCTGCTCCGGGTCACGGCCTCCCGGCCAGGCAAGCTTCAGCACACAGCCGCATGGTAGCGCGCCCGCAGCTGGCTCGCGTTAGGACCGCCACCCCATGCACCGAAGAGCACTTCCATTGATCAGGCCACACGGGTTTAGAGGCGGCGTAATCCGCCAACACACAACTCTTGCCCGCACCAGCGTACGACAACGCGGGAGCCGGCCCCAACCGCCCGTCGTCGCTCGCCGAGATCCTGGGGGCGGTGGCTGCAGCCTGCTCCTGCCCGACAGACGCTGGCGCAAGAATCTCCGGAGATTCCGTGGCATCAGCCTATCAAGACCTTCCGAGTTTCCGGAGACGCAGACAGGTCAAGGCGGGTCGGGGTGGCGCTTGCGTGAAACGCATCACGACATCAACGGCTCCTTGTTTTCCATTAGCAACTCGCCGGGTACTCTTCGGCGCATCCCATACCCGTTGAGCCGGCCTAGATCGACCTTCCTACGCGTCACCACGCCTACCGCGGTAGGCACTATGTAGCTCTCCTTGCCCTCGTTCTGGTGTTCGTGGATGCGATCTATTTGAACCAGGGGGCTATCTCGTTAATCACAGCCGTCTATTTGATTTTCGTTGCTATGCCCGGGGCAGCATGGGCGAAGCGGTACGCTGGTGTACGCAAAAGGCGCTTTTTGGAGATCGGTGTTTACCTAGGGGCGGTGGCTTTGGTATTTACGCTAAACGCCGCCAATAATGAAATTGCTGCCCGTCGTGCCGACCGCATTAATGCCGCAGTTGAGCAATTCCACTCCAAGACGCATCGATACCCCAACGCTTTGAGCGAGCTTGTCCCTGAGTTCATCAAACGTATCCCGCTCGCAAAATATACTCTGGAGCTCAACTCCTTCAAGTACATCCAGAATAAAACCGACCCTCTTTTGCTCTATGTCGCTATTCCGCCATTTGGGCGCCCGACCTATTCCTTTGCACGTCGGACATGGGCCTACAGTGACTGAAGGCCCTTATATACGCGGCGCTGTAAGGGCGACCAGAGGCAGGAGACGGTAGAGTAAGGATGTGGCGCGGTGGCCTAAGGACTGGCCTATCCGTTTCCGCCCCTTTCGTTTGGCGGTGCCTCACTAGCCAGACCATCACTCCGTTTTCACACCCTCCTCATCGATCCGGGCATGCAGAATTATCGGGTCTTATGTGCTGGAGCACATAAGATGTGGGAAAGCCGCTTGTCCGGTTCGGAGAGGGGCCGGGTTGCAACTCGGACCACGGGCGAGATCATGTGGCACCCCGGGAAACCAGGCGGCTAACAGAGAACACAAACTTCGCCCTGCCGTCGGGGGAGTGCCCGGTCTACTCGAAACGCCGGTCGGCATTCGCTGATCACGCTTGGGCAGCGCGGCCAGGAGCCGATTGTCAAAGTGGGCGCGTGTCTTCGCGGCGTCGGGTTTCACGCGCGTTCTCGTCGTTGGTCAGTGATGGACGAAGAACAGACGGCACAAGGGTGAGGGTCGTCAGCAGATCGGCCGTGATGGGTAAGCAGTACGCTCAATGAACCGCCCGGTCGGTGCACTGGCAAACATAGCGCGCGAGCTCGATGCATTCGGTGTTCGGTGCTCGTAACTGTTCCGGTAACCTTACTCCAAAACTGACCGCTCCGACTCCCACCTCAGGCCATGCCTGAGCAGATTTCCGTAGTGGACTTGTCCCGAAAGCCTAGAGGTGGAGGTCGTTCGGCTGCGCGCCCGCGTGGCTGAGCAAGCGGCACAGATCGCCCAACTGCTCCAACGAGTCTAGGAACTGCAAGCACGGTTGGGCAAAGACAGCCGTAATTCAAGCAATCCGCCATCGTCGGACCCGCCGTTCAAAAAGCCGCCGCCGCGCACGCTACGCCAGTCCAGTGGCAAGCAACACGGCGGGCAGAAGGGCCATGCCGGCGCCACCCGCAGCCTGTTTGGGGCGCCCGACCACACCCCTCGTCATCGCGTGAAGCGGGGTGTGCGGATGCGGGCGCGCCCTCTCGGCCATCGCCGTCGAGGCGCTTGCCGAGCGTCGCCAGGTTGTCGATATGCGCGTGCGCCGCGAGCTCACCGAGTATCGAACGGTCCGGGGCGTGTGTGTCCGCGGCCAGAGCGATCGCAGCGCATGGCCTGATAGCGTCACGGCGCCGGTGCTGTACGGACCGCGGGTATCGGCCTTGGCCGTCTCCCTCACCCACTACCAGCAACAGCCCTACCAGCGCACGGCCGAGCTGCTCCAAGCCGTGGCCGGGATCGCGCTCTGCCCGGCCACGCCCTTCCAGGATTACCCGCCCATGCCCCCCGGCTGGCCTCGGCGGGCCGGGCCACCTGAACTGCTGCCCGCGCTCAATGCCCCGTCGGGGAGCCGGCGGAGCCCTTTACCGGAAGCACATTGCTGTGTGTGCTTGCGAACAGACGTTGGCCATGGCAGAGACTATCGTGTCGCGGACCGAATGCTCCCACCGTCTAACACAGGAGAAGCGCCCTGCCTCTGATTACATTAATTGTGACACTAGTGGTCGTGGGATTGATCCTCTGGTTAATCAATAACTATATCCCGATGGATGGCACCATCAAGAAGATCTTGAATGTGGTCGTCGTGATTGCCGTGATTCTTTGGCTATTGTCCGTCTTTGGGCTCATGCCTCCGTTGTCGCAGATGCGGATCGGCTAGCCGAATTGGTGAGCGAGGTTTCGGCTATTGGAAAGGGAACCAGATGAATGCCATCAAGATTGTCGCTATCGCGAGGAGAACGCCATGAATGCTGACACATCATCGAAAAGGCAGGTTCTGACCGGGAAGGTCAAGCATATCGCCACCCTCTACCATCCCCGCACCTGGAAAGAAAAAGGACTCTGGTGGACCGCCGGTCTGTTTCTGATCACCTATCTGGTAGTCGTCGTCATCCTCGGCATCTATTGGTCGCGCTCGCCGGGCCTGTATGACGTGCGCGAACAGGCACTGTCGGTGGTCAATCACGATGAGAGCAAACTGGTAACGGGAACCGTCACCACGGCCACCGCCATCCGCATTGGCGAGACCCTGCTCGACAAGCCCGGCGGCTATCTGAGCAACGATGCCAGCCCCCCGGGCGTCTTCCTGGACAACATTCCCAACTGGGAATTCGGTGCCTTGACCGCGTGGCGCGATCTGCTTAACGCCCTGCGCAACGACTTCAGCCGCGCCCAGTCCCAGTCGGTCGAGGACAAGGATCTGGCAATCGCGCAACCCCAGTCCAACTACCCATCGGACTCCTGGATCCTGCCCTCCACCGAGTCGGAGTATCGCAAAAGCATCGACGCCCTCTATCGTTATAGCCAGGGCCTCTCCGACACCAGTGCGACACATGCCCAGTTCTTCGCCCGCGCCGACAATCTGACCATCTATCTCGAAGTGGTCGAGAAGCGCTTGGGCAGTCTGGCGCAGCGCCTGTCCTATGCGGTCGGTCAGGCCCATCTGGATACGGCCTTGGCCGGTGAGCCCAAGGCCAGTCAGTCGACGCCGGCCCCCCCGGTCCAGACACAGACCAAGACCCCCTGGATGAAGATCGACGACATCTTTTTCGAGGCGCGCGGCTATACCTGGGCCTTGCTGCATGCGTTGCAGGCGATGGAGATCGACTTCGCCCCCGTGCTCAATAACAAGCATGCCGTGGTCTCCCTGGAGCAGATCACCCGCGAGTTGAAAAACACCCAGAACACCATCTGGAGTCCGGTGATCCTCAACGGAACCGGCTTCGGACCCATGGCCAACCATTCGCTGGTGATGGCTTCCTATATCTCGCGGGTCAATGCCGCGATCACCGATCTGCGCAGTCTGTTGCAAAAGGGTTGATTCGGGGCTTGAAACGGGGTGTCCGTTGGACGCCTCGCGCATGAGCCACTGCATCAACCAAGCTGAGCCACTCGATCGAGAGCGGCCATCGCCATGGGTGATCGACAGAGATTCGATTCGATCGCAACGGGATTGCTTTTGGGCGCTGGCGTGTGTCAGCCGGTCGGCGCGCATCCGGGGTATGCGGAGCCGATGCCGCTGTGCCGCTGATGTCCGGTGGAGGGGTGATGCAGTGGGGCGCTGCCTCGCGGGAATGGGCGATTCGCCCCGTCGATGGGGCGAACCCCATCTCGCAAGCCCCGAACGCCGCCATGCCCATTGGGGCGCCAACAGATGGGCAGTCGTCACAGATCAAGACCGATGGCGGCATTCGCTACGTCTCGGGCGGCGTCGGCGAGAGCGAGCGCAGTGAGCGCAATGCCCTGTCGAATGAATTAAACCTGCACCCGATGTTCGCGACGCAGGGCAGCGGCGAGTATCTCTCGGCGGTACGGGTGACCATTCTGAATGCGTACAAGGGCCCGGTTCTGACGGCCGAATCCAAAGGCCCCTGGTTCTACGCGCAACTGCCGCCTGGCGACTACAGCGTGTAAGCCACCCCCACCGGGCACAGAGGGGAAGGCGAGACCCAGCGGAAGGCGCTGCGTTTGAAGGCTCCCGCCAAGCCAAGATGGATTTCTACTGGGATCGATAGGCGCGGGATGACTGCCGAGGCACGAGAGGCAACGGCCCGACGCGGCGCTGCGTCGGCGCCTGCGTGCGCTGACTACAGGAATCCGATCACCGTCCTGCCGCTCGTCCGTACGCTGGCGAACAGACGACCAGCAGCGGCGGGTCGTAGAGTGTCTCCAACCGAGACGACCAGGAGTGACGTCACGGGATATATCTAATTATTTATCAACCTGGTGGCCTTCGGTGCGATCCTCTAGGGCGGTGAATGTTTACATCCCGATGGGCCCGACCGTCAAGAAGGCCCGTGAATGCGGTCATCATCGTCATCGCGATCCCATTCGCGCTCGGCGCGTTTGGGTTCCTTCGCTCCATATCGTGGTGACTTCGTTGGGTGCGGTGAACCGATGTCGAAGCCGTGCCCATGCGATGAGGGGGTAGTTGTATTCCGGCAATCCGCCGGGTGAGTGATCTGGAACAGGTGAACGCTATGCTATCGTCAAGAGACCAATACGTCGAAAAGATGAAGGCGCAACTCGATGAATGGGACGCGAGTATCGCCGCCTTGGAGGAGAAGGGGAACGAAATCAAGGCAGATGCCAAGGTGAAATATCAGGAGCAACTCACCGCACTGCGCGCCCAGCGCGCGGAAGGCGCGAAGAAGCTGGAGGAGATGCAGGCCGCGACTGAGAGCACCTGGGAACAGGTCAAGATGGAAACCGACAATGTCTGGGAGGCATTCAAGGAGTCTTATCAGGCGTTCGTGCGGCATTTCAAATAGCCGTCGAGCATGCCATGCAGCACGGGCGACCCCGCGCGCGTCCTGAACGCCTCTCCGGGCGTCGGGCCCGGAAAGGCGATCGCCGGGCGCAGGAGACCGCCGCACCCTTGAAGGGGAGCACACCATGGCGATTCGCGAAACCCCGCTCCAGTGGCGGCAGCGGCGCGCTCACAATTTGACCTTTTCCGAGCGTGGCGACGACCCGCCGTTGCGCGCGGAGCTCTTCAGTACCGAGCAGATGGAACAACATGGCCAGCGTCTCGGCGCCGCGCATGTCGTGATGCGTGGACATCCGCGGGACCCGCTGCTGGCGCGTCTCGCCGAAAACGAAAAAATCCTGCAAGGTCATGACCAGGGCCTGATAGGTGTCGACCGACTGCTTGCGCAAGGTGGAGCGGTAGGAGCGGATGATGGCGAACGCCTAAGCGCCGTCTTCGCCGCGGAAGCAGCTGGAGACCTTCCGCTTGAGCTTAGGCATGCGGGTGTCGCGCTCGGCCTGGTTGTTGGACGAAGCCGCTTCGCGGAGAAAAGCCAAGACGCCTGATCAACCTTCAAATGTAACCTCACCCCCTCGCACCCGAGGGAGCATTCTAAAGAGAATCATGAGGTTAGCGCGCCAAGCAAAGCTTGCCGCACTATCATACTGATTGTCGGGCTCATGGGGGTGTGCGAGCACCCAAACAACATCGGAACGGACCGAAACAGTCACAGACCCAGTTGACACCGTACCGAGCGGCACTGAGTTTGCCATGGAAAATGCGGGAGCCACCAAACAGGAGACTGCCGTAACGACCGCCACGGAAGAGAAGCGCCATCCTGGAATCAACGGCAGCACCGTGGGCGTGGCGGGCGCTGTCGTAGCCGCGCCGTTCCGGGTGATCGGCGGGGTTCTGGGGGCAATCTTCTAGGCTGCGTTCCGTGTTGGACACGGACAACCAGCGGAAATGGTGAGAAAGGGTTCCGCCGCCCACTGGGGACCTGGCGGGGAACTCGGCCGACCCGGCTTCCCCGGCAGGGGACCAGGGCCTTTCCCTAGCCCATCGCCTGCCCCTGGTTGCACTCGGACCATGTCCAGCCAGGAAGTCCCGCGTTTCCCCGTCGCCGATGAGATGAGGCATCTGGCCGGCGGTCATCCCCGCGCGAGGGCTCACCTGACGTGCGTGCTAGATCAAGTGGCGTTGAACGACTGCGTCTGTGGCGAATAGATCAAGGGGCTGCTCGGCACCGGCGTTGCGCCCCTGACCAGCCCACCACTGCGGATCTCGGCTGATCGCCCGGCCGACACATGCCTCACTGCTCCCGAGGCATCTTCGCTCACACACCCGGGTCCATCCGACTGGGCAGACGGCGACAAGGCAAATTGCGCTGCACGGTTCGCCAGCGCACAGACGCTCAAGCGGCGCGGGCATAGTGTCGTTTTGCTGGGGCCAGTTTGCAGTGCGCCAGCGGGACCCGCATCGTTCCTTTCAGAGTAGGCAACGGAGTAGAATCATGAACAACATCATCTGGCTCGTCGGCGCCGTAGTCATTGTCTTGTTCGTCTTGGGATACTTCGGCTTGCGCTGAGCGCGTGCGGTCTGAACACCGCGCGCACCTTCGCATGGCGTGCCCGGGCGCTGGCTCGATGCGCATCTTGCGCAGGGTGTTGATGACGTCCGTTCTGGTGCAGCCTGCCAGCGCCGTCCGTACCAGCCCCTCGGCTTAGGCCCGACTTAGGCTCGAGGTCCTGGCCACCGACCAGCGGATCGGGGTCGAGGCGTATGGCGTGGCCGTCCAGCTCGCCGAAGAAATGCATCTGCGGAATGTGTCAACGGAAATGAGACACCGGGGTGTCGAAATTAGAGTTGCTTTGGAGGCTCTTCGGGTTCGGTTTTGGCCGCGGCGGGCGAGTTGATCCAGACTGCGGTGGGCGGGTGCTGTGGATGTCTTCGTTCGGAGGCGGTGTCGCGCTCCGCGGCGGTGAGTTTGAGCGGCGGTGGCGGGGCGCAGGTGCGGCGTCGACGGGCGCAGTGGCCCGGGAACGGCGCCGATACAGGCCGGGCCCGCACACGACCCCCAAGGTACGGCAGGCACGCACCACGCCGACCTCCTTGCCCAGCGCCTCGGCCGCAGCCACCAGGGTTTGCCGGCGCGCGGTGGTGGGCTCGTGTCGATCCCCAGCAACAACGAGACTTTTTTTGGACCTCGATGATAGTCTCGGCCTGGAGCAGGCGCTGGCGCAGCTGTTCGTTCTCGTGTTCTAGCAGCCTGTCGGACTTTCCCCCGTGCCGTGCGGTGGCCATCCCGGTACAATGGGGCCATTGAGCCTGAGGGTTTACGCCGATGAGCCACTTCCGTGCGATCGACCGCGACTGTGACTTTCTCCTGCCGCCCTTGGTGCAGGAGTGGCTGCCCGAGGGGCGCCTGGCGCGTTACGTGGTGGAGGTTGGTGGAAGCGCTGGACCTGATCGACCTGGAGTGGGCCTATGTGGGTCGGGGCAGTGACGCCTACCACCCGGCGGCGTTTTTGTCGCTGTTGATCTACGGTTATGCCACCGGGGGCTACTCCAGCCGCAAGATCGAGCGGGCGACCCACGACTCGCTGGCGTTTCGCTACATTGCCTGCAACCGTCATCCTGACCACGACACCCTGGCAACCTTCTGGCGGCGTTTCGGTAAAGAGTTCGAAGCGGTCTTCGTGGAGGTCCTGCAAGTCGCCCGCGCGAACCAGCTGAGCCGCTTCGGCGCCGTCAGCCTCGACGGCACTAAGATCCACGCCAACGCCAGTCGTCACAGTGCCCTGTCCTATGGCCATGCCGAGGCCATCGAGGCGCAGCTCAAAGCCGAGGTGCAGCAACTGCTGGCCTTGGCCGAGGAGGCTGACGGGGCCAACGTCCCCGACGGGATGAGCCTACCCGAGGAGCTCAAGGGGCGCGAGGACCGCCTGGCGGCGATTGCCCAAGCCAAGGGCAAGATCGAAGCGCGGGCCGGCGGGGGCTTTGAGCAGTGCTACAACGCCCAAGCCATGGTCGATGCCGACCCATGTTCAGCGTGCGGTGCCGCACCGAAAGCCCTTGGTCTTGCGTGTACCGTTTATGTTGAGCGATGGAAGCCGTCATTCCGGGCTCGAGTCATGGCCATCGTGGCCATGGCTAACCTCACCGTCGGAGACTCGCAATGAACAAAGATCAGGTCAAGGGGCGCATTGAAGAAGCGAAGGGCAAAGTCAAGGAAGTCACCGGCAAGGTCGTCGGGAAAAAGGAGATGGAGGCGGAAGGAAATGTCCAAAAGAACATCGGCAAGGCCCAGGCGGGCGTAGGAGACATCAAGGAAGATATCAAAGACGCACTCTAACGCCTGAGACGGTCCGATTCTGAGGGAACAATCCCCCGGCAACGCCAGGCTATCGGATGCTTGCGCCTTTCCGGGGTGCGCTGTGGCCTGGGGCATCTGCTTCGCCTTCCTCCTACATCGCTGGCTGGTGCGCAGGCTGAAAGCACGCGTCGGCCTGCCGGCGAGGATCATTGCCCTGCTGGCACCTGTCCTGCCCGACGGCTCGCTGTTCTGGCGGCGCTTCTGGCGCTGCTGCCGGTGAGCGGCGGCGCCCTCGTTTGGGTGCCGGCTATCGTCGTCTTCGCCTCCATTTCGCAGTCGGGCTCGACGATCTTCCCGTTGATCCGGGGCGCGGGCGTGTCGGCCTCCGAGAACCTGATCCGACCCTTGCTGATTTGGCGCCAGGCGCCGCTATCGACGCTCGCCCTATTCGTCGGCGTTATCGGCGGCGTCTCGGCCTTCGGCGTCGTTGGCGTGATCATCGGGCCGGCGCTGCTGACAGTCACGGCCGCGCTGCTGCGTTTCGTCGACGAGACGCTGTCGCGCCAGCCCGGACACCCCTAGTTCGTGCGGGACTACACTCTCAGACAGGCCGGACCGACCATGGTGGGACCTCTCCGTCATCGCGCAGGTCTGGCATGAGTCCGTTTCGTTCGGGTTATCTGGCCCCAGCGATCCCCCGGAGATACCGTGTAACCTTTGAATTCAGCAGGCGTGTCCGACGGCTACATAGGTCCGCTAACAGAGGAAGCGCGCGTGCCCGAAGCCCCCGATTCAAGACCCTGGCGCGAGGATTGGCAACGCCTGCGCCGGTTGTTGCTGAATCCGACGGTTGATGACCAAGCACTGGAGGCCGCCCTGCGCAGCGCCCGGGAGCGCCAGCCCCTGCCGGTGGTGTGGCTGCTCGGCAAGGCCCAGTCCGGCAAGACCTCCATCATCCGCGCCTTGACCGGTAGCCCGGGCGCCGAGATCGGTAACGGGTTCCGGCCCTGTACCCGTACCGCCCGCCTTTACGACTTCCCGGCGGAGGCACCGGTGGTGCGCTTTCTGGACACCCGCGGCCTCGGAGAGGTCGCCTATGACCCCGCCGAGGACATTCGCTTCTGCGAGGCCCAGGCGCATCTGGTGCTGGGCGTCATGAAGGCGACGGACCTGGGGCAGGGTGCGGTATTCGAGGTTCTGCGCGCGGTGCGCGGGCGCCACCCCCAATGGTCCGTACTGATCGCCCAAACCGGGCTCCACGAGGGCTATCCGCCAGGCTCGGGGCACATCCTGCCCTACCCCTTCGACCGGCAGCCCTGGCCCACGGCCGTCCCCAACGATTTGACCCGCGCCCTGCTTGCTCAGCGCGATGGCCTGGGCCGGCTGCCCGGGGCCACGGTGCCGTTGTGGGTGCCGATCGACCTGACCCTGCCGGAGGACGGACTGGACCCGGCCAACTATGGGCTCGAAGCCCTCTGGGCGGCTATCGGGGAGGTCTCGACCCTGGACCTTCACGCCCGGTTGCGCGGCGACCCTGGGATGCGCGACACCTTTGCCCGCACCGCCCACCCGCACATCGTCGGCTATGCCTTGGCGGCGGCCGGGGTCGGCGCCCTGCCGGTCGTAGACCTGGTGGCAGTGCCGGCGATCCAGGCCAAGCTCCTACACAGCCTGGCCGGGCTCTATGGTCAGGGCTGGACCCGCCGCGAGGTCTCCGAGTTTCTCGGCCTCCTGGGCCTTGGGGTCGGCGTTGGCTATGCAGCGCGCCTGGTTGGCCGTGCACTGGTCAAGCTTGTCCCCTATCTGGGTCAAACACTCGGCGCCGTGTGGGGGGCAACGGCCAGCGGGGCGACCACCTATGCCCTGGGCAAGGCCGCTGGCTACTACTTTGGCACCCGCCGGGTCGGGGAGCGGATCGACGCGGCGGAGCTGCGGCGTGTCTACGCGGAGGCATTGGCATCTGGCACCAACTTGATCAAGACCGACGCCGATTCGCCGTAGCGCACGAGGCAGTGGGTTTCCTCTCGTATTCAGTAACCTGGATTGATTCGTTATGCTCAGCCGAAGCGACCGCCTGCGCCTGTTCGCCCTGCTACTGTGGGCCCTGCCCCTCGCGGTCCTCCTTCCTCTGGGCCTTTGGTGGCTGTGGCAGAACGGGGCCATGCCCTATTGGCTGGCAGCCACGCTGGCATTCAGCGCCGCGGGCTACGGTCTCCAGTTCTGGCTGCGCCGACGGGACCGGCGGCTGCTCGCCGATGTCCAGACTGCCCCCGACCCCCAGTGGCCGCCCAAGTCGCAGGCCGCCTGGGGCGCCATCGAGGCCATGGCCGAGGGGATCAGGCCAGAGGACTGGCCCCTGTCCGACGGCCCACGGCTCATTGCCCTCGCGCGCGATGCCCTGGAACGGGTCGCGCGCATCTATCACCCGGAGAAGGCGCGGCCCCTGCTGGAGTTGACCCTGCCCCACGGACTGCTGATCGTCGAACGGGCCTGCCGGGACCTGCGCACTGAGATCGTCGGTCAAATCCCCTTCAGCCACCGCCTGACCCTGGGGGACCTGGTGCGCGCCTACCGCTGGAAGGCGACCGCCGAGCGGCTGCTCGACCTCTATCGCGCCGGCCGGCTGGTCGTCAATCCGGTCAACGCCGTGTTGAGCGAGGGCTGGGAGCGCCTACGCGGCCGGGCCTTCGATTCCGCCTGGTCCGACCTGCACCGCTGGCTGCTCCAGGAGCTCGTCCGCAAGGTGGGCTACTACGCCATCGAGACCTACAGCGGACGTCTAACTTTGACCCCGGCCCTGACTGAAGCGGAACCCGCAGCCGCGGCCACCCCAGGCTCCATGCGCGACCTGGAGCAAGCCGAAGCCGATTCAGCCGCCCGCGCCCACGAGCCCCTGCGCATCCTGGTTCTTGGCCGGGCCAACGCCGGCAAGTCAAGCCTGATCAACGCCCTCTTCGGCCGACTGACGGCGTCCTCCGACGTCCTGCCGAACCCGGCCGCGGCCGTCGCCCCTTATCGACTGGAGCGGGAGGGCCTCACCGCCGCTCTCGTGTTCGACACGCCGGGGATCGATACGGACAGGCTCCCTCCCAAGGCTCTGGACCGACTGGCGACCGTTGCCGACCTGGTGCTCTGGGTAACCGCCGCCCACCGTCCGGATCGCCACCAAGAGCGGAAGGCCCTGGACCGCATCCGCGCCCTCTGGTCTGCCCGGCCGGACCGCCATCCCCCTCCCTTGCTGGTCGCCGTGAGCCATATCGATCTGCTGCGCCCGCCCCGGGAATGGCAGCCGCCCTATGACCTCGCCAATCCCGTGGGCCCCAAGGCGGTGAATATCCGCGCCGCGGTGGGGGCCGCTGCCGAGGACCTGGCGGTGCCGGTGACCGACACCATCCCCGTCTGCCTGGCCGAGGGGCGGGTCTATAACGTGGAAGACAGCCTATGGGTCACGCTGCTCGACCGCCAGGGCGCGGCGGACAAGGTCCGACTCCTGCGCTGTCTGGACGAGCGCAAACGTACAGAGGACTGGCCGCTCCTTCGGCGCCAACTGGCGGGCGCCGGGCGCTTTCTGGCAAGCCTGCCGGGTCGCCTGATTGGGTGATGCGCGCCGGAGCCAACTGGACTTGTTTTGGCCGGGGTTAAGCCGTGGCTATTACCCGGTCCCCTGGAGCTGCTCGGCCGCCTGCACCGCCTATCGGACCAGCTGACGGTCCCGGAGCTGAGGTGCATCGCACATTCACCGTTAGATCACGGGGTCGCCTCGACCTTCATCGGCGTCACCTGAGGGCGTTGCGCGCGTGCGCTCCGGCGGTGCTGGCGCTTGCGCCGCCGCATCCGATGCAGAGGGGTGTTGCGTCTTCGCGCCGGGCAGCATGGAAAACAACGGGCGCGCCAAAGTTACCAGCGTCATAACGGTCCGGGCGCTATCGAAGAAGGGATGGCCGGGGTTAGGCGAAGGATCCGAGCCCTGCGGCTTGGGCGTATGACGCTGGGTGAGCTCTCCAATAAGGAATCCCATGCCCCCTGCCCACAGCAACACCGTTGGATCGGTCATCCACTGGTGGAGCGCCCGGCGTAGCGCAACGCCGCGAACCCCTACCAACCGCCGCCTGTTCTGGAGCCGACGCTCGGCTTCGCCGATTTGAACGGTTAGAGAAGAAGTCAGTGTTCTGGGGCTTGGAAGAATTGTGGTCATCAAGATGTCTCCGCATCCGGGAACTCGGATGACCCCGGCTCAAGACTGCGGGTGTTGGCGGGGAACCGTAAACGATGACTCAGGCGGCCGATCACGCGCCAGAGAATGAGCGCGACGACCAAGTTGACCGCTACTGCCAGCAGCAAGGCGCTGCCAGTCGCCATGACTCCACGGCTGGTCAGCGCGAGTATCCCGGCGCCGAGCAGCCCGAGCCATGCGCTGAGGAGCAGGCCCGCTACGAGCATTCCCGCTACCACCATGGCGACCAGGCTCTCACCCGCCCTTTGTGTCTCCAAGCCGGCGAGCTCGAGACGGTCGTGCGCGAGTCCACGCAACGCTTGCCAAAGCAGCTTGGCCTCCTGCGGCACGGCTGTGCGATGGCCCGGAGCGCTGGAAGCGGCCCGTGATCCAACGTTTTCCTCGACTGCCGTAGTCGGATCCATCCCGGGGAGAGCTCCTAACGCGAGCTCAACAGGCGGCTCAACAGGAAGCCGCCGACGACCGCGATCCCCAGCGCCTTGACAGGGTTGTCGCGGACGTAAGCGCGGCTCTTGTCCAGCCATTCCACCTGAAGCTCTCTCAGTTGCTCCCCTTTCTCGTCCACCGCTTTCGCGGTGTGGCTGGCCGCGCCGGCCATCTTGTCAACCGCCTCATGCGCCCCAGATGCCATGCGGCGTACGACGGGATCGGCCGCATCCGCCACTGTGCCTCTGTCGTGATCTTTGCTCATGATGATCTCCGGATAATGACGTTGCTCGTATGGGCCAATCCTGCGCCGGCGGAGTTGGCACCAGCCAGGTCGTTGGGACGGGTCGTGAACCCTTCGGCTCTTTCCATGCTCATTGTCCTTTGTCGTTAGGGTCTTATGGTTAGGGTCGATGTCCCGATGGTTTAGTTATTCAAGAGATAAATAACCACCAGCACAATCGTCGGAACACCCAGCAACCATCCGATCAGATACTTACCCATGATTCCCCTCCTCTATCAGTCTAGGCCATTCCAAACCGTTTCAGTGAACGATCTGGTTTGCCTCGCCGCCACCGGCAACCCTTGTTAGCACTCGCACTAGAGAAAAATCTAACCTAGAGAACCCTGTGCGGTCTGTACGCTGGCGCACACAGCGTTGCGAAAAATATACCTCATATAGGCACAAAGTTGCATTTGGTGAAGACTTGAAATTTCAGCGTAAGCAAGGAATCAAGCTTCTGCTTGTGCGTCGTGTGGGTTTGATTTAAACAGTCCGATATGGCGCGTTTAAAGCTGCCAAAATCAGGATAGTATTTCGAGTATAGAACCTCCTTCTTGACGAATTGCCATAAGCGCTCAATGAGATTTAAATTCGGAGAATAGGCAAAAAGGAAAAGTAGCTCAATGTCCAGCTTTAAGGCTAATGCGGCAACAATGTTGCATTTCTGGTAACGTGCGTTATCCAGCACCAGGGTTATTGGCATTCGTATATTCATTAATGCAATTTTCCGCAACAATTCGCAGACGCTTTCCGCATTGATATAGGTCTCATTGGTTATCAGCACCAATTCGTGTGTGATCGCATTCAATGCGCCGAGAACGTGAAAACGTTGTCGGCCGGGCGATGCCGGTACAAAGAGGCGCGTAAATGACCACAGAAAACCGGGAAAAGGACCAAATACGAAGTGGGCGGCGTCGACAAAAAGATAGCGCGTTTCCCCTGCTTCGCCTCCTCGAGGAGCGGCTCTAACCTGTTGACTCTGAGGTTTTCTTGCGCCTCTGGATCCGCTTTTGATGGGATTGCTCCGACTTTCCTTGGGCCCATACCAAGCGACTTCAAGAACCTTCCCACTGCACTGGGACTGTGCTTTATTCCGGTGAGCGCATCAATGCTTTCCATTGCCTCGTTGATGCTTGCAGGCGGATGTTTACGGAAATGGGTTGCGATCTGCTGGCGATGCGCATCGAGCTCGCTGATCGGGGTGTACCAGTTGATCTCCGTAAGCTTCTCTACCCCGCCAGACTGAAACAGTCGGAGGTACTTACGTAATGTGTTGCCGCTGACGCCGGTGAGCCGGAAAATCTCCTCGTGAGGAAGGCCCTGACTTTTTAGCCAAAGGACATCCATTCTCCTCCTTAACTTTCGATGTGGATCATCCTAGCGTAATTTCTTGATCTTCTGGATATCTTCCGCAGAGAAGTCAATTCGTATCATTGCTGCTTGAACGTCCACAGGAAGCATTCGGTGGCAGCAAATATATCGCAAAGTCACTACGTTATAGACCTTTCCTAGAAAGCAAATCAAAACCGAAGTTTGTGCCTGTAGGGAGTATATCTTGAACTTTGCCAATTATCGCAGTTACTACGCCGGCCTCGCCAGTGTCATCGCCGCACTTTATTTCAGCTACCTCACAGCATTGGCACTCACTTTCCGCGGGGAGGTGAACCGCGCCATCCGCATTCGCAGGCTTGCCCGAATGCACCATTCTGTGTGATGAGCACCGCAGCTTAGTCCGGCTGTTTGGCTTCGCTGCCGCGTGGACTTAGGAATTCTTGCAGCCCGCCCAGGCGGGGAACGTGATCCGAGAATATCTTGACAACGATCAACACGGGGATCGCAATGAAAATACCGACGACACCCCAAAGCCATCCCCAAAACGCGACAGCTAGCAACACTGCTACTGCGTTTATTTGCATCCGCCGCCCAACGAGCGCGGGGGTTACGAACTGCCCCTCAATGACCGTGCATACGAGGTAAACTGCTGGCGCCAAGAACGCTTGCCCCAGAGTGGGGAAAGATACGATAGAGATGATGCCTACCACGACAAAGCCGGTGATAGCTCCCAGATAAGGTATGAAATTCAGAATGGCTGCCGCAACGCCCCATAAAAACGGATTGGGCATGCCCAATACATAAAGGCCCCCTGCGACGACCGCCCCCAGCACCGCATTGATGGCGGAGATCGTCAGAAGGTATCGGGAAACCTCCCGCTCAATGTCTCGCGCAATCCTCAAGCCCTGCTTCCTGTCTGTTAGAGTTGGAAGGACCCGCACGAGTTTTTCGTAAAACATATCTCCCGAAGCCAATAGAAATAGAAGCAGCACGAGGGAGAGGCCTACGCCAGCCAGAAAATCTGGTGCCCCTTGCGCCGCTTGGCTGATAAGGCCCGGATCTTTCACAATTACCTGCTGGACGCCCGGCGCCGCCTTCTGCGTTGTCGCGTCCTCGACCTGCTTTTGGGCTTCCATGATTTTTTCGACAGGTTTGCGCAGTGATATCAGCTTCAGGCGTAGCTGCGTCCCGATCTTGGGAGCGTCCCCCACCCACTTGGAGACGGGGTCGCTCAACCAGTAAGCACCGCCACCCAGGACGCCGGCTACCAAAAGGACCAGCAGGAAGGCGGTGACACTTTCCGGAATGCCGCGCCGTTTGAAGGCCCTGACAACTGGCGAAAGAATGACCGTGAATAGAAATGCGAGCAGGACCGGCAGCAACAGGGCCCGAGCGAAGTAGAGCACACCCAACAGAAGGATGAGAAACGAACCGATAATGGAGGCTGTCACCGCCTTGTGCGAAACTGCGGAAGTCGCGGTGGCTTCGGTCGTTTCGGCAGTGGCATCCAATCCGGGAAGTTTGTCGTTCATTGGTCCACGATCTACCGTCCAGGATACAAATTTGTTACTGCTTCTCTGAATTCGGTTCCACCCCAATCATACAGAAAACCGAATATCGAGGCGATGGCGCCAGAACGCGTAGCCTTGGCCGGCCGCCTGAAAAGTGGGCCTCCCTCAGATAAGGCATAGCGTCAGCACACATTGATGTCACGCCTTGTGCGTGGCGGATTTGCTTGCCGAACAGGCGGCACCTCGATTTTTACGTTGATACCGTCGCTCTCGGTCCCTGTCGAATGCGCGGTGCAATGCGAGCTCTAAAGCCGAGTCATCGGCAGCAGGCCTATCGTGCATCATTTCTCGTTGTCTTTGTGGCATAGCCACCGACAGGGCACGCGATGCGGTGTTTGATCCGAACGGCTTGCAAAAGTTGGAGTTGGAGTGCCTTCGCTTGGCGTCAGACTGCAGGCAATTGGCGTGCGACCTTCGCAACCCTGCTTTGCAGTCGCATTTCGTCCGGATGGCAAGGGGATGGCAACTCCGAGCGCAACAGGGACCGAGCGCCGATATCGAGCCTAACTCACACCCGGGCGGCGTTCGTGCCGTTGCGGTAACGACCTCTGCCGTCCTTGCCCTCCCGCGTGGTGTCGCTACCCTTATTCGTGCCGTAATTACGTTACCTCACGGTACACAACAGGAGCCACCACCATGCCCCGCACCGGTGTCACCCGCGAGCAGGTCTTGGAGGCCGCAGACGCGCTCGCAGAAGAAGGCATCCCGCCTCTAGCCCCGCACAATTCCTACCCCTAAAACAAGACCCCGCCTATGCGGGGTCGTCTCGCTGCTCCTTGTAGGTTCTGCCCACTTGTCCGGTCTTTTCTCCGCGAGCTCGAAAAGTCCTCACTGGGTCTTGCGCCGTGCTCCTAGCACGGCTCACTCCCGTGAGCCCCTGGCGACCAGGTCACCCGCCTTGCGGCGACCGCTAACAGGCCCTCGTGATGCCCCTACCACGCCGCCACGCCCACGACGCCCTGTCAAACCATCCCCTCAAATGCGCGCCAGCACAGAGCTCCGCCCTCTCAAACTACGTAATTCAGCTCCCCCTTCCCTGCCCCCAACGAAAAACCCTGGCACTCTGGCAGGGAGTGCCGCCGGATGGGTATCGGGAAGACAGGTGTAGAAAGGGTGACACCTCGATCCCGAACCGACGGCCACGGGGCGGTGGACCTCGACGGACCCGGCCGAGTGCCGGGGGCGTCACGCCCGCCGGACAGAACGCGGACCAGTGTGGCCCAAAAACTCATCGCACAAAGCGGGAAGACTTGTCGGGTGTGGCAGACAAAAATCCCTCTCCCTAAGTGAGACGCAAGGAGTAGATCCGGCGCGTCCCGCCTCTGCCGACCTGCCGCAAAAGGCAAACCCGAGACCGCGGCACACATGTTGCTGGGGCCATCCTGATGCACGCTGAAATCTTCGGCCCGGGCCTCAGATCCCGGCGGATGTGGAAGGTGGACTGATGGGGACTGTAATGCTCGCCGGCCTCGGACTCCTTGTTATCGCCATCCTGGTCAACGGGCTGGCCTACTTCTGGCGCAAGCCGGAGGAGCGCTCTTCGCAGGTGACGCGCACAAGGCACAGGGCAACCGCCAGCCTGAATGGTGAGATGCACCGACGACGCTAGGTCTTCTCCCTCTTGTGAAGTTTCAACCCGGCGGAGCGCCGGGTTCTTTTTGTCGGGACAGAACGTGGAAAAGCATCGCCGGAAAACGCATAACTCACTAACTACAGGCATCCCGCAAGATGGAGCTCCCGTTTACGCTCGTGATACCCGGAGGGTTCGATCACTCGCCCCGGAAAGCGGCGCAATTGCGACAGGCATGCGCGCCGCGGTTAGTCCCGTTTGATCTGTCATCAGTCGGGAGCAGCGGACGAGGTTGAACGCGCGCTATTGGCGGCGGTCGCTTCGGGCGGTAGTCGCCCAGCGCACCTGCATGGCGGCGGTGCGAGCCCGGGACTTGGCGGAGCGGTCGCAATCGGCCATCTGTGGTCGATCATCGGGCGCGGCGGCCGACAACGCTCAGGGTGGAGAGGCACAAGTCAAGACCTGACCCCGGCTTTTTGCTAGCGCCGGGGATTCTCCCGCACCTCGTGGTTTCGCTGTCCGAACTTGCTCATGACCAAGTTGTGTCGCTTCTTCGATGACGACAGCGACAACGACAAGGAATGTGCTCGGTATTTAGCTGAATAATCGTGTTTCCCGGTCAGTCGACGGGACTCGCGTGTTCAAGCTGAACCCGCAGCGGCTTGATGGTGTCGAGATGCACGTCGCGCTGCGGGAAGGCGATGCTGATGCCGGCGGCATTGAACTTGTCGCTGATGGCCTCGTTCAACGCGCTGATGGTGCTGACGCGCAGATCGATGGAGTCGACGAAACAGCGCAGCAGCAGGCCGAGCGCGTTGTCGCCGAAGGACTCGAAGATCACCGTTGGGGCCGGATCATCGAGCACGTTGGGGTTCTCCTTCGCCGCCTCCGCCAGCAGGTCCATGGCCTGGCGCACCGGCGATCCGTAGGCGATGCCGATGGCGAGGACCAGCCGCGTGGTCTGGTCCGACAGCGACCAATTGAGCAGACGTCCGGTGATGAACTCCTTGTTCGGCACCAGCAGCTCCTTGCCGTCCCAGTTGCGGATGGTGGTCGCGCGGATCTTGATCTTGGTGACGATGCCGTCGGTGTCGCCCACGGTGACGGCATCGCCGACGCGAATTGGTCGCTCAAACAGGATGATCAACCCGCTGATGAAGTTGGCGACGATTTCCTGCAGGCCGAAGCCGATGCCGACGCTGAGCGCCGCCGCCAGCCATTGCACTTGCGACCAACGCGCGCCGAGGGTGCCGAGCACCAGCAACAGACCCACCGCGACCACGACATAAGTCGTCAACATGGTCACGGTATAGCGGCTGGCAGCAGTCATCTTGAAGCGCTGCAGCAGCAAGATCTCCAACAGGGCCGGGAGGCGCGTCGCCAACACCCAGGCGCCGACGGCATAGAGCAGCGCCAGGCCGAGGCTCCCCAGCGTGATGGGCAGTGGCTGCTCCGTGCCGTTGACGGTCAACGTCCCATGCCATAGGACCACATCGTCGAAGATGCGCAGCGCCGGCAGGGCGCTGGACCAGATCAGGTAAAGTCCGACGATGGCCGCGGTGAGCATGAGCATGCGGATCAGCCCGCGCGTCTCGGCACTCAGGGCCGTAATATCCACTTCCGGCACCTCGAATTGCAGCTCACCCATCTCCCCGACCGCCTCCTGCTCTTCCTCTTCCGCTCGCTCCGCGCGTCGGCGTTCCATGGCGGCGTCGTAGGCAAGGCGCCGCCTGGTCACCTGGAGCCAACGCAAAGCGAGCGCGTTGCTCAACACCAGCGCAAGCAGGAACCAGAGCGTGAACAAGAACAAATGGGAATCGGCCGTGGCCGTGAAGACGTAACCGGCAAACGCAAGGGCGACCAATACCAAGGGATAGCCGACGGCCAGCGGGTACCAGATGAGGTAGGTGCGGAAGACCATCGGGTACTCGCCACCTGCTCGCAGGTGCGCAAGCACGCCACGCCGGGGATGGAACACCCGGAATAGGAACCAGGACAGCGGAACGTAGCCAAGCAGCAGACCGAGCTTGGCCAGGGTGCCACCGGTCTCTTTCGGGTCCAGGCCGATCGCGACATTGACGATCACGACCGCGAACGCGAACGGCCAGATGAGCAGATTGATCTGGGTTCGCAGCAGCGTCAGGTTGCGTTCCGGCCAGCGGAAATGCGCCGCCGCCAAACCGTGCGGCAGGCAGATGGCGCGCAGGGCGAGCAGAATGGCGAGATGCAGGGCGACCCGTGTCAGGGAATCGCCGATGGCGTGGGACAGCGCTGTTGCGCCGCCTGCGGCCTGGAGCTGCCAGCCCGCGACCGCGAAGAGCAAGGGCAGCGGTGCCGCGACGAGCAGGGTCAGGGCCAACACCCATCCGGTATGGCCCAGGCGGTCGGTGGTGGGTTTGCCGATCCGGGGCGCGACCGATTCGATTGCGGCGATGATCGCTCGGCGTCGCCACAGCAGGACGACGGCGCCGATCGCGGCGAGCCAGACGGCGGGACTGCGCCCGAGCTGCTGGCCAATCAAGCGCGGCAAGCCTGGCAGATCCGCGGTCGCGAGCCGGGCGCGGAGTTGGCTCGGCAGCGCGCGAATGTCCTCGAGGCGGATCGGTTTGGCGTTACGCAACCAGGGTAGGTGCTCGTCTAGATAGGCGTCATACTCGGCGGCGGTCGCGAGCCACTCCTGCTCGGCCCGATCGAGCTCTCGCAGCTTGCCGAGGTAGAGGCGATTGGTCTCCAAGGCCTTGTCGAGCTGTGCCTGGCGCTGCTGCACCAGCTTCAGCAGCATGGCCTTCTGCGCCTCGATCTGCGCGGCGGTCTCCGGCGGCGCCGACGCATCGGCCTGCATCTCCAGCGTGAGTCGATCGACCGCGGCATCCGTATCCGCGATGCGCCGCGCCTCGGCGCGATACTCCAACCGGCTTACGTTGAGGTCGGCGATCTCGCTCTCTCGCTGTTTGGCGCTCTTAACAAAGGCCCGCGGATCGGGCAGGGTCTCGAACTGCCGCAACAGGATTCGACCGAGATCGTCGTTGACCTCCCCGGACTCCAGGGTTTCTCGGGCATCCTGGAAATCGGCGCCGGTCTGCTCCACGAGCTGTTCGAGGTGCTGCCGCACCAGGTCCTGCGCCTTAAGCCGCTTCGTCATATCGCTGACGTCACGGGACAGTGCCGCGTTTTGCGCGGACAACTCGACCAGCACCGGGTGCATCCCCTCGAGTTCGCGCTGGGTTTCTTCAGCTTCTGTCGTCGCTTGCTCCGCCGCCTGGCGGCGTTTTCGATCGATGAGCTCACCGAGCGCGAGGACGCGCTCGCCGATCCAGTCGACGTTGGCGACCTCCTTATCGCGCTTTGCCCGCAGCAATTGCGCCCGCAGCGGCCGGCTCGACAGCTCGCGGTCGAGCATCTTGATCTCGGTGCTCAGCGCCATGTAGCGCGTCTCCGCCGCCCACTGTTGGGCCTGCGCAAACACGGGACTCGCATCGTCCGCTGCAGGCGCTTGAAGCTCTGCCGATGCCTCCTCGCGTTGTTGCGTCGCCTCCGTGAGGCGCTGGCTGATGGCCTCCGGGCGCTGCTCGAGGATCGCCAGACGGGACTTGAAGTCGGCGCGTCGCTCATCGGCCGCGGTCAGGTCCGCCTGCTCCTTCTGCAACAGTTGCTCAAGCACGGGCAGCGGGGTGTCCGCATCCGCATCAAGACCCTCCAGCGGCTCGGCCCGGGCATCAGGCGCAAGCGCCGCTTCGATGGCCTGGATCTCGGCCGGCGCGTTCTCGGCCGTGCGCCGGAATGTGGCTGCAGATGCCTCGTTGTCCCTTGCCGCCTGCAGGTTGCTCAACGCCTTGCGATAGAGCTCGACAAGCCGTGTCTTGGCCTCCTCGGTCATGTCGGTGGCTGCCTGCGCTTCGGCGATCTTGGACTCCAGTGCCGAAGACGTGACCAGCGATTCGGGCAGCGCGCTGTCGGCATCCAGAGCAAAGGCGCACGACAGCCAGGCAGCCCACAGCATGCAGGCGATGACGACAGGGACAGCGGTTCGCATGCTTCTCGCTCTTTTACTTCCAGCGTGCTTGAAAATCGGCTCAATGATCGGACGCAACAGCATCTCCCGCTTGCCCACCGTCCTGACGCAGATACAGCGTCTGACTCGGGAACGCGATGCTGAGGCCGTTGGCCTCGGCGATGGCGCAACAGCGAAAGATCACATCCTGCTTGACCTGGAGCCATCCTTCCCAGTCGACGGTCTTGGAGAAGCAGTAGATCAGGATATCGATCGAGCTGTCGCCGAGGGCGTCGAGATAGACCAGCAGCGTCCGCTTGATACCGTATCCATCCATCGCGTCGGAGATCTTCCCCAGTTGCTGCTTGGTGTATTTTGTGGTGTCGGTGCTGCTGTCGGCGATATCCGCATGGGCGACCAGCATGGCACGAATGTCGTCGACGGTCTTGCTTCACCTGCTGCATATCGCTGCCGTATTCGAGCCCGAGCGTGAACTTGATGCGTCGACCCAGTTTGCGCCGACTCCAGTTGCGCACGTCGATGCTGGCCACATAGGCGTTGGGTAGAAAGATCACTGCGTTGTCGAAGGTGCGGATCTTGGTGCTGCGCAGGCCGACATCGATCACCGTGCCCTCGCCCTTCGGCGTCACGATCCAATCGCCCTGTTGGAACATGTCGTCGGCGATGATGGAGATGCAGCCGAAGATGTTCGCGATGGTCTCCTTGGCCGCGAACGCGACGGCTAGACCGCCGATGCCGAGCGACGCCAGCAGGGTGCTGATGTCGAAGCCGAAGCTCTGCATCAGGTAGAGCGCTGCAATCACGATCACTGTGAAGCGGATCACGGTGGACGAGAAGTTGACCAGCTCTCCGCGCAGGGTCGGATAGCGATGACGCAGGGCGCTCGAATAGAGCATCACGAAGTTGTCGATCAGGCGAAGCAGCGCCCAGACGATCAGCACGACGTACAGGCTGCCGAGCACCTCCAGCATGCGCTCGTCGGATTCGCGCAAGAACAGGATGCGCGTCGACTGGGCGATGGCGATCAGCACCAGCAGGACGCGCAGCGGACCGAGAAGCGACTCCTCAAGCAGGCGTAGAAGGCGCTCGGATTCGGATGGGTCCTCTTGCGCGCTCTGCGCCCGTCGTGGCAACGCGCGTCGCAAGAGGCGCAGCAGCATCGGCAGCAGAATCAGGCCGACACCGGTCAACGCCAGAAACAACAAGGCGGCAGCGAAGAATTGGCCAATGCTGATGAGTTGGCCAATGCTGTAGTCGCCGCCCGGCAGCATCGTGGCGTTGATGTCGATGGCCCAGGGCTGCATGTCGATGACGCCGATCAGTGCGCTGATGCCGAGCCAATTCAACACCCGGTTGCTCGTTGCTGCGCCCTTGACGAAGCCGAGCAGAGACTGCGCCACGGCGTCATAAACCTCAGCGCGCTGGCTGTAGTCACGATAGGCGTCGATCAACGATTGCTCGGCACTGCTGAGAGCGGCCGGCGCGGCAGTTTGCAAACGCTGCGCGGCGCGCCCGAACGGTACCTGATTGAACGCGGTTCGATGCTCGAAGCTGATGAACGCGCGGTTAAAGTCCGAGGCCGGGGCGAACCTGATCCAGTCACGCGCCACCGTCGTCAGCAGATCCGTAAAGCTCTGGCCCAGGATCGCGCTGTTGAGGCGCAGAATCGCGGTCATCTCGGCGGTCTCGTCCCCGCTGCGCCGGGCACGCGAAACGGTGTCGCGCAGACGCTGCAGTTCGTCTGCGGTGACCGTTGCTGCAAAGCCGTTACCGCCTCGGGACAGGATGGTCCGGGTGAGTTGCTCCAGCACGAGGGCGCGCTGATGCGTAAGCCGGGCCCTGCTGACGGTATCGGTGGTGGTGCTTATACGCTGGTCGAGGTTGGCGACTGCAAGCAGGAGCGGCTGCGTGAACAGCGTTGTGTCGCCGAGGTTCTCCGCGCGCATCGCCGGCGCATCGCCTGCCGGCAAGATCACCGGGAACAACAGCAATCCGATCAGCAGGGCGGCGATCAAACTGGAGCGTATGCCGTTTCTCGATTCATTCATCGTCGCATGCTATCAGACCCGATACGCAACGCCCTGGCCGTTGCTTTGCTTCGCCGCTGTGCAGCCCGGCCGACCCCCGGTCCGCTTACCCGCGTCGATTCGAAACGGAGCCCGAAGAAACAGGAGGCTGGCATGATGTCGCCTAGAAGAGTGTCAGTTGGGCGCAGATCGACTCGACGTGGTCGTCGGTGAACGATTCAACTGCGCGGCGCGGCGCCCCAGCGAATCGTAGACCGGCGGATTTCCGACAAATGTCGGGACCACCATAGCCGTGAAGCTGGCAGCGACCATCGGCAACAACAGGGCCGTGCTGCCGGTCATTTCGGTAACCAGCGCGATCCCCGTCACTGGTGCGCGCACGACGCCCGCGAAAAAAGCCGCCATGGCAACAGCGGCGAAGGCTTCGGGATCGATCTCCATGCCCGGGAACAGGAGGCGGCAGGCGAGCCCGAAGAACAAGCCGGCCTGAGCGCCGAGCACAAGAACCGGCGCCAGCAGCCCGCCGGGCGTCCCCGCTGAATACGAGGCGGCTCCGAGCGCCAGGCGCAAAAGAAACAGCAACGGGAGCATCGTAATGACTTCGGCGCCATTCAAGGTCCTCTGGGTGATCGGATCACCGCCGCCCACGAGGTCCGGTGCGAACCATGCCAGGGTACCGACACCGGCTCCAATCACAAATGCCCGTGCTTCGGGCGCCCAGCCCAGGCGATCGACTGCTGCAACCGATGCAAGCAGGCTTCGGTTGTAAAAGATGGCCAACCCCCCGGTGAAAAGGCCGAGAAGGATGTAGAACGGCTTAACCGCGATGCCGCCGGCGGTCACGTCGGGCAACACGAATGCGGTGGTGTCCCCGAGCAGCAGGCGCGCAACGCTGATGGCGCTGGCAGACGCGCCCAATGCGACCACGGCGATCCTGGGCTCGAATCGTCCGACCAGTTCCTCGAGCACGAAGATCGCCCCGGCCAGCGGCGCATTGAACGCGGTTGCCAACCCGGCACCGCCCGCACCGGCCATCAACACGCGGCAATCGGCCAGGGTGCGCCGGAAGGTCTGTCCAACCCAATGCGCCAGGCTGACCGCCATCTGAACGCTCGGGCCTTCTCGGCCAAGGGCCAGGCCGGACCCTATCGCAAGCACGCCGCCGACGAATTTGACCGGGACAAGGAGCAGCGGTGCAGGCGTGAGCTCGCCCTTCAGCACGCCCTCGATATGCGGGATACCGCTGCCCGCTGCGGTCGGCACAAGCCGTCGCACCAGAAATGCAGCGATACAGGTGGCCGACGCCACCCCCCCGACGATGACCGCGAACCCGAGCACCGACTGCCCATGGGCCCATGCGATCAGCGCATTCCGTTCCGTGTCTGCCCATTGCAGCGACAGCCGGAACAGGCCGCCGATCAGCCCCGCACCAAGGCCGATAACACTTGCAAGCACCGCCAGCACAAGGAGATTGCCCTCGTCGGTATCGCGCCCCGCCATCTTCATCTTGAACTGACTCATAATTTCTAAAACCCTTGCCCGGCCCTGCGAAGACTGAACCGGCATACCCCAGGTGGAACGCCTTCCCTCATGTGTCGCCCCGGCTTCCCCCGTTGTGCTGTACGGCGGTGCCACGCTGACTATGGTGGGCGTTTGTCCATACGGTGTTCATCCGGGGCGTCGGGTCATGCGGATCACCAGTCGCTCCTATCGCGGATCGAGGAGCTCCGGAAACGACGGCTGGATTCTGCCTGACCCCCCTCGGTCGCGACTTACCATTTTGTGCCAAGTTCTGCTGCAGGTCTTGTCCGAGCGCCGAGACCGGGCAAGTATTCGAGCGGCTCGACCAAGGCGCCGCCCGGGACGCGGACGGGAGCTGCTCGGGATCGAAATCGGGAGCGCAATCGACGATCCTTGCCGGCGCCTCGCTCCAACCCGAATGGCAAGGCATTGATCCAAATAACGATTTCGATAGCGATCCCGGTTACCTAGAACGCAATCCGGGCGCCTTGATTCGGGGCAAGGGCACGCTGTCCTGATCGACCGGCCGCGTCTCGCGGCGCGGCTTGAGGCCGTGGCCCGGAGATTGTAGTGCGCTGTCAACCGCGGCCTCGAACGCTACACTGGACTCCAGTTTCTTGTTTCCCATCCAACCAACGATGATCCGCCATGCCTGAGATTACGCGATTCGGTCCCGGAAACGCCGCTGATAACACGGGTGCCGGTGGAGTCACCTGGTTCGACATCGACATTGCCGACGACGCCGATCGCGAATGGCTGATGGCGTGGCAGGAGATCAACGAGCAGACCAGACAGGCGCTGTTGGAGCCGGTGCGTTTCAATCATTATGAACAAGTGCCGGACGGCACCTTGCTGAGCATCAGAACGCTGCGTCCCGGTCCAACGGACGATCTCACCGATCTCGCCGACCTGAAGCTGCTGATCGGCCCGACCAGGGCGATCACGGTGCGATCCGGGACGGTCGCCGCCGTGGACGAGCTACGACAGCACCTGTCGTCGGACAGGTCGCTGGTGACGGCGGTGGACTTGCTGGGGTTCATGGTGTCGGGTATGACCAACCGGATGGAGCCGATCATCTACGAGCTGACCCAAGACATCGATGCCGTCGAGGATGCGCTGCTCGACGGCGGTTCAGTACCACAGTCGCAGACGCTGATCGAGCTTCGGCGCCGAATCTTTCGCACCAGACGGCAAGTGAATTCCAGCCAGCAGGTGCTTGCTCCGATGACGACCGATCCCGCCCTGGCGCTGGATGCCGACGATCGTGAAACGCTCGACAGGGCGTCGAAGCACGTGACGCGCTATTTGGATGGGCTGGATGAATGCCGCACGCGGGTGGAGATGCTGGAGGATCAGATCGAGGCGCAACGCTCGGAGACCATGACCCGTTCCAGTTTCGATCTGACCGTCGTCGCGACCGTGTTCTTACCGCTGACCTTCATTACCGGGCTGCTCGGGATGAACGTCGCGGGAATCCCCGATCAACACAATCCGTATGGTTTCTGGCTGGTGACCGGCTTGTCTGTCATCATTTCCCTGCTGGCTTGGCTCTTGCTGCGCCGTCGAATGCAGGATCATTATCAGGATCAGGCAAGTACCGGAACAGGGAAACCCAGGCGACTGGCCGAGACTTCGATACCAAATGGCGCGGGATTGACCGCCGCTTTCAAGCAGGGAAGGGGGGAGCCTAGCAAGCACTTTGACCGCCTGCCCGCCACCGAAGGCGGACGTCAAGACAAGTCAGAGGGGACCGAAGTTGACAGACATCGCCCCGTTTCACCCAGCAAGATTGCTGGGGTCCATGTCTTTGCACTGCTGCTTGCGCTTGTGCTGTTCTATTTCCACGTGGTCGTGATCTTCGATGTGATCGGCGAGATGCTCCGTGGTAAGGCATGGCTGCTGGCGCATCTGGGACCGCAACATTCCGGCAAGATCCTCCTCCTCGGTTGCTTCCTGGCACTGGTGTTGGCGCATCTGGCGGAGGCCGCGGTATGGGGCCTGATCTTGCGCGTGTTGCGGCTGGTTTCAAGCATTACGGAAGGCATCTACTTCACCGCCGCGTCGATCACGACGCTGGGCTACGGCGACGTCTTGCTGAAGTATCCCTGGCGACATCTCGGGACGTTGATCGCGGTAACGGGGGTGCTGACGTTCGGCTGTTCGACGGCGTTCTTGTTCGTGGTCTTGCAGGACGTCTGGGTGCATCGCCTTTAGGCTGGCGCGGAAGCCGCGGATGAGGCCGCGGATGAATCTGCTTGGGGATGACATCGGGATCGGGTCATGTGCCCGGCGATGCGCTCCGGGCGGTCGGAGCGCATCGCGGTCGCCGGGTTCACCCCCGCGGGCGTCAGGCTCCGTCACTGGACCTTTTCGACCTTGGGCGGCGTCCAGGTGCCGTCGATGATCGACGGGCTCTTCTCCTTCGGCCAATACATACGCAGCATCGGGATGAAGGCGCCCTTGGGCGCCGGCAGCCAGTTGGCCTCCTTGTCCTTGCCCGGCGATGCGTTCTGGAAGTACAGCGTCAGCGAACCGTCGGCGTTGTAGGTCAGGTCGTCGCGCGGGCTGACCGTGAACTTGTTCAGTGCATTGGGCACGAACCACCAGCCGTTGTCGATCTCGTACATGGTGATCGACCAGAACCCATTGACCGGCGGCGTTTGGTCCTTGGGGAAGGTCAGGGTGTAGTTGTTGGCGCCCGAGAGGGTCGCGCCGGTGCTGTCGACCTCGGTGTAGGGGTAGACGGCATCCTTCTCGAGGTTGGCGGGCCAGCCGAAGGCGGCCACCACGGCACGCTTCACATAGTCGGTGCCGTAGTCGCCGAGTCCCTTGGAGACGATCCAGCCGTTGACGACCTCACCGAGCTTGGGCTTGTCGGCCTCGATCTGCTTCAGCGCGGCCTGCGGCAGGTCCTTGAGTGCGTCCTGCACCGGCGCGCCGAGCGCGTCCATGTCGAAGGGCTTACAGGGCTCGATGCCGATCTTGGCCATCTTTGCCAGCATCGGCGCGTCTTCCGGCGCCGGCGGCGCATCCTCGCACATGAGCTTCGTCATCATGTCGAAGTAGCCTTTGGTCCCCATGTCGAGGATCACCTGCTGCGGCTTGTCGGTCATCGAGAAGCCCGGGTTCGGGTCCACCGGCGGTGCCTCGTAGACAAAATCCGCCTTGCCCACCGCGGACAGCGGCCTCAGGTCGTACTGCGCCTGCAGCGCGTTGACCGCCTTGTAGTCGGCCTCGGTCCCGTCCGCATAGGTGCGGCCGAGGATGACCATGTAGCGTGTCGGGACCTTGATATGGGTCATCCCAGCGGGCACCTCGCCGCTCCAGCCCGGTCCGCTGATCAGGAAGGTCTGCGCCTTCTCACCGGTGGTGCGGCTGCCCGCCGATTCGATCACCGGCATCCACAGGCTATACATCGGGAACAGGAAGTAGCGCTTGCCCATGTCGGGATGCGAAAAGACCATCGGCTCCTTGCCCAGGTCGAGCCACGCCAGCGAATAGAGCGTGTCGGCATTCGGTGCCGAGACGCCGCGATAGTCCGCCGGCGGATAGCGCGGGACGTTGATGAATTGCCCCGCGGGCGCGTGCAAACCCTCCACCTTGGGCACGTTGCTCATCTGCACCCGAGTGACATCGGTGGTGATCAGCGAGTAGCCGTAGATGTAGGCATCCATGGCGATCGCCTTGGTCTCCTCGGGTGTCAGCGTCTGCGCCGGCAGGTCTGCGGCCTGAGCGCTGGGCGCCACAAGACCGACCGTCAGGACAAGGGCGAGCCAGCCCGATCGGCCGGGGAAGAAAGTCGGCGCCATCTGGCGCCACAGGTGGGTTTTGTTCATAGCGATTGACCTCGTGACAAGAGTTACAAGTGACCCCGGTTCGGGGGAATGACGGCATCGCAAGCCCGTCGTCGAGCGATGCCAGTGGGCAAAATGCCGAAGTTGATCAATAGATGACCGCACGCCGCCAGACACGTCGACGGGCACCGGCCAATGTCCAGACGGTTGCCGAGAGGCTGGTCGTGGCGTTGCGTTGCGTTCGATACTGCTCAGGGACCGCCCCTCGGGGCCAGTGATGTTACCCACGTGCGTAGGTTTCCTCAGGGACGCTCGCCGCAGCGGCTATGGACTATTTGGAATCTTCGCTGTGATAGCCTCATATTGACCGGAATGCTGCCAGGCTTCATCGCCTCGGTCTGACCATTTCACGCCAATCTGCGGGGAGCGTCCCCGTCCGAGCCCATCACGGAGACAGCGACCTGAATATCCCTGTCGTACGGGCGCAGCATCTGATCCACTATATCGGAGTCCTCCGAGACGCTGGCGTGCCGGTCGAGCGAGAGCTGGAGCGCTCGCGGCTCCCTGTTCTTATTGAACAAACGCCCGATGCTTACGTCAGCTTTCCACGCGCCCTCGACTGGGTTTGGCGGTCGAGCCGTGAGGTCGGGATCATGGAGCTCGGCTTCCTCGCGGGCCGCCGTATGTCCATCGGAACGCTTCATCCCGACGTACAGCGTGCAGTGATCGGGGCTCCCACCGGATTTGCCCGCGTCGCGGCCGCGTCCAAGCACATGCATAGGGAAAATAGCGCTCAGAAGATCGACACCCGCCGTGAAGGCGGGAACGTGCGGGTCATCTTCGAGATAAGAGGCTTGCAGAGCACTCCTTTCGTCGGGTTCGCCGAGTGGCTGAACATCGAGGGGATCATCGCGATTCTCCGCAGTGCCGCCGGACCTGACTGGTGCCCGGCCGAGATCACCTTCGTCTCGCGCGGGCGGCCCTCGGACGCCGCGCTGGAGGCCTACGGCAACGCCCGCATCCTGACCGGCCAGCCGTGCAGTTCGGTACTCGTCGCGGCGGCCGACATCGCGCAGACCTGCATCGACCGCCGGTCAAAACCCGATGACGTCAACGATCCGCTGATCCCCCCGCGAACCCCATCCGGCCTGGGTGACGCCTGGGACTTCGTGACCGCCCTGCGCGCGCTCATCCGTCCCTATCTCGCGCAGGGTCATCCACACCTGTCGCTGGTGGCCGAGATCGTCGGTATGAGCGAGCGCACCTTGCAGCGTAGTCTGGCGCAAAGCGGCTCGACCTATTCCGAAATTGTCCAGGAGGCGCGTTTCTCGATCGCATCTGACCTGTTGGCTGATTCCGACCTGAACATCGCCGACATCGCGTTTGCCGCCGGCTACGAGAACGCGCCGCATTTTTCCAGGGCGTTCAAGCGGCTGACGGGCATGACGCCTCGCGACTACCGCTGCAGTCTGGCCTGAAGCATCGACGACGGGCATGATGCCCGCGGAGTCGGAAATCCAAGCGCCCTTGCGTGTCCAGACTGAACGGCACGCGCTCCATCACCGCCGACACAGCGCTGCGCCTGAACCAGGGATGACTTGTAGCGCCTGAGCGACCGTAGCGCTACACTTTGGCAAACCTTGCCAATCTGGAGCGAACACCATGGCCACGATGAACATCTCCCTGCCGGACGAACTGCGCGACTTCGTTAACGAACAGGTCGCCGAGTCCAGCTACACCAGCACCAGCGAATACCTGCGTCAGCTGATCCGCGAGCACCGCGAGTTGGTGAGGTTTCGCAAGCTCATCGACGAGGGCGCCCGTTCGCCGATCGAAGGCACCTTCGACAAAGGCTACTTCGACGACCTCCGCGCCCGCGCAAGACGCAGGAAGATCCAAGAGTGACGGGCAAACCAGTCATCCGCCGCGAGCGGGCACGGAGAGATCTTGAGAAAGCCGCCGACGACTATTTCGCGAGGGCGGCGAGGCGTTGGAGTCGAGGTTCATCGACGCCATCGAGCACACACTGAATCTCATCGCCGACAGGCCCGCGATCGGCTCGCTGCGCTACGCCCACGTATTGCAACGCAGCGATCTGCGTTGCTTCCCGGCAAAGCGATTCCAGTATCTGGTCTTCTATATCGAGCTCTCGGACCGAATCGATGTACTGCGCATCCTGCACGGCCGTCGAGACATCCCTGCCATCTTGCAAGCTACCAGTGGGGATGACGATGCTTGAGTCTTGCCAGGGAGACGCCGACGTATCGGCCGTCTTGACCAAAAATCAGCACGGAGAAAAAAGGGGCCGCGCGGTTGTGGAAGCACTGCACAATCTGCAGCGGCAAGCCGTCGGTATGGATACGTGTGCGGCGGGGCATGATCCAAGCCTAACAGAAAATTGAGCCTGGCCCTTGTTCCGCACTGCCGCTGTACGAGGCGATGGATTGATCTGAGCTAGTCAGCGTTTGACATGAACACGGCGTTTGGGTCACCGGGCGCCGTTTTTGCCATTCGATTTCTGTTAATAGCCTTTCAATGTTATGAACAAGCACGGCGAATTCCTCCAAGTCCTGTCGCGCTTGCCGCGGTTTCGAGATCGCTTCTAATGATGTGTCGAGCAAAGCACGGATCGATTTTAAGACTTTGGGTCGCGTGCTGGCTCTTGTTTGCGCCGGCCGCCCCGGCCGGGGAGAACCGGTCCGTCCTCGTGCTGTATTCCAACCATCGCTTGCTGCCGGCGAATCTCGAATTCGAAGCCGGCCTGCGCGAGACGCTCGCCGATTCGACGGAGCTGAGCGCAGAGTTTCTCGACTATCCCCGTTTTGACGGCGAGTCCTACATGCGCGCCCTGACTACGTTCCTGCGCGAGAAGTACGCTTTGCGACCGCCGGCCGTGCTGGTCGTCGGGGCCGAGGGGGCGCTTGATTTCGTGCTCCGCCATCGCGCCGAGCTATTTCCACGGATCCCGGTAATCCACGCGGCCGTTCCCCGGTCGTTCCTGCAATCGCGCCCGCCACTGCCGGCCGACGTGGTCGGCGTCCCGATCGAATACGATTTTCCGGGCACCATCGACCTGGCGCTGCGCTGGCATCCGCACGCCCGACGGCTGGTGGTGGTGACGGGCGCCTCCGCGCAGGATCGCGCATGGGAAGCCGAGTTGCGCGGCGAAGTGTCGCGATTCCAGGACCGGGTAAGCGCCGAGTTTCTCGCCGGCCTGCCGACCGATGCGGTGTTGAAACGGCTGAGTGAGTTGGGCAGCGACGCCGTGGTGTTTACGCCGGGCTACTTCGAGGACGGTGTCGGTCGCCTGTTTTCCCCTCGCGAAGCCGCCCGGCTCATGGCCGCTGCCGCCGCCGCGCCGGTGTACGGCCCGTTCGATACCTTCATCGGCACCGGCATCGTCGGTGGCTCCATGCCGAATTACGCGGCCATGGGGCGGCAGGCGGGACGCATCGTGAACGATCGGCTTGCCGGCCCCGCGCCCGCCGCCCCGCTGTTGCCGGAAATGATGCCCAAGGCCGTGAACGTCGACTGGCGACAGATCCGGCGGTGGGACATCGACCCGAGTGCCATTCCGGACGACGCCATCGTGCGGTTCAAGACCCCGACGCTCCTGGAGGAACATGCAACCGCAACGGTTGTTGCCACTGTCGTATTCCTGTTGCAGGCTGGGCTGATCGCCGGACTCCTGTTCGAACGCCGCCGCCGCCGCCGCATGGAACTGGCCGTACAGCAACAGCGCTTCGAGCTCGCCCATGCCTCGCGGCTGGCGGTCGCCGGGGAGTTGACGGGCGCGATCGCCCACGAGATCAACCAGCCCCTCGGCGCGATTCTGAGCAACGCGGATGCCGCCGACCTCCTGCTCGCGTCCGGTGCGGATCGGCGTGACGAACTACGCGCGATTTTGGCCGACATTCGCCAGGACAACTTGCGGGCCAGCGAGGTCATCCGCCGGCTGCGGGCGCTGCTCGCCAAGCAGCCGCTGGACTGCCACCCCTTCGATCTGAACGATGCTGTCCGCGAGGTGGAGCCCGTGCTGCGCGCCGAAGCGCGGCGCCGCGGGGCGACGCTCGACCTGCGACTTGCCGAGACCGCCGCCATCCTGGTCGGCGATCGAGTCCAGATCCAGCAGGTGCTCCTCAATCTGGCGCTCAACGCCATGGATGCGGCGAATGGCCTGCCCGAGGCGCGACGCGCGGTCGTCGTGTCCGTCGAACGCGACGCGGATCGCCTGGCTCTGGTGGTCCGCGACCGCGGACACGGTATCGCCCCCGAGCATCTGCCGCAGTTGTTCGATTCGTTCTTCAGCACCAAGGCCCGGGGCATGGGACTGGGGCTGTCCATTACCCGCACCCTCGTCGAGGCCCACGGCGGGTGCATCCGGGCCGAATCCGGTCCCGGCGCGGGCGCGGTATTCCGGGTCGAATGGCCAGTGGCCGGCGGCGCGGGCACACTGGAGCCGGCATGACCACCGCTACACCCCTGATCCACGTCGTCGATGACGACGACTCACTGCGCACGGCGCTGCTGCGGTTGCTCGACGCGGCCGGCTTCAAAGCGCGCGGCTACGCCTCGGTAGGCGATTTCCTGTTGCAGCCGCCGCCGGATGGTCCCGGCTGCGTGCTGCTGGATGTGCGGATGCCGGGGCCGTCGGGTCTCGACCTGCAAGCCGCTCTGCGGCGCCAGGGCAGTGCGCTGCCGGTGGTTTTTCTGACCGGCTACGCCGATGTGCTTGCCAGCGTGAAGGCGATGAAGGCCGGGGCGGTGGATTTTCTGACCAAGCCGGTCAAACGCGAGGCCCTGTTCGAGGCGCTCCAGCGCGCGCTCGCCCGCGACGCGGCCGAGCGTGCGGCCCGCGCGGAAGCGGAGCAATTGCGCGCGGCCTTTGCCGCGCTGACCCCCCGCGAGCAAGCGGTTTTTGACCGCGTCGTCGCCGGTCAGCTCAACAAACAGATCGCCGATGCGCTGGGAATCGCGGAACGCACCGTCAAGATGCAGCGCGCGCAACTGATGGCGAAGCTGGGCGCGAGCTCGGCGGCCGAGCTCGGCCGGTTGGCCGAGCGGCTGCAACACTTGCCCAACTGATCCCGTCCGCGTTCGCCATCACGCCTACCTTTGCCCTTTCGGGCAAATCCCCTTGCCCCTTCGTCCAATAGTCTTGTTGCCGTTCCGGTGGCACGATAAGGAGAGAGCGGGCGGATTGGTTGAATGGTCTATTCATCCTCAACCCGGCAGTTGAACCACGAAGCACACGAAGAGCACGAAGGATTTTAATGATATGTGGAGACTTCGGGCTTCACCCTGCGGGTGCGACAAAGATCAGCCAAACTCATCTCAACGACTCTGTTCTTCTTCGCGTTTCTTCGTGCACTTCGTGGTGAACAGCTCTTTCTAGGTCCATTGGTGAAGAGCCGGTCGCCTGTCTGGCCAACCCGTTTCGCGGCACCGCATTGCTGGAAGCCATCGACGCCGCGATCACAGCCGCGAAGCCGAGACGAGGGCCCGCTCTGCTTCAGTTCCCTCGTCTCCAACCCTTACCCCAGCCCCGCCTATGGGCGCCGGATTCTGATACCACTTCTTAACCGGAGGATAGTGCGCATGCGACTCAACAAACGAAGGCCCGCGAAATTGTCCCTCATGGCGGGGCTCAAAACCGCCGGCTCGATCCTGGCCCTGACGGCCTGTCTGTCCGTCGGCAGCGTCCAAGCCGCCGACCAGGGACCGCGCCACCACGCCCAGGGCCAATACGACACCGTGACCGGCACCTATGTGGTGGTCGAGGGCGACGACCTGGTCGCGATCAGCGAGCGCTTCGAGGTCCCGATGAAGGCCCTGAAAGCGAAAAACCAGTTGGCGTCGAACAAGGTTGAGGTCGGCCAGAAGCTGGCCTTGGCTGCCGGCGGCAGCACGGCAGGCGCGGCCGATGGCAAGAAGCCCAACATCCTATTCATCATGGGCGACGACATCGGCATCATGAACGTCGGCGCTTACCACCAGGGGGTCATGGTTGGGGAGACGCCCAACATCGACCGCATCGCGAATGAAGGTGCGAGGTTCATGACCTATTATGCCGAGCAGAGCTGCACGGCCGGCCGCACCGCTTTCTTCACCGGCATGCATCCCTTGCGGGCGGGCATGGTCATGCCGCAGCTTCCGGGTGCCACCAGTTCGCTGTTGCCGGGCACGCCCGCGCTGGCAAAATTCCTGCTGGATCTCGGCTACAACACCGGCGAGTTCGGCAAGAACCACCTCGGCGACAAATCGGCCTCACTGCCCACGGCACACGGCTTCCAGGAGTTCTGGGGCTACCTGTATCACCTCGACGCCATGCAGGGGGTGAGCTTCCCCGACATCAACAAGACGCCGACCGATCAGGCCGTTGTTCCGCCCTGTAAGAACACCCCGGTTAAGGGTCTCGCAGAGGTCCCCGGTGCGGTGGATCCGAAGACCGCGCTCTGTATGACCCCACCGCGGCCGGTCATCCACTGTACTTCTTCGGACGGCACGGAAAAGAACCAGAGCTGCAAGGACGAAGGGCCGCTGACGCTGGAACGTTCGAAGACCGTGGACGAGGAGATATCCGCCCAGGTCATCGACTTCCTCGACCGCAACGACCCCGAAAAGACCAACAAGCCATTCTTCGTCTGGTATAACCCGGCGCGCATGCACGTCACCACCATGCTTCCGGACAAGTACATGGACATGCTGGGCCAGAAGGGCGGCAAGGACTGGGGTATCAACGAAGCCGGCATGAAGCAGATGGATGACAACATCGGCTACGTGCTGAAAAAGCTCGAGGATATGGGCGAGCTCGACAACACCATCGTCGTCTTCACCACCGATAACGGCGCTGAGACGATCACCTACCCGGACGGTGGTGTAACGCCTTTCAGGGGCGGCAAGCTCACCACCTGGGAAGGCGGTATGCGGGCTCCGATGGTCGTTCGCTGGCCAGGCCACGTCAAGGCTGGCACGCATCCGGACCAGATATTCTCGTCACTGGACTGGGTGCCCACCTTCGTCAATATCGCAGGCGGGCCTTCGGGTGATGGACTGAAGAAGCAGATTGAGGCCGGCAAGTATCCCGGCATCGTCAAGACCACGCTGGACGGCGTCGATCAGCGGGACTATCTCGAAGGCAAGGGCGACTCCGCTCGCGACACGTTCTTCTACTACACCGGTAAAGATCCTTCGGCGGTGCGGTACAAGAACTGGAAGTTCTACTACACGATGGTTTCTTCCAATGCGACGGAGGCGTTCGGCCCCCCAGTCACCTATCACTGGACCTATGTCAGCAACCTCAAGCGTGATCCCTTCGAGAGGTCGGTCGCGACGGTTGATGGTACCCTCCTGGGCTACGGCGGCGCACTGGCCGCGCCAAGCACGGCCTATATCTATGACTGGAACCTCCTGCCCACCGGGCAGCTGCTGTGGCTGAAGGAACTCGAGACGTACAGAACCTTCCCATCACTGCAGATGCCGGCGAGCTACAACCTGGATCAGGTGATCGAGGCGATGCAGAACGCGAAGCACATCAGCCACGCGGGTGAGTAACGGCGCGAAGCGCCGATGATGCGATGGACCGGGCGGCTCGCAAAGGCCGCCCGCATCATCGAGAGGAAAGCTCGTAGGCTGGGTTGAGCTTGCGAAACCCAGCATTTTCGGGGTTTGCAATACCGCCGTTGCTGGGTTTTGTACCTCAACTCAGCCTACAGCTACAGTGCCGAGGACAGGATATTTAACTCCCGAGTTCCGCGGACAGTAAGCTAAATTCCCGGTCAGTATTTCGTCCGAAGCAGCACGCTGTGGTCAGTACCGCGCGCGTCGTCATGCCGTGCCTGCCTCACCATGTGACCCCGCGTGGCAATCGGCGCCAGTAAACGTTTTTTGTTGACGAGGATTACGCCGAGTACCGCCGTCTGCTGGCCGCTGTGCATCGGTATCTTCCCGAATGGGCGGACTTTTTAACCCACGATGGCTTCATTCCATTCAGAAGGGATCCACTGATGAAGAAACCCTCAATCCTGAAACCACCCTTCACCACGAAGCTTAAGGCCGCCTGGTCGGTACTGGCGCTGACCGCCTGTTTGTCCATCGGCAGCGCCCAGGCCGCCGACCAGGGGTCTCGCCACCACGCCAAGGGCGAATACGACACCGTTACCGCCACCTATGAGGTGGTCGAGGGTGACGAGCTGATTGTGATCGGCGAACGCTTCCAGGTTCCGCTGGACACCCTGAAGGCGGAGAATAACCTTACCTCGGACGTCATCAAGCCCCGTCAGAAGCTGACCATCACGACGGGCGCGCCGACTGCCTCAGCCCAGGAGAAACCACGGGAAGCCTCGCCAGAGCAGGTGCAGGCACCGGGGCGCGCCGCCGATGATCCGCTGTCCGCCTGGAACGACGGGCCGGCGAAGCAGGCGATCGTTGCCTTCGTGAAGGACACCACGACGCAGGGAAGCCCGAAATTCGTGCCGCCGGCAGAGCGCATCGCGACCTTCGACCAGGATGGCACGCTGTGGGTCGAACACCCGCTGTACTCGTTTGTGATGTACGCGCTGGACAGCATGCCGGCACTGGTCAAAGCCAAGCCAGAAATGGCCAAAGTCACCCCGTTCTCAACGGTGCTGGAGATACTGAAAGGTGATCGTGCGGCCGTCGCCAAACTGACCCTGCCGGATCTCGAGAAGATCCTTGCAGTCACGTACACCGACAGGTCAGTGGATGAGTTCAGCGCTCAAGTGGCGAAGTGGATCGCAACAGCCAAGGACTCGCGCTGGAAGCGGTTGTATACGGTTCTCACCTACCTACCGATGCATGAAGTGCTCCAGTACCTGCGCGCCAACGGCTACAAGACCTACATCGTCACCGGTGGAGGCCAGGATTTCGTGCGTGTCTACTCGGAACAGACCTACGGCATCCCGCCAGAACAGGTGGTCGGTACCGCTGGCGTGACCAAGTACGAGTACGATAAGGATGGCAAGCCATTCCTGTTCAAGGAGCCGAAGCTGCTGCTCAACGACAACAATGCCGGCAAGCCCGAGGGCATCCACCTGATGATCGGGCGCCGGCCCTATGCGGCGTTCGGCAACTCCACCGGCGACCGGCAGATGCTGGAGTACACCCAGGCCGGCGACGGCGCGCGGCTGTCAATGCTGGTGCTGCACGACGATGCGACGCGCGAATACGCCTATGGACCAGCCCAGGGGCTGCCCGACACCAAGGTCGGCGCCTTCACGCAGGCACTGTACGACGAGGCGAAAAAGGACGGCTGGATCGTCGTCAGCATGAAGAACGACTGGAAGCGCATCTTCGCGTTCGAGGAGTAGCAATGGCCTGTGAAAGGGACGGCTTATCGGCATCTTTTCAAGGGCGGCTCAGGGCCAGTTCTTTTCTTCTTGACCCGACGAATCGCTCGAGAGCATCAGATCAGGTACTGCCTGAAACCTCTGGCGTGAATCAGTTCTCCTCGCGCGAGACGCGACTCGCAGTGGGCTCCATTTTAACGACTTACCGCCGCGGGAACTGGCGGGGCATCTTGCCCCGCACGGGAAGTGCTTTGATCGGCGTTCCCATGGCGACGGAAAATACTACGAAACAAGAGGCCATAGAGAAATAG
Source organism: uncultured Gammaproteobacteria bacterium (assembly GCA_963824085.1). Lineage (GTDB taxonomy): Bacteria > Pseudomonadota > Gammaproteobacteria > Chromatiales > Chromatiaceae > JARRNE01. Next base: position 439,813 of record CAWGNT010000015.1, read on the forward strand.
CATGAAACAGAACAAGAGCATTCGTCACTCCCTTGCGTTGCTGATCGTCTCCGCGGCGCTGCTGGCGACCGCCGTTCCGGCGCAGAGCGCCGGCAAGAAACCCAACATCCTCATCATCTGGGGCGACGACATCGGTCAGTTCAATGTCAGCGCCTACAACAACGGCATGATGGGCTACAGGACGCCGAACATTGACCGTATCGCCCGGGAAGGCGCCCTGTTTACGGACTGGTACGCCCAGCAGAGCTGCACCGCTGGTCGCGCCGCGTTCATCACCGGCCAATCGCCCATCCGTACCGGCCTGACCAAAGTCGGCCTGCCGGGGTCACCGGAGGGGATGAAAAAGGAAGACCCGACCATTGCCGTACTGCTCAAGGCGCAGGGCTACGCGACCGGGCAGTTCGGCAAGAACCACCTGGGCGATCTCGACGATATGCTGCCGACCAACCACGGCTTCGATGAGTTCTATGGCAACCTGTACCACTTGAATGCGGAGGAAGAGCCGGAGTATGCCGATTATCCGAAGGATCCGGAGTTCAAGAAGAAGTTCGGCCCGCGCGGCGTCATTCACAGCTACGCCGGCGGCACGATCGAAGACACGGGCCCGCTAACCAGGAAGCGCATGGAGACGGTGGACGAGGAAGTCACCAAAGCGGCACTCGGTTTTATGGACAAGGCACACCGAGACGGCAAGCCGTTCTTCGTCTGGTGGAACTCCACTCGCATGCACATCTTTACCCACCTGAAGCCTGGGTCCGAGGGCAAGAGCGGCCTCGGAGTCTATGCCGACGGGATGGTCGAGCACGACGCCCAAGTCGGCCAGTTGCTCGACAAGCTCAAGGAGTTGGGCATCGAGGACAATACGATTGTCATGTATTCCACCGATAACGGTGCCGAGGCATTCACCTGGCCCGATGGCGGCACGACGATGTTTCGCGGTGAGAAGAATACCAACTGGGAAGGCGGCTACCGCGTGCCGACAGCCATCCGCTGGCCCGGCGTCGTCAAACCCGGCACAGTTATCAATGACATCGCCGCCCATGAGGATATGCTTCCGACTCTACTCGCCGCAGTCGGCGATCCCAGCGTCAAGGACGACCTATTGAAGGGCATGCAGGTCGGTGACATGACCTACAAGGTCCACCTCGACGGCTATAACCTCCTGCCCGCACTTAAGGGCGAGGGCGACTGGCCGCGGCAGGAATTCCTCTACTGGACCGACGACGGCAGTGTCGCCGCCCTGCGCTACGGCAATCTCAAGGTCACCTTCCTGAAGCAGAACGCCCACGGCCTGCATGTCTGGTTGCAGCCCTTCGAGGAACTGCGCGCACCCATGGTCACCAACCTACGCATGGACCCGTTCGAGCGCGCCGAGTACGAGGGCATGGGCTACGACCGCTGGTTTATCGAGCACATGTGGACGATCGCCCCGGCCGCGGCTTATGTCGGCAAATGGCTGCAGAGCTTCCGCGAGTTCCCGCCCCGGCAGAAGCCCGGGAGCTTCAATCTTGACCGTGTGATGGAGGCAGTAACGACCGGCAACACCGGGACGCAATAACTCAGTGCCGGGCCGGGGCTAGGGTAGCTCGTAGGCTGGGTTGAGCTTGCGAAACCCAGCATTTTCGGGGCTTACAATACCGCCGTTGCTGGGTTTCGTACCTCAACCGCAGCGAAGAGGTCCAGGACGGCGCTGACCGCTTGCCGATCTTCGATGGTGATGTGCTCGATGTCGAGCAGCGCAGACAGCACCCGCGCAATGTCCGCCCGTGCCAGCCCGTAGAAGCCGCGCATCACCCCTCGAATTCCAAGATGACTGTGATCGTGACCATGGATCGCTCGGAAAGGGCGGCGACCGCCGCCGGGCGCTGTCGCACAGCCTGAGCATCGTCCGGATCGTCGATGAAGAAGCGTGCGAGGACGTTGGTGTCGAGGGACTTCATTGAGCAGAGCCACGCTCACGCCCCAGCAGCGTTGCGGGATCGAACTCTTCCAACCGGCGCGGTGCTCCGCAGGAGGGTGCCTTGATCATCCCGGCAAGGCTCGCGATATCCGTCGGGGGAAGTGTGCGAACGACGCGTAGACGCAGCCCATCAGGCTCCTCCGAAAGTTCGAGTCGCGCGCCTGCACCCAGCCCGAGCCGCCGACGCAGGTCCGCGGGCAGCGGAACTTGTCCTTCATCAGAGAGGATGACCGTGGTCATGGGGCATTCTCCAAGCATCAAGTGTCGATCGGGAGGCTGGCGGGCCTTTGTTGGTACGTCAAAGTGAGCTGCGGGAGATGTTCGGCATCGCCTTTCGGCTGCGGAGGTTGAGCGAGCTTCGGCGCCGAATCTTTTCCATCAAACGGCAAGTGCATGCCGCCGCGCCCGCTCAGGGTTGCGGGTCCGACGCATCCCGCCGCAGCACCGTCTCGCACGGGCTGCCGAAGGCGGTCAGGCGTTGGATGAGCTGATCGCCCACCAGACTCAGGCCGCCGGTGGCCCAGGCGGCGGCGCCGTCGATGAGTAGATCGCCCTTGTCGATGGTGGCGTGCGGGTGCCTCAGCGTGCCGTCGACGATGACAAAACGGTCGGCGACGCCGAGCAGGCTGAGGCCGACCCCGGTGCGTTTGACGGTCTTGAAGCGCAGCTCGATCGCTTCCGTCTCCAGCTTGATGGCGCCGCCGCCGAGCACATTGAGCTTGTCGGTTTGCAGCGCCAACCCGTGCTTGCTGGTGGCGATGCCGTCGGCGATATCGAACTGCAGCACCGCACATTGGAGGCTGAGGAGGTCCTTGCGGACGCGGATCGCGCTGAGTTGGGTCGGATTGACGGTGTCGAGCAGCTTGAACACAACGCCCCCGAACGGCAGCTTGGAGGCCTTTCGGTCCAGCTGCCCGGCGCCCAGGACCAGCTGCACGCGCCCATCGGCGGAGCGCAGCAGTGCAGGCACTGAGGCACCGACAGCGTTCATGCGCATCTCGATGGCGACGGGTACGCTGGAGAGTGCCTGCTGATTCTTCGACTTCATCAGCCGCCCCAGGTTGAGCTTGCCCTTGTGGTGCAAGTCGAACTGCCAGTCGGTCTCGCCAGGCCGCAATTCCAGGTCTAATGACAGGCCGCCCTCCGCGGCATTGGCGGACAGGACGAGACGCCCGGCGTCGAGGCGCGCATCGAGCGTGCCATGGTCGATGACGAAGTCGCTGAACTCGACGTTACCTGCGCTCACTTTGAGCGAGCCGTCGAGGGCTTTCAGCCTATCCAACGGCAGCGACTGCGCGTTGCCGGCGTCCGCGCCGGTCGATGCGTCCGCCCGAGCGGGAGCCGAGTTCGAGTCCGATTTTCCGGCCAGGAATGGGCTGAGGTCCAGCGTGTCAGCGTTCAGATCCGCGTCGATCTGCAAACGCTCGCCGAGGCCGATGCGAACCTGCCCGGCGACATCACTGCCCGCGCTATTTGCCTTTAGGTCCAGCAGCTCGAGCTGCCCGGCCTGCCCCTGGAGGCGCGCCGTCGCCGAGAATGGCTGCGCGGGAAGCCCGGGGTGCAATGCCGCCAGGCTCTGCCCGGTGAGCTGCGCTTGGAGTTGGTTTCCCGTCAGGCCGTCGAGTCGGGCGAGCGTCCCGGTTAAGGTGCCCGTTAGGCCGGTGTCGTCGGCCAGGTTCAGATCGAGCATCAGGTCGCGGCCGGTACGGATGGCGGCGAGCGGCCCCAAGTGACCGCGGATGCTGAGCCAATGGCGATCGATGCGGGTCTCAGCAGTGACGTCGATCCGCGGCCAGGATCGCCCCCCGGGCAGCAGGTCGGTCAGCGTCCCGCCCGTCAGCGTCAGGTCGATGGCCTGCCCTGCCCTCGCCAAGCCGGTCTTGAACCTTACCGCCTGGCCGGCGCCGACGTGCAGGTTAGGGCGGTCGAGCTCGATTGCCGTGGCCCTCTGGCCCCGCTTGGCGGGCGGCAGCAGCCGGACCGATTTGGCCTCCAGGGTGCCGTTCAGGGCACGGATCAGCGCCACAGGGGTCGCGCCGCTGGCCGCGGCGTCCAGACTCAAACCGACGATGCTGCCGCCCAACTCCGGACCCCGGGCCAGCATCGACCTGGCCTGCGCCAAGTCGATGCGATCCGTCTTCAGCTTGAGTTTGAGCGCGGGTACCTTGGGGCCGGCGTCGACGAGCGCGTGGCCGCTGACGGTCAATCCGGGTAGCGTTAGTCTGACCCCGTCGAGCTGCAGGCGGCCGTCGCGGAGTTTGGCCTGGGCCTGCAGTCCGCGCGTGGTGATCCGCTGCCAGGTCAGGGCCTCGACGGCAAGATCCAGGTCGGCATCGAGCCGGGTTAGCAATGAGAAGGGCAGCGGCTTTTCGGTCCAGGTCGCGGCCTCAGCCGCCTTGGTTGTCGCCTTGGTTTTGGTTGCGGCGGGCGCCGAGGTTTCATGTGCGTCGGGCTTAGAAAGTTTGGCCTGCGCGCCGTCCACCAACGTGACCGTCCCGACGTTGAGCTTGCCGCTGAGCAACGCCCGGGCAGCACCCGATGCCGGCCGCAGCTCGCCGTCGAAGCGACCTTCGGCGAGCGTTGCCTTGATCGCCAGGGCGCCACCTGTTTTGGTCTCCGAAGTCTGGGCATCGCCTTTCGGCGTGGCGACCGGTGCCAGTTGCAGCGTCGCAGGCCGGTCGCCGAGCTTCCCTGTCATCCGCACGGACCAGGGGCCATGCAATGGGACGCTGATCTCGCCATCGCTGACGGTCAGCGGCGCGGGCAGGACATCCGCCTCCGATGATCCGTTGATCGCACTGGCCTGTAGGGTCTGACCGTCCCAGCTCAGGCCCGTCTCGAGCCGAAAGGGCCCCGCCGGCAGCCCATTGATCCCGGCGATTTTCCCGAGCGGTACCGCCGTCGGCCCATGCACCTGGAGTTTGGCATCCAGCCCGGTGGTCTCGAACGGCGCGGGGGCGCTGCCATTGAGTTCGAGGCGGGTCTCGGCACTCTGCGCCTGTATCTGGAAGGGCCAGCGGGCGCCGATCGGCGCATCCGCGGCACCCGCGCGAGCGCTCAACGTCAGCGGCGTCTGATTGATCATCAGCTCGGCCTGGAGGACCAAAGGCGCAGCGCCCAGCCCGTCGAGCTGAAGTCGCGTGATATCGGCGCGTCGCACCGACGCCTTTGGGGACGCAAAGGTGATCTGCGAATCGATGACCTGCACCGTCGGAACCCGAAGGCCGATCTTGCCGGCACCCTTGCCTTTGGTGGCACCAAGTTGCCAGTTGCCGCGGCCATCGGCGGTCTTCTCGAGCATCAAGCGCGCACCACGGATCACCAATTGGTCGATGCGGACCTGTCGGTGCAACAACGCCCGCAGCTGCCATGTCACATCGACCCGCTCGGCCTCCAGCAGGTGCGGCCCCAGCGTCGGGTCGGTGTCCCAGTCCGGATTCGACACCCGCAGTCCGTTCAGCACGATCGACAGGCCCGGCCGTGGATGCAACAACCAGCCGAGCGCCACGCCGTCGATCGCGACCGACCGCCCAAGGGCCTCGCCCGCCGCGGCCTCCAGTTCCGCCTTATGCGCCTGCAGATAGAACGGTAGATAGCCGATGGCGCCCGCCAAAAGCAAACACACCGACAGTAGCAGCCAGGCAAGAACGCGTAGGGTTTTCATTCAGTGGTGTAGGACAACTGAAGACGGATCATCGTTGGGCCGATTGGGCGGAGGAAGTCTAAGTCTGCCGCATCGCTCAAAGTTGCGATTGATATTTCACGAAAGCTTCCACTCATCGGACTCGATCTGTGCGCCGGCCTAAGGCAATGGGCGGTCAGGGCGCATTACCTGATGCCGAGGCATGCGCAACCGATCACCCAGAAACGACATCTGCACGGCCGCGGGGGATGCGTCCCGCGTAGTCCCCAGCAAGGCGCAATGAGGCGCACTCGGCATTCTATTTCAGCGAGTTGCAACTCAGCCAGAGTGCCGTGCGGGGCGGCATCCGTAGACATGGAGGGCGTTGCTTTCAGGTCCGCTGCTGTCGGCAGTCGTGTGGACAGCGGACGCCCGCTCAATGCGCTGGGCCACACACGAAGATAGGGAGTACGGTCCGCTGCCTTGACATCACGGCGCACGATGTCCTGGGATCGCTGAGCAGACAAGATGTCGATCAAGTCGAAATCAACGCCCTGCTACTGCTGGCGGCCATAACCGGACATAAGGCCAGAAACGAAGAATCTCGCTGAACGAATTCCTGATCGAGCGACGAAACCAGAGACCTCTCCGTTCTCTCAGACCTCCCGTGCTTCTCACGGACCTTAAGCCGCGACATACGACGCACACCGATATCCGATCACCGCCATAGCCGGCCGATTTTCCCCGCAGTGGTAGCCGAGAACAGGATCGGCGGCATGAAACGATACTGTCCGTTGACCGTGATCTGAATCCTGTCCTGGTCCCCCGTGCTGCCCGGATCGGCGCTCGGGAAGCCGTTGAACACGTCGTCCGGCGTGTGATCGTTGTTGTGCAAACCGCAACCGTGAATCAGCTCATGGAAGGCAATGACTTTCATCACCCCGACTCCTGTCGGCCGCTGCCCACGGGGCGTGTTGATCATCGGCTGGTTCGGAAGAAACATGAAAGCCTTCTCGATCGGGCCGTTCGGCCGACTTATCAGCAGTGTGCTGCCATGCAACGCTCTGCCGTTCACCGTCGTCTGGTGGCTGCCCGAGTAGTTGAACGCGACGGCGCCGTTGGCGGTGGCGATGCTGATATTCGCACCTCCAGTATCCGTTGGCGCCTGATCGGTCTGGACATAGGTAACGCCCAGCCTATGTTGGACAGAGACGGTGTTGAATTCGCGCACGGCGTCTTGCACCGCCGTCAGCCACTGCCCGCTCACAGCGCTCAGGTAGAAGGCGAGCTGGTGGGTCTGCTTCACGCTGTCAATCCACGAGTTGGGCATAGCCTTAGCCTTCTTGCGATGAGATGAGGGCAAGGAGAAGGCCAGCGATTCGACCGGCCCGGTGCAGCGCATCCGCCTCGAATGATGGCACGGTGCGGGACAGTGCACCAAATGCGGCGGCCCCGCATCGAGGGAATGGGTTACGATCTCGCCCGGCAGATCGCGCGCGCCGTTTCGACTCGAGGCGCGAATTGGATTGAGCCGAGTTTCGTCCAAGATCAGCGTCTCCGGGCTCTCGGGGGAAGCCGCCTGGTCTATGTTTGGGGCAGTCAGCGCGCCGATATGTCGTCGAACTACTCCGCCATGCAGAGCTTGTTGAGAAGTCGTCCATGCCGGCCGTCAGGCATTGGCCGCGGTCGCCGACGCGGGCGTTCGCGCTCAGAGCGGTCACCGGCAACCGCAGCGGGATCGCAGCCATGCTCGATGGCGCCCAAGGGGCCGCAGCCAGGCGCCGCGGCCCCCGGTAGGCTCTGGCGCGGGTGCGCCGCCGCCCTGACCCCGGAGCGGAGCCAACCGGGACACGAGAAGCTGTCGCGATGACGACGGCGCGGGGATGACCTGGAGTCTCGAGAGCGTCCCGTGTTCGGCGACACTGCGATTCCGGCCAGCGCAACCCCGGCGCCTGCCCGAGGCCTGTCAACGTTCGGCGTCGTGAGACGGGCGGCGCAGTGGGGGTCCGGCCCCCCAACTCCCAGGTGGCGGGTGCCCCTGATTCCCTCGTCCTTCTTGCCGGAATGCCGCTCGCCAATATCGCGTTCACGGTCATTACACTGGACGTCGCGGCGGACTTCCAACACAGCGATCACGCTGGCTCGCCGTGCCGACCGGCCTTGCATCACGCGAAATCCGACTAAGTGAGTAGGTCAACAGTAGCCGTTGTGAACGAACGCTACTTCCAGGGCGTCTCGCGCCCCTACGTGGTCCGCTCCCGGGAGGCGGTGCTGCGCTTCAGCGCCGACACCCCAGAGGCGCTCCGTTATGTCGCCTCATGCCGGGAGGACAGGCGGATGCGGGTCATCGCCGAGCTGCCCATACCGCCGGGCCTCGCTGCACGTATCGCGGCCGAGTGCCGGACGCTCGCTCATTTATCTCGGAAAGCGCGGGCAAGTCCGCACCCACCGCCGACTACTTCGGCAGTCCGGCGGCTCTCAGGGCTTCCAATAGCCTGTCGTGCATCCGCGGATCTCGGAAGGGGAACGCAAAATCTAACCTTGCGAGCGAAAGACCTGGGCTCGCGACCAGCAGCTCCACGGCTTCCCATCCCGCCAGGTCGCGGTGGCCCGCCCAGTCAAGGGCGGCGGCGTTCCACATGCGCGCCCGTAGGTAACCCGGATTGACGCCCAGCACGCGCTGGAAGGTGGCTGCCGCGTCGTCGTACCTCCCCTGCACGAATCGAATCTCGCCGAGGATCTCCAGATACGAGGCCGGCGGCGTCGGATTCAGGCGCATCGCCCGGTCCAACGCGGCGAGAGCCTTTCCGGGGCGGCCGGCATAGCTCAGCGTCCAGGCCAACAGTGCATAAGCATCCGCGTAGCTCGGGTCCGCCGCGATCGCACGCTCGGCAGCCTCGATGGCCCGCGCGTGCTGGCGCCGAAAGAGCGCGACCTGGCCCGTGACGAAGTGCACCTGCGGGAGCGAGGGATTCATGGTCTCGGCCCTTTCCGCCTGCTCTGCCGCCACCTCCAGGGACCGCTCCGGGGTCGGGGTCCAACCGTCGATGGCCTCACGGGAATAGGTCAGCGCGAGGCCGGCGTAGGCACGCGCGAACGTCGGATCCAGCTCGATGGCCCGTTCGAAGTGACGCCGGGCGGACAGATTGTCCGCCTCGTTACGTCTCCCATGCTCCTCGAAGCCGCGGAGGTACTCGTCGTAGGCTGCGACGCTCGCCGTCGGGCGACTGGCGAGATAGGCCCGTTCGGAGGGGGCGATCTGCACTTTGAGCGCTGCGATGACCGCCGCCGTGAGCGCGTCCTGAAGGTCGAAGACGTCGTCTATCCGACCGCTGTAGCGCTCGCCCCAGACCGCCCGCTGCACCGCGGCCTCGATAAGTTGGACATTGATCCGCAGGGTCTCCCCCTGGCGCTGCACGCTGCCGACGATCAGGTAATCGACGTCTGGAGCGGGAGGAAACTGTGCGTTTCCGGTTCCACCGACATCGCCGGCAGACGCGGGGCCCAGCCTGATAACGACCAGTCCGCGAAGCTTGGAGAGATCGGTGATAAGGTCCGCCGTGATGCCGTTGGCAAAGTAGTTCTGCTCCGGAACCGCGCCCAGGTTCTCGAACGGGGTGATGGCTACCGCCGGCTTGGCGGACAGCCGATGGGATTCTTCCGGCAGTACGTCACCGCGTTCCCAACGGCCCCACAGGAACACTGCAAGCGCGAGAAAGGCGGCCACTGCTAGCGCCACGGCCAACGAGATCCTCCGCAGCCGATTCGGGCGTTCGGCCGATTTCGCCCCAAGCGAAGCGGCGCTGCCACCCGCGACGACTTCGCCGATCGGCAGCACTTCGGCGATGAGGCGGTAACCGCTCTTCGGAAGCGTCTCGATGACCCTGGGCCGGCGTGCGTCATCGCCCAGTGCACGACGGAGCTTCGCGATGGCATTGGTCACGGAATCCTCGGTGACTATCCTCCCGAGCCAGATCTGCTCCTCCAGCTCGTCCCGACTCACGGCCCGACCGGCCTGCCGGGCCAGGTACACGAGCACCTGCATCGCCTTGGCCTCCAGCCGCTGCTCACGCCCTTCGCGGTATACCCGAAGTAGCGACGGCTCGACGCGGTATCCGGCGATTTCGAACGCAGATACGTCGGTGAGGGAATGTTCGTTCAACTGCGACGCCTCTCGGGGAACACGCCAAGCATCCGCCGCGTCGGAATCTTTTCAGAAGGAAAGCGGAGTTACGTCGGCACTTTGTTTGAGCATAGCGCTATCTTCTTAAGCGGCAACGCCCCGACCGCGGCGGTCACGCAGGCCCCGATAGCCGACACGCGCTATCGGCCCGACCCGACGCATGGAGGGCGGGGCCGTGCTCGACGCCAACCCACCCGGAGGTGCAGGAGATGAACCACATGACGACATTGATTCCAGCAGCAGTGCTCGCCTTTGCCGCGACCGCAGCCATGGCACAGGATCCCCCGAAGTTCTACAGGGATACCTATCCAGCACACGCTCTCGCGTCCCGGATGGCCGCTGAGGCCGTTTTGGTGGACGACCATGCCAAGCTCGGCGCCAAGACGCGGGAGCTCATCGCATTGGGTGTCGCAGCCCAAATCCCCTGTGCATACTGCATATACGTCCACGACAAGCGCGCCCGTGCGGCGGGGGCGAGCGAGGAGGAAGTCCGCGAAGCCGTCGCAGCGGCTGCCCACGTGCGCCACTGGAGCACCGTTCTAAACGGCATGGCTTATGACCTAGACGCCTTCAAGGCGGAGGTCGATGCCATGGTGGCATCAGACTAGCCCAGCACGATTGGTGCGGCGGACGGCGGATCCATACTGTCTCAGAAAGCGAAGCAGCCTTCGCTCTCTGGGCGAGACGCGGGTCAGAGATCCGTACGCCCAACACCCGGGCGCCCGGTCGAGCGCCCAGGAAGAAACCTGGAGGACGAGATCATGAAAGCGAAATCGACGGTAGCAGGGTGCTTGCTCGCCCTGCTCCTGATTGCTCTGGCTACCCCGGTCTGGGCCGATGAGCCCTCGGACAACTGGGAGAAGGTGGTTTTCCACCTCGATGATGCCGCCAATGCGCGCTGGGCCTTGATGGTCGCCCGGTCGTACTTGGACGACAGTCCAAAGGCGAAGATCGTCTTCGTCGCCTACGGTCCGGGCATCGACTTCCTGATGGAGGGTGCGACGGACAAGCCCGGTAACCCTTACGCCGACAGGGTCCGGGAACTGGTCGACAGGGGCGTGCAGTTTCGCGTCTGCGCGGCGACCCTCAAGGCGAGGGGAATTCCCAAGGGAGATCTCCTCGAAACGGTGGCAGTGGTTCCCTCGGGCATCTCCGAGATCGCGCGGTTGCAGCTCAAGGAAGGATACGCCTACCTGAAACCATAGCGAGACGCCCGCACCGCCAGCGTTTGCATCGGACAGGGAGCAGTACTGCCGGCCCGGCGCCTCGGCGCCGGGGATCTCGAGGCTGAGCTCGAACGGACGGATACCGATAGGAAATTCAACCGCCCCTGCCAGCCACGGGGCGGTCACGAGGCATCGCCGTCGTCGCGAGGGATCTTGTGGGAGGGTCCCCGGGCGCGCCGAGCAGATGAAGGGAGGCAGCAGGCAGACGCGAGGTATGGCGCGGTTGCACCGATACTCTGAGGAGACGGCGTTTACCCGAAAAGGCGCTGGTCAAACTCGAAGTCGGGCGTGGGCTGAACGATAGGGTCCCAGTCCTGCGTCGGCTCGGGAACGTTGTCCCATGACGCCGTGGAGCCTGCATGGAACGCATTTACGGCGTGTCTCGACGACCCGTACCCGACCCCTGGCCCGCAGCTGAGGCGTAGCGCTAATCGCCTCCCGCAATAACAATCGCGGTGTGGCAGAAGCCGGCGCACCCACGCCGTTCGCTAGCGATGCCAACGTCCAGCGCAGATTCTTGCTCTCGCCGCGCACTCGTAGGGCCGACAATCCGCCGGAAAGGGCTGGCCGTAATGCAAAATGACTTGGATCACGCCGGCTTCGATCGGCCAGCCCTCAGAATCCCATTTTCTCGAAGAAGCTCTTGACCCCATCAAGCCAAGAGGTGGAGTGGGGGCTATGGCGCTCTCCGCCCTCCTGCACCGATTCGTCGAATTGCTGGAGCAGATCTTTCTGGCGCTCGGTCAGGTTTACCGGAGTCTCGACGGTCACGCGGCAGATCAGGTCGCCCACGGCACCGCCGCGGACCGGCTTCACCCCTTTGGCGCGCATGCGGAACATCTTCCCGGTCTGGGTACCCCCGGGAATCTTGAGCACAACCTTGCCGTTCAGGGTTGGTACTTCGAGCTCGCCGCCGAGGGCCGCCGTGACGAACCCGATGGGCACTTCACAGAACAGGTTGTTGTCTTCGCGCGTGAAGATCGGGTGCTCCTGCACGTTGACTTGCACGTAGAGGTCTCCCGGCGGACCAGCGCGCTCCCCCGGCTCCCCCTCACCGGCGAGCCGTATCCGATCCCCGGTGTCAACGCCGGCGGGAACCTTCACGGACAGCGTCTTTTCCTCCCGCATCCGACCCTGACCGCCGCAGTGCCCGCAGGGTTCGTCGATCACCGTGCCGACGCCCCGGCAGTGGGGACAGGTTTGCTGGATGGAGAAGAACCCTTGCTGCATTCGCACCTGCCCGACGCCTTTGCAGGTCGGACAGGTCTTGGGCTTGGTCCCGGGCTTGGCGCCGCTGCCGCCGCAGAACTGGCACTCCACCAGGCTGGGAATGCGGATCTTGACGTCTTTTCCGGCCACCGCCTCTTCCAGGGTCAGCGACAGGTCGTAACGCAGGTCGGCGCCGCGATACGCCCGGCGCGCACTCCCTCGGCCGCCGCTGAAGATGTCCCCGAATACATCTCCGAAGATGTCGGAGAAGGTCGCCCCGGCGGCACCAAAGTCCCCCGGGCCGCCGAAGCCTCCACTCGCCTCCACGCCCGCATGGCCGAACTGATCGTACGCGGAGCGCTTCTTGGGGTCGCTCAGGACCTCGTAGGCAAGCTTGGCGTCCTTGAACTGCTCATCTGACTCTGCTCCCGGGTTGCGGTCCGGGTGAAATTTCATGGCAAGCCGGCGGTAGGCCTTCTTGATGTCGGCCTCGCTCGCGTTGCGGCTGACCCCCAGGACTTCGTAGTAGTCGCGCTTGGACATTTCTCGGTTTGTGAGGTTGGGCTTCTAGCTACGGCGTGTCAGCCCCAAAAGACCGAGAGTGCAGACGCGTTGCGGCTGCACTCTCGCTTAGCTCAACGACCGGTTACCGGCCTATTTCTTGTCGTCCTTGACCTCTTCGAACTCGGCGTCGACCACGTCGTCCTTGGCCTCGCCACCGGACTCGGCGCCGCTGGGGCCGGCTCCTGGCGGGGTCTCGCCCGCGTCGCCCTGCTGCTGTGCATAGAGCCGTTCGGCCAGTTTTCCGGAGACCTCGCCCAGGGCTTTTGTGAGACTCTCGATGCGTTCCTTGTCCTCGCCCTTCATGGCCTCTTCCAAGTCCTTGATGGCGGATTCAATGCGCTCCTTCTCGCCTGAGTCGACCTTGTCGCCGAGCTGCTCGAGTGACTTGCGGGTGGCATGAATCATCGAGTCTGCGTGGTTGCGGACCGAGACCAGCTCGTGGAAACGGCGGTCGTCCTCGGCATGCGCCTCGGCATCCTTGACCATGCGGTCGATCTCGGAGTCGGAGAGCCCCGAGGATGCTTTAATCACGATCGACTGCTGTTTCCCTGTCGCCTTGTCCTTGGCCGAGACGTTCAGGATACCGTTGGCGTCGATGTCGAACTTCACCTCGATCTGGGGGATACCCCGAGGCGCCAGAGGAATGTCGGTCAGGTCGAAACGGCCCAGCGACTTGTTGTCGGCCGAGCGCTCGCGCTCGCCCTGAAGGACATGGACCGTCACTGCCGTCTGGTTGTCCTCGGCGGTGGAGAACACCTGGCTCGCCGATGTCGGGATCGTGGTGTTCTTCTCGATCAGCTTCGTCATCACGCCGCCCAGCGTCTCAATCCCGAGGGACAGCGGCGTCACGTCGAGCAAGAGCACGTCCTTGACCTGTCCGCCCAGCACACCACCCTGGATCGCCGCCCCGATGGCGACTGCCTCGTCCGGGTTGACGTCCCTGCGAGGCGTCTTGCCGAAGAAGGACTGGACCTTCTCCTGGACCTTCGGCATCCGGGTTTGCCCACCGACCAGGATCACCTCGTTGATCTCCGAGGCGGTGACACCGGCATCCTTGAGGGCAATGCGGCAGGGGTCGATCGTCCGGTCGACCAGATCTTCGACCAGGGACTCCAGCTTCGCCCGCGTCAGCTTCACGTTGAGGTGCTTCGGACCCGTCTGGTCCGCTGTGATGTACGGGAGGTTGATATCCGTTTGCTGGCTCGAGGAGAGCTCGATCTTAGCCTTTTCGGCGGACTCCTTCAGGCGCTGCAGGGCCAGCGGGTCGTTGCGCAAATCGACGCCCTGCTCCCTCCGAAACTCGGTGACGAGCCAGTCGATGATGCGCTTGTCGAAGTCCTCGCCGCCCAGGAAGGTGTCTCCGTTGGTTGAGAGGACCTCGAACTGGTGCTCACCCTCGATCTCCGCGATCTCGATGATCGAGATGTCGAACGTGCCGCCGCCCAGATCGTACACAGCAAGCTTCTGGTCGCCGCGCTTCTTGTCCATCCCGTAGGCCAGCGCTGCCGCGGTGGGCTCGTTGATAATGCGCTTGACCTCGAGACCGGCTATCCGCCCGGCATCCTTGGTTGCCTGGCGCTGCGAGTCGTTGAAGTAGGCCGGGACCGTGATGACCGCCTCGCGGATCTCCTCGCCCAGATAGTCCTCCGCGGTCTTCTTCATCTTCTGAAGGACCTTGGCGGAGACCTCGGGCGGTGCCATCTTCTTGCCGTTGGCCTCGATCCAGGCGTCGCCGTTGTCGGCACGCACGATCTTGTAGGGCACCATGTCCACGTCCTTCTTGACCACCGCATCGTCATAGCGGCGGCCAATCAGGCGCTTGATCGCGAACAAGGTGTTCGTCGGATTGGTCACCGCTTGCCGCTTTGCGGACTGACCCACGAGCACCTCGTTGTCCCTCGTGTAGGCGACAATGGAGGGCGTTGTGCGGTCGCCTTCCGCATTCTCGATGACCTTGACCTTGTCGCCCTCCATGATGGCAACGCAGGAGTTGGTGGTGCCCAGGTCAATGCCGATGATCTTTCCCATAGTTCTTCGTCTCCGTTGGGGGCTCGCCGCGCAGCGCGCGCCGCTCTGCCGACTCACTTGGGGGAAAACCCTTCACTTTTCAAGCCTGTTTCAGCTAGCTGCCCGGGATACCATCACCATGGCCGGACGCACCAGCCTCCCGTTGAGCAGATAGCCTTTCTGGACGACTGAAACGACCGTGTTTGGCGGTACGTCATCCCGGGGCTGGGTAGTCATCGCCTGGTGGAGCTCAGGGTTAAAGGGCTCGCCCATGGGGTCGATCTGCTGCACGCCGAACTTGTTCATCACGTCAGTCAGCAGCTTGAGCGTCAGTTCGGTGCCCTCGCGCAACTTTTCAACGTCCGCGGCCGTATCCAGGGCCGCGTCGTGGCCGAGCTCCAGGCTGTCGCGCACCTGCAGCAGCTCGCGCACGAAGCCGTCCAAGGCGAACTTGTATGCGTTCTCCAGCTCGCGGGCGTGGCGTCGGCTCAGGTTTTCGATCTCCGCGCGCGCGCGCAGCAACGCATCCCAGTGCTGATCAGCCTTAGACCGAGCGTCCTCCAGCAGGGCCGTCAGCTGCTGGGGAGAATCCGCACCCGGCGCCTGCTGCGCAGCCGCTTGCCCCGTCCCCGCCGTGTCACCAGCGCCCTCGCCGGACGGGGATACGCCCGTCGGCCCCTCGGTCTCATCCCGGATATTGTCTGTCTGCTGCTCCTTTATCATCTAAGCCTCCAAAGGGTCTGTGAGCGGCGTCCGCAAGGCGCACTGCACGGGATGCGGGCGCCCCCGTTGCTCGCCGCCCTTGCTTGATCTATTGCTGTCTTAGGGCCGCGCCGAGCAGGCGCGCAGTCACATCCACGATGGGTATGACACGCGGGTAGTCCATGCGCGCCGGCCCGATCACTCCCAACACCCCGATCACCTGATCGTCGATCCGGTACGGGGCCGTGACGAGACTGCAGTCGTCGAGCAGCTGGTAGCCGGACTCCTCGCCGATGAAGATCTGGACCCCCTCCGCTTCGATGCAGCGATCGAGCAAGTGGAGGATTTCGCTCTTCTTTGTAAAGGCTTCGAAGAGCTGCTTCAACCGCTCCAGCGTCGCCAGCTCCGTGAACTCCATGAGGTTGGTCTGGCCCGCGACATAGAAGTCGTCCTTTCGCTCCGCCGCCTCCACGACTCGGTGAGCCATCTCCACCGCGCGCATCATTATCTCATCCATGCGCGCGTGAGTGGTCTTGAGGTCGTCGAGCAAACGCTTTCGAACCTCCCGCATGTCCTGACCGGTAAAGATCTCATTCAGGAAGTTCGCGGCCTGCTCAAGCTGCGCCGGCGAGTAACGGCGATCGGTGTGAATGGCGCGGTTATGCACCTCGCCCTCGCTCGTTACCAGGATCGCCAGGACGCGATTTCCGGACAGGGGCAGAAACTCGATCTGCCGAAATGCGTTGCGCTCACGGCGCGGCAGCATGACCACGCCGGCCATGTGAGTGACCCCGGACAGGACCTGGGAAGCGTTCTCAAGGAGGCCAACGGCGTCCGTGAGTCGCTCAAGCTGGAGTCTCATCGTCTCCACTTCCTGCTCCGTCAATGGCCTGATCGTGAGCAGAGAATCGATAAACAGCCGATAACCCGAGACCGTAGGAATGCGCCCGGCGGAGGTATGCGGTGCCGCAATGAACCCCATCTCCTCCAAGTCTGCCATGATGTTGCGGACGGTCGCCGGACTCAGGTCCAGACCGGAATCCTTCGCCAAAGTACGCGAGCCGACGGGCAATCCATCCCTGATATAGCGCTCGATCAGCGCCTTCAGAAAATGGAGCGCACGCTCGCTGACCTGCGTATCGCCGCTTGCGATATTCGGTGTCAAGGTTGCCTCGGAGAGCTCAATAATCGATCGAAGCAGCTCGATTAGCACTCTACACGGAGGAGTGCTAACTATGGGCAATTTAGGGACTGGAGCGCTCGCTGTCAAGGCTCCGGAGTCCCCAGAGCATCCCTTGGCCGATACGACTCCGATCAGTTGGCGGTGTCATCGGGCCGTGCTACTTTGTCATCGCGGCGCCGTGCCCGGGGTCTCCCGGTGACCGCCTCGCGCCGAGCTGTTATGTGCGTAGTTGCGTTATGCGCCAGTTCGACTCGATCGGCATCATCGGGAAGCAGGACGAGACCGCCCAGTGCAGGGCGACTCTCGTGCGGCTGCTTGCCTTCCTCGTGTCGCGCCAGCGCGAGGTCTATTTCGACGCCCCAAGCGGCTCCATGCTGCAGCAGCCCGCCGAGAGGGTGCTGACGCCCGAGGCGATGGGCGAGCGCTGCTCCTTGGTCGTAGTGGTGGGAGGCGACGGCACACTACTGCACGCCGCGCGTACCATGGCAAGCGCCGGGCTGCCGCTGGTGGGCATCAACCTGGGCCGCCTAGGATTTCTGGTGGACGTCTCTCCGGACGACATCGAGACCTGCCTGGATGCGATGCTGGCAGGGGAATATACAGAAGAAGCCAGGTGCATGCTCACGGCAACCGTCACCAACGGCGCCCAAGAGCCGGAGTCCTACGCCGCACTCAACGACGTGGTGGTCCACAAGTGGAGCACTGCGCGCATGATCGAACTCGAGACCTATATCGACGGGGTCTTTGTCAACGCCCAGCGCTCCGACGGTATCATCGTGTCGTCACCCACCGGTTCCACTGCCTATGCCCTTTCGGGTGGCGGCCCCCTGCTCCACCCGGGCCTCGATGCACTGGTGCTGGTCCCCATCTGCCCACATACCCTGAGCAACCGGCCTTTAGTCGTTGGTGGCGCCAGCCGCATCGAGATAAGGGTCTGCGGATTTGACCACGGGCACGTGCATATCACCTGCGACGGTCAGACAGACCTCGCACTCGAGCCTCAGTCGCGCGTCTATATTGAGAAAGCGCCTCGCCCGGTATGCCTCCTCCACCCTAAGAACTACGACTACTATAAGATCCTTCGCGCCAAGTTGGGTTGGGGAGGACATCCAACCCCCTCGAACCGATGCTGAGTCACATTTTTGTCAAGGACCTGGCCATCGTCAGCAGCCTGGAGCTCGACTTCGCCGCGGGCATGACCGCCCTCACCGGCGAGACGGGAGCCGGAAAGTCTATCCTCATCGACGCCCTGGGTCTGGCCCTTGGGGACAAGACAAATGCCGACATGATCCGCGCCGGATGCGAGCAGGCCGAGGTGGTTGCGGGGTTTGACCTGAACGACTGCCCGGAGGCGCGCCGGTGGCTGGTTGAGCAGGCCCTCAACGACGGGGACGAATGCATCGTCCGCCGCCTCCTGGTCCGCTCCGGGCGCTCACGCGCCTATGTCAACGGACGCCCCGCGGGGAGCGCCCAGCTGCAGGCGCTGGGAGAGCTTCTCGTGGATATCCACGGCCAGCACGCCCACCAGTCATTGCTCCGCCCTGCCGCTCAACGCTCCCTGCTTGACGGTTACGGTGCCCACGGCGACTTGGCTAACGAGGTGTCCCGGCTCTTCCGTGATTTCCGCGACCGCGCCGACAGGCTGCGCCGGATTGAGGCCGAGAGCGCAGACCGCGCCGCCCGTCTGGAGCTGCTGCGCTACCAGGTAGACGAGCTGGATGCCCTGAAGCTCAACAGAGTGGAGATCGAGGAGCTCGACCGCGAGCAAAAGCGTCTCGCCAACCTGGATCAGCTGCAGGGCACCTCGGCGCGCGTACTCGACCGTATCTACGACGGGGAATCTTCCGTTCACGTGGCGCTCAGCCGCACCGCTTCGGACATCGAGGGCATTGCCCTACTCGATGACCGCCTCGCTCCGGCCCTCGAGCTCATCAGCAGCGCAACCATCCAAATCGAGGAGGCGGCCAGCAGCCTCCGCCAATACCTCGCCAACTTGGAGCTGGACCCGGGACTGCTCGCCCAGGTGGAGACGCGCCTTGCCCAGGTACACGACCTGGCCCGCAAATACCGAGTATTTCCCCACGAGATCCCAGGTGTCTTAGAACGTCTACAGGACGAGCTCGAGCGCCTAGAGCAGGACGCCGTCTCCCTCGAGGCTCTTAGGGAGGCGCGCGACGCCGCGCAGGACGCCTTTCTCGGCACGGCAGCACAGCTCAGCGAGGCGCGGCGGGTGGCCGCCAAACGGCTTGCGGCAACAATCACCGACGCCATGCAGGAGCTCGGCATGCAAGGAGGACGCTTGGCCGTAGACGTCGACTCGGGCGATCCCGCCACAGCCGGTCCGCATGGTCTGGACCGGGTAGACCTGCTGGTCAGCGCAAATCCCGGTCAGCCGCTCCAACCGCTCGCCAAAGTCGCCTCCGGCGGGGAGCTTTCGCGCATCAGTTTGGGGATCCAGGTTGCTACAGCCGAGTGCGGAACCGTTCCGACCTTGGTGTTCGACGAGGTAGACGTGGGAATTGGCGGCGGGGTGGCGGAAATCGTCGGTCGCTTGCTTCGTACTTTGGGCCGGACGCGCCAGGTGCTCTGTGTCACCCACCTGCCTCAGGTCGCATCTCAGGCCCACCACCATCTGCAGGTGAGCAAGTCGACGCTAAATGGCCAAACCTATACCGCCATCGTACCCTTGAGCGACGAGACACGCGTGGGCGAGATCGCCCGCATGCTCGGGGGAAGAGAGATCACGCACAAGACCTTGGAGCACGCACGCGAGATGATCCTGCGGTCGCAGTCCGACAGGGAATTCGTCGACTGACATGTGGCATTCACATTGGTGATTAGCCCTGAAACTCAGCCGGACCACTTTGTACTCCATCCATGGGGCCTAGATCCCGGCACTCCCTGCCGGGATGACACCCAGGCACCCAGCAACGTCGTCGTTCCGGCAGAGCCTGCCCCGGACTTGATCCGGGGAATGCCGGAAACCAGGTACCACGGACGGCGAGCAGCGTCGTGACAAAGCAGGCCCTTTGTCGTAGCTGAGGAATAGGGCTAATCACCTTCACATTTGGGGTTTCGTTTGGTCCGGGGGCTGCGCGCCCCAGTCGAAGACGTGGAGTCGCCCGGAAGGTTTAACTGCTGTTGCCTCCCTGCTGCCGACACCCCCGGCGGGTCCACTCCGGCCCCTCCGGTTGAGAACCGATAGGGCGATGAGAGCTGCGCCTATCGCTGATCACCCTTTCGCTTGACAGTCCGGACAAATCCCGTAGATGACCAACGAGTGATCCTCCAAGGTGAAGCCGTGCTCTTTCGCGATGGCTTCTTGGCGGTGCTCGATCGCAGGCTCCATGAACTCCACCACCTTGTCGCATTTCACGCAGACCAGGTGGTCATGATGTCCTCCTCGATTCAGCTCGAATACGGACTGACCGGTCTCGAAGTGATGACGGCACAGCAGGCCGGCCCCTTCGAATTGGGTCAGAACCCGATAGACGGTCGCCAGCCCAATATCCTCACCGTTGCTGAGCAGCATCCTGTAGACATCCTCCGCGCTGAGATGCCTCTTGTCGCTCGTCTCGAGGACACTGAGTATCTTCAATCGCGGTGCCGTAACCTTGAGGCCGGCCTGCTTAATCTGATCGTTCTCCACGGTCCACCTCCTCAGTGCACCCACGTCACACCAACCGCACGGTCCCCGTAGCCTTTTCCGCCTCTTGATCCTATGCACGGTGCGGAGCACCAGTGGGGTATCATGAGAGGCGACATCATTGCCTCGGTAGCATGAAAGATGCAAAAGGTTCTCATTTATTTGGTCACCGGCGCAACCCTCGCAGGATGCTCGAGCGCAGAGAAGAAGGTCGAGTATCAGCCTTCTTCCTCGTTGCTTGACCGTCTGCCGTTCGTCTACCAGATGCCGGTCCAACAGGGGAACATAATCACCGCGGAAATGGTGGATCGTCTGCAGCCCGGCATGACCAAGAGCCAGGTCCGGTACCTCCTGGGCACCCCTATGCTGGAAGACATCTTTCACAGCCATCGCTGGGACTACACCTATACGATCCGACGGGCTCACCAGGAGATGGAAATCAAGCGCCTCAGCTTGTTCTTCGACGAGGATGCGCTCGTCAAGGTGGAGGGCTACGTCAGGCCCGACGCCAATCGCGCGGCTGCCCGCCAGCCTGGCGAAATCATCGTTACCGTGCCGGACTGGAAGGACGAGCGGGGTTTCCTCTCCAGGGTCTTCGGCAAGGTCGGAATTGAGCCCGCCGAGTAGGCCTAGATAAGGCTCCCGGATAAGGCAGGTCGTCGCGCGGTGGAGGCGGCCGGCACCGCCCGGTCAGTCGCCTGAACGCACGCGATATCGTAAGCCGTCCAGTCCACCGCCGCGACCGAACCGCAAGCGGGTTGTCACTTATCGGCTTCGCCGGCACCTTTCCGCATCACCTTACCCTCCGCGGCGCGCTTCTTTCGTGCCTCCTTCGGGTCCGCAATCAGCGGGC
The DNA here is from genome assembly GCA_963824085.1 of uncultured Gammaproteobacteria bacterium. Lineage (GTDB taxonomy): Bacteria > Pseudomonadota > Gammaproteobacteria > Chromatiales > Chromatiaceae > JARRNE01. The sequence continues at coordinate 460,968 of CAWGNT010000015.1, forward strand.
GGTAGATCTCGACACGGTCGCCGGCCTCCAACGGCTGATCCAGCTTCACCACCTTTCCAAAAACGCCGACTTTGTTCGCCGAAAGATCTATCTCGGGGAACTGTCGCAGGATCCCGCTGCGCTCGATGGCCTGCTGCACCGTCAGCCCCGGCTCACCCTCGAGTGTGAGGAGCGCCTGCTCCTTGTCTTTGGCGAAGGCAACTTCGATCTTTATCCGACGCTCAGCCACGATACACCTCATCGGCGCGTTTGCAGAAGGCATCCACCAGGCTGTTGGCGATCTGGTGGAAGACGGCCCCAAATGCCCTATCGATCAGTCTGCCCGAAAACTCGAATTCCAACTCGAGCTCGACCTTGCAGGCGTCTGCGCGAAGCGGTACGAAACGCCACCCGCCCGTCAGCTTGCGGAAAGGTCCGTCCACCAGCTCGATGTCCATGCGGCTCGGCCGTTCGAAGCGGTTGCAGGTAGTGAAGGTCTGGCGAATCCCCAGACGGGCCACTTCGATGCGCCCGCAGATTTGATCTTCCGATGACGACACTACCCAGGCCCGGTGGCACCAAGGCAGAAATCGCGGATACGCCTCCACGTCGGCGACGAGATCGAACATTTCTTCACTCGAATGGGTGACCAAGGCGGTCTTGTTGACGACGGCCACCTTACTGCAACCCGAGGGCCTTGAGCAGCCCTACCGCACTCGCGAAGACGATCGCTACGGCCACTGGGGAAACGTAACGGACCAGAAATCGCCACAGGGAGTACGCGCTGCGTCCTGTTGCGAGCTCGTCTTCGGAGGCGGCTCGGGACAGCATCCAGCCTGCAAAGGTGGCGATCAACAGTCCGCCCAGAGGCAACATGACGTTGGCCGTTACGAAATCGAACAGGTCCATGATGCCCATACCAAAGACGCGAAACTCGGACCAGACGTTGAGCGACAGCAGGCAGGCTACGCCCAGCAGCCATACAGCTGCACCGGCCAATACCGATGCCCGGACGCGGCTGAAACCGCGGTTCTCCACCAGCCAGGCGACGACGGGCTCGAGAAGGGAAATGGCCGATGTCCAAGCGGCGAAGACCAGCAGGACGAAGAAGATGGTGCCGAAGAAGTGGCCTCCCGGCATTTGCCCAAAGGCGATGGGGAGCACCTTGAAGACCAATCCCGACCCCAGCTCCGGCTGTAGGCCATTTGCGAAGACGATTGGAAAGATGGCCATCCCGGCGAGGATTGCCACCAGGGTGTCCATGCTTGCAATGATCACGACGTTCGCGCCGATCGATGCATGGCTGTTGAGGTAGGAGCCGTAAATCATGATCGCGCCCATGCCGAGGCTCAGACTGAAGAATGCCTGCCCCATCGCACTCAGGAGCCCCTCCGTCCCGAGCTTGCTGAAGGACGGCTCGAAAAGGTAGGCAAGTCCCTCGAGAAAGTGCCCCGTTGTCATCGCATAACCGACCATGGCGAGCAGCAATATGAACAAGGCGGGCATCATGACGCGCACCGCCCGCTCGAGACCGCTCGCCACCCCCCGCGCAACCACCAGCACGGAGATCACCATGAAGATGGTGTGCCAAGCGAGCAAGCGCTCCGGATCTCCCACGAACGCGCCAAAGACATTGCTTACCGCCTCGGCGCTCAGGCCGTCGAAGGCCCCTCCGGCGGCACGGAAGACGTAGGCCAACGTCCAACCGGCAACCACGCTGTAGAAGGACAGGATCAGAAAGCCGGCGAGAATACCCATCCACCCAAGGAGCTGCCAAGCAGGGGACCTGCCCTCTCGACGCGCCAGCGTCCGCATGGTGTTTATGGGGCTCTGGCGTCCGCGACGGCCGAGCATGACCTCCGCCATCATGATGGGAATCCCGACTGCAGCCACGCACAGCAGATACACCAGCACGAACGCGCCTCCGCCGTATTCGCCGGTGGTGTAGGGAAAGCGCCAGACATTGCCGAGGCCGACCGCGGACCCGGTCGCCGCCAAGATAAACGCAAGCCGTGTCGACCACATGCCGTGGACAGAGGTGGTCACCGCCATCAACTACTCCTTTGCCGGGGCCGGCCTAGCTCGAGACCTGGGCGCGGACGACGTCCGCAAGGCGTTCGACGATGCTTGCGACCAGGGCGTCGTCGGTCCCTTCGACCATGACCCGGATCAGAGGCTCGGTACCCGAGGCGCGCAGGAGGACCCGCCCACGAGCCTCGAGCTCCCGTTCGGCGGAGAGCACCGCGTCGCGCACTTCGGGCAGATCTACAATCTCGCGTCGCTCCGGTAGGCGAATGTTGACCAGCCGCTGGGGATACCTCTCCACCTCTCCCGCAAGCTCATCGAGCGTGCGGCCGGAGGCCGCTAGTGCGGCAAGCACTTGCAGCGCGGAAATGATCCCGTCTCCGGTGGTCGTGCGATCCCTGCAGATAATGTGGCCGGAGGGCTCGCCCCCAAGGATGCCGCCGTCACGCTTCAGGCGCTCCATGATGAAGCGGTCTCCAACCTGCGTCCGGGCAAAACCCACGCCCAGCCGCTGCAACGCGTGCTCGAGACCCAGGTTACTCATCAGGGTGCCAACGACATCACCGGTGAGACACTCCTTATCCCGACGCGACTTGGCGATGATGTAGATCAGCTGATCCCCGTCCACCAGCGCGCCGTTTCGGTCCACCATGAGAACGCGGTCGCCGTCGCCGTCGAAAGCGATACCCAGATCCGCCCGCGTCCGGACGACCGCCTCCATCAGGGTCTTTGGCCGGGTCGAGCCAACGTCTCGGTTGATGTTGAACCCGTCCGGCTCGACACCGATCGCCTCGACCGAAGCTCCAAGCTCTTCGAACACGTAGGGCGCCACGTCGTAAGTGGCGCCATTCGCACAGTCTACGACCACCTTGAGGTCCTTGAAGCTCATCGTGGACGGGATGGTGCTCTTGCAAAACTCGATATAGCGGCCCCGCGCGTCGTCGACTCGCTTGACCTTGCCGAGATCGCCGGTGCCCACCGTCGCCAGGGGACGCTCAAGCTCGCCTTCAATAGCCAGCTCGATCTCTTCGGGCAGCTTGTCTCCGTCCGCGGAGAAGAACTTGATCCCGTTGTCCTCGTACGGGTTGTGGGAGGCGCTGATCACGATACCCGCGATGGCGCGTAGGGTGCGGGTCAAGTAGGCGATGCCTGGCGTCGGCATCGGACCGAGGAGTCGGATGTTGACGCCCGCGGCAACCAGCCCTGCCTCCAAGGCCGACTCGAACATGTAACCGGAGATACGCGTGTCCTTGCCAATCAATACCTTCCCGCCGCGCCCGTTGCCGAGCACGCGCCCAACGGCCCACCCGAGCTTGAGCATGAAATCCGGGGTGATGTTGCCCTCTCCGACTCGTCCCCGAATGCCGTCGGTGCCAAAGTACTTGCGCCCCATGGTATTCCCCTCCCCTTGCCCCTAAGCAAGGCGCTCTCTGGACGAACATTGGTGCGCGGACGCGGGACACCTCCGCCGCTCCCCCCGCCGGATTCCGCGACGAACGGCGATGCGTAACCGCCTGGCTCGCGCCGATTAGGATAGCCGCCGCACCGGGTCGGCACGGCCGCAGAGTCGTACGACCCCAACAACTGCCCGCTTCGCTTGACCGTCCGCTGCCCGTATGCGCCCGATCCAGACCACGGGGCAAGGGGAAGACAAGCCAACCTCCCTGCGATCGCGCGGCGGAGAGCTTCTCGTACGACTGCGCCCGGATCAGTGCTCGCTGGCGGGGCCCCCGATGGGTCCTTCGCCGGAGGCTCCAGGCGCTGCAGACGGCCCGGTGGCGGCCTTCGTCCCGCCGCCCGACCCGCGCTCTTCTTCGTCCCAGTCCTTTGGCGGGCGCGGCGGTCGGCCTGCCATGATGTCGTCGATCTGATCGATGTCGACGGTCTCGTACTTGATTAGCGCTTTCGCCATCGAGTGCAGCCTCTCCATATTCTCCGTGAGAAGCCGCTTGGCGCGCTGGTAGTTGCGGTCGATGATGTTACGTACCTCTTCGTCGATGAGGTGCGTTGTTTCATCGGACACGTTCTTGTGCTGGGTCACCGAGTGACCGAGGAACACCTCCTGCTCGTCCTCGCTGTACGTAAGTGGCCCGAGCCGCTCCGAGAGACCCCATTTAGTGACCATGCTGCGCGCGATTGCGGTGGCGCGGTGGATGTCGTTCTGTGCGCCGGTGGTCACGCTCTCGACGCCGAAGATCAGCTCCTCGGCGATGCGGCCGCCGAACAGGCTCGAAATCTGGCTCTCCAGCCGGAGTTTGCTCAGGCTGTAACGGTCCTCCTCCGGCAGGAACAGGGTCACGCCGAGCGCACGCCCGCGGGGTATGATGCTGACCTTGTGGACCGGGTCGTGCTGCGGAACCAGGCGGCCGACGATTGCGTGGCCCGCCTCATGGTAGGCGGTGAGCTTCTTCTCATCTTCAGACATGACCATGGAGCGGCGCTCGGCGCCCATCATGATCTTGTCCTTCGCCTTCTCCAGATCGTCCATGTCTACCAGGCGCTTGTTGGCTCGGGCAGCGAACAAGGCGGCCTCGTTCACCAAGTTGGCCAGATCGGCGCCGGAGAAACCGGGAGTACCGCGGGCGATGATAGATGCCTTCACGTCCTCGGCGATCGGTACCTTGCGCATGTGTACCTTCAGAATCTGCTCCCGTCCGCGCACGTCGGGCAGGGGCACGACGACCTGCCGGTCGAAACGTCCCGGTCGCAGGAGCGCCGGGTCGAGGACGTCGGGACGGTTGGTGGCCGCGATTACGATGACACCCTCATTGCCCTCGAAGCCGTCCATCTCGACCAACAGCTGATTCAAGGTCTGCTCGCGCTCGTCATGGCCACCGCCAAGCCCAGCGCCACGATGCCGGCCGACCGCGTCGATCTCGTCGATGAAGATGATGCAAGGCGCATGCTTCTTCGCCTGCTCGAACATGTCACGCACGCGCGAGGCACCGACCCCGACGAACATCTCCACGAAGTCGGAGCCAGAGATCGTAAAGAACGGAACCTTTGCCTCGCCGGCGATGGCGCGAGCGAGAAGCGTCTTGCCGGTACCGGGCGGCCCAACCATCAGCACGCCCTTCGGGATCTTGCCTCCAAGCTTCTGAAACTTCGAAGGGTCGCGCAGGAAGTCCACCATCTCCGAGACCTCCTCCTTGGCCTCGTCCGCCCCAGCCACATCGGCGAAGGTCACCTTCACCTGGTCCTCTGACAACATGCGGGCACGGCTCTTGCCGAAGGACATCGCCCCGCGACCGCTGGCCCCTCCCTGCATCTGGCGCATGAAGAAGATCCATAGCCCGATCAGAATGAAGAGCGGGAACCAGTTAATGAGAATCTGCATCAGGATGGAGGGCTTCTCCGGCGGACCTGCATTTATCTCGACGTTGTTGTTCAGCAGATCCCCTACGAGACCGTCATCCCCCGGGCTGTAAGTGGTGAAGTGCTGACCCGATTGGCTGATGCCCTGGATCTCACGCCCGTTGATCGTCACCTCCTTGACCTTGCCCTGTGTGACCTGCTCGATGAAATCGGAGTAGGCCATGGCTCGCGGCCCGGTCTGGGTCGAGGTGAAGTTGTTGAACACGGACATGAGGACGATCGCTATGATCACCCATAAAATCAGATTCTTAGCCATGTCGCTCACGGGCGTATGTCCTCTCGGTCAGCTCAACGCCGATGCACGCGTTGAGCGGGTCAGATAGTCCGAAAATGGGGGCAAACTTACTATAAAGAATACCCCGTCGCTACCAAATAGAGCTCGCGGCTGTTGGCTCGCGACGACTTCGGCTTGCGACTCCTCACGACGGCGAATGATTTCCGGACCGCCCTCAGATAGGCATCGAAACCCTCACCCTGAAAGGCTTTGACGACAAGCGCCCCGCCTGGTTTCAACACTTCGTAGGCCATGTCCAGGGCAAGCTCGCAGAGGAGCATCATGCGAGGCTGGTCCACGGCGATGGTCCCGCTCACGTTGGGCGCCATGTCGGAGAGGACCAGGTCGACCGATTCGCCGGCCAGGACCTCCCGAAGGTACCGTATAGACTCGTCTTCCCGGAAATCGCCCTGGACGAAGACGACGCTCGGCAGGGGAGCCATGGCCAGCATATCGAGGGCCACCACTCGCCCGCCGCTGCCGACTATGCGGGCAGCGACCTGGCTCCAGCCGCCCGGCGCCGCACCCAAGTCCACCACCCGCATGCCTGGCGCCAGGATGTGGTCCTTACTCTGGATCTCCAGGAGCTTGTACGCCGCCCGCGAGCGATAGCCTTCCTGCTGGGCCCGCTTGACAAACTCGTCATTGAGGTGCCGATCGAGCCAGCGCCGACTGCTCTTGCTCTTGGCCATCGTTCATGCTTATTCGCGACCCTGAGAAGTCCACTCGGAAACGGAGGCGTCATCCGGGCTCGGCCCCCAATCTCACCCATCAAGCATCGAGATTATCACAGGCATCACGGACTTCCGATCCGAGCGGCGATCGTGCGGCGACGTCCGAGTCCCCGCACAGACCCGCGCCTCTGGCTAATACCGAGCTCACCCGGCATTTTCTCTTCTGGACCAGAGGGGACGGTACACAATGCTCGGCACCGCCGCCATAGCCTCGGCGACCGGCACCAGAGCCCGCCGCTGTGTGCTCCGACAGTCTTCCGCCTCGGGGTCGCCCGTCCTTTTAGACGTCGTGTACCCGGCTGACACGCAAGGCATCGAGCGTCGCACCGGCAACCGCACCCCCCAACATTCCGCCCACGACAGCAAGGGGGATTTGCCTCAAAATGGCGTCGATCGCCCCGCGGCATAGCGAACTTCCGTTGCTTCCAGAAGCGGCGCGCCGACGACCCATAGACTGCCGGCCGCCGTGCCGGCCAGTGCCAATTGCCGGGCCCCATAGAAGGCCGCGCCCACCGCCCCCGGCCAGGGTGGCCGCCGGCGCGAACGACCAGTGTTGCAGGCCGACTGCCTGAAAGACGACACGCGGCCCAGTGAAGAGGGGGGCATAAATGAGGCCAATGAGGCTCCAGATCAGCCCGCGGAGAAAGATCGAACGCCTTCGTGAGGGGGCTACAGGCGCGGACATGGATACTGCTTGAGACATGATGCTACGTTGGGTGAAAACCGGGGCGCCGAGAATTTGGACGCACGGATACGGCACAGTCGCAACGACCTAACCAGATGCAAGATTTCGCGCGCCGAAGGCGGATCCACCATGACAATTCTCAATCCACAGCCGGTCAAGCCTGATTCTATGTCCGCCGCAACCCCGGAGGGACACGCCATGACACTTCCGATCGACCGGGTGATGTCTCCCAACGTCGCGCACGCGGGCTGATCAACGTGTCGACTCCCGGAAGTCCGTCACCCGTGCAAGCCGTTACCTTGGAAGCCATCGAGCAGGCCGCCGCGCTCCTCCGTGGAAACATCGCCGCCACACCTTGCGTGCGCTCCCAGACGCTCTCCGCGCTGACTGGCGCCGAGGTCATCCTGAAGCTCGAGAATCTCCAGTTCACCGGCTCCTTCAAGGATCGCGGCGCCTTCGTGAAGCTCGCGGCCTTGACGCCAGAGGAGCGCACCCGCGGCGTTGTCGCCATGTCCGCCGGCAATCACGCCCAGGCCGTTGCCTATCGTGCGCAGCGCCTAGGTATCCGTGCGGTCATCGTCATGCCGCGATTCACTCCAAACATTAAGGTCGAGCACACCCGGGCGTTTGGAGCCGAGGTGATCCTCCACGGCGACAGCGTCTCGGATGCAGCCGAGCGGGCGCAGGTGATCGCCGCCGAGCACGGCCTTGTGCTCATCCACCCGTACGACGATCCGGCGGTGATTGCCGGCCAAGGAACCATCGGCCTGGAAATGCTTGCCGAGGCGCCGTCGCTCGATCTCCTAATGGTCCCCGTCGGAGGTGGAGGACTGGTCTCAGGGATCGCCACCGCGGTGAAGGCGCTTGATCCTGGTATTGAGATTGTGGGCGTGGAGGCCGCAAGCTACCCGGCGATGCTGCGGGCGTTGGAACACACAGAGCCGGAATTTGGCCTCCACACCATCGCCGAGGGTATCGCCGTCAAACGGCCTGGCAGATATACACTGGAGATCGCCCAACGGCTGGTCGACCGTATCGTCCTGGTCGATGAGGCCGAGATCGAAGAGGCCGTGCTGCTCCTCCTCGAGGTGGAAAAGACGGTTGCCGAGGGGGCCGGAGCCGCACCACTCGCTGCGCTGTGGCGCTACCGCGACGAGTTTGCAGACCGGCAGGTCGGTCTCGTCATTTCAGGAGGCAACATCGACCTGCCGGTGCTGTCGGCCGTTATTCAACGCGGGCTGGTGCGCGCGGGTCGCCTTGCGCGTCTTACCGTCGAGATTCATGACGTCCCCGGCGAGCTCGCCAAGGCCGCAGAGCTCGTCGGCACCATGGGCGCAAACATCGTCCAGGTTCTCCACCAACGCATCTTCACCGAGCTTCCCTTGCAGTCGACCGAGGTCCAGTTCGTCCTCCAGACACGAGGGCCAGACCATCTTCGGGAGCTCATCGCTGCGCTCCGCGCGGCAGGCCACCAAGTGCGTCTCGAGGACGGCCGCACCACCCGAGCATCCGGATCGGGCGACGCCATTCCCTAAACGAAGCGCGGGGCCTCGGCCCCGCGCTTCTCGACCTTCAACGCGCCTTAAGCACTACGCGCCGGCCTTGAGCGTCCATGAGGAGCACCAGCCGTTTTCATTGACGGCCTTACCGGGGAACAGCTGACAGGGCCGCCAGGCTCCTGAGTCCGCCTGCACGAACTGGCAGTTGTGGCAAAACTGCTCGTCTGGGGCGAGGCCGGGCCGGGCAGCTGCAGCGCGATCCCCCTTCGTCGCGTCGCTGACGTATTTCAATGCAATCGCGGTCGGATCCGTAGCCGGATCGACGTGGGGCAAATCCTCCGCGTGTGCGGCGGCCATTCCGACCAGGTTGACCAACGGTACGGCGGCCAAGCCGCCCAGCACCATCTTGACGGCGTCGCGACGGCTCTTATTCATTGGCTTATCGGACATGCGATCATCTCCTTCTCAGGGTGGGACCAAGCGGACCGTGGACGGCCCGCCGTCCCTGGGGATTGTGCACCACAGAGGGGGAAAAGGCGAGACTCGGTTGGCACGAGTTGGACGCGACGGCTGACCGCCCACAAGGTTTCACGCGGCTGGTAACGGCACCGACGGTCCGCCGCCTTACGCGAACGACGGACCGCCGCACCGCCCCCCTGTGCCCCAGCCCCAGCCTCAGTTCAGATAGGTGCCTGCCCCGATCAGATGATCCTGCCAGTACGGCGTATTGAGGCGAGACAGCCGAACCCGCCTTTGCGAGGTCGACGCGTGAACGAAGCGATTTCGGTCCACCATCAGACCCACGTGGTACTGACCCCGTCGGATCTTGAAAAATACGAGATCGCCGGGTTTGACATTCGCCGGATCGACAGGCGTCGCTGCGCGCCGCTGCGCCATCGATACTCGGGGAATGGACATCCCAGCCGCCCGATAGGCGTGCTGTGTCAGTGCACTGCAATCCAGGGCGGCGCCCGGCGCATCGGCGCCATACACGTAACGCGTCCCAACTTCGGATAATGCCGCGATCACGACGTCCGCCCGCGGCCCCGACAAACCCGTGGTTCCCCCGCCCTTATCCGCGGTGGTTGAACACCCCTGCATGACGAATGTCAGCCCGGCGACGCACAGCGATACCCGCACCACGTATTTAGGTGTCATCCTAAAGTGGTTTCCTCTATTGGTGATATAACTTCTTGTTGTGAAGGTACTTGATACTTTCTTGCTCAGCCGTTGTCAACCCCAAAATCGCCCTTTTCCTGATCTGAGCCCCGCTCAAGTCACAAAAGGCCGTGCCGCGAAGGTCGGTCACCCATTCCGCGGCGCGCGCCGAGAGGTAATAATTGGTCGACGGTTGTGGCGACGCGTCTCGAGACATCTCGCGGACTTCTCTTAACGGAGCTCGGCGTGGGGACCTCGTAGTGAACTGGATGCGAACCCTGAGACAGCTTCATGGCCGCACAACCGCAGAGCCCACGCGACGAGTCAATCGAGCTTACCGCCCTCGTCCACGCCAGGCGGCCAGCCGGTGGCTTCCCGATCACCTCCGGAGAGCTCACGGCGGAGCCCCAAGGTCTTGCGGTACGGAGGGAGATTGAGTTGATCAATAGCAGGCGCCTCAAGGCGATGATCCAGAAACGACGGGCGTCTGAGGACGCGGAGACCCCTGGCGCTGCGGCCGACGTGCGGATGGCGCTCGATCGGTTGACGGCCCTAATCCGGTCGGGGGATCTGGCCGCCAAAGCCACTTCGGACGATCGTGAACGCAAGAGCGGGTCGACTGAGGAACCTTCGGCCCCCTCGGTTTCCAGTGGCCAGGGGCGAACGGCAGCTAAGCGCGAGCGAGGCCAGGATCCAGAGCTAGCGCTGGGGCAGAATCTCTCCGAGCTGATCCGCGCCGCAGACCATGGGGTGGACGAGCCCCGCTTCGCGGTGCCGCCGAGCCAGATTCGCACCGAGAAAAGGCGCCAGAGACGCCGCGCGCGCAAGGTCCTTGATGCGGCAGGCGTACTGCTGGCATTGGGCCTGGCCTGGTTCGGTTTCCAATGGCTTGCGGCCCTCCCCGACAAACCCGCGGATTCACCGTGGGCGCTCCTGGGCAGTGCCCGGACGGCCGAAGGCCCCGCCGCCGGAGGCTCCAAGGCCGATGCCGGCGGCTCCAAGAGAGATGCCGCAGACTCCGAGCGACCGCTTGGGCAGTTCAAATTCGGGCCGACCTACGTTCCCGATACGACGGACGAGCCCATGCAGGCATCCAAAGGGGGCGACACGCCGGCCGACAGCAAGCTCACCATCCGCGAGCTCGAGGCCGCCTTCAACGCCACCTACATCCCTCCGCCGGACTGCAACGACTGGGCATCCAAGGCACAGATGGTGAGCTGCGGCAATCACCGAATGCGTGCGCTGCGGGAATTCGTCCACAGCGGCGGCAAGATGAGCGCAGCGATGCTTGGCGGGCCTATCGCACCGAGTCGAGATCCGGTGGAGCTCCAACAGGGAGATTGGCGTGACCCAGACACTCAGGGGACCCAACAGAATTGGCGCGAGGCACAAGACCTTCGCCAACCCGAGACCTGGCGGCAGGAGGAGGCCAACCGCGAGCAACAGGACCGGCAGCAGGACCCGTATCAGGATCAGCCATCCGGGTGGTCGCGAGGCCGCGCTTGGAGTGAGCCTGATCGCCCACCTGCCAGCAGGAGTTGGCGCGAGGCAGAGGATCTTCGGCAACCTCTCACCTGGCAGCAGGAGCAGGCGCGACGCGACTATCAAGACGCCCAAGGGGATGGAGATCGGAACCAGGAGCAGAACCAGCTCCGCGACCATGACTGGCGGCTACGGTACCGGCGGGACTCGCAGCCCGATTGGCGCGCCGATTGGCAGCACGGAGGTTCCCAGGAAGACCATTGGCGCCAGGATTGGCTACGGCGCCCGCAATGAGTCGCGTCCTTCGGGCCCGAACCATCCGCCTCGACGGCCAGTGCCGCCTGATGCTCGAGCCCGACGCTGCTCAGCCGGCCCGCTACCTTGTCCGCTTCTGCGGCCTGAGCCGCGACCGCGCGGCGATGGCGGCGACAGAGTCTATGCGGGTCCAAATGATGCTCGCCAATCTGCGCGGGAAGGCCCCCTATCCTTATCCTCTGCCCGAGCGGGTGACGCTCGGCTGGCTCGATTGCCGCGGTTGGCACCTAGGACGATCGCCGTACGCCAAGCCCTTGACCGAGATGGGGGCGGTGCAGGCTTGTCTGGACGAGCTTCTAAACGACATCATGCTGCGTGTTGCCTTGGTGGCCGCTGCGGCACGGGGTGGTTCTCCAGACTTGAAGTCCGATGCCGTTGACCGCGGGACGTAGCCGCGGCCAGCCGATGCTGCGCAGCACAGTGTTGGGGCGGAGCGAGTACGGCCTCCTCGCCACGCACCCGACCCTTCCCTGGCTATGCGAGGCGGTATGAGCTGAGACCTGCACCCGACAATGTGCAGGTGGGCCAACGCCCGTCATTGGGATACACGCGGGGCGTCCGACCCTTAGAATTCGGACCTGGGCCGGCTTGGCTGCCATCAGCTTGAGTAGCCGGCAACCCGCAATGGACCCCAGGGACCGCTATGCAGCTATTCGACATCCTTGCCATTCTTATCGCCCTTGCCTCGGTCTTCAGCTGGCTCAACTACCGGTTCCTGCGCTTGCCCACCACCATTGGGTTGATGTTCGGCGCGCTCGTGATGTCGATCGTCCTGATGGCGCTCGGTCCGCTTGCCGGAGGCATCGAGCACAACGTAAGGCTGATGCTCAACAGCGTCGACTTCAACGAAACCCTCCTCCACGGCATGCTGAGCTTCTTGCTCTTCGCCGGCGCCCTGCACGTCAACCTCGACGATCTCGCCGAACAGCGCTGGACCATCGGAATCTTGGCCACTGCAAGCGTCATCGGTGCGACCGCCCTAATCGGCTTCGGGTCCTGGTGGATCTTTGGTCTCATCGGACTGGACCTTCCGCTCATGGCATGCCTGGTGTTCGGCGCCCTCATCTCGCCGACGGATCCTATTGCCGTGCTCGGCGTCCTCAAGACGGCGGGAGCCCCGAAGAGCCTGGAGACCAAGATTACAGGAGAATCCCTTTTCAACGACGGGGTGGCAGTCGTCGTGTTCCTGGTGCTGCTGGAGCTCCCGCCCGGGGGAGGAGATCTTGGAGTTGCAGCGGACGCCCTCAAGCTCTTCGCCATCGAGGCAGCAGGCGGCGCGATCTACGGTGTCCTCCTCGGAGGTGTAGCCTATTGGTTGTTGAAGGAGGTGGACGACTACACCGTCGAGGTCCTGATTACTCTCGCCGTAACCACCGCCGGATACGACCTGGCCGAAATGATCCATGTTTCGGCCCCGATCGCTATCGTGGTGGCCGGGCTGCTTATCGGGAACCACGGCCGCGCCTTCGCGATGTCGGATCGCACTCGGGAGCATCTGGACACCTTCTGGGAGCTGGTCGATGAGATCCTCAACGCGGTGCTCTTCCTGCTGATCGGCCTCGAGGTGCTCGTCCTCTCGTTGCGCGAGCAATATCTGCTGGCTGGACTGGTTGCCATTCCCCTGGTGCTGCTAGCCCGTCTCATCAGCGTTGGCCTGCCCATCGGCGTCATGCGTCACTTTCGGAGCTTCTCGCCGGGGACGGTCACCATCCTCACCTGGGGCGGGCTTCGCGGTGGTATCTCCATCGCCATGGCACTCTCCCTCCCCGACAGCGAGGCTCGCACCGCCCTGGTCACCGTGACCTACGTCATCGTAGTCTTCGCCATTCTGGTGCAGGGGCTGACCCTTGGGCGGGTGGTACGCAAGGTCGCGGCCCGCGCGGATATCGAGCTGGAGCGCACTCGACTGGACCTAGACGAGTGACGAAAGGCCTCGCATCCCGGTGCGACAACACGAACGACGCCTGCGCTCCGGGCTCTACCAAGGGCATTCGCCCCCCTGCCGTGGGAACGTACAATAGTCCCCATGAGCGACAACCCCGCGACCCCATATGCGGACCTGTCCCCCGATCGGGTGCTCGACGCGATCGAGAGTCTCGGACTTTCGGTTGACGGCCGCCTCCTCGCACTGAACAGCTACGAGAACCGCGTCTATCAGGTGGGCGTCGAAGATGCCGCGCCAGTGATTGCGAAGTTCTACCGCCCCGGGCGCTGGTCGAACGCGGCAATCTGGGAAGAGCACGCCTTCGCCGAAAAGCTAGTGGAGCATGAGATCCCGGCGGTCGCGCCGCTGCGCCTCGCCGGACGCACGCTGCACGAGCTCCGTGGGTACCGTTTCTCCGTGAGCCAGCGTCGGGGCGGGCGTGCCCCGGCGCTCGACGACCTGGACGTGCTGGAATGGATCGGTCGATTCATCGGGCGCATCCACGCCGTCGGCGAGGTGGAGTCCTTTCGATACCGGCCCACCCTCGCCATTGCAAGCTTCGGCGAGGAGCCGCGCGCCTATCTGCTCGCCAACGGGTGGATCCCGCCCGACCTGGAGGAAGCCTACCGCAGCGTGTCTGCTCACGCCCTCGAAGGCGTTCGCCGCTGCTTCGAGCGCGCGGGCAAGGTAGAGCTGCTACGCCTGCACGGAGATTGCCACGCGGGCAACATCCTGTGGACGGAAGAAGGCCCCCACTTCGTGGACTTCGACGACACCCGCATGGGTCCTGCGGTACAGGATCTGTGGATGCTCCTCTCGGGCGACCGGCACGAGATGTCGGTGCAGCTCGGTCGGGTCCTCGCGGGGTATGAGGACTTTCGCGCGTTCGACCTCCGCGAGCTGCACCTCCTCGAGGCCCTGCGTACCCTGCGTCTCATCCACTACTCGGCGTGGATCGCCCGCCGCTGGCACGACCCCGCCTTTCCCGCTGCGTTCACCTGGTTCAACACCCAGCGCTACTGGCAGGACCGCATCCTGGAGATTCGCGAGCAGATCGCGGCCATGGAGGAGGGTCCGCTGTGGGTCAGCTGACCCTGCCCCGAAACCCGGCCGACGCGCCACCGATGTCTCCCACCCACATTTCGAGCCCAACACAATGAAGCCAGACACCCCCTGCCCATGTGGCACCGGTAAGTTGCTCTCCGTATGCTGCGGGCCCTTCGTTGAAGGCGCCGCACAAGCGCAAACGGCCGAACAGCTGATGCGCTCCCGCTATACCGCCTATGTGGTCGGCCGCGCCGACTACCTGACCGCCACCTGGCATCCGACGACGCGTCGCAGGGACGTCGGTCTCGACCCGGCCGTGACCTGGATCGACCTCAAGATCCTCCGCACCAAGGGCGGCAGTACGGCGGACAAGGAAGGCGTGGTGGAGTTTGTCGCGCGCTACAAGATCGGCGGGCGGGCCCACCGCCTGCACGAGGCGAGCCGCTTCGTCCGGCGGGATGGCCAGTGGCTGTACGTCCACGGTGAGCTGGACCCATCGAGCACATGAGCGGCAGGCGACCCATCGCCGCGGCCCCAAGGGGTCCGGACCAGCGACGCTGGACCCTCGGACCGTGAGCATCGCAGGCGGTCTCAGCGCGATCCTCATCGGCTGGGCGCTCCTCAACGGCCTGATGTTCCTCGCCCAGCCGGGCATGATCTTCTATCCCTACGCAGGCAACGAGGCGACGCCCAAGGACTGGGGCCTCACCTACCAGGACGTGATCTTCCAAACCCAGGATCAGGTGACGCTCCATGGCTGGTTTGTCGAGCAGGACGGGGGAGCGCCGCGGGTACTGCTCTTCTTCCACGGCAACGCGGGCAACATCTCCCAGCGCGGGGACTCGGTCGCCATCTTTCACGGCCTCGGCCTCCAGGTGTTCATCATCGACTACCGCGGCTACGGCCGCAGCGAGGGATCTCCGAGCGAGAACGGCCTCTACCGGGACGCGCGGGCAGCCTGGCGGTATCTCACCCAGACTCGGGGCATCCCTGGGAGGAACATCATCATCTTCGGGCGCTCGCTCGGGGGTGCCGTTGCCGCCCACCTGGCCGCCGAAGTGCAGCCGGCCGGACTCATACTAGAATCGAGCTTTAGCTCCGCAAAGGATGCCGCCCACGCCATCTTTCCGCTGTTGTCGAGGCTGGTGATGGTGCGCTATCGCTTCGATGCGGCAAGCGCCCTGCGCAGCGTACGCTGCCCCGTGCTGGTGCTGCACAGTCCACAGGACGACATCATCCCTTACGCCCTCGGGCGCAAGCTCTACGAGTCCGCCCGCCAGCCGAAGCACTTTGCCGAGCTCCGCGGGGGGCACAACGAGGGGTTTCTCCTATCGCAGCCGAAATACAATCGGGACCTCCAAGACTTCCTCGCCACGCTGCCGGCGAGCGTCGGACAGGGTTAAACATGCGCGTCTCGCTCGGGCGCAGCTCTTGTTACGCAAGACTCAATGACGGGTGTGCGGGGCGACCCGTGCTCGCGTCTGCTTACCGTCCGCGAGCACGGCGGCCGTGCCTGTGCGGTCAAAGCCGAACGATGGTTGTCCGTTTGCTGGTCTTGCCTCGCACCGCGCTGCTCGCTCTCATGCTGGCCGGCTGCGCCGGGCCGGATGTTCAAACATGGGCAACGTCCGAGCAACCGCCGCGGCTCGCGAGCGAGCAGGCGGTCATGAACGACGGCTACCGGCTCCCTTTGCGCCATTGGGGCAGCCCGAAATCGGCACATGCCGTGGTGCTCGCACTGCACGGCTTCAACGACTACCGCAATGCCTTCGCCGAGCTCGGCCCTTACCTGGCCGACCGAGAAGTCATCACCTACGCTTATGACCAGCGCGGGTTTGGAGCGACGGCAGAGCGTGGCCACTGGGCCGGAAGCGGTCGCATGATCGCCGACCTGCGCAACGTCGCCTCGCTGCTGCGGCAACGCTACCCGCACCTGCCCCTTTACCTCTTGGGCGAGAGCATGGGAGGCGCAGTCGTGATGGCCGCCGGCGGGACCGGAGCAACCGGGGTCATCCTCGTCGCCCCAGCCGTCTGGTCGCGCGACACGATGAACCCCGTGGAGCGATTCGCCCTATGGGCCGCATCGCACACAGCTCCCTGGCTCAAGGTCAGCGGGCGCGGGCTGCACATTTGGCCTTCCGACAACCGGAACATGCTGCGCGCCTTCAGTGCCGATCCCTTGGTGATCAAGGAAACCCGTATCGATGCCTTGTGGGGCGTCACCAATCTCATGGATCGTGCCGCGGCTGCTGCTGGAGGCGTGCGCCCGCCGGCACTGATCCTCTACGGGGAGCACGACGAGATCATTCCGAAACGGGCCTTCTGCGCCATGGTCCACTCCCTGCCGCGTAACGCTCCCGGTCTCCGGCTTGTGTTGTACGCACACGGCTGGCATATGTTGACTCGCGATCTGCAGGGAGCGCGCGTGAGGGCAGACATCGCGGCCTGGCTCGACGACACCTCAGCGGCACTCCCCTCCGGAGAAGAGACGGCGCGCGGAGGATCGCGGCTCGCCCGGCTATGTCGGGGCCAAGCCCCCTCCGGAGTGGCAGCGCGGCCGCCAGTGGCGCTAAATTAGCCGCCTCTCGGCGCATCCATCCCGGCGCCGCAAAATATACGGAGCCAGCAAGTTCATGAACGACGACAAGCGCCCCCGCAGTGTCACAGAAGAGGTTACCCTCGCCGGCAGCGAGCTGGTGGACTATGTGAAGCGTCTCATTACCGAAGGCAACGTTCGCCGCCTTATCATTCGCAAACCCGACGGACAGGTGCTGGTCGAGGTTCCGCTGGCCGCGGGGATTGCGGTGAGCGGCGCCCTCACTCTGATGGCACCCGTCCTGGCGGCCTTGGGTGCAATGGCGGCTCTGGTGGCGCAGGTTCGGGTCGAGATCGTGCGTGCCGGGGGTGATGGAGAGGAAAAATGAGGGCGCCTCACTTCCCAAACCGAAAAAACCATGTGAGCGAGTAAAGCAGCACCCAAGTGCCGGTAACGATGCCGTACCTATCGGCCGCAACTCTTCCGCTCTAGGTTGAGGGGTCGGGTTGCGGGCGGCGGGAGGGACGCCGCCGTCAAGCTACACGGATGTATCCACGGCGTCCCACGACGCCCGTAACCCAACCCCGGAAAACTGACAATCGAGAAGAGTATCGTGTAGCTGCCGAAGTTTCGGCGCGGCTGTACTAGTCATAACAACCATCCCCGAGAGGCCAAACACCATGAAGAAGGTCAAGACGACGAACGATCACCGAATCTTTCAGAAACGCTCCGGCCGCTATGCGGTGCAGGACAAGAACAAGCGGTGGGTCCACGGCGAGGAGAAGACAAAGGTCTTGCTTGACGCCGAATTGGTCAGCCTGCCGGAGTCCAAGCCCAAGACCGCAGAGACCCCCGCCGAGGAAGAGTCTCCCACATCCTGAGACCTTGACCCCGCCGTTCAGCCCGAACAGGCAGGACGATTCGGCACCGCTTCCGATCGACGACGTACTGCCTCGGCTGCGCACCGCGCTGGCTCGAGGCCACGCGGTGCTGAGCGCGCCCCCCGGCTCCGGCAAGACCACACACGTCCCCCTAGCCCTGCTGGATGAGCCCTGGCTTGCGGGCCTGCGCCTCCTCATGCTGGAGCCGCGCCGGCCGGCTGCGCGCATGGCTGCGGCCCGCATGGCCCATCTGCGCGCGGAAGCGACGGGAGATACCGTGGGCTACCAGGTCCGCTTTGAACGGCGCATCGGTAGGCGGACACGTATCGAGGTGCTTACCGAGGGAATCCTGACCCGTCGCCTCCAGCAGGACCCGGGTCTGGAGGGTGTCGGACTCCTGATCTTCGACGAGCTCCATGAACGTAGCCTTCAGGGAGATTTGGGTCTAGCGCTAGCCCTCGACGTCGCCTCACAGCTGCGGGGAGACCTGCGCATCCTCGTCATGTCGGCCACCCTGGACACGCCGGCGGTCGCACGCCTCCTCGACGAGGCGCCCGTGATCCTGGGCGAGGGCCGTTCGTATCCCGTCGGGCTGGTCTACTCGGAGCTGAACGCCACAAAGGATCGCGAGGGCGCAGTCGTGGCCAGTGTGCGGCGCGCCCTGAGCGAGTCCCAAGGTGACGTGCTCGCCTTCCTCCCGGGGGCGGCGGAAATCCGTCGGGTCCAGGATCGTCTTTCGCCGATCATCGGGGCAGAGGTCGAGATCCTCCCGCTGCATGGCGGCCTGTCCGCGGCAGAGCAAGACTGCGCTTTGCGGCCGAACACCGGTCACGGGCGACGCGTGGTGCTGGCGACCGACATCGCCGAGACCAGCCTGACCATCGAGGGCGTGACAGCGGTGGTGGACAGTGGGCTTGCCCGCAAACCGCGCTTCGATCCGGCCTCGGGCCTGACTCGCCTCGTCACCGAGCCCATCTCCCGCGCATCCGCCGACCAGCGGTCAGGGCGCGCCGGCCGCCTCGGCCCGGGTATCTGTTACCGCCTGTGGACGCGCGCCCAGGAGGTCGGGCGGCCCGAGCACCGCACGGCGGAGATTCTGCAAGCCGATCTGGCGCCACTAGTCCTGGAGCTTGCCGTGTGGGGCATCCGCGACCCTTCGCGGCTCGCCTGGCTGGATCCGCCGCCCGCTGGCGCCTGGTCTCATGGAGTGCGGCTCCTACAACTACTGGGGGCACTGGACCAGGTCGGCGCCATAACAGGGACCGGTCGCCGGATGGTGCAGCTTCCCGTGCACCCACGCCTCGCGCGGATGTTGATCGGCGGGCACGGGAAGGACGCCAGTCGCCCCGCGGCGGACCTGGCGGCCCTACTTTCCGATCGCGATCCCTGGCTCAGCCGGCCTGGGCTTCCCCGTCCCGCGGACATCCGACTCCGACTCCAGGCGCTGGAGCAGTTGCGCGCATCGGGCGAGGCTGCAGGTGCCGAGCGCCGCGGCCTCGTCGCCGCGGACCGTTTGAGCCGCCAGCTATTGCGGATAATGGGCACGGACAAGGACGGGGCCAACCCGGAGTCCGGCGCCCTGCTCGCCCTCGCCTACCCCGACAGGGTGGCGAAGCGGCGCCCAGGCGCGGATGGGCGTTATCTCCTGGCCGCCGGTCCGGGGGCAGTCCTGCCGCCGGACGACCCGCTTGCGGTCCACGAGCTCCTTGTGGTCGCCGAGGTCGATGCCCTTCAACGGGAAGGACGCATTCGGCTGGCCCTGCCCATTTCCGAGGCAGCGCTCCGAGACGCGCTGGCCGACCATATCGAAACCGCTGACAGGGTGCGCTGGGACACATCCGCCGACGGCGTGACCGCGCGGCGTGAGGAACGGCTGGGTGCACTCCGGATCAGTGCTCGGCCCCAGCCCCTCGCCGATCCTGAGGCGGCAGCTCGACTCCTTACAGAGCAGATCACACAGCGTTTCGACCAAGTCCTTCCCTGGAGCAACGAGGTCCGGCAGCTGCAGGCTCGGGTGGCCCTTCTGCGTCGGATCGAGCCTGAGGACGGCTGGCCGGACCTCTCCGATGATTGGCTCCGACGGAACTTGGCCGAGTGGCTCACCGCCTGGCTCCAGGGCATGCGACGCATCGCCGAGGTGCGTCAGCTGAACCTCAAGGCCGTCCTACTCGCCCGGCTCGACTGGAAACATCAAGAGAGGCTGAAAGCACTGGCCCCCGAGCTCCTGAGAACGCCGGCCGGAACCCGCCGACGTCTCGACTACTCCGCTGGCACGGAGCCGGTGCTGGCAGTGCGCCTGCAAGAGATGTTCGGCGCTACCGAGACTCCGACGGTATGCGACGGCCGGATCCCCGTGACACTCCATCTCCTCTCGCCCGCCCAGCGTCCCGTCCAGGTCACGCGCGATCTGGCGGGCTTCTGGGAGCGAGGGTACGCAGAGGTGCGCAAGGAGCTAAGGGGCCGCTATGCAAAGCACCAGTGGCCCGAGGATCCGGCCAAGGCCCAACCAGTAGCCGGGGGAACCAAACGACGCCGATAGGCGTGGGGGTCGCGTCATGTGTCCCTAGCTGCCGAGCGATACCTTCTTCAATCAATATGTTAATGTGGGCGCGGCTTCCCGAGGGCGCACGCGGGGAGCGTGCTATGTTTACGTTACAGTTGGAGCGGGGGAGCGGGGATCGATTGCCCGCATCCCCGGCGAGAAGAGGGGCTGGAAGCGCTATCTCCTCGACGGCCGAATCGAAGTGTGGGGCATGGCGCGGGGGACGCCTCATGGGGCAAACCATATCAGACAATCAAGGACGTTCGCCTCCGCCGGCTGATGGCGCAGAGTCCCGGCTTCGGGCCAAGCAAGTCGAGGTCCTTTACGACCAAGCCGCCGTGGCCCTGTCTGCAACGTTCGCGGCCGCTGTGATCCTGGTCGGGGTGTTGTGGTCGGTTACACCCCATTTGCGGCTGCTCGGCTGGCTCCTTGCCTACCTGTTGACCACCCTTCTACGCATCGCCCTGATCTTCCGCTACCGTCAAGCGACGGCAGACGAGCGGAACCACCCGAAGTGGCTCTACTGGTCGAGTGCTGGAATCGCGGCCTCGGGCCTGATCTGGGGTGCGACCATCCCCCTCCTACCGCCGCCTGGCTCCGTACTCTATCAGGGGTTCACGACACTCTGGGTCTGCGGTCTGGCGGCCGGATCGGTGGCTGCGCTTTCGGCGGTGCAGGGGGCCTTTCTTGCGTTCTTGTTGCCAGCGACCTTGCCTGGCGCAGCCTTTCTGCTCAGCCAGGGAACACCAGCGGACGTCACGGTTGGCGGCGGCCTTTTGATGTTCGCCGCCTTTCTCTCCCTCAACGCGGCACAAATGCGCCGAACCGTGATGAACAACCTGCGCCTGCAATTCGAGAACGGCGATCTCGTCACGGCGCTGGCTGCGGAAAAGCAGCGCATCGAAGAGCTGAACGCCGATTTGGAGTCGAGGGTCGCCGAGCGGACCGAAGACCTCCATGCGGCAACCGAGGCCAAGGCCCGATGCCTGTCGGTTGCGAGCCACGACCTCCGTCAGCCGCTACAGATGCTTTCCCTACTCCAGACGTCTTTGGCCATCACGGTGCGCGATCCCGACTCACGCAAGATCGTCGACGATATGGGCGAGGGCCTGCGGGTGACGGCCGGCATGCTGGACACCCTTGCGGATTTCTCGCAGTTGGACCGGGGAGGGATCGAACCCCAGATCACGGATTTCCCGATCGCTGAGGTCTTCGACCGTTTGCGCACACAGCTTGACCCTTCCGCGCAAGGAAAGGGCTTACAGCTCCGCATGGTCCCCACCCAGGCCGTAGTGCGCAGTGACAGAGCGCTGCTGGAGCGCATGCTTGCTAACCTCGCGTCGAACGCCGTCAACTACACCACTGCCGGCAAGGTGCTGGTCGGCGGTCGGCGGCGCGGCGCCAGCTTCAGGATCGAGGTCTGGGACACAGGAATCGGCATCCCGGTGGATGAGACAGGGAGGATTTTCCAAGAGTTCTATCAAGTGGCGAACACCGGTCGGGAGCGCGGGAAGGGCCAGGGGCTCGGTCTCGCTATCGTCGAGCGGACGGCGCGTCTCCTCGGCCACCCTATCTCGGTGCGTTCAACGCCGGGCAAAGGATCCGTCTTCGCGGTAGAGGTCCCTCTGGTCGGGCTGGCGGCAAGACGCGCGGCACCAGCCGAGAACGCCGATAACGCCACCATGAATGCGAGCGTTCTGCTGGTCGACGATGATGAGGATATGCTCAACGCAACGCGGCTCCTGCTCGGGCTGCGGGGCTTCCGAGTTGCGACCGGTCATACCGGCGCGGAGGCGTTGGAGCAATGCGAGCGGGATGGGCAGTGGCCCGACCTGGTGATCGTGGATTATTGTCTCCCCAACGCGGAGACCGGTATGGGCGTGGTCAGGCAGATGCGGGCGTCAGCCGGCCGTGACATCCCGGCGCTGATTCTGACGGGAGACGCATCCGCCGAGAGCGAGCGAGTGGTCAGCGCGCACGGCTGTCGGCTGCTGCGCAAGCCGGTCGACGCCGCCGAGCTGATCGGGTCCATTCTGGCCTTGACCACTTCCCAGCGATCGATGCCCTGAGGCATCAAGTGCTGGGAGGAGCGGACGAATCCTTTTCACCGACCAGCGAAAACGCAGACCCCAGGATCATATAACGGACCGGGATGCGACCTCCTTCCGGTTGTTGCGCCAGACCGCACAAGACCTCCCCGCAACCCGCCAGCGGCGCCTCCTCCCGATGCAGGGTCAGATACGTTCCATCCGGACCTACCAGCGTCGTGCCGTTGGTGCTGTGGTCCACGAGATAATACTTGTCCATCCGACATTCGATCGTGGCGTGCGAGCGTGAGACCTCCGGATACGGGATCACAAGATCGTTGTCCATTTCACGTCCGAGCTTGATGCAGCGCCGTTCCCCACCGAGCACGATCTCCGTCTCGCCGAACGTGACGTGCAGCTGACACGAGCTGCTTGGCAGACGACTGATCATGGTAGCCGCCAAGCGGCCCGTACGGTCCTGCGGCTCCCAGAGAATCTCGCATACCGGGAGAGGGGCCTCCTTTCCCTTGAGCGGGAGCGCTCCAATCTCGCGCCACCGATCACCGACTGCACCTTCGGCCCGGGTGATCACGCACTGAGAGGTCATGATCTGTCCGCCTTGCGCTATATGGGCCAAGCGAGCCGCCGTATTGACCGCGTCCCCGTAGAGATTATTGCCCTCGCTCAGCGCTTCCCCCCATTGCAGGCCGATGCGCACCTTCACCGGCAGCGGCGGCGAGAGGTCGTGGTGCGTGATGCGCTCCTGCATCGCGATCGCCGCAGCACACGCGTCCTCGGCGGTCGGAAAGCGGCACATGAGCTCGTCCCCGATCGCCTGAACCACCTCCCCCATGTGCCCGCGAACGACCTCGCGGAGAAGTCCCAGCGACCCCGTTACCAGCTGCTTCGCAGCTGCATTCCCCAACCGCTCGTAGAGGCCCGTGCTGCCGACGATATCGACGAATAAGACTGCGACCGTGGTAGCCATTGCCTCCCCTATGGAACTATCCGCCCACCGTCGCCGCCCGCACCGGCTCCACCCGCCAGATACGCTCGCAGTATTCGCGGATCGATCGGTCCGATGAGAATCTGCCGCAGCGGGCCGTGTTCAGAATGGACATCCGCGTCCAGTCCTCGCCCTGCTGCCAGGCCTCGTCCACCTGCCGCTGACACCCTGCATAGGCCGTGAAGTCCGCCAGCGTCAAATAGCTATCCCAGGCTAACAGGGAATCCAATAACCCCTTGAAGCGGTCTGTGTCGCCACCCGAAAAGTGGCCGGCGGCAACCGCGTCTACCGCACCTCGCAGATCCGGGTCCGCCTCGTAGCGGTCACGGGGCCTGTATCCTTCCGCCTGAATCCCCGCGACCTGATCCACGGTCAGGCCGAAGAGGAAGAAATTGGATGCTCCGACGGCCTCCCGGATCTCGACGTTCGCCCCATCCAGCGTCCCGATCGTCAGGGCGCCATTGAGCGCGAACTTCATATTTCCCGTCCCGGACGCCTCTTTCCCGGCAGTCGAAATCTGCTCCGACAAGTCTGCCGCCGGATAGATAAGCTCGGCGCTCTTCACATTGAAATTCGGCAGGAATACCACTCGCATCCTATCGCGCATCGACCGGTCATTGTTGATCACCCGCGCTGCGCCCAGGATCAGCTCAATCATCTGCTTGGCCAAGTAATAGCCCGGGGCGGCCTTTCCGCCGAAGAACCAGGTCCGCGGCGGCAGATCGAGGCTGGGGTCGTCCTTCAGCTTCAGGTAGCGGCTGATGAGGTGGAGGGCGTTGAGGTGCTGTCGCTTGTACTCGTGGAAACGCTTGGCCTGCACGTCGAACAGTGTTTGCGGATCGACGAGCACCCCCGCGCGCTTGCCGGCATCTTGCGCCAACCGCCGCTTGTTGCCGAGCTTGACCTCACGCCAGGCAGCGCGGAAGTCCGCCGATTCCGCCCAAGGCTCCAGCTCCCGCAGGCGCTCCAGATCCCGCAGCCAGCCGGCGCCGATAGTGTCGCTGACCAGGCTGGCGAGCCCAGGGTTCGCGAGCGCGAGAAATCGGCGCGGCGTAACGCCGTTGGTGACATTCGTAAAGCGGCCAGGGTCTAGCTCGTAGAAATCGCGCAGCACTGATTCCCGCAGCAGGCGGCTGTGAAGCTCGGCGACGCCATTGACCGTATGGCTGGCGACCGTCGCCAGGTGCGCCATGCGCACCCGGCGTCCCTGGCTCTCGTCGATCAGCGACATGCGAGCGACGCGGGCATCGTCGCCCGGCCACCGCGCCCGAACCTCGCCGAGGAAGCGGTGATTGATCTCGTAAATGATCTCGAGGTGCCGCGGCAGCACCGATGCAAACAGGTCCACCGGCCAGGTCTCGAGGGCTTCCGGCAAGAGCGTGTGGTTGGTATAGCCGAATATGCGCCTGACGAGCGACCAGGCGGGGTCCCAGTCCATCGCTCGCTCGTCCACCAGGAGCCGCATCAGCTCTGCTACTGCCACCGCCGGATGCGTATCGTTGAGCTGGACTGCAAGCTTGTCGGCCAGCCCCTCCATGCTATCCGCACGCTGACGGTAGATCCGAATGATGTCCCGGATGGCGCAGCTGGCAAAAAAATACTGCTGCTGCAAACGCAGCCGTCTTCCCTGCGCCGGCTCATCGTTCGGATACAGGACCTTGCTGATGGTCTCCGAAGAGATCTTCTCCTCCACGGCGCGCTGATAGTCGCCCAAATTAAAGGCCTCGAAATCGAACGACTCGCAGGCCTCTGCGCTCCACAGACGCAAGAGGTTCACGTTCGGCACCTGAAACCCGGGGATCGGTGTATCGTACGCGATGCCTTTCACCATATGCTCCGGTATCCAGCGCACGCGCTCCCGACCAAGGGCATCCGAGAAGTGCTCCGTACGTCCGCCGAAACCGACATCGAAGGTGATCTCTGGGCGCGGAATCTCCCACGCGTTGCCTAGGCGCAGCCACTTGTCGGTCAACTCTGTCTGGCCGCCTTGGCGTATGTCCTGCTCGAAGATGCCGAACTCGTAACGGATACCGTGCGCGATACAGGGAATCTCGAGGGTGGCGAGGGAGTCCAGATAACAGGCGGCCAACCGGCCAAGTCCCCCGTTGCCAAGTCCGGGCTCAGGCTCCTGGTCCGCGAGATCGTCGAGGTCGAGGCCCAGCTCGCCGAGGGCCTGTCGAACTTCCGTCTCGATACCCAGGCTCAGCAAGGCGTTGCGCAAGTGCGGCCCGGGCAGGTACTCCGCCGATAGATAGCACACGGTGCGGCTCGCTTGGCGGTAATAGGTGCCTGCGGTGTCGATCCAGCGCCGCATGAGCCGATCGCGCACAGTCCATGCCAGGGCGAGATAGTAGTCGTTGCGGGTCGCCACCTCCGGAAACCGTGCCTGGATGAAGTACAGGTTGTCCAGAAACGACCGGCGGATGGAATCGGCGTCGTGCCCGGTTCGGTAGCTCTCCGACAAGATTCTGTTGTCGACGGACACGGGACTCCTCCTCCCTCTGGGGGCTTTCCCGAATGATAGATGAACTCCGCCGACCAGTGTCTTCGCAAGCGCTGAATATACCCTGTGCACGTCACCCTATCGGTTCGCGCCTGGGGCGCCGAGGCACGCATCAACGTCGTCGTTCCCCCATGGGATGCTGAAAACTAGATGCCGAGGACGGCGAGTGGCTGGGCTTCATAGTAGAGGGCACGTGACGCGGAGGGATGGCACCACGCCAATGTGACGATGGTTGGCGGCCTGGGCCAGGCAGCTCGCGCTAACGCAAAGGCCGCGTCGACGCGACTGTGAGCGCTCTCACGGCACCATAGACGGCAATGCGCTCTACTAATAGGGCGGTGGTGAGCCCCGTCCTTCGGCTGACAAACACAGTTGAGGCGAAGGACTGCTCGTCAAGCACGTCGAGGTCGTGAAAGCTGGGCAAAGGAGTCGGATACCTAAGTGCGTCCAACCAGTTCGCGTTTTGCCGTAGGCTTGCGTGTGCCGGCCTCGCATGCCGACACGTCCGGTCCCGCGCCAAGTGACCGAGGCTTACCGGCCAACGGACCGTCGCCTGGTCGATCCGAGGCAGGGTCCCGGTTGCCTGTGCGCAAACCAATTCTTCGAGATTCGGAGCCGGCACCAGCCACCGATCTCAACGTCGTTCTGAACGCGTACGGATTCAATGTCGCTCCGTGGGTGGATTCACACGAGAATGAGGGGGGGCCGACGATGGTCGACATGCTGGCAAGCGAGGTCTGGGAGCGCATGAAGCGGCGGATGCTGGACCAAGTCGATAGCGGTCGCGGAGACTGGATCTATCCAGACGACGTGTTCGAGACCATCCTCGCCGGCGAATCAACGCGTGAGGTCGTCGAGTGGGCCGTCCGGGAGACCGTCGAGGCGATGGAGGACCACTCCAAGCACGGCGAAAGCTAGGCCGACAGTTGCTGATTGCAGTCCAGGACGGATGCCATCACAGGAGCACGGTTTGCTCAAGCGGCCGATGCCTTCAAGTTCGATTCCGCAGCAACATGGCCTGCATCGGCTGGACGACCCGAGTCGCTTTTGGCACCGCGAGCGGCGACCGTAGCAAAGCGTTTGCTTGCGTAGACGAGTAGATGGAATCCAAACAACCAGAGGTTCAATCTAGCGATATGGACGAGAGGCGACGCCACCCACGTAAGCAGTGCTCCTACGACCACGTGATCGAGGTCACAGACTTGATCAGCGACCGGGCGCTGGGGCGGCTTGTCAATATCAGTCGTGAAGGATTCCTTCTCGTTGGAACCGCGCCGATCGAGATAGACAGGGTCCTCCAGCTTGCGCTTTCAACTGCCGCTCCTGACGGGGACAGGAAAATTACCGTCGGGGCGGTGTGCATGTGGAACAGCGAAGCAAGCCACCCTGGATACTATTGGTCCGGCTTCCACATGATTGATGTCCCGGAAGAATCGGCAGATTTCTTCGTCGAGCTGCTCGCGCCAGATGGCGCGGACCGAGATCCGACACCGGCTCGACCGCCCGATTCCGCGGGTTGAAACGAGACCGCTGCGTTCGTATACTTGTCGGCTCTGATGCGGGGTGGAGCAGTCAGGCAGCTCGTCGGGCTCATAACCCGAAGGTCGTAGGTTCAAATCCTACCCCCGCTACCAACAGAAAAAAGGGCTTGCGGAGCACTGCCGCAAGCCCTTTTTTATTGCTCAAGGGTCCGTGTAATTGCAGGTGTAAGGGCCTCGGGAAACGCCTTGGTCGCTTGGCAGCCAGGCGGCTTCCTCGAGGACCAGCTCGACGGCCGCCGCGATGGCCAGGGGGACGTCCTCGAGGAAGTCGCGGGACTGGTAGCACCGGCGGCCGATGCTGTCGAAAGGTGGTGACTGTCGCTTCGTCGTCATGGTGCCACCTCCGCCTCTGCGCCTGCCCTCGCCTCCTTGGCCATGGGCTGAAGCGGCCAGATCGTCTCTTCCAGGGACGCGAGCAGATCGCCCGGATTGTGCAGGTCAGCGTTCCCCAGCTCGCCCACCTTGCCGTACACGAGGAGCTTCCCGATCAGGCCAACGCCGATCCCCAGCGTCATGGCCGCTAGGTTCGCGGCACCGGCGATCCGCTCGGGGTCCTGGCCCCGGTTCGACACACTTGCAGCAGGTTGCCCAGGCGGGAGTACAGGGCGCCTTCGCGCGAGCACTCAAAGCGGAAGGTTCCCGGGGCACAGGTATCTTCTGAGGAATGGCTGGAGCGCACGACGTTACCTCCCCCGCGCCTTGCCGCCTACAGGCCGCTTCGATGGCCCAGGAAGGCCAATCCGTTGGAGATAAGGGGCCAGACTGCCATGCAAGCCATTGCGAACAGGAAACGCCTGTCGGACCGCGGTGGACAACCCAGGACGGGCCAGGAAAGTTAGCGAACGCTACAGACATACTTGGACTCAGGAGGCACCATGATGTCTATCAGCCAAGAAACCAACGTCCTACTCTGGGAAAGGCTGCTCGACGCCGACATGAGTCGCCGTTACTACCTGCGCCTACCGGCGTGGTTAACACGGCTTGAGCTCGTCTTGTCCATAAGCACTGCCGTCCTTTCGTCAGGCGCTTTCTTGAGCTTGATGGTTGGCAGCTCCTTTGCCTGGATCGCGCCTTGGGCTGCCCTGGCAGCCGCCATTACCTCTACCGTGCTGACGTTCAGCAAACACGGTAAGCGGGCGGACTTGGCGGCAGGCCGCGCCCGCCAGTGGATGGAGGCACAAACCGCGCTTGAGCGGCTGTGGTCACGCCGTGCTGTGCTCTCGGATGCCGTCGTGGACAAGGCCCTGGCACGATGGGACAAGGAACTGTTGCCGGGGGCCGAACCGCTCGTGCGGTATTTGCCCCTGAATAATCGTCTGCGAGATCTGGCCTACCAGGAGGTTCTCGAGGCGCGGGGCCTGGCTCATGGTTAACCGAACGCGAGGAGACGTCCTACGTCCACGTCCTTGGCCTCCACCCCCTCCGCCGTCGCCCGAGAACGTTGCCGCCAAGTAAGGCGGCGAAAATGAAGAACCCCGCCGAAGCTGGTTCGCGCCGCCCCGTATTTCGGGGGAGTCAAGACAGACAATTGCAAGAGTCGGGGGTAGCAACGGTCTCGGACCCTTGGGCGGCGTTGGGATAGGATGAAAGACTCGGCCGAAGCGCTGGCGAATCCGCCTCCTGCCGGCACATCAGCCGTATCCTGGTATTCTTGACCGACGCAGACCGAGACCAGAGGTTCATAATGATCGCCACACAGACCCTGCCGCGCCTGTCGGTGGCGGAGTATCTGGCCTACGAGCGCGAGAGCGACTGTCGGCATGAGCTCGTGGACGGCTACCTCTACGCCATGACCGGTGCGAGCGACCGGCACGAGGAAATCGTCGCCAACCTGATGGCCGCCCTGCATGCGCATTTGCGGCCGAGCGGCTGCCGGGTCTATGGCGGCAATCTCAAGATCCGCGCCGGCGACGATTTCCTCTATCCAGACCTTTTCGTACGCTGCGCGCAGGAGCGGGGGGACCCGTATTTCAAGACGGACCCTTTGCTGGTGATCGAGGTGCTTTCACCGAATACGCAACGCTACGACCGGGGTGACAAGCGGCTTGCCTACCAAAGTTTGCCCAGCCTCAAGGAATACGTCCTGGCAGCCCAAGACAGCCCCCGAATCGAGATCTTTTCTCGCACTGAGACTGGCTGGGACCATCGCCTTTACGCGTCATTGGATGACGCGTTGAGCCTGCCGTCCATCGGATTCAGCTCGCCGCTCGGCGAGGTCTATGCCTGATTGCGAATGGCCTGGTACGAAAACACGGCGGCAGGCGATCAGACCTGGAACTCAGCCGGAACACTTGGCACTCCATCCGTGGGCCCTAGATCCCGGCACTCCCTGCCGGGATGACGCCCAGGCACGGATCAGCATCGTCGTTCCGGGCGGGGAATGCCGGATACGAGGTGCCACGCACGGCGAACAGCCTCGTGATAAAGCACGCCCTTCCTCGTAGCTGAGCAATAGGGCGAGTCACCCAGCGGCAAGGGA
This sequence comes from uncultured Gammaproteobacteria bacterium, assembly GCA_963824085.1. Lineage (GTDB taxonomy): Bacteria > Pseudomonadota > Gammaproteobacteria > Chromatiales > Chromatiaceae > JARRNE01. The sequence continues at coordinate 490,980 of CAWGNT010000015.1, forward strand.
TCGATGAAAGACGCGTGAGGTGTCCTGGATGCCTGTAGCACTTCGGGTTCGACGTCCGCCTCGCCCTCAAAGCTGCAGGCACGGCACTCGGCAAGGCCCGTCTGAAGGCGTATCCGAACGGATCAGTCTCGCCGGCCGGCTCTTACGACACGCACCAAGCACGAACGCTACATCTCCGTTAGACGCTCTATGCCTTCTAAGGGACATTGCTCCAGCAGCGCGGCCAGGTTGCCCATGCCGGGCACGAGCATGTCTCTCGAAGCCACGTCCGCGAGGGGCGCGAGCACGAAGGCGCGGCGAGGCAGCTCCGGATGGGGAATCGTGAGCCCCAGCTCGTCAACCTGCTCGTCACCGTAGATGAGGATGTCGAGATCGAGGGTGCGTGGTCCCCAACGGGTGCCGTCCCGCTGCCGCCCATGCCGGAGCTCGATTGCCTGGAGCTCATCAAGCAGTGCCCGGGGCGGGAGCCGGGTATCGAGCCGAACGGCTGCATTGATATAGTCGGGCTGCCCGGGTGGGCCCACTGGGGCTGTCTGATAAAGGGCGGAGCAGCCAGCCAGAGAGCTCCCCGGCAGCGCGGTGAGCTCTGCTACGGCATCACGCACTTGGCGCTCGGGGTCGGCGAGGTTGCTTCCCAGGGCGATATACGCGGTAACCGACGAAGATCGCAGCACGGCTGTCATAAGCATTCTCCTGGAGCTCTTCCCTAAGCCACCGCGGGCTATCGCCACCAGCCGCGGCAATCTCGCCTAAGAGCGGCGTGAGGTACGACTCCCGACGAGCTTCCCGCCATCACGCTCAGCGGTCGGCCTCCTTAACCCTTGTCCGCTTTCACGGCCAGCCAAGCGCTCTCCCACACCGAATCCGCGTACTCATCCAGCGAGCACGGTAGAACACCATCCAGCCGCAAGCCGATCATCCGAAGGGCAGGCCCAAAGGTGACGGCAGATGCGACCCAGGGATCCATGTCGCGTATCTCCCCTGCTGCGACACCTTGGCTCACGATATCCCGAAGCTTGACGAAGGGCTTGGCGGAGCAGATCGGAGGCTCGTCCGGCAAGAACTCGCGGTGCTTGGCATCGAGGATGAAACGCATCGATACCGGATCTTGCTCGGTCAACTCGAACAGGTACATCACGGCTGCGCGCCCGCGCCCGTAAGCCGTATCGTTGAGCGCCGTCACCTCGTCCACCAGGGCGGCCATCCGCTCCAGCAGCTCGTGATAGAGCGCCTTCGCGACACCCTCCTTTCCGCCGAAGTGATTGTAGATGGATCCGATGCTGATCCCGGCCTCACGCTGGATGTCGTGTATCGAGGTGTTGAAGTAGCCGTAACGCGTGAAAAGCCTCAGGGCCGTGTCGAGGATGTGCCCCCGCATCCCCCGAGCGCGGACAACCTTGTCGGTGCTCGCAACAGACATTTCTCGCCTCCCTACTTGAATGAATGTTCATTCTAGTCTAAAACTGAACGTACGTTCTAAAGATCCAGAACGCCCCGAGGTGGACTCGGCAGGGATGGCCCAACAGGACAGCCCGAGAGTTCATGTCGGCTTAAGCATTACACCACGAAACTACTGAGCATCGGATGGAGGTTGGACAATGCGTAACTCTACATCGGGCCGAAAGGCCATGATCACGGGCGCGAGCGCCCTCGCCTTTTGTGTGGCCGCAGCGCTGCCGGCGGGTAGCGCCTTTGCCGACGAGACCTGTCAGTCGCCCTACATGGCGAAAATCGTCGGCCAGGAAGACTTCGTCTACGTCTGGACGCTCGGGGTCGAGGGACTCGGCGACGGCCAGGACAAGCTGGTCACCATCGATGTCAACCCGAAATCCCCGAACTACGGCAAGGTCGTGAGCACCTTGTCGGTGGGCGGGCGCAACGAGGCCCACCACTCGGGCTTCACCGACGACCGCCAATACCTGTGGGCGGGCAGTCTCGACACTAGCAAGATCTTTATCTTCGATGTCCACACCAACCCCGCGAAGCCGCGGCTCCACAAAGTCATCGACAACTTCGTGGCCGCGAGCGGCGGCGTCGTGGGGCCCCACACGATGTACGCCCTGCCGGGGCGCATCATGATCACGGGGCTCTCCAACAACAAGGATCACGGCGGTCGGACAGGAGTCGTCGAGTACACCAACGACGGAGAGTACATTGTGACCCATTGGACGCCTACCGACGACGACCTGCGGGGCGCCGTGAAGTCCGGCAACTACGCGGACGGCTACGGCTATGACACGCGTGTCCTGCCGCGGCGCAACGCCATGTTCACCTCGTCCTTCACCGGCTGGTCCAACTATATGATGGACTTCGGCAAGATGCTGAAGGACGAGGAGGCGATGAAGCACTTCGGCAATACGGTGGTGGTGTGGAACGAGCACACCCGCAAGCCGAAGAAGGTCCTGGATGTACCCGGCGCACCGCTGGAGATCCGCTGCGCCTGGCAGCCCAACCACAACTACTGCTTCACCACAACCGCCCTCACCTCCAAGATCTGGCTGATCCACGAAGACGCAGCGGGGGACTGGCAGGCCCAGGCAGTCGCCGATATCGGCGATCCGTCCAAGGTCCCGCTGCCGGTCGACATCTCCATATCGTCGGACGACAACCTCCTGTGGGTCGACACCTTCATGGACGGTAAGACCCGGCTGTTCGACGTCTCCGACGCCTTCCATCCCAAGCAAATCTACGAGAAGGAGATCGGCCGTCAGGTCAACATGGCCTCCGAGAGCTGGGACGGCAAGCGCATCTACTACACCTCGTCCTTGCTCGCCAACTGGGACAAGAAGGGCGAGGACAACGAGCAGTTCTTCAAGGCCTACACCTGGGACGGGAAGGAGCTTCAGCCCCAGTTTGCCATCGACTTCACCGCCGAGAAGCTCGGCCGGGCACACCAGATGCGCTTCGGCGCGTACTCCTTGTACTCCCAGAAGCCGCTGGACGAGCGTGACGGCAGGCTCGCTCAAGCCGGCGGCGACCGCAGGTAGCCGCACGGGCCATGCGGCAGCGGACCCTTTGCCCTAGCCGCATCCGCCTAGGGCGCGGCTCTTTTGGATTCGCCGGCCGGACACGGACGTCCCGGCTCGCGCTCACACTCGCGTTGGTGACGCCGTGGATTGCGTCGGCCAACGACCCCTTGCCCGCCGGATACAGCGGCCTCGGCTATGAGGCCCCAAAGGCCGGAACCTATACCCTGCCGCCGCTTTTCGACGCGGCAGACGGTGATGTACTGACAACGGACGGGCGCAGTGCCCGCCTGTTTCAGTACCTCGGTGACCGCGTGGTCCTGCTCAGCTTCATTTACAGTACCTGCAGCGACGTCTCCGGCTGCCCGCTGGCAACGGCCGTCTTCTACCGCATCAAGAGGAGACTGGAGAAGGAGCCGGCCTTGGCGCGGCAGCTGCGTCTTGTCACCCTGAGCTTCGATCCCAAGCACGACACGCCGGAGATCATGCGCCTGTATGGCGAAGGCCTAAAGGGATCGGGCGTGGAATGGCGATTCTTGACAACGGCAGACGAGGAGCAGCTCAAACCCATCCTCTCGGCTTACAAGCAGACGATCCGGCGGGAGTACGATGAGCAGGGACGCCCAACCGGCACCTTCTCACACCTGCTCCGTGTCTACCTAATCGACCGCAAGAAACGCATTCGAAACATCTACAGCGTCTCGTTCCTGCACCCGGATCTGCTGGTCAACGACGTCAAGACCTTGCTCCTCGAATCCCAGCCGTCCCGGGAAACACGGGTAGCGACCGCATCCTCCGCCGGCATGGCGGCGGCATATCTTCCCCGTGCGGGCGATTACAAGGACGGCTACGAGCGGAGAGACTATCGCACCCGTTCGCAGAGCCTGTCTGGGCGTACCGGAGCTGAGGCGGATCTTCTCTCCTTTATCCGGTCACCACCCCTGGGGCTGCCGCCCGTGCCTATCCCTGCCGACAACCCGGTGACACGGGAGAAGGTTGCCCTCGGGCGCAAGCTTTTCTACGACCGACGCCTGTCCCTCAACAACACCTTCTCCTGTGCCATGTGCCACGTCCCGGAGCAGGGCTTCACGAGCAACGAGATGGCGACGGCTGTGGGGGTCGAGGGCCGAAGCGTCCGGCGTAACGCGCCGACCATCTACAACACGGCGTACCTCACGCGGCTCTTCCACGACGGTCGCGAGTACACGCTGGAGCAGCAAATCTGGGCGCCGCTGCTCGCCAGGAACGAGATGGCAAACCCTGCAGTGGGGAGCCTGATCGAAAAGCTTCGTCATCTGCCCGACTACCGGCGGCTGTTCGAGACCGCGTTCGACGGACGGGGTCCGTCCATGGAGACACTCGGCATGGCGCTGGCGAGCTACGAGCGCACCTTGGTGTCCGCCAGCTCGCCGTTCGATCGCTGGCGCTACGGCGGCGACGCGCAAGCCTTGAGTCCCGCGGCACAGCACGGCTTCGTCCTGTTTGCCGGGAAGGCGGGATGCATCGCCTGTCATCAAGTGGGAAAGGACTCTGCCCTCTTCACGGACAATGCGATGCACAACACCGGCATCGGATACCGGGAGTCCATGGAACGGGAGCCGCCGAGTCGAAAAGTCGTCGTCGCTCCGGGCGTGGTGCTGAACGTACCCGGCTCGGTCATCCGCTCGGTCTCGCAGCCGGTCGCGAATGACTTGGGCCTGTACGAGGTGACCCAGGATCCCGCCGACCGCTGGAAGTACCGGACGCCCTCACTGCGCAACGTCGCCCTGACCGCGCCTTACATGCACAACGGGAGCTTGGCAACCCTACGAGAGGTGGTAGAGCTCTACAACCACGGGGGTGTGCCCAACGAGGTGCTCGATCCATTGATCCACCCGCTGAAACTGACCACCGAAGAGGTCGACGACCTGGTCGCCTTTCTCGAATCCTTGACCGGAGACAATGTGCAGGCGCTCGTGTCTGATGCCTTTGCCGCACCAATCGGAGACCACCGAGCACCAGATAAGTCCGCGCCCCAGAACACGAGTACTCGTTCAGCTCAAGACTGACCGACAGGCCATACGTCGACACGCGTCCCCGAGGTCCCGTTGGTTATGCGGGCCCGGGACGCCGGGAGCTTCCCATGCGGCCCTTAAACAGACTATGCGCCCTGATAGGCGCTGATCGCTCTGCCGTTATATCCGTTGCACTTGTCGCGTTGTTCGCGGTCGGCACTGCCCAATCCGAGCCGAATGCGCGACAGCCCGCGTTGGGCGGCGACTTTACGTTGACGGACACGAGCGGCCGACCCTTCTCGCTGCGAGATGTTCGGGGCAAAGTGGTACTGCTCAGCTTCGGGTACACTTACTGCCCGGATGTCTGTCCCTTGACCCTGAGCCGCGTCAGCCGGGTCATGAAGTCGTTGGGCGACCGGGCGCAGTCGGTCGTGCCACTCTTCGTCTCCCTCGACCCCAAACGCGACACCCCCGCGGTACTGCAGCAATACGTGCGCTACTTCGATCCCAGGATCATTGGACTAACGGGCGATAAGCAGCAGCTAAAGGACGTTGCAGTACGGTTTGGAGTCCAGTTCGCATACCACGGCGATCCCTCGGGCGATCGTTACACGCTGGACCATACCGCCAGTCTCTACATCCTCGACAGCCGGGGACGTATCGCCTCCATCGTGCCGTACGGTCTGCCTGCCGAGCACATTCTGCAGCAGGTCATCCGGCTTTTGCCGAAAGATGGAGGACACCCCTTGCCCGAGACACAAACCGATCGGCCCCCGGACTAGCCCATAGGGGCCGGTTCGTCTGTGGTCGGGTAGCACCTCAACATGGGCGGCGGACATGCGCAACGCATATAGCCTTTTCGCTTTTGACCGGGGGGTCGGTGGTCATGGTTGGGAATGTCGGCACGGGAAGCCGGCCGTCGAACCTTAATGACGAATTGACGGCCTCCGCCGCCTGACGCGGGAGGCACGGAGCTTGCCTCCGGAGACCCGACACCTGGTACCCTTGTCAGCGCTCGAGGACGCGGCCGAGGCTCCGCTCGGGGCACCTCCTGCCCGCCGGCCCAAAGGGTTGCCACGTCACTCGAGGCCAAGGTCAAACACAGAGGATCATGCAATGACACCGACAAGAAAACTCCTTTTCGCCGCCGCGGCATTCGGTCTCTCCATGGGGTTAGTGGCTACCGCCTATGCGGCGGATGGCGCAGCTCTGTATAAGGAGAAGGTATGCAACACCTGCCATGGGGACGATGGAAATACGCCCATCCTACCGGTCTATCCCAAGCTCTCCGGCCAAAACGCGCCCTACCTGCTGGAGCAGATGAAAGACATCCGCGACGGCAAGCGAACGAACGGCCTGTCCGCCGCCATGAAGGCCGTGGTCGGAAGCGTCACCGACGACCAGTTTCAGGCGATTGCCGATTGGCTCGCCACGCTCTAGTCGATAAGCGGTCTGACCCGGCGCCCGGGTCGGCCGCTAGAGCCGGAATAGCAGCCTGTTGGTGCCGCCCGCCGGAGATCGACAGGTTGCTCACTCCGGCGGTCCTCTACGGCGATTGCCAGAAGATCATGTATACACGGCCCGCATGGCTTTTTCGGTTCTCAGCCTAAGGGGCCGGGTTGCACCCGTCGGGGGTGTCGGCAGCAGGGAGGCTGCCGTCAAGCCTACATGGATGTATTCACGGCGTCCCTCGGCGGGTGTAACCAGGCCCCGAAAAAACGAAAAACCCAATCGCAAAATGTATACCAGATTGCGCAGGATTTTCGTTCGCCTTCAAGGAGCGCTGGCGGAATCATAGCTGAGCTATGTGACTGCCGGCGCGACACCGAAGGCGGGCGAAAGGACCAGCAAGGTGGTACGTGATTTGACAGAAATCGCCTAAGCCCAGAAACGGCGCTGCAGGAACTCCGTCCCCGCATGCCGTGGCACCGCTGTTCCGTCGAGCTCGGCGACCTCTACGATCCCGCGCACCGCATTGCTGACGAATAGCGGCAGACCCGAGAGCGCCGCCCGCGGGAGCCTTCGCTCGGCAGCTGGACCCGCCAGCTCTTCGATCCGTCGGCGTGAGACGCCCGGAAGGACCCCCAGCTCGAGCGCTGGGGCACAGAGTCTGTCACCTTCCCACCAGAAGACACACCAGATGGCCGCCTCCGCGACCTCGCGCTTTGCCGTCAGCAACAACGCATCGTCCGCACCTACTGCCCGCGCCTCGTCCAAGGCCGCAGAGAACAAGTCCCGGTCCGTCGTCTTGTGTGGGTAGGATCGGTGCACCAGCCGGCCGGTCACCAGCCGTACCGGGGATGCATGCCCCACCGCCCTTTCGGTCGCGGAGGCACCCTTCGCTCCGACCTCTAGCCGATATGCCCGATCTGCCCCTCCTTGCGGCTCCACCATGTCGGTTGGGAATGGGACACCGAGTGCCCGACAGCTTGCTTCCAGGCGGCGAAGATGCAGGGACCACAGCGGCGCCGACCCCCGCCGGACACGAACCGTCTCGATGAGGGAGGGCGTAGCGCTCATCGGCGGTCGCCGGGATTGGTCGGTCGAACCTGAACCCGGCAGTTGGAACCGCCAAGGCAGAAAGGACGCCAAGGAAAACGCCAAGTCAGGCTGACGGCGGTGTTCACCCATCGGGTGACGGTGTGTACGTCGTCAACCATCTGAACATCTTGGCGCGCCCGGCGCTCTGCCGGCTCAAATGCTCTATATCTGGATTGAAGGCTCATCCCGGGTCCCCTGCAGGACCTCGTCGAGCCGGCCGAGGTCTTCTCGCGAGAGCAGATGAATCGAGCCGCCGGCTCGCTCTGCGTAACGCGGAAATGCGGTATCGACGATGCCTTGCTCAACCAGCGCATGAAGTCCGACGCTCAGGCTCGCCGGGGACGTGGACTTGATCAACAGCAGGCCGGCGGCCGAAAGCCGTCGGCACAGCCAAGCCGCGAGCGAATCGGACGTGACGTCCCAGTTATGCTCAATCTCAGGCTCGCCGACCACGGTTGGAACGGGCATCCAAACGGGTGTAGCCCCATCCTTCAGGGAGCGCTGGATCTCGGCCGGGCTCGCCGCAGGCCGCAGACCAGGCTGCATGGCACATAGCATCCGCCCGTACTGCTCCATGCCAAGGAGGGCCATGTGGTGGGCGGCTGCGTCGTCGAAGCCCCATCGTCTTTGGGCCGCACGGACCTGGTCGGCGAATGGACCGCCGCCGGGCACCAACACGACCTCGGGGCACATCGCCAATGCCCCCAGCCAGGGCTTCAGGTAGGGGGATGAGGCAAGACTGCCGCCGAGCTTAACTACCCACATCCGCGAGATGCAGTCGCTCCAGCAGGTCCAGCAGAGGAGCCGCCTTGTGGTAGGTCTCGCGGTACTCCGACTCCGGATCCGAATCGGCCACGATCCCCCCGCCCGCCCAAAGGCGGGTGACGCCATCGGAGTGCACCAAGGTACGGATCGCGATGTTGGTGTCCATCGCCCCATCAAAGCCCAGATAGCCGATGGCCCCGCAGTAGACACCGCGGCGATGGGGCTCAAGCTCTTCGATGATCTCCATTGCGCGCACCTTCGGAGCACCGGTGATGGAGCCACCCGGAAAGCAGGCCCGCAGCAAATCGAGGGGTGTTCTGCCCTCCGCCAGACGCCCGCGCACCGTGCTCACCAGATGGTGCACCCGGGTGAAGCTCTCCAGCGCGAACAGTCGCGGCACTTGGATGCTGCCGATGGCGCAGACCCTTCCCAGGTCGTTGCGCAGCAGGTCGACGATCATGAGGTTCTCGGCCCGATCCTTAGCGCTGGCGCGTAGCGCGTCCGCAAGCATCAAGTCTTCGATAGGATCCTTGCCGCGTGGGAGAGTGCCCTTGATCGGCTTGGTCTCGACCAAGCCGGACCGGACGCGCAGGAATCGCTCCGGGGACGAGCACATCACCTGGCAGTAAGGCGTGCTCAGGTAGGCGGCAAAGGGCGCGGGGTTGAGCCGACGCAGTCCCTGGTAGGCGTGCCAGGGATCGCCCTCCGCTGCAGCGGAGAAGCGCTGAGCGAAGTTCACCTGATAACAGTCGCCCTCCCGGATGTAATGCTTGATGCGGGCGATGGCGGCCAAGTACTCGCCATGGCTCAGATTAGAGCGAACGGGGCCCAGGACGCGAAACGGTATGCGCGGGCGCGGCACCCGCCGCTCGTTCCACGCCGTCGCAAGCACGGATGCCTGTTCGCGGAGGAGCAACCTATCACTCGCGACCAAGCGGCTGCGCTGCTCGTGATGATCGACGACCAGCGCCCACTCGTAGATGCCGACCGCCATGTCGGGGATATGCTCGGCATCCTCGGCCAGCCGAGGAATTCGCTCAATCCGCCGCCCGAGGTCGTACCCGAAGTAGCCCACGGCCCCGCCGCAAAACGGAAGCCCGTCGACCGCGGGGCGGGCGGGACTCATTTCTTCCTGCAGGAGCGCAAACGGGTCGGCGAGGGAGGAACGAGCACCCGCCGCGGTTCGGATCTCGGTCTTGAGCCCACGGGTGACAAGCACGGTGCGCGGATCGGCGGTTACGATGTCGTACCGGCCCTGCGTGCTGTACGGACGACCGCTGTCGAGAAACACCGGCCAGGAGCGGTGCGCCAGCAGGTCGAACAGAGGTGTGCTGTCCGGCCTGTAGGGAACCTCCTGTACAACCAACTCAGTCATTGCTCAGCCCATCTTCCAGCTCACATGACCAAAGATACGGGGTTCCTTACGTCGGCGGACCTGCACAGGCAAGAAGCCGATCTTCTTTCTCAAAGTGGCTAGCAACGAAGATCAGATTCCATGGAACCCGCCAGCCGCAAGGCTGGCCAGCGCCGCCGCCGGCGCGCAATCAGCGACGCCAAACCCTTCGCGGTGGGAAGACCGGAAAAATCCATCGAACGCCAGATAAGGCCGCTGCAATCTCTCCGCCAGTCGCTTCGCGAGAAAACGCCCAATGCCGGCGCCGACGAGGGGGGCGTCCTGCGGGCACCCGTCTCGGGAGAAGATCCGCCCGCATGCATCCGCGATGTTACGCAGCTGCCGTTCGGCGAAGAAGCTCGCCAGGCGACGCCACTTTGGAAGATCTGAAGGGATCGCATCCGCCCCCACCATCCGCGCGAGCCGGCGCGCGCTCGCCGCGACCGACTTTTCCCGGCCGTCGGCGCTGGGAAGGAGATCGGCGTGGCTCGGCAGGTCCTCGGTCAGTCGGTAGACGTCAGCCGTGGTCGCAAAATGCTCCGCCATAAGAGGCACCCACTGGCCGCCCAACGGCACGCGGGGCGCGAGCGACATGACGGGTGTCCGCACGACCCCTGTATAGACCAGCTCCTCCTGCTCGAGGCGCTCACGATCGCTGTATCCGCAAGCGGTTGTCCGGCCGTCGCTGAAGGGGACCAGATCCGTTGTCGTACTGCCTATATCCACCAGCAGTCCGGCGGGCAGCCGGCTCGCAAGGAAGGAGGCAGTCGCCAACCAGTTGGCGGAGGCGACCTGCTCGGACGCAGCGACCGCGGCACCCGGATCCAACAGGCCGTCCAGACCCGCGAAGATCTTGAGATCGGCATCAGGGAAGCGCCGCCGCATCGCGCCTACGAGTGCCTCGACTCCGCATGCCCGATCGTCGAACAAGTCCACGAGCTCTCCGGTCATGGTCACGGCGTGACGTGCCTCCGGCGCTGCCAGCACCGAGAGCACGCGCTCTATCCCGTCCTGCAAGCGATCGAGGCCCTGCCACAAGGGACAGGGCACCTGCGCGACCGCTTCCACGACGCCGGCCGCGTCGATTCGGACGGCCTTGATGTGGGCGCCCCCGAGGTCCCAACCAACGCAGGTCTTACGCGACACCGGCGTACTCCAGACAGACGTCGACGGCCACACGAGGCGTGAATGCCTGGCCGCAGGCGGGCCGGCTGCTGACCAGGTCGAGCACTAGAGCGGCCGGGTTGACACCGATCGACTCCTTCAAGCCCACGTACGAGGTCGTCAGACGCGGATTGACCTCCAGCACCTGGAGGCCGCTCGCGGCGACGATCAAATCCACCCCCGTATATCCCCACAGATCCGGCAGCGCAGCCGCGATATCTCGACCCAGGCGCTCGAAAGGGCTTCCGTCCCCGGAGGAAATCCCGTTGACCACACACCCCAGCAGCACAATGGCATCATCCATCAGCGCGATACGCTGCCGGTTTACGCTCAGGAGGGCGGCCTCGCCAGCCTTCGCCAGCAGGGAGATGCTGGCCGCGACGCCGTCGACGAACGGTTGTGCCACATAGGCCAGCGCTTCCGGAAGACGATCCCATTCCCGACATAGTGTGTCCCGATCCTGACATACCCGAATGCCGACGCAGCCGACGCCGTCATCTGGCTTCAGGACCCAGCGTCCCTTGATATTGGGCAGCACATCGTCGCGCCCGAACGTTGGCACCACGGGCACACCCACCGCTGCAAGCCGCCGCGTGGTCTCCAGCTTGCTGGACGTTGATCGCACGGCCTCTGGCGGGCTGCTGAGGAGAATCTTGCCGGCGGCGAGCACCGCCTCGCAAATGCGCGCAAGTGTCCCATGATGCTCCGGGGCGATGGGCCAGACCGCATCGACCGCATGGAGCGACTCGTTCCAAGCCGAAGGAAAGTGCTCTGCATGTTCCACAAAACGGCAGGTTACGGGGAGCGTGACGTCGGTCAGGCGGCGATCGCGCGTAATCAAAATGTCTACCCCGTCCAGCTCGCACAGGTCGGAGACCAGGGCCTCGAGCATCAGGTCGCCTTCTCGCGTCAGCGACGGCGGTAGACTGCAGTCGAGCATGCCGCCGCCGGTAATATACTCGAACACGAAGATGCGCATGCTTAACCCGCGATGAAGCTCATTCCGGTCATCGACCTCAAAGCCGGACAGGTTGTCGCGGCGAAAATGGGCCGGCGGACCACCTATGCGCCCCTGGTTTCGCCCATCGCCCGCTCCAGCCGGCTCGATGAGGTCACATCTGGACTCTTGAAGCTCCACCCATTCGATACGTTGTACATTGCCGACCTGGACGCCATCAGCGGCAGTGGGAGCCATCTCGGACCGATCCGGTCACTCCATCTAAGCCATCCGGCACTCAACCTCTGGGTGGACAGTGGACTCGTCGATCTCGAGGAGCTTTCCGCCGTGGCGCGGCCCGTCCTCGGGAGCGAATCCCTCGCCTCTGCCAGCCAGCTGACCCAGCTCTGCCGGAGCCTCCCGTCGCCGATCCTCTCGCTCGATTTCGGTGCAGACGGACTGATCGGACCGGCAGACCTCGACCGCGAGCCGTCTCTTTGGCCGCATGAGGTGATCGTCATGACGCTCTCCCGTGTCGGCAGCGACTCCGGTCCGGACGTCACCTTGCTCCAGCGTCTGCTGGCGGCGGCGCCCGCAAAGCGCCTGTACGCCGCGGGAGGGATTCGCCACCTGGCAGACCTGCAGAGACTAAGCAAGATAGGGGCCGCCGGAGCGCTGATCGCTACGGCTTTGCATAGCGGCCGGATAAGCCCGACCGACATCCGCGGTCTGGGGATTTAGGTGCTTCGCGGTTGACAACGCCCCGGCCATCGGACCGCCAATCCCAGCCCTTTCAACTCACCTCAGCGACTGGACCGCAGTCTCCGAGTGGGACAGCGTCCAGCTCTAACCCTGGGAAACCGCCTCCAGAGCGAGGGGGCGAATCAGATCGCGCCACGGCGACTGTCCCAGGTCGTTGCGGAAGTGGGTCATCAGGGGGTCACTCCCTTCCCGTTGAAAAACCTCCAGTGTCGGGCCGCAATAGCTGCACCAGGACTGGGTCGTCTCGTAGAGCTGAAGCTCGGACAGGCCCGGCAGATAGTCGATGAGCTGCTCCCAGATATAGACGCAGAGCATCTCGGTACTGGAGCGCCAGGCGAGCTCTGACGCGGCGTAGTTCAGATGATGGTGGTCGAAGCGCTCGATCACTCGCCGATTGACGACGCGCTTCAGGTAGCCGTAGTCCACAACACAAGCGGTCACCGGATCCACCCGCCCTTTCACCTTTACGTGCAGCGCGTAACGTCCGCCGTGGAGGTTGGAGCACTTGGCCGGGTGATCGGTGATGAAGTGCGCGGAGTCGAACACCAGCTCCTTCGAGACGGTGACCTTGGGCGTGACCTGGCGAAAGCGTTCCAGGGCGCCCGGAATCTCCGCCAAGCGGTCCGCGAGTAGGTCCAGCAGGCGGTCGGTGTCCTTCAGGGTCAGAGTTCGGAGCAAGACCCCCTCTTGATGGTCTGCCGCGTCCAGCTCCTTGAGCAGGACCCCATGGGGCCATAACTCCGCCGCGACGGCGCGACCATAGGGCGCCTGCGGAAACTGCAAGAAGAGGTAACCCGCCTGCAGCTCGCCCACGTGGGCGACGAGCACCGCAAGGCTCAATAGAAAATCGGGCGGTGGGACGGCGCAGAGGCGCATCTCCCGGGACTGACGGAGATGGTCCCTGGGGACCTTCAGGAGATTGCGCGCCACCACACGGTGACTGGCGTCGGAATAGCTGTACTCCTGGCGGAAGCGGAAGCCCAGCTCTTGCAGAGAGTCAAGGTCCCACAGCAGGAGATCCAGTCGCCGCACCTCGCCGGGGACGACTGCAAAGGCACCCTCCTCCCTGACCAGTCCGCCCCAAGTAAGCGCCCTCAACAAGGCACGGGTCCGCTCCGACGGGTGGCGCCCGGGGGGCGGATAATCGGCAAGACTATCCTCCCGGTTCAGCTCCGCCCGATCGACGAGAAGGTCGAGAGGTAGGTGATGGCGGATGGCATATTCCTGCACGGTCAGCCCAGAGCAGGAAAGCAGGTGCCGGTTGTCGATCCGGGAAAGCTCGGCGCTGCACTCGAGACACTGCATCGTTCGCCCTCCTGCCCGGCGGCGGTGCACGTGCGCCGTCCGGGCGCACGGACGCGGCACTACCCTGTGCCGCGTCCAGGGTGGATCACTTGTGCGCGGCGAAGGGGTGCTCCATTCCGCCCTTCTGTTTCACCACATCGGCGGCCTTCGGCTCACCCGAGATGGCCCGCTTGATAGACTCCTTGACCGCCTGGTAGTTGTAGTCCTGGATCTTGTTGTCGTCCTCGGCCTCCCAGTGGATGAAGACACCCACGCAGATGAAGACGTCATCTGCCTCATCGGCCGGGATGGTTCCGTCCTCCACGCAGTCGGCCACCGCCATGGCGACGGCCCGCTGGGCCGGCCCGAACATCTGAACCGCCTGTTTCGCCCCCTTGATGGTCACCTTGTTAAACAGCATGGTATTCGGCTTGGCCAACAGGTTTGGCGCCACCACGGCAAGCAGGCTGGTGAAGCCGTCCTTGTTGTTCACCAAGCCGTTGCAGAACGCCGTCTCTGCCGCAGAGCCGCGGGGGCCCATGATGAGGTCGACGTGTGCGACCTCGTTGCCGTCCCCGACCAGAGACTCGCCGACCAGGGTCCTGTTGATGACTGTCATGGCACTCACTCCTTCTTTCGTTAGTGTCAAAGATAAAGCCCGGGACCGCGGTCAACGGCGCCCGAACCAGGGATACGGCGACGTGTCGCCGTGGATTCACGCAGGGAGCCCAACGGCTCCAGGCGCAGGATCAGCAAGCTCGCAACCGTAAGGTCCGCCGATGTGCCGGGATTGATGCCCTCCTGCTTGAGCTCGCGGTCGAGCTGCGACAGCCGGTCGCTGCAGTCCTCCGGCCGATCACTCGAAGCCAGCGCTCTTGCCAATGGCATGGCCCGGCGGCTGACTGCCCGGGCCGTCTCCGCCCCGACCTTGCGGGCGACGTGGGTGTCCGGAAAGCGGCTGAGCAGGTCCAGGAAGAGCGCGGCCGCCGCCCAGGCCTCATCGTCCCAGCGCCCCTTTAGCCACCGGAGCCGGGGCACAGCGTCGGCGAAGAGGTCCGCGTAGTCCGTCGCGTACTGCCAGGCGATGCGGTCGCGCGCCGCCGCATAGCCCATGACCTGGACCAGCGGGGCATCGGCGTCCCTCCCCACATCGTGGCGCTCGGAGTCTCCGAGACCTGCGGGCGAGGCAAGCCGGATGGCACGAAACAGCCACTCGGTGTCCTCTCGGTCGGCCAGACGCAACACGTGCCGCAGGCGCTCACGCAGGCTGCCGGATGCCGCCGGATGCAAGAGTGCCTGCGCCAACGGCGCGCACAGCAAGACAATTCCCAGGTTGGTATTGCACCCCACCTCGGCACGGGTCGCCGCCACGGCACGGAAGATGCGCTCACCCAGACCGAGACCCGGCTCGCTCAAATGGACGGCGCTCGCCTCCGCACTCTGGACGAAATCGGCAACGGTCATGCCGTGCCCGTCCGCGTAACGGTGTACATTTCCCGGCTTCAATGCCGAGAGCTCGACAGCACAGGCGTCGCGGTAGGCAGCGGCGATCACGCGCCGCATGGTTTTCGCGCCGCACGAACCTGTCACCATCAGCCAACCGCCTCGATTAGCGGGCCGTCTTGGCGACAGCGCAGAAAATCGGCCGCCAGGCAATCGGCAATGTCCAGCGCACAGACCTGCTGCAGCCCTTTCCAAGCGGGAATGCTGTTGACCTCGACGACCCAGGGTCGCCCGGACTTGTCGCGGAGGATATCCACACCCGCGTACCCCATCTCCAGCGCGGCCGCCGCGGCCTCGGCGAGGTCGCGCAGCTCGGAGTCCAGCAAGGCGGGTTGGCAGCTTGCCCCTTGCGCCACGTTGGTGATCCAGCCGCCGCTGCAGCGGCGCATGGCAGCGACCGCCCGCCCGCCGACGACAAATACCCGCCAGTCGTGCGCGCTGGAGTCACCGGTGCGGACGAATCGCTGCAGATAGTAGACACCGCCGCAGACCTCGGTCGCGGGAAGATCGCCAAGTGCGCGGATGAGCGAGACCCCTTCCCCTTGCGAGCCGAATAGGGGCTTCAGCACTATCGAGTACCCGGCGCTCAGCTCGTCGGAAACGATCTTCCGAGCGGCCTCGGCGTCACCGCCGACCCAGGTGGGCGGTATGGGAATGCCCGCGGTCCGCAGCAGGAAGCTGGTCATGCCCTTGTCCACGCTCCGTTCGATGGCACGGGCGTCGTTGTAGACGAGGATCCCCTGGCGGTCGAGCGCATGCAGAATGTCGAGGTAGAAGACTACCTGCTCCAGAGTACCACCGGGTACTCCGCGCACGAAGGCCCCGTTCGGCGGCTCATCGAACCCAGGAAGTAGCACCCCGGGGCCATCGCTGGAGAGATCGAGCCCGCAGCTCTGCAGCGACACGAAACGGCTGTCGCACCCGCGCGCGGCAAATGCCTCCTGCAGGCGCGCTCCGTGCCAGCCGGGGTCATCCGTGAAGATGGCGATCGTGCCAGTCATGGGCGGATTCCGAACGACGCCTCGAGCAGATCAAGATCCAGGCTCCCGGCGCTGAAGCTGCGCCCGCTCTCCAAGGCGCTCACGATTACCCGCGCGGGGCTGAACAGCATCGGATCGATCTGGAAGAAGTCGTACTTGTAAGCCTTGAAGACCTCGGCGAAGGGTCGGCCGTAGTCCCGCGACGCGCTGCTCGGAAGGCGGCGCGCCAGGTCCTCCGCCGCGTCATCCTCGCCGCTCACGTACAGCTGTACCTGGCCGGCGAAGAGAATGGCGTCGTTCGTCCGGCCCATCGCGGTCATGAAGTCTGGTGCGGGTGGCGGCAGCGGCGCGCTGCCGATACCGTCGCGGATTGCGGACAGATCGAAACCCAAGGCATGGGCCTTGTGCATGGCGACCTCCAAGACCCGCGACACGATCTGGACGGTGCCCGCCAGGCTGCGGGTAGGGGTCATGACGAGGGTCAGATCCTGCGGCTGAACCCCACAATCCCGCGCGATCTTATCCACGAGCGGCAGGGGTGGCGGCCCGTCCACCTCCAGAACGAAACCGGTACGGTCGAAGGCGTCCTGGTAGCCCAGCTCGTCGAACAGGGGCTCCTTTCGGGCGAGCGCCCGCCCCGGACCCGAGCCCAAGGCGTGGAAGGCATCCTTACCCTCGCCGTGGGCAAGGCTCCAGCCGGCATACTGGCTGCCGAGGCAGGCGAGAACGGGATCGGCGGTGTGCACCTGCACCCAGCTCGGCCAACCCGGGACGTGCCCGCTGCCACTGAGACCGACCTGGCCAAGACCGCCGAGGCAGATCTCCGCGATGCGACGCCCCGCCTCCAAGCCCCCGGGGACCTCGATGCCCGCATCGACCAGTAGACAGCCGTTCTCCATCCGCCCTATCCCCAGTCGGAGGCTGTCTGCGTCCTTTACGAGGGCTTCGAGTAAAGGCGCGGTCAGGGCATTGACGCTGGGTCGTTTCAACATGGTATCTCCCGTGAGCCGTCCGCGGCGCACGCGCCCGAGATCATCTCCAGGATCGTCCGCTCCCTATGAACCAGACGGCGCTCCACAAGCTCATCCAGGCTCCCGCTGGCGAGCACCGTGCAGAGGGGCGCCCGCGACGCAAGCCGAGTTCCGGGGACCGGGCGGTCCTTTGCCCACGCCGGCCATCGTATTCTCGGTGCCACTGTAAGACCCGGGGGCGTGTAGACGATACGATGTCCCCGGATCGTCTGCTTGAGCGTCCGACGGAACGCCGGAAGCTCGCCGAGACAGGCCCGCACGTGCCGTCCTATCCACCCGTCCTCGCAGTCGGAATCGTAGAGACTCAAGGTCGCGGAAGGTCTGGGGTTTAGCTCGAGCAGATACACCCGCTTCTCATGCAAGACGAAGTCGAGGTTGTTGACGCCGCGCAGGCCAAGTACGCGCGCCAGCTGCCCGGCCGCGCGTTCCCCATCGTGTCGCTGAGCGGCGGTCAAAACCGCATGGCTGACGGCGCCGCCGTACAGAAAAGGCCGATCGCCTCCGGAGGCGACCATAAGACGGTTGAAGCCGATGACGGAGCAGTCCGTACCGTCGGCGACGAACAAGACCGAAACGACCGGCCCATCGAGGAAGCGCTGGAAGTAGTGCTCTCCAGCCGGCCGCTCGCCATCTACGCGCCATCGGCGTACCCCTAGTCCACCGCTGCTACCGGCCTCCTTGGTCAACCATTCCCACGCAGCATCCGTCGGCGGTGGCACAAAGCAGGTCTCCGGGTAACGGATGCCCAGATCGTCCAACAACGCAAAGAACCGGGCCGGCTGCTGGAGGAGTTGGAGCACGTCCGGCCCGTTGCCGAACAAGGCGAAGCGTTCGGCCAACCAGGCGAGGGTCCCCGGCGTTTGCTCCAGTCCCGCCCCGTAGACGAGCCCGAACGGCTTCTTGGTGGGCATCAATCGATCCACCTCGAAACGCAAACGGCTCTCATCGAGACCGCGCGCGCTCATGGGAACTTTGGTGCATGACGCGACCGCGCGGGTGTCTTCATCGCAGAACCCGTCCACCACGGCGACCGAGTAGCCACCACGCACCGCTGCCTCTGCCATCGCCCGGCCGCTGTTGGACACGATAAGCAGACCAGGCGGCTCAGCCGGCATACTCGCGCGCCGCCTCGAATGCCGCATCGAACCCGAGGTACTGCGGCGTTTCCGCCTCGCGCATTTGCGTCAAGAGATGATTCTGGGCCTTGTACTTCACGTTGCCCACCGCCAGAGCGCCAATTCCGACGGCGCCGGAGCGCGACGCTCGGATTGGCTCCGCGTTGTCCATCAGCTCCACCCCTTCGATGCCCTTCGGCGGAACGGCATTCACGTCGCAGGCCACCTTGAGCCGACCGGCTGCGGCGATGTGGTGAGACCCAAGGACCTGAATACCCGCTTTCGCAGCGTTGAACACCACATCCGCTTCACGCATGAGCTCAGAGCACCTTTCGTCACTGCTTCCGTCGGCGGCGGCAAGCGTTACACCGTAGCGTTCGGAACAATAAGCGGCCGATTGCTGGGCCGCCGTCAACCCCTGGTGGCTGACGATCAAAGTATCCGCCCCGGCGCGAGCCGCAAGGACTGCGGCCGCGGAGCCCACCGGGCCGGTACCGCCGAAGACCAGCGTACGCTGTCCTGAAAGTCCAGTTCCGTGGGTCTTCTGCAGTGCACTCTCCACACAGGCCACCATCGCCCCGGCAGTGGTAAAGGCGCCGCTAGGATCCGCACAGACAGAGACTTCGAACGGCGGCACCATTGCCTTCCTCGCCGCCTCTAGCATGTCGATTGCCAAGTGGGCGTCGCGTCCACCGAGGAAGATCCCGGTGCGGCGCACACCCTTTGGGCCGCGGGAAAAGATGGCGTCCTGGACCAGCCCTTGGATGTCGTCCAGAGAAACGTCGACATACGGCGTGCAGGCGTTCCAGCCGGCGTCGTAAGCCATGTTGACGTCGAACGGGCTAAGGTTCTTCGCCGTCGTGATCATGTGCAGTAAGTACGGTCTTTCCACTGGGGTGCTCATCTCTCTCGCCAAATTGTCTGCCGGCCGAGCTGCAGCGGAGCCCGCGCGGCATCGACCGTCGCCCCCCGATTGCGGGCGGCGACAATGCGGTAGCGCAGGGGCGAAAGCTCCCCGAAGCGCCGTTTAAGATCATGCTCCAACCGGAGCGCTTCGGCTTCATCCTGGGTCAGCACGAAGCCTGTGGGTCCCCACGAGGTCTGACCGCTGCCCTTCAGCCCGTGACCCTCCAGCCAACCGAGCGCCTCGGCAACGGCCGGAGAGGAGAAACAGCCGCCTTGTGCTTGAGCAAAATGGCTGCCAATAACACGTTGGATCTCCCCGAGCGCCTCGGCGACGGCACTGAAATCCGGCACGAGCAGCCCCGGCACCAGCTTCATCAGCAACAATCGGCATAGGCGGCCCGCTGCGACATCCGAAAATTCGGGCAGGCTGGAGAAAGCGTCCAACTCTTTCGCCCCGTGTAAACCTTGGGAGCGCTGGTCGAGCAGGAGGAGAAACCGCCAGCGCTCGGGAAACGGCAGTCGAAAGGCGATCGGCGGTGCCTCGTCGCGCTCGCCCCGGCCGCAATCCACTATGAAGCCGCCCTCATCGAACGCGCCAATACCGATCCCGGAGCGCATGCCGCGTTTGAGCGTGCGCGCGACGGTTCGCGTGTCCGGCTCCCGTCCGTAAAGCCGCTCCAGGGCCGTGCCCACGGCCAGGGCCATCTGGGTCCCGGATCCTAGCCCGGCATGCTCCGGGATAACCTCGTGCAGGACCAGATGCGCGCCTCCGTCAAGCCCACTCGCAGCGGCCAACGCAGCCGCACAACGAACAGCGCGCTCCGCACCAGGCCCTTGGGCGCTGAACCCGTCCGCACGCTCGGCACGCAGGCGAGTAGCGAAGGTATCGATGGTCAACCCGAGGCTGCCGAAACGACGGCCCAGACCGCCCTGCAGGTCCAGGAAACCCAGGTGCAGCCGCGCCGGTGCCGTAATGTCGACGTATGTGGGTAGGTTCGAGCTCATAATCGTTAGCGCGTCGGGGGTCCGGTGGCCCTCTATGCAATTGTTACACCTCGTTCCCGCGAGCCTCATCACTCGTCGCCGGCACTTTGTTCCGGAAGCCGGGGGCACATAGCACGCCGGGGCCCTTGGCGTAACCCCGGGGTGTCTCGTCCGCCCCCTGTCCCTTGTCTGTGTCACTGTGTAACGGCCCCTGTTGCCCGCGGGTACACTGGATGGACTCGTTGGGAGCAGCAACGAGATGCTCGCCAAAGGCGTAAGGCGCCGCCCCGGGCGACTGCGAGAAATCTCATACCAATGGTTTGGCGCGCTTCCTGCTCGCCTGCGCAAGGTCGGCCAGAAAATAGTCATCGCCTGCGATAAGGTCGGGCGCTGCCCGATCGCCACGGGCCGCCTTCAGCCGACCGGAATTCGGTACCTGTGCAATCGAGAAGCAGAGCCTTATGTGGAGTAGCGAGCCGAGCGGTGCCAAAGGCACACTGACCTGCCCCTTCTGCGGGCTAGCCTGCGATGACCTTTCGGTCGAGACCGCAGGACGGGGCGCGACGGTCGATGCGCATGGATGCCGTCTCGCGGAACGGTCCTTTGCCGAGGCCTTCGCAAACACCGGCGCCCGGGCCACGATCAGGGGCCGGCAAGCACCTTTCGATGAGGTGGTCGAGCATTGCGCCGCGTTGCTGAACGCAGCACGTGCCCCCCTGTTCGCCGGTCTCGCCACCGACGTGAACGGGACGCGGGCGACGTTGGAGCTTGCCGACCGCTGCGGGGCTCAGCTCGATCACTTGAACGGGGATGCAGTTTTCCGCAATCTCCTGGTGCTCCAGGACAGCGGATGGGTCACTACCACCTTCACCGAGGTGCGAAATCGTGCCGACCTCATCCTGGTAATTGGCACCGAGTCCTTCGACCGCTTCCCACGCCTGCGGGAGCGGGTTCTGTTTCCACCGGAGGCCCTGTTCTCATCGCCGCAGCGGCGCGAGCTCGTCCTCATCGGCCCGTGGCACGACCAGCAGGTGCCTGCCGAGCTCTCATCGCTGAATCCCACGGTGATCCCGGTCGCCTTGCGGGAAGTTGCAGGGTTGATCGGCGTCCTGCGCGGGATGTTGGCGGACCGTCCGGTGCATGCTGGAGCACTCTCCGGGATCGCCGCGGATACTCTGACACGGCTCACCGACCGTTTACGCGCGGCACGCTACGGCGTCGTGATCTGGTCCGCCGCCGAATTGGAATTCCCGCACGCGGAGCTCACGATCCAGGCGCTGGTGGAGCTCGTCCGCGACCTCAACGAGACGACCCGCGCCGGCGCGCTGCCCCTGGCCGGCGCACTGGGGGACCTCACGGTCAACCAGGTCTGTACCTGGCAGACCGGCTTTCCGCTTCGCACCGGGCTGCAGCAAGGCGTGCCACGTTACGAGCCCTTCCTGTACCGTCACCAGGACGTACTCGAGCGTGCCGAGGCCGACCTGCTCCTTTGGATATCCGCATTGTCGCCAACAGCCGGGCCGCCGAAGACCGATGTGCCGACCATCGTCCTCGGCCACTCGGGAATGACCTTCGCCGAGCCTCCGGAGGCTTACGTTCCCGTCGGCGTCCCGGGAGTCGACCACGCTGGGCACTGGTACCGCAGCGACTCCGTCTGTCCTCTCCCCCTGGCGCAGGTCCGCGACTCCCAACTGCCTTCGGTGGCCCAGGTCGTCGGGGCGTTGAAGGAGAGGCTGTGACGCCGCAGCAAGACAGGAGGCATAGGTAAGGTGCTGACGAAGCTCGCCGGCGGACGGCTCTACGACCCCGCAAACGGGGTCGCGGGCGAAGTGCGCGACCTTTACATTCGCGACGGTCGGATTGTCGATGCTCCCCCGTCGGGAGCATCGATCGACGTGACCTACGACCTGACCGGCAAGCTGGTCATGGCCGGTGCCATCGATCTGCACACGCATATCGGCGGCGGCAAGGTCAACATCGCCCGCACCATGCTGCCAGAGCTCCAACGCGAGCACATGCGCCCGCGCACACCACTGACCCGCTCCGCGGTAGGACAAGCCGCACCGTCCAGCTTCGCAACGGGTTACGGCTATGCGCAGATGGGCTATACAAGCTGCTTCGAGCCCGCGGTTCTCCCCGTGAACGCCCGCCAGGCGCATATGGAGATGGCGGATACGCCACTGGTAGACACTGGCGGCTACGCCATGCTCGGTAACGACGACCTGCTGCTCCAGCTAATGGCGGAAGGGGCGCCCCAGGAGGCCATCAACGACTACGTGGCCTGGACCCTGCGCGCCTCCCAGTGCATCGGCATCAAGGTGGTCAACCCGGGCGGGATCAATGCCTTCAAGTTCAACGCCCGCAAGCTCGACGTGGACGAAGAGCACCCACATTATCCGCTGCGCCCGAGGGACATACTGCGTACCCTGAGCCGTGCCGTCGCCGAGCTGGGGGTTCCCCATCCGCTGCACGTTCACGCCAGCAACCTGGGTGTGCCCGGCAATCACACATCTACCCTCGCCACCATGGACGCCGCCGAGGGGTTCCCAATCCATCTCACCCATATCCAGTTCCACAGCTACGGGACCGAGGGTGACCGGCACTTCTCGTCCGCCGCGGCCGAGATCGCCGAGGCGGTTCGTCAGCAGAGGAACGTCACCATCGACGTCGGTCAGGTGATGTTCGGCCAGACCGTCACCGTTTCCGGCGACACCATGCGACAGCACGCCAATCACGGACTCGCCCATCCCAACAAATGGACCTGCATGGACATCGAGTGCGAGGCAGGCTGCGGCGTGGTGCCCTTTCGCTACCGCGACAAGAACTTCGTCAACGCCCTGCAGTGGGCGATCGGGCTTGAGCTCTTTCTGATGATCGACGACCCCTGGCGCGTCTTCCTCACCACCGATCATCCCAATGGGGGCCCTTTCACCAGCTATCCGCGGCTGATCCGCCTCTTAATGGACAAAGGCTTTCGCAACGACCAGCTGGCGCAGATCCACCCGGATGCCGCGGCGATGAGCCGTCTTGCGAACCTAGACCGGGAATATTCCCTCTCCGAGATTGCCGTCATGACGCGAGCCGCCCCCGCACGCATCCTCGGCCTAGTGGATCGCGGGCACCTGGGGGCCGGGGCACGTGCCGACGTCACCGTTTATCACGACCGGGCCGACGCCGAGCAGACCTTCGCGTCGCCCATGCTGGTGTTCAAGGGGGGCCAGGTCGTGGTCAAGGAGGGGCAGATCACACAGATCGTTCCTGGAACGACCCAGGTGGTCCGACCGGACTATGACGCTGGGATCGAGAAGCGGATCAGCCAGTGGTTCGACCGTTATCACTCGATCCGGGTGGCGAACTACAGGATCTCCGACGATGAGATGGCGGAGGGCATCGGCAGCCCGGTTGAGATTCACCCATGCCAGCCGCGAGGTCGCCTGTGATCCTCAACGGCGTCGAGATCGAAGACACGTTCGCCGAGGCCTTCGGGATGACGGCCACCCGCATCGTCATCACCGCCCTTAACAGCCATTGGGCACGAGTGGCAGCGGAGACCATGACCGGCTTTGCGACCTCCGTGATCGGCTGCGGAGCAGAGGCCGGCATCGAGTCTGGGATCCCGCCCGAACAATCGCCGGACGGGCGCCCCGGAGTCAGCGTTCTCTTGTTTGCCGTCTCAGGCGAGGAGCTGGCGAAGCAGGTGGAACGACGGGTCGGGCAATGCGTGCTGACTTGTCCCACGACAGCTGTGTTTGCCGGCATGGACGGCGAGAAGCTAGTCCCCCTGGGCAAGAACCTGCGCTTCTTCGGGGACGGGTACCAGATATCCAAGCAGATCGGCGGCAAACGTTACTGGCGGGTCCCGGTCATGGACGGCGAGTTTCTTTGCCAAGAATACACCGCCCGCGCCAGCGCTGTGGGCGGCGGTAACTTTCTCGTCCTCGGACGCACCCAAGAGCAAGTGCTGGCGGCGTGCGAAGAGGCTGTCCGCGCCATCCGACGCCTGCCGAACGTCCTCCTGCCCTTCCCCGGCGGAATCGCACGCTCGGGCTCCAAGGTCGGCTCCAAGTACAAGGCCCTCATGGCCTCGACCAACGATGCCTACTGCCCGATGCTTCGCGGGTTGGTCAGCTCGCAGCTCGGGCCGGACGTTGGATCTGTTCTGGAAATCGTGATCAACGGCCTCGGGGAGGACGATGTGCGCGAGGCGACGCGGGTCGGCATCCAAGCCGTCTGCGAGATCGGCGCGGCGGCGGGCATCCAGCGCATCTCCGCCGGAAACTATGGCGGCAAGCTGGGAAAGTTCCACTTTCACCTGCGGAAGCTCCTCCGATGAGCGGCCTCACTTTGAAGCTGCAGGGAACCTCCGCGTCAGCGCGTCGACCTGGCGGCCTTCACCCCCGACCGGCTCGCCGGAGAAGACCGTTGAAGAGATCCGCCGAATCCCGCTCTGGCTGGGTAACCACCAAGTCGATACGGGCGATCTCTTTCGAGTCGACGGCGGCGATACGGACAGCATCCTGATCCAAGCCGACAGCGACCGCCTCGACGGCATCGGCACCGGTATGACCCGCGGCCAGATCCTAGTCGAGGGTCGGGCCGGGGCCTATCTGGGTCGAGAGATGCGCGGCGGGGTGGTCCGAGTGGCGGGCGACGCCGGCATCTTCGCCGGCATGGCCATGGCCGGCGGGATACTCCGCATCGACGGTGACTGCGGCGACTTTCTTGGCGCGGCGATTCCAGGCGAACGCGTAAGCATGCGCGGCGGCCTGATCGCGGTAAGGGGCAATGCAGGCGATCGGGTCGGCGACCGCCTGCGGCGCGGGACCATCCTGGTTGCCGGAGACGCAGGTGACTGCTGCGCCTCTCGCATGGGTGCCGGGACGATTGCTGTGCTCGGAACGACCGGCACTCAAGCTGGGCTCGCCATGCGCCGCGGCACTCTGCTGTTGGCCGTGGAGCCCATCCTGCCTCCGACCTTCAATGACAACGGAGTCCACCATATGGGTTTTCTCACCCTCTTCGCTCACTCCCTAACGGCGCTTGAAGAGCCCTTCTCCCGACTGCAGGAGCGTGGGACGCGGGTGCAGCGATGGCTAGGAGATCTGGGGTACGCCGGAAAGGGCGAGGTCCTGATCTGGTCCTAACGCCATAGGGTCGGGCTTGGATTCCGTATCCGCAGACCGCAGAACCCGAGATAGGGCGCCCCGTGCCGAGCGGCATCCAGCCCGCGACGCGCCCAGACCCCCCCAAACCGAAATCCAAGAATCAGGATGACAGGAGGCTATGCGCATGTCGGAAGAGAAGGTTTACAACGAGGATGAGATACGCCAAAGGCTCGAAACCGAGCTGCCCCACTGGTATTACGAAGACGGGTGGATCCGGCGCAAGTTCCGCACGAGCGGCTGGAAGGGGACCCTGATGGTGATCAACGCGGTCGGCCATCTCGCCGAGGCCGCGTGGCACCATCCGGACCTGACCGCCTCTTACGCCTTCGTGATCGTCAAGCTCGTGACCCATACCGCGAGGGGAGTCACGGACAAGGATTTCGAGCTGGCGCGCAAGATCGAAGAGACTATCAGCTGGCGGCCCGGCGCCGACAGCGCACTGGAGGGCACTCCGGACGACCCGCGTTTCAAGTACATCAAGTACGACTGAGCCGGGGAAGACGCCGTCGAACCCAAGTGGCTATCTGTCGGTCGCACTTGCTATATCGGTTTCCGGGATCGAGTTGCGGACACCGGGAGACGCCGCGTATCGAGTCTGCGCGTACGCCGGGCGTTACAGCCAGAGCCACAGTGTCCCATGCGTGACACAAACCTTAACGACGCAGTAAGGATTCACGGAACCAACGAGGAGCGCCGAATGTCTCTTGTGACTACGCCGCGTGCCCGCGTCGGATCGGCTAGAGGCAACCGCGGATTTTGGCACCCGTTTTGTATCCTCTGTTTCCGAGCTGTCGCTCACGCGTAGTAGCGGATTGCCGCTTGGCCCTACGGGGCCGGCGGATCGAGTCCGAAAACGACCATTAAACGCACCGATGGAGGCGTTCTGTTATGACTTGGTGTACACCTGCATACGAAGACCTGCGTCTCGGGTTTGAGATCAATCTCTACATCAACAATCGATAACCCTTACCCAGCCACCTAGCACCTCGGGGGCGGGTCGCCAAACCGCCTCGCCCCCGGGGCTGAACGTTCATACACGAACCGGGAGAAGCGCCGGTTCTCCCGGACAGCGATGAAGCATGCGAATCCGTGTGTTAGGTTCCGGCGCCGGCGGAGGCTTTCCTCAGTGGAACTGCAACTGCCGTAACTGCCAGGGTGTCCGCAGCGGACGTATCAGGGCCATTCCCCGCACTCAATCTTCGATCGCGGTCAGCGCCGACGGTGAGCGCTGGGTGCTGTTCAACGCCTCTCCGGACATCCGCGCCCAGCTCGAATCGTTCCCGGTCCTGCAGCCAGCGCGCGATATTCGGGACACCGCGATCTGCGCCATCCTGGTGGTGGACGCACAGATCGACCACACGACTGGCCTCCTCCTCCTTCGCGAGCACACGCAACCATGGGACGTGTACTGCACAGCGGCGGTCCATCAGGATCTGACCAGCGGCTTCCCCGTCTTTAACATCTTGTCCCACTTTCGCGGGGTCATCTGGCACGAGATTGGGACCGACGAGTCGCCGTTCACAATCCCTGGTGCCGAAGGCCTCGACTTTACGGCCGTACCCTTGAGAAGCGAGGCCCCGCCCTACTCGCCCCACCGGCACCAGACGGTGCCGGGGGACAACATCGGGGTCCGCGTCCGGGACGCGGCGAGCGGGCAAAACCTCTTCTATGCGCCGGGCCTGGGAGAGGTCGGCGACAAGGTGCTGGAGTACATGAGGGAGGCCGATTGCCTACTAGTGGACGGTACGCTCTGGACCGACGACGAGATGATCCGCCGCGGCGCCGGCGACAAGCTCGGGAGCGACATGGGACACCTGGACCAGTCGGGCGCTGGAGGGATCGTGGAGACGCTGAACAGCCTCACCAAGCCACGCAAGATCCTCATCCACATCAACAACACCAATCCCATCCTGGACGAAGACTCGGCGGAGCGCCGGACGCTGAATCAAGCCGGGATCGAGGTCGCCTACGACGGGATGGACATCGAGCCGTGACGCACTCGCAATCATGATGGCTACAGACAAGGACATCCCTTGGACCCGGGAGGAGTTCGAGCAGAAGCTCCGGGAAAAGGAAAAGTTCTATCACATCCACCACGAATACCACGTCCTGATGAACTCCGGCCAACTCGATAAGCCGGCCATTCAGGGTTGGGTCGCCAACCGTTTTTATTACCAGACGGCCATCCCGATGAAGGATGCGGCCATCCTCGCCAACTGCCCGGATCGGGAGGTGCGGCGGCATTGGGTCCAGCGCATCATCGACCACGATGGCACCGAGGGGGACGAGGGTGGCATCGAGGCCTGGCTGCAGCTGGGCGAGGCCGTGGGCCTGACGCGCGAAGAGCTGTGGTCTCATTGCTATCTGCTGCCGGGCGTCCGCTTCGCGATCGACGCCTACGTCAACTTCGCCCGCCAGCAGCCCTGGGAGGTGGCGGCGAGCTCCTCCCTCACCGAGCTGTTCGCCCCTGCGATTCACCAGGCACGCCTGGAGAACTGGCCACAGCACTACCCGTGGATCGACGAGCGCGGCTACACCTATTTCCGCAAGCGCCTGAGCGAGGCGCGGCGCGACGTCGAGCACGGCCTGCGTATCACGCTCGAGTACTACCAAACACGCGCACAGCAGAAGCGCATGCTCGAGGTGCTGCAGTTCAAGCTCGACGTGCTCTGGACCATGCTCGACTGCATGTGGATGGCCTATATCGCAAAAATGCCTCCATATCACAACGTAAGGTGATTAGCGTCGTGCCGCAGCTGGACTGTCCGTTAGGCGGGTTGGGTGCGGGTCGACGGGACCGTCGGCGCCATCGACGGCGCCGTCGAGACTACATGGACGTATTCACGGCCTGTCCCGACGGCCAGTAACCGCCCCTGGCCCGACAGCTGAGTTATCGAGCTAATCACCCAACGTAAAGGCCGATTGATGAGCGTGCATATCTCTGCCGAGGATGTCCCGGTCATGGCGAAGACCTTTCGTTTTCAATGGGAAGAGGCCCAGGGATGTCACGTGCTGCTCTATCCGGAGGGCATGGTGAAGCTCAACACCGCGGCCGGTGAGATCCTGAAGCGCTGTAACGGCGAGCGCACGGTGACTGAGATCGTCGCCGACCTGCGCGCCCAGTTCCCTGGCGCCGACAGTCTCCGCGACGACGTCCTCAATTTCCTGAACACCGCTTATGAAAACCAGTGGATCCGACTCAAGCCCGCCTAAGCCCCTCTGGCTGCTGGCCGAGCTGACCTACAAGTGCCCTTTACAGTGCCCCTACTGCTCCAACCCGCTCGACATCGCCCGCTACAAGGACGAGCTGACCACCGATGAATGGGTCCGCGTGTTCCAGCAGGCGCGTGCGATGGGCGCGGTGCAGCTGGGTTTCTCAGGGGGCGAGGCCCTGGTGCGCAAGGATTTGGAGATCCTGATCGAGGAGGCCCACAAGCTTGGCTTCTACACCAATCTGCTCACCTCGGGTGTCGGCATGGACGAGCAGCGAATCCGTGCATTCAAAGAGGCCGGACTCGACCACATTCAAATCAGCTTTCAGGCCAGCAGCGAAGAGATCAACAACTTCATCGCGGGGAACAATTCGTTCCAACATAAGCTCGAGATGGCTCGGCTGGTCAAGGAGTACGAGTACCCAATGGTGCTCTGCTTCGTGCTGCACCGGCACAACACGGACCAGATCGAGCAGATTATCGAGATGGCCTACTCGCTCGAAGCCGACTACTTGGAGCTGGCAACCACGCAATATTACGGCTGGGCACTGCACAACCGGGAGGAGCTCTTGCCCACGTTGGAGCAGGTCCAGCACGCCGAAGCGGTCGCGCACCGCTATCAGGAGCGGCTCAAGGGCAAGCTGCGCGTTCTCTACGTGGTTCCGGACTACTACGAAGATCGGCCAAAGGCGTGTATGAAAGGTTGGGGCGCCATCTTCCTGGTCGTCGCCCCCGACGGTACCGCCCTGCCGTGTCATGCCGCCGGCGGACTGCCGGGGCTTACCTTCCCCAACGTGCGCGAGCACAGCGTCGACTGGATCTGGAACGAATCCCCGGACTTCAACAAGTTCCGCGGATTCGATTGGATGAAGGAGCCGTGCCGGACCTGCCCCGAGCGCGAGAAGGACTTCGGCGGCTGCCGCTGCCAGGCGTATCTGCTGACCGGCGATGCGGCCAACGCCGACCCGGTGTGCAGCAAGTCACCTCATCACACCGAGCTTCAACAGCGGGTGCAAGCCATCGCCGCACGGCCCCCTAGGACTGAGATTCCGCTGGTGTTCCGCAACATGCGCAACTCAAAGCGCATCATGACCGGCGGGCAGTAAGACGCTGCTACGATCTTCCAGGCGCTCTCGGTCCGAAGCCGGCGAGTCTAACCCAGCAGGTCGCGCATCCGGTCGGTTTCGCTCACGAGCGCGTCGACCATCGCGGGCTCCGTCGCAAGATGTCCGGCGCCAGGCACCACCAAACGCGAGCCGGAAAGCCGGCGGTGCAGGGCACAAGCCCCTTCCATTGGGCAGACCAGGTCCCGCCGGCCGTGCACGATGGTAATGGGAACCTCGGGCAGGCGATCGGCATCTCTCAGGAGCTGGTTGTCCCCGAGAAAATAGCGATGGCGAGCGAAGTGGGTCTCGATCCGTGCCTTCGCCAATAGGCGCTGGGCGTCTTCACTATCGTCCTGCGCTGACCGTACCTGCGGCGGCGTCCAGGTCGCGACGCAGTCCTCCCACGCCAGCCACGCACGAGCCCACGGCAAGGCGTGTTCGGACTCCGCGACATGCACTCGACGATAGTAAGCCTCGACGAGATCCCCCCGTCCCTCCATAGGAATCTCGCGGCAGAACAGCCGCCACTCTTGAGGAAAGATCCTGGCCACGCCGTCCGGCCCGAAGACCCACGAGAGATCCCGTGCCCTGGCGAGAAAAGTCCCGCGAAGCAGCAGGCCGAGGACCGCCCCCGGGCACATCTGAGCATACAGCAGCGCCAGCGTCGCACCCCAGGATCCCCCGAAGAGCAGCCATCGCGTGACACCCAGCTCTCGCCGGATGGACTCCATGTCGGACACTAGGTCCTCAACCCCATTCCGCTCGGTCATGCCGAGCGGTGTCGACCGGCCGCTACCCCGCTGATCGAAGAGGACGACACGGTAGAAATCGGGGTCAAAGTAGCGGCGATGATCCGCACTGCACCCGGACCCGGGACCGCCGTGCAGGAAGACGACGGGCACGCCGTCAGGGCGACCGCACTCCTCCACATAGAGCGTGTGCGGAGAGTCCGTCGGCAACCGGTACACCGCGTGTGGCTCCGCGGGCGGATAGAGCACCTTCATTTGCTGCTGTCGAGCTGCGAGATCACCTACCCCACGGTGTCACTCAGCGCTAGTGCGCTGCGTGCCCAGCCCCAGCGGGGGCGGACAACGCTCGCCACCGCCCATCCCGCTCCAGCTGTTCGGGAGCGAAACTGAGTGTCACGGCAGTGACACACGGCTGGCACGCCTGTAACACAATGGGTCGTCTCCTTGTGAAGAAGCAGCTAAGCGATATCTCAGTGCCACCTCGCTGAGCAGGTCGCCGTGCAGCGAGTGCGCCAGGCACCCGCCGGGTTCCAGTCGCGCAATTCACGGAACAGCCGGAAACCGGGATGTTACGGATTGCGCGTGAGGACGGGTATCTCCAGGCTCCCATCTACCCTACCGGCCGGCCGCTCGGAGGGGAAGCAAAGCCGCCCCGCACCTGATACGTGGAACGACGCTCACGACACCCCCGGTCCCCGTATCTCGGCCGAACACTCGGCCGCGGCCCGATCCTACTGGGTGGAAATGGAGCCGGATCGGCAGCCGCCGTTCCCGCACCGTCCCGCGTGCCGCGCGCCCACTAGGTAGGGTAACGCACCAAGGAGCTCGTCCCCAAGGCCGTCTGGCATACCTGCTGCATAGGCAGGGGCACCGCTGTCCCAGGCGGAGCGAAGGAAGCCAGGAGTCGACCCAAGGAGAGTCGCCGACCAGGATCGAACGCAGGTATCGGGCGTCGTTTCGGGCCTCGCCTGAAAATTCTGCCCATGTCGGTGACGGAAGCGGAAGCGTCCACTGGAGACGATCCCCATTACCACTCAACGAGGCAATCGAACAATGCGTGAACTCAAGTACCCCGCAGTCGCACTGTGCTTTTCGGCGGCGCTGGCGTCGGCTGGAACAGTGTCAGCCAATGCCCAGCTCCTCGAGATGGAGAAGAACCCAAACCTGTGGGTGATGCCGAACGGCAACTACGCGAGCAACCGGTATAGCGCGCTTGATCAGATCAACACCAGCAATGTCAAGAACCTCAGGGTTGCCTGGACCTTCTCGACAGGCGTGTTGCGCGGGCACGAAGGAGGGCCGCTGGTGCTCGGCGACGTCATGTACGTCCACACGCCCTTCCCGAACAAGGTCTTCGCCCTCGATCTGAACAAAGAGGGCAAGATCATCTGGGAATACCAGCCGCGACAGGACACCAGCGTTATTCCGGTCATGTGTTGTGACACGGTCAACCGTGGTGTCGCCTACGGGGACGGAAAGATCTTCCTTTACCAGGCCGACACCACCCTCGTCGCCCTCGACGCGAAGACCGGCAAAGTGGATTGGTCGGCGAAGAACGGGGACCCCTCAAAGGGAGAGACCGGGACCTCGGCCCCAATGGTCGTAAACGACAAAGTCTACGTCGGCAACAGCGGCGGCGAGTTCGGTGTGCGCGGCCATCTGACTGCTTATGACACCAAGACCGGGAAGATGGTCTGGCGCGCCTATTCCACTGGGCCCGACACGGAGGTGCTGATCGACCCGGAGAAGACGACACAGCTCGGGAAGCCGGTGGGCAAGGATTCAAGCCTTTCGAGCTGGGAAGGTGACCAATGGAAGATCGGCGGCGGTACCACCTGGGGGTGGTATTCCTACGACCCCGACCTGAACCTGATCTACTACGGTAGCGGAAACCCGAGCACCTGGAACCCTGTCCAACGTCCGGGCGACAACCGCTGGTCCATGACCATCTTCGCCCGCGATCCCGACACCGGGATGGCCAAGTGGGTCTACCAGATGACGCCTCACGACGAATGGGACTACGACGGCGTCAACGAGATGCAGCTGGTCGATATGGAGGTGAATGGCAAGCCGCACAAGGCGCTGGTGCACTTCGACCGTAATGGATTCGCCTACACGCTGGATCGGGCGACCGGCGAGCTGCTGGTGGCCGAGAAGTACGATCCCGCGGTGAATTGGGCAACCCATGTGGATATGAAGACCGGTCGGCCTGAAGTCGTTGCCAAGTACTCCACCGGCCACAATGGGGAGGACGTGAACACCACGGGCGTCTGCCCTGCGGCGCTCGGAACCAAGGACCAGCAGCCCTCGGCCTATTCGCCCCGGACCGGCCTCTTCTACGTCCCCACGAACCATGTCTGCATGGACTACGAGCCGTTCCAGGTGTCCTACACCGCGGGCCAGCCCTACGTCGGCGCAACCCTCACCATGTATCCAGCCCCCGGCGGCGACACCCTCGGCAACTTCATCGCCTGGGACGCCGACAAGGGGAAAATCGTGTGGTCAATCCCAGAGTCGTTCTCAGTATGGAGCGGTGCGCTGGCAACTGCGGGTGATGTCGTCTTCTACGGCACGCTTGAGGGTTACCTGAAGGCAGTTGACGCCAAGACGGGCAAGGAGCTGTACCGATTCAAGACCCCGTCCGGCATCATCGGCAACATCAACACCTACACGCACAACGGCAAGCAGTACGTCGCCGTCCTGTCCGGGCTCGGCGGCTGGGCCGGCATCGGGATGGCGGCGGGGCTCACCGAGCCGACCGCAGGCCTTGGCGCTGTCGGCGCTTACAAGTCCCTGAGCGACTACACCCAGCTCGGTGGGTCTCTCACCGTCTTCGAGCTTCCTGACTGACCGAGCCGCGGCTCCGCGAGCTCGACCGGCCGATGCCGCCATCCGAAATGGGCGGCGGCATCGGCGTAGCCCCACCCCTTGACCCACCACAGCACCCGCACGTGCTTAATGAGGCACATCATGGCAAACTGGAAAGCCGCCGCGCCCCCTCTTCTCTCGGCGTTGCTCTTATCAGCCGGGTATGTTCTCTCCGCGTACGCGGCAGAGCAGCAAGACTACCGGACCTTCAAGTTCACCCCGGAGAAGCCCTATCTATTCGAGGATGGAAAGGTGGATTTCGGCACCTATAACGGCTTTCGCCGCTACCACTCCGAATGTCACGTTTGCCATGGTCCGGCCGGGTTGGGAAGCTCGTACGCGCCGGCACTGATGAACTCCCTCAAGGTATTGACCTATGAGCAGTTCGTCGACACGGTCGTTAAGGGCAAGAAAGGACTCGACGAAAAGATCATGCCTTCGTTTGCGTCCAACATGAACGTGCTGCCGTACATCAGCGATATCTATGCGTATCTCAAGGCGCGCTCCGATGGCGTGCTCGGTACGGAACGGCCCGCCCACTTCCCGAAGGTAAAGAAGCAGTAAAGTCGCCAGATCCATGCTGAGCACAGCCGTGTCATGGCGCTGGCTAAGCGCCGTCCCATTTGCGATTGCCCTACTTGCACCGCTTGCAGCCACCAGCAACGCGATCGCCGCCGAAGAGCACGAGGCCCGTAACAGCCACTATCTGACGGTTTGCGGGGATCCGAATAACCTCCCCTTCTCCAACAACAAGTACGAGGGATTCGAGAACAAGATCGCCCGCCTGATCGCGGATGATCTCGGGCGACCCCTGTACTACCGCTGGTGGCCGCAAACGGTAGGGTTTGTACGCAACACCCTGCAGGTCCGTCTGTGCGATCTCATCATGGGAGTCGCCTCAGAGAATGAGCTGGTGCAGAACACCAACCCCTACTATCGCTCCGTCTATGCCTTGGTGTACCGGAAGGACGTCGCGCCGCAGATCACTTCCCTCAAAGATCCGAGGCTCAAGACTCTCCGGTTGGGTGTCGTAGCCGGCACCCCGCCCGCTACCCTGTTAGTACGCTACGGCCTTATGGGGCATACGCGTTCCTATCAGCGAAATGTCGACACGCGTCTCTATGCACCGGGCCGACAGGCAGTACACGACGTAGCCGAGGGTAAACTCGATGTGGCGATCATCTGGGGCCCGATCGCAGGCTACTATGCCCAACGGGAACAAACGCCGCTCGCGGTCTCACCCTTGGACGCCCGAGAGGACGGCGTACAGCTTGCGTTCAACGTGTCGATGGGGATACGCCACCGAGAAAAGGGGTGGAAGCACGAGTTGAACGCCACGCTGGAGAAGCTTGCGCCCCAAACGCAGGCTATTCTGCTCGATTACGGCGTACCGCTCCTCGATCAAAACGACCGCCTTATCGGCCCGGCCTCCGCCGAGGCAAAATAGGCGAGGCCGCTGCTCGGGGTTCGGCGTGGGGTCCGCAGGGGTATCAGACCCGTCGCTCCATCGGACGGCACCGTTGGCCCGCCGGAGGGTAGGTTTGGGTCGAACGCGCGCAGTACTCATCCTCTCGACGGCGCTGTATTCCCTGGTAGCGCTGCCCGCTTCGTCCGCAGATCAGGAGCCGCTTTTCACCTCGGACGGTTTCCGGATCTCGCACTTCCTGGCGCCGGCACCGGAGTCTGTACCTGGGGCGACCACCGTATCGACCGCCGAAGTACAGGCCCTGGTCGCCAATGGTGAGGCGGCGCTCATCGACGTGCTACCGGCCCCCAGAAAACCGGAGGGGCTGCCTTCGACTAGCCTGTGGCTCCCGCCGGTACGGCGCAATATTCCGGGATCCGTCTGGCTGCCAAATGTTGGATACGGCCGTCTGTCCGATGACCTGGATGCCTACTTCAGGCGAAACCTGGCAAAAGCAGCAGGGGGCGTGCTAGACAAGAAGATCGTGATCTACTGTCAGGCGGACTGCTGGATGTCATGGAATGCGGCCAAACGTGCGGCGATATATGGATACAAGCGCGTCTATTGGTACCCGGAAGGCACGACTGGCTGGGAAGCCGCGGGGCTGCCACTGGCGAAGAGTGAGCCCGCGCCCATGGGCGACTAGAGCCAGGAAGAGCCGTCAGCCGTCAGCCGTCAGCCGCCAGCCGTCAGCCGCCAGGCAGTATGCTGCGCGCCGTCCGGCGATTCAAAAAACACACGAACGCTTGCGGCCTACTGAACGACTAACGACGCCGCGCGTCGGGGCGCTCATGTCAGAGGTCCCAGCGCTTCCAGAATTGCCACCAGGGCGTCTCGGACGGCGCAGGTGTCACCTCGGGACGTGCCTTCGCCGGGGCGCTGCTCCTGCCGTTCGTTTCGCTCGTTCCGCCGCGATGAGATGACAAATAGATATCCCCGCTCGGGTCGACGCGGTAGATATCGGACATCGCGACCTTGCTCGCTGTCTCGGCCTTGCGGACCTCCGCGGGCGCACTTCTCCCTTGATCCTCCATCACTGCAAAAGGAGTGCTCTGGGCCGGAGTTAGGTAGATCTCGCCTTTGGGGTTTACCCGGTAACTATCTGAAGTAGCACCCAGGCCAGAGCGGCCCGTCATTCCCGCAGGCACTGAAACGAAATAGATCTCACCGGCTAAGCTCACCCCGTAATAGCCGGATGTGTCACCTGATCCGGACCCGTGGGCTTGGCCCTGAGACAGGTAAATGCGACCGCCGGGACCCACCCGATACGTATCTGATGTTACTTTCATGCCGGTACCGGGCGCCGTCTCGCTAGGCGCAGACGAGAAACGGATCTCTCCTGCCGGACTCACCCGGAAATAGCCAGACGCTGCGACTGTCTCGGACTTGCGAGTGACCGATCGAGACAGATAAATGCTGCCCGCGGGACCCACCCGATAAGTATCCGACGTAGCATCCAGACCGACCCTGCCAGTCATGCCGGAGGGCGCGGACGCGAAATAGATTTCCCCAGCCGGACCCACCTGATAAATGCCCGACACGCTCGGTTTCTCGCCCTTGCGGCCCTTTGCCGACGACAGGTAAATCTCTCCGCCGGGACTCACCTGGTAACTGTCTGACGTGGCTTCCAGACCGGCCTTGCCTGTCATTCCGGCGCGTGCGGAGGAAAAGTAGACCTTCCCGCGCGGACTTACCCGGTAAGTGCCTGACCCGCTCGCCTTCTCGCCCTTGTGGCCCTTTGGCGATGACAGGTAAATCTCTCCGCCGGGGCTCACCTGGTAACTGTCTGACGTGGCTTCCAGACCGGCCTTGCCAGTCATTCCAGCGGGCGCCGACGCGAAGTAGATTTCCCCGGCCGCACTTACCCGATAAATGCCTGACACGCTCGCCTTCTCGCCCTTGTGGCCCTTTGCCGACGACAGGTAAATCTCTCCGCCGGGGCTCACCTGGTAACTGTCTGACGTAGCTTCCAGGCCGGCCTTGCCTGTCATTCCGGCGGGTGCGGAGGAAAAATAGACCTTGCCGCCCGGAGTTACCCGGTAAGTGCCCGACCCGCTCGCCTTCTCTGCCTTGCTGGCCTGGGCCTTAGAGAGGTAAATCTGAGCGCTTGGACTCACCCGGTACGCATCTGACTTTGCTTGCATGCTGGCGAGGTGCGTCGCTTCCGCCGGTGTCGAAGAGAAATAGATCTTCCCCGTGGGGCTGACGCGGTAACATCCCCGGACCCCTTTGGCCTCAGACTTTGGGCCTTGAGGCCGCGTTACGTAGATCTCACCGCTGAGGCTCACACGATAGGCGTCAGATGTGGCATCCAGACGGGACAGGCCCGTCATTCCGGCGGGCGCCGCGGAAAAATAGATCTCACCCGCCGAGCTCACCCGGTAGTAGCCGGCCGCACCATCTGTTTCTGGCTTGCGCGCGTGCGCATGAGATAGATAAATCTGACCGTTAGGGCTCACCCGATACGAATCAGAGATTGTCTCAATGCGGGCGGAGCGCATCGTTTTGGACGGCGCCGAATCGAAATAGATCTTGCCACTCGGACTCACGCGGTAAGTGCCCGAAACGCGGCCCGCCTTTGCTTTCGGGCGTTCCACCGAGGCTAGGAATATCTCCCCGCCAGTGCTCACACGATAGGCGTCAGATACGGCATCCAGACCGGACAGGCCTGTCGTCCCGGCGGGTACGGCGAAAAAATAGATCTCACCGGCCGAGCTCACCCGGTAGTAGCCCGCCGCACCGCCTGCTTCCGACTTGCGGGCTGGGGCCGGAGATAGGTGAATTCGGCCGCCAGGGCTCACCCGGAAGGAATCAGACACCACATCCGTAACGTGGGGCGGTGTGACTTTGGCTGGGGCCGTGGAGAAGTAGATCTCCCCGGCTGGATTCACCCGGTAGGTGCCGGACGCGCCGTCCGTTTCCTGCATCCTCTCCGGGCTGGGCATGCCGACCACAGCTCCGGGCTCTGTCCGTTCGCCTTGCGCCGCATATGGAGACACCTCACCCCGACCGCTGCCCGGACCCGCGTCCGATTCGCCGCCCGTCTTCGGCACCGCGGAGAAGCTGCTGACCCCCCCTACGCCGGACGGCGTCAAGACCCAGCGACCAGCCCTATTCTGTCTCCATATCCACCTTCCTGGAATCCTCGATTTGTGCTCTGCGGCGTACCGGCCCAAAACGGGACCTAAGTGATCGCTGCTTGTGGCGTAGCCAGGACCATAGGTCATCGGGTTCACCCATCGATTGCCCAGGGTCGGGCCACCGCGCGGATACTGAGCGCTGGATTCGCCGCGAGGCGCTCCCGGATAGGGGGCTTGTGCATACGCGAGCCCCACACAAAACGCGTTGAACACAAGTAACCCCAGTGTGCAACGGGTGCGAATCTCGCAAAGTTTCATAATCACTCCTCCTAGTGCTTCGTCCCAACTCATTGATTAGATTTGTGTGCTTCCCGGCTCTGACGCCCCCGCGCGGATTCATCGTACCCGGTAGCTCTCGGATGTCCGCGGTCATGAGACCAGGACCGACAGCAACCGGACGTGGGGGCTCCGCGACAACAATGCGAGGCAAATCAAGGGCACTTACGTTGGGGCCGCAGCCACAGGTCGAGGACCGTATGCGACAACAGACCACGCCGGGTCCCGTGTGCATTGCCGGATCTGCCCACTCGACTGGTCCCCTCCCGTGAGAGAGCCGCAGGCGGCGCGCGGGTGACAATACAGGGATGACTGGTGCAGCAAAGCGCGTTCGGAAGGTTGACACCTTCCATGTGCGCTCATCCCGCGCTTTCGACAGTCCTTCGTCGACCCTTTGGAAACCACAGTCTTCGACACAGTCCAAGCAGCACCGGCGACGTGCAGCGGACTCAATGCGGTAGTTTCCATGCGCTCGCCACAAGGAGTGTAGTCGAAGTAGCCGACAATACCGATTGAGTTTGGATGGTCACTGGCTGCGGCCGGAACCGACACCACTATCCGCATATCGCCTGGAGGGGTCTCTTTCACAGGAGTGGCACACGCACCACAAACGGCGGCGGCTCAGCCTCCACCAGACCCTGTGTCGGAATTTCCACGTAGACGACTAAGTACAATTACCAAGTGTGATTGTCGGAAATGCGTCTAGCCTCCTTCAATAAGCGCTTCCCGCAACCGGGATTCGTGAGACGGTCGTTTTTAGACATTGTCAGTGTGGGCGGCCCTGATGACGGCGGGGGCCGTCGGGTCAGACTTCAAGACCGATCGCAACTTGCCCAATCAACGCGTACTGCGCCCGACGGTGCTGTCCCGTGCGGGCAGCGGGGCGTTATGAAGGTGCGAGATGAAAAGCATTCTGCATAGCTTTCTCCCCGTGACCTGGCTCCTTATAGGGGCCACCGGAATGCCCCTGTCAGAGGCAAATGCTGAGCCGAGTGCGGCACGGATCACCGTGCTCTACGACGCCTTCGGTAAGACAGCGGACATGCAGAAGGACTGGGGTTTCGCCGCCTTTATCGAGTACGGCGGCAAACGCATCCTGTTCGACACGGGCAACAACGCCGAGATCTTCGCGCACAACGTGAAGGCCAAGGGGATGGACCTCACCAAGCTCGACTTCGTGGTCGTCTCCCACCGCCATGGCGATCATACGAGTGGCTTGAACTATCTGATGACGGTCAATCCCGGCGTGAAGATCTATGTGCCCAAAGAGAACTTCGGCGTCTTCGGTGCCGCCCTCCCAGGCACCTTTTACAAGCGCGACGAGTCGCTGCCTCCCGAGATGCGCTATTTCGACGGGAAGCCGCCTCAGAGGCTGCGTTTCGGGACCCCCTGGCCGCAAGCCAACTTCACCTGGGTGACCAAGACGACAGAGGTAGCGCCCGGCTTCCATCTGATCCTGTTGAAGGGACCCTGGGGTGTCGATCTGGATGTGATGGAGATTTCGCTCGCGATCGATACCCCCGATGGCACGGTCCTGGTCGTTGGGTGCAGTCACCCTACCATCGAGAAGGTCGTCAAGACCGCCAAGGCGCTGACCAACAAGCCGATCCATCTGGTCGTCGGCGGCACCCACCTGCTCCCGGCGAAACCCGATGAGATCCACCGGATTGCGAGGGCGCTGCGTGACGACTTGAAGGTGGAGTGGATCGCGCCGGTGCACTGCACCGGAGAACCGGCCTTCGCCATTCTGAAGGAGACCTTCGGCGATCGCTACGTCTACGCCGGACTCGGCTCGACAGTGACGTTCGGCCCCACAATAGAGACGGTGGCCGAAGCCGGACAGCCGCAGATGCATGCAATGGATGAGCAAGACCTGCTCAACTACAGAGCGCTGCTGGCGCAAAGCCACGACAACCCGCACAAGCTGCTGGCTCACGACGAGCACGCAGGGCACGA
Source organism: uncultured Gammaproteobacteria bacterium (assembly GCA_963824085.1). Lineage (GTDB taxonomy): Bacteria > Pseudomonadota > Gammaproteobacteria > Chromatiales > Chromatiaceae > JARRNE01. The sequence goes on from CAWGNT010000015.1 coordinate 531,242, forward strand.
GCTTGGGCTGGCCGCTGGTCATACCACGGGAGCACCGTTTGCTGATTACGCTGCAGAGATGCGTTGACCAGTTGACGGCCAGCCGTGACGACAAAGGCCGGGAAGGCTTCGCCCCATCCCATTTCTCCAAGCAACGGGTCCGACTCGCCATAGGGCGGGTCGGACCGATCACTCCAAAAAGGACGATTAGCTCTATTCCTCAGCTGTGGCCAGGGATCGGGTACGGGCCGTCGAGACACGCCGTAAATACGTTCCATGCAGGCTCCACGGCGCCCTCTCTGGCGCCGAGGGTTCCGCCGCCCCACACCCGACCCCCGTCTTAGTTTTTAGCTGAGCCACGACGCGAATCGCCAAAAAAAGGGCATGGGGCATCCGGTATTTGCAGCGGACAGCCCCTTGCCGTGAACTCGGGACGTCCCTGAGGCCCCTTGCTTTGCCAGAACAAGCCCGCCGTAGCGCACCCCCCGCGACTGGTGACAAGCATCCCAGCTCACCCATGACGAACGGCGGTGGGAGGACGGAGGACCTGATTACCGACCTATCGAAGATCGCGGGTTTGTCCGTCGCGCCGACATGCTCGGTCGTCGCCTACCAAAAAATTTCCGCCAGCGCAGTCAGGTTATTGAAACGGGGGGAGTTGAATGCGCCGCGGGTCTCCGCGAGGCGCGACTGCCCGATGCTCAGAACCATTAATCGAGGTACTCGGCAATAGTCCGGGCGAGAAAACCCAGTCGTTGCTCCACCGCCACCGGGCGAAGACAGAGGTAGTTGATCGACTTCTCGCGGTCATCAAAGACACGCTGCTCCAGCTCCAGCCTCTTTCTGAGCTCGGCCAGTTGCTGCGCGGCGCCCGGACTCGGATCTTGCTCCAAGCGAACCATCTGGTCCAACTCATCGCCTAAGGCGTCAGCCCGCCTCGCCTGGTCCCGGGAGTAGCGCTTAACCCCCTCGATCAGCATGTCCCGATCGTCATTCAGCTGCTCCAACACCCCCGCGAACACCAGGGTGAGCATGCGGTTCTTGTCCTCCGGTTTCTGCTCCGCGGCGAAGGACGCGACGGCAGCCTTCGCTCCCTCCTCGGAGAACTTGGGCGACGAGATCTGCTTGACGAGTGCAGCCACTGCCGGCACGTTCTGCCAACTTTGCTTGAGCCCCTCGACGGACGGCCCATCCCACACGACGGCGGCGGAGATCTCGGGAACCAGCGCCTGCTCGCAGGGCCAGTCGGGATCCTCACCGGCCGTCTCCCGTGCCCCCTGAGGCACTTCGTCCGCGGCCGCCGCGAGAGTCAGATTGGATACCAATAGAACGGCGAGAATGATCCTTGGCGCAGTCACTTTATCTTACTCCGAGTCGAACAGTCGAGGTGAGATAGGGCGGTCAGGTACCCTGCTTACGGGTCATCATCCCTCGCCCCGGGTCGTACCCGTAGAGTGCAGCCCCGAGAAAAAGCGTCAGTGCGGCCGCCACTCCCGCGAGCGCAGTCCAGTTCGTTTGCCCGTACAGGGAGAAACGGACCAGCTCGACCGCCCAGGTGAACGGATTGAAGCGACAGATCTCGTAGAGCACGACGCTTGAATCGCGAATCCGCCACAAGGGATAAAGGGCGGACGAGGCGAAGAACATCGGGAAGATGACGAAATTCATCACCCCCGCGAAGTTCTCCAGCTGACGGATAAACGACGACAGAAAGAGTCCCAGGGCCCCCAGCATAAGACCCGATAACAAGAGCGAGGGCAGCGCGAAGAGATAGCCCATCGGAGGCGGCTGGACGTCCCAGAACCAGGCGATGGCGAGGAAGACGTAAACCTGGGTGATGGCGACCAGCGCCCCGGCGATCAGCTTGCTAAAGAGCAGATACCAACGTGGGAACGGGCTCACCATCAGCAGCCTCATGCTCCCCATTTCCCGGTCGTAGACCATCGAGAGGGAGCTTTGCATCCCGCTGAACAGGAGGATCATGGCCGCTAGTCCGGGCACGATGTACTCCTCATAGAGGATGTAGGTGTCGTACGGGGGGATGATGGAGACCCCCAAGATCGAGCGAAAACCCGCCGCAAAGATGAACAGCCACACCAGCGGGCGCACGAGGGATCCGAAGAATCGCTCGCGCTGGTGGACAAAACGCAGCCCCTCCCGCACCAGGATGCCCGCGAGGCAACCAACGTACTGGCCCGGCGTCACACCTGGGCTCCGCCGGTCAGTGAGCTGAACGCCTGATGCACGGACTCACTCGCGGTCTCGGCCATAATCTGACTCGCCGTTCCCTGTGCTCGCACGCAGCCCTGATGGATCACCACCACGGCGTCGTCGGGCCGCACCTCGTCCACCAGATGAGTCGCCCACAGGACCCCTATCCGGTCTCTGTCGCAGCTCTCGCGCACCTGGCGAAGGATCGATTGACGGCTGTGGATGTCCAACCCGACCGTGGGCTCGTCCGCGAGCAGCAGACGCGGGCGGTGCAGGAAGGCGCGCGCAAGCTCGAGCCGCCGACGCTGTCCTCCGCTCAATTGGCGGACCTTGTCGTCCGCCCGTTCCTCCAGCCCGATGTTCTGTAAGGTCTCCTGGATCTTGGCTCGCATCGGTCGTTGGGGGAGGCCGTGCAAGGCGCAGTAGTACCTCAGGTTCTGACGCACGGTCAGATCCAGGTCCAGAGTAGGTTGCTGAAACACGACGCCAAGATACGAGAGCGCCCGGCGGCCGTGCTTTCGCACGTCATTGCCGAAGATGCGGATGCTTCCGGAACGACTGAGAAATAGCCGGGTAATAAGGGAAAAAAGGGTGGTCTTACCCGCCCCATTGAGACCCAGAAGGACGCAAAAGCGGCCCTCCGGAACCGAGAAAGAGACATCCTCCAGAACTGGCCGCCGCGGATAGGCGAAGTCGACTCCCTCGACCTCGAGGGCCACGGGACCCGAAGCCTGCGCTCGCGTCATGGGGCGACGACGACCCCCCACGGCAGGCGGCCAACCGGGATGGACTTGATTGCCCGCAGGCGCCCGACATCGATCACGGACATGTCGTTGCTGACCCCATTGGTGGTAAACAAGAGCTTCTCATCGGGCGAGAAGGCGAGGTTCCAGACCCGCTGCCCCACGAGGATGTACTTCTCCACCCGGAAGCTTGTGGCGTCGATGGCGGCGACCCGGGCGGCCGGCCCCAAGGCCACGAAGGCACGCTTGCCGTCTGAGCTGATCCGGATGCCCACCGGCTGGATCGATTCGCTTCGCAGCCCCGGGATCTCGAAGCCGATCTTCTTGATGATCTGCTTTGAAGGGACGTCGATCACGCTGACCGTACCGCCGATCTCCGACGACACCCAGACCTGTTTGCCGTCGGGGGTAAACTGGGCGACCCGGGGCCGCTGGTCCACCAAGACATTGGCCTCGACCGCACGCGTCTTGAGGTCGATGAAGTGGGCCATGTTGGTGGTCTCTGACGTATTGACCAGCCACTTGCCGTCCGGACTGAGACCGAGCCCCTCGGGCTCCACGCCGACCTGGACCTCCGTCACCCTGGTCCCCTTTTTCACATCGATGACGGTGACCATGTTGTCGTCTTCATTCGCGACGTACAGGAAGCGCCCATCCGGCCCGAGCGCCAGGAGCTCCGGGTCCGGGCCCGACGGTAGGGTGCGAGCGACCTTGAGCGTTGCCAAATCCAGCGCCTCGATGTGGTCGGCGTCACTGGTGCAGATGAAGAGCTCTTTGCCGTCCTTGCTGAGGACGATCCCGCGCGGGCGCGCGCCTACCGTGACCTTGGCCGTGACCTCGAAAGTCGCCCCATCCACCACTGTGATCTCGTTGTCCTTCTCGCTGGAGATATAGATGGCGTAGCCGTGAGCGGCGGGGACAGCAGACGTCCAGACCGCGAAGGCAGCCAGCAGTCCCTTGGCAGCACGCGTCGGCGTGCGCAACAGGGCTGTCAGCCTCAGGCCTTCAGCCCCCAGACGCCCACGGCTGAACCCCGTAAGAACTTGTTTCACTAAGAAGAACACCATAATGTTTGACTTGATTGACGCGCTCGCTCAGCGTCCGCCACAGGAGACTTCGGGTCGGTCGTAGCCGAGCGTATCCAGGTTTGAGAACGGATGCAGAAATCCTTGCTGCGGAGAAACCGAAACCAGCACCCGCGGCGAGACGATCAGCAACGGCTGGCGCAGCTGACCGTTCCATTCGCGATAGGTCACCGGGACCCCTTTGAAGGCACCGAGCTTGAAGTCCGGACTTAACAGATAGTCGTGCAGCTTCAGTGCGTCGGCCGTCTTGGTGCGCGTTGCCCCTTCGCCGATGCTTCGCACCGCCAGCCAGGCCGCATAGTCGCGCGGCGTCATCCAGCGCCCGGTCTTCTCATGGAAGCGGCGCTGAAACTGAGTCGCGCCCCATTGCTCATGCACGCCACTCCAAGCCGTGGCGACAAGCCCTTGGGTCCCTCCTACGGGTCTCGGGCGGTAGGTGCGGTAATTGAGATACTCGCCGAACCCGTCCCACTCATCGGCGACCAACAAGATGTCATAGTCATCCACCTGGGTGAAGGCATTGACCTCTTGCTGCTCGTTGAAGTGGCCCGAATCGGTGCGTCGGGCGCCCGCCTGGAAGGTCCAAGGCTTCTCCGTACCGATCCTGCCTCCGAAACGCTTCGCTGCCCGCTTCACCGCCGCGGCGTAAGCCTTGTCCTCCGGGTGCGGACCGACTACCAGGAACCAGCGCGTCCAGCGTTTCCACGCGAGATACTGAGCCAAGGCATCCGCGATCATGGCCCGGCTTGGAATCGTATGCAGCAGGTTGGCGCGGCATTCCTTCACTCTTAGCTCGTCATCCGCGGCACCGACGTTGAAGAGGAGACTGTCCTTGGCCTCCGGGAGGTCCGCGACGGCTAACAGCGCCGCGGACGGAAGGTCGAGTAGGAAAAGCCGAATACCCTTTGCGTGCAGCTGTTGAAAGGCGCTGACTGGTGCCTCCCCCAGCTTGAGCTTGACCGAGGTCAGCTTGAAGTCCTGCCCGGTGAAGCGGCCGGTCGTATCGTTGTCGCGGATCCCCTGCTCCGCGCCGGCTGCGGCCTCGTCTTCTATCGCCGGCTCCAGTGAAGACAGGGGGACATGGGCTTCTCGCTCCTGAATGAGGAGCCCGATGGGCACTTGGAGCTCGGTCGCCACCAGTACGGAAGGCAAGACGAGCAGCCCCAAGAGGAGCAGCCGTCTAAGCCCAACACAATCTCGTCCATCCATACAACCCTCAAGGCGTTGGCGTCGTGGCTCAGCTGAACCCGAAGGCACGGGGTCAGGTGCGGATCGCCGCGATCCTGCGAGCAAGTACTCACCGCGTGTCCCGACGGCCCGTACTCGACCCTGGCCACACTACCGAGTAGCCCTAATCGCCACCCTCGATGGCGCGCCGAGCGGCTGGTGAGCGCCGACTCCGTGCGAACCTCATCCCGCCACTCGAGGGCAAGTATTGGGCCAATAGCTATCGGTTACGCCTAATGGTCGGGGATTCCTGCTTCTCCGGCGAGCAGTTGTTTCTGACCAATCCGACTCCGCTGAAACAGTCCGTGTCACTTGTGACACGCTCGCAAACGGGTCCGCCGACGCATCTCAGTCGAAGGAAATTCGCTCTCTCGCGAAGTCGTGGAACGACTGAACCAACAGAGCCCCCAAGTTCGTGCGACGGACCGGCGATACCTCCGCCTCGAGACCGCACGGACAAGTCATATGCCTCTTCATTGTTGTTGGCGTGGCATATGCATTGAGCACCTGGATGTCCGAGAGCGGTATCCTGCGGCACAGATCGGTACTACGCTTACCGCAGAGAACGAGTCGACGCGAGGATTCTGCCCGTCGCCAACTTGGGCCCGCGGGTTAGCGTCAGCCCAGGCCATGGCGGGGGAGCGTCGTAGCCTAGACTGGAACCTTATCCCGCGCGGGTCCCAGCGACCTTAGTCCGGCAGGGCTATACGACCGGACTGCGGACGACGTCATGACCTCCGCTGCTGGGCGGGTCTAACGAGTCCGGAGGCAATCGTCGACGAGGAGGGAGCGCAGAAGGAAAGCGCGTCAGCCGTGGTTAACCTCGACATCGAATAATGCAACACAAGGAACCGGCATATGCACACACCCAGATTCCCCGAGGATTCCGTGCTTCGGCGCCATTTCGAGTCTGCTGCGGCGATGAAGCGCCAGGCATGGTTGGAGCTTCCACCGACGGACGCAGTTCTCCGGCGCCATTACGAGCAACTGCACCAGGCAGCCAGTGGTACGTCGACGCCGCAGGCGCGTCCCGTACCCCCCGTCGCTCCCAAACCAGAGGCAGTGACTGCTCCCAAACCAGAGGCAGTGACCGCTCCCAAACCAGAGGCAGTGACCGCTTCCACACCATCCTCCCCTGATCGGCCTGGTCGCAGCGGATTCTTCGGTTGGCTCTCGAGGTTGTTCGGCGGCTAGGGACCGGATCAGCCGTTCCGCCGCATACCCAACTCCAAGGGCTGCTCAGCATCCGTCTCCTCTTCCGCAACGACTTTGCGCTTTATGGCGCTTGTATTTGATTTTTTCGTTTTTCCGGAGTCGGGTTGCGCCCGCCGGGGGACGCCGTGGATTCCTCCCTGAAGGCTTGACGGCCGCCTCCCTGCGGCCGACACCCCCGGCGGGCGCAACCCGGCCGCTTGAGCCGAAGAGCGAAAAAATTGCGTGACTTGGGCATAAGCCCGAGGGGCAGGCGACGAGCGGGTGGTCCCCCGCATCCCTCAGCGAAAAATGAAATGTCCGAGGAGGTCAAATCCTTGATGCACTTTTCGACTCCCGCCTCGCTGTCGCTCGCGGCAGCACTCCTCATCTCTCAGCCGACAGCGAGCGCCGGGCAGGCAGACACCCCGGAGATCAACGAGGCGCAACGGCTCGTCTTCATGAACGATTACCTGGACGACATCGGCGCCGGAAGTGTCTTGAGCTACGGGTTCTCTCACCGGGGCAGGGAATCCAAAGGGTTCTCCGACACGGTGAAGGTGACGGTGACCGACGTGCTCGAAGGCGGAAAGCACAATCTGTCGTTCGACTTTCTCACCGGCGACAACCACATCGACTTTCACCCGGCCGCGGGATACAAGGGCAATCCTGTGGCGATCCAATTCCTCGAGCGCGACATACAGGAGATGGCGAAGAGTACGGACGGTCACGCCGGCTACTTCCAGAACCGCATCCGCAAGTCCTTCGTTCACCCAGAGATCCGCGAGGTCAAGATCCCCTATCAGGGTAAGGAAGTCGACGGCGTCAAGATCAGCGTAACTCCCTTCGTGAATGATCCGAACATCGACCGGTTCAAAGCGTACGCCGGCAAGCGCTATGAGTTTCTGTTTTCGGACCAAATCCCCGGCGGCCTTTACGAGATCCACACCTTGGTTCCGGGTCAGGACGGCGGCGACCCACTCGTCGAAGAAGGCCTGACCTTCCGGCAGCTGACGTCGGTTGGCACTCAGTGAGTCGCGGGCGACGTTGACGACCCCGGCGCAGCAGTTGCATTAGGCGAGGTGATTAGCTCGATGACTCAGCTGCCGAGCCAGGGTCGGGTACGGGCCGCCGGCAAACGGCGTGAATAGGTCCACGTAGCTCGACGGCGCCGACGGTCACGCCGACCCGCACTCGACCCGCCGAACGGGCGTGCCGGCTGAGGCGCGAACTCAATCACCTTAGGCGATTTCGCGTTACGACGGAGTAATGTCCCATGCGAACCAACAAGTACCTCTCGGCACTCGGCTGTCTCGGCGTTATCGTCACGACCCAAGTGATTGCCGACACGACCTGCCAGGATGCGACCAAGACGACACGAGAAACCTACCCGACGGCTGAGCTCACTGATTATGTGGTGGGCTGCATGGTCGCAAACGGCGAGAACCCGGAGACGCTGCAGAAGTGCTCCTGCAGCATCGACTACATCGCCGCCGCGATTCCGTTCGAGGAATACGAGAGAGTTCAAACACTCTTGCGCCTGCAGCAAGTCCCGGGGGGTGGCCGAGTCGCCATCTACAAGAACTCGACGTGGGCCAAGAAGGCCATCGCCCACTTCCGCGACGTCCAGGCCGAATCGACCCTGCGCTGCTTCTGACCGCGTCGTCCTATCCCTTCGCCGCGGCCTCGACGTCGAAGCTGTGGTCGTACTCGCGCCCCTTGGAATCTATCGCACGGACCTTGAGCACACCGGCGGCTTCCGGTACCAGATTGAACCGGATGCTTGGATCCTCGCTGATGGAGATGTCCGTATCGGCGGTAAAGAGCGTCTTTCCCTGGTAGCTCACTTCGATCGTGCGAACGAAATCGGCGGGAATGAACCGGCGCGAGACCTGGTCGAACTGCATACCTGAGCTGTTCGGGTGCTTGATCAGGATCTGGGCGAGAATTCGCTCGCCAGCATTGAATTCCGGCGGAAGCAGGAGCTTCATCTTGCCGCGTTGTGTGGCTGCCGCCGCAGGGTCCTTCAAGGACGGCGCCGAGCAGCCTCCAGACGCCTTGACAAAATTGGTCGCCATGTAGAGCTGTCCGTCATTGGTTTCCGCAATTGCCCGGATGTTCGTGTAGGCATTGACCCGCACCCGCGTCGACAGGCTTTGCCAAGGATGCCCGTTCGGAAAGTGGATTACGGCGGCCACAGGCGACGGGTTCATATCGATCACGAGATAGACCGTCTTGATGTAGTGGTCGGGCGCGCCACTCAGCTTCGCGCTGATGTCGACCGGGACCACTGCCGCATCCATAGCGCGATACGGCGTCTTCAGGGCTAGAACGTCCTGCCCGTCCTGCACCTGACGGTCGCCGAAGAGTGACGACTTGATCTCGTCCCAGCGCGCCTGCCCATCATCTGCGAAGGCGCCACCCGCCGCGAGGGCGAGGCTGGTGGAAACCAGGAGAAAGGCGGAAGCCAAGAGTACGAGCCGCCAACGGACCGGTTGTGCCGATTCTGAAACAGGTGTCATGGATATCACTCAGAGTTGGAACAGGGGCACGCCGCCGCACCATGAGCCGGCGCGATGTCCGCGCTAGGTGTCCTCACCGTCCAATTCCGATGCCAGGGTCCCTGTCACGGAAGGCGACCTGGAGCCAGAATAGATGGGGTCATCTCCTCCCCCGATGGCAAGCACCCCTGGCCTCACCGCTGACTCTCACGTTCCATGCGGCTTTCGAGGAAGCGTCGTGGCTCAGCTGAAAACTAAGACAGGGGTCGGGTGCGGGACGGCGGGACCCTCGGCGCCAGGGAGGGCGCCGTGGAGCCTGCATGGAACGTATTTACGGCGTGTCTCGACGGCCCGTACCCGACCCCTGGCCCACTGCTGAGCTATAGCGCTGATATGTCTTCGAGCACGTCGCTTACCGCATCGCCCTGCCTCACTCCCACTCCAGCTCCACGAAGGCTGCCGTCACGTTCCTGCCGTTGTACGCGTCGAACAATAGCCAGCTTGCCCGCTCCCCTTGGGCGACCTCCGCCACCGCGTCCTCGATGGTGCCCCTGCGTTGAATCACCTTCCGAACCCCTGCTGCTACCGTCTCCAGGTAACGCCGCTGGTCCGCGAGAGCAGTACGCCAATCGTCGGGTACCGGGCCGTGTCCCGGCACGACCTTCGCAGCTTGGTCATGCGCGAGGCCATCCATCACCCGCAGCCAGCCGAGCAAGCTGCCGTCGATGACCGGGAGCCTCCCGACGAACAACAGATCGGACAACCAGAGAGTCCCCGTCTTCTCGTCGAAGACGCTCAGATCGTTGTTGGTGTGGGCCGTGGGATAGGCCCTCAGCTCGAGCATTCGCCCGCCCAGGTCAAGCCGGCGGGCGTCCGCGACGGTGGATGTCGGCATAACCACGCGCGTCCCCTCCGCCTCGTCGCCGAGCTCTGCGCGCGCACGTTGCAGATAGAACGTACCCCGCCGGGCGAGGGCGTCCGGCAGATTGACGTGGCCGATGAATTCCGGCCCGTCCTGTTCGAAGGCTTTCGCGCCCAGGACGTGATCGGGGTGCATGTGCGTCAGAATCACGTAGGCGATGGGCAGATTGGTGACCCGGCGAATCGCCGCACGCAACGCCCGCCCCTCGGCGAGGGATCCGCCCGTGTCGATGACCGCAACCCTCTGGGCACCGACGATGAACCCGATGTTGGCGATGTCACCCCGGTTGGCGCGTGACGTCTCCTCCTGGACGCCCTGATGGAGATAGATGCCGGGGGCAATCTCCGTAATCGAGAGACCTTCTGCAGCGATGGCCGCCCAAGGCAGCGAAAGCACCCAAGCGCAGAGAACCACGGCAGCCAGGCGGCCTGAAAAACAGACGTGCGGGCAGTCAGACATGAGGAAGAGCTCCAACTAGCGCGGACCAGAGGCCCTGGCGTGCGGCTTGCTTTACCGTGCGACGTGGACAATCGTTTCCAGCCTCACGACCCCCATCTCGGCCGACGATGCGGCGAACCCCGTTCAGGGCGCATTCCGCTCGGAGTCGGAAACGTCGGTCGGTGTGTGCAAAGGTCGGTCCACGCCGAGCCGCATCGGTATACCCAACTCACACGGTCTTTTAGCTTTTCGGCCCAAGGGGTCGGGTTGCGCCTGCTGGGCGTGTCGGCCGCCGGGAGGCGGCTGTCAAGCCTTCAGGGGGGAATATACGGCGTCCCCGGGCGGGCGCAACGCGACCCCGGAAAAACGAAAAATCAAATACAAACGGTAGACAAGCGAAAGTGCCGTTACTGGGCATGGACAAGATGGGATAGCAGGGAGCCGCGTCCGTGAGCCTGCTGGGTCGAACCCCCTCTTCCCGCGGAATCCGCCAGATCCTCGCCATGCTCGGTATTGTTGTCGCCGTGCTGGTGCAGGCCCAACCCGCCGCCGCGCTCGAAAAGATCCGGATTGCCGTACTGAAGTTCGGCACCGTCAGCTGGGAGCTGGATGTCATCAAGCGGCACCACCTGGACCAGGCCGAAGGGATCGACCTGGAGATGATGCAGCTCGCCGCCCCGCAAGCGACCTTGGTCGCCCTGCTGGCCGGTGAGACCGACATGGCCGTCGGCGATTGGATCTGGGTCGCGCGCCAACGTGCAGTCGGCAGGCCCTTCACCTTCGTTCCCTATTCGACCGCCACTGGCGCCCTCGTGGTCCCTCGACGCTCGAAAGTCGCATCGATCAGGGACCTCACCGGAAAGAGAGTGGGCGTCGCGGGCGGCCCCCTCGACAAGAGCTGGCTGCTGCTGCGGGCACTGTCAATGAAGGAGGAAGGCGGGGATCTGGCCGCTCGCGTGGACCCGGTATTCGGCGCGCCCCCGCTATTGAACGCAGAGATCCGCCAGGGCCGCATCGATGCGGTGCTCAACTACTGGCCCTACGCCGCACGATTGACGGCCGCTGGCCTGAGGCCGGTGCTCCAGGTCCGGGACGCCACCACGGCCCTGGGTATCGCGTCGGAGATCCCAATGATCGGCTACATCTTCGATGAACGCCAGGCCACCGAACGCCGCGATGCCCTGCTCGGATTCTTCCGTGCCGACGAAAAGGCGAAGGCATTGCTCATGGAGTCCGATGAAGAATGGGAGCGTCTCCGTCCCCTGATGGGGGTACCGGACCAGTCGACGTTTGAGGCACTGCGGGCGGGCTACCGAGCCGGCATTCCGCGCCGCTGGGGCGACGCGGAGCGCAGGGACGCGCAACGACTCTTCGCGATCCTACGTGACGCAGGGGGCAGCCGCCTCGTCGGCGGCGCCACCGAGCTCCCTGCGGGAACCTTCTGGGCCGATGTGACCTACTAAGTCGCAGGTGCCCAAGATTCCCCCGGTTCGGCTGCGGCTGCTGTCGTCCCTCGGCCTCCTGTTGTTGTGGCAGCTGGCGGCCTGGGCAGCGCACAGCACGCTGCTCCCGTCGCCGGTTGCGGTCTTGGGGCTGGTCTGGCGCGATACCTTGAGCGGTCAGCTGCCGCAAGATCTGGCGGCCACGCTGACACGGGTCGCCATCGCGTTTTTTCTCGCCATGGTGGTGGGCAGCGTCATCGGCGTGGTGATGGGCCGCTGGAGAACTGCCGACCTCCTGCTCGACCCCTGGCTGATCCTCTTCCTCAACATCCCGGCCCTGGTAACTATCATCCTATGCTACGTCTGGTTTGGGCTCGGCGAAGTCGCCGCGATACTGGCGGTCACGGTCAACAAGATCCCCAACGTCGTGGTAACCCTTCGGGAGGGCGCGCGAACGCTCGATCGCGATTTCCTCGAGATGTCGCAGAGCTTCCGTGTAGGACGCCGCAAGACCCTCCTCTACGTCGTGCTACCGCAGCTGCTACCGTTCTTTGCCGTCGCGGCGCGCTCCGGCTTGGCGCTGATCTGGAAGATCGTCCTCGTCGTCGAGCTGCTCGGCCGCAACGACGGGATCGGATTCCAGCTGCACATCTTCTTTCAACTGTTCGACGTGACGGGGATACTGGCCTACAGCCTAGCCTTCGTCCTGGTCATGCTGGTCATCGAATATGCCGTACTCCAACCGCTCGAGCGCGCCGCGAACCGTTGGCGCAAGTAATCGTCGCGATCCGCCCTCAGGCAATCCAGGGCGCCCTTACGCCGCCCACCTGCGACAAGCCGGACGCCACCCGCGAGTCGTCGTGACCGACCAAACCCGGGGACGCGCCGCACCACGTTCGACCGGCGCCGTCGATATCCGGATCGACCAAAAGCGCTTCCCGGATGTCGACTCGGCGCACGACCGTCTGATTCTCGACCACATCCACTTTTCCCTGGCCCCGGGCGAGTTTGTCGCCCTGGTCGGTCCCTCGGGTTGCGGCAAGACGACCCTGCTGCAGATCGTGGCGGGCCTCGACCCCGAGTTCGACGGCAGCATCCGTTGGCCGACCCTGGGTCACGGTGGTCAGCCCCGTCTGGGCTACGTCTTCCAGAATCCGCGACTGCTGCCATGGCTCAGCGTGCGCGACAACATCGCCCTGGTCCTCGACCGCCCGTCGGATCACACAGCGAGGATCGATTCGTTGATCAGGGCGATGGGCCTCGGAGAGTTCAGCCGCTACCGCGCCAACCGCCTCTCCGTCGGCATGCAGCGTCGTGCCGCCTTGGCCCGGGCGTTCGCCGTCGAGCCTCATCTCCTGCTCATGGACGAACCTTTCGTCTCGCTGGATTCACCGACCGCCGACCAGCTCCGCGGTTTGCTCCTCGACGTCTGGAGTGCACGGCGCTCGAACGTCCTCTTCGTCACCCATGACCTGCGAGAGGCGACCATGCTCGCCGACCGTATCCTGTTCCTGTCGACTTCTCCCGCGAGAGTCATCGCTGAGGAGGGTGTCGCTGTCCCACGTGATCAGCGCACCAATGAGGCCCTGGTCGCTGACTGTCATGACAAGCTGCGGCCGGTGTTCAAACGGCTCTATCGTTCGGGCGAGCGTTAACGACCGGGACCGTTCGGCGATGAGGCAGCGCGTCAGTGGCAGGTGTCGCACCAAAGGCGCAAGTCGGCCCCCACATGCGCGATATCTGCAACAGGCGGCAGGGATTGCCCCGTCCCGCAGTCACTCAGTTACATGGCACAGTTGTTGCCCATCTTGGTTGGTGACTCACCCCTCCGCCAGATCGGACGAAATCTGTCGCAGCCTCGTGCGGGAGTACCTTTTTGCTTGACACACAGACACGCCCCAAGCCCAGGCGCCGCACTCAGCCGAAAGGTCGGGCCGTAGACCCGCAGGCGCTGCGCGAAGTGAGCGAGCTGCTGGGCGATGCGCCGCGCCGGCGGGACTTGCTCATTGAATACCTGCACCGAATCCAGGACAGCCGAGGCCATATCTCTGCCGCCAATCTGGCCGCCTTGGCGAAGGAAATGCGCCTGCCACAAACCGAGGTGTACGAGGTCGCAACCTTCTACCACCACTTCGACGTGGTGAAGGAGGGCGACCAGCCTCCGCCGGCGCTCACCGTACGAGTCTGCGACTCCATCTCCTGCGCCATGGCGGGGGCCGAGGACCTGATCCGAGACCTCCAAGGTGTGCTTGGGCACCAAGTCCGTGTCCAGCGGGTCCCTTGCGTGGGTCGTTGCGAGGAGGCCCCGATCGCGGTCGTGGGGCAAAACCCGGTGGCACGGGCCGACGTCACCACCGTCCAGGAACGGATACAAGCGCGCGCCGTCGCCGCGGAGCCACCTCACTGCCAGGGCTATCAGGCATACCGGGCGGCGGGCGGATACGAGCTGCTGCAGCGGGTCCAGGACGGCGAGATCTCCGTGAACGGCTGCCAGGTACCCGCCGCGGAGCGCATCCTGCAGGTCCTGGAGGACTCCGGCCTTCGGGGGCTCGGGGGTGCCGGCTTCCCGACCGGACGAAAGTGGCGAATCCTGCGCGATCAGCCAGCCCCGCGCCTCTTGGCGGTGAACATCGACGAAGGCGAGCCAGGCACCTTCAAGGATCGGTATTTCCTCGAGCGTGAGCCGCACCGGTTCCTCGAGGGAACGCTCATCGCCGCGCAGGTCGTGGGCATCCAGGGTGTCTACATCTATCTACGCGACGAGTATGCCGGTATCCGGGTCATGTTGGAGCGGGAGCTGCGGGCGCTCATCGCCGATCCCCCCTGCCCCTTGCCCCCGATCTATTTGCGCCGGGGCGCTGGCGCATACATCTGCGGCGAGGAGTCGGCCATGATCGAGTCCCTGGAGGGCAAGCGCGGCGAACCGCGGCTGCGTCCCCCCTATGTAGCGCAGGTCGGACTGTTCGGCCGCCCGACCCTGGAGCACAACATCGAGACCTTGTATTGGGTGCGCGACCTGGTGGAGCGCGGGCCGGATTGGTTCGCGAGCCAAGGGCGCAACGGCCGCAAGGGTCTGCGTGCCTTCTCCGTGAGCGGCCGTGTGCGCAACCCGGGCGTGCATCTCGCCCCGGCCGGCATCACCCTGCGAGACCTGATCGACGAGTATTGCGACGGCATGGCAGACGGACATGAGCTCTATGGCTATTTCCCTGGAGGCGCCTCCGGCGGGATTCTGCCCGAGTCCTTGGCCGACGTTCCACTCGACTTCGACACACTTCAGCCTTACGGCTGTTTCATCGGGTCGGCGGCCATCATCGTGCTGTCGCGCCAAGACCGCGCGCGAGACATGGCGCTCAACGCGATGCGTTTCTTTACCCGTGAGTCCTGCGGCCAGTGCACACCGTGCCGGGTCGGCACCAGCAAGGCGGCGCAGCTCATGGAGCAGCCCGCGTGGGACCAAGGTCTGCTGGAAGAGCTATGTCAGGTGATGGGGGACGCATCGATCTGCGGCCTCGGGCAGGCGGCACCCAACCCCCTGCGCTGCGTCATGAAGTATTTTCCCGAGGAGCTCGCGCATGACGGCCAGAGCTGACACCGCTTCCAAGCACGTGACCTTCACCCTCGACGGCGAGTCGGTGACCGCCCTGCCTGGCGAGACCATCCTCCAGGCGGCACGGCGCCACGGCCGCGAGATTCCTCACCTGTGCTACAAGGACGCCATGCGGGCCGACGGGAACTGCCGGGCCTGCATGGTCGAGATCCAGGGCGAGCGGGTCTTGGCACCTTCCTGCTGTCGGACCCCCAGCGAGGGGATGGTCGTGGACAGCGCCGGCGAGCGTCCGCGCAAGGCGCAAAGGATGGTGCTGGAGCTCCTGCAGTCCGACATGGCGGAGACGGCATACACACACTCGAGCGAGCTGGACCATTGGTCCGTCAAGCTGGGCCTCGACAAGCCACGCTTTCCGCCCCGCGAGCAGCCGGCGACGGACATCACCCACCCCGCCATTGCGGTCAACCTGGATGCGTGTATCCAGTGCACCCGGTGTGTGCGGGCCTGCCGTGAAGTACAGGTGAACAACGTCATCGGCTTCGCCCGGCGCGGGGCCGAAGCGGAGATCGTGTTCGACCAAGGCGATCCGCTGGGCGAGAGCACCTGCGTGGCGTGCGGTGAGTGTGTTCAGGCCTGCCCGACCGGCGCCCTCATGCCGGCCGGGGGCGTGGGATTGGAAGTCGCGGAGCGCGCTGTCGACTCGGTCTGTCCATATTGCGGGGTGGGCTGTCAGCTCACTTATCAGGTGAGCGACAATCGCATCCTGTTCGTGACCGGGCGGGATGGCCCGGCCAACAGCGAGCGGCTGTGCGTCAAGGGCCGCTACGGCTTCGACTATGTGCATCATCCGCAGCGGCTGAGCGTCCCACTGATCCGGCGCGCCGACGCCCCGAAACGAGCGGCCTTGGAGCTCGACCCCGAGGAGCGGCTCCGGGCCTTTCGCGAGGCGACCTGGGAGGAGGCGTTGGACTTTGCGGCCACCGGGCTCCGGCGCATCCGCGACGCGCACGGCCCCTCGGCCCTTGCAGGCTTCGGTTCCGCCAAGGGGTCGAATGAGGAGGCCTACCTCTTCCAGAAGCTGGTGCGCACGGGGTTTGGCACCAACAACGTCGATCACTGCACCCGCCTCTGCCATGCGTCTTCGGTAGCGGCTCTGCTGGAAATGATCGGGTCCGGTGCGGTGTCCAACCCTGTGCGGGACGCCGCCTACGCGCAAGTGATTGTGGTCATAGGGTCGCACACCACGGCCAATCACCCGGTCGCGGCGACCTTCCTGAAGAACGAGGCTGCAGCGGGAAAGACCCTGATCGTCATGGACCCCCGCCGCAATCCGATCGCCGAGCACGCCACCCACTTCCTGCAGTTCAAGCCCGACACGGATGTCGCCCTGCTCAACGCCATCATGCATGCGGTGATCGAGCAGGGCCTGGTCGACGAGGAGTTCATCGCCCGCCGTACGACGGGATTCGAGGCGCTGAAGGAGCACCTCGCCTCCTTCACGCCGGAGCGGATGGCCCCCATCTGCGGCATCGACGCAGCGATGATCCGTGAGGTAGCGCGCATCTACGCCTCCTCCGAGGCGTCGATCGTCTTCTGGGGCATGGGGATCTCGCAACATGTGCACGGGACGGACAACTCCCGTGCGCTGATCTCGCTGGCGCTCATGACCGGCCAGATCGGGCGTCAGGGAACAGGCCTGCACCCCCTGCGCGGTCAGAACAACGTGCAGGGGGCCTCGGACGTGGGCCTGATTCCGATGGTCTTCCCCGACTATCAGCGGGTAGACAACGCGGAGGTCCGCGCCCAGTTCGAGGCGCTCTGGGGGCACGAGCTCGACCCGAAACCCGGCCTCACCGTCGTCGAGATCATGCACGCGGCCACCGAGGGAAAGATCCGGGGCATGTACATCATGGGCGAGAACCCGGCGATGTCCGACCCGAACCTGAACCATGCGCGCAATGCCTTGGCGGGCCTGGATCACCTCGTGGTTCAGGAGATCTTCATGACTGAGACCGCCTGGTACGCGGACGTTATCCTTCCAGCCTCGGCCTTCCCGGAGAAGACCGGGACCTTCACCAACACGGACCGCCGCGTACAGCTCGGCCGCCAGGCCCTCGAACCGCCGGGGCAGGCGAGGCAGGACCTCGACATCATCCAGGAGATGGCCAGGCGCCTGGGACTCGACTGGGACTACCGCCACCCGAGGGAGGTGTTCGCGGAGATGCGCCAAGCCATGCCCAGCATCGCGGGCATCTCCTGGGAGCGGCTGGAGCGCGAAGGCGCAGTGACTTACCCGTGCCCGACGGAGGACGACCCGGGGCAGCCGGTCATCTTCGTCGAAAGTTTCCCCACGCCGAGCGGCAAGGCGAGGTTTGTCCCGGCGCCATTCACCAACGCGGCCGAGCTACCGGACGAGGAGTACCCATGGGTCTTCGTCACCGGTCGCCTCCTGGAGCACTGGCACACCGGCGCCATGACAAGGCGCGCCTCCGTCCTCGACTACATCGAGCCCGAGCCGATCGCCATGCTCAACCCGGATGACCTAGCGCGCATCGGCGTGCAGGCCGGTGAACCAATTCGGCTTCAATCCCGCCGCGGCTCGGTGACCGCCTACGCAGGGGCGGACACCGGCATGCAGCCGGGCCAAGTGTTCCTGCCCTTCTGCTATCAGGAAGCGGCGGCAAACCTGCTCACGAACGAGGCACTGGATCCGGCGGCAAAGATACCGGAGTTCAAGTTCTGCGCCATCAAGATCGCCCCCGATACCCGTGCGAACCCTTAAGCGCCCCGTATCGGGCGGGTGCTCTGTCCTGCGGCTGTGATTGCGCACCGGACAATCGGTGTCTGTCCGTGCCTCGCCGCCTTGATGACCGTACCCGCCGCGGCGGAAGCGTCCGAAGTCAGCGACAGATTGGACGTTGACACCGCCCTACGCGGCCTTGTGCAGTACGGCAACTACTCCAACGCCGTCGGTTCCGACAATAGACCTCTCGACGTCGAAACCAAGGTCGCCGGCATCCTGGATCTCGCTGTCACCTTTCAACCGACGGGCAATGACGAGCTCTTCGCCTGGACCCGCTTCGCCGCCGGGAACGCCCTCAATAACGTAGGCGGTGTCGCCCTGGAGCCCTACGGCGATCCCCTCGAAAACGAGCTCACAGACATCAATGGAAGCGGCCGCAATTACCTGTTGGAGGCATGGTATAGACACACCTTCGCATTCGCGTCCAAGCGATCCCTGGCCGTCACCGCCGGCATCATGGATTCGGACGAGTTTATCGGCGGAAACGAGCTCACCGACGACGAAGACATCCAATTCATGAACGAGGGGTTCGGATACAGCGGAACGGACGTCTTTCCGGCGTACAACCCCGGCGGCGGCCTCGCGCTTGACATCGGTGAATGGGGGCTCAGCGCCGTGGTCATGAGCACGAAGAACGAAGAAGGAAACTCTTACAACTACTATGGCGGCCAGGCAATCTATCGCCCGGAGATCGATCTGGGAGAAGGAAACTACCGTGTATTCGCCTTCACCACCGATGGGGCCTTTGCCACCGCCAACGGTACCGGAGACGACGAGCGGCTCGCCGGTTGGGGACTCTCGTTCGATCAGGCGCTCGGCGACGTTTTTGGCGGATTCGTGCGCGGCTTCTGGGCGAACCACCAGGCCGTCACGGAGTACAACCAGCAAGTCGCCCTCGGCGTGAATCTCAGCGGACGCCTATGGGGGCGTGAACGAGACAACGCGGGGATCGGCTACGCCCAGCTCCGGGGACCACAAGGGGCGGAGACGAGCCGCGCCGACGTCGCCGAGGCCTACGTGCGCTTCCAGCTCACCGAACAGCTCGACCTATCCCTGGACGTCCAATACCAAGAGAACCGCCTGCGCCAATCGGCCGAGGGATCCGAGGATCAGCTTACCAATCCCAGTGCCTGGATTGCCGGCATCCGGGTCAACCTGGTGTTTTGACGAGTCTCAAGAAAAAGACCGGGGACGCCGACAATCAAGGGCGAGAACGAGGGACGGCGGTGTGGCGCTTGGGCGGGATATTCCTAGCTCACGCGAAGTTTTCGCTTCTCAGCCCAAGGGGTCGGATTGTGCCCGCCGTTTGCTCGGAGACTCCACAAGTCCACCGCCGGAGGCGGGGGCCGACCTGACGTGAGTCAGATGGACCGGACGTCCAGCGAATCGCTGAACGTCTCGATACCCAAGTCTCGCGCTACGGTGAGTGCCTTGGGCTCGATCATCGGCGAGATGACGATCATGCGGTCCGCCTTGCGTTGGTGTCGTTTCTCGTAGAATCGCGCCTTACGCTCGAAGCTGTACATCCCCGCCTTATCTATCGAGGACTTGAGCTCCAGGATCAGCAAGAGACCGTTCTTGACGATGATGTCCAGCTCCACCTGGTCCGGGCGGCCAAAGACCTTGCCCTCATCGTCGAATTCACTGACATTGCGCACCGTTACCCCGAAGCTCTCCTCCAGTATGCCTGCCAAGGCATTGCGGAATGCCGCCTCCGACTGCAGCCCCCAGCGTGATCCCAAGGCACCGATGGAGCGGTCGAACTTCTTGGCCTGGGCCATAATCTCCTCGTGCACCGCAGCGAACTCCTTTCTGGATTCCTCCCACTTGCGATTTTGTTCGTCCCACTTGCGATTCTGGTCCTCCCACCTGCGATTCTGGTCCCCCCACTTGCGATTCTCTTCTTCCCAGTTGCGGGTCTGCGCCTCGCGGTCACGACGCAGCTCGTCGAGGATGCGGTCGAAGCGATCCTCGGTCTGGCCTCGATCGGCGTACAGTCCGCGCGTCAGGTCCAGGATGAAGCGTCGGAGCTCGGGATCCTCGCGCAGGAGGCCAGGCAGCTCGCGCTTGATTGTCTCCGTAAGGGTTTCGCTAGGCATCGCGGACTCCTCTGGCGGATCAGTGGCCTCTGGTAACTTGTGCATCAGAATCTTAGCCCGACTCGGGTCGAAGCGGAATCCGGGGTCACCTGGCTTCAGCCTGCCGGATCGCCGCCGCGACGTCCGCCGCTTGACGGTTCTCGGCGACGTCGTGGACGCGGAAGACGGAGACGCCGGCCATGACACCGAGCGCAGTGCAGGCGCAGGTTGCCACCGTCAGCTCCTGGGGGGCCGCCACCTTGCAGATGGAGCCCATGAAGCGCTTGCGGCTGACGCCAATCAGCAGCGGGTAGCCCTGGGAGCACAGTCGCGGCAGTGCCTGGAGCAGTAACAGGTTGTGCTCCCTGGTCTTCCCGAACCCGATGCCCGGATCCAGAATCACCGCGTCACGCGGTACGCCCGCGGCGAGCGCTGCCTCTGCCCTCTTTATCAGAAATGTCTCCACCTCGGCCACCACGTCGTCATAGACCGGGTTATTCTGCATCGTCTCGGGTGTTCCCTGCATGTGCATCAGCACCAGATGGGCCTGCGTGTCGGCAGCGAGCCGCAGTATCTCCGGATCGTCGCGACCGGCCGAGATATCGTTGACAATCGATGCGCCGTTCTCGATAGCAGCCATTGCCACTTCACGCAATGTCGTGTCTATACTTATGGGCACCGTCGGCCCCACTCGGCCATGGAGCTCACGGATGACATCAAGGACCCTCTTCTTCTGCTCATCCGCTTCGACGCGGCGGGCGCCTGGGCGGGTGGACTCTCCGCCGACATCGATGATGTCTGCGCCGTCGCGGGCCATGGCGACCCCTTGGTCCACGGCCCGCTCCACGGAGGCGTAGCGGCCGCCGTCGGAGAAGCTGTCCGGCGTGAGGTTCAGGATGCCCATGATCAAGGGGCGGGAGAAGCTGAGCTTGGAAAGGGTCATATTTCTATATGGTTCTCTTGGTTGTAAACGACCAGAAAGCCACTACCCTGTCGGTTAAGAAATAGGGATAGTGTACGAATCTCCTGTCAACGCAACGCGTTACAGGCAATTATTACAGGTTGGAACCACCAACCCCGCTACTGGAGGAGAAGATCTTGGGTGATGCATTAGCGAAAGAGGACGTCGTCAGGCACAAAGACCTCGTCCAGGCCGTCCTCGCGGGCAATCAAATTGCCCGCGCGAAGGTCGACGACCTGACTTATTCGTCCTGGAAACGCTGCTGCGACAAATATGGGCTGGATCCGGGTGCAACCCCGGACCCGGTGATCATCCCGCGCGCCGACCTACACCAATACCAGGACGACGCGCGTCAGCTGCTGGAGATCGCCCGCCCGGAGATGACCAATCTCTATCAGCAGCTCGCGGGGTCAGGTCATGCCATCATGCTGACAAACCGCAACGGTATCGTATTGAATTACATCGGTGACCCGACCTTCACGGACACGGCAGCCCATGTCGGTATCCAGTCCGGGGCGGTATGGAGCGAGGCCGTGCAGGGTACCAATGGTATGGGGACATGCCTCGTCGAGAAGAAGCCGCTGGTCATCCACAAGGGAGCCCACTTCTTTACCAGCAATGGGGGTCTCACCTGCGCCGCGGCTCCCATCTTCGATCCCAGCGGGAAGGTTATCGCCATTCTCGATGCGTCGAGCGAGGCACAGCTGGCCCAGCAGCACACGATGGTATTGCTCAACATGTCGGCACAGGTAATTGAAAACAGGGTGTTCTTCTGCGCCATGAAGGACGCTTACGTATTCCGGTTCCACAGTCGCCCCGAGTTCATCGGAACGCTTGGCGAGGGGCTCATCGCCTTCACGCCCGAAGGGCAGATCCTCGCCGCAAACCGCAGCGCCATCTTTCAGATTGGCCAGGACGCCGCCGTGCAGCTCGCCGGGCGCCCCATCCACGAGCTCTTCACCATCTCTCTCCCCATGCTCCTCAAGCGGGCACATGCCCAGAACTCCCACGCCTTTCCGATCCGCGAGACCCTGTCAGAAAGGCGCTTCTACGCCAAGGGGGAACCACCAGAGAACGCCCCGTGCCCAGGACCTGCGCCGATCCCAAGGCGCCGCGACCCGATAAGCGACAGCCTCAGACTGGTTCAGCAGGACCCTTTCGACGCTATTCATTTCGGCGACCCCCAGATGAAGCGCAATGCCGAAATGGCGAGAAAGGTCCTGGAGCGAGACATCCCCTGCATGCTGCTTGGCGAGACCGGCGCCGGCAAAGAGGTCTTCGCGAAGGCGATGCACAGCGCAAGCTCGCGCCGAGACAAACCCTTCGTCGCGGTGAACTGCGCGTCACTTCCCGAGTCGCTTATTGAGAGCGAGCTTTTCGGATACAGACCGGGGGCGTTTACCGGTGCGAGTCGGGAGGGGAACCGGGGAAAGATCGTGCAAGCCGACGGGGGGACCCTGTTCCTGGATGAGATCGGCGATATGCCGCTGCACCTTCAGGCGCGCCTCTCTGCGGGTACTGGAGGAGCGGGTAGTCGTTCCGCTCGGCGGAGAAAAACCGATCGCGGTGTCCATCAAGCTGGTCAGTGCGACTCACCAGGACGTCCGCTCTCTGATCGAGGAAGGAAAGTTCCGCGAGGACCTCTACTACAGAATTCACGGCATATCCCTGGTCATACCCCCATTGCGTGAGCGCACCGACAAACGCGAGCTGATCTCAAAAATGGCGCGGGAGGAGGCAGGTTCCGCGGCAGAGCTCGAATGGGAGTCGGAGGCCCTTGCCCGCCTCATCAATTACAGTTGGCCCGGCAACCTGCGGCAGCTTCGTAATGTGCTACGGGCGGCTACGGCCTTATGCGAGGGCAACAGAATCACCGTCCGCGACCTGCCGGCGGAGCTGCGCGGTGCACGTGTCGAGTGCGAATCGTCGGCGGAATCCCGGCTCGAGCTCAACGCCCTCGACGTCGCCGAGAGAGACGCCCTGCTGAGCGTGCTCGAAGATATGCACTGGAACGTAAGCCGAGTCGCGAAGAGTCTCGGGTTGAGCCGCAACACCTTGTATCGCCGGATGAAGCGCTATGGAATCAATCCGTCCCGGTAAGCCCTGCGCATGACAGTGGCTTGAGCGCGGCGAGGCGCGCGAAGTCATCCTCCGTTCTACCGTTTCGCTTTGGGTTTGTCGTTTTTTGGGGACGGGTCGCTCCCGCCGAGGGACATCGTGAATACGTCCATGTAGGCTTGTCGGCAGCCTCCCTGCCGCCGACACCCCCGGCGGAAGCAACCCATCCCTTCTGGCCCAACAGCGAAAAAGCCGAGTGAGTTTGGAATGCATGATTCTCGGTGCACGCACGGCGCTCTTTCCGCCTGGGCGGAGCGGCAGCCGCGTCTAGCCGAATTCGTTTCTCACGTCAGGAGACCCGAGCTTGCCTACCGAAAACCAGAGCTTCGCCGTCGATGTCTACCCGGGGCAGCTCCACTTCAACGCCGCCCATTTCATCACCTTCGGCGGCACCTGCGAGAACCTGCACGGCCACAACTTCCATGCCCGCCTCCAGGCCCAGGGCGGCAACAACTCCGATGCCTTCGTTGTCGACTTTGTCCTTCTGAACCGGCTGGCGGCCGAGATCTGCACCCAGCTCAACGACAAGGTGCTACTCCCCGGCCGGAGTGACGAAGTGACCTTGAAGGAAGAAGGCGGACAGATTCACGTCTCCAGCTACGGCAAGCGGTTCACGCTTCCCGCTGGCAACTGCGCGGTACTCCCGGTGCGTAACACCACCGCCGAGATGCTCGCCTGGTACATCCTCGAGTCCCTGATACCTCGACTCGAGGCGCATGCCGCGCTGTCAAATGTCGCGATGCTTCAGGTTGCCGTGGAAGAGGCGGATCACCAATGGGGCATCTGCCGACGCAGTCTGGATTCGGGCGTGACGGCGGATGACCGCACCTGACAGCGCGCGGCTCGCCTGGGCGCTGACGGGTTCCGGACACTACTTGAGCGAATGTCTGGACCTGCTTCAGGCCCGAGACGACGTGGACCTCTTTCTGACCCGGGCTGCGGCAGAGGTCTTGCCGATGTACGGCTTCGACCTGCGGGCGCTGCGCGAGCGCATGACCTGTTACCGCGACACCACCGCCAGCGCGTCACCCGTCGGGCTCTTCTACCGCGGGTGGTACGAACGCCTGGTGATCGCCCCGGCCACCTCGAATACGGTCGCAAAGATGGTCTGGGGCATCGCAGACACCCTTGTGACGAACATTTACGCCCAGGCAGGCAAGTGCCGCATCCCGTGCATCGTCTTCGCCTGTGACACGGAGCCGGTCATGGAGACCGAGGCACCGGGTGGTCAGGTCATGGTCTATCCGAGACGAATCGATCTGGAAAATGTGGAGCGGCTGCGCACCTTCGAGTACACGACCGTCGTCGAGCGCTTCGATGAGCTGGTCGCCGCGCTGAATTCTGCGGACGCGTGAACGAGCACATCCTTTTCTTGACCGGTCAGTTGGCGGAGCGTCAGCTGACTCGCGTGCTGGAGGAGATGGCACCGGAGGAATTCAGCTGGAGCGTCCACCAGCTTGGCCTCAAGGTCGCCGCCCTGATGACCGCAGATATGATTCGCCGCCGGCTGACGGACACCTCCGGTGCGGACCGTATCTTGGTCCCTGGCCGCTGTCGCGGTGATATGGCGTCGCTGAGCCGCCACTTCGGCATTCCCGTGGAGCGTGGTCCGGAGGAGCTGAAGGACCTTCCTCGCTACTTCGGACGCGAGGGGCGGCGCCCGGACCTCGGGAGCTACGATGTCCGTATCTTCGCGGAGATCGTCGACGCCGCCCGCCTTGACGTCGACGGAATCCTCGGGCGTGCCGCGGCATACCGCGCAGACGGCGCGGATGTGATCGACCTCGGCTGTCTGCCTGACACCCCGTTTGGGCACCTTGAGGAGAGCGTGCGCTCTCTCAAAGCAGCGGGTTACGCGGTGAGCGTGGACTCCATGCAACCAGACGAGCTCCTGAGCGGCGGGCGCGCCGGCGCCGATTATCTGCTGAGTCTCCACGAGGACAGTCTATGGATCGCCGATGAGGTCCAAGCTGTGCCGGTTCTGATTCCAAAGCAGCCCGGCGACCTGGCATCGCTGGAGCGGGCGATGGCCAAAATGGAGGCCGAAGGCCGCGCATACATCGCAGACCCCGTCCTCGACCCCATCCACTTCGGGTTCACGGAGTCCGTGGTGCGCTACCACCGCCTCCGACGAGCGCACCCCAGCGCGGAGATCATGATGGGAACTGGGAATCTCACTGAGCTCACCGAGGCGGACACCACCGGGGTCAACGCAATCTTGATGGGCATCATCTCCGAGCTCGGCATCACCAATATCCTTACGACCCAGGTCAGCCCCCATTGCTCAACCGTCCTCCGCGAGGCCGACCGCGCGCGGCGGATCATGCACTGGGCGCGACAGGAAAACAGCCTCCCCAAGCACATCGACAGCGGGCTCACCGGGCTGCACGAGCTGAGTCCTTACCCGTACAAGCTGGATGAGATCCAGGAGGTTGCGGCCGCCGTGACCGATCCCAGCTACCGCATTCAGGTCAGCGCCGAGGGTATCCACATGTACAATCGCGACGGCCTCAAGACCTGCGAGGACCCGTTCGACTTCTTCCCGCACCTGGGCGTCGAGCAGGACGGCAGCCATGCCTTCTACCTCGGCGTCGAGCTGGCTCGCGCCCATATCGCCCGCCAAATCGGTAAGCGGTACGTACAAGACCAGCCTCTGAAATGGGGATGCGTCGTACGCGAGGAAGAAGCGGACACCGAGACCTATCAGGCCCCTGGCTCGACACTGCAAAAGAGACGGAGACGCACTTGATTCGGGAAGTCATCGTCACCTCACGCAGCCCCAGCGGCAGTGCGCATATTGCCCCCATGGGCATCAGCCCCCGGGGGGAGCTCATCATCGTTGCCCCTTTTCGTCCCTCCGCCACTCTGGACAACCTTCTCGTCAAGCGCTGCGCCGTGGTCAACTACACGGACGACGTCCGCGTCTTTGCGGGCTGTCTCACCGGGCGGCGCGACTGGCCGCTCGTCGAGGCCGAGCGCGTGGACGCGCCGCGTCTTGCCGACGCCCTGGCACATACGGAGGTGGAGCTTGCGGAGATCGAGGAGGATGCGTTGAGACCGCGCCTTCTCTGCCGACCGGTGCTGGACGCGACCCATGCTCCGTTCCATGGCCTCAACCGCGCCAAGGCCGCGGTCCTGGAGCTTGCCATCCTGGTGAGTCGACTAGATCGGCTGCCGTTCGACAAGGTTGAGCGGGAGATCGAGTACCTGCGAATCGCCCTGGACAAGACGGCCGGGCCGCAGGAACAGGAGGCGTGGAGCTGGCTGATGACCCGGGTGGTGGACCACCAGCGGCACGCGGGGGCGAACGCATGACCCGGCTGCTTGCGAGCGTCACGGACCTCGAGGAGGCAGCGACCGCTATCCGCTCCGGCGCCGACATCATTGACCTCAAGGACCCCAGCCGAGGTGCACTGGGCGCCCTTCCACCCAAGGTTGTTCGCGGGATCGTGAAACACATCGCCAGACGCCTGCCGGTCAGCGCAACCATCGGCGACCTGCCGGCCGACCCGATGCTGCTCGCCAGAGCGATCCGCGAGACCGCGGCAACTGGGGTGGACTACGTGAAGGTAGGTTTCTTCACGAACGAGAAGCTGGTTGCCTGTCTGCAAGCCATTGCCGAGCTCACCCCGCACCACGCGATCATCGCCGTCCTCTTCGCCGATCGCTCGCCTTCCCTGCAGGATCTGGTGCTATTCGCATCAGCAGGCTTTACCGGCGTCATGCTAGACACGGCGGACAAGAAGAGCGGACGGCTGCTCGACCATGCAAGCCTAAGCAGGCTTGAGCACTTCGTGGCACGCGCCAGATCCCTCTCGTTGCTCACCGGCCTGGCGGGATCGCTTCGGCTGGAGGACGTCCCGCTGCTCCTCCCCTTGACCCCAGACTATCTCGGGTTCCGCGGCGCCCTGTGCTGCAAGACGGACAGAACGCAGAGGGTCGACGCCGACCGGCTCGCTGCGATCCGACGCGCTGTTGGCCCTCACTCTGTGCGGGCTGCCTGAGCTTGAGAACCGGAGGGTACCCTCCAGCCACGGGCGTTCGCAGTCAGAAGGAAGAGCTCTTCCCTCGTCCCCAAGCGCTCGACGCAAACCGGCCACCTGCCGTCTAATGCCGGCGGTGAGCTTTGGTCCAAGAAGGCTGCCGTTGATCTCGACCCTGCCCCCCGCCTGTGGAACAAGAATGCTCGCACCGCTCGACATCCTGGATCAGCTGAAGGCCCGACTCGGAGAGACGATCGACAGCGTCGTCTCGTGCAATGAACACGGCTTCGCGTCTTTGGTCTTGGCGGTTCCCGCGCTGCCCGCAATCGCACCACAGCTGACCGGGGCGCAGTTCCACTTCATCCAGGGTCATCGCCGCGAGCTACGCACGGGTTACGGGATTGCCGGCGAGTGGACCGCGGCCGGCCCCGAACGTCTGCAGGCGCTGCGCACAGCAGCCAAACGGCTCGCACGGTCCTGGCGTCAGGTTGATCCCGACGAGACGGGGTTTCGCGGATTCGCAATGCTCGGTTTCGCGGCCCGGTCGGCTAGCTTGAGCACCTCTACATCGAGCGGGTTGCCCAACGCCGTGCTCTGGCTCCCGGAGGCGGCCCTATGCAGCCGTCGAGGCCAGGGGGCGATCGTGCTGACCACGGCGCTTCCGTCGACGTGCGGCGAGGTGCTCGCGCGCTGGACGCGTCGCCTCGACCAACTGATCCCCGCTCTCGCCCAGCCGACGGCAGATCCTTTGCGTCCCGCCCCCCTGGAGCGCATGTCGGAGCAGCCGGATGCGCAAGGCTGGCAGCGGCTCGTGGACTCCGCGCTGCGGCGCATCGCGCACAGAGACCTGCAGAAGGTCGTGATCGGCCGCCGTATCCGCATGGAGGGAAGCCGGCGCTTCGACCTGAACCGGCTTGTCGCGGCCTTGACCTTTCTTTTCCCATCCTGCCAGGTCGTCAACGTACGCCGGAGCGACGTCAGCTTCGTGGCGGCAACACCGGAGCGATTGCTCACGCAGCACGGTAATGTCGTTGAGGTGGATGCCCTCGCCGGCACCGCCCCTCGCGCGCCGGATACGGCGCTCGACGCGCTCCTGACCCAGCGCCTGTGCAGCTCGGCAAAGAACCTCCGCGAACATCGCCTAGTGGTAGACGCCATCCGCGATGCCCTTGTGCGGTGCAGCGTCCGCGTCGAGGCCCCGGACCAGCCCCAGGTCATGCTGCTCAACAACGCCCAGCATCTGTGGACCCGCATCAAGGCGGAGCTGCGCCCGGGGACGGATGTCTTCACCTTGGCCGAGCTCCTTCATCCGACGCCCGCCACCAACGGTCAGCCCCGGCGTGAGGCGAGCGCCTGGCTGCGCGACACCGATCCCTTCGACCGCGGCTGGTACACCGGAGCCGCAGGCATCGTCGAGCTGGACCTCACCGGTGAGCTCTGGGTGCTGGTGCGCTGCGCCGAGGTCGTCGACCGCACGGCGGACCTGTATGCCGGGGCCGGAATTGTTGCCGGCTCCGACCCGTCGGCGGAATGGCGCGAGACCGAAGACAAGCTCGCCGCCATGCTGACAGCCCTGCAGTTCGCATGAAAGCACAAGAGAACCCAGATCAGGCATGCGCCAACCTGCGCTGGTCGCTGGCACTGCTAGACGGTCTCGTCGGCGGTGGAATGGAGCGGCTTGTCCTCTCACCGGGCTCGCGCTCCACGCCGCTCGTCCTGGCCGGCCAGCGCCAGCCGCGTCTGGAGATGATCCCAATCCTGGACGAGCGCAGCGCGGCCTTCTTCGCCTTGGGCCTGGCCCGGGCGTCCCGCCGGCCCGTCGGGCTGTTGTGCACGTCCGGAAGTGCACCCGCCCACTGGCTCCCGGCCGTCATCGAGGCGTCCGAATCAGAGGTCCCCCTGGTGCTGCTCTCGGCCGATCGACCGCCAGAGCTACGCGCCTGGGGAGCGAACCAGACCATCGATCAGACCCGATTGTTCGGCGTCTTCGTGCGGGAGTTTCACGACGCCGGCAGGCCGGACGACACGCCGCCTGGCAGGAAGGCGATGCATGCCTTGGGGACACGCGCAGCAGCGGTGAGTCTGGGAAGACGGCGCGGTCCGGTGCACATCAACCTGTCCTTCCCCGAGCCGCTCGTCCCCGGACCGGGGTGCGACGCGGAGCCCGATGCGGCTGCTCCGTCCGTCTCCGACCACCTTTCCCGTCTACCCGTGAGCACCGGCCGAATCGCAGACATCTGTCCCTTGGTGAGCGGCCGGGGGCTGATTCTGTGCGGCCCTGGTCGCTATCCGCCCAAGCTCACCGACTCCGTCTGGAGATGTGCGCAGCAGTTGGCGCTGCCGGTGCTTGCCGACCCGCTCTCGGGCCTGCGTTTCGGTCCTGCGTCGCCCCACTGCATCTCGCGCTACGACAGCGTGCTGCGAAACGCGAACGCGGCGCGTGCACTGCGGCCCGACTGGGTGCTGCGCTTCGGCGGCACCCCCGTCTCTCAGACCCTCACGGAATGGCTGCGCGGAACGCCCTCCATCCTCGTTGATGCCGGCGGTCGGTGGCGAGACCCGACGCATGACGCCCGTGTTCAGATCGAGGCCGACCCGGTACACTTCTGTAGCTGGTTCGCCGACGCCGGCTGCATCAGCGCCGACCGCGCCTGGCTCGACCTTTGGCGGGACTGCGAGCACCGTCTAGACGCGGTGGTCGAGAACCACCTTGATGGAGCCCCGTGGTGCGAGGCCCAGCTCATTCGTGCCCTGATCGATTGGTTGCCCGCGGATTCCGCCCTGTTCAGCTCGAGCTCATTGCCCATTCGCCAGCTCGACACCTGGTCGGGTACGCGGCCGACACCCCTGGGCGTCTACGGTAATCGGGGAGTGAGCGGTATCGACGGCAATCTGTCCACGCTCGCCGGGCTGAACGCAGCGGGCGTGCCGACCTTGGGGCTGCTGGGCGACCTCGCCTTGTTCCATGACCTCAGCGGTCTACTGCTGACAGAGCGCCTGAAGCTGCCGTTCGTCGTTGTCAACAACGGCGGGGGTCGGATCTTCGACTATCTGCCGCAACGAGAGCTCCCCGGGCTCGAGGCCCTTTGGCGTACACCGGTGTCGGTCGATCTCGGTGCCTTGGCGGACCCGTTCAAGCTTCCTTGCCGGCAGGTGGTCGATGGTCGTGGATTCGAGGAGGCACTTCAGGACCTCGCCAGCTCCTACGCCACGGGGCTGATCGAGGCGCGGATCGACGCCGGGGTCAGCCGTGAGCTTCATCTGGAGCTCTGGCGGCGCGTGCGACAGGAAACCATCGTCCCAATATAGCGGGGTGATTAGCGTTGTGCCTCGGCTGAACCGTCAGTTAGGGGGACGGGTGCGGGTCGGCGGGACCGTCGGCGCCACGGACGGCGCCGGCGAGCCTACACGGACGTATTCACGGCGTGTCCCGACGGCCCGTTCCCGACCCTGGCCCGGCAGCTGAGTTATCGAGCCAATCACGTATAGCGGAGCCATCAGGTGCAGCGAGAAGAAGCTCAACCATCGGCGCGTGAGTCCGAACCCATCGCCTGGGAGACGCCAGCCGGCCTCGTTTACCAGGATATCCTCTACCAGCACGCGGAAGGCATCACCAAGATCGCCATCAACCGGCCGAAGGTCCGCAACGCCTTTCGTCCGGAGACGGTCCGCGAGCTCATCGATGCCTTCCGCAGCGCCCACATGGACCCGAACACCGGCACCATCATCCTCACGGGGGCCGGCGACCTGGCGTTTTGCTCCGGCGGCGACCAACGCATCCGCGGCGACGAAGGCTATCGCGACACCAGCGGAATCGAGCACCTCAACGTGCTGGAGCTGCAGCGCCAGATTCGCGCCCTGCCCAAGCCTGTGGTCGCGATGGTCGCCGGCTACGCCATCGGCGGCGGTCATGTGCTTCATCTCCTGTGCGATCTCACCATCGCCGCAGACAACGCCCGCTTCGGGCAGACCGGTCCGCGCGTGGGAAGCTTCGACGGCGGCTTCGGGGCCGGGCTGCTCGCCCGCACCGTCGGATTAAAGAAGGCGAAGGAGATTTGGTTCTTGTGCCGTCAGTATGATGCAAGGGAGGCGCTCGACATGGGTCTGGTCAACGCAGTGGTTCCGTTGCGCGACCTCGAGCGGGTCACGGTCGACTGGTGTCGCGAAATGCTGCAGCTCTCACCCACCGCGTTGCGCGTCCTCAAGGCCGCATTCAATGCGGAGACAGACGGATTGGCCGGCATTCAGGAACTGGCGGGCAATGCAACCGCCCTCTTTTACAGCACCGAGGAGGCAAAGGAGGGAAGAGATGCGTTCCTCGAAAAGCGAAAACCCAATTTTCAACGCTTCCCCAGGCGTCCCTGAGATGTCCGGCCTGTGGCGAGACATCGGGCGCTGGCTCTCCGCGGCTCGTCCCAAGACCCTGCTGCTGGCGGCGACGCCCGTCCTGGCGGGCACCGCCCTCGCCCTGATCGAGACCGGACGCATCGACGTGCTGACCGCGTTGGTAACGCTGCTGGCCGCGGTTGCGATCCAGGTCGGGACCAACCTATACAACGATGCGGCCGACTTCGAGCGCGGGACGGACACGGCGGATCGCGTCGGTCCGCCACGGGCGACCGCTCGAGGCTGGTTCACGCCGCGGCAAGTGAAGGTCGCCGCACATCTGTCGTTCCTAACCGCCTTTCTGCTCGGGAGCTACCTTTGCGTGCGCGGTGGATGGCCGATCCTGTGCTTAGGGCTCGCCTCCCTGGCAGCCGGTTACGCCTATACGAGCGGACCCCGCCCGATCGCCTACGGTCCGTTTGGCGAGATCTTCGTGCTGCTCTTCTTCGGGATCGCAGCGGTGTCGGGGAGCTACTATCTACAGACGTTTTCATTCGCCGGGCACTCTCTCGCGCTTGGGCTGGCGCTCGGTCTGCCGGCATCGGCGGTGCTCCTGCTCAACAATTACCGGGATCTCGAGACCGACCGCAGGGCCGGGCGCCGCACCCTGTGCCATTACCTCGGCACGCAGCGCGCCCGAATCCTCTATGCGGCACTGTTGGTCGCGCCTTTCCCCATCCTGATACTCACCGACCTGCCCGGCCGCGCGTGGCCCATGCTCGTGGCTCTTCCCTTCGGATATGTCTTGATCACCCAGCTTTTCCGCGGGGCGGAACGCGCCGAGCTGAACGCCATGCTCGGGTCAACCGCACTCTTTCAGGCCGCCTTGGCGATCTTGGTCCTGATCGGCCTTGGTCTCCCGGCTGTCGCGTGATCGAGCAGTTTGCGGCCCTACCCTACCGGCTGCCCCTGGCGCGGCCTTGGCAAACCTCCCGCGGAGCCCTCACCGAAAGGCGCGGCTGGCTGGTCCGCGTCACGGCGGGCGGGGTGAAAGGGTATGGCGACTGCGCTCCACTGGCGGAGGCAGGCACCGAGACGCCGGAGTCGGCCTGGGCCGCCCTCTCGCGGCTGCGAACCGAGGCCGTCGGCCGCTCTATCGAGGGGCTCCTTACCCAGATTGCCGAAGACAGCTCGCCGGCGCCAGCCGCCGGCTACGCCGTGGAGTGTGCGTTGCTCGACCTCGCCTCTCGACGCGCGGACCAGTCGTTGCGCCGCTGGCTTTCCCCTCAAGCGGTGTCCTCTGTCGAGGTCAATGCCGCACTCGGCGCCTTGCGCGATGTCACACCGGGAACCTTGCGAGCGAGCTGCAGCGCGGGCTTTCGGCTCATCAAGATCAAGGTCGGGCTCGAGGAACCAACTATCGAGCTGATGCGACTGGCGCACCTCTCCCGCTGCCTCCCGCCGCAGACAGCCTTCCGGCTCGACGCCAATGGGGCCTGGGGCGTGGAGGACGCCGCTCGGGTCATCGAGGGCCTGAACGACTTGCCGGTGGAATCACTGGAGGAACCGCTCCGCGAACCCGATGCCGCCGCCTTGTCCCAGCTCCAGACGACCGCAGCCTTCCCGGTGGCGCTTGATGAGTCCTTGCGACGTATCGACCCCGACCTTCGGTTGGATGGGCTGCCGGTACGTCGCCTGGTGCTAAAGCCCGCCGTGATCGGCGGCCTCAGGAAAACCCTCGATCTCGCCACACGAGCCCGCGAGCTCCGCGTACAGGTGGTCGTCACCAGCATGCTCGAATCCGCGGCCGGACTCTGGCCGACAGCTCAGCTGGCCGCCGCCATCGCATCCCCAGCGGCGCAGGGTCTGGCGACCTCCGGCTGGCTGGCAAACGACCTCGGAAGCGCCCCGGTTGCAGCTCGGGGCCATATCACCCTCCCTGCCTGCGCCGGTAGCGGCTTCAGCCGGACGGCCCCATGGAAGCCCCATGTCTGACGATGCCTTCGAGTACGTATTCCGGGTCCCGCTGCACGACATCGATGCCGCGGGCATCATGTTTTTTGCTCACCTGTTCCGACACGCCCACGACGCCTACGAGGCGTTCATGGCGACCATAGGCTTTCCTTTGGATCGTGTCATTCGCGACGCCAAGTGGCGGCTTCCCCTCGTGCACGCCGAGGCGGACTACCGTTCCCCGCTTCGGCATGGCGACAAGGCAACGGTGCGTCTGCGTCCGGCAAAGGTAGGAGAGCGATCATTCGTGCTCGACTATCGGTTCATCGACAGTGCGGGAGAGGTGTGCGCCAGTGCGCGCACGATCCATGTGCAGAGCGGTCCGGACGGATCGGTCTCTGCGCCCTTGACAGAGGACTTGCGCATGGCCTTGACCGCACGCCTGGTTGACCACACAACAGAAGAGTCCGGTCGCTGACGTCGCCCGACAAATCCATCTCCAATGGTCGCCGACGGCCCCGCGCGGCGTGTCCCGTCGGCCGCGAGGCATATCTACTCCTGCTCTTCGACAGCCGAGGCCGAAGACTCCTCAAGGCCCGCTGCAGCGACGCCGATGAGCTCCCTGACCCGGCGCCGATCCGGTTTCCCCGAGGCCAGTGCCGGCAGCTGCTCGAGGCGCCGAAACTCCCTCGGGCGATCGCGGCCGGTGAGATGCCCTCTGCACCAACGCTCCAGTGAGGCGGGACTGACGCCGCCGACGTAGACGGCGACCAGGCGGTGGCCCCACACGGGATCATCGCGGCCCACCACGACAACCGAAAGGACGCCCGGCGCCGACATGATCTGCTCCTCGACTCGGGACGGGAGTACAGATTCGCCTCCAATCACGAGTAAATCGTCCGCGCGGCCGAGCACTCTAAGGTTTCCCGTCGCCATCAAGCAGCCGAGGTCGGAGGTCCGGAACCAGCCGTCCTCGAGTCCATCCCCCGGTCGGCGCTCCGGGTTCGCGTAGCCCGCCATGACGACCGGGCCGCGAATGCGTAGGGGTCTTGGCTCATCGACGCAGCTGCCGCAGGCCACCTCCACGCCCGGAAGGACCGGACCGACGACTCCCGGCGCGGGCGGCTGCGAAAGGGCACGGGAGGTCGCAACCTGGGAACAGGTCTCAGTCATCCCGTACGTGAGGTAGAGCGGCCACCCCCCTTCGGCGGCCTTGCGCGCCAGCTCGGTGCCCAGTGCCTGCCCTCCTACCAGCACAACGCGCAGGCTGTTCGGCGGGGTGACGGCGACCGACAGCAGGTCCGCCAGCATGGCGGGCACGAGGGAGATGTGGGTGACTCCATAACGCACGAGATCATACGCCACGGCCCGAGCCTCGAACCTCTCGTGCAGCAAGACGGTCGCCCCCGCCAACGCGCAGCGGTAGCCGATGAGCAGTCCGCCCACGTGCGTCCGCGGCAGACAGGCGAGCCAGACATCGCCGGCCCTCAGCTCCAGATGCCCATTGACCAGGGAGGCGGATGCCAGGACATTCTGCCTTGTGAGCATCACCGCCTTCGGCGCACCGCTGCTCCCGCTCGTCTCGATCACCAATGCGGCGCGCGCGTCGCAAGCGCTCGGTACGGCCGTTCCTTGCCCCATGGAGATCAGGTGGTCAGAGTTGCCGGGGTGCGGGGCCCAGCACCATTCGGCCCCGGCGATCGCGGCCAACTCCTCCTTGCGCGCTTCCAAACTCGGTGCCGACACCGGAAAGAGCCCGCAATCGAGATCCGCCAGCGCATGCTGCATGACCGCGAGCTCCATGACCGGAAAATCCGGGACCAGAATCACCTGCCCCGGAATAACGCCCTGGGAACCAAGCTCGCCCGCGCGCGTACGAGCACGCGCGCCCAGCTCGGCATAGCTCCACTGCTGGTCGCGGTGAATGAGGGCACCTATGGTACCCAGACGCCGGCGGACATGCGCAAAGCCCTTCCCGTGGGTCACGGCCGCATCGGGAATTCGATGGTCAACCGCCCCCCCTGGCGACCCGATGCACATAGCTGTCCGCGGCCGACAGGAACGGGAGGGATCGCTCCCATTCCTTTCCGCATAGGGCATCGCGGTCGGACTCCATGGCAGGAGCACGGAAGACCGCCGGTTGACATAGCAACCCGACGTCGCGCGTATGCCGGTGCCGACGAAGCCCCTTTTCTATCTCACGATAGACGGGCAGGAGGTTGCGCAGGAGCAATGAATAGCCATGGAGCTCGACTCGCTGCCGCAGGATGTCACCGATGATGCCGGTGCGCTCCGCCTTGGCGCGCAGGTCACGCGTACGCGCTCGCAATGCGTTCGCTAGCGCGCCGCATTCACAAGGGGTACGCAGCGGCGACACGCCGGGGTCGCTCTCGCTGTCTTTGGGGACATGCATGCCCAAAAGCTATCCGATCTCGGACCACAGCGGCAACCCAGGCCACAGCGTGGAGCGTCGCACCGCGCAGTCCGGCCAACAACGTCGTAGGCGGTGTTACGGAACCAGCCCAACGGCAAGCCGGTCGCGCCTGTCCAACTCCCTTGCGCCTTGCGCATCTTCAATGCACGCAGGCGACGCCACCGATAGCGTTTGCTTAAGCAATACCGCCCGACTCAATGACCCAGGGCCGGGACCCTAACCACCTCGAGGCCATCGCCAATGGACCGCTTCACCCGCAACTACAGCATCGCGCTCGGACTTGCCTTAGTCGCACTCGTGGCACTATGGGTCGGCTCCAACTGGAACCCCCGGGTATGGGAGCTGAATGATCTGCTCGAAACGGATACCTCGCTGTCGAGCTATCCGTATCAGTTCAGGGTCATCGCCCTCGACAACGGCATCGCCACGTTGTCAACGCCGCGATCCTTCGATGTCCCAGCCATCCGCTTCCTCGCGATCATCCATCCGGAGCTGGCCGGCGCCGATCCCGACGATCGGCGAATGGTCGCCGCCCAACAGGACCTGGCCGATCATCAGAAACAGGCACAGGCGCTTATCGCAAGGCAACCGGATGTCAAAGCCGTCCGCTGGCGGCTGGACACCGAGTGGCTCGCCGACCACGGGGTTCACATGCAGGGTCGGCCGTAGCGCAGACCAGACCGCAAGCACGCGATAGCGCCCCAGGTCTCTTTGAAGGTCAAGGCGATTTCGGGGCAAAACGGCACACGCTGCCACGGCGCAGCGGCTGACGCTGGATCCCGTCTCAGCGCTCCGACGGAGCCTGATTGACGGTGGCCGCAAAAAATACGGCGGCTTGAAAGCCGCCGTATCCACTTGATTTTGGAGCGGGAAACGAGACTCGAACTCGCGACCCCAACCTTGGCAAGGTTGTGCTCTACCAACTGAGCTATTCCCGCAGGTCAGACTCGCAATTGTACGTTGGGCCAGAAACCTGTCAACCCTTGCTGGCCGCTCCATTCCCCTTGTGGCCGCTCGTTATCGGGGGCGCCGGAGCGGTCAAGCTCGGCCAGGCCGCACGCAAGTACCGCATCATTGACCACAAAGTCAGGGCTGCCGCGATGTATAGGAGCACCATACCAACCCCATAGACCGGCACCCCCAGCAGCGAATCGCGCAGCACGAGCAAAAAGATCGCCACCATTTGGGTCGTGGTCTTGAATTTCCCCCCCATGGAGACGGCCACACGAGAGCGAGCCCCGAGCTCCGCCATCCATTCACGCAGCGCCGACACCGTGATTTCGCGGCCGACGATAACTGCCGCTGGAAGCGCCAGAGCGGCCCGCGGATCGGCCTGAACCAATAGCACGAGGGCTATTGCGACCATCAGCTTGTCGGCAACCGGGTCGAGGAAGGCCCCGAGGGGCGAGGTCTGCTGCCACCGGCGCGCCAGGTATCCATCGAGCCAGTCCGTCAGGGCGGCAGCGCCGAACACCAGCGCGCAGGCCACGCGAGCCCACGACAGGGGTACATAAAAGACCGCGACAAAAACGGGAATCAGAAGAATACGCAGCAGCGTCAACAGATTGGGGGTATTCCACATGCATCAGGCTCTTTGGCGGTCTTGGTGGAAGGCGTCGTAGATCTGCTGCGCCAGATGCCGACTGATGCCTTCAACCCTGGCAATGTCCTCCACACCTGCGCGTGTGAGCCCCTGCAGACCCCCGAACTGCCTTAACAGGCTCTGGCGCCGCTTCGGCCCCACACCCGGGATCTGCTCCAGTGTGGAAGTCCTGCGCGCCTTTGCACGCCGCTGGCGGTGACCGGTGATGGCGAATCGGTGAGCCTCGTCCCGAATCTGCTGAATCAGGTGCATTGCCGGCGAATCCGCCGGGAGTATAACGGCCGTGTTGCGCCCGGACAACCAGAGCTGTTCCGTTCCTGGCTTTCGGTCCGGACCCTTTGAAACCCCGACGAGGCTGACCCCGGAGACTGCCAGCTCCTGCAGCGCATCCTCCACAACCGCGAGCTGTCCGCGACCCCCGTCAATGAAGAGTAGATCGGGATACGGATACTCGCCCTGCTTGACTCGGGTGTAACGACGAGTGAGCGCTTGGCGCATGGCGCCGTAGTCGTCACCGGCAGCGACATGCTCGATGTTGAATCGCCGATAGTCCGACTTCCGGGGGCCTTCCCCGTCAAAGACCACGCAGGAGGCCACCGTCCGCTCGCCACCCGTGTGGCTGACATCGAAGCACTCCATGCGCTGCGGAAGCTCCTCCAGCTCCAACGCTTCGCGCAGGCCCTCCAGGCGTTGAGCGTACCCCGCCTGGCTGCCGAGACGTGACTTCAGAGCAACCGCGACATTGCCGCGCGCCATCTCCAGCCAACGCGCTCGATCGCCGCGAACCCGTGTCTTGATCGTTACGCGCCGCCCGGCCTGTTGGGAGAAGGCGGCTTCCAACATGTCGCGGTCTTCCAGTCGACTGCTGACGATGACCTCCGAAGGGACACCCTTGTCGGGGTAGAATTGGGCGAGGAAGGCGGAAAGCAACCCACCCTCCTCCATCCCCTCGGGCGCCTGGGGAAAGAAGGTCTTGTTGCCGAGACTTCGGCCACCGCGGATAAAGAAGACCTGGACACAGTTGAGACCTCCTTCCTGCGCCGCGGCCACAATGTCCAAATCCCCACCCTGAGTACTCACGCATTGGCGCTCTTGGATGCGCCGAAGGGTCGCAATCTGATCGCGTAAGGCGGCGGCCCGTTCAAAATCCAGGGCCTCCGCGGCCGTCTCCATGAGCCGCACCAACTCACCCACCACCTCATCGGTGCGGCCCTCGAGAAACTTGATTGTGTGCTCGACGTCCGCTGCATATTCGGATTCGTTTATGAGACCCACGCAGGGCCCGCTGCAGCGCCGGATTTGATACTGGAGACAGGGTCTCGAGCGGTTGCGAAAGAAGCTGTCCTGGCATTGGCGGACGGGAAAGAGCTTCTGCAGGAGCTGCAGTGTGTCGCGCACCGCCCAAGCGCTCGGATAGGGTCCAAAATAGCGACCGTCGCCCTTGGTCGGTCCGCGATAGAAGGCTAGCCGCGGGTATGGCTCCCGAGCAGACAGGTAGATGTAGGGGTAGCTCTTGTCGTCGCGCAGCATGACGTTGAAACGCGGACGCAACGACTTGATTAGGTTGTTCTCGAGGAGGAGGGCTTCGCCTTCGGTGTTGGTCACCGTAATCTCGATATCGGCGACCTGCGAGACCATCACCTGCAGCCTGCGATCGAGGGCGCGGGTGAAGTAGCTGGCGACCCGACGCTTGAGATCTTTCGCCTTGCCGACGTAGAGGACTTTCCCGCCCTCGTCCAGCATGCGATATACACCCGGGCGGGGAGGCAACTGGCTGAGGACTTCTCCTAGATCTGGTGCCACCATGGGTCGGTCTTCGGGACGAGGGGGCTGAATCGCTCGGGGCAGATCGGCAGCTGCCGGCGTGGTGAGACCGCACTCCCCAAACAAGGGACCTGGCAACTGGGGGAGCGAGGTGCCGCGCGATGCGGGCAGCCTTTGGAGATCGATCGGCAGTCAGTCCCCGTCGACGATCAGACCGTACCGGTAAGCAAGGCGCGTCAACTCGACGTCCGTCTTGACGTTGAGTTTGTCGTAGATGCGTTGCCGGTAAGTGCTGACGGTTTTCGGACTCAGGGACAGCGCGTCGGAGATCTCCTGGGTGCGCTGCCCTTCGAGGATCATCATGGCGACCTGCATCTCCCGCGATGAAAGCTCCTCGAAGGGGGTCTTAGCAACCCCTCGCCAGTCGGCCAACATATGCTTGCGGGCAACACTTACCGCAACGTAGGGAGCGCCTCGATACACCGTCCGCACCGCCTCGATCATTTCCGCAGCGGGGCAGCCCTTGCTCAGGTAGCCGATGGCACCGGCCTCGCTCAATCGCGCGGGAAACGGATCATCATCCAGCACTGTCAAGGCGATGACCTTGGCATTCGGCTGCAGTCGTATCATCCGCCGAGTCGCCTCGATTCCGCCCATGCCGGGCATGTTGAGATCCATCAGTACCACATCCGGCGCCACCTTACGCGCAACCCTGAGCGCCTCGTCTCCATCGGCGGCCTCGCCGACCACTTCCATGTCGCCCGCCTCATCGAGAATGCGACGAATCCCAGTTCGCACCAGCTCGTGGTCATCGACGAGAAGGACCTTAATCATGTGTGAGGCATCCGCCGCGGGTGTCGAGGTTGTGATACACCGCGATTGTTTGGGGCTATGGTTTCCCAATCGCCGCCGAATATCAATCCCGCGCGTGTTTTCGCGGACGCGGAACGCCTCGCTGCGTGTCCCTCGGCAAATCGAGGGGCGGGAGCACGGAAAGGCTTCGGAGTCTCTCCCGGACACATCGAAAAACCCGAGGCTTGGACGCGCACGGCAGGTCGCCGGCAGCGGTAACGCCGTCCTCGCGAATCGGCAGGGTCGATGAGACGTAAAGGGCACCTGGTCCGCCGCCGGTCAGGAGACGGGGAACGAGCGAGACCCAGGTGGCTCTTGTTGGCGGAGAGGGAGGGATTCGAACCCCCGGAGGATTGCTCCTCAACGGTTTTCAAGACCGCCGCTTTCGACCGCTCAGCCACCTCTCCGGTGAGACAGTTGGAAAAGGGTGCCAAAGCCCCATGTCTAGACCAGCGTAAGAATACCGGAAGTGCCGGTTCTGACGGAAGCATCGCCGGTTGTCATTTCGCTCCTCTCGCGTATGCTTCGGAACCGCAGGTTACAGAACCGGTCACACACAGGTGTAAAGAGCTGATCCATATCCTACGAGGAGAACAAGACACATGGCTAATGAGTACACCATCGTACGCAGCACCGAACGTGCGGTGGCAACGAACAAGGTCCTGAAGAACACCTATCTACTTCTGTCGGCAACGCTTGCGTTCAGCGCCCTGATGGCAGCTGTATCCATGGCCATGGCGGTACCGACCTGGATGTACTTGGTTTCGGTGATCGGCGCCATGGTTCTCGGTATGTTCGTCCTGCCGCGTACCGCTAATTCCACCGCCGGGATCGGGGTGCTGTTCGCCATCACCGGCCTGCTTGGTTTTGGCTTGGGTTCTATCCTGATAGTCTATGCCGCGTTGCCGCACGGCCCGCAGATCATTGCCACGGCCTTTGGCGGGACCGGCTTGATCTTTCTCGGGCTGTCGGGCTACGCGCTAACGACGAAGCGGGACTTCAGCTTCCTGGGAGGCTTCGTGTTCGCCGGCATGATGGTGATCGTGATTGCGATGCTGGCCAACCTCTTCCTGGCTATGCCCGCCCTCTCGCTGGCCATCTCGGGGGCGGTCATTATGCTGATGAGTGCCTTCATCCTGTTCGACACCAGCCGCATCATCAACGGCGGCGAAACGAACTACATCATGGCCACCTACGGCATTTATTTGAGCATCTTCAACATCTTCATCAGCCTGCTGCAGATCCTGGGGATCATGAGCGACGATTGATGTCCTGCGCTAAGGCAGACAGCGTACCCCGGCCACCGCGCCGGGGTTTTTGTTAGCACACACAGGAGGCAGACATGGAGCTGTTCGGCAAGATCGCCTTCGGCATCCTGCTAGTGATGATGCTGTTCTACCTTTGGCCCGCGTTCAAACAGTGGCAAGAGCACGGACCCAAGGCCCAAAAAGGGGACTGGCAGGCGGTGGTGCTGCCTCTAGCCCTGGTAGTCGGACTGGTGGCACTGCTGGTTGCACTAGTCCGTTAGCGCCGCACAACCTCGCCGTCGCCGAAATGCCCCCTTTTGGGGAACGCCGCAGCCGGGCGCTTCTCCGACACGCGTTCCGGGTGGCATCTCATCCCCGCTACAAGCTCTCTGCGCCCCCCGTGTAGGGTCGCAGCACGTCGGGAATCCGGATGCTCCCGTCGATCTCCTGGTAGTTCTCCATCACGGCCACCAGCGTCCGGCCGACGGCGAGGCCTGAACCGTTCAGCGTGTGCACGAGCTCAGGCCTTCCAGTCTGCGGATTGCGCCAACGGGCCTGAAGGCGACGTGCCTGAAATGCCTCGAAGTTGCTGCAGGACGATATCTCGCGGTACTTGTTCTGGCCCGGCAACCAGACCTCCAGATCATATGTCTTTGCGGCCGAAAAACCGAGATCACCGCTGCACAGCGTCACGACCCGGTACGCAAGGCCCAGACGCTGAAGGATGGATTCGGCGTGACCGGTGAGCTCCTCCAGGGCGCTGTAGGAGTCGTCGGGACGCACCGCCTGGACGAGCTCTACCTTCTCGAACTGGTGCTGTCGGATCATCCCGCGGGTGTCCTTGCCGTAGGAGCCGGCCTCGCTCCGGAAGCAGGGGGTATGGGCAACCCACCGCCGCGGCATGTCATCGGGCTCCACGATTAGACCACGCACCAGGTTGGTGACCGGGACCTCCGCCGTGGGAATCAGATAATAGGGATTCTCGCCCGAGATTCGGAACAAGTCCGCCTCGAACTTGGGCAGCTGACCGGTACCAAGCAGGCTGTCACCATTGACCAGGTAGGGCACGTAGACCTCGGTATAACCGTGCTCTTTGGTGTGGGTATCCAGCATGAACTGGATCAGTGCCCGGTGTAGCCGCGCCAGCGGTCCGCTCAAGACGACGAAGCGCGAGCCGGTGAGCTTGGTCGCTGCATCGAAATCCATCCAGCCGCGCCGAGCGCCCAGCTCCACGTGATCTCTGGGCTCAAACCCAAATTGCGGCCGCTCGCCCCAACGTCGCTCCTCGCGGTTATCCGCCTCGTCCCGACCGATGGGTACGGTGTCGTGAGGAATGTTGGGGAGGCCCAGGCTGAGCTCACTCGACTCCTCCTGCACGACCGCAAGCTCGACCTCCGCGGCCTTGAGCCTGTGCCCCAGGTCGGCGACCTCTGCAAGCAATGGAGCAATGTCCTCACCCGCGGCCTTGGCCTTACCGATGGCCTTGGACTGGGTATTGCGGAGATTTTGCAGCTCTTGGACGCGCACCTGGAGCGCCTTGCGCCTGGCCTCGATCGCCTCGCAACGCTCGGTATCGAGCTCGACGCCGCGGCGCTGCAGCTGCGACGCAACGTACGCGAGGTCGGTTCTCAACAGATGTGGATCTAACATGCCCGATCGCCTTCGACAGTGACTGCCCAGGACACCACATGACCCGGATCGACGAAGTCCGATATTCGCTCGATGGCCCTGGAGGCCTTTTCGGGTTCGTCGAAGAACTCCAGCACAAGAGGCAGATCCGCCGAGAGGTCCACCAGCGACGCGCTGTGAATGACGCCAGACGACCCGTACCCTTCGATTCCCCGCACTACCGTCACACCGCACACCCTCAGCTCGTCATGGAGACACTTGAGCAAGTGCTCGAGCTCATGGTTCGACTCAGAGAGATAGACGCGCACCATCCGCGCCTCGACGTGACTCATACTGACCTCCCGAGTATCACACCGAGCCAGCAGGCAAGCAGGCACAGGAGCAGACTTACCCACATATTGAGGAATGCCTTCCAGAGGAAACCCGCTTCAATGAGCGCGATGGTCTCCACGGAAAAGGTCGAAAAAGTGGTGAAGGCTCCGAGAAAACCCACGAGGATGGCGGAGCGCACCTCGGGCCCGGTTGCGAGCCGGTCCACGAGCAGCACGAATAGGAGGCCCATAATGAAAGAGCCCAAGGCATTCACAGCCAACGTACCCCAGGGAAAGCCCCGGCCGGCCAGCCGATGAATGCCGGCGGACATCCAGAAGCGCCCTAGTGCTCCGAGCGCCCCTCCGCCTGCAATGGCAAGAATCTGAAACACGCCCCACTCCCCAACGAAAGGTCGGCATTTTACACCGCGTGGGCATATGCGTCGGAGCCTCGCGTGCCCGGCGTCGGCGTGACCCTGTCTTGGATAAGCACTGCATCCCGTGCGCCACGGATAAGGTGATTTCGGGCTTCGAATCACGGCATTCCAAGCCGGCGCGCGTCATACGCCTCTGCCCGGTGGCGAGCCCTCTTTCATCGTCCCTTCTGGGTCTTTGGGATTGGAGTCCTCCGTGCGAGCCGCGCGGTCGAGCTCGCGCAGACGCCCGAGCTTTTCGCGGATCTTGATTTCCAGTCCCCGACCCACTGGGCGGTAATAGGTTGGGCTACCAAAGCCGTCGGGGAAGTAGCTCTCCCCGGCCGCGTACCCCTCCGGCTCGTCATGCGCGTATCGGTAGCGCCGGCCGTAGCCGAGCTCCTTCATCAGACCGGTGGGCGCATTGCGCAAGTGCAGCGGGACCTCCAGGGAGCCGGAGCGCCGCACATCTTCCAGTGCCGCGCTCCAGGCGGTGTAGACCGCGTTGCTCTTGGCCGCACAGGCCATGTAGGTCACGGCCTGGGCGACCGCGA
The DNA here is from genome assembly GCA_963824085.1 of uncultured Gammaproteobacteria bacterium. Classification (GTDB taxonomy): domain Bacteria; phylum Pseudomonadota; class Gammaproteobacteria; order Chromatiales; family Chromatiaceae; genus JARRNE01. The sequence continues at coordinate 575,560 of CAWGNT010000015.1, forward strand.
GCTCCCCTTCCGGGCTGCCGAGGCGCTCCTGGACATCCCATGCGTTCAGCGCCAGCTCGAGGGCGCGGGGATCGGCGTTCCCGATGTCCTCCGAGGCCATGCGCACGACGCGGCGCGCCACGTAGAGGGGATCGCCGCCGCCATCGATCATGCGTGCGAGCCAGTACAGCGCCGCATCCGGCGCAGAGCCGCGCACCGACTTGTGTAGGGCCGAGATCTGTTCGTAGAAGACGTCGCCGCCCTTGTCGAATCGACGCACGTGACCAGTGATCACCTCGGCCACCGTCTGCGCCGTAATCATCTCGCCCTCGGCCAGATCTCCTGCGAGCTCCAAGAGGTTCAAGGCCCGCCGGGCATCGCCGTCCGCAGCCTCCGCAATCTGGCGGCGCTGCTCCGCGGCGAGGATAAGACCGCGCGCCCCTAGCCCGCGCACGGTGTCGGCCAAGGCTCGGTCGATCACCCGCTCAAGGTCGCCGACCTCCAAGGCCCTCAGCACATAGACCCGCGCCCGCGACAAGAGGGCCGCGTTGAGCTCGAAGGACGGGTTCTCGGTCGTGGCCCCAATGAAGACGAGCGTACCGTCCTCCACATGGGGCAGAAAGGCATCCTGCTGGCTCTTGTTGAACCGATGCACCTCGTCGATGAAGAGGATGGTCCCGCGCCCTTCCCGCGTACGGACGGCCTTTGCCTCGGCGACGGCCTCGCGGATGTCCTTTACGCCGGAGAGTACCGCGGAGAGCCTCAGGAAGTGGGCGCCGGAGTAGCTGGCGAGCAGCCGGGCAAGCGTCGTCTTCCCCGTTCCAGGCGGTCCCCAGAAGATCATGGAGTGAGGACGGTCGGCCTCGATTGCCTGACGCAACGGCTTGCCGGGGGCGAGCAGGTGGGCCTGACCGACGAGCTCTTCCAGCGTGCGCGGGCGCAGGCGCTCCGCGAGTGGCACCGACGCGGATGCGTCCGCGGACGGAGGAGCCTTCATCATGTTTCGGTCCAACGCCCACCCGCCACCGTGCAAGGCTTGCGAAATCCTGCTGGTGGTCAGTCCACGTTCAGAAAAGTGCCACCTGGCGGCAGTTTCAGGTGAAACAGGCTGTCGTCGAGGGGGGGGTTACGCTTGGTGTCGGTAAAGGTGAACCGTGTCAGTTGGCCAAAGCTGTCTTCCATGAGCAAGGTGTCGAGGTGATCACCGACGAACCCTATCCGAATCCTGACCACCTGCGTGTCCTTGGCCCGCGGCTCGAGCTCAACCCATACGCGACCCTCGCCGCCATTCCAGGGTTGGATCTTGAACTGGCGTTCGATCGGCGCACCCCCTGCCAGCAGCTCCGCCGGCGTCCCCCGCAACGCCTTGTCCTCACTCTGATGCGAGATCTGGTCCAGCTCCAGGTCGTGCATCCAAACGCGGCTGCCGTCGGCGACTATGACCTGCTTCACGGGGGTGCGGTATACCCACCGGAACTTGCCCGGTCGCTTGAGATAGAGCGTACCGTCCGACTGCACCATGCGGCCACCATCGGCCGCCAGCGTGACCTGCTCGAATTGCGAGCTCAAGGTAGTCAGGCCCTTCAGGAAGGCGTGCAGACGCTCCGCCCCGTCCGCCTTGGCAGCAGCTGATTGCGCCAACACGATGCCAAAAAGGGTCACGACGATCCGAATGACGCCCCACATGCGCCGATTCGGAGTGCAGCGAGGCTCAGCGGCCATTGCGAATGTCACTTCTCGCATCTCCATTAGTCCTCTGGTGGAGGCGGCGCCAGCACCTCTCGGTTGCCGTTGGTTTCGGCGGGCCCGACGACGCCGATACGTTCCATCTCCTCGATCATACGAGCGGCCCGGTTATACCCGATCTTGAGCCGCCGCTGCACGCCCGAGATGGATGCCCGACGCGACTCGGTCACGATCCGAACCGCCTCGTCGAACAGCGGGTCCTGGTCCTCCGTCTCGCCTGCTCCGCGTGGATCGACGTCGATTCCCGGAATCCCGTCCCCCGAGTCCTGCAGAATGGTGTCGATATAGTCGGGCTCACCAAGCTGTTTCAGGTATTCCACGACCCTATGCACCTCGTGGTCGTCCACGAAAGCGCCGTGGACGCGTTGCGGAAAGCTGGTGCCGGGCGGCAGATACAGCATGTCGCCGTAGCCCAACAGGTGCTCGGCTCCCATTTGGTCCAGGATGGTCCGCGAATCGACCCTGGCGGATACCTGGAAGGCCATGCGCGTTGGAATGTTCGCCTTGATGAGACCAGTCAACACGTCCACCGACGGCCGCTGCGTCGCCAGCAAGAGGTGGATACCAGATGCACGCGCCTTTTGGGCCAAGCGGGCGATGAGCTCCTCTACCTTCTTGCCCACCACCATCATCATGTCCGCAAGCTCGTCAATGATGACCACGATGTAGGGCAGATGGTTCAACGTCGGCGCCTGCTCAGACTCCTCGCCGTCGGCGCCGCCGTGCTCGGTCACGTAGAACGGATCGGGTATCGGTGCCCCCGCGGTCTCGGCATCCGCAACCTTTCGGTTATACCCCGCGATGTTGCGCACCCCCAGCTGCGCCATGAGCCGATAGCGGCGCTCCATCTCCCCGACGCACCAACGAAGGGCATTCGCCGCCTCCTTCATGTCCGTGACCACCGGGGTGAGCAGGTGCGGAATGCCCTCGTAGACGGAGAGCTCCAGCATCTTGGGATCCACCATGATGAGGCGGACGTCGCGCGGGCTCGCCTTGTAGAGGAGGCTGAGAATCATGGCGTTGATGGCCACGGATTTCCCCGAGCCGGTGGTCCCCGCGATCAGGGCGTGGGGCATGCGATTGAGGTCCGCGACCACGGGGTGGCCGGCGATGTCCGTCCCAAGAGCGAGGGTAAGCGGGGACTTCGCGTCTTGGTAGGGATGCGAGCCCAGCACCTCACCGAGGTATACCGTCTCCCGCTGCTCGTTCGGAATCTCGAGCCCGATCACGGACTTGCCGGGGATCACCTCCACCACGCGCACACTGACGGTCGAGAGCGCGCGTGCGATGTCCTTGGAGAGGCCGGTGATCTTGCTCACCTTGGTGCCGGGGGCGAGCTGCAGCTCGAACAAGGTGACGACGGGTCCCGGGTGTACGGCCACCACATGCACCGCAACACCGAAGTCCGCGAGTTTGGACTCGACGTCCCGCGAGAGCGCCTCCAGCATCTCCGGCGTGTATCCCTTACCGCTCTTGCGGGGTGGGTCCAGAAGCTCGATGGGCGGACGCTCACCGTCGCCTGCGAGCTGGGGCAATGGCAGCTGACGCTCGTCGCGCGCCACGCGCCTGTGCGCTTTCGGTTTCGGCGGTTTATCGGCGCCGGGCACGGCCTGCGCCACCACCGTAGGCGCTGCGGCCAGAGATGCCTGCTCAGCAGCGAGGACCGGCGACCGGCGCTTTGAAAGCGGTCGCTGTTGACGCGAATCCCTCTCCCTGCGCTGCTGGCGCAGCGTCTGTGCCCAGGCCCGCCCTCGACGCATCGCGGCCAAACAGGCGGCACCAATGGCGTCCAAGATGACGAACCAAGAGATCCCGGAAAAGAGCGTAAAGCCCGCGAGAAAGATCCCGGACAGGAACAGAGTCGCGCCCGTTGGACTGAAAATGCCGGTCATGCGCTCGGCGATTAGCAGCCCCAGGCCGCCGCCGATCCCATTCGGGAGATTGTGTGCCAACCCGGCCAGATGGACGCTCACAAGCGCCGAGCCAGCAGCGAGCGTCACGATAAACCCCAGCCAGCGCAGCGCCAGCAGGTGAACCTGAGTGTCGGGCTCCGGGTCCGGGCGGCGGAAGACGAGATAGGCGCTCCAAGCCACCATAACCGGGATGAGATATGCGAAGAGCCCGAAGAGATAAAGGGCCACGTCAGCGAACCAGGCCCCCACACGCCCACCGGCATTTGCCACGGCATCGCCGTGTCCGACATGCGACCAACCAGGATCCTGGGGCGAGTAGCTCGCGAGCGACAGTACCAGGTACAGCGCCACGCAAACGAGAGACCACATGGCCCCTTCGCGCACGGCACGCTGCACGTAATCACCGAAGCTAAGCTGGCCTACTCGCGTTGCCTGTACCAAAACTCTCCCTCCGATTAGCAGACTGATTATAGCCTTAACGGAGCTTCTTCGCGCAATTTCAAGGACTGATGGCGGGATGAGCGACGGCGCCACCAGCAACATTCACGGCCGCGGAGAGGACGGGGTCCGAGCGCCAGTCGCGATTCGTCAATCGCGCGACCCAGGGGAACAGGCTAGCGCACAGCGCCCGCGAGGCACTCCGAGGGACGGCGCCCGGCATATTCGTGACCGCGAAGTGCACCACGCCGTGGACGCTGTACGTGGGGGCCTCGTAGGTCGTCGGGCGCGTCGTCCCGATACATCCGCCCTGGTCTACCGCGATGTCCACGATCACGCTGCCCGGTTCCATTCCGGCCACTTGGGACTCGGTGATCAGGCGCGGTGCCCTGGCGCCCGGCACCAGTACGGCACCGATCAACAGGTCAGCCTCCTCGACTGCCCGGGCGAGGCTATCGGCATGGGGGTATAGGGTGGTGACATTGGGGCCCGCCCGGCGCATCGAGGCGAGCTTCTGCACGTTGCGGTCGAGCACAGTCACCCTCGCCCCGATCGCGGCCGCCGTCCGGACCGCCGCCGATCCGGCGTTGCCGGCACCCAGCACCACCACATGCCCGCGCTCCGCCGCGGGGAGTCCGCCGAGGAGAAGCCCCTTGCCGCCCTGAGGAGTCTGCAGCAAGGTTGTTCCGATCTGCACAGCCAGCCTGCCTGCGATGTCGCTCATGGGGGCGAGGATCGGCAGTCGCCCGTCGTCCACAACCGTCTCAAAGGCAAGTGCGGTGAGACCGATATCGGTGAGGCGCTCGGTGAGCGCGGGGTTCGCCGCCAAGTGCAGGAACGAGAAGAGGATCTGATCGCGCCGCAAGAGATCGATCTCGGGGCCCCACGGCTCCTTGACCTTCACCACCAGGTCCGCCAATCGATAAACGGTCGGTGCATCCTCTGCGATGGTTGCCCCGGAAGCCTCGTAATCTCTGTCGGAAAAGCCGCTGCCGAGCCCGGCACCCCTTTCTACCACGACCTCGTGACCCATCCGACTCAGATCGCCGCAGGCATCGGGAATAAGGGCGACCCGGGCCTCCAGGGGTTTGATTTCTCGGGGGATGCCGATGTGCATCGCTCGCTTGGTTTGCTTTACCAGGCCGCGTGCAACCCGTACCATTTGTACTTTTGGTCGGCCTGCGCTGCGAGGAAACTGGCCCGGCGTTCCGACCCATCCTGCAGGGCGGCGCCGCTAGGCGGGTGCTGCGGTAGGGACGATGTAATACTTCGGAGCATTATACATGAGCGAAACGAGGCACTGCCGTCTGCTGATCCTGGGTTCCGGCCCTGCGGGTTACGCAGCGGCCGTCTATGGAGCGCGCGCGAATCTGAGTCCTGTGCTGGTAACCGGTCTCGAGCAAGGGGGTCAGCTCATGACCACCACCGACGTGGACAACTGGCCCGGAGATCCGGACGGCGTGCAGGGCCCGGATCTGATGGAGCGAATGCGCCGACACGCCGAGCGCTTCGAGACCGAGATCATCTTCGATCACATCAACAAGGCGGAGCTTGGCGAGCGCCCGTTTCGCCTGACCGGCGACTCGGGAGTCTATACCTGCGATGCCCTTGTCATCGCGACGGGCGCCAGCGCCAGATACCTGGGTTTGCCCTCGGAGCAGGAATTTCGGGGCCGCGGCGTCTCCGCCTGCGCCACCTGCGACGGCTTCTTCTACAAGAAGCAGAAGGTCGCCGTCATCGGGGGCGGAAACACCGCCGTCGAGGAGGCCCTATACCTCTCGAACATCGCCTCCGAGGTGACCCTGGTGCACCGCCGCGATGCCCTCCGGGCCGAGAAGATCATGCAGGCCCATCTGTTCGAGAAGGAGGCTCACGGCAATGTGCGTATCGAGTGGAGTCATGTCCTTGATGAGGTCCTGGGCGATCCGACCGGGGTCACCGGTATCCGCATCAGAAACGTGGCGGACGGCGCGACGAAGGACATCGCGCTCCAGGGTGTCTTCATTGCCATCGGTCACCAGCCCAACACCCAGATCTTCGACGGACAGTTAGACATGACCAACGGCTACATCGAGGTCAAGAGCGGCGCCGAAGGCAACGCAACGGCCACCTCGATTCCGGGTGTATTCGCGGCCGGTGACGTCATGGACCACGTCTATCGCCAGGCCATTACCTCCGCTGGCACCGGCTGCATGGCTGCCTTGGACGCGGAGAAATACCTCGACGCCCTGGCCGGGGACTGACACCCACCATCCCGTTCGGGCGGCCCGGCCGGGCCGCCGCACACGGCGTCCGCCGCCAAGCTCGGTCTTGCCCTTCGTCCTCCCACCCCACATGTTTTCCGGTTGAGCAGAACACCGGATTACGCCGCGCACATGTTGAGCCTCACCACCCACAGTGCTATCGAGGAGATCTCAGCGGAGGCATGGAACCGGCTGGTCGACCGTGACACGCCGTTTCTGCGCCACGAGTTCTTGGCCGCCCTGGAACGGCACGGATGCGTCGGCGAGACGTTCGGCTGGCTCCCGCACCACCTCGCGCTGCACGATTCCTCAGGGGCGCTTGTCGCTGCAGCCCCTTGCTACCTTAAGCTCAACTCTTACGGGGAGCTGGTCTTCGACTGGGCCTGGGCGGACGCCTATCGCCGCGCGGGGCTAGCCTACTACCCCAAGCTGGTCGTGGCGTCTCCTTATACCCCAGCAACCGGACCACGCATCCTCACCGCAGACTCCACGCGCCGACCGGAGTACGCCGCGGCCTTGATTCGCGGCGCCAATGAGGTGGCCGAGCGGCTCGGCGTCTCCTCCCTCCACTGGCTCTTCGTCACCGAGCAAGAGACAGTCTGGTTGGAGCGTGAAGGGCTGATGCGGCGCGTCGGCTGCCAGTTCCACTGGGAGAATCGGGGTTACAGCCGCTTCGATGATCTGCTTGGCGAGTTTTCTGCCGAGAAGCGCAAGAAGGTGAGACGGGAGCGCCGGCGGGTCTCGGAGGCAGGCATACGCTTTCGCCTGTTGTCGGGCGGTGAGGTATCGCACCACGAGTGGGAGATCTTCCATCGCCTCTATTGCGATACCTTCGACAAGCGCGGCGGATGGCCCACCCTGTCGCTCGCCTTCTTCCGCGAGATCGCGCAGACGATGGGAGACAACTTGCTCCTCGTGCTCGCCTATCACAGCGACCAGATCGTGGCCGCTGCTTTCGATCTCGTGGGCACGAGGACGCTTTACGGCCGCCATTGGGGCTGCTTCGAGGACTTCCACAGCCTTCACTTCGAGGCCTGCTATTACCAGGGCCTCGACTACTGCATCGCAAACGGCCTCCAGCGCTTCGAGCCAGGGGCGCAGGGCGAGCACAAAGTGAGCCGCGGCTTCCTGCCCACCCGCACCTGGTCGGCGCACTGGATCGCCGACGAGCAGCTCCGCGGCGCCATCGGCCGCTTTCTCGTGCTTGAGCGTGAAGGAATGGAAGACTACCTCCTCGAGATGCAGGACCGCAGCCCCTTCAAGGCGGAGCCGTCCGCCGCTTAGGCGCCTGATGCTATTCCTCCTCGACCCTCATGATCCCGCCGCGCCTTTTCCCGACGTCCGCCTCGCGGAGCGGGAGCCCAACGGGTTGCTCGCCGTCGGCGGGGACTTGAGCGTCCCGCGCCTGCTCAATGCCTACCGTCGCGGAATCTTTCCCTGGTTCAGCCGCGGCGACCCGATCCTCTGGTGGGCGCCGGACCCCAGGACCGTGCTCTATCCCAACCGGATTCGGGTCGCGAGGAGCCTGCGCAAGGCGATGCGCAAACGTATCCTTGGGGTCACGGTGGACCAGGCCTTCGACGCCGTCATCACAGGCTGCTCGGCACCGCGCGCCGGCAGCGAAGGAACCTGGCTGGTCCCGGAAATGATTGCCGCTTACAGGCGACTCCACCGCCAGGGGCTCGCACACTCGGTCGAGGTGTGGCGGGGGAACGAGCTCGTGGGCGGGCTATATGGCGTCGCCATCGGACGCGTATTCTTCGGGGAATCGATGTTCAGCCGCCTGAACGATGCCTCCAAGGTCGCCTTGGTGCATCTCTGCCGAACCCTTGATGCCTCGGGATTCCACCTCATCGACTGTCAGGTGCTCACCGGCCACCTGATCAGGATGGGCGCCGAGGAGGTCCCTCGGGCAGAATTCGTTCGCCTCCTCACCGAGTGGTGCGACCTGCCCGGGCACGCTGGACCCTGGGACCAGCCGGAGGTCACTTTTCCCGATCCCGGTCCCCGGCAAGGGCCGGAGAATCCATGACCAGCCGGCCCGACCTCGAGCGCCGCGCGGCACTGCCGCTCTACCTGACGGGCGAGCATGAATGCTCCTATATCGCGGGACTTTCCGCTCGAACCCTATTCGTCGATCCCCTGCAAAGAGTCGACTCCGGGACCTACCAGTTGCTGCTCGAGCGCGGTTTCCGCCGCAGCGGCGGGCATATCTACAGACCTGGGTGCGACCGCTGCCACCGCTGCGTATCCCTGCGCATACCGGTGCGCGCGTTCATGCCGACCCGGTCCCAGCGGCGCAACCGCGAACAGAATGGGCGCGATCTGGTGCTGACCAGCCGTCCGCCCGCCTTCGAGCCAGAGCATTACCGGCTCTACTACGCCTACCTCCAAAACCGACACCCCGACGGCAGCATGGCCGACGCCAGTCCCGCGAGCTATTCCGACTTCCTGGTTACGGCTTGGGGCGGGGAGACCCGTTTTCTCGAGCTGCGACTCGAAGCCCGACTGGTTGCCGTGGCAGTCACCGACCTGCTACCCGGGGCTTTGTCGGCGGTCTACACTTTCTTCGACCCGCAGCTGTCCCACCGAGCTCCCGGCACCTACGCAATCCTGTGCCAGATCGAGGAAGCGCGGCGCCTGGGCCTGGATTATCTCTACCTCGGCTACTGGATCGAGGAGTGCCGCAAGATGAGCTACAAGGACGGCTACCGCCCGACGGAGGCCTGGCTGGACGGGAGCTGGCGGCGCTTTGCGAAGGGGGAAACGATCCCGTGGAGAGCCCAGAATGACCCCGCCGAAAAGGCGTCCTGACCGCACGCCGCGACACAGCGGGGTCACATCTCTATGTTATACTCGCGCAGTTTTTCGGAAGGAACCGTTTTGACGGACGACAACGCGAATCCATGGCAAAAGAAGACGTAATCCAGATGGAAGGCACGGTGGTCGAGACCCTGCCCAACACGATGTTCCGCGTCGAGCTGGAGAATGGCCACGTAGTCACGGCGCACATCTCAGGCAAGATGCGCAAACACTACATCCGCATCCTTACCGGTGATAAGGTGACCGTCGAGCTGACCCCCTACGACCTGACGAAAGGCCGTATAACCTACCGCGCCCGCTGACACCCACGCCGCTGGAAGATGTGGTCTCCTCGGTCGCTGAGCCTGACCCTTTCGGACGCACCGCCACTGCCCCAGGCGATTGCCTAGGTCCGCCAGGGCGACGGATGGTCGATTTCTCAGTGCAGGCGCCGATCGGCGTACACTAACTCGATCTCGCCATCCTTCACTCCTACCTTCACCGAGCCCCCGTTCACAAGGACACCGAAAAGGATTTCGTTGGCGAGGGGTTTCTTGATGTGGTTCTGGATGACCCGAGCCATCGGCCGCGCGCCCATCTGCGCATCGTAACCCTTCCCCGCGAGCCACTTGCGGGCGTCCTCATCCACCTGGACCGCCACCTTTTTGTCGGCAAGCTGTTGCTCGAGCTCGAAGATGAACTTGTCCACCACGCTGGCAATGGTTGCCGGCGCGAGGGCCGCGAACTGCACCACCGTATCCAGTCGGTTGCGGAACTCCGGCGTGAAGTAGCGCTTCAGCAGCTCCATACCGTCCGAGGAGTGGTCCTGCTCCGTAAAACCGATGGAGCGGCGGCTCGTCTCGGCAGCGCCTGCGTTGGTCGTCATGACCAGCACCACATTGCGGAAGTCCGCCTTGCGGCCGTTGTTATCCGTTAAGGTGCCGTGGTCCATCACCTGCAGAAGCAAGTTGAACACGTCCGGGTGGGCCTTCTCGATCTCGTCGAGCAGCAATACGGAGTGGGGGTGCTTGTTGATCTCCTCCGTGAGGAGCCCCCCCTGATCAAAGCCGACATAACCAGGGGGCGCACCGATCAGCCGCGAGACCGTATGGCGCTCCATGTACTCCGACATGTCGAAGCGGATCAGCTCCATACCGAGAATACGGGACAGCTGGCGCGTCACCTCGGTCTTGCCGACACCCGTCGGTCCAGCGAAAAGAAAGGATCCGATGGGTTTCTCCTCGGTACCGAGACCCGATCGGTTCATACGAATCGCCGAGGTCAAGGCGTCAATGGCCGCGTCCTGGCCGAAGACCACCATCTTCAGGTCGCGGTCCAGATTGCGCAGGGCCTCAGTGTCGGACACGGAGACCCTCTTGGGGGGTATGCGCGCAATCTTCGCAACGATGGTCTCGACGTCTACCACGTCGATCCGCTTCTTGCGCTTGCCGACCGGGCGCAACTGCACGTTGGCGCCTGCCTCGTCGATCACGTCGATGGCCTTGTCCGGCAGGTGCCGATCATTAATGTACTTTGCGGAAAGGTCCGCCGCCGCCCTCAAGGCGGGCAAGGTATAGGTCACCTGATGGTGCTCCTCGAAGCGGGTTTTCAGCCCCCTCAGGATCTCCACCGTCTCGTCGACGCTCGGCTCGTTGATGTCGATCTTCTGGAAACGGCGCGCGAGCGCCCGATCCTTCTCGAAGATGCCGCGAAACTCCTGATATGTGGTCGAGCCGATGCACCGCAGCTCGCCTGAGGCAAGCACGGGCTTGATCAGGTTGGAGGCGTCCATCACCCCACCAGAAGCCGACCCCGCGCCGATCACGGTGTGAATCTCGTCGATGAAGAGCACCGCATGAGGCTGCCGACGCAGCTGGGCGAGGACGGACTTCAGCCGCTTCTCGAAATCGCCCCGGTACTTGGTGCCGGCCACCAGACCGCCCAAGTCCAATGCGTAGATCACCGCATCGCTCAGGATGTCCGGCACCTCCTTATCCACGATCTTCTTTGCCAGACCCTCGGCGATGGCCGTCTTGCCGACGCCCGCCTCGCCAACCAGAAGGGGATTGTTCTTGCGCCGGCGGCACAGGATCTGAGTGGTTCGCTCTACCTCAAGCTGGCGGCCGATCAAAGGATCGATCCGACCCTGGCGGGCGAGCTCGTTCAAGTTGGTCGCAAAGCTCTCGAGGGGGCTAGCCGTCTCCTTTTCCTCTCCCCGGGTCTCCTCCCCTTCGCCCTGCCCTTCCTCTCCCTGGCTCTCCCCCGGGACCTTGGAGATCCCGTGCGATATGTAGTTCACGACGTCGAGCCGCGTGATGTTCTGTTGATTTAGAAGGTAAACGGCCTGCGAGTCCTGCTCACTGAACAGGGCCACAAGCACATTGGCGCCGGTCACCTCCTTCTTGCCCGCCGACTGTACATGGAAGACCGCCCGCTGCAACACCCGCTGGAAGCCCAAAGTTGGCTGGGTCTCACGTTCGTCCTGACTCGGAATCAAGGGTGTGGTTTCCTCGATAAATGCCGCGACCTCGTTGCGCAGCCGCTCCGCGTTCGCGCCGCAAGCCCGCAGCACCCGCGCCGCCGTCGGATTGTCGAGCAGCGAGAGGAGCAGATGCTCCACCGTCATGTACTCGTGGTGCTTGTCGCGGGCCTGCTTGAAGGCTTGATTCAGCGTGAATTCGAGCTCTTTGCTTAACATGGCTTGGTCGATCCAGGGGCACGAAATGCGGAAACCCTACCGTTCTAAAGCCGCCGCCATTGAACGGTCCTCTTACGCCTCCTCCATAGTACACAACAGCGGATGCTGGTGGCTGCGAGAGTAATCGTTGACCTGCGAAACCTTGGTCTCGGCGATGTCACGGGTGTAGACGCCGCACACCCCGACGCCCCGTGTGTGCACGTGCAGCATAATCTGCGTCGCCTTTTCCCGACTCATCCGAAAAAAGGTCTCCAGCACCTGCACGACAAACTCCATAGGGGTGAAGTCATCGTTGATGAGGAGAACTTTGAACAGCGGAGGCCGCCGAAGCTCGGGCTTTGCCTCCTGTACCGAGAGCCCCGATTCGCGCTCCTCGTGGGGGTCCTGCTCGCTCATGATCCTCCGAGTCTAGCCAAAAACCACCTGATTGCTTGTTGCGACGGGCGCAGCGTCTGCTGAATCCCGTACCTCAGCTGACAATGACTCGACCGCCAACGCGGGCGTTCGTGCGCCCGCCACCCCTGCCGCAGCCGGCTCCGAGTCGCGACGCGCCTTCACCGGAGTTTGACCAATGAAATCAGCTCACTATACTAGCCAGATAAGGCGCCCCCGGCCCTATTCAAGGAGGTGCGCCGTATAACGACAGACTACCTACCAAGTGGAAGACCTCAGCCAACCGCCGGAGGAGTGCGTACGATGATGACGGGTATTGTGAAGTGGTTCAACAATGCCAAGGGTTACGGCTTTGTGAAGCCCGACGGGCGTGACGAAGACGTCTTCGTCCACTTCTCGGCCATCGACATGGACGGATATAAGACCCTCAAAGAGGGCCAAAAGGTCCAGTTCGAGATCAGCGAAGGACCGAAAGGTCTACACGCCGCTCGGGTCCACCGGCTCGCGTGAAGCCTTCGGGGCGAATAACGTCAAACGGACCTCCACTCATCCGGCAAGGGTGGCGCCTAGGCCGAAGCAAGCTCAAATGCCTGCGCTCGGCGCCCCGGGATCTTCACATGTTTGTGACGATTGCCTCGGCGAAGCCCGAGCAGCTGACCTTCTGTGCACCGGACATAAGCCGCTCCAGGTCGTAGGTCACTGTCTTCGCCGCAATGGCGCCTTCCATCCCTCTTAGGATGGAATCGGCGGCCTCTGTCCATCCCAAGTGCCGTAGCATCATCTCAGCGGATAGCACGAGTGAGCTCGGGTTGACCATGTCCTTACCCGCGTACTTGGGCGCCGTCCCGTGGGTGGCCTCGAACACGGCGACGGAATCCGACAAATTCGCCCCTGGTGCCATCCCAATACCACCTACCTGTGCCGCCAACGCGTCCGAGATGTAGTCGCCGTTCAGGTTTAGGGTGGCGATCACGTCGTATTCCTTGGGCCGCAAGAGAATCTGTTGCAGAAAGGCATCGGCGATCATGTCCTTTACGATGATCTCGCCGCCCGTCTTCGGATTGGTCATTCGGCACCAGGGGCCGCCGCCGAGCTCCATGGCGCCGAACTCCTCCTTCGCCAGCTCGTAGCCCCACGCCTTGAAGGCGCCCTCGGTAAACTTCATGATGTTTCCCTTGTGCACCAGGGTCACGGTCGGCCGGTCGTTGTCGATCGCGTACTGGATGGCTTTACGGACTAGACGCTTGGTTCCTTCAGAGGACACCGGCTTGATCCCGATGCCCGAGGTCTCCGGAAAACGAATCTTGGTGACGCCCATCTCGCTCCGCAAGAAATCGATGACCCTGCGTACCTCCGGGGACCCCGCCGGCCACTCGATGCCTGCGTAGATGTCTTCGGAGTTCTCACGGAAGATCACCATATCGGTGTGCTCTGGAGCCTTGAGTGGGCTCGGCGTACCCCGAAAGTAGCGCACGGGGCGGAGGCACACATACAGATCCAGCTGCTGACGCATCGTCACATTGAGAGAACGAATACCCCCTCCTACGGGTGTGGTGAGCGGCCCCTTGATCGAGACGACAAAATCGCGGACGGCATCCAGGGTCTCTTCCGGCAGCCAGACATCCTCGCCGTAGACATGAGTGGCCTTCTCGCCGGCATAGATCTCCATCCAGCACACTCGCCGCTGCCCGTCGTAGGCCTTTGCCACCGCGGCATCGACTACGCGCCGCATGGCAGGCGTGATGTCGATACCGATACCATCGCCCTCGATGAAGGGAATGATCGGTCGGTCCGGGACCTGCACCGCAAAATCGGCGCCGACGCCAATCTTTTCGCCGTCGGCCGGGACTTGAATCTTGTCGTATGCCATCTCGACTCTTCGCACTTGCAGCAAAATGCGGAGTCTAGCATCCTAGCTGCGGCTTGGGCATCGGCTGGCTACAGCAAGGGTTTGGTCGTCCCAAGTCATCGGGACCTGGCGGCTCCGCGGCTCGAGGTCAGGCGAATGGTCAATGAACAAGCCGCCCATTTCACCGAAATGATGCCATCGACCGAGCGCCGCATTCATGGACAGCGGGTCACGGTCGGTCTCTCCGGCGGCGTCGACTCCTCGGTTGCAGCCCTCTTGTTGCTCCGAGACGGCTACGACGTCGACGCCCTGTTCATGAAAAACTGGGAAGAAGACGACGAACAGGGGTACTGCGCCGCGGCTGCGGACCTGGCAGATGCGCAGGCCGTCGCTGACCGACTCGGCATTGCGCTGCACACGGTCAACTTCGCGACCGAGTACTGGGACCGGGTATTCGCGAGCTTCCTCGCCGAGTATCGGGCTGGTCGCACACCCAACCCGGACGTACTCTGCAACAAAGAGATCAAATTCCGGGCCTTTCTCGACCATGCCCAGACGCTCGGCGCGCAACGAATCGCCACCGGTCACTACGCCAGAGTCGGCCGGGATCAAACCGGCTGGCGATTGCAGGTCGGCGCCGACGTGGACAAGGACCAGACTTACTTCCTGCACCGCCTCGACCAGGAGCAGCTCCGCCTCAGCCTGTTTCCGCTAGGTGCCCTGAAGAAGGCCGAGGTGCGCGCGCTCGCCGCGCGGGCCGGTCTGCCCACATCCACAAAGAAGGACAGCACCGGGATCTGCTTTATCGGCGAGCGCCGCTTTAGCGACTTTCTAGCCCGCTATATACCACACGATCCTGGCCTCATCGAAACGCCGGACGGCCAAGTGCTCGGCGAGCACCAGGGGCTCGCCTATTACACCATTGGACAGCGCCACGGGCTCGGTGTCGGCGGCGTTGCCGGCACACCAGAAACCCCATGGTATGTCGTCCGCAAAGACCGCAGCCGCAATGCCCTCATCGTCGCTCAGGGTCACGATCACCCCCTGCTGATGAGCCGATGCCTAGAGGCGGGTCAGCTGCACTGGGTCGCGGGCTGGCCGCCCTTTGCACCGCCCTTCAACTGCCGCGCGCGGTTACGCCACCGGGCCTCGCTGGAGCATTGCGAGGTGACTGCGCTGGTCGATCTGCGTGTCCAGCTGCGTTTCGAGCGCCCGCAACGCGCGGTGACGCCGGGACAGGCTGCCGTGCTCTACCTGGGAGACCAATGTCTCGGCGGTGGTGTGATCGAACGGACCTGGAATTGAACCGACAGGATGAGGATGACCGCAAGATGGCCTATACGGATCGCGACCGACTCATTGCGCTGGGGGGCATCTATCAGGCCGCATGGTGCGTGCGACAGGTTGCACGCACCGGCAGCGTGGACGAAGACGACATGGGGCCATGCATCTACAGTCTGTTCCAGACCGATGCCGCAAACGTTGCCGCGGTGTATGGGCCGCCCGGGGCGGTTGTGCCTGGAGTGCGTGAGCTGACGAGCCAGCTGAGCGGGGGACGCGGACGCGAGCTCGAGCTCACTCGCTATGCGATTTCGCTTCTCAAGCTCGAGCGGGTCCTCGCCGGACGCAGGGTGATGGTCGACATCATCGCCGACGGTATCGCCGAAATCCGCCCGATGCTCACGGAATCTTCCTTGTCGGACCCCCACGTACTCCAACGGTTGGGCGACCTTTACGCGCGAACCATAAGTCACCTCCAGCCACGCATCATGGTGAGCGGAGAGCCCACGCATTTAAAGGACACAGACAACCAGAATCGAGTCCGCGCCCTGCTGCTCGCAGGCATTCGCTCGGCCTGGCTTTGGCGCCAGGTCGGCGGCAGTCGCTGGCGGATTCTGCTCGGCCGTAGCCGCCTGCTCGCAGCGGCCAGGGAATACCTGCGCACTGTCCATCACTGACACAGGCGGCGGAGGCTCGGTCCGCTGCCGAGCGCTCTGCAGGCAGGCGTTTGACCGCCCACCGGAACGCACGCACCCGCCGCCGCCCACCGGAATCTTTCGGGTTAGAATTCGACATCCATCTTTCGGGCGCGCAACCGGAGTCAATCGATGCAAGACAGCTACAACGCCAGGTCCGAGATCCGGGTCGCTGGGAAGGGCTACCAGATCTTTCGCCTTGATGCTGTTCCCGGCAGCGAGCGCCTCCCCTTCTCGATGCAGATCCTGCTGGAGAATTTGCTGCGCCACGAAGACGGCGTCACGGTCACCGCGGAAGACATCCAGGCACTCGCCGCCTGGGACCCGACGGCAGAGCCGTCCCGCGAGATCCAGTACCGCCCCGCGCGGGTCCTCATGCAGGACTTCACCGGGGTCCCGGCTGTCGTCGACCTCGCGGCCATGCGCGACGCAATGCGCGAGCTTGGCGGGGACCCGGAGCGCATAAACCCATTGCAGCCCGCGGAGCTGGTCATCGACCACTCGGTGCAGGTAGACAAGTACGGCTCCGATGCGGCATTTGCCCTAAACGCCGAGCTCGAATTTTCCCGCAATCGCGAGCGCTACGAGTTTCTGAAATGGGGCCAACATGCATTCGCCAACTTCAAGGTGGTCCCCCCCGACACCGGCATCGTCCACCAGGTGAATCTGGAATACCTGGCACGAGTGGTCTTCGGCCAAGAGAACGACGGCGTCCTTCAGGCATATCCGGACACGGTGGTGGGCACCGACTCCCACACCACTATGATCAACGGCGTAGGCGTCCTCGGATGGGGAGTAGGCGGCATCGAGGCCGAGGCATCCATGCTGGGTCAGCCGGTGTCCATGCTCATCCCGCGCGTCGTCGGGGTGAAGCTCACCGGCTCGCTGCCAGAGGGGGCGACGGCCACCGACCTGGTCCTCGTCATCGTCGAAATGCTCCGCAAGCATGGCGTCGTGGGAAAGTTCGTGGAGTTTTACGGCCCCGCCATCCGTCACCTGCCCATGGGGGACCGGGCCACGATCGCCAACATGGCCCCCGAGTACGGCGCCACCTGCGGACTCTTTCCTATCGACCAGGAGACCCTCGACTACCTGACCCTGACCGGACGCAGTGAGGACGAGGTTGCATTGGTCGAGGCCTATGCCCGAGCTCAAAGGATGTTCCACGAGGGCGCAGGCCGCGAGGCCGACTACAGTGAGCGCCTGGAGCTCGATCTGGGCACGGTTGCGCCGAGCCTGGCAGGACCAAAACGTCCCCAGGATCGGGTCCCCCTCGCCGAGGCCAAGACGAGGTTTGACCGCGCACTGTCATCCCTCAAATCGGAGCGTCACATCCGGAGCACTGGTCCGGTCAGGACAGAGATCGACGGCCAGCCGGCGTCACTGTCCGACGGATCGGTGGTGATCGCCGCCATTACCTCCTGTACCAACACGTCAAACCC
The DNA here is from genome assembly GCA_963824085.1 of uncultured Gammaproteobacteria bacterium. Taxonomy (GTDB): domain Bacteria; phylum Pseudomonadota; class Gammaproteobacteria; order Chromatiales; family Chromatiaceae; genus JARRNE01. The sequence goes on from CAWGNT010000015.1 coordinate 593,039, forward strand.
CGGCGTCATGCTCGCCGCCGGTCTACTTGCCAAGAAGGCGGTCGAACGGGGGTTAAAGGCAAAGCCCTGGGTGAAGACATCCCTCGGGCCGGGCTCCATGGTCGTCACGGGCTACCTGGAGTCCGCGGGACTGATGGAACCGCTGAAGGCGCTCGGCTTCCACCTGGTGGGATACGGCTGCACGACCTGCATCGGCAACTCAGGCCCTCTGCCCGAGGCGGTGTCTGCAGCAATCTCCGAGGGAAACCTGTCCGTGGTCTCGGTCCTTTCAGGCAACCGCAACTTCGAGGGGCGGGTCCACCCGGAGGTGCGCATGAACTACCTCGCCTCGCCGCCTCTGGTGGTGGCCTATGCCCTCGCTGGCCGCATGGACTTCGACCCCTACAGCGAGCCCCTGGCGACGGATCAGTCGGACCAACCGGTGTTTCTGCGCGATCTCTGGCCGGCCCCGCAGGAGATCGCTCAAGTCATGAGCCAGAACCTGAGTCGCGGGCAGTTTCGTCGCGCTTATGCGGACATCTTCGCGGGAGACGCGCGCTGGCAGGCGCTCTCGGCCCCCACCGGCACTCTCTTCGCCTGGAGCGACGACTCCACCTATATCCGCAACCCGCCCTACTTCCAGGGCATGGACAGGGGCGCCGCGGAGATCGAGGATATCGCAGGGGCACGTTGTCTCGCCCTGCTCGGGGATTCGGTGACGACAGACCATATCTCGCCCGCCGGCATGATCAAGGCCGACAGCCCGGCCGGCCGCTACCTGGTCGCGCACGGCGTGCGACCCGAGGACTTCAACTCGTACGGGTCGCGCCGCGGAAACCACGAAGTCATGATGCGAGGCACTTTCGCAAACATCCGCCTGCGCAACCTCATGGCCCCAGGGACCGAGGGCGGTGTCACCATCCACCAGCCTTCCGGCGAGCAGATGTCCATTTACGATGCCGCCATGCGGTATCAGTCCGGAGGCGTGCCGGCGATTGTTATCGCCGGGAAGGAGTACGGCTCAGGCTCGTCACGGGACTGGGCCGCCAAGGGACCGCGGCTCCTCGGCGTGCACGCCGTCATCGCTGAGAGCTACGAGCGCATCCACCGCACCAACCTGGTGTGCATGGGTGTGCTGCCGCTCCAGTTCCTGCCGGAGGAAAGTGCCGCTTCCCTCGGACTGACCGGGTCGGAGACCTATGCGGTCGAGGGTCTAGCGGGAGGCATCGCCAAGGAGGTGACAGTCCGAGTCGTGGCGAGCGACGGTGGCGAGCGGACCTTCAAGGCCAAGGTGCGGATCGATACCCCCAACGAGGTCGATTACTTCCGCCATGGCGGCATCCTGCAGTACGTGCTGCGACGCTTGGCCACCTCGGTCTAGGGAGATCTCTTGCCATGGAGCTGTCTACGCTTACTGCGGTATCCCCTATCGACGGGCGCTACGCATCGAAGACCGAGGACCTCCGCCCGATCTTCAGCGAGCTTGGGCTGATCCGGCACCGGGTACTGGTCGAGGTGCGCTGGCTTGAGGCGCTCGCAGGGCACCCCGACATCGCGGAGGTCCCACCCCTTTCGATCCACGCCGCGAACCTACTATCGGGGATAGTGGAGAACTTCTCTGAGGCGGACGCCCAGCGCATCAAGAACATTGAGCGCACCACCAACCACGACGTCAAGGCCGTGGAATATTTCATCAAAGAGCGTATCGCCGGCACCGGCGAGCTGGAGGCGGTCAGCGAGCTCGTCCACTTCGCCTGTACCTCCGAGGACATCAACAACCTCGCCCATGCCCTGATGCTGCGCGAGGGCCGCGGGCAGGTGCTGATCCCACAAATGGACGAGCTCATCGCAGCGATCCGGGGGATGGCCCACGAACACGCGGGGCTCCCAATGCTGTCGCGCACCCACGGACAGCCCGCCTCCCCCACGACCGTTGGCAAGGAGCTCGCCAATGTCGCGCATCGACTCCGCCGTCAACGCGATCAAATCGCTGGCGTCCCCCTTCTCGGCAAGATCAATGGCGCGGTGGGAAACTACAACGCCCATCTCGTCGCGTACCCTGATATCGACTGGCCGGGACTTGCTCGGCAGTTTGTCGAGTCGTTTGGGCTCACCTGGAATCCCTATACCACCCAGGTAGAGCCGCACGACTACATGGTGGAGCTCTTCGACGCAATCACCCGCTTCAACAGCATACTGATTGACTTCTGCCGTGACGTATGGGGCTACATCTCCCTCGGCTACTTCCGCCAGCGCGCCGTCGCCGGCGAGGTGGGCTCGTCCACTATGCCCCACAAGGTGAACCCGATCGATTTCGAGAATGCGGAGGGCAATCTCGGCATCGCCAACGCCGTCTTCGGCCATCTGGCCCAGAAGCTGCCGATCTCGCGCTGGCAGCGCGATCTCACCGACTCAACGGTCCTGCGCAATCTTGGGGTCGGCTTTGCTCACACGAGCATCGCGCTGAGCTCGGCGCTGCGCGGCATCGGCAAGCTGCAGGCCGATCATGAACGACTCGCCGCCGACCTCGATTCCAACTGGGAGGTGCTGGCGGAGGCGGTCCAGACCCTGATGCGCCGCTACCGAGTGGAACAGCCGTACGAGAAGCTCAAGGAATTGACCCGGGGTCAGCGCATCGGCCCCGACGAAATCGGAACTTTCATCGATTCACTCGACATTCCCGACGACGCAAAGGCCCGCCTGCGGGCCCTCACACCGGGTACTTACGCCGGCAACGCCGCGGATCAGGCCCGTGCCATCTGAGAATGAAAAGGGTCATTGAACCTCGTCCCTACTTACACGAAAAAAGCCGGCCAGGATCACCCTGGCCGGCTTTGATGGACTCCGCGAATCCGCGCGGCGACTAAGCTTTACGCCCCGTCGCCTGTGGTGGTGGCGGTGATCGTCGCGCGGCGCTGCTCGACGCTGTAAGGATCGACGCCTGGCAGCATGTCAAGCTTGCCGCGGCTCTCCGCGGGGGCGATGTCCTGCGCCGGAATGCCCTTCGAGATCATATAGTCGCGGACGGTGTCGGCGCGCCGCTGACCGAGCGCATAATTGTAGGCCTCGGAACCCTTGGCGTCGGTGTGCCCGACAACCGTCAGCTGCTCCTCGGCCGGGGTGTTCTTCACATCGGCGATGTAGTTATCGAGCCGCTGCAGCTCGTTATCGTTTACGATGTTCTCCATGCGGTACTTGTCGAACTCGAAGTTCAAGCGCACGTTGAACTCCTTGGGTACCGGCTTGTAGCAGGGCGGAAGGTTGGTTGGACCGTCCTCGCTCTGCCAGCATTCGCCAGCGCTATTCACCCACAACTGCCCGTTGGGCACCGTGGGATCGCCCGACGCATACCAATAGGTTTCCTGATCCATCGCGTGGGCAGTTGGGACCGCGAGGGCGACTGCAAGCGCGACCGGCGCAGAGAGTCTCAGGACATGAAGGGTCTTGTTTGCTTTGAACATGTTTGTTTCCTTCTCTCAGGTTGAAAAGACGTGGTTAGAAACCGGCAGCTCGACGCACGTCCAAGCGGCAAGTAGGCGAAAATGCAACAACCCCGGCGCCGCCACCCCGACCGGTTGGATGATGCGCTTCCGAAAAGCTTGCCTCCCCAAAACCGCAAGTTGAACCCGCACAGTGACGAAGCGTCCGTCAGCGATTATTGTAGCGTAAAATGCCGACAAAAGTGCAACCTTTTTTGTCTTTCAGACAATTCTGCAACTCCTCTCCCTGACGCGCACTTCAACCCACTGGAACAAATCGGAAAAATCAGCGCATTGAAGGTCGTGACAAGGATAATACTGTGTCTTTCTCGCAACGCGCCTTCGGCGTCTGTGTGCGCACACTGCGGCACGCACGGACAGTGACAGGCGCAATGGCTTCCACGGCTGGGCGGCGAACATTTGTCGTTCGGCTCGCCGATTGGGACCAGGACCGGAGCGAGCTGGGCCGACTTCGTCACCGCGTCTTCGTGGTGGAACAGGGAGTTCCCGAGGAGCTGGAGTGGGATGGTGAGGACGCTTGCGCGGTACACCTCCTCGCCCTCGATAGGGCGTCTCGCCCCATAGGCGTAGCGCGCCTGTTGCCCACCGGGCAAATCGGCCGCATGGCGGTCTTGCCGGAGTGGCGCGCGCGGGGTGTCGGCAGCGCGCTTCTTCGCGAGATTCTTCGCATCGCCAGGGACCAGGGTCACCCATCCCCGTTCCTCAACGCACAGACCACCGCCCTTGGCTTCTATCGACGAATGGGCTTCATCCCCGTCGGGGAGGAATTCCAGGAAGCAGGCATTCCACATCGGAGGATGATCCTGGACCAATGAAATGAACGCCACACATTCGGACCTATCAGATCGGATTCTGGGGGAAACGGCCGGACCAGTGGCCCTGCACGATCAGGCAGCGATCCGCAGCGCCGGCACCCGCATGGCGCAACAGGCGTCCCGCGAGCTGTGGCTCTTCAGCCACGACCTGGACGCCCCGCTATATGACCAACAGGAGTTCTTGGACGCGGTGCGCCGAATCGCTGTGGAGGTCCCCACCACGGCAGTGCACATCCTTCTATACGATGCAAAGTCCGCGATTCACAATGGCCATCGGCTCATCGAGCTCGCTCGGCACCTCACGTCCCGGATCCAAATCCGCCGCGTGCCGATCGAGCTGCAGGAACGCACCGAGGCCTACCTGCTTGCCGACGATCGCGGATACGTACTGCGTCCGCTGGCGGACGTCTACGAGGGGACCGCGGACTTCAACGATCCCCTTGAAGTGCGACGCCTGCGCGAACAGTTTGGACGCATCTGGGACGTCGGTGATGTTCACCAAGAGCTGCGGCGCCTGTATCTCTAGCGCCCCGTCCCGACGCGGATTGCGGCCACGGCCAACTGCCTCGCCGCTGCGACCGTTACGGGTGGGTGACCGAGCCCCCCCGGCGGGCCGATCCGATCAGCTCCGCTCCACTAGAATCGGGCGATGCCAATGGATAGGGTGCCTCGTACTTGGTGGTGGTAAAGACCTCGAACGAAGCCCCATCGCGCCAGGCACCCGGCGGCAGCCCGGCCTTGCGGGCCAGGTTGGACAGCGTTTCATCTCGATCCCAACCCATTTCCGTCGAGACCTGTGGCAGGAACAAGGCGTAGTGCTCCCCCTTTTTGAGGATGACACCCTCCTCGCCGACCTGAAACTCATCCACGGAAGCTATCGGCTCGGGCGGTGAGAGAACGCTCACCTCCACCTCAAGATCGCCCAGCTCCTCCGGCCCCACCGGGCGAAAGCGATAATCGCTGCGGGCCGCGTTGATGCCGTTCTCGAGAACCGCCCGATACAGCGGCTTCTTCTCCTTGTCTTCCAGCACGTAGCCCATACAGCCGCGCAGCACGCCTCCGCGCCACAGGGTCACGAAGGCGCCACCGGGAGCCTCCAGCTCCGGCGGCAGGGCTGCCAAGGCATCGCGGATCTCACCGTCCTGTGCGTCGGATTTCCCGAACACCGCGCGCTTCACCCCGAGCACCGCGAGCCGGTGGAGCAGCTTGAGGTCAGCCTCACCCAAGGCGTGTTGCTTGTGGCTCGCTCTTGCGCTTTCGGTGCCGGCGGAGAACGCGGTCGGGCCGGAAACCGCGAGGGCGACATAGCTCACCGAGTTGAGCCAGTCCCCGGTCAGGGCGCCGCTGGTGGTGTAGGCGATCCGGTCAACATGCGCATCGGGGGGTAGCAGATAGAGCAGCAGCGCGAGCGCACGATACCCGCAGACGGTGATCCCCGTCGTCGCCTGGTACGCCAGGAACCCAGGGCCGTCTCGGGCGAGGATGCGGTCGACGGCTCCGTCGTCGAGGCCTCGAATCTTTGCGGCCACATCCTCATCCGGAGCAAAGGGAATGTAGCCGAAGCGTGGACCGAAGTGGGTAAAGTCGCTGGAGACCACAATAAGGGTGTGATCATCAGCGAGCGGGCGCAACAGATCCGCCGCGGCCGGATAGTCGGCTTCGGCAAGCTCTCCGACCAAGATGGGAACCAGCTTCCAGCCAGGCGCAAGCGCCCGCTGCAGCAGCGGTAGCTCGATCTCGATTGCGTGCTCACCGGCATGCGCGACAGGGTCTGCTGTTACCAGACCCGACTTTCGCAGTGCGGCAACGGCCGCCGCATCCAGCGGGACCTGGCCGAGGGGCGTCGCATAGGCATCCACGTCGGCGATGGACAGTCCGCGGAACGCCTTGTGGTGCGAGGGCGCAAGCAGGATCACGCGCCTGTAATCCCGGCCGCGTACCAGGGCGACGGCGGCCGCCGCCGTCTCGCCGCTATACGCGTAGCCGGCATGGGGGACAGCCAGGGCGCGGATCCGAGCTGTTGAGTCGGTCACCTTCACGTCATCGAGCAGGCCATCGACGTAATGCTGGAGCTCCATCGCATCCGCTGGATACCAGCTACCCGCCAGCGCACTCTCGCGAACCCGCTCCGCCGCACCGACTGAAACTGTCGCCAGTCCGACTACCAACAGGAAGCCGAGGGACGGCTCGAGGGGCGCCCTCCGTTTCATACGGACGTCCTCATCCCGCAAGCCTGTGGGGGCGGTAGAAGTCCGCCTCCCGCAGGCTCAGCTGCTTGGGCCGCTGGGGCCGCTTGGGTCGCGGAAGGAGGGGAAGGGCTGCCGCGGCGGCCCCGAGGCCGCCGAGCAGGCCGAGGAAGCGCCTGCGCCCGAGCAGCTCGCGCTCGTGAACGCGTTCAGTCTTCATGTCCAGACTCCAGGAATCTCTTGGTTACAGGTGGGACAGCGGCCGTCTGCCGTCAGATGGTTCTCGCCGATCACGAATCCCGTGCGTCGGATGAGCAGGGTACCGTCCGTCGGGCAGTAAGTGGAGTTTCCCTCGTGCCCGAGGACGTTCCCGACGTAGACGTAGTGCAGACCGGCGTCCAGGGCCTCTCGGCGTGCGCGGTCCAGGACTTCGGCAGGGGTCGGTGGCAGGTTGCGCATCCGATACTGCGGATGAAAGCGGCTGAAGTGGAGTGGCGTGTCTGCGCCGAGCTCATCGCGGATCCAGCGCACCATGCGCCTGATCATTGCGAGGTCGTCATTGAGTGTCGGTATCACTAGGTTGGTGACCTCGACCCACACCCCTTCTTCGCGAAAGGTTACCAAGGCGTCCAGGACCGGCTGCAGGGTGGCCGCACTCACACGGCGGTAGAAGCCGTCGTCAAATGCCTTGAGGTCCGCGTTGGTCGCGTCCAAGACCTTGCATAGACGTCGCAAGGGCTCCTTGTTGATGTAGGCGGCGGTAATGAAGACGTTCGAGAGTCCCTCCTGATGGGCGAGCTCACTGCTGTCGTAAACGTACTCGTAAAACACGATGGGATCCGAATACGTGTAAGCGATGCTCTGGCACCCCTGGCTCTTCGCCGCTCGCACCAGCTCGGGTGGATCGGCGCGGTAAATCTCCTCCATCTCCTCCCCGCCTCGCTGCGAGAGCTGCCAGTTCTGGCAGTTGAGGCAGTGCAGGTTACAGCCGGCGGTCGCAATGGAGAAGACCGGGGTACCCGGGTGGAAGTGATACAGCGGCTTCTTTTCCATGGGATCGATGTGGATCGCAGAGGGGCGGCCATAGGTCGTAGCCCTGAGCTTTCCGCCCAGGTTGACCCGGATTCGGCAGTCCCCTGCCCCGCCTTCAGGGATCACGCAACGTCTCGGACAGAGCTCGCACGTCACCGCAGTCATCTCTCCCCCCTGACGTGGGTCGTCTCCACGTCGGTGGCCGAGTGGTACCAATTCGCCTCGCGGTCGCGAAGCTCGCCGCTCTCGATACGCCGCTGCAAGGCCGCGGCGTCCACGCTTCTCCAGCCACTGCCCTCCTGTCCCACAGCCTGAAGGCCTGCACCCAGATGAAGCGCGATCACGAATCCGATGAGTACGACCAGTGAGAGGAACCGGAACTCTCGCAAGTGCCAATGGCGAACCGTGTAAAACATGATCGCGAGCGCCTTGAAACTACAATAAGTTTAGTCCATGCAAAGCACTCGGCGACCCTCTCTCATCCAGATCCCGCCGCCCGCGGCGCGGCCGATGGCGCAGATGGGTGTCTGCCCCTGTCAGGCAGCGGTTGCAGCGAATGCAGTCCACGTCGAACTCGTCGCGCACGCCGAGGTCGCAGTGCTCGAACTGCCGCTTGGGCGCCAATCGCTGCAGGAAGGCCAACTTGTTGCTGAGCGCCAGGAAGGCGCCGAAGGGACAAAAATAGCGACACCAAAAGCGGACGTAGAAGAGCGAGCCCAACACCACTCCGATGGCCAGAACCAGCATCCAACCCGACAAGCGACCGCCAAAGACGTGCTGCATAGGATCGAAGGAGCCCCAGACGCCGTCCCCGCTCAGCCACACGGCGACCAGCATGAGCCCCAAAAGCAGGAACTTGAGGTAGCGGAGTCTATGCTCGAGCTGCCGGTCCGGATAGCTGCGCAAACCCAACCGGCGCCCGAGTTTGGACGCGAGCTCCTGCAGGATGCCGAAGGGGCATGCATACCCGCACCACGCCTGCCCGAAGAGGACCGCGGTGACGGCGACGAATCCGAGTAGCAGCCAACGCTGGGGGTTCTCCGTCGGGGATGCCGCGCGGCCCAGGCTCAGGTTCACCAGGTCCACCTCTGTGACCAAGGTGTTCAGCCACAGGCCCAAGACCCCCAAGGCCACCACCTGGAAGACCAGCCGTGCCCGCTCGCTGCCCGAAAGATAGATCGGGAAGAAAGCGGTCAACAGCGCGAGGGTCACCCAGAAGCCGGCATCCAGTCCGTGCTCTGCGATCTCCTTCGACACCGGCACGGGCTTGCCGAAGGCGGCTCCGGTCGCCCGCCTGGCGCTCAGGTTGATGGCCTGCAGCGCCGCACGGCTGGTGACCGTGGCACCGGTAAGTCCGTCCACCCGCTGCAGGGTCAGGGGGCCGGCAGCCAGGTCCTGACCCGCCAAGCCCCGCAGCCATTGGTCGATCCCCGTGATGTAGGAAGGCGTCTCGTCGGAGTCGACATAGCGCAGGCCGCGCACCACTCCCTCGTGGTCCACGGACAACAGCAGGTTGATCGGACCCGCAAACCCCCTGACGTCCGGTGCCGCCGCGAGCGTGGATAGGCTGGCCGTCTCCGCCTCTTGTGACCCGGCCCGAAAGCCGAGATAGTAAGGGAAAGGCGACTCTCTCAGCTCAAAGCGCGCGGATGCGCTCACATCCGCCAGCCGGCTGTCGTCGAAGTGGAGGCTTGGAGCAGGCTCGGTCCCGCGCTCCAGCAGCTGCCAAGCGTAGACGAAGAGCGCCACGAAGGTGAGGTACCAACCGAAACGGCGCCACGGGAAGGACTGGAACCCTCGCGCCCGCAGACCCGGGATCGACTCAGGAAGCAGGCGCGCGAACAAGAGGGGCAGAAGCGACAGGACCGCCGCGGCAGCAAGGATGCGGCAGGTCCCCTCGACGCCCAGGATAGGGACCATGAGCGCCCCCGTGATCAGGCCGCCGATCGCCCCGCCCAGGTTATCGGCGGCCTGCGCGATGCCGCCGCTCTGCACGATCTCTCCGAGGTCACGGTGGGCCAAGTCCACGGCGAGGGGAAATCCGCTGCCCGTCAGCGCGCCTACCGCTAGCGCCACGCCAAGGTACCCCGCCTCCTGCCCGGCCGAGGCCGATGCCCCAAGGGCGCCCAAGGTCGCAGGCATCAGCAAGAGCCCCACAGTGACCGCGGCCATGACCACCGTCAGCTTCAGCACCGGGCGCCCGCCTCCGGCAAACCGCTGTCCTGCCCCGGCGCCCAGCGCGAGACCGGTCATGAAGAGGCCGTTGAGGAGGGCCACTCGCTCGAACATGAATCCGACGTGGGACTGATAGCTGAAGAGCAATGCCAGCTGCGCCGCCATGGCGACCAGACCCAGCACCGCGAGCACGAAGGTTGCTCCCTGTCGAGTCAAGCGCGGGCGCCGAAAACCTTCGAGCCCCGAGCGCAACAGCCACAGCCCCACCAGGAGCAGCATCGGCGTCAGATAGGGCCATGCCCCCATGAGGCGCAGCCGCTCCAGCCAATCGACGAAACCGGACGCGCTGAACTTGCCCCAGAGAACCATATTCAGGTAGTAAGTCACGGGCCGCTCATCGGTATTCAGGTCGGATTCCGTACGCTCCAGGCGATCGCGCACGTAAGCAATGTCCTCTGCCGGCAGTAGATTGTAGAAGGTTGCGGCGGGCACTCGCCGTCCATTGAGCGGCGTCGCCAGATACCGCCGCTCCAGCTCCACCGGCTCTTCACTCACCCGCCCCGCGGCTGCGGCGGCGCAGAACACCACCTTGTCTCCGGGTGCAATGGCGACGTGCGGAAACACCTCCTTGAGGGTCTGGAACACAGAGCCTGTGTAGCTCCCAACTGTTCGCCCCAGGTAGTGGGAGGCGCCGCTCACCTGGGTGCAAAAGACGCCCGCGGGGGTCAGGTGCTCGCGCACCTGCCGGTAAAAATCCAGCGTGAAGTAGCGGTTGCTGTAGGCGCTTGCGGGGGAGGCGTTGAGCACAAGGATCAGGCCATAGCGCTCATCCTTTGGAAGCCGTTGGATAAAGCGCCGACCATCCTTGAACTGGAGCGCGAGCCTGGAATCCCTGAGTGCCCGCCGGTCGTCCTCCGTGAGATACGGCCGGACCTCCTCGAAGGCGCGGCGATCCTCCTCCACTTGATCGATCTGCGTGGCCGGATAGCGCAAAAGCTCTGCCGCAAGCCCGCTGGCGAACCCGCCGAACAGCAGAACCCGCTCCGCCCCCGCGGCCTGGGCGTAGTAATAGGCCGCCTCCTGCCGCACCTCGCTCGGCAGCGGAAAGCTCTCCCGGACTTGGCCATCCCCCACGACCGAAATCTGCTTACCCAAGCGCGCTACGGCCACGTGGCCGTAGCGCGTCTCAACCGCATCCAGCAGCTGAAGACCCGGCTGCAGGGTGGCGAATCGCAGCCCCTCAAGGCTGTCATCGAGCCAGTGCGCCAAGGGGGGAACGGCCACCGCGAGCCCCGCGGCGGCGACCGTCAATGCGCCCCAGCCATGCCAGCTGGATCGTCGCCCCAGAAACCAGGCCGTCAACCCGAGCACCAGCGTCAGGAGTCCCAGGGTCTGGACTAGTCCAAGCCACTGAATGAGCACGAAGGTGAAGAGCACACCCCCGAGCAGAGCGCCGAGCGCATCGGCGATGTAGAGCCGGGATACGACGCCGACGGCAGTGAGCTTATTGTCCTTTCTGGTCTCGTCTCGCAGCGCCTTGCAGGCGAGCGGAAACGCGAGCCCCAACACCAGGCTGCTTGGGATGGTGATCAGGAAAAAGGCGAGGAAGAGCTCCCCCAGCGGAACGAACTCGCTCGATGACACGTCGAGGAACAGACGCACCGAGCGCAGGGCGAGGACCTGCAGAGCCAGTAGCAGAGGAAGAAGCACCAGGAGCCACCGGAGAGTCGCCAAAGCTGCGCCGGCCCAATGCCTGTGCCGCAGCCGCAGCACTACCACCGATCCCACGCCCAGCCAGAACAGCCAGCTACCGTAGAAGACCCCCAGGCTCACCTCGTTGCCGTAGAAGACTACCAGTCCCTCCCGGATCAGTACGGCCTGCACGATCTGGGAATAAGCCCCAAGGACGAGAAGGGCAAGAAAGATGCGATGCTTCAGTGGCACAGCCGGACGGTGGGCAAACACCGCGTCAACCAGGAGGCGGCAACGGGCCCTATCACCTTATACTACTGCATTTTCGACGACGCACTGACCAGCCTCGGCCGCGATTCCGGGCGGGCCAGGCAAGATAAGACAAGTGATAAAACCCTGCTTCGGCTAGGCATTTGGGGTGAGCGTGGACCGGCAGAACACGCCGTGAATACGTCCATCTACGCTCGAAGGCGGCATCCGTGCCGCCTGTGGTTCCATCGACTCACCCCCACCGCCTCATGTCCGGTCGTTTGAGCGGAGGAATGGTACTGATGGTCACCACAGGATACGGCACGTGACTCTCACAAATTGCTTGACGGCGTCCATGCTCCAAGTCGGGATGCGCCACCGCGAAAGGCTGAGCTTCAGCCGCGAGCAGGTCGAACGCTATTGCGCGCTCAGCGGCGACATGAACGCCATTCATCGCGATCTGGACGCCGCCCGACTGCGCTTCCCGGACGTGAAGGACATCGTGGTCCCGGGCGGTCTGGTGCAGATCTCCATAACCGGCATCTTCGGGACCCGCTTTCCCGGCGACGGCTGTCTTGGCCTTACGTTCGCCCCGGAGCGCTTTCGTAAGCCGGTATGTCCAGGGGACGAGCTCACCGTCACCATCGAGGTGACACGGGTCAAAGGCGCAATCATCGAGGTGGACGTCACACTGGATGACGATCAGGGGGTCCGCATCGGTAGCGCGAAGTCGAAGCTCGTCCCTGCCGACGATACGTATCGCCGATGGTGGGCCGATCATAGTGCCCAACCCGAGTAGTGCAACGAGATCAAGATCGGCCAGGCCGATCTTGGAGTCGGCGGCAGGGCGTTGAGCTTGGAAGTTGTTGACGATGCCCCCGACGGGCGAGTACCTCGTGCCTCTGATTCGGCGTAGGACTACATATGAAGGTAAGAAAGCGCTCTGCGGGCGTCGCGGTGGTCCGGCGTTTCGACGACGGGCTGCGCTGCCTCCTCCTCCGCAGCTTCGCGTATTGGGACTTTCCGAAGGGTGAGCTAGAGACGGGGGAGGACCCGCTCTCTGCCGCCCAGCGCGAGGTGGCGGAGGAGACCGGTCTCGACGACCTCGTCTTTCGCTGGGGTAACGATTTCATCGAGACGCCGCCCTACGGCCAGGGCAAGGTCGCCCGTTACTACGTGGCCGAATGCGCCACCGGCGACGTGGAGCTGCCGGTCAGTCCCGAGCTCGGCACGCCCGAGCATCACGAGTACCGCTGGGTGACCTTCGAAGAGGCCGCGCCTTTACTGAACGACCGACTTAAGGCAGTCATCGCCTGGGTCCGGGCACAAGTCGACGCGTAGGACGCGCGGCGCACTTTGGAAAGGCGGCTGAAGTGGCTACTATGGCGCGTCTATCGGACAATCGGAACAAGCGAATGCCTGCGCATACACCGGAGCGAGATACGGCGGTCGACGCCGAGACCATGCTTAGCCCCGTCGAGGCTCGCGTTCTCGGCTGCCTGATGGAGAAGCAGCGGACCACCCCCGATGCCTACCCACTCACACTCAACGCGCTGGTCCAGGCATGTAACCAGAAGACGAGCCGGAATCCTGTGATGGATCTGGAGATCGGTGAGGTCGGGCACACGGTGAACGAGCTGCGGGATCGCGGACTGATCCACGCCAGCTTCTCCGCCCGGAGCGAGCGCTATGACCACAAGATGGTGTCGAGCTTCCAGCTAAATCGGGAGGAGCAGGCCATCTTGACGGTGCTCATGCTGCGTGGACCTCAAACACCCGGCGAGATCAAGACCAATGTGGGGCGCATGGCGGACTTCGCCGACACGGGCGCGGTGGAGGCGATGCTGCGTGGCATGGAGAATCGGCCGCGACCGCTAGTGAAGCGGTTGCCGCGGCTTCCCGGCAAGCGGGAGGAGCGTTTCGGCCACCTCCTCTGCGGCGAAATCGAGCAATCGGAGCCGCCTGCGGTCGGCAGCCTAAAGGGCGGCGATCGCAAAGACGCGCGCATCGCGGCACTGGAAGACGAGGTCGCAGCCCTGAAGACTGACATGGATGCCCTCTGGGAGTTGACTGGTCTGTCCGGACGAAGGCCGCGTCCCTGACCTAGGCTCCGAGCGTTCCCGCGTCGTCACTTGGTAACCCGAGGAGAAACGCGTGGGTAAGGTCCGGGCGCTGCCGAATGACCGCCCGCTTTGGTAATCTCAGTCCAGTCCGCACCTGTCAACGCATCCCAACGTATTTTTCGGTCGGAGGAGTCGTGCTCTCAGCCTACAAGCCCAACGGCCCAGCGACGGAAGCCATCGAAGACGCGGGCCGCCTCATGGAAGCGGCCTGGATCGACGTCGCGGAACCGACCGAGGAGGAGCGCGCCGTCGTCGCGACCATCGTAAGTCACGCACTTTCTGAAGAAGAGGACGCCGACGAGATTGAGGCCAGCAGCCGTTCCTTCGTCGACGAGAGCGGCCTTCACATTTCCACCCTGTTCCTGCACCGGGTCGAAGGGCACCCGGAGAATACAAGCGTGACCGTGGTCCTCGGTCCCGCCCAGCTGATCACCCTGCATGACCGTGACGTACCGGCAATCCGGCTGTTGCGTATCCGCGCCCGCCGCCGAGCTGACCTCCTGGCGGACCCCCTGGCCCTACTCGCGACCTTATTCGAAACCGCGGTGGAGGATTTGGGGGACACACTCCAGGAGCTCTACCGCGCGTTGGAAGAGACGAGCCATATGGTGCTGCAGGACCCCGATGCCGACCTTGAGGACGCGCTGGCGCGCTTGGCCAATCATGAGAACGTCAACGGCAAGGTGCGTCTCTGCCTCATGGACGCGCGGCGCGACCTTGCCTTTGTGCTGCGCAACGCCCAGCCTTCCAAGTCATCGGTCAAGAGGCTCAAGAATCTCCTCTCCGATATCGACGCCCTGTTGCCACACAACAACTACTTATTCGAAAAGGTCAACTTCTTGCTGCAGGCGTCACAAGGATTTATCAATATCGAGCAGAACCAGATCATCAAGATCTTCTCGGTTGCCGCGGTCGCCTTTCTACCGCCGACCCTTATCGCCAGCATCTACGGAATGAACTTCCATCACATGCCAGAGCTCGACTGGATTTGGGGCTACCCGATCTCCTTGGGGGTGATGCTCGTCTCCGCCCTGCTGCCCTACGTCTACTTCAAGCGCAAGGGATGGCTCTAGACAAATAGGGTGAGCACACCGGTATAACCGTAGAGCCTGTCCTGGGAGATCTCCCCGTTGGCGTAGAAGCCGACCAGCGGAAAGTCGCCGAGCTCGGTCTGGATGAGCTTGAGCTCCTCGGAGTCGGAGCCGAACAGGTTGACACCGCGGCCAAGGCAGGAAACGTAGACGCCACCGCGCGGCGGACCGTTCAGGCTCTTCTTGATCGCGCCCAACATGCGCAAGAGGTCCTCGCGCGCCGTATTGGCGTCCCGCCGACAGAACATGACCTGCCCCCCCGGCTCCACCATGTCGCCGATCGCAACCAGCTTGTTCTGAGGGTCGACCCCCAAAAGATTGCGCACCAGATAGTCGCCGGTGTCCGAGCCCATTATCGGCAGCCCCGCAAAGATATACCCACCGGCCCGCGTGAGGTCCCGCGCCAATATCTCGCCGACGTCCTCCTTGAGGACATCGAGTGCCGGGCGCCCGTCGAGCTCGATCATGATGTTGCGCTGAGCTTCCGTGATCTTGCGCTGGGGTCCGATCGGCGAGCAGCCCTGACTCAAACGCGTCACGACGCCGACGCGCTCGGAGAAGAGGACACCCGCAATCCCACCCTGGGTGACACCATCGGCGTAGAGGTAGACGTTACCCCGAGAGCTGGCGAGTCCGCCAACAAGGAAGCCGGACGTCGTCCTCGCGGCCAGCTGCTTGATGAGTGCTTCGGTGAGCGGGTTGGAGGGATCGCCATGCACTAGACCGAAGTACGGTCGATGCTCTGTGATCCAGTCCGCGTTGCGGCGGCTGAAGTCGTCCAGGTCCTTGATCATTGCTGGAAAGACTCGGAAGGAGTCCTCGGGGAGCTCCGCAATCAAGGCCGCGACTGCTGGCTGCTCGTAGTACTCGACGCCGGAGGCGCATATCCCCATGCCCACGGTCCCGACCCAGTGCTCGACGCCCGTCGCCTGCCGAAACAGGCTCAGGACGTCGGCCATATGATCGGCCAAGGCGTCGGTCACGTAGAGAAAACCGAGATTGGCGGTCGTCGGCACCGGCCCAAGATGGGTTAGGCATCCGTCGACTGCCCCTTGCCAGTCTCCTGACGCCGCATGCCCGAAGCGAAAAGCGCTCATGCTGAGGAGCCCTCCAGGATAGATCTGGCGTTGCCCGCTACAGCGCAACTTCCGCTACGTCGCCCTTCGCCTGCAACCAGGCACGGCGATCCGCGGCTCGCTTCTTTGCCAGTAGCATGTCCATTAGGTTGTTGCTGTCGTCATCCTGTTCAACCGTGAGCTGCACCAGGCGGCGCGTGTCTGGATGGATGGTGGTCTCCCTTAGCTGCGCCGGATTCATCTCGCCAAGGCCCTTGAAGCGCTGGACGGAGACTTTGCCCTTGATCTTTTCGGCCTCGATACGATCGAGAACCCCCTGTTTCTCCGCGTCATCGAGGGCGTAAAAGACCTGCTTACCGACGTCGATGCGATAGAGAGGCGGCATGGCGACGAATACATGCCCCTCTTGGACCAAGCGGGGAAAGTGCCGCAGGAAGAGTGCGCACAACAGCGTAGCGATGTGGGCCCCATCCGAGTCCGCATCGGCGAGGATGCACACCTTACCGAAGCGTAACCGCGAGAGGTCGTCGCTCCCGGGATCTGCGCCGACCGCGACGGCGATGTCGTGGACCTCTTGTGAGCCCAGGACCTCTGCGGGATCTACCTCCCAGGTGTTGAGGATCTTGCCACGCAAGGGCATGATGGCCTGGAATTCCCGATCCCGCGCCTGCTTGGCCGAACCGCCTGCGGAGTCGCCTTCGACTAGGAAGAGCTCGCTGCGCTCGGGGTCGGTGGAGGTGCAGTCTGCCAACTTCCCGGGGAGCGCCGGCCCCTGAGTCACCTTCTTGCGCGTCACCTTGCGCCCTGCCCGGAGCCTCGCCTGCGCGGCTCCGATGGCCAGCTCTGCAATCTGCTCGGCCTCCCGCACATGTTGGTTTAGCCACAGGCTAAAGGCGTCCTTGACGACGCCGGACACAAAAGCCGCGCACTCCCGCGAGGACAACCGCTCCTTCGTCTGCCCCGAGAATTGAGGGTCGAGAAGCTTCACCGAAAGGATGTAGCTCACCCGGCTCCAGACATCCTCGGGGGTCAGCTTCACCCCGCGGGGAAGTAGGTTTCGAAACTCGCAGAGCTCCCGCAGCGCCTCCGTGAGTCCAGTGCGCAGGCCGTTCACATGGGTGCCGCCCTGCACGGTCGGGATGAGGTTGACGTAGCTCTCCGTGACCGGCTCACCGCCCTCCGGGAGCCACACCACGGCCCAGCTTGCCGCTTCGTTGGTGCCTTCCAGGTCGCCTGCGAAGGGCATCGCGGGTATCGCTTCCAAGCCGGCGAGGGACTGCGCCAGGTACTCCCTGAGACCCTCTTCGTAGCTCCAGCTCTGCTCGCTGCCGCTCGCCTCGTCGCGGAAGCTTACCGTGAGTCCCGGACACAGGACCGCCTTGGCTCGCAGCAGGTGGGTGAGCTGGCGCACGGAAAACTTCGGGGTATCGAAATACCGCTCGTCCGGCCAGAAGCGCAGGGTGGTGCCGGTATTGGTGCGCCCGACGGTGCCAATCTCCTCCAACGCAGAGACCTTCTCGCCCTGGGCAAACGCCATGTTGTATTCCTTACCGTTGCGTCGGACCCACACCTCGAGATGCCTGGAGAGCGCGTTCACTACCGACACACCGACCCCATGAAGCCCCCCGGAGAAGCGGTAGCTCGCGGTCGAAAACTTACCTCCAGCATGCAGCTTCGTGAGGATCACTTCGACCCCCGGCATACCCTGCTCCGGGTGCAGGTCGACCGGCATCCCCCGCCCGTCATCCTTGACCTGCAACGAGCCGTCGGCGAAGAGGACTACCTCGATGTTGCGGGCGTGGCCCGAGATCGCCTCGTCCACGCTGTTGTCTATCACCTCCTGAGCAAGGTGGTTCGGGCGCGAGGTATCGGTGTACATGCCCGGGCGCTTGCGCACCGGGTCGAGCCCGCTCAGGACTTCGATGGCGGAGGCGTCATAGTTGCCGCTCATGGCAGTGACCGAGGTCTTTCTTCTCGTACCTTGCGGATATGCGACGGCACGTACTCGCCCGTCGATTGACCACTAAACCCACCTACGTTACCGTACCCGCTAACGGACATTCAAACGGTCACGGCGGCCCGGCGAGCAGGAAGGCTCGGTTGTTCCAGCGCGGCCTGCCTCCACGATTCGGACCTTCCCCAGGACCGAGGCACCATGGACGGGACTGCAGACGAACCCTGATGACCAGCGACCCACAGAGCTCCCCGCAAGGCTTCGAAGACGTCCTCGCCGAGCTTGAGTCCATTGTCGATACCCTCGAGAAGGGCGACCTCACGTTAGAGCAGTCCTTGGCGGCGTTCGAGCGCGGGGTCACGCTCACCCGCACGTGCCAGAAGGCCCTCGACGAGGCCGAGCAGAAGGTGCGCATCCTCACCGAGAAGTCTGCCGACGCGGAGCCGGAGCCGTTCGAGAGCGATGAGTGACGTCCTCCTGCGATCGTTTCTCGCAGAATGCAAGACCCGCGTTGAGAGCGCCTTGGAGCACTGGTTGCCGGCGGCCGATATCTGTCCCGCGCGCCTCCACCAAGCCATGCGCTACGCCGCGCTCGGCGGCGGAAAACGCATCCGGCCGACCCTGGTCTACGCCACCGGCCAAGCCGTAGGTCTGGTCCCGGAAAGCTTGGACGGAGCCGCTTGTGCCGTGGAGCTGATCCATTCCTACTCCCTCGTCCACGACGATCTGCCCGCAATGGACGACGACAACCTGCGCCGAGGTCGACCCACGTGCCACAAGGCGTTTGACGAGGCCACCGCGATCCTCGTCGGCGATGCACTACAGTCCCTCGCATTCCAGGTGCTCGCCGCCGACAAGGATCTCCCGGGAGAGCCAATCACCAGGCTCACCATGATCGACACCCTCGCCCGGGCCAGCGGATCACGGGGGATGGCCGGAGGCCAGGCGTTGGACCTGACGGCTGAGGGTCAGGAGCTTGACCTCACCATGTTAGAGAATATCCACATCCACAAGACGGGAGCACTCATTCGGGCCAGCGTCCGCGTGGCGACGCTCGCACGCCCGGACCTAGACGCCGAGCGTGCAGACCGGCTTGACCGTTACGCGAAGTGCCTAGGGCTCGCGTTCCAGATTCGCGACGACATTCTGGACGTGGAGGGAGAGACGGCGGTTCTCGGCAAGACGAGGGGCAAGGACCAGACCCAGAAAAAGGCGACGTATCCGGCGCTGCTCGGCCTTGCTGGGGCACGCGAAGCGGCATCGACCCTGATCGACGATGCGCTTGAGAGTCTCGGGCCTTTTGGAGAGAGGGCCGAGCCGCTGCGCTGGATTGCCGACTACATGGTGCGTCGCGACCGCTGATAGGTATGCCGGCCAGCTTGCCTTCTTTTGCCTCGGACACCACTTTCCTCGATAATTTACGGTTCGCCGCCCGACGAAGCCGTCGGCAATTCCCGGAAAATCTGCCTGTTTGACGATCCCGGACGTACCGGTAGCTTTCCCCGCAAGGGGTTTCAGACCGGGGTCCGTCGAGGAGCGAACCCATGGAGTCAGCGCTGAAGAGCACACCCGTAAACCCACCCATTGCGGACGTTCAAGCCAGCTTGGACAGTCGCCGGATCGCCATCGACAGGGTGGGTATCAAAGACATCCGTCACCCGGTGCGCGTGCGGGATCGCAGCGATGGCGAGCAGCACACCGTGGCCACCTTCAACATGTACGTGTACCTGCCCCACAACTTCAAAGGCACGCACATGTCACGCTTCGTGCAGATCCTGAACAGTCACGAGCGGGAGATCAGCGTCTCATCTTTCCGCGAGATGCTCAAGGAGATGGCCGAGCGGCTCGAATCCGAGGCTGGCCACATCGAGATGCGCTTCCCTTACTTCGTAAACAAGTGTGCGCCTGTGTCGAGCGTACGGAGCCTACTTGACTACGACGTCACCTTCATCGGGGAGATTCGCAAAGGCAGGCCCACCATGTACATCAAGGTTATCGTGCCGGTCACGAGCCTATGCCCTTGCTCCAAAGAGATTTCCGAGTACGGTGCTCACAACCAGCGCTCCCACGTCACAGTGCAAGTACGTAATCGCGGCTTCATCTGGATCGAAGAGATCATTGACCTGGTGGAGCAGGAGGCATCGTGTGAGCTCTACGGCCTATTGAAGCGGCCCGACGAGAAGTACGTCACCGAGCGGGCCTACAACAATCCCAAGTTTGTCGAGGACATGGTCCGCGACGTCGCCATGCGACTCAATCAGGACGACCGCGTAGGGGCATACACCGTGGAGTCCGAGAATTTCGAGTCCATCCACAACCACTCGGCCTATGCCTTGATTGAGCGCGACAAGGAGAAGGAGGCGCTGATGGCAGAGGCATCACTCTAAGCAAATAATGCGGCTCGCGGCACAGACTTAATACGGGAACCTGCAATATCGTGTAAACTCAGTTTGGGAACACGCGGGGAAATCGGAGAACTTCCAACGGTGCGCACAAGGCCCTTCATCTCCGGATTGCTGATTATCACCAGCCTGGGTTGGATGTTCTCGGTGGCAGGCTGTGGATCCGATGATTCCCAACAGGAGGGGAGAGGAACGAAGTCCTCCTCGGATCAGGAGCTTGAGCCGCACGAGCCGAGCTCCCCCGGGAGCGGCCGGGACTACGGCATCGCCCGCGAGTGGCGTTCCAGGGAGGCGGCACCTGCGTACGATCGAGGCTATCCGTCGGCTAGCCAGTCACATCGACCCTATGGCGGGGACTACGCGCCCTACCCCCCTGTCCAGCCAGGGGATCGGGACCTGCGGACGCGTGAACCAAGCTTCCGCGGACGCAGCGGAGACTTCGACGTTACCAGCGACCCCCGCTCAAGGGGACGCTCCCCCTACGAGCCAGGTTATCCGCAGTCCTATCCGTCATATGGAGCCGAGCGCGGGGGCTACGCACCTTACCCCGAGCCCCGATCAAGCCAGGTCCCATCTGAAGAGTACAGCTTCCGACCACTGAGCCCGCGCGATAAGGAACGCATGCAGGCCCAATCCGCCCCATCGTACCATCAGAGGCCTCGCACCGAATATGACTATGGACTGAGGGCACCAATGCCGCCCCAGACCGCCCCCATGTACCCAGAAGTCGAGCGCCAAGGGTACTCTTACTGGCCGTTACCCCCTCAGCCAGCGCCGGGCAATGCGCCGCAGGGGCCATCCTGGGGCCCTAATCAAGAGCATGTGGATCAATGGGGCACTGGCCCCGGCTATCCATACAGCCTTCCGCGGCGACGGTGGCCGCCGGCAGAGCGGATGCTTCCCAACCTCGATGAAGGCTCGACCCGCACGTTCGCGGCGAACTGACTCCGAAACCAGCCGATTGTCGCAGCTCCCCGCATCGAACGCCGAACCCCGGTGATCGTCAGATTGTGCCGTACATGACCTTCAGTCCGCCTCTCTCCAGCTGGATGTCGCCGCCGGGGGGCCTGAATAGCTGATGGGGTACCGTGGCTGAGATTGTCCTAGACGGAATCAGCAAGCGCTTCCCGGACGGCACCGAGGCTGTAGGGCGCATCGATCTCGCCATCGGCGACGGCGAGCTCTTCATCTTGGTCGGCCCCTCCGGCTGCGGTAAGTCAACCCTCCTCAACATGATCGTCGGCTTGGAGCAGCCAAACACCGGCGAGGTTCGGGTGGACGGAAGACCGGTTACCCATCTCGATCCCAAGGATCGGAACATGGCCATGGTCTTTCAGAGCTACGCCATCTATCCACACATGACCGTGCGGGAAAACATGGCGTTTCCGCTCAAGCTCGCCAAGGTGAGGAAAAGCGAGATCGCCGATCGAGTGCAGCGCGCAGCCGAGGTCCTGGCGCTGACCGAGCTCCTCGACCGCAAGCCCGCCGCACTCTCGGGCGGTCAGCGGCAACGTGTGGCGATGGGCCGAGCCATCGTGCGCCAACCCGCCGCATTCTTGCTGGACGAGCCTTTGTCAAACCTGGACGCCAAGCTGCGTGTCCAGATGCGAACCGAGCTCGCCAGGCTGCAGAAGCGGCTCGGGACCACTACCGTCTATGTCACCCACGACCAGACCGAGGCCATGACCTTGGGCGACCGAGTCGCGGTACTACGCAAGGGCCGCCTGCAGCAGGTTGGAACACCGCGGGCGCTCTATGAGCAGCCTGCCAACCTGTTTGTCGCGGGGTTCATCGGTTCCCCAGCCATGAACTTCCTACCCGCGCTGGCCGAGGACGGCCGGCTTATCCTCCCCATGGTCGAGCTCCCCCTGCCCACGCTCCTCCGCCGTCGCCTCCCCGAGGACCGACTCGTCTGCATCGCGGGCGTGCGACCCGAGCACTTTCACGCCGTCGACCTTGCAGACCCCGACGAGCGATCGACCCCCGCGTTTACTGCAACCGTCGAGGTGGTGGAATGGATGGGGGCCGACCTTTATGTTCACTTCGAGGTCTCTACCGATCAAGGCGATCGGCTGAGGACTCTGCCCGAGGACCTGGATCTCGCCACCCACAGCAATGGCAAGCTGCGTCTCGTCGCGCGGGTAAACGGCGCGAGCCGCGCGGCGCAGGGCGAGCCAATGGGCCTCCGTATCAACCCGGACAAGATCGCCCTGTTTGACGCCCAGACCGGCCAGCGGATCAGCGGACAAGACTAGCAACGACATCGGCCGCGGGGTCGCCATTGGTACACCTGATCGCCCGCCGCTACCCCTGAGCCTCCACTCTACCCAGGCCGCCCAGCGGCTGGGCCGATCGGCAGTGGGATCAACTTCACATACGCGGGCGTCCCACGTCACTATGCTCTAGTCGAAGCCAATCAACCGGATACGCCTACCCGGGATTCAATGGCGCACCCGGGCCGTCAAAGACGCCTATCCCGTGCCGTCTCCTCGGAACGGAGACCCCTCCGCATTGAATGCCCCATGAAGTGCAACGACCCGGTGGAGGTTCATCCGTGACCGAGACCGTCTACAGCAATGTTCTTCCATTCGACAGTCGCCGTCACTCGGGCGATCCCGAGCCGACGGCGTCCAGTCTCGCCCTCGTAAACCGCTGCAAGGATCGCTTGCTGAGCGGAATCGCGACCGCTTTCGACGAAGGACTCGCGGAATCCCAAGACCATCTCTTCGAGATGGCCGATCGGGCCAGCAGCCTCGACATGCAGAACCTCTACTTTGCGGCACACAATACGTTGCGAAAGAGAGGGCAGGAGCTGCTCAGAGAGTTCCAAACCCAGTTCACGAGCGCCTTCGACCGGGCAGTTGACACGCGAGACAGGCCGTCACAAACGGTCGCTTTGGGCGAAGCGGACGAGCTTCGCCTCGTCGACGAAGACGATTTCGAGCGCGACCTCGCGATAAGCAAACTCTCGGCTCGGGCCTCCTACAACTGCGCCCACCAACTGACGGCACTGGAACGGCGCATCGCCGATCTCCTCGGAATCCGTCAGCTTGATCATGACGACAATCCGCTGGGACCGAAGGCCATCTTCAATGCGTTTCTGCGGTCGGTCCTCGAACTTGAGGTCGGTGATCAGATTGCAGTCGCGCTGCTGCAGGAATTCGACCGTCAAGTCGGAGAACGATTGCCAAATCTGTATCAGGCGCTGAATCGCCTGCTGGTGGATAACAACGTCTTGCCCGAGCTGCCCCACGGTCCAGGCGAGCGTATCCCCCACGGCGCGCAGACGGCAGGAGGAACGCCGCCGGCCGCTGGCGCTGGAGCCCCTGCGTCTTACGGTGAGCCGCCCGCCCCTAGCGGCTCTCCCGGCATCGTCCAGCCGTCCAGTCCCAACGACTTCTTCCTCCAGCTAGCGCGCGGCCTGCAGGCGTTTCAATCGACGGTGCCATCGCAAATGCCCATTGCTCCGGCAAGCATGCAGCCGGCGTCGCCGAGTGTTGCCACGCAGCTGCTCGGCGCCTTGACGAACCTTCAACGCGGCGGCTTCAACCCCCAAAGCCCAACCGGCGCATACGGCGGACAGCTCCAGTCCGGTGGCCACGGCGTTCTGCGTCAAATCCACGCGACGCCAATCGCCAACCTGGCGGGGCCGGCCGATGGGGTCACGATCGATATCGTCGCGACCCTGTTCGACCTCATCTTCAGCGATCACCAGCTCCCGGACGCCCTGCGGGCACAGATCGCCCGATTGCAGATTCCAGCTCTCAAGGTCGCTTTGATCGACAAGAGCTTCTTCTCCAACAAACGGCACCCCGCACGCAAGCTCCTGGACGCGATCGCGAGCTCGGCCATCGGCCGGAGCGAGGATGAGATGCCTCGCCTCGTCGCAGAGATCGAGGCAATCATCGACGCGGTGGTGGAGGGGTTCGAAAGCGATATCGGGTTGTTCGCCGAGCAGCTCGAGCGCCTCGAGACGTTCCTCGCACAGGAACACGAGCAGGCCCAGACTCACGCCATCCAGTTGGTCGAAGGGCTAGAACGGCGCGACAGAATCGAACGCGCCCGGACCGTCGTCTCGGATCAAATCGACCGCCGCATCAAGGGCAGGGACTTGCCTGCACTCGTTTGCGACTTCCTCAGCAAGCTGTGGCGTCTGTTCCTGATTCGGGTGTTCGTGGACAAGGGGAAGGAGAGCGCGAGCTGGCGCGGTGCTCTCCAGACAATGGACGACCTCGTATGGAGCGTATCACCCAAGCATCACAGCAAAGAACGCCAACGGCTGCTCACGATGCTCCCGGATCTGCTGCAGCGGCTTCGCGTCGGACTCGAGGGTCTGGTGATCGCCAAGGGAGACCGAGACGAGTTCTTCCGTGAGCTGGTCCGCCTCCATATGGCAGCGATGCGCGCCGATCTGCCGCAAACGGGACCAGGCGCACCTGAGGCCAACACCGGGCTGGTCCTGTCCGCCGCACCCGCGGAAGCGACTGAGTGCGAAGCCCCGGCCAAGAACGAGCCCGATTCAGTGGCAGCCGAAGCGGCGGACAAGTCGAGCCCCACGCCGGCCCAGCCGGCCCCTGCCGAAACCGGCGACAAGTACCTGCAAGCGGCCCGGGAGCTTGACCTGGGTGCCTGGGTTGAATTCACCAGCGAAAGGGGTATCCGCCGAACCCTGCGGCTGACCTGGATCAGCGGCTTCAAAACGATCTACCTGTTCGCCGGTCGCCAGGGGGACGATCCACTGTCGCTTCCCACCGGCCGTCTCGCGCAGCGACTGCGAGAGGGCTCCGCGCGCATCTTGAGCGGCGACCGCCTTACCGAGCGAGCGGTCAACCGCCTGTTGGACGCCACCAAGAACGAGCTGGCCGACGCCGAGCAGAGCTGAACGCGACGAGCAGGCGGTTGACGGCTTCGCGCCCCACGAAGCGCTCGTAATCATCGACCGGGGTTGTCCAGCGCGAGTGGCTCGTACCGGCTCCGCCTAGCTCTTCCCAGGGTCAAGCGCCGCGCGCAGCTTCGCCGCGGCCGTCTCCGGGGTCTCGACATTGACCACGATGCGGGAGCCGAGCTCGAAACCCGCCGGTGTGGTGATGCGGGGAAGTATGTCGATATACCAGTGATTTGCCGCGGCGTGCACCTGATCAACGGGGGGCGTGAAGATCACCAGGTTGTAGTCGGGGTCATCGAGGTCCCGGTGAAATGCGCCTAACAGACGCGTCAGATGGACAGCCAAGTCGTCGAGCTCGGCCGGGTCTACGTCAGCAAACTGTGGACAATGCCGAAGGGGCACCACCTGGACGTGGTAGGGGGCGCGCGACGCGTAGGGGGCAAGTGCAACGAAACGGTCGGTGCGCAAAACCATGCGGCTTGCGGCTTGTTGCTCCTCGGCGATTACGGTGCACAGGCCACAGCAGCCGGTGCGATCGAAGAAGGCCACCTCCGCCGCCATCCGGTGGCGCACGTCGGGCGACACCACGGGCGTGGAAACCACTTGAGAGTGCGGGTGGGCAAGGCTCGTCCCCGCCCGCGGACCGTGGTTTCGAAACAGCACTACCTGCCGTACCGGACCGCGTGCCCGTGCATGGGCGTGGAAGCGGCGCAAGTACATCTCGAGGACCTGCCGCACCTGCGCCACCGGCATGGTGCCCATGGTAGCGTTATGGTCGCGGGTCTCAACGATCACCTCGTGCCTGCCGTAGCCGACAAACCGTCTCCAACCCTCCGGCAAGACTTCGTATCCATCGTTCGGAAAGGAGGACGGAACCAGGACCGGGAACTTGTTCGCGACAGCGCGGACACTCCAGCGTCCATCCAACCCTGTAAGCGTATCGATGGACTTGGCACTAAGGGTCTCGTTGTCCGGGCAGAAGGGGCAGCGATGCGCCTCGTGCTCAGGTCCCATATCGTGGGGACGCTTGGCGCGCTCAGGAGTGACAACGACCCAATCATGCGTTATTGGATCCTGACGCAGCTCTGACATCTTGCCTATCCCTCCCGGGGGCCGCCGCTCATCGCTTGCCGTAACCCAACGACAGAGGCGGGATGCAATTCGTACCCAAGCCCTGATCCCCGCGCGCGCTCAGACGTTCGCAAGAAGACCCGCCAGCTGGGCCGTGACTATCCTTAAGATCAGGTTGGGCGAGAGGCAACGCAAGGGATGTCCCGCTCTCGCAGCGACTGGTACTGCGATCCTCCGGAGTCTCTACCCAGGTCTCGGTAGCTCTTGCATGAAACCTTCGCCCGAGCTCTTCATCGGCACTTCCGGCTGGTCTTACGACCATTGGAGGGGGCCGTTTTATCCACGCGACCTCCCCCATGAGCGTCGTCTGGCGCACTACGTCCGGTGCCTGAACAGCACCGAGATCAACAATTCCTTTTACCATCTCCCGTCGAAAAAGGCGTTGGAGGTTTGGAGGAATGCGGCGCCCCGGGGGTTCGTTTTCGCGGCGAAGGCGAGCCGCTACATCACCCACATGAAAAAGCTCAAAGATCCCGCGGTCGGAGTAGCGCGTTTCCTCGAGCGCATGAGTATTCTGCGCGAGGAGCTGGGACCCATCCTGTTCCAGCTGCCGCCGCATTGGCGATTCAACGGGGATCGGCTGCAGGCCTTCCTCACCTGCCTGAGCCACGATTTCCGTTATGCGTTCGAGCTCAGGGACAAAACCTGGCTAAACGACCAGGCGTACGAGCTCTTGAGCCGCCATGAGGCCGCCTTCTGCATCTACGAGCTCGACGGATTTGTTTCTCCCAAGGAAATCACCACAGACTTCGTCTACATTCGCCTCCATGGCCCGGCCGGCCCCTATCAGGGAAGCTACGCCACGCAGACTCTAACCGGTTGGGCAGGGGCGATTTCGACCTGGCAGAAGCAAGGGCTGACCGTGTATTGTTACTTCGACAATGACCAGGCAGGGTACGCCGTGCGCAATGCCATCGAGCTGCGCGATATGCTGCAGAGGGGGTGATTGGCGAGCGCTCCGGGCATCGCCTTGGCCAGCGCGTGCACGTCCCGTACGCGCGCAGAAGGCCAAAAAGACCCCCCGAAACGTAGAGAGCACTGCCGCCAATCATCTAGGCGATTGGCGTCGTGCCTTCGCTATGGCTGAAGGCAACGGGTCGGGTGCGGGGCGGCGGAACCCTCGGCGCCAGGGAGGGCGTCGTGTATTCGCCCTGAAGGCTTGACGGAAGCCCTCTGGCTGTCGCCCCCCGGTGAACCCAATCCGGCCCGTCGCGTCGCGAAGCGAAAAGACCGAGTTAGTCGGACATGAATGGACTACAGGAGCAAGCACCATGGATCAAGGACCCCGAATCTACAACCTCTTCCCATTGCTCGTTGGTACCGTTGAGGACTGGAAGACCAAGCTCCCGGCCATCGCGGGCATGGGTTTCAACTGGGTCTTCCTCAACCCGTTCCATGAGACGGGCTCTTCGGGAAGTCTTTACGCGGTGCGGGATTACTACCGCCTCGATTCCCGCTTTCAAGCGGCAAAACGGGGCGATGCGGACAAGCTTCTGAAGGGATTCCTGGATGCAGCCGAACGGGCTGGGCTGGCGGTCATGATGGACCTGGTCATCAACCACACGGCGAAAGACTCCGATCTGGTGGCTGAGCACCCCGCGTGGTACGCGCACGACGCGGACGGAGCGGTCCGCGCCCCCTTCGCCGTCAACCCGGATGACCCGGACGACGTCACAGTCTGGGGGGACCTTGCCGAGATCGATTACAGCGACCGCCCGGAACGTGCGCAGGTCCTCGCCTATTGGAACGACGTTGTCGCTCACTATGGCCAGCTCGGCTTCCGCGGCTTTCGTTGCGACGCTGCCTACCAGGTGCCCGGCGAGGTATGGAGCGAGCTCATTGCGACGGCCCGAGACGCGGCTCCCAATGCTGAATTCTTCGCCGAAACCCTGGGGGCGCAAGCCGACCAGATCGAGCAGCTGCGTTCGGCGGGATTCGACTACATCTTCAACAGTGCCAAATGGTGGGACTTTCGGGCGGACTGGTTGCTTGACCAATACGAGCAGTTTCGCCACCTAGCTCCTTCCATTGCCTTCCCCGAGAGCCACGACACCGCCCGCGTCGCCGCAGCGTCGGGTGGCGAGGAAAGAGAGTCGCGTTTCTGGTACCTCTTCGCCGCCGTCTTCTCCACCGGGGTGATGATGCCTATCGGCTACGAATTCGGCTTTCGGCGCCCGCTGCACGTGGTCAAGACCCGCCCCGATGACTGGGAACAGGCCGCTTTTGACTTGCAGCCTTTCGTGGCCGCCGTGAACGAGATGAAGGCGCACACGCCAGTATTGAACGAGGAAGGCCCCCAGGAGCGGTTCACGGATGAGGACGCGACCGCGGTGGGGCTCCTGCGTCGCTCCGACACCTCCGCACAGCGTACGGCAGTACTCATCAATCCGGACCCTGACGAGGAGACCCGGTTCGCCTTGGACGAGCTCGCGGCGACAATGGGGGCGGAGACGAACGGTATCATCGAGATTACGCCACTGCGCCAAAAAGCCGCTCCGGACGAAGAGGGCTCAATCAAACTCCAGCCGCGTGAGATCCGGGTATACCTGGCGGAGGAGCACACGTGACACAAGACAACCCTAAGACTAACCGTGCGTCCCAGAGTGCAGGCCCCGCGGCGACAGGGGGCCTACGCATCGGCAGGGTCGCGGGAGTAGAGATCCGACTCGACTGGAGCCTGCTGATCATCTTTGCCCTGATCACTCTTGCGCTGGGTTGGGGGCTATTCCCTTACTGGCACCCTGACTGGGGGCCTGGTCGCATCCTGGGAACGGCACTGGGAGCGGCGCTGCTGTTCCTGGTCTCCGTATTGCTGCACGAGTTGTCTCACGCGGTGGTCGGTCGACGCCTAGGGGTCGACATCCGCCGCATTACCCTGTTCGTCTTTGGGGGGATGGCCCATATGGAATCGGAACCGGCCACCTGGCGGTCCGAGCTCGCGATGGCAATCGCGGGACCCATTACGAGTCTCATCCTCGGCGTAGCTTTCATCTGGCTCGCTGGCCTACTCGCGGGTCCCATCCAGTTGAATCCCCAGGACCCCGTGGAGGCCATGTCCAAGCTCGGGCCGCTGGCGACCCTGCTGTTCTGGCTCGGCCCCATCAATATCTTGCTCGGTGTCTTCAATCTGGTTCCCGGTTTTCCGCTGGACGGCGGCCGAGTACTGCGGGCCATCCTGTGGGGGGCAACGGGCGACATCGTCCGCGCTACCCGCTGGGCCTCCGGTGCAGGGCAGTTGGTCGCGTGGGCACTTATCGGCACAGGCTTCGCCATGGTACTCGGCGTCCGCGTACCCTTTTTCGGCACTGGCGTCGTCGGCGGGCTATGGCTGGCCCTAATAGGCTGGTTCCTGAACAACGCGGCTATTATGAGCTACCGTCGCCAGCTGCTGGAGAAGACCCTCGGGGACCTCCCCGTCAGGCAGGTGATGCGCAGCGACTACCAGACAGTGGCGCCGGAGGTGACTGTCCAGGAGCTGGTCGAGACGCGGCTCTTGCGCGCCAGCCAACGTGCGTACCCGGTACTGGATCAGGGCGGGCTGCGCGGAATGATCTGCCTGGAAGACGTGCGCCGGCTGGATCGAAGCCAGTGGTCCGAACAGCGGGTGGAAAACGTGATGACGCCAGCCGAAGGGCTTCACACCGTCGGCCCCAACGAGCGCGCCACTGCCGCCCTGGACCTCCTGGTCCAACGGGGCATCAACCAGCTGCCAGTCGTCGAGGGAGGACGCCTTGTGGGAATGGTCACCCGTGAGGACATCTTGAAGTGGCTCACCCTGCACCAAGGAGAAAGGTCCCGTCTGTTAATGGGCGGGAGATAACCGGACCCGACGCACGCGGCGCCTGTGCGCCTTCCGGCGACAGAACGACCAAGCTAAGCTTCGCCGGGACTAGCCCAAAGAAAAGGACCCGGCGGCGTGCAGGGGCCGGGGAAGGCGTCTAGCGCTATACCTCAGCTGTCGAGCCGGGGGGTCGGGGACGGACGTCGGAACACGCTGAAAATACGTTCCATGTAGCTCCACAGCGCTGAGGGGCCCGCCCGCCCCGCACTCAACCCCTGCCCGTGTTAGTGCTCTACGAACGGTCGGAGATCTTCCGCAAGGCCGGCGCGCATCAGCTTGACCACGGCATTTTGCTGGATCTGGCGCACCCGCTCTCGGGACACACCGAAACGGTCCCCGATCTCGCTCAGCGTGTACTCGCGCTCCGCGCCGATTCCGAAGCGAAGCGCTAACACCTCCGCCTCGCGCGGACCAAGAAGCTCGAGCATCTCGCGCACCTTTCTCTCCAATCCCCGTTCGTTGGCCGCCGACTCGGGCGATGCTGTGCCCTGGTCGGGGATCAGGTCTCCCAGCGCAGTCTCCTCGTCGTCCCCGATGGGGGTTTGCAGGGAGACCGTGCTCTTGCCGATCTGTTGCAGCTCGCGCACCTTCTCCGCCGGTAGACCCAACCATGCCGCCAGATCATCGACCCCCGCACGCCGACCGGTCGCCAGCAGGATCTCCCGTGACGCCCGCCTCAGCTTGTGGATGCGCTCCTGGACATGCACGGGTACCCGAATACTGCGGGACTTCTCCTGGATGGCACGAGTGATACCCTGCCGGATCCACCAGTGCGCATAGGTGGAGAACTTGAAACCGCGCCGATAATCGAATCTGTCCACCGCCCGCATCAGGCCGAGGTTTCCTTCCTGAATGAGATCGGGAAACGAGAGACCACGGCCGCGATACTGTCTTGCCACCGAGATGACGAGGCGCAGGTTGGCCTTGATCATGGCATCGCGCGCGCGGCGGGCATGAGCCCTTCCTCGGGTCACGAGTGTGCCAAGGCGCCTGATCTGGGGGAGTGGCAAGGCGGCTGATGCCTCTAGACGCTCGAGCTCGTGCCAAGCACCGCGCAAGGCGTCGCTCTCCCCTTCCAGGCAGCCGCCGAGATCACCCGCAAGCAGGCGCTCCCACCAGACCCCGTCGCTCGCGCGGCCCAGCACATCGCCCAACGCGTCCCGCGGCAGCCCGCACCGGTCCACGCATAGACGAACGATGAGGCGCTCCTGTCGCCTGACGTCCGCCACGAGACGGTCCAGCACCTTGGCCACGCGGTGCTCCGCCGCCTCTGTCAGCTCAATCTGCGCGAAGGCATCGCGCAACGCGTCCCGCGCCGCCCCCGCCTCGGGACTTGCGACACCCTGGCGCATGCAAACGCCGGTAAGCACCGTGTGAAGGCGGCCGATCTCCTCGAGCTTGGCTAGCACAGAGGCCGCATCGAGCGATGCCGCGGTACCAGATTCGCGGGTCTCTTCGCGCTCCTCCGGCGTCTCTTCCGAAAGGCCGCCTACCAGTGCCTCGAGCGCAAGCTCCCCTGTGCGCACACGTGCAAGCTCACGGTAAGTCTCCGCCGCGGCGAGGGGACAAGAGACGAGCGCGTCGGACACCATGCGTCTTCCTTGCTCGATGCCGATGGCCAGCTCGACCTCCTGCTCCTTTGTCAAAAGACCATAGGCCTCCATGTCCTTCAGATAGTTGTAGAGGGGGTCCCGGCTCAGCTCCGCGCGTCGCGGAACCGAGGTCAGTGTCTCTCGCCGCTCGGGGGCATGGCGACCGGACCTCGCAGGCGACGCGTACAGGTCGTCGTTGACCGGGTCCGCGGGGTCCTCTGTACCCACACGCCACTCTTGAAGGAGCCCACCCGCACCGCTGGAAAGGCCGGCGCGCTCTTCAGCCTCCTCAGCCATATCAAGGGCGTCGGAATCGATCAGTCTCTCGGCTAGGTTCATATGTGTGACGATCGGTGTGTAAGGTTCTCAAGGAACTGCTCTGAGTGATTACCGTTAGGACGCTGTCGATCCTCGGCGGTTCCCCAACACGCAGGGACCTCTTCCAGCTGGTAGTCGGCGCGGTGGACCAGAAGGCACCGTGCGTACCTCCACGTACGCTCAACGGCAGCATCCAGGCCGCTTTTGGCTCCGCCTACCTGCCCTGCTTCCCTCTGCCAGTCTCCCGAGCCGGGGGATTCGGTCTGCCCCCTTGTCCGAACCGACAAATGGGGGGTTCGACCTACTGCAGTTAGAATCTGCTGGGCGAGCGCAAGAGGAGGTCGGGAATGTTTAAGATGTTGGGTCGGTTGGCCGTAAGCGTAGGGGTGACGATAGGCATTTCGTGCCCTGCATTGGCTCTCGCAGACGACCTTGTCAACGTAAAGCAGATGTCCGTGGATTTAGCGGAGGAGCTCGTTCGTGCAGCGGTGACAGCGTGCCGCGCTCAGGGCTGGCAAGTCACCGCCGTGGCCGTGGACCGCACCGCAGTGCCGCAAGCCATGCTGCGCGACACGCTCGCGAGTCGGTTCACGATACAGATCGCGGTAGAAAAAGCGAACGCGGTTGTCCTGTCCGGCGTGGCATCCTCTGAATTCCGGCACAACCGCGGAGACATCCGCCCCGAGATGGACCAGGTGGACGGAATTCTTGTGTTAGACGGAGCTGTTCCTGTCCGCGCCGCCGGCTCTCTCGTAGGCGCCATCGGAGTGAGCGGCGCTCCAGGCGGCGACAAAGACGAGATGTGCGCCCTCGCAGCGATCAAGAGCGTCCAGGATCGCCTGGACTTCGAGGAAGGAGATTGAGCGATTGAATCCCAGCGATGTTTCTTGCGGCGGGTCGGATGCGGGTTGGCGCGACCCGCGACCTGGACCTCACGGTTTCACTCCTTGCCAGGCTTGAGCTTAGACACGGGAAGGATGTTGGTGTCCGAGCCGTACTGCTTGACCTCGAAAGAGGTCCCGCCGGGCGGCGGCCTGTCGGTGACCTGCCACTCGCCTCGCTCGTCCTTCCACTGGTAGAGCGGAGTGCTGATCGCAGCCCGACCGCCGGAAGGCACTTGCTCCAACAACGACACTAGCCGCTCAGGGCGCACGTAAGCCAGCACCACGCCCCCAATGACAAGGGCAATCAATGCGAACGCAACCCTTTTCATGCGACGCCCCATCTCTTCGCCAGTGACATTGCCTTTCGTCTCCGGGGCGGTGCGTTGAGCCAGCTTTCTTTGATGTCCACCGGGCCACCCCTAGACCGCCACTTGCCGATTCCGCCAGCCCTGCTTCTCCAGCCAGGTCTCGAGCACCTCGATTTGACGGGCACACAGGAGGTATCCGTAACGGCGCAGCCCCTCGGCAACGCGATCCGGCGTACGCACGCTCATGGCCTCATCGCTTGCGAAAACTGAGAGGCGCCGAATTGAGGCATGCAGATAGGCATGAGTGCGCGCCTGCTTGCTGCTTGCATAGCTTTCGACCATCTTGCACAGTCGGAGAAAGGCCCCTGCTTCGGTGGTGTACAGGTCCGAGCTCGGACGATCACCGATAGATTCAGACTGACCAGAAATCATCAGTATTCCCCCTAAGATCAATAGCTGACCCACTCGCCCAGCGACACGCCGATCTCCCCCAGGTACGCTGGCCCCTAATGAAGCCGACCTTCTACCGCCGCTCGGACTTCCCAGTTGCAGCGCTCGATCAGCTGCAGGATTTCCCGGGTAAGCCTGAGTTGCTCGTGCATCTCGAAAGGCTCGCCCTTTTCCCAGTGCTCGTCCGCAACGTCCGCCACGAGCGGCAATCCCTGTCGGCACAGCTCCCAAACCGCTTGTGCTTGGTTGAACGTCATGGCTTGCCCCCTGTCACGTCGCCGTGTTTCCTCGCAGCGGCAATCCGCTCAGTTCCCGAAAAACACTGGTACAAGAAGTGAGCCAGTCGGCAAGAGATCAGGAAAGGTATCTGCCGGAGCGGGCTCCGGCCGCTCAATCGTCGCCTTTCAGGGGACGATTGACGGACTCGCCCGACCCACACGGTCGCCGCGGGACGGCTGGCAAGGTATTAAAGTGTCGTGGTTTTGTGACAACGCGGGCCGAGGGACCGGCATCGGGTGATTCACGGCGCACGCAACGGTGTCGGCTGACCTCACGCGCTCCCTGTGCGCCAGGGGACTTGCCACTACGGGCAGGGGGGGGCTCAACGCCAATAGAACCTGCTGCGTTCGATTCTGACACTCTCGAGACCAGGTCCCGGGTGTCGAATCAATCGGCCTGGCGGATCGCCTGGACGCGTGCCTTGCGCACCAGCTGCGGGATCCGGGTCGGCTCGGAGGCTGCGGCGGCAATGGAACCGACGTCCACCGACTTCGCCGCGGCGAGGAAACGGCGTACTCGTGCGGCCTGCGGATACTCCCGCTCCTCGTAACCCGTCCGGCCGCGGTAGTCCGCCTCGCAGGCCGTCAACGCCTGCTCGAACCGCTCCGGGCGGCGAAAGGCATCTATGCCTTCGAGCAGATCGAGAATGGTCTCTGGTCTCAGCTCGTCGACCTTGTGCACGAGTCCGTGATACCGAGCGACTACCCGCGCCAGGTCGCAATAGCGCCGGGGCACTTTCAGGCGCTCGCACAGGGCGTCGAGAAGCACAACGCTGCGTGCCTCGTGCCCTCTATGGCTCGGCAGGATGTCCGAAGGGGTCGTACCCTTTCCCAGGTCGTGGGTAAGGGCCGCAAAACGCACCTCAGGACTGGGCGAAAGATGCGCTGCCATATCCACCACCATGAGCGTATGGACGCCCGTGTCGATCTCCGGGTGCCATTTGGCAGGCTGTGGCACGCCGAACAGACAATCCAGCTCCGGAAACAGCTTGGAGAGTGCGCCGCACTGTCGCAGCACGTCGAAGAAACGGGACGGCCTGGCCTCCGCCAGTGCCTTCGCGAGCTCCTGACACACCCGCTCGGGAACGAGCGCGTCGACCTCGCCGGCCTCGACCATGGCGCGCATGAGGTCCAGGGTCTCGTCTGCCACCGTGAACCCCAAGTCCGCGTACCGGGCGGCAAAACGCGCAACGCGCAGGATGCGTACGGGGTCCTCCGCAAAAGCATCGGAGACATGCCGCAGCAGATGCTGCTCCATGTCCTCCAGCCCGCCGTAATAGTCGATGACGTTTCCCTCCTCATCCTCCGCCAGGGCGTTGATGGTGAGGTCGCGCCGACGCAGGTCTTCCTTCAGGGTCACGCCCGGGTCCGCCTGGACGACAAACCCTCGGTAGCCAGGGGCGGTCTTGCGCTCGGTACGAGCAAGGGCATACTCCTCCTTGGTTTCGGGGTGAAGGAAAACCGGAAACTCCTTGCCGACCTGCAGGTACCCGCGGGCAAGCAACTCCTCGGGGGTGGCGCCCACCACCACGAAATCCCGCTCCGCGACGGGCTTACCAAGCAGGCGATCGCGCACGGCGCCCCCAACGAGATAGACCCTCACGACGATGCTCCCTCCGCGGCGGCCGGGACTGCGAGCGACAGAACCGGCCGCCGCGCGCGGGCAATACCGCGGCGCACGCCAATCATTTGGACGAGTCCCGCGGATGCTCCGGCGGCTGTAGTGCCCTCGGCACCTCTGCCGGCCCCGGACGACGGCCGAACAAACGTGCGATAGTACCGAAGACCCGTTTGATCCCGCGCCACAGTTTCGGAATCAGCCAGATCAAGATCAGCAGGAAGAGGGCGAGTAGGGCCAAAAAGACCAGTGGGTGATTGATCGCCGTGATCAGACCACCCACCACACCTAGATCCTCGACGATTGAGGCCGTCCAATTGGTGAAAGGCTCGGGGGAGGTGTTGATGAGGACGCGAGTCCCCGCCTTGGCGGCATGGGACGCCGCGGCCATGCCGCCTCCGAGCAGGGCAGCGGCCAGCTCGGTTCCGGCGCTGACGTCGCCCACAGCTTGGGCCGCGAGAAGTGCACCCGCCGGGATCCGGATAAAGGTGTGCAGCGTGTCCCAGGCGGTGTCTACCCCGGGCACCTTGTCGGCGAAGAACTCCACGAGATACATGACACCGGCGGCAAACATGACGAGAGGGTCGGACAGGATCTCGAGCCCGTGAGGCAGGTCCATGCGTCCGGTGGCCCCGAGGAAGCCCAGCACCAGGACCGCCGCATACAGATTGATACCGCTCGCCCAGCCGGCCCCGAGCGTGAGGGCAAGGGTTTGAGTCAGCTGTTCCACCGGATTTGCTCCTCGCTGCACAAGGTTTCGAAATTATAGCCTCGCTGGGACGCACCAAATTCGGCCGTTTGCGGCTAGTCGTTTAGAATTCCGTGTGAGCCCACAGCGATGATGTGCTTCCCAGCCTCAAGGAATTAGCGCAATGCGGTTTGTCGGATACTTGCTCTTGTTGGCGATCGTCGCCTTCGGCGCCTGGCCCTATTACCAGATCTTTCGCCTGGATCAGGCCCTCGGCAGCAACGACATGGCAACCCTGGGCGAGCTGGTCGACCTGAGCGCCATCCGCCGCAATTACAGGGATCGGCTCGAGGCGGGCCTAGGCGTGTTACCTCATGCCGGCGACGGCGGTGAGGTGCTGAAATGGCTGACCCAGAACCTCCAGCGGTTGGGTGACGCGGCTCTCGACCAAGCCATCACCTTGGAGTGGGTACGCGACACGCTGAAGTCCGCTGTGGCCCGTGCCACCAATAAGAAGCCACCCTATTTAATCGCCGCGGTCACGTTTGCGTTCTTCGAATCGTACGACAGCTTCATCATCCGCCTGGGCGAGCTGGGCAAGAACGCAACCCACATCCGGATGCGGCTCGAGCACAACAGGTGGCGAGTGACCGACATCATCCTTTAGGCTCCGTGCCCTGCGTCGCTGCGGTTCAGCTGCGCCGCTCGGACAGACCGAGCAACGCTCGGCCGCACAGCCTAAGCCGCCAGGGAGAGGGTCTCGACCGTACCGCGGTTCTTCTCCTTGAGCAGGATCTTGAACGAGTCGAGCGGGTAGCCCATCGTGCGGATCAGGCGCTTGATCACGTCGATCAAGAGCGCCGGGTCGAGGTCCGCCTCTGCATACAGGGCCTCGGCAACGGGGAGGGGATCGCGAAGGGAGTCGGGCACCCGAGCAAAAAGCGGCTTCCCCGCGTGCTCGAACCCCGCGGGGGCATCCGCGAGGCTTGAGATCTTCTCCGCCGCGCGCCCATGGAGCTCCTGCAACAGCGCTTCGTAGAAGAGCGGCCAGGCGGAAGCGCTGGTGAAGGTCTGGCCTGAGAGCATGAAGCCGAACGGGAACCTTCTTTTCCAGCTCACCGGCGAGCTTGGCGTCGGCGACCACGGCTGGCGCAGATGCAGCTGGCTGCGGCGGCTCCTTGGTCAGCGCCGCCTCTGCCGAGGCATCCGCTGGCTCGGCCTTGGCAACACCGGTACCGGGCCCATTGTGCGACCAGCCAGCGAGGAGCGAGAGCATGTCGGCCGTCGCCCTGTCGAGCTCGCGCCGCCGTTCATTGAAGCCCTGCTTGAAGCGAACGCCGGTCTCCAGGCTCGCAGGATCCTCGTGATCAATGGCCTCCCAAATGGCCTTGGATAGCGCCTCGAGTTGGAGCCGCGTGCGCTCGAGCTGCTCCTTGACTCCGCGCAGCCTCTCGTCGATCCCAATCTTTTCCGCCATACCTTGCCCCCTGGTCGCTCGCCTCGCCGATCTGGGTCTCGCCCGTCCCGGGCAATCCCAGAGAGATAGCGCGCCTTTGCCCCATTATGTCGTTGCCTCAAGAGAGGAACCAAATAAGTTCCGCCTATGGGCGTTGCGCTCCATTTGATCAGCGCACCGCTACCGACGGGTACCGCTGGCCCGGGAGTCAGGGCTCCAGGGCGGTTTCCGCGCACACGAGCGCGCCCGGAAAGGCCGCACGGACCTCGGCGTAGACGCCCTCCGACTCAGCCTCGTAGCGACGCGAAAAGTGGAAAGGCACCAATCGCCGAACGCCTGCTGCCGCCGCGATCTCGCCGCACGCCCGTGCCGTGAGGTGCCCCGTCCGCCGAGCTCTAGCGGCGTCCGCTTCTCGGAAGGACGCCTCACAAAAGAGGACGTCCGCGTTGCGGGCGAATGCCGTTAGGCGTGCTCGATTCTCCGTCGTATCGGCCAGGTCCGTGGCGTAGACAAGGTGACGGGCGGGATCGCAGCCTATCAAACCCTCGCCGAGGGCCGCCGCACTCGCCAGCCGGCCGTTCGGCAGCAAGATTTCCGCCCCACCCTCCCTTGCCGCGAGTCGGCGCTTGAGCTCGCCTAGCCAAGGTCCCGCGCGGAGGCCGCTGCGGACCAAGCGGTCCTCGTGGACGTGGAGCGTGGGGGCAATCTCCAGGGCAAAAGCGAGGACTGGAATTCCGTGGTCCAGCGTAACGGCGCGCACACGAAACCTCGACTCGGCAAGCAGCACCCCTTCCTCACGGAGCGACGTCTCGCCGAGCGCCTCACAGCTCCCCGCGCCCACCCGGAGGCGGTACCTTCGAAGATCCCGGCCGTGGAGCTCCGCGATCTCGAAATGCGGACCCTGGTCCCGGATGCGGTCCCAGCGAATGCCCCCGACGAAGGCCGCGACGTGACCCGCCAACCCGGGCGGGCCGTAAAGCCGGCATGGCGACGTCTGACCGATCCGCGAGCGCAGAAACCAGAGGAAGCCGCCGATGTGGTCCATGTGGGCGTGGGTGACGAAGATGTCGCTCACCTGATGCGCGATCTTGGCGGGCAGGCGGACGCTGTCGCCCAGATCGAAGAGCAAGCTGCGCCGCTCCTGGCGCAACCGGATGTGCAGCAAGGGATCGCCGAAGATCCCGTTGACCAGGGAGGCGCTGGCCACCCCAAGATGGGCGAAAACCGCAAGGTCCGCCCCCACCCCGGACGGCGAGACCAGATCCGGCGGCACCCTGATCGTTGGCACACCTGAAGGGACCCCTCGCAGCGTGGTAAGCAGTCCGTCGGGACCACGCACCGCGTCCCGCGTCAGCAGGGACGACCAGTCGCCGGGCTGTGCACCTATAGCCACGAGACGGCCCTGCAGTCGCCCGTCCCGCAATCCCATTGCCTCGCCGAGCGCTACCGCTTCGCCCCGGCGGTCCAGTACGGCAATCTGGTGCCCCCTCCAGTGCTCCGGAAGACGTGGCGGCGTGCCCTCCAGCCGCAGCGCCGACACGTCAATCTGACTTTCCTCGGCAGCTTGCAGCCAGCGCCCCCATTGGGCGGTGCGGTCCCGGGCGCGCTGCCGCTTGCTGCGTTTGCGGGCAAGCGGCGATGGCGGGACAACGAAGGCCGGTATCCGCAGACCGCGCAGTGTCGAGCGGGCTGCGTCCGACTCGGTACCGTTCCCCGGCAGGACGGCGAGAACGGCATCGACACCCACGGCACCCGCAATGCCCACGAGCAGCTCGGCGGCTGCTGTCCCCCGCACCACCCCAGGGGCATCGATCACAAGCGCGGCGCTGTCCGGTATCTGGTCCGCTAGCCAGCGCAAGGCCTCCACCAACGGCAGCCGGAAGCGGGCGGCATCCAAGGTGCAAACGGGAGCGAGGTGACGGATCTGCCAGCGCCCGCGCTGCCAACATCCCAGGCTAAGTGTCCCCGGCGCACCGAAGCCGGGCGACCCAGGATCGCCAGCGATGCCCCAGCAAACTCGACCCTGGCGCTCCCAGATCCCCGCGAGCTGGGCGGCAAGCGTGGATTTGCCGACGCCAGCCGGTCCCCAGATCAAGAGCCGCCTACCGTCCGAGAGCAGCTCGGCGGCGGTGGTTATGTCCTGCGAAATCAGGCTCTGATCCGGCCCCATGATGATCGATAGACGTGGATGCGGGCTGCGCGGATGGACCGCCGCAACTGAGGGGCACTAGTCGGGAACCTGATGCTCGAACGATGAACCCTAGCCCCGCACCAGCTTGTCATGATCGACGAGCAGCAGCCGGCAGGAGCGACAGCGCCAAGCCATGTTGGCGGCGGGAGGTAGTGCGAAACTGAGGGTGTTCTCCAACGCACTGCCGATGTGGGCGAAGGTCCCGGGTCGGCCGGCGCCACGAGCAGACCAGATGGCACCGCGGCCGAGCATCACCCACCCCTGCTCCATAGCTGTTGTGCACTGGGGACACCGATAGTCCCGGCCTTCCCAAAGCGCGGGGCCGGCAGTCACGGTGCGGCTCTTCCGTTGGACGTGCCGCACGATCCACAAGAGGACCGCCAGCGCGCCCCCGACGACGATCGCACCTGCCGCAAGAAAAACGTCAATCTGCACGGTGGGCCGCGCCTCCCCGGACAGCCCCAGCTCCAACTGCCGCCTGTCTCGTATCCCGCGGACGCCGGAGCGGCCCGGATATCATCCGTTCGATTACCGATTCTAGCGTGCGCTTATCTGCGCAACGAGCTCAACCATCGCTGGGAGCTGGAAGAGTAGCATCGCAATCACCAGGAGGACCACGGCCAAGGTCGCGCCGCCCATCGCGTTGACGAGGAAGTCTGTGCCCCGGCCGCCCGCCGCCATGGCGTGCGCCAGATCCGTCAGCTTTACCAATCCGATGAAATGTTCCCCACGGTGGACAAGGAGCCGCCGGCAATGGTGCGCTTGCATCTTCCGCACTGCCTGGCGGCACGTACTGTCATGGGCGATCGAGACGAGATCGCGGGTACAGACCTCGCGAAGCGTCAGCGTCCGCGGATCCTTACCGGCACTGACGACCCGCCTAAGCAAATCCCGCTCCGTAAACAGCCCAACGACCTGACCGCCCGCCATGACGACGACAGAACCGAGGTCACGCGCAGCCATCAGCGCTGCAGCGTCCTGGACCGTGGCGCTCTCCTCGAGCGACGCGACCGACTCACGCACAAAATCCTGTATCTTGCAGCCCAACGGTGATCACCCCATACAAATACCTTGTCATCGGCAAGATGCGGGGAGGCATTCGAGTTTTCCAGGGACGGCTGCTTGAATCATTCCGTTCCTTGTTGAGTTTTTCGTTCTCCCGGGCCGGGTTGCGCCCGCCGGGGGACACCGTGAATACGTCCTGAAGGCTTGACGGCAGCCTCCCTGCTGCCGGCACCCCCGCCGGCCGCAACCCGACCCCTCGGGTCCAGAAGCAAAAAGGCCAAGTTTGTCGGGTATTTCTTTCACCGCGGCATTCGACGATCATTCCGCAGTCGCAGTCAGCCCGACAGCTAGCACAACCGCGCCGAAATCCCGGCCACTACAGGATTCGCTTCTCGGTTGTCGGTTTTCCGGGGTTGGGTTACGGGCGTCGGGGGACGCAGCGAGTACCGCCATGTAGCTTGACGGCAGCATCGCTGCTGCCGACATCGCCGTCGCCCGCAACCCAACCCTTCAGGCCTTATCGAGGACATCATGATGCCCATGCAGTTTACTCGGTACCTACTGCTCGCCGCGGCGCTCTCTCTCGCCGCTTCCAACGCCCACGCCTTCAAGTGCATGCCGATCTATGGCAACTGGTGCGGTCCGGATTACCCACCGGCGGGTACGACACCGCCGCCAGTGGACGTATTCGACGCAGCCTGCATGCGTCACGACCTGTGCACGGCCGGACCGGAACCGGACAAGGCGTGCGACAGAGCCCTTGTCGGCGAGCTTCGCAAACTTGCGCTGCAATACGGTTACCTGCCCCGGCCCCTGCAATGGGCCGAATACGTGATCCGCGTCAAGGCCGGCGGCCCCTGGGGCGGTATGCCGCTGCCCGGACCAGGAGACGCCTTGGGGGTACTGTCGAGCCTGGCTGCGCCCTGCTGGTAGTCGCGCCCCGCTCGTCGGCGGCTGATCTCGACGGGGAGCGTCGTCATCCGCGGAATACCGTGATGGCAGGAGTCTGATACTATTACCTACGCTCGAACGGGGGTTTTCCGGCCTCACGCGCCATCCCTCGCCGCGTAGCCCGACACTTGTTGATTCGGGGCCTTGATGGGTCATCTCACGCTCCTGCTGGCGCTGCCCCTCGTGGGCGCCGCCCTGATCGCGTTCGTACCGGGAGACCAGCCGGTGCTCCTTCGCCGCCTGGCGATTTCCGCCTCGGTCGCGACACTGGCGGCAGCCCTGGGGATCGCGGCGCGCTTCGATTTCGCCGCCAGCGGGCCGCAACTTTCCGAGCTGCTCAAATGGAACCCCCGGGTGGGGACTTACTATGCCCTCGGAATCGATGGCATCTCCCTGCCCCTTGTCGTCCTCGCCACCCTCCTCAGCCTGGTCGCCGTCCTCGCTTCCACGGGCATCAGCGAGCGGATCAAGGGCTACTACCTCCTGATGCTGTTGCTGGAGAGCGCCACGCTGGGCGTGTTCATGGCGCAAGACTGGGGACTTTTCTACATCTTCTGGGAGCTGGTCCTCATCCCCCTCTTCTTCCTCATCGATCGCTGGGGTGGAAGAAATCGCCACGGCGCCGCACTCAATTTCGTGCTCTATACCATGGGCGGCTCGGTCTTCATGCTGGTCGCCCTGCTAGTGCTGTTCGACGCCGTGCCCGGGCACAGCTTCGCGATGGCAGATATGGTCGAAGGCGCCCGCGCCCTGCCAGTGCAGACGCAGGCCCTGATATTCCTTGGCTTCCTGATCGGCTTCGGCGTCAAGATGCCGATCTTTCCCATCCACGGTTGGCTTCCCCTCGCCCACGTGGAGGCGCCGAGCCCGGTGAGCATCCTGCTCTCCGGCATCCTGCTCAAGATGGGCTCGTACGGCCTCCTGCGAGCGGCCTACATGCTCCCGGACGCTGCTCTTGCCCTGCAGGGGGTGCTGGTTGCGATCGCGCTGCTCAGCCTGATCTATGGCGGGCTCCTCGCCTGGCGCCAGACGGACCTCAAGGCGATGATCGCCTACTCCTCCATCAGCCACATGGGCGTCGTGCTGGTCGGGATCGCGACCCTCAATGCGACCGGACTGACCGGCGCGGTAATGCAGATGGTGGCCCACGGCCTGGTAGCGGGCGCCCTGTTCCTCTTGATCGGACTGCTCTACGAGCGCACCCACACCCGTGACATCACCCAATACAGCTCCTTGGTGCGCGTGACGCCGCGCTTTGCGTTCTTTACTGTGCTGGCCTTCATCGCTGCGGTGGGCCTGCCCGGAACGGCCGGGTTCATCGCGGAGCTCCACACACTGATCGGCGGCTTCGAGCGATGGGGCTGGTTGATGCTCTTGCTCAGCGTAGGGATGCTCATCAGCGCCGCTTATGCCGTCCGCACCGTCGGTCGCCTCTTCACCGGCCCCGTGCGCCCGGCGATGCGCACCGTCCCGGATCTGGGGCGGAGCGAGCTGTTGGCAGCCGGCGCGCTCACCGCAGGGACCTTCCTGATCGGCGTGCTCCCGGCACCCGTGCTGCACCTGACCGCTGCGACCGTTAATCAGCTGACGGCCGCTTTTTCCGGTGGGTTCTAGGATGGCGTGCAGGTGATCGGCTTGAGTGACCGAAGCGCAGACATCCGCCAGCAGCTTCGCCAGGCGGTGGAGCAGCTGGCGCACCTGCTCCCCGGCCAGGCACCCATAAAGGACTTCGTCCATCACAACACGCTCCACGGCTTCGAGCACCACACCTTCGCCGATGCAGTCGCCGAGGCCCGGCGGCTCACCGGGAACCGGGGATACTTGCCTCCAGAGCGCTTTCGGGAGCTGTTCCGGGAGGGGCGCATCAGCGCAAACGATCTCGCCGCCGTGCTCGATGCGGACCCCGACCTGGCGGCCGATGCGAGCGTGGGCGGGCAGGAAACCTTTCCATTGCGCCGTCGCGATGCATACATGGCGGCGCTCCTCCATCCCCTGAAGTCCGTGACCGGCTGTCAGCTCACCTGGCAGTTGGAGGAGCTGGACGCGCTCGTCAGCTTCCAGCCGGACGTCGCTGTGGACGTCCGAGAGAGCCTGCTGCGGTCCGCCGCAACCGACGACACCCCCACCGCCGTCTCCCAACTCTGGTCCGCCTGTCTGGAGGTATTGGGCCTCACCCACTATCTGATGCACCCGGAAGAGCTCATGGACCTGTCGCCCGAGCAGGCGGAGCGGCTGCTGGGGGGGATAGCGGCCGGTCAGGATAGCCGGACGGACGCCGTGCAGCAGCAGATGCACGCAGAGGCAGTGCAGCGGCT
Organism: uncultured Gammaproteobacteria bacterium; assembly: GCA_963824085.1. Lineage (GTDB taxonomy): Bacteria > Pseudomonadota > Gammaproteobacteria > Chromatiales > Chromatiaceae > JARRNE01. The sequence continues at coordinate 637,224 of CAWGNT010000015.1, forward strand.
GCAGGCCCTGTTGGGTCGGCTCGGGACCGAGCTCACCATGGCCGGACTCCTCAAGGAGCTGACCGGCGAGGACATCCTGGAAGAGATCCGGCCGCGCATAGTCCGCCACCTTTCCGCCTATCTGGATCAAGGGGTCGCCGCCTGGCACAACCCGGACGCCGCGCGCGGACTCTTCCCCGCCTGGAAGACCAGCGCCCGTGCCGATCTGACGGCGCTCTTCGATGACCTGCCCAGCTGGGGCGATGAGCTGGAGTCGCTGCCGGATGACGGCACCGAGGCCGTCATCACCGAGCTCAAGCGCCTAGGGCTCCCGCGGGAGCGCTGGAAGCCCTATGTGGAGCGTCTGGCCCTGGAGCTCCCCGGGTGGTCCGGGATGGTCCTGTGGCGAAACCGGCACCCCGGCTATCAGGGTCTGCAACGCCCCGTCGAGATGATGGACTACCTCGCCGTGCGCCTCGTGCTCGAGCGCCTTTACGCACGCCGCCTCTGCCGACGCGAGTGGCAGATAGACGCCAGTCTGGACATGCTGCGCTGGTACTTCCGCCACAACCTTGCGGAATTCCAGGTGCGTCACGGTCTCTTCACCGACTTCCTGCCGGAATATCTGGCGAGCCGTGCCCGGCGCTCCCTCACCGCATCCGATCTCGACCGCGGCGATCGCGGGTGGGAGCGCACCTGCCGCCTCGTTTGGACCTGGCGGCAAAGCCAAGCCGCCGCAGGAAACGGTGGGCACACGGTGCTCGCAAGCGCCTGGCCGCTCTTCCGCTTGACCCAGCACCTTGGCCTCGCCGCGCGCGAGGTGCGTGCCCTCGGGAGGACGGGCGCTACCGTTCTGCTCGACTGCCTCGCACGGCTCACCGAAGGCAAGGCAAGCCTCATTTGGCTTCATGCCTACGAGCGCCATTATCGGGAAACCATCTTCGCGGCCCTCGCCGAGAACCACGGGCGCGGCCCGTGGAGCCGCCGCGACCCACGTCCGGCCGCCCAGGCGATGTTCTGCATGGACGACCGCGAGGAGGGCATCCGCCGCCACCTCGAGGAGCTCGGCCCGGAGGTCGAGACCCTCGGAGCCGCCGCCCACTTCAGCGTACCCCACAACTGGCAAGGCATAGACGACACCGGGTGGACCGCTCTGGCCCCGGTGGTTCCGGCACCTGTGATCCCCGCCCACGAGATCCGCGAGGTCCCCCGCTCAGCAGCGCTAGCCGCCGGTGCGCTCCACCAGCGTCGCCATGCCTGGCTGCGCCGCGCCCGGAACTGGCTGCTCCAGGACGGCCGACGGGGCATCCTGGCGCCAGCGGCGGTTCTCACGGGAGCGGCCCCCTTCATCCCTGTCGCCCTGCTCGGCAAAGTGCTGGCGCCCACCCGATTTGCACGCATCACGGCCGCCCTGCGGCACGCCTTCGAGCCGCTGGTCGCGACCGAGATCCAGCTCTGCGCGTCCAACGACAGCCCGCCGGCCACCCCCGAGTCCCCGCGGCTCGGCTACACGGACCGCGAGCAAGCCGAGCGCGTACGCACCCTCTTTCGCAGCAGCGGTCTCACAGACGGCTTCGCCTCCCTCGTAGCCATCATCGGGCACAGCTCGCGCAACCAGAACAATCCGCATGCATCGGCTTACAACTGCGGCGCCTGCGCCGGACGCTTCAGCGGTCCAAATGCCCGCCTGGTGGCCGCCATGGTCAACCGACCCGCGGTGCGCGCCCTGCTCGCGCAGGATGGGATCAGCATACCGGCAGACACCTGGTTTCTGGGGGCCGACCACGATACTTGCGCGGACACCGTCTCCTGGTACGACGCCGAGGACGTGCCGCCCTCCCTCGCGCTAGCCTTCGCCCAGCTCCGCCGGCAGATGGACCAGGCCTGCCGGCTCCACGCCCAGGAGCGCTGCCGGCGCTTCGCCTCGGCCCCCGCAGCCCCCGACCCCACTGGCGCCCACCGCCACGTGGCAAGCCGGGCCGCAGACATCGCCCAGGCCCGGCCCGAGCTCGGACATGCGACCAACGCCTGCGCCTTCATCGGACGCCGATCGATGAGCCGCGGCGCCTTCTTCGACCGCCGCGCGTTCCTGATCTCCTATGACCCCACCCGTGACCCCGCGGGGGAGATCCTGGAGCAGCACCTGCGCACCAACGGCGCCGTGGGGGCGGGCATCAGCCTGGAGTACTACTTCTCCGCGGCGGACAATGCGCGCTACGGCTCGGGCTCCAAGGTCACCCACAACGTGGCCGGCTTCTTCGGGGTCATCGACGGTACGGCGTCCGACCTGCGGACCGGCCTTCCCAGCCAGATGATCGAGATCCACGAGGCGATGCGGCTGCTCGTCGTGGTGGAGCAGTCGACCGATGTCGTGACGGCGATCTACCAACGCCAGCCGGCCATTCGGGAGCTGGTAGCCAACCGTTGGGTGCAGCTCGCCGCCAAGGATCCGGACTCGGCGCGCATCTCGCTATTCGATCCGGCCCTGGGCTGGCGGCGGTGGCAGCCGACCGGCAGGCCGCTCCCACAGGTCGCGTGCTCAGCGGACTGGTTCCGCGGCCACCGAGGACCTCTGCCGCCGGCCCTGATCGTCGGCGCATCCTGATCGCCATGGTCCTCGACCCGGCAGTTGAACCACGAAGAGCTCGAAGATTTCCGATGAAACCGTTGCGGTTGCGCAGTCACCCTCCAGGTAACGCCGGGTACCCTCGGGTCTGGTTCGCCTTTGATGGCCCACGTTTTTCTTCGTGGTCCTTCGTGCCCTTCGCGGTGAGCTGCTCTTTGTAGCATGATCGCCCTGCTCGCTGCTGCCGTTCCCTTGCCGCCGCTCCTCGCCGTCCTATGGATCGGCGTCGGGGTGGTCCTCGGCGTCAATCGGGGCGAGGCCGGCGAGCCGCAGACGGCACGGGTCGCCGTCGGTGCCGCGACGCTGTCGCTCCTCTCGGTACTGGCGTTAGACGCAATCGCCGTCGTCTCCGCAATCCCAGGACAGGTGCGGCTCGGCACATGGCTCTCGAGCGGGACGATCGAGGTCGCGCTTGCATTCACCCTGGATCCTTTCGGGCTCGCCATGGCCACCCTGGTGACCCTGATCTGTCTCGTCACCTTGCGCTTCTCGGTCGGCTACATGCACCGGGAACGGGGCTTTCAGCGATTCTTCCTGGGGCTGAGCCTCTTCACCGGGGGAATGCTCCTCATCGTGACGGCGGGCAACGCGGTGCTGACCTTCGTCGGCTGGGAGCTTGCGGGCATCAGCTCGTACCTCCTGATCGCGTACGCCTACGACCGGCCTCAAGCGACGGAAAACGCGACTCGTGCCTTCGTCACCAACCGCATCGGCGACGGCGGCTTTCTGCTCGCCATCTTCCTCTGCTTTAGCTGGATCGGGAGCACCGAGTGGCCGGCGCTGGCGGCCGGCACCGCCGGGCTCGACCGCTTGAGGGCGGGGCTAATCCTGCTCGGGTTCACCCTGGCCGCGCTTGCGAAATCCGCGCAGGTCCCGTTCGCGCCATGGATCGCCCGCGCCCTGGAGGGACCGACCCCGTCGAGCGCGGTCTTCTATGGCTCGCTCATGGTGCATGCCGGGGTCTACCTCTTGATTCGGCTCGCACCGCTCTTTCAGCAAGCACCCTCCCTGATGCTGCTCCTGGCCGCGGTCGGCACCTTGACCGTCCTCTACGGCTGGCTCTCGGGTCTCACCCAGGCAGACGTGAAGAGCAGCCTGATGTTCTCCGCTACCGCGCAGGTTGGGCTGATGGTCCTCTGGTGCGGGCTCGGGTGGTTCGAGCTCGCCGCCTGGCACCTCGGTCTGCACGCCTGGTGGCGGGCCTACCAGTTCCTCCATGCCCCCGCTCTGATGCATGCTGTCAGCCGCCCAGCGCGACCGGCGCCCGCTTGGCTCGCCCGCCAACGCCGGCTCTACACCGCCGCCCTCCAGCGCTTCTGGCTGGACCCGATCGCGGACTGGCTGCTGGTGCGGCCTACGAGCCAGCTGGCGAGAGACGTTCAGGCCTTCGACGATGAGGTCGTGGACCGCTTGGTGGGGTTGCCGTCCGTCGGGGCGGTCGCCTCGACGGCGGACAGCGAGCAGGGGCAGAAGGGTCTAACAGACGAACGGGGCACCGCGGGCCGGGGCATCCTGGGGTCCACCATGGAGTGGCTGGCCAATCTGCTGCACTGGTTCGAGGAGCGCCTCGTCCTCGAGGGCGGCGGTGAAGGCCTGTTGGCGGGACTGCGGCAGCTGGGGGGATACCTGCAGCAGATCGAGGAGCTCCTGAGCATGCCGCGCTATCTGATCCTGCTCATCGTCGCCACCTTCGTGGTCATCCTCTAGGGCAAGACCGATGTTCCCCAGCGAGATCCCCTGGCAGTCGAGCGCAGGCATTCCCCTCCTGGCGATGCTCCAGCTGCTGCCCCTGGCTGCTGCGGGCATCATGCTCGGTATGCGCAGCGCCCGCATGGGCATAGCGGGCGCGCTCGTCCTGGCCTCCGGCGAGCTGGCCCTCGCCCTGTACGTTTACATCCTACTCGATCAGGGCAGCGCCGCCCTGCAGCTCGCAGAGCGCTGGACGCTCTCGCCGGCGATCAACTACCACGCCGCCGTGGACGGCGTCTCCGTCCTTTTCATCCTGCTCACCGCGCTGCTCTGCCTGCTGCTAACGGCCTACGGACCCCTGCTCCGGCTCGAGCCCTTGCGGCGCTATTTCGCGGCCGTGTTTGCCGTCGAGGCGACCCTCATGTCGCTCTTCGCCACTCTCGACCTCCTTTGGTTCACGATGGTCTCCGGCGTCCAGCTCGCCCTCGTCGGCTATCTCCTCTGGCGCTGGGCGACATCCCCGGCGAAAGGCCTTGCGCTCGCCCGCTTCTACCAGTTCATGGCGACCGGCTTGCTGCTCCTGCTCGCGGGCACCCTGCTCCTCGGCTGGAGCCATGCCGACACCACCGGAGGACGCTGGACCTTCGACCTCACCGAGCTCGTCGCCGTCCGCGTGCCCCCTGCCCTGTCATCGCTCGCCTTCTTCCTGCTCTTCTACGGCTTCGCCGTGCGCACCCCGCTCTTTCCCCTGCACGGCTGGCTGCCCCTGGTGGCAGAGCACGGGAACATCGCGGTGGCTCCGACCCTTCTGCTTGGCCTCAAGGTCGGTATCTACGGGCTGATCCGATTCGTGTTTCCGCTAGTGCCCGAAGCGGTTACCCAGTGGAACGCCTACGTGGTGGCCTTCGCGACAGCCGGCACCTTCTACGCCGCCCTGCTTGCCCTGATGCAGGACAATCTCCGGCGGCTCCTTGCCTTCGCGGTGGTGAGTCACACCAGCATCCTCATCATCGGACTCTTCAGCCTGGGGCTGCCCGCGTTCGAAGGGGGCGTGATGCTCTCGGTGGACTTCGGGCTCGCCGTCGCCGGGTTGCTGCTGATGACCGGCCTCGTTTATCGCCGCACGAACACCACCCTGTTGAGCAAGCTGGGGGGACTCTTCGACCGCCTCCCGGTGATCGGGATCGCCTTCCTGGTCGCCGGTCTATCTATCGTCGGGATGCCGGGCACGCCGGGGTTCGATGCCGCCCACCTGACCCTCGGGGCCGCCGCCGAGCGTTTCGGTGCCCTGGTGACGATCGCAGCCGCCCTCGGCAACGTGGCCGCGGCGGCCTTCCTCTTGTGGGCCTTCCAGCGCGCCTTCCTGTCACCCCGTCCGGCGGAGGCTCCGGCGGTGGTCGCGCCGGCAAGCTGGATGGAGCGTCTCATCGCCGGCCTTATCGTGATCGTGCTGCTCGGCGCCGGCTTCTACTCGGAGCCCTGGCTCAAGCTCGTGGACGCGCCGTTGACGGCGCTCAGCGCGAGGTTTCCCCATGGGTAAGGTGTGCCGACAGGTTGACGCGGAACCCTCGGAAGCCGGGGAGCCGAGATGGGCGAGGGCGCGATGACGACCGTCGAACTGCCGCTCCTCAGCCTCCTGCTGCTCACAATGCCGGCGGGTGCAGCCCTCGTCTGGCTCGTGCCTGACCCGCGGCGGGCGCGCTGGATCGCCCTCGGCACCGCCATGATCGCCTTGATCATGGCGCTTTCCGCGGTTGTCCGCTTCGATCCGGGGAGCAGCGATTTCCAGCTGGTGGAGCGCGCGACCTGGGTCCCGACCCTGAATGTGCATTACTGCCTGGGGGTTGACGGTATCTCCGTACTCTTCTTGCCGCTGACGGTGCTGCTCTTCATCGGGGTCATCATCGGCTCATGGACGAGTGCGCGCAGCATGCCGCGGCTCTATTACACCCTCATCTTGCTGCTGGAGACCACCACGATCGGAATCTTCTGCGCCCTGGACACCGTGCTCTTCTTCCTGTTCTGGGAGCTCAGCCTGATCCCGATCTACTTCCTGGTGGGCCTGTGGGGGGTCGGTCCGAACCGCCGCTATGCCGCGGTCAAGTACACCCTGTTCATGCTGGTCGGGGGCGTGCCGCTGCTCTTCGCCTTCCTGGTGATGGCCCTCAACCATGCGGACTTCGCCGCCGTCTCTATTCCTGCGGGACTCGCCTTCGACTACCGGACCCTCCTACAAACACCTCTCCCCACCGACATGGAGAGAACGGTCTTCTTCCTGCTGCTGCTCGGCTTCGCCACCAAGACACCGATCGTCCCGCTCCACACCTGGCTGCCGGCGGTGGCCGCGGACGGGCCTGTCGCCGTGTCAGCCGTAATGACCGGTCTCAAGCTCGGGGCCTATGGGCTGATCCGGTTCGTGGTACCTCTGGCACCCGATGCGGCGCGCGAATTCCATTGGTTGCTGGCCGCCGTAGGGGTGGTCGGCATCCTTTACGGGGCGCTGGCGGCGCTCGCCCAAACGAACCTCCGGCGCATGCTGGCCTTCTCCAGCGTGAGCCACGTCGGCCTGGTGGTGCTCGGCATTGCATCACTCAACCTTCAGGGCATCCAAGGGGCCGTGCTGCAGCTCCTGAATTTCACCGTCGTCTCCGGGGGGCTCTTCCTGGTCGCAGGCTTCCTGCATCACCGCACCGGGACCACCGAATCGGTGAGTCTGGGCGGGGCGGCCCGCTCCATGCCGATGCTGGCGACCTTCTTCCTCCTGCTCGGACTCGCCGCGATCGGGGTCCCGGGCACCAACGGCTTCCCCGCCGAGCTGCTGCTCATCCTGAGCGCACTCGGAACCCACACCGGTGCGGGGCTCGCTGCCATCGTCGGGCTGGTCCTGGGATCCGCGTATTTCCTTGGTATCTACCGTCGGACCTTTCTCGGCCCGGTGACCAGCCCGGTGGTGGCGAACGCGCAGGACCTCCGCCGCCGGGAGCTCACCATTGCGGCGGTGTTCATGCTCGTGGTACTCGCGATCGGACTCTATCCGCAGTTTGTGCTTGACCTCATCCGAACCGCGAGCGAAGGGTGGGTCGCCCGGATTCCTGCGCCTTGACTTCCCGGTGATGCGGGCTAGTTCAACGCGCTGCGGAGCGCAACGAGCCAGTTGCTGCTCCCAAAAAGCCTCTTCTCCAGGGCGGCCACGGGAAGACCCTGCCCCCGCCACGCCCTCATCACGGGCTCGAACGTAGGCGCCGCGTAGACTAGAGCGATCACCGCGGCGAGCATAAGCGCCGAGGCCCAGGGTGCGGCCATGCTGAAGGGCTTCAGCGCGGTCCCGAATGAGCGCTTCACCCGATTGCCCAGGAGCTCGACGCTCGCCAGCTCGTCAAGGCAAAGATGCGTGAGGTAGCCCAAGGTTACGAAGATGCCCCCGACCCAGGACTCCCAGGCGGACAGCCCGAGCAAGTGATGGGCGGCATTTGCCGTCGCCAGTCCCGCGAAGACGGCGGCAAGCCAGGAATGCCAGACGCCCCGGTGTACCGTGCAGCGAGCGAAGACCTCGAACACGCCATAGCGCACGAGGAGAAAGATCGTGCCCCAGATGAGGGCGAGCTCCAGCACGGGAAAGCGGCCAACCAGCGCAAAGCTCACGAGAAAAGCGAGGACGATCCCCAGGAGCGTGAAAAAGCCGCGGACGGGGGCCGAGCTGTCGGAGTCGATGTCGGGCAGCAAGCTGCCGGCGACCCCGAGGAAGAACCAGGTCTGGGTCTCGCCGGGACCCGCGAGCCCCGCCGAATAAGCGCCCAGGGCGACGGCGCTGCTGACCAGGGCACCGCCGTAGAGATGCGTGGTGAAGCTCGCCATCTAGCGTGAAACGCCCCCGCGCAGACATCGACTCTGGCCCCAAGCATAGCCGATCTGCGCGTCCAGCGCAGGTTTAGCCGCACATCCTGGCTCCGGTCTGTTCGATTCTCAGCGCGCGGGACCTCGGAGCGGCAACCCGTCCTCGAGCAGCAAGCGGATGTTGGCTAGCTCTTGAGAACGACGACGTTGACACCGTCATCGGGGCCTAGATCGAACGTGCTGGCACCCAGTCGGGCGACGCTTCCAATCGTTTCTGCGACAAAGGCAGGGCTGGCCGCAGCATTGACGACCAAGCCGTTCCCCTGCCCATCCGCAACAACCAGGGTCGCGGCGTCCGGCCTCGTGATCGCGATGTCCGCCGAGGGCGAGAGGACATTGATGTCCGCGTTGTGGAACCGGATCTTCAAGGTCGAGGGGTCCGAGTTGGCCTCCACGAACGCGTCGGCGGCGCTTACGGCACCTTCCTTGGCTTTTCTCGCCAGCACCGTCGCGGTCGCCTTCGCCTTGGCCGCCATCTCGCGCGCCCCGTCGCTCTCGGCCGCCTCTCGGATCGCCGCAACCGCCTTGTCCAGTTGATCTCTCCAGCTCATGATGTCTTCTCCTTCCGTTGTTCTCTGACATGCTCGGGAGCACCGTTCTTCAGCCTAAGAGACCGACAATAGGGAGAACGGTTCAAACGTACACAGGGGGCAACACCAAGACTTGGCAGCAGGAAAGCCGTGGGCGGGTAAGGTAATCGACCCGGTGTTTAGCCGGATCGCGCAGGACAACATTTCACGGGTTGCTCCCCCCCTGCATGCGGGTCGCCTTCTCCAGCACCATGGACTCCAAGTCCCGCTTGTACTGTACGACCCGCTCTCGCACCGAAAGGTCGGTCGCCCCCAAAATCTGCGCGGCGAGTATGCCCGCGTTCCTACCTCCATTGATGGCCACCGAGGCGACCGGTACCCCTGCGGGCATCTGGACGATGGATAAGAGCGAGTCCTGGCCGGAGAGGGCCGAGGTTTTGACCGGAACCCCGATCACGGGCAGCGGCGTAAGCGATGCGGCCATACCCGGAAGATGGGCCGCACCGCCGGCGCCGGCGATGATGACCTGCAGCCCCCGCTCAACCGCCGCCTGCGCGTACTCGTAGAGCCGCTTCGGCGTGCGGTGTGCCGAGACGATTGTCATCTCCCAGGGCACACCAAGCTCCGAGAGGATATCGGCCGCTTCCTGCATGACGGGCAGATCCGAATCACTGCCCATGATGATACCGACCTGCGCCTGGGTCATGGATGATCCTCCCCCGTAATCTCCATCAGCTCGCGCACCCGCTCCGCCTTTCCGCGGGCGGCCTCGATGTCTCCATCGAGCACGGTGACGTGCCCCATCTTACGGAAGGGCTGGGTTGCGGCCTTGCCGTAAATGTGAACGCACACCCCGGGGATGGCCAGCGCCGCCGCCATGCCCCTGATGACCGGGCGCCCATGATGTCCGGGGGCACCCAGCAGATTGATCATGGCCGCCGGCGATAGGAGGTCAGTCGCCCCAAGCGGCAGGCCGAGAACCGCCCGCAGGTGCTGCTCGAACTGATCCGTCACGCAGGCCTCGATGGTGTAGTGGCCGGAGTTGTGCGTACGCGGCGCGACCTCGTTGACCAGCAGCTCGCCGTCGGCCGTCAGAAACATCTCCACGCCGAACACGCCCACTGCTCCTAGGGCCCGCGCGGTACGGACGGCAAGCGCCTGGGCAGCCGCCGTCGTCGCCGCCGAGATGTCCGCAGGCGCCAGCAGCATGTCGAGAACGTTCTCGCCCGGGCGAAAGATCATCTCCACGACCGGGTAACAGCGGCAGTCTCCGTCGAGACCGCGAGCCACAAGCACCGCGATCTCCTTCCGGGCCACGACGAACCGCTCCACCAGAGAGGGCAACGGCAGGTGGCTCCCGTAGTCCGACTCCGTCCGCATCACCGAGACCCCGCGCCCGTCGTAGCCCCCGCGCCTCGCCTTCTGTACCAGGGGATAACCGAAGGCAGCAAAGGCCTCCGGACTTGGGAATGGCACCTCGACGAATTCCGCTGTCGGAATTCCGGCATCGCGGAGCAGCGTCTTCTGCCGCAGCTTGTCCTGAACGACTGCCAGCACGTCCGGCACGGGATGGATGCGGCGCCCCTCCTGCGCGAGCTCGATGAGGGTCTCGGTGTCGATGTCCTCGATGTCGAAAGTGGTCACAGTGCACGACTCGACCAGCTCCCTCAGCTTCGCCGGGTCGTGATAGTCGCCCACGATCTGGTGGCCCGAGACCTGGCCCGCCGGCGAGCCCGGCGTGGGATCGAGCACGGCGCAGGTGCAGCCGAGCCGTTTTGCGGCCTTGACCATCATGCGGCCGAGCTGGCCGCCACCGATGATTCCGATGCGGGCAACCGGGAAAGGAAAAACGTCTGCCATGACTCCGGCCTAATGCGCGAGAAGAGGTTCGGTCAAACAGAAGAAGCAGTTGAACTGCCAATGGTGACAATATTGTCGTGTAGCTCGCGATGCTACCAGAAGACCCGTACCTCTGCGGCCGAGGCGTCTTAGTGTGCGGGCGACACCCCCAGCAGCTCAGCTAAACGGCGCGCTGTGATGATCCGCACGACTTCGATCTTGCCAAGAGCTAGCAGGTCGCGCTTGTCGCCCACCACCAGGTAGTCTGCCGCGCCGGCAATCGCTGTGGCGAGTATAGGGTTGTCACCCGGATCCGGAGACAGTTCTACGCTCGGTAATGCCTGCAAGCACGGTTGCGTGGCGTCGCAGTCCATTCGACAGGGTGCCGACCTCAGCCGGCGTAAGGTACTTGCGAATCCGCGCGTACCGAGAAACCCGCCGAAGCCGGTGCGCCTCGTCGATGACCAGGTAGAAGCGATCCGGGATCGCGTGGAGGTGTTCGTGAAGGTCGCCCAGATCGGCCAGGACCGCCCGTCCTCCTGCCGGGTCAGGCGCTTGTCCGTCCCGAGCTTCTGCACGTTGATGAAGTGGATGGTGCCCGGCTCCAGCTGCTCCCGGTCGAAGCCCGCGTCGATGGTCACCAGCCGGTGCACGCCGATCCGCTCCGAGACCTGGTTGATTCGGCGCCGTGTCTGCTCGTTCAGCTCCGGCATGTCCGAGACCCACAGAACCACCGCCCCCCGGTGGGCCTGGAAACCGACGGCGCCGCGCCTTCTTTCGCAGGTCGTCGTAAGACTTCGTCGCATCGCGCGGCTCTACCTCGTTCCCATGTATCACCCAGTCGGCGATGAGGAACATCTCGACCAGCGCCTGGTACTCCTTATTCGTGAAATTGATCTTCATATCTGTTGCTTCCCGTGGGCGCAGATGTGCCCACACCGCGCTGACCTCGCGCCCTGCACCTACCGTGTCAGCTCACCGCTGAACGCGGCGTAGTTGTTGGCGACGATAAACTCGACATCCGTCCCGAGCGCCTCGAAGTGGGCCTTTCCGCAGTCGATCTTCACCGACGCTGCAGTTGCGCCTTCGGGCCCTTGGCCCAGAAAAAAGTATGGCGATATCACCATACTTTGCCTATGATCGTCCCATGACCGAACCGAGCTTCGAGTGGGACGACGCGAAAAACCTCGCAAATCAGCGCAAACACGGTGTCTCCTTCTTCGAGGCTCAATTTGCCTTTCTCGATCGCCAACGCATTATCGCCGAAGATCACGGGCACGGCCTCAAGGAACAGCGCTATTACTGCTTCGGCTTGAACGAGGAAGGCTCCGGCATCCTCACGGTCCGGTTCACATATCGCGATGGCCGCATTCGAATCTTTGGTGCAGGGTACTGGCGCAAAGGTAGACAGATCTATGAGCAAGCCAATTCAGTATAGCGATGAGCCTATCGGGGAAATCCGGCTCGTGCCGGATTTCTTGCCCTCTCCCGAGCAGTTGGTGCTTCGCAGCAGGCAAACCAAGGTCACGATCTCACTCAGTACGGAGAGTGTCGAGTTCTTCAAACAGGTCGCAAAGAAACACCATCTGCAGTATCAGAAGATGATCCGCCAACTTCTCGATGACTATGTCGCCCAGCAGAAAGGTGCAAACAAGTAATTGTGCCGTGAAGCGCTATTCCGCTTTTCTTTGCAACCGCCCAGTCGCGCCGACCCGGCCAAGGTTTAGCGCCTGCGGCTAAAGGCTCTTCACGTCGTCGATGCCCGCCTGACGCAGGATCTGGACCGTGTTGGTCTTGACCACGTCGTTTGGGAAGCCGGCGTCCTGCTCCGCATTCAAACCCGCGAAACCCCGCAACTCGATCTCGGTAACAACGGAAATCGCGAAACAACCGGCGGGTAGCGGCGCTGCGAGCAGGCCCTTTTGCAGGTAGATGACGACGTTGGTATCGAGGACGAAATCGTATCCCGTCATTTCTGGTCCCACTCGGCGCGCTGCGCTTGTTGCCAAGCCACTGGATCGTCAATGGGCCAATCGATCTGGTTTGCGAAAGCCATCAGGCGCGCGGATTGGTCGCCTGTACCCGTTGCTTTATCTTCGGTTTCCGGTAACAGCACAATGATGCGTGCTCTATGGCCAAAGGCGGGCCGGAAAACCTCGGGAAGCTTCCCGTCCGCGGGGATGTCGGTTTCGAGCTCTATGGCGCGCATTGATTCGTCCTCAAACGAGGTGAAGTGAAAGTCAGTCGTAGATTAGCCACTGGAACCCGTGTCTCCAAGATCAGAGGAGCCGCGCAGCCTCGCGCAGCCGCCGCTCCAGTTGCTTGATCTGGCTGTTCAACTCCACCTGCCGGTTGAACTGGGTCTCTTTCCTGATCTAGGCCTTGAGGCCCTGGATACGCGCGTCCAGTGCACGGCAGGCGGCCAGGCTCTCCCGCCGCCGGCTACGCAGCGCGGGGTGTGTCTCCAGCCGGTAGGTGCCGCTCAACTGCGCGCAGGCCAGGGCGACGAGGCGGTCGGCCAGGGCGGAGTAGAGAGCGTAGAAGTGGATATGCGGCAGGTCGGCGAAGCGAAGGCTCGCGAGGAATGCCTGCTGCACCGGGGGCGGGTCGGCCAGGTCGATCCAGTCCGTCGCCAGAAAGTCGTCGGCGAAGATGGCGCCCTTCTCGGCCTGACTGAACCTCTTCTTCGCTATGCTCAGAAGACAGTTATGAGTTGAGAGTTGAGAGTGCGGAGCTCGGGGACTGCTGCTGGTCCTTCTTCAACTCTCAACCCCCCATTCTTAACTCTCAACTCAAGTATCACTGGATAAGGTATTGCCCGATGCACTATCTCGGCGAGGCGCTTCGCGCGTTTCGGCGATGTCAGATCCGCCTGGAGCACGGCGATCTACAGATACTCCCGCTCCGCGTCCTGGTAGGGCTGGATCGGGATGGTGCTCGGCTTGAGGGTGTAGGCCCAGGTGACAGAATCCAGGTCGTCGCGCAGGGCCTTCCGGTCCGTGACGCCCAAGGCGGCGTTCTCCTCGAACAGCTTCTTGAAGACCCGCTTGCCGAGCTTGCAGCTCTCGGGAAAGGCGAAAGAGTTGAGAATGGAGAGTTGAGAGGGGTGAGTTGTCGTCATTTCGGTTGATTCTTAGTTGACTTGACGATTGATGTCAGAATGGCAACTAACTCATTCGATTCTTGGGTCAGGTTCGCAAGACGAGATTTCTCAACCACATCCGTTGCGGCAAGAAGCCGTAATCAATAATGTGTTTCTCGTGCTTCTTTTAGTGCAACGGACATCTTGGACAAAAAGTCTGCGCGACTTTGTCCACCCTGCGCTTCTTCGATATTCGCGGCAATCGAAGTCCCTGAACGGATCAATTGACGCGACAGCGTCCGCCCAACACTGGGCGTCTCCTCCATAAACCGGCACAGCGTCACGATCCGCACCGCAAACAGGAATGACCGTTGCGGGACTCCAAGGTCCCTCGTCGCTATGCCCTCCCCCAAACTCTCAACTTTCAACTCTCAACTCTCTTCCAACGATCACGACATAGCAGACAACCTCAAAATCGTCTATCCCGCGGAAGCTGTCATTACTCAGTACAGTCCCGCCTCGTTGGAAGAGCGACTCGACGCCCTTCTCCTCAGCCTTGCCGGTGATCGCGGCGACGGCCTTGGCGAGCAGGTTCTGATAATGGCTCATGTCGGCGCCGTTGCGCGTGACGGCATTGAACGCAGCGACCGCGTGTGGCTCCGGATAGGAGCGACCCAAGGTCAGCTTCTTGAGCAGGTCCAGGATCTTGCGAGCATTGGTGAAATTGAGCCGGGGCTCGCCGTCGTCGGAGACATAGACCAGGTAGTGCGGGGCGAGGGCGTAGGTGCTGTCGGCGCGGACCTTGGCGTTGTCGCTGCGCAGGCAGAAGATGACGCCGCGTTCCAGGCGGCCCTCCCCGAGCAGGTTCTCGAACAGGTCGTCGCATGGGGTCACGGCGAACGCGCCTGGGGGCATGCCTTCGAGGACCTCGGCGTGCTCCTTGAGATACTCCGCGAGGTCCATGCGGAAGTCGTTCAGTGTCATATTCGTGATGGAAATACCGCCGCCGAGGTCTTCCACGTCGACCACCTCGTTCTGGAGCTGCTCGAGCTGGCGGCGTCGGTACTCCAAGTCCTTCATCTGACCGGCATCCGTGGTCTCGACAAGGTTCTCCTCGCCGGTCGCGGAGATGTCGAGCAGGACCATGCGGCCGAAGCGTTGGACGATACGCACCGGGTTCCAGTGGATGTCGTAGTTGACCAGGTAGTCGCAGTCCTGAAGATTCTGGCCCTCGGCGATGCAGTCGGTGGCGATCAGGAGGTCGATCTCCGCGGTCTCGGCCGCGTCGATCCCCTCATCGATCAGGGCCCGCTCCTTCGCGATCGGCGCGAAGGCGGTGAGGATCGAAGCGAGGTCCCGGCGCGTCTTGCGCAACGTGGTCCGGTTGCCTCCGGTATGGCCGGTGACCAGGGCCGAGTGCAGGCCAAGCGCTTCCAACGCCCACTCGGCAATGTTGCGGTAGAGGTAATCGGCGGTGTCGGCAAAGGCGGTGAAGATGATGATCTTGCGATTGCCGGGGTTGATCGGCAGGGATTCGGAGACCTGGTTCTGACATAGATATCCAAATCGCTTGCTTCGGTGGCGCTGCCCCGCGCGAAGGAGCCGAAACCCCCCATTTCTTTGATGCCAAGGGAATCGCGCCACTCTCGTTTGAGATCGCGGAGCGCCAACAGCACCCCTTCCCGATCCTTGGGCGAAGCGTCTTGAGCTTCTACCCGACCCGTTATAGAACCTGCCTCGCGGACTGAAACTTTGGAATTCTCTCACCCGACCCGCTGGTTGCGTACCAGCTTGCGCAGCACCCGGGGGGCGCTGGTCTCGGCCGGGCGCAGTGGTCATTGTTGGGCGGCTGTCTCTTCAATCCGCGGGACGAATCCGCACCCGCTGCGAGGTGACCGTCAGGATGGCGCCACGATTAAGCTCGTCCGCGTACTGATTCAGGACGGTGGCGCAGTATGCCCCTTGTCGGCGGGCAGGGATGTCCACCAGCCGGACGATCCCGCAGTGGGGCCTGCCGTAAACGATGGCCAGCTCACCGAAATCCTTGTCTAGCGTGATCAATACGCGGCCCTCGTCAAAGGCAAGACCCAAAACCGCCGAATCGCCCGGATCCGGGGGCGTCTCGCCCATCCAGCGCACCTCGTGCCCGGCGGCGGCCAAGGTTGCGGCAGCCCCGCCCCAGATACAGGTGTCCAGCAGTAGCTTCACGCCGCTGCGTCGACGATCAGGGGCTCGACCCGCTCATGCTCGACGAGGCGATGGGCGTAGGCTAAGCAGGCGAGAATGTCCTCCCGCTCCAGCCAGGGATAGCCTTCCAGCAAGGTCTCGACGCTGTCTCCGGCCGCGAGCATGCCCAGCACGTGCTCCACGGCAAGCCGCCGGCCACGGATGATCGGCTTGCCGCCGAAGATGCCCGGGTTGACGGTAATGCGTTGCAACAAAGGGTCTCCGTGCATTTTCTATCCTCGGTCTCGACCTATTTCTATTGGCTGACTCGATGATGCCAGGGTAATGGCAATCCGCCTCGCAACACCACAACCTCTAGACTTACTAATGAGTGCGTTGGATAGGCGACACGCAGACGGCTGAGCAACAGCAACGAAGCCACGTTATCGCCGGGTATGTCGCCTATCCTGTAACCTCTTTAGTACTTACACGCGGGCGCGGCGTCGTCAAGACTCCGCCGGAGGACCCGCACTCGGACCATGGCCCGCGGCCCTGTCCAACAGATCCGGGCCCTAGGCATCTTTCCCAGCCACGCGTTTGGCAAGCAGCGAAACCGAATCTCCGTGTCGGCCTCAGCCAGCACAACACCTCACGGGAAGCAGCGCTCGCCGCCGGACCTTTCGCACGGCACCATGGATTTGGCCCACGATGTCCAGCACCAAGGTCCGGTCATACATCGATGCCCTCCTGCTCGATGCGTCTTCTGAGCAACGGGTTCATCCGCTCGCGCAGCCGAACGATGTCCACCTTCCGATGCACGCGGCCCTCGATGGCCTCCTTCAGGTGGACAAGCAGATAGGGATTCGGAGACCTGGTTCTGACATAGATATCCAAGTCGCTTGCTTCGGTGGCGCTGCCCCGCGCGAAGGAGCCGAAAACCCCCATTTCTTCGATGCCAACGGAATCGCGCCACTCTCGTTTGAGATCGCGGAGCGCCAACAGCACCCCTTCCCGATCCTGGGGCGAAGCGTCTTGAGGTTCTACCCGAGCCGTCATAGGACCTGCCTCGCGGACTGAAACTTTGGAATTCTCTCACCCAACCCGCTGGTTGCGTACCAGCTTGCGCAGCACCCGGGCGGCGCTGGTCTCGGCCGGGCGCAGTGGACCACGCCCCTGCTCACGCGACGCACTCACCAGAGGTCGGTCAGGCCGAAGGGTACACCCTCGGGGATATGGGTTGCGCGCCGCTCGAAGGTCGCGCGGGTCGCCTGGCTGAGGGTTCCGCCGTCGAAGTGGGCGTAGCGGGTCAGGACGAGGTTGAAGTCCTGCGTCTCGGCCGTCGCCTTGTTGAGCAAGCGGACGCGCTCGAGTCCTTCGCCGTCACATCAGGCTCTCCAGGTAGGGGCGCATGACTTTGGCGACCCGGCAGAGCCGGGCGTAGCGCCACAACACGTCCATGGTCACCCGGCTCGCCTTCCAGGACTCCCGCAGGGGCTCAAGCGCCATATCGAGCCCGATCGATAAGGGTCGTCCAGACGCGGAGCACGCGCCTTGTTGGGGATGGCGAGCCAGACCTCGAACGGGGCCTGGGTCGTCACCCCGCGAAAACGCATCGCCGAGAGCAGGCAGACAACGGCCCGCGGATGCCTGCGGGCAACCTCGACCAGCGCCGAGTACTCCGACACCTTCCGGTCCGGAAGGGCATAGAGCCCGCGCCCGACCCGTGCGAGCCGCCCCTTGCACACCAGCCGAGTGAGGGAGACGCGGGGCAGGCCATGGGCGTGCAGGTCAAGATGAGCCTCTGGGCACGGGCAAGCTCGAGGATGGCATCTTGGGTCGATTCCACACTCGGGGTGATGTTCCTAATATGCGGGCTAGTGTCCACACTTACCGACGTTTTTTTGGATGCACCTGACACGCCGTTGCTTTCTGGACCGACCCGAATGGGACCGCGCCGGCGTCCACCAAACCAAGCTGACAGGCTAGAGCCCCGCCTCCTTCCAGCGCGTCTCGATCCGCTTGACCGAGACCGGGACTGCGGTGCCGAGCTGCTGGGCGAAGAGGGACACCCGAAGCTCCTCCAGCAGCCACCGGATCTCCTCCAGCCGCGGATCGCGCCTTCCGGCCGCGCGTGCGGCATCCACCCGCTCCTTCCACTTGCGGTAGAGGGGCGCCATCTCGTGCATGCGCTCCCGATCCCGGCCAGCGGCATGCAAGAGCTTCTCGGCTCGCGTCTCGGCCGCCTTCAGGTAACGCGGGTAATCCTTCAAATGCTCGTGGGGGATCTGCTGTAGAAAGCCGCGAAAGACCAATCCGTCCAACTGCTCGCGGATGTCCATTACCGAGGGCATCCAGTTGACCTGGGTAATGCCGGCGAGCCGCTTGCGGATGGCGTGATATTGCTCCAATACGCGGCTGGCCAAACCGCAGACCTCGCCTGCGACCGTCATCAGTCGCGGCCTGTTGTCGGCCAAGCGCTGCTCGAAGTGCTGCCGTGTGCGAAGCGCAGGCTGACCTTCCACGAACGTCAGGTCGAGGATGAGGGCGATCAGCTCGTCTGCCAGATCGATTGGTTTGCCATCGGCTGCCGATCCCGACGGCGGGGCCTTCGCGTACTGCAGGCGCATGCGGTCGAGCCCCGGCAGGCTCTTGCGCAGATAGCGCATGTCGGCCCCCAGATGGAGCACGATGAGACGTCTGAGCCCTCCACGCATCGCCAAGGCGGCGTTCTCCTCCGAGTCGAGCACTCGGATCGCGACGCTGTCGCCGCGGTCCACCAGCGCCGGGTAGCCGCGCAGACGGATGCCGCCCCCGGTCAGATCCACGCATTCCGGCAGCCGGTCGAAGTCCCACCGGGTAATGCCCTCGCGCTCTAGGTCGCTCGCCGGGATGTGGGCGAAGACCTCCTGCCCCCTGCTGCCATACTGCTGCTTGAGCCGGAGGATGTCGTCGCCGACGGCGATCTTCTGTCCTTGCCCGTCGACCAGACGGAACTTCATGTTGAGGTGCGCGGGAATGGCAGCAGGGTCCCAAGCGTCCTCCGGCACCTGAAATCCGGTCATCTCCTTCAATATCTCCGCCACTGCCTGGATCAAGGGCCGGTCCGAGGGCAGGAGGCGCTGGGCAACGCGCGCCGCCGTGTCCGGGATCGGGACGAACGCCTTGCGGATCTGCTTCGGCAGGCCGCGCAGCAAGGCCGTAATCCGCTCCTCCCGGAGTCCGGGCACCAGCCATTCCGAGCGCTCCGGCGAGACCTGGTTGATCAGCGGCAGCGGCACCACCAAGGTCACGCCGTCGGCCGCGTGACCGGGATCGAAGTGATATTCCAGCGGCAGCTGGGTCGCACCGACCTGCAGCCGGTCGGGAAAGGCCTGCTGGGTCACCTCCGCTGCCTCGCGGCGCATGACGTCGCTGATGCGCATGTGCAGGAGCTTCGGCTCTCTGCCGGTCGCCTTGCGGAGCCAGCGCTCGAAGAGCGGCGTCGAGTAGACCCCCTGCGGCACGCGCTCGGCGTAAAAGGCGTAGATGGCCTCCTCGTCCACCAGGATGTCGCGCCGCCGCGACTTGGCCTCCAGGTGCTGGACGTACTCGATCAGCTCGCGGTTGTGCCGCCAGAAGGGGGCTCGGGTATGAAAATCCCCCTCTGCGAGGGCAAAGCGGAGGAAGATCTCGCGGGATTCTGCCGGATTGATCGGGCCGTAGTTGACCCGGCGCCTCGGGATGATGGTCATCCCGTACAACGTGACCTTCTCGTAGGCCGCGACCTGCCCGGATGCGGCCTGCCAATGGGGCTCCGAGTAGCTGCGCTGCACCAGGTGCTTGCCTGCGTCCTCGATCCAGCCCGGCTGTGTCCTAGCCACGGTGCGCGCATAGGCGCGAGTCGTTTCGACTCGCTCGGCCGCTACCACCCACTTCGGCGTCTTCTCGAAGAGCCCGGAGCCCGGGTGAATGTAGAACCGGCTGCCGCGGGTGCCGAGATACTCCCGCTGCTCCTCCTTGAACCCGATGTTGCTCAGCAGACCGGTCATGAGGGCGCGGTGGATCTCCTCGAAGCTCCCCGCCGCCTCGTTCTCGCGCAGGCCCATCTCGTGCAGCTGCGCGCGCAGCTGGATATGGATATCGCGCCATTCCTGCACCCGGTTCCAGGACAGGAAGTGCTGTTGGCAGAGCTTTCGGAACTTGTTCTTGGACAGCTCGGTGCGTTCTTTCTCCAGGAAGCTCCACAGATTCAAGAGCGCCAGAAAGTCCGAATCCTCGTGGTGGAAGGTGGCGTGGATCTCGTCGGCGGCCTGCTGCTTGTCCAGCGGACGCTCCCGCGGGTCCTGAACGCTCAGGGCGGCGGCAATGACCAGGACCTCGCGCAGGCAGTGGTGTTCAGCGGCGGCGAAGAGCATGCGGCCGACGCGCGGGTCCACTGGGAGGCGCGCGAGCTGTCGGCCAAGGGGCGTCAGCTCGCCCTCCCCGTCCAGGGCGGCAAGCTCCTCCAGTGTCCGGTAGCCGTCGGAGATCAGCCGGGCATCGGGGGGATCGATGAAAGGGAAGGTCTCGATCGCCCCGAAGCCCAGGAGCTTCATCTGGAGGATGACAGCGGCCAGATTGGTGCGCTGGATCTCCGGCTCGGTGTACTCGGCGCGGGCGAGGAAGTTGTCTTCCGAGTAGAGCCGGATGCAGACCCCCGAGGCGACGCGGCCGCAGCGGCCCTTGCGCTGGTTGGCCGAGGCCTGGGAAACGCGCTCCACCGGCAGCCGCTGAACCTTGGTGCGGTGGCTGTAACGGCTGATGCGGGCGAAGCCCGGATCGATCACGTAGTGAATGCCGGGAACGGTCAGCGACGTCTCGGCGACGTTGGTGGCGAGCACGATGCGCCGGCGCCCATGCGGCTGGAAGATCCGGGCCTGATCGGCCGGGCCCAGGCGGGCATAAAGGGGCAGGATCTCGGTGGAGGGCGGATGGTGCTTGCGCAGGGTCTCGGCGGTCTCCCGGATCTCGCGCTCGCCGGAGAGAAAGACCAGCACGTCGCCCAGCCCCACCCGCGCGAGGTCGTCCACCGCCAGCGAGATGGCAAGCTGCATGGCCTCACCCCGCTCGCCCGCGCTTTCCTCCTCCGGCGGCTGGTAGCGCACCTCCACCGGGTAAGTGCGTCCGGAGATCTCGATGACGGGTGCTCCGTCGAAGTGCTGGGAGAAGCGCCTGGGATCGATGGTGGCGGACGTGATGATGAGCTTCAGGTCGGAGCGGCGCGGCAGCACCCCCTTCAGATAGCCGAGCAGGAAGTCGATGTTGAGGCTTCGCTCGTGAGCCTCGTCGATGATCAGGGTGTCGTACTCATGCAGCAGGCGATCGTGCTGGATCTCCGCCAGCAGGATGCCGTCGGTCATCAGCTTGATCGAGGTCTCCGGACGCACGCGGTCGTGAAAACGGACCTTGTAGCCAACCAGGGTGCCGAGCTCCGCCTTGAGCTCCTGGGAGACCCGCGCCGCGAGGCTCCGCGCCGCGATCCGCCGCGGCTGGGTATGGCCGATACGGCCGAACAGGCCGCGGCCCTGATCCAGGCAGATCTTGGGGAGCTGGGTCGACTTGCCGGAACCGGTCTCGCCGCACAAGACCACGACCTGATTGGCCCGGATCAGCTCGGCGACCTCGTCGCGACGCTCGCTGACCGGGAGCTCCGGCGGGTACTCGATCCGGGGAACCTGTAGGCGCCGCCGCTCGGCCAGCGATTGCGACGCTCGAATTGCCTGCCAAAGCTTCCCGAGCCCCTCGTCGATTGGCTGTCCCCGGCGCTCCCGATGGCGCAGGCCGCGCAGGCGCCGGCGAAACGGCGGGCGGTCACTCAGCAGGCAACGGTTGAGGTCGTCGTCGGAGGGAAAAGGCAGCGCGTTCAAGGCGGTGGGCGGACACGGCGGAAAGCTCTTTTCGGTCGGGACCCTAAACCTACAAAGAGCAGTTCACCACGAAGGGCACGAAGAAACACGAAGAAGGCAGCTCCAGAGTACCCGGCTTCACTGCGACGGTGGCTGCGAGGTCGCAAGGATGTCTTTGAAAACCTTCGTGCTCTTCGCGTTCTTCGTGGTTCGTCTGCCGGATGCAGCAGCGTAGCGCCGAGATGCGGGAAACCCTCGGGCTGGGTTTGGTCGTGCTCTGGTACAAGATCCACGAAGGCTCGGATGCGACTCGAGGGACCACGCCTGCCGCGCACTAGAGCCTTCTAGTGCCCCCCACCTTTCAAGGCCGACACCATGCCTTCGAGGGTGTCCTTGGCGTCGCCGAAGATGAGAGATGTGTTGTCTTGGTAGAAGAGCAGGTTGTCGACACCGGAGTAGCCAGGGCGCATGGAGCGCTTGAGGAAGTACACCTGCCGGGCCTTGCCAGCCTCCAGAATGGGCATGCCGTAGATCGGGCTGGACGAGTCCTCCTTTGCCGCGGGGTTCACCACGTCGTTGGCGCCCACGACCAGCGCCACGTCCGCGGTTGGGAACTCCGGATTGATCTCGTCCATCTCCAGCACGTGGTCATAGGGAATGTCCGCCTCGGCGAGCAGCACGTTCATGTGCCCGGGCATACGGCCGGCAACCGGGTGTATGGCAAACAGTACCTGCGCGCCCCGCGCCTCCAACAGCTGCATGAGCTCCTTGAGGGCATGCTGCGCCTGCGCCACGGCCATGCCGTAGCCCGGCACCACGATGATCTTCTCCGCATCCTCCATCCAATAGACGGCATCCTCGACCGCAGCGGACTTAACGCCCTTCTGCGCCGCTAGCGCCCCTGCGCTCGACTCGCCGCCCTCGGTGCCGAAGCCGCCGAATACGACGTTGATGATGGAACGGTTCATGGCGCGGCACATGATGTACGAGAGGATGGCGCCCGAGAATCCCACCAGCGCCCCGACGATGATCAGAAGGTCGTTGCCCAGGGTGAATCCCGTCGCCGCCGCGGCCCAGCCGGAGTAGCTGTTCAGCATGGAGATGACGACCGGCATGTCTGCCCCGCCGATGGGGATGATGAGGGTTACCCCAAGCACGAAGGCGAGCAGGGTCATCAGAAGAAGTGCGAGCAAGCCATCGGTCGCGCCGAAGTAGAGGCCGAGCCCGACGGTCCCAAGCGCGATCAGGGCGTTGAGCGCGTGCTGGCCACCGAACTTGACGGGCTTCCCGCTGATCAGCCCTTGCAGCTTGCCGAAGGCCACCACCGATCCCGTGAAGGTGATCGCGCCGATGACGATGCCGGCCGCCAGCTCACCCTTGAGCACGGGATCGAGCGTGCCCGCGTCCAGATGGTTGAGAAAGGTGCCGATGCCCACGACCACCGCCGCCATGCCGACGAAGCTGTGTAAGGCCGCGACCAGCTGGGGCATGGCGGTCATCTGGATGCGCATCGCGACCAGGGTCCCGATCACCGCGCCGGCCGCCACGCCGGCGATGATGAAGCCATACGACTGCACCTCTGAGCCCAACAGGGTGGCGCCAATGGCGATCGCCATGCCGAGCATGCCGTACAGGTTACCTCGGCGCGCCGAGGCGGGATGCGTTAGCCCTTTGAGCGCCAGGATGAAAAGGACGGCCGAGATGAGGTAGGCGACCGCCTGGGTGTTGGCTGTGATTTCCATACGGTGTCCTTCAGGTGAGCCGGGCGAGCCGCGAAAGCCGCCTCTCTATGCTTGTGCCTTCGGGCACCCCTATTTCTTCTTCTTGAACATCGAGAGCATCCGATGGGTGACCAGGAAACCGCCGAAAACGTTGATAGAGGCCAGCAGTACCGCGAAGAACCCCATGATCTCCGCCGCCTTTCCTGCGCTCTCCAGCCCCGTTACCAGAAGTGCGCCGACGATGACGATGCCGGAGATGGCGTTGGTAAGCGCGAGCAGCGGCGTGTGCAGGGAAGGAGTGACCCCCCAGATCACGTAATAGCCGATGAAGCAGGCGAGAACGAAGACGTAAAGCGCAACCAGCGTTTCGGACATCGGAATGTGCTCCCCGGGTAGGCACTGCCCCCCGCACGCATCGATTGTTGTCAGGCGCCGTCCGACTTAGTTTCGGACCAGCATCGCCCTGGTGATTTCGTCGTCCTCCAGGTCCTTGAGCACCGGCCCCGTCTCTCCCGTCTCGACCATAACGTCGAGGAGGTTCGCGAGATTGCGCGCATAGAAGGCGCTCGCGTCGGCCGGTACCAGGGCTGGGAAGTTCGTGTAGCCGATCAGGACGACCCCGTGCCGCACCACGACCTGATCCTTCTCGGTCAAGGGGCAATTGCCGCCGCTCGCCGCCGCCAGATCCACGACGACGGAGCCGGTCCGCATGCGCTCGACCACCTCTTCCGGAATCAGGGTCGGGGCGGGCCGGCAAGGGATGAGCGCGGTGGAGATGATCACTTGCGCCTTGGCCAGCTCATCCGCGAGGGCCGCCTGCTGACGTGCCTTGGCCTCGGCGGAAAGCTCCTTGGCGTAGCCCCCCTCCCCTGAGCCGCTCTCGCCGAGATCCAGCTCGACGGCCTTGGCACCCAGGGACTCGATCTGCTCTTTGGTCTCCGGGCGGACGTCGTAGCCGTGGACGTCCGCACCCAGACGGCGCGCCGTGGCGATCGCCTGCAAGCCGGCCACACCGGCCCCGAGCACCACGAGCCGAGCCGGCTTGCTGGACCCGGCGGAGGTCATCATCATCGGAAAGAACCGGCCGTACTGCACGGCGGCCTCCAGTACGGCTCGGTATCCGGCGATGTTGCTTTGGGAAGAGAGGGCATCCATCGACTGCGCCCGCGAGATGCGCGGCATGCGCTCCATGGCCAGCACCCGCACGTCCTTGGCCACCAGTGTCCCAAGGCCCTCGTCCTCACCACAGCTCTCGACGAAACCGATGTAGATGCCGCCGCGCTTCATGGCCGCCATGTCGTCCGCGTCCGGCCGCCGCACCTTGAGCAAGATGTCGGCGTCGTATGCAGCGGCACGGTCACCAAGGTTCGCGCCCGCGGCGGCATAGTCCGCGTCGGTATACGAGGCACGTTCGCCGGCACCGGTCTCGACCCTGACCTCAAAGCCCTTCTGGACGAGCTTCTTCACGACCTCGGGGACCGAAGCCACCCGCGTCTCGCCGCTGAGCGTCTCTCGCGGAACTCCAATCTTCATGCGTCTCTCACCGTCTCGGCAACGCGGCCAAAAAGCCGCGGCATTATCGGACCTCGTCTCGTGCAGCTCAAGAACAGGCTCGGCGCGGGCCGGACCCTCTAGTCGACCTTGCTCTTGACCGCCTTCAGGATATGCGACGAGATCTCTTCGATGGATTGGCTTGTGGTGTTGAGGACCGGAATCTGCAGCTCCTTGAAGATCGCGTGGGCGCGACGAATATCGGCCTCGCAGCGCGCAAGGGACGCGTACGGGCTGCCCGGCCGGCGCTCCTCGCGAACGAGCTGCAGCCGTTGCGCATCGATGGTCAAGCCGAACAGCTTCTCCCTGCAACCCCAAAGCGCCGGGGGCACACCGCCACGATCGAAGTCCTCCTCTGTAATCGGGTAATTTGCCGCCCGCAGTCCGTAATGGATCGCGAGATAGAGGCAGGTCGGCGTCTTGCCCGAACGTGAGACGCCGGTCAGCACAACGTCAGAGCGCGGAAAGTTGTCCGGACGCACCCCGTCGTCGTTGGCCATCGCGAAATTGATCGCCTCGATGCGCCTGGTGTACGAGCTTGGCTTGGTAATGGCGTGGCTGCGGCCGGACTTGCGGCTCGGCGCGATACCGAGCTCGAAGCTGAGCGGCTCCACGAAGACCTCGAAGAGCTCCAGGAAGTAACAGTTGCCGCCTTTGAGGATCTGCCCGATGCCGTCGTCGAGCATCGTACTGAAGACCAGCGGCCGGACCCCGTCTCGATCCGCTGCCTCTTGCATTCGCTGAGTCAGCGCATGGGCCCTAGCCTCGGTATTGATATACGGCATGTAGACCTGCTCGAAGTCCAGGGTGTCGAACTGCGAGAGGAGGCTGTGACCGACGGTCTCGGCAGTGATGCCGGTGCTTTCCGAGACGAAGAAGACCGTGCGCTTCTGCGTTATGGTCGCACGCGGCGGCGTGGAGCCGGATTGCTCGCCCCTATCAGAGTGACTCATGTCAATGCACGCTCGGGAGCTTTGCGGTCAGATTCTCAAGTGTATATCGTGGCGCGTCCCTCAAGCGCGGCGCCTGCGGCAGTATCGGGTCTCATCAAGCTAGTAGGAATTTGCTTATGCCAAAGATTTCGAATGATCACGACCTGCGCGGCGCCGTCAATAAGCTGTCCGCCGATCAGCAGCGGCTCCTAGGTGCGAGCTTTGTCAAGAGCGTCATCCGTCTATCCACGGAGCCCAGGGTTGCTCGCGCGGTGGAGACGGCGCTTAATCCTGAGGCGACCGACAGCGACTTGGAGGATGCCTTTAGGGCTGCGAAGAGTCATGCGACCAAGACTTACGCCGAGTGCGGCAGGGATACGAACTGGCTCGCCCAGGCAGACCACTTCGTGGCCGAGGCCGCGGCGGCTGCACTGACCCCTGAGTCCCTGCTCCCCGAGAAGAGCTCCAACCGCGCATGGAAGGCGGCGGTGCAGTCCCGCATGGCCGTCAATTGCGCGAGCATGGAAGAGGAAGAAGGTGAAACGGCCTCGGAGATGGAGCGCCAATACCGAATCGCCGACGAGTTTCTTGGGGGCTAGACTCCAGGACGCCCATCGTTCCCCAGCGCGTTATCGCAGCGCTTAGCGCGCTGCGGTGCCCGGCCCCCGAGCCGACGCGGCAGCCTCCGCCGCCAGCATCTCGTCATAAATCTCCCACGCCGCGGCCGCCTCCTCGGCCGTCACCTTTTCTATCGCGTATCCCAGATGTACGACGACGTAGTCGCCCACGCTGGGCGACTCGTGCTGCAGCATGAGCAGATTCGCCTCCCGCTCGACGCCCTTGGCCTCGCAACGCGCGACGAATCCGTCGACTGCAGTAACCCGCATGGGAATGCCGAGACACATGCACCTAGCTCTCTGTTCCGGTTATTGTCGACAGCCTACGGCCAACAGCTGCGTAAGCTCAAGTTCCATCGGAGAAGACCCATGGGTGAATCCACCCTGATTCTTGGCCTGGGTAACGCGCTCCTTGCCGACGAGGGCGTCGGCATCGAGGTAGTCCACCGGCTTGAGGCAGAGCTCCGACACCGCGACGACCTGATATTCCTCGATGGCGGCACGCTGAGCTTCACGCTCGCCGCCGCAATCGCCGATTCGAGACGATTGATCGTGGTGGACGCCGCCGCCTTGGACGCGCCGCCGGGCACGGTATGCGTCTTCGAAGGCAACGCCATGGACCGCCAGCTGCGCGGCGCGGGAAAGAGCGTCCATGAGGTGAGCCTGTCGGACCTCGTGGACATCGCGCGACTCACCGACACTCTTCCGGAGCGACGCGCCATCGTGTGTATTCAGCCGAACACAGTCGACTGGGGAGACGCCCTGACGCCGTCGCTGGCGGCCGCCGTCCCGGAAGCCATGACCGCCGTCGAGGATCTGATTGCCCGGTGGGACTCTGACAGCGCGGCCGGGCGCTAGCCTAGCCCGCTAGGACATGCTGGACGACCACATGCTGTTAGACGCGTCGAACGGTGCACGCAGCGCCCTATCGGCTGTGGGTCCGAGGCGAAGCCCCGCCCACAGGGGCGCGCAATGGGAATTTACTGCGCTGCATCAAGATTTATAAGGAAAAAGCAGAATAGAATTCACGTATGCGTGGTCTCATGGATCACCGATGTCTGGCCTAGGTAACATTCCCGTTGTCGTGGAAACCCCGAGCGGGGGCGTCTCCGATTGGGGCAATGCCCTGCCGATCTTGCACGAGATCCGTTACGCGCTAAGGCGCTTCGCCGACACCGGAGAAGGCTCCGTGATCGACCTCCGCTCGATCCCCTTCGGTCCGGGAGACGAGGAGCGGTTGCTCGAAGCCCTTGGCAAGGGTGAAGTGGAGGCGACCGTGAGCGCGCTGGGACCGACGCGTGTCTGGGAGACGGCCTTTCCGGGCGTCTGGCTCGTCGATCACCGCAACGCCGACGACGAGCGCCTCGTCCTCCACGTGGAGATCACCGACGTTCCGGAGATCCTTCGTGCACAGCCGCCGGATGTCCGGGACGGACTCGACGCGCTCGACGCTCGGATCGGTGTCGGCGCCCAAGAAACGGAGACCTGACGGCGGTCCAGACTGTTGGAACTGCCCGCGAAGGCACGGAAGAACCTCTCACGGCGCTGAACACGAACGCGAACAGGCAAGTCGGCCTCGCTTCATCGGCCGGCGCGGCGGGCGTCGAGGACGGAGTGTTTCTACACTGGTGGTAAGTGGCAGGTCTCCACCTTCCCAGGTCCTGACAATTGAAGGAGGGACGATGGCTCATCACAAGACCCTAGGCGAAAGCTTGCGAGAGCGCGGCGTATCGCGCCGCGGCTTCTTGAAGTTCTGTGCGGCAACCGCCTCCATGATGGCTCTTCCTCCGACGATGGCTCCCGCCATCGCGGCGGCGCTGGAAAAGGCGAGACGGCCGTCGGTGATCTGGCTCTCTTTCCAGGAGTGCACCGGGTGCACGGAATCCCTCACCCGCAGCTTCTCCCCGACAATCGAGGACTTGATCTTCGATGTCATCTCGCTCGATTACCATCACACCCTCCAAGCCGCCTCTGGTGAAGCCGCCGAGCACGCCAGGAAAGAGGCGATGAAGGAGAACTACGGCGAGTATCTCGTGGTGGTCGACGGCTCGCTGCCGGGACCGGATTCCAACCCGGGGTATTCGACTATTGCCGGCGTGACCAACCTGGAGATCCTCAAGGAGACCGTAGCCGGCGCGAAGGCGGTGGTTTGCGTGGGAACTTGCGCCTCCTTCGGCGGTATCCCTTACGCCTCTCCCAATCCCACCGGCGCCGTTCCGGTGCAGGAGGTCGTCAAGGACAAGCCGCTGATCAACGTCTCCGGTTGCCCCCCCGTACCCATGGTGATCACCGGGGTGCTTGCCCAGTACCTGACTTTCGGCAAGCTTCCCGACCTCGACGAGTACAATCGGCCCCTGGCCTTTTTCGGCCAGTCGATTCACGACCGCTGCTATCGCCGCCCCTTCTATGACAAGGGGCTGTTCGCTCAGACCTTCGACGACGAGGGAGCGCGCAAAGGCTGGTGCCTTTACCGGCTGGGTTGCAAGGGCCCCATGACGTACAACGCCTGTGCGACCATGAAGTGGAACGGCGGCACCAGCTGGCCGGTCGAGTCCGGACACGGCTGCCTGGGGTGCTCCGAACCGAACTTCTGGGACGCGGGAGGCTTCTACAAGGCGATCTCCGTTCCCACGGTCGAGGGTGGTCCCACCCTGGTGGCGGCAGGTGTCACGGGCGCCGTGGTCGGGGCCGCAGCGGCAGCTTTGGCGAAGAATCAGAAAAAGGCCGCGGTGGCCGAGCGTCAACCGGTCAAGATTGAGGAACTGGAGCAGAAGCTATGAGCGACCCAACGGGATTTCTGCTTTGGACGAAAGGCCCGATGTTCGACTGGGCCATCGCTATCTTCGCCCTCGGCATGACCGCCCGCATCGTCGAGATCTTCGTCCTGGGCCGCGCCACCAACTATGCCGAAGCGCGCGGGAACGAATGGGGACCCGGCTTTCGGACCATACTCACGCGCAGCGTGGCCGATGCGGGCACCTTCCAGCGGGCGCCCTTCAACGTCGTCGTAGGCTGGATATGGCACATCGGCTTCCTCATTGCGCTGCTCCTGTTCATCCCGCACATCGAAATGATCAAGAGCGTCGTGGGAATCCGCTGGCCGGGCCTGCCCAATCCGGTGGTGGACGCAGCTACCGCGGTTACCATCGTTGCCCTGGTGGCGGTCCTTATCCACCGCTTGAATCATCCGGTCATGAAGCACATCAGCACCGTGGGCGACTATGTCGCGTGGACGGTGACCTTCTTGCCGCTGATCACGGGGTACATCGCGTACCATAGGCTGATCAATCCTTACCCGCTGGCGCTGGGCGTGCACATCCTGACGGCGGAAATCTTCCTGATCGTCCTGCCGTTCACCAAGCTTACGCACATCTTCACGAGCTTCATCGCGCGCTGGTACAACGGCGCCATCTTCGGCCGCAAGGGGGTTGAGTCATGAGTGAGCTCTCATTGGAGCGCGGGCTCGCGGCATTCCGGCAGGAGATCGATGCGCCGACGGCCGCCTTCTTCTCGAGCTGCGTGCACTGCGGGCTATGTGCCCAGGCGTGTCCCTTCTACGTCGAGACCGGCGATCCCAAGTACACGCCGATCCTGAAGCTCGAGCCCCTGCGTATGTTCTGGGAGCGCGAGTACACCCTGTGGGGTAGGCTCAAGGGCATGCTCGGTCTGTCGGGAAAGATCACGGACGAGATGCTCGCCCAGTGGGAGGAGCTGCTGTACGACTCCTGCACCATGTGCGGCCGCTGCTCCATAGTCTGTCCGGTAGGTATTGACCTGCAGTACATGATCCGCAAGACCCGGGAGGGCATGGTCGCCTCCGGCCACGCGCCGGAGGGGCTGATTGGCGCCGCCTCCCGCGCCATTCACACTGGAAGCCCCATGGGGCTGCAGTGGAAGACCCTGAAGGTACAGATCGAGCATGTCGAGAAGAGTACCGGACTCACTGTGCCCGTCGACAAGGAAGGCGTCGACTACATGGCCCTCCTCTCCTCGATGGAGGTCATCAACTTCCCCGAGTACCTGGGTGCGATCACCAAGATCTTCGCATATGCCGATATCTCCTGGACGCTCAGCACCGACTGCTTCGAGGCGACCAACGCCGGAATTCAGATCGGCTCGAAGGACATCGCCGCCGAGCTGGTGCAGCGCGTGGTTGATGCCGCAGTCAAGCTGCGAGTGAAGAACGTCATCAGCCCCGAATGCGGGCACGCGTACACGGCAATTCGCTGGGAAGGCCCGAATCTCATCGGGAAGCCCTACCCCTTCAAGGTCTACCACATCATCGAGGTCCTGGACGAGCTGCGCGCGTCGGGCCGTATCAAGACCGAAGGCAAGGAGACGGACCGGCTCAGCATGCATGACCCCTGCAACCTGGCACGCAAGAGCGGCGTTATTCAGGAGCAGCGCAACCTCATGGACCTGGTCGCTGACAACTTCGTCGACCTCAAGGAGCACGGCAAGTATCAGTGGTGCTGCGGCGCCGGCGGCGGTGTAAGCAGCAACGAGCGCGCCGAAGAGCTCCGGATGACGGCATTCAAGCGCAAGAAGGCACAAATCGAGGAGGTCGAGCCGGAACGGATGGTCACCATGTGTGCGACCTGTCGGACGCAGCTTGAGGAGGGCCTCGAGGAATTTAACATGGACATCCCCGTAGTGGGCCTGACCGAAATAATCGCCGATCATCTCGTCGAGAAGGAACAGCCGGCATGAAGCGACCCTCGTCACAGGTCCACTGACAGAGAGCAACCGTCATGAGTGAACGCCTAGTCGTCGATCCGATCACCCGCATCGAGGGCCACCTGCGCATCGAGGCCGAGATGGACGGCGAGAACATCGCCAAGGCCTACTCCGCCGGCACTATGGTGCGCGGGATAGAGATCATCCTGCGCGGCCGCGATCCGCGGGATGCCTGGGCATTTGCCCAGCGCATCTGCGGCGTCTGCACACTGGTGCACGGTATCGCCTCGGTACGTGCGGTCGAGGCCGCCTTGGGCTGTCAGATTCCACCCAATGCGCAGCTCATCCGCAACCTGATGATCGGTGCGCAGTTTGTGCACGACCACGTAATGCACTTCTATCATCTGCACGCCCTGGACTGGGTCGATGTGGTCAGCGCCTTGAGCGCGGACCCCAAGGCCACGTCCCAGCTCGCGGAATCCCTGAGCAGCTGGCCTAAGTCATCTCCGGGCTACTTCGCTGACGTTCAGAAGCGCCTAAAAGGCTTCGTAGACTCCGGACAGCTTGGAATCTTCGCCAACGGCTACTGGGGCAGCCCGCTTTACAAGCTGCCGCCGGAGGCGAACCTCATGGCCGTGGCCCATTACCTCGACGCCCTGACCTGGCAGCGGGACGTCGCCCGTCTCCATACCATCTTCGGCGGCAGAAACCCCCATCCCAACTTCGTGGTGGGTGGTGTGCCCTGCGCTATCGATCTCAACTCCGACTCGGCCATCAACTCCAAGAAGCTGGCCCAGGTTCAAACCGTCATCAACAGCATGCGGACGTTCGTGGACCAGGTATACGTCCCGGATACCCTTGCGATCGCCGGCTTCTACAAGGACTGGGGACAGCGTGGCGAGGGGCTCGGAAACTTCTTGTGCTACGGGGATCTGCCGGCAACCGGTATGAGCGAGCCCGGGAGCTTTCTGTTCCCGCCCGGCGTCATCCTCGATCGCGACTTCAACACCGTGCATCCGGTAGACCTCGACGCAGGCGATCAAATCCAGGAGTTCGTCTCCCACTCTTGGTATGACTATCAGGAAGGAAAGGAACAGGGGCTGCATCCTTACGATGGAGAAACCCGATTCGACTACGATGGACGCGGGGGACCCGTGCCCCCTTTCTCTCAGCTCAACGTCGAGGACGGCTACTCCTGGCTGAAGTCTCCGCGTTGGAAAGGCAGGCCGGTCGAGGTTGGGCCCTTGGCCAGGGTTCTCATGCTCTACGCCACCGGGCATGAGCAGACCAAGGACCTCGTCCAGATGACCCTCAAAACGCTCGATATCCCTGTCGAGGCCCTCTTCTCGACGCTCGGACGTACGGCCGCCCGGACCCTGGAGACCAAGGTCGTTGCAGACACGATGCAGACTTGGTACGACAACCTCATCGCCAATCTGCGCGGCAACGACTTCAAGACCTTCGACGACACCCTGTGGGACCCGAGCACTTGGCCGTCCAAGTGCCAAGGGGCTGGATTCATGGAGGCGCCGCGCGGCGCCCTGGGACACTGGATCGTCATCGAGGACGGCAAGATTGCCAACTATCAGGCCGTCGTCCCCTCCACCTGGAATGCGGGCCCGAGGGACCTCAAGGGACAGCCTGGCGCCTATGAGGCGGCCTTGCAGCACAACCATCAGGTGCTGAACCCGAAGCAGCCCCTCGAAATCCTGCGCACCATCCACTCCTTCGATCCCTGCATCGCCTGCGCCGTGCACTTGACGGACCCCGAAACGGGTGAGCGACTGGAGATCAAGGTGACCTGAGCCGGCCGCATTCCGACGCGCGCAGTTTCGGCGCCAGAGAGATCGTGACCAGGACGCCCTTCGCAACGAAGGGCGTTTCTTTGTAGGCCGCGCTGCTGTGGCAGCGAAAGTCAGATATAGCGGCCGGCGGCACCGAGCACCGCCGTACCGAGCCCCAATATCAGATTGGTCAGGATGACGCGCCGGATTGTCGCGAGATGAGCTCCGGCGACCGGCCAGTCGGACGCAGCCACCGCAACCTTCAGCCGTTTGTAGGGCACACCCCAGAGAAAGGCGAAGAGGACCGTCATCACAAAGGCGATCCCCATCATCAGGTGAATGGCGAATCCGGCCCTACCGCCGAAGACGCTGAAGAGAATCCACAGGCCGCTCGCCCAAAGGAGGGTGACAGACCCCCACACCCAAGGGAAGAAACGGTCGAACACCCGCAGCAAGAGGGGCAAGCGCTGGGGTGGACTCAGGAGCTCGCCCGCGGCCGGGCGGAGCGCCATATGGGCAAAGAACATACCCCCAACCCAGACAATGACGCCGAGCTGATGCAGCGCGAGGGCCGCCGCCCACTGATAGGACATCTTGCTACTCCTGTCACTCAAACCCGCTGTGTCGACGCACCGACATCAGCCGCCCGCCGCCGCGCGGTCCAACAGTACGCGGGTGTGTCCCGCGGCAGCGGTCCGCGCGACCGGTAAATCGCCCCCGCCCCGCCACGCCTGAATTGCAGAGTGCTTGCTCGCGCCGGTAACCAAAACCAACATCGCCCGAGAGTCGGCCAAGACCCTTGGAGTCAGTGACACTCGATCTGGCGGAGGCTTCGGCGCGTCGTGGACCGGGATGACCAGCGCATCCGGGGGGACCTCGCGACCAGGAAACAGGCTCGCGGTATGACCGTCTTCGCCCATGCCCAGGAGCACGAGATCGAAGGGCCGCGCCGAGTTGATCGTGTAGACGTACTCTTGTGCTGCTCGCTCGGCCCCCAATTCCGAGCGGATGGCGAAGATCCGATCGCCTCGGATCGGGACCTGATCGAGCCAGGCGCGACGTGCAGCAACATCATTGCGGTCCGCAGCGTCCGCCGGCAAGCAGCGCTCGTCACCAAAGAAGACCTCCCACGCGGCCCAGTCGGCAGACTCCCGTGCAAGTAGTCGGTAAGCGGCAAGCGGCGTGGTTCCACCAGCCAGCACAATACGGAACACCCCGCGGGCGGCGATCGCCTTCTCGGCTAGCGCGCGGATGGCGGTGGCAGCGACTTGCGCCACCGCATCGGCGTCCGGCAGCACCTCGAACCCGAGGTCAGGGCCAACTTCCATGGATCTTTCTCCCTTCATTTTTTACACTTGGCGCGGCGCGGGGCGCCCCGCCGACGGGGCGAGGGGTGATAGATCTCCCGGCCACCGATCATTAAACAGGTTTCCGCCCCCACCGTCTTGGCTCAGCGTCAGGGGATACTCATGAATCCGATCAAGATCCTGCTCGTGGATGATTCCAAGTCCGCTCGTTACGCCCTGCGGTTGCAGCTGCAACGCCAAGGGGCAGAAGTCGAGACGGCGGACTCTGCGGAATCGGCTCTCGAGCGGGTCAAGCAGTCGCCTCCGGACGCTGTCTTCATGGACCATACGATGCCGGGTATGAACGGCTTCGAGGCGCTGGAGATCCTCAAGGCCGATGCCGGTACGGCGCATATCCCAGTCGTCATGTGCACCTCCAATGAAGAACCCGAATTCATGGCTCAGGCCCGCCGCAAAGGTGCGTTGGACATTCTAGCCAAGTCGGCCAGTCCAGAGAAACTGACCGCCCTCCTTGCCCGCCTGCAGGACGCGGTTGGCGCCGCCGCGGCGCCTCCCGCAGCAGCCGCCGCAACAGCGGCGCCTGCGGCCGTATCGTCGGTAACGGAGACCGCCTCGGAAGCCGCCCGCCGAGAATCCGAACGCTTCCTCGGCGAGCAGCTCGAGCAACGCCTGCAAACGATGTTGGAGCCACATCTCAAGACGTTGGCAGATAGAGTCGCAACAGAGGTCCTCGCCCAGACGGAGAAGAAGCTCACCGCCCGCTTGGAATCGGAGACAAGTCGTCTGCAGACGCATGTAGCACAGGCCCAGAGCGAACAGGTAAGGCTAGCCAGCGATCGAATCCTAAACGACGCCCTGCCAAAGATGGTCCACCGGGAGTTGGAAGACGTTGTGCCGCGCGCGGTTCGGCAACAGCTAGAGCATGAGCAGACCGGCATTGCTCAAATGGTTCAGGAGCTCATCGACACGACCGTGGACCGGCTGCCGGAAGATCCGACGTTCTTGCGCCGTTTACAGCAAAGGGGGGCGGCCACGGCCGCAAGCAACGCCCAAGAGACGGTCAGACGCCACGCGCGGGAGGTGGCCGAGGAGACGGCGGCCGGGCACGCGGGGGCGTTGGCCGAGACCATGCGCAAGGCGACTACCGGCACCAGGCGATTGAGCTACGTGCTCGCCTTCGGCGCCGCTCTGATCGGGATCGCGTCGGCCGCGTTGGTCTACCTCCTGCTGCAGTAGTCGCATAGAACAGCTTGAGCGGTAGCTGCGGACGCCAAGTGGTGCGCACGCCACACGCCGCACCCCATTTTCTGCACGACGACCGATCCGAGCACGGACTCTGGGCACCGGCAGTCTTGCCACTGGACACGCCGCCACCCCAGGTGGCTGCAACCGCGGGGCTTGACGCCCATGCATCAAGCGGGGACACTGCCGGCGTCCCGACCCACCAGAATTCAAGATCAGGAGGACTCATACGTGGCACAAAGCATGAGCGAGATCATGAACCCCAGCAACGTCAACAAGGACGCGGAGTTTCCGAACGCGCCCGAAGGGTGGACGCGCCAGACAGCCGAAGCGGCGGCGCAGTCCGATGGCATCAAGCTCAGCGCGGATCACTGGGAAACTATTAAGGCATTGCAGGGCTACTTTGCGCGAGAAGACCGTAACCCGAACGTGCGCGAGCTCCACGACGGCCTCGGCGAACGCTTCCACAACCAGGGCGGCCTGAAATACCTCTACGAGATCTTCCCCGGCGGTCCGGTGGCCCAGGGCTGCCGGTTCGCTGGCCTAGAGGCGCCCGCAGGCGCCGTAGACAAGTCCTTCGGCAGCGTCGTTTAGCCAAGGGGTCAGACACGCCAGGCAGACCGCCTGCGGCGACGAGTGAAAACGGCCGGTGATCCGGCCGTTTTCGTTTGGCTCTTCCCTCTTCCCGCCTCGAATCTGCAACGTCCAACCCCTGTGCGGTGGCCGGTTGTCACAAACTCGTGACCGCGGTCTCAATAATATTCCGGATCTACATGAGAAATCACAAGAAAAATAGACAGAACGACCTTGTCGTTTGAGGCGCGAGCGACTATCCTCAAAGGCGTTCGCTCCGCCGTAGGTTACTCCGGCCGCTTTCTCGGTGGCTGCATGGGGCCTGCCAAAATCCACTCTTCAGGGGAAAGGGTGAGAACCGACCATGACTACACAAAACCGCTTCCTCGACGCCGAACTGCCGGCTGAGCCAGTGTGGCAACCCACCCGGCGCGGCTTTCTTGCCGCCTTGACGTCCTGCTCCGCAGCCCTCCTGTACGGCACCTCGTCGTTCGGCAAGGCAGCGAGACGCTCGACGTCTTTGCAAACGCAGGTGTTGGCGCTCCTCAAACGCCTGCACCGAGAAGGACTCATACATTCCGGCGAAAGGACGTCCTGGTCCGTCTACGATTTCACGACCCGGACCAAGCTGGTCACCATAAACGAGGACGCTCCACGCCAGGCGGCGAGCATGATCAAGCCATTCGTCGCCCAGGCATTCTTCTTCAAAGTTGAGGAATCGCAGGGCGGGCTGCGCTACACGCGCCAAGTACGGCGCACCATGGAGCGCATGATCTGCAAGAGCAACAATAGGGCCACCAATCACCTCATCGAGCTGGTTAGCCGGCACGAGAACAACCGAGGTCCCCGGGACGTCGAGCGAGTCCTCAAGAACCATGCACCGGGGATCTTCCGCCAAACTCGCATCGTCGAAGAGATCCCGCGCGATGGGAGGACGTATCGCAATCTCGCTTCCGCTCACGACTACAGCCGGTTCCTCTATGCCCTATGGAACGAGCGGCTTCCGTACGCCGATGAGCTCCGCCACCTAATGGGGCTGCCCAACCGAGATCGCATCTCTTACGGCGTCGAGGCGGTCCCTGACAGCGCTGCGGTCTATGACAAGACGGGCTCGACCGCCCGCCTCTGTGGGGACATGGGTATCATTGCGGCGCCGGGACGCGACGGGCGGACCTATCCATATACCTTCGTCGGCATCATCGAGAGACCGTCGAGGGCGAAGAACTACGGCCGTTGGATCACCCGGCGGAGCAATGCAATCCGAGCCGTATCGAACCTCGTCTATCTCCACATGAAGGATCGCCACAACTTGGTTTGACCTTGGAAGAGCAGTCGGCGATCAGCCTCCAGCCCTGTCGCGTGGTCACGTCTCGACATTTGGTGCGATCACCCAAGGGGGTGGGCGACAAGATGGCTTGTTCGGACGCCAACTGTTCGATCTTGACCCACTGGAGGCTGGGGACCGGAAGCCGATAGCTCTCTTCGGATTTGATCACCCCACCCAGACGCGGGCATTGCGAAAGAGTCGCATCCACGGGCCGTCCTCCTCCCAGTCGCCCGGCCGCCAGGAATACTGGACGGCCCTGAACAGGCGTTCCGGGTGGGGCATCATCACTGTCACCCGCCCGTCCGCAGTGGTGAGTCCGGTGATGCCTTCCGGAGATCCGTTTGGATTGGCGGGATAGCGTTCGGCGATGCCGCCGCCGTTTTCGATGTAGCGCAGGGATACGTGCGGCTGCACGGCTCGCAGGTGATCGGAATCCCGCAGCTCCGCGCGCCCCTCGCCGTGGGCCACCACAATGGGCAGGCGTGAGCCCGCCATGCCCGCCAGCAGCACCGACGGTGTGTCGGTCACCTCCACCATAACCAGCCGGGCCTCGAACTGCTCCGAACGGTTGCGCACGAAATGGGGCCACTGCTCTGCGCCCGGGATGAGCTCACGCAGGTTGGAGAGCATCTGGCACCCGTTGCATACCCCCAGGGCGAAGGTATCCGGCCGCTCAAAATAGGCGTGGAACTGATCCCGCGCACGCGGGTTGAACAGAATGGACTTGGCCCAGCCCTCCCCCGCTCCGAGCACATCGCCATAGGAAAAGCCGCCGCAAGCCGCAAGACCGCAAAAGCGGTCGAGGGTCACCCGCCCGGCAATAATGTCGGACATGTGCACATCCACGCACTCGAAGCCCGCTTGGTGGAAGGCCGCAGCCATCTCCAGCTGACCATTCACGCCCTGCTCACGCAGGACGGCCAGCGGCGGCCGCAAGCCGCGCCCAATGAAGGGTGCCGCCACGTCCTCCTCCGGGTCGAAGGGCAGGGTTGCGTTCAAACCCGGGTCCGTGGCATCGGCGATGCGATCGAACTCCTCGCGCGCACACTCGGGGTTGTCCCGTCGTGACTGCATGTGCAGCGTCGTCTCGGACCATACCTGCTCGAAGGTAGTGCGGGTTGCCGCAAGCACCGACCGGCCTCGGCGGTGGAAGCTGATCTGGTCCTTGTCATCCAGCGCCCCGATGACGAGGCTGAAGCGTCCGAGTCCCTGGTCTCCGAGCAGCTTGAGCACATCGTCCGTGTCCGTGTGGCGGACCTGAATGACCGCCCCCAGCTCTTCGCTGAATAAGGCTGCCAGATCGTCGTCCCCGAGCAGGTCGAGATCGACGACCAGGCCGCAGCGCCCCGCGAAGGCCATCTCGCACAGGGTCACGAACAAGCCGCCGTCGGAGCGGTCGTGATAGGCGAGGACCAACCCTTCGCGATTCAGGTCCTGCACGGCGGCGAAGAAACGCTTGAGGAGGGCGGGGTCGTCGAGGTCCGGACCCTCATCGCCCACCTGGCCATAGACCTGTGCAAGGCAGGACGCCCCGAGGCGATTGCGCCCTTGGCCAAGATCGATAAGTATCAGGTCCGTATCTCCCTGGTCGGCACGCAGCTGCGGGGTCAGAGTGCGCTGAGCTGCCCGAACCGGGGCGAAGGCGGAGATGATGAGAGACAGTGGCGCAGTCATCTCGCGCCGCTCACCCTCCGGCGTTCGCCAGACCGTCTTCATACTCATGGAGTCTTTTCCCACCGGGATTGCAACGCCCAGTGCGGGGCACAGCTCCATACCGACGGCGCGTACGGTCTCGTAAAGCAGTGCGTCCTCCCCCAGGTGCCCTGCCGCCCCCATCCAGTTGGCGGAAAGCTTGACGTCGCCGAGGCCATCAACGCAGGCGGCGGCCATGTTCGTGATGGCCTCCCCTACGGCCATGCGTCCGGCGGCCGGCGCATCGATGACCGCCAATGGCGTGCGCTCCCCAACGGCCATGGCCTCGCCCCGCGTGCCCGTGAAGTCGCTCAGCGTCACTGCGACATCCGCGACCGGGACCTGCCACGGCCCAACCATCTGGTCGCGTGCCACCTGTCCCGTGACGCTGCGGTCGCCGATGGTGATGAGGAAGGTCTTGCTGGCCACGGTCGGCAACCGCAGGACGCGCAATGCGGCCTCCTCCAGGTCGGCCCCGGAGAGATCCAAGGGCGGCTTGTGAAACGGAAATCGATGGGCCTCGCGCAGCATGCGCGGGGGCTTTCCGAACAGGAGCGGCATGGGCATATCGATAGGGTTGTCGCCGAAAAGGGCATCCCCGAGCAGCAGGCGAGCCTCCGCCGTCGCCTCCCCTACCACCGCATAGGGGCAGCGCTCGCGCTCACAGATGGCCTTTAGGTCGTCCAGCCTCGCTGCGGCCACAGCCAGCACGTACCGCTCCTGAGATTCGTTGCACCAGATCTCCATCGGCGACATGGCGGGATCATCGCTCGGTACCGCCCGCAGCTCGAAGCTGCCGCCGCGCCCGGCGTCGTGCACGAGCTCCGGCAAGGCGTTGGAGAGCCCCCCGGCCCCTACATCGTGGATGAACAGGATGGGGTTGTCCGCGCCACGTCCCCAGCAACGGTCGATCACCTCCTGACAGCGTCGCTGCATCTCGGGATTTGCCCGCTGCACCGAGGCGAAGTCGAGGTCTTCGGCCGATGTCCCAGACGCCATACTGGAGGCGGCGCCGCCGCCCAGGCCAATCAGCATGGCCGGCCCGCCCAGTACCACCAGCGGCGTACCGGGCGGAAAGGTACGCTTGGCGACATCCTCGGCGCGGATGTTGCCGATGCCTCCCGCGAGCATGATGGGCTTGTGGTAGCCGCGCAGCGCCGGGCCCTGTGGCCCGGGCACGGTCTGCTCGAAGGTGCGAAAATAACCGCACAGGTTTGGTCGGCCAAACTCGTTGTTGAAGGCGGCGGCACCGATCGGGCCCTCCAACATGATGTCCAGAGCCGAGGCGATCCGCCCGGGCTTCCCGAAGTCCAGCTCCCAGGGCTGCTCCGCACCTGGGATGCGCAGATTCGAGACCGAGAAACCGGCGAGCCCCGCCTTGGGCTTCGCGCCCCTTCCCGTAGCCGCTTCGTCTCGGATCTCTCCGCCCGATCCGGTGGCTGCCCCCGGGTCGGGTGCAATGGCGGTGGGGTGGTTGTGGGTCTCCACCTTCATCAGAAGATGGATCTCCTCGTCGTGCTCGCCGTAAACGTCGTCCACCGGGGAAGGCAGAAAGCGCCGGCCGTTCCATCCCGCGACGACAGCGGCATTGTCCTTGTACGCGGAGAGGACCCCGTCGGGCGAGTCCTCGGTGGTGTTTCGTATCATGCGAAAGAGGGAGTACCGCTGGCGCTCGCCATCGATCACCCAGTCTGCGTTGAAGATCTTGTGGCGGCAGTGCTCCGAGTTTGCCTGGGCGAACATCATGAGCTCCACGTCCGTCGGATTGCGCCCCATGGCCGTGAAGCTCGCCGTCAGGTACTCGATCTCGTCCCCCGACAAGGCGAGCCCCAGGTCACCGTTGGCCTGCTCGAGCGCCTCGCGGCCGCCGGAGAGCAGGTCCACCCGCGTTACGCGACGCGCATCGGCCTGCACAAAGAGACAATCCGCGTCGGCCAGATCGAACAGGACAATTTGGGTCATACGATCGTGGAGGACGCGGGCCGCGGCACTGAGCAGACCCTCGTCTGGAGCTCCCGCGTCGAGCTGCAGGTAGTAGGCCGTGCCCCTTTCCAACCGTCGAATCTTCGAGAGACCGCAGTTGTACGCGATGTCGGTCGCCTTGGACGACCAGGGAGAAATGGTCCCCGGCCGTGGCACGACGAGCACCATGCCTCCCTGCGGAAGGTGCTCCGGCAGAGAGGGACCGTAGCGCAGCAAGCGGTCGAGCACGGCACGCTCGTCGCCCGAGAGGGTCTGCTCCAGCTCGGCGAAGTGCACGAACTCCGCGTAGACGGTTAGGACTTGGCCGACCTCGGTCGTCAGCCGCTCTTCGATCTTGCGGATACGAAATGGGGAAAGGGCGGGGGCGCCGCGCAGCACGAGCATCAGTGTCCGGCTCCCTGAAGGATGACGCGGGGGTGCATGGGGACCAGAATGATACTCGAAGCCCATGTCGACCATGAAACGAACGGCCCGCGCATCCCTCGGGCCGCGGTCGGCTCAATCCCGGCGCCCGCTGATGGCAGCGACTAACGTTGCCAGTGCCATCGAACGGCGAGACGGGCGGTTCGGCTCACCCACCTTCGCCCGGCCGCCGCCAGCCGCAAGAAGATCGTTTACATAGCAATTGCAAGCCTTTATCGTTGGAATGTTTGGTGATGACCAGGCGCTGGGTTGGCCGCGACCACCACGCCTCGCCGCCACGGCAGAGGAAGGGCACAGAACCGGATGGCAGACGCAAAGCCCAAATCGGCACACCTGCTGGTCGTTGACGATAACGCCGACCACCTCGCCCTCATTGAGCGCTGGCTGGTGCTGGAGGGGTTCTCGGTGACCGCCGTGTTGAGCGGCGAGAAGGCACTGGCGGTGCTGGAGTCGAAGCGTCCGGACCTGGTGATTACGGATCTGGTCATGAGCGGCATCGACGGCCTGCGCCTCCTGCGCGAGATCCATCGTCACGACCCGGTCCTGCCGGTCATCATCGTGAGTGGGCAGGCGGGTATTCCCGACGCCGTCAAGGCGACCCACCTGGGCGCGTCCGCCTTCCTCACCAAGCCGATTCAGCGCGAAGGACTGATCTCCGAGGTCGAGCAGGTGCTCGCGGTTCAGGTCGGCAAAGACGCGCACGACGTCCGTGACTTCGCTCCCAAGATCATCCGGCGCAGCCAGGTGATGGCGGAGCTGCTGGACCGCACCCGCCTGGTCGCAGGAGTGGACACCACAGTCCTGATCACGGGTGAGACGGGCACCGGCAAAGAGCTCCTGGCGGAAGCCATCCATGCCGCCAGCGCTCGTCACGACGCGCCGTTCGTCGCCATCAACTGCAGCGCCCTCCCGGAAGAGCTTCTGGAGTCGGAGCTCTTCGGCCACGAAAAAGGGGCCTTCACGGGTGCCATGACCCGTCACGAAGGGCTCTTCCAGGCCGCGAACGGGGGCACGCTCTTTCTCGATGAGATCGGCGACATGCCTCTCTCTCTCCAGGCCAAGCTGCTGCGTGTCCTGCAGGACTTCAAGGTCCGGCCCGTAGGCTCGACCAAGGCGATCCCGGTCGATGTCCGCATAGTCTCGGCCACTCACCACCAGCTGGAGCAGCTGGTGGATCAGGGGGACTTTCGCGAGGACCTCTTCTATCGCCTGAGCGTCGTACCCCTGCACATGCCCAGCCTGCGGGAGCGCCGCGAGGACATCGCCCCGCTCGTCAATCACTTCCTGGAGCGCATCGCCGGGCGGACTTCCCGTCCGCCCAAGCGGTTTGCCCCCGATGCCCTGCGTCACCTCCTCCAGGCCGAGCTGCCCGGCAACGTGCGCCAGCTGCAGAACGTGGTGGAGCAATGCAGTGTGCTGTCACCGTCGGACGTCATCTCGCCCGCGTTCACCACCCAGGCGCTGCACAGCCGACCGTCCAACATCCCCACGCTCGACGAGGCCAAACAGTCGTTCGAGCGCCGCTATCTGATCAGCGTGCTGCGCGCGGCGGAAGGCAATGTCACCACGGCGGCGCGCATGGCCGGGCGGAATCGCACGGAATTCTACAAGCTGGTTGGACGCTATGAGCTGGACCCCGCACAGTTCCGGCGTCGCAAGACGCCCAAGAAGGGAGAGACAGATGACGAGGCTCCGCCGCTCATCGGACAGCAGATGGAGTAGCGGCCAGTGAACGTGAACAAGGGGGCAGCCGACATGGGCGCCGCGTCCGACCATACCGTTGTCCTGATCGACCCTGACATCCTCGACCTGACCGAGGACTTTCTACGCAGGCGGCGGGAGGCGGTCGCACAGCTTCACGCCCTTATCGACGCATGCGACATGGGACAGCTCCGCATCATGGGTCACGAGCTCAAGGGAACTGCCGGAAGCTACGGCTTTCACGCGCTTTCTCGCATCGGTGCCGCCCTCGAAGGGGCGGCCATCGAGGCGGATGCCGGATGCGCACGCGAGGCGGTGAACCGCATGGCGACCTTCCTCGAACATGTCACGGTCGTGGCCCGTTAGGGGTGGAAGCGATTGTGTCGAATCTCGGTCATGCGTACATACGGCGGGTCGGGTGCGGGGTGGCGGGACCCTCGGCGCCGTGGAGCCTACATGGCTGTATTCACGGCGTGTCTCGACACCCCGCACCCGATCCTCTACGTCACGGCTAAGCTTGGCGCCAACGACCAAGGTGGATTTTCGCTTCCACGCGATCGGCGTCGTCCACTCCTGCTTCACCGACAGATTCGGTATCCCGCGCCAACCCGGGTTGGTTACCGCCGCCGATGCCTGGCTAGAGCTCAATCCGGCTTACGCGAGGGAGGAGGCACTCCAGGGTCTCTCCGGTTTTTCCCACGTCTGGCTCATCTTCGTCTTCCACACCTGCCTCGGCGCGGGCTGGAAACCCACGGTGCGGCCGCCGCGGCTCGGAGGACGTAAAAAGGTCGGCGTCTTCGCCAGCCGCTCACCTTTCCGCCCCAACCCCATCGGCATATCCGCCGTCGAGCTTGTCCGCATCGAGCGGCGCCAAACCGGGCCCGTGCTGCACCTGCGGGGCGCGGATCTGTTGGACGGTACGCCCGTGCTCGACCTCAAACCCTATGTACCCTATGCGGACGCCATCCCCAGCGCGAACGCTGGCTTTGCGGCGGAGCCGCCCGGGGTCGACTGGGCCATTCAGTTCACGGACGAGGCCGAGCACCAGATCGCACTCGCCGATCCAGCGGGCAAGCGGCACCTAAGAAAGCTCATTGTTCAGATCCTGCGACAGGACCCCCGCCCCGGGTACATGGAACGGTATCCGAAGCGTACCGAGTTCGGAATGCGCCTGTGCGAGCTCGAGATAAGCTGGAGACTGGAGAAAGGGCGAGCCGTGGTCAGCTCC
This sequence comes from uncultured Gammaproteobacteria bacterium, assembly GCA_963824085.1. Classification (GTDB taxonomy): domain Bacteria; phylum Pseudomonadota; class Gammaproteobacteria; order Chromatiales; family Chromatiaceae; genus JARRNE01. The sequence goes on from CAWGNT010000015.1 coordinate 681,651, forward strand.
GTGCGGCAGGACCTTCGACACGATGCGATGCGGACCATGGCTCCGGCCGAATGAGCCGGTCGGCCAAACGCGCGGGAGTCGAGCGCTGATGCGAGCGGCTGCGCTATCGGGACGGCAAGCGAGCTCCGGGTCTTCCCGCCGCGGCGGCAAATCGCTGCCGCACCGCCTCGTAGAGACAGACCCCGGCCGCCACTGACACGTTGAGGCTCTCCACGGCTCCGAGCATCGGCAGGCGTACCAGAAAATCGCAGCGCTCGCGCGTCAGGCGGCGCAGGCCCTTGCCCTCACCTCCCATCACAAGCCCCAAGGGTCCCGTTAGATCCGTCTCGAACACCACGGCATCGGCCTCCCCTGCCGTCCCGATGAGCCAGACCCCACGCTTCTTGAGGGCGTCCATCGCCCGCGCCAGGTTGGTGACCTGCACGTACGGCACGGTCTCTGCGGCACCGCTCGCCACTTTGCACACGACAGGGGTCAGGCCTACTGCTTTGTCCTTGGGCGCAAGCACAACGTGGACTCCTGCCGCCTCGGCCGTGCGCAGGCAGGCCCCTAGATTGTGGGGATCCTGAACTCCGTCCAGGATGAGCAGAAAAGGCGGACCAGGGGCGGCCTCGAGAATTGCCTCCAGGTCTTGCTCACCGCGGGGTGCGGGCAGCCGCACCCAGGCCAGCACACCCTGATGTTTGACCGCTTCCGCCGCCCGCTCGATCGCGACCCTGTCGACCTGACGGACGGCGACTCCCGCCGCTCGCGCGAGCTCAGCGATCTGATGCAGCCGACGGTCGCGACGGCTGCTCTCGAGCCATACCTCGCCGACGCGCTCCGCGCCGAGCATCAAGGCGGTCCGGACGCTGTGAATGCCGCCGACGGGCGTCAGCTCGGTCACGGGAAGGCTTAGGCGACGCCCTTCAAACTATGCAACAGCCTGCCGGTCTTGTCCGGCCTGCGGCGTCGGGCCGAGGCACTCTGATACCCGGCGGGCGCGGCAAGAGCGGACGATCAAGCAACGTCGCGCGCCGACTTGCGCTTGCGGCGCGACTTGGAGCGTCTGGGTGGAGCCGCACGCACCGGCTCGGCGAGCACGAAATCGATCTTCCGCTCGTCGAGATTGACCGCGGCCAGCTTTACATGGAGCCGGTCTCCCAACCGGTAGACCGTGCCCGTGCGCTCGCCGGTGAGGCGGTGACCGACCGGGTCGAAGTGGTAGTAGTCGTTATCCAGCGCTGTGATATGGACCAGCCCGTCCACATAGATATTGTCCAGCTCGACGAAGATGCCAAAGGAATTGACGCTCGTAATGGTGCCGTCGAAGTGCTCACCGAGCTTGTCCTCCATGTACTCGCACTTGAGCCAGGACTCTGCATCGCGCGTCGCCTCGTCCGCGCGGCGCTCGGTGCCCGAGCAGTGCTCGCCGATGCTCTGCAGGTCGGGCTTCGAGTAGTCGAAATCGGCTGCCGTCCCGCCCTCCAGGAGATGTTTGATAGCCCGGTGGACGATGAGGTCCGGATAGCGGCGGATCGGGGATGTAAAGTGAGTGTAAGCTGGATAAGCCAAGCCGAAATGGCCCACGTTGTCCGAGCTGTACATGGCCTGCTGCATTGAGCGCAGCAGGACCGTCTGAATCAGGTGCCGCTCCGGCCGATCCTTCACCTTCTCGAGCAAGGCGGCATAGTCCTGTGCCGTCGGCTTGGCGCCTCCGGGCAGCTTGAGGCCGAGCTCGCCCAGAAACTCCCGCAGGTCGGTCAGTTTCTCCTCAGTCGGCGTCTCGTGGATACGGTACAGCGCCGGCAACTTCTTGCGCTCGAAGAGCCGGGCTGCCGCTACGTTCGCCGCCAGCATGCACTCCTCGATGATCCGGTGCGCGTCGTTCCGCACCAAGGGATGAATGGCCTCGATCCGACCCTGCGAATTGAACTCGAAGCGGGTTTCCGTGGTATCGAAGTCGATGGCCCCACGTGCTGCCCGAGCCCTGTGCAGCGCCTGGTAAAGCGCGTGGAGCTCATGCAGGTGCGGCAGCAGGGCCGCATACTGCTCGCACAGATCCGGGTCCCCGTCGACCAGCATGGCCGCCACCTGATCGTAGGTCAGTCGGGCGTGCGAGCGAATCACCGCGGGGAAGAAACGGGAGCGGCTCACCTGCCCTTCTCGGCCGACGTAGAGCTCGCACGCCATACACAGCCGGTCCACCTCCGGGTTCAGGGAGCACAGACCGTTGGACAAGACCTCGGGCAACATGGGGATCACCCGGTCAGGGAAGTAGACCGAGTTGCCACGGTTCAGGCCCTCTTTGTCGAGCGCAGTTTCTGGCGCCACGTAGCTCGAGACGTCGGCAATGCACACGATCAGCTTCCAGCCCTTCGGCTTGCGCTCGCAGAAGACCGCGTCGTCGAAGTCCCTGGCATCCGCCCCGTCGATCGTGACCAGTGGCACGCGCCGAAGATCCGTGCGGCCTTCCTTCGCCGCCTGGGGAACCTCGTCGGACAGGGACGCGATCTCCGCCTCCACCGCGGCCGGCCACTCCACAGGCAGGTCATGGGTGCGGATGGCGATATCGGTCTCCATCCCGGGGGCCATGTGGTCACCCACCACCTCCAAGATCCGGCCGATGGGCTGCGTGCGCTTGGTCGGCTGGTCCGTGATCTCCGCGACCACGATCTGCCCTTGCTCGGCACGATCGATGCGGTCGCGCGGGATGATGATGTCATGGGTCAGCCGCTTGTTGTCCGGCACGACGAAGCCGACGCCGCCCTCCTGATAGAAACGGCCGACCACATTGCGGGTGCTGCGCTCCAGCACCTCCACGACGGAGCCCTCCAACCGTCCGCGCCGGTCGCGACCGGTCACGCGCACCACGACTCGATCGTTGTGGAACAGGCCACGCATCTGGCGCGGATAGAGGTAGACGTCGTCGCCACCGTCGTCCGGCTTCACGAAGCCGAACCCGTCAGGGTGTCCGATCACGCGCCCCGCGATAAGATCCCGTTTGTTGACCAGACAGTAGGCATCACGGCGGTTGCGGACCAGCTGACCATCCCGCTCCATCGCCCCGAGGCGCCGCCGCAAGGCGACCAGATCCTCCTCGGAAACAAGGTCCAAGGCAACGGCAAGCTCGTCGAAGGAGGGGGGGACCCCAGTATCCGAGAGGACTTGAAGGATGAACTCCCGGCTCGGGATGGGATTGGCGTACTTCTTCTTCTCGCGCTGGCGGTGGGGATCCAACTCCCTGGGGGACTTCGCTCTACTTGGTTGTGCCACGTGACTATGTCCTTTCGTCAAAGAGGGATAGTGTAGCGTTGACAAGGTGGCATTGTCTCAATAGCATTGCGCTCTCTCCCGCCGCGGGGTCCCTTCCGGGAGCCTCGCCAACCACTTGCCGAGGTGGCGGAATTGGTAGACGCGCATGGTTCAGGTCCATGTGGGCGAAAGCTCGTGGAGGTTCAAGTCCTCTCCTCGGCACCAAACAACCATCCTACCTTAGTTTCAATCGGTTCGGCCCAGTAGCCTGGCCTCCGAGGGGTACACGACCACGGGGCAGACGCTCGGAGCCCGATCGCCTCTGCCCGCAGGGCATACGACCCGGCCGAACGCTCCGAAAAAGCCAGATCGCATCGAAAAAGGTTCTGAAGATCAATGGCGCCTTCATCCCCGAAGACGAGGCGGTGCGCTTCCGCCTTATCGCACGCGACACGATCAAGACTGCTCCAACCATCCCCAGTGGATTCTTGGACATTGGGGCCAGCTCGCGCCGCGCGAGGTTACACGGCGCTCCCTCTCACTGCGCCGTCTTACAGCGCATCTCCGGTGCGCCATAGCCCCAGGTGATCAATGCTTCCCCATGGTGTTCCCAGAAGGTTTCGTTACGGCCCTGGTATCTGGCTCCGCTGGCGCTGCGCGTGAGGTACATCAACGAGACGCTGTCGCCACGCTCGGCAATCAATGTCGGTGGATCGGTCCGGAAAAACGTTGCGATGACCTCGTTACTCGGCTTGCCGTCGCAGAAATAGGTGACGGTGGCGGTGCCGGGCACCAGGCGATATCTTGCCTGCAGCTCGGCGATGCGGCGCTTATAACGCTCCTCGACGCAGGCACGTTTGTCGTCGATCTTCCAACAGTCGTCCCGTCCCCTAATCCACCCGCGTTGCTCCGCTTTCAGAACCGGAGGGTGCTCATTGACGGCCTTCTTCGCTGCAGCCGCGTAGACGTCTGACAGCTTGCGGTCGAGGGCGGACAAGCCGGCGTTCCTGCAAATCAGCTCTTCGATGCTCCCGGCCTGCACCTTGTCGCAGGCGTACGAGGGGCCTTGCGCCATGGCGGCGCCCGTGATTAGGTCGTAGCCTAAGGCGAGGAGCATGAAGCCGGAAACGGTGAGGGATCTATTACAAAGCTTGCTCATGTGTTTCTCTCAATGTCGATCAACAGGAAGCATCCACACCTTGTGCTTGTGTCTACTGGCTAAATCACGGCGGCCGACCAGTTGATAGTCAAGCCTAGACCGGGGCGCCGTGAAGCATGGGCGCTATCGAGGGGACACCCTGGGCATAGCGGCCGCGCGACGGAAACCCTCAGTCAACGACACTCCGAATCGCGCGAACGCGCCGAGGAAGCGTAACGGAGTTGTCATGGATGCGCATTACAGTGAAGCGCCCCAGACACAGCGAACGAGGTCTCCGCATGACGTCCAAGGCACTGCTCGCCGTTCCCATGGCCATCGCCTGCGGCACATTTGCCAGTGCGGCCGCCGCCCAGCCGGACCCTCAAGCACCGCTCAAGGTGTCCCACGTTGAGTTCACGGCGACCCCCGCTCCGGTCAACGCGGACGAGATGACGACTCCGTACACGACCTCCAATGCCGAAGTGACGCTCGCGGATGGCAGCAAGAAGAGCTTTCCGCTGAGCTACCGGGTGCTGCACCGTTCGGGTGAATACGTCAATGGCTGGTATGCCGGCCTGATCGTCGACAAAAATGGGAAACCCGTGCTCCGCTCGCCCGCAGACACAAAGGGCGAGGCCGCGCGCGGACCGTTCCTGGCCCCGGGCCAGGACGGCACCTCGCTGCTGATGATCCCGAGCGCCGCGGTCGCAGGGGTGAAGGGCAACCTCCTGTTCCTGATCGACCAACTCGAATACGACACCGACGGGCAGAACGTCGATCCCCACAAGGGGCCGGTCGATCTTTACGGCCGGCTGCCGATGGCCCTCAACCTCACCCTGCTTGACCAGGACCCAGAATCGGGTGTTCTGACGCCGGTCAGGCTGGCCAACATCGACGTCGCGGCGGTCGAGGGCGTGTGGATTCCCTGCAACGCCTCGACCACGCCGTGGATGACTCATCTGGGCAGCGAGGAGTACGAACCCGACGCCCAGGTGTTCGAGAACAAACCGCTGGAGGCGATGAACCTTTACCGCGGAACCCCGGGCAAGACGGCGGTGGAAGGCGGCGCCAACCCGTACATGTACGGCCACATCACCGAGGCGGCGGTGAAGCCCGACGGCTCCACGTCGGTCGCCAAGCACTACTCCATGGGCCGGCTGTCCTTCGAGCTGGGCGACGTCATGGGCGACGGCAAGACCGTGTATTTCGGTGATGACGGCGACGACGTCATCCGCGCCATGTACGTCGCCGACCAGCCAAACGATTTGACCGCGGGGACGCTCTACGCCGCCAAGTGGAAGCAAATCGACGACCAGGACTATGGGTCGGCCAAGCTCGAATGGATCAAGCTCGGGCACTCCACCGACGCCAAGGTCAAGGCACTAATCGACCAGGGCACGCGCTTTTCCGACATCTGGGAGGTGGCCACGCCCAACCGGGTCAAGGCCGATCCTGCCAAGTACAAGGACTTTGGGCCCGTGTACGTCTACGCCGGCACGGGCGGCAAGTCGGGCCTGACCTATCTGCGCCTCAAGCCCGGAATGGAGAAGGCCGCGGCCTTCCTCGAGACCCGCCGCTACGCGGCCTATCGCAAGGCGACCAGCGAGCTCACGAAGATGGAGGGCCAGGCCCACTCCCTGGCCGACAAGAAGCTGTGGACGGTCATCAGCTACGTCCGCAAGGGGATGGTCGAGGGTAAGAACGACGACCGACCACAAGACGATATCCACCTCGCCGGCGACGCGAAGGACCTCAACTGCGGCGCCGTCTACGAGAGCACCCTGGCCGGCGGACAGAAGGACAGCGACGGCAATCCCATCGCCAGCGACTGGGTGGCGGTCGACATGAAGGGCCTCATCCACGGCAGGCGCCAGGCCGCCGCCGCCAAGACCGGCCCGTTCGACAAGTGCGACACCGAGCGGGTCGCCAACCCGGACAACATCCGCTTCTCCAATGCCATGCGCACCCTCTTCATCGGCGAGGACAGCGGCAACCACCTCAACAACTTCGTCTGGGCCTACAACGTCGACACCGGCAAGCTCGTGCGCATCTTCAGCAGCCCGATCGGCGGTGAGAACACCGGTCTCAACGTCTTCGACGACTACAACGGCCACGCCTACATCACGGCCAACATCCAGCACCCGGGTGCTGCCGGCGATCTGCAGAAGTATCCCGATGCCGTCAAGGTCGAGATGCGTCGCGCGGTCGACCAGCGCGGCTGGGTCGGCTACATCCAGGGGCTGCCGGCGATGACCCGCTGATCGGCGGCTCGCGGCATGGTGGCCCGGGCGTGAGGGCATAGAAGCGACGACGGTCCGGAGACCGTGCGCGACGGCGAACAGGGCGTTCGCATGCGGTAGGCATCTATAGTGACACGCCGTGCTGTTACCGGGTCTCAGAGACAGCATCAGGCCGGTCTTGGGCGCTCGCTCCGAGACAACCGCCAACGACCCCTCCAACTAAGGACGGGGAGGCCCTCATGGCTGATGATCTCCACAATTTCCCCGGAACGACTTTGCGCGGCGATCGGAGCCATCCGGTCCGGCCCGCGCGCCGGCGAATACCACGACGACTGGATACCACCGACAGCAACTGAACGAGGCACCGGTCGCCGCCAGCGAACGCTTCAACAAAAAAGAGCAGCTCACCCCGGCGCCATCACGCAACTATCGAGCTCCACCATGCGGTTGAATCCCGTAGAGCGCATTGGTTTTCAATGACTTTCTCTTGGTTTCGCAGTCACCCCCCGGTGACGTCGAATACGTTGACGTCCCGTCTGTTGCGTTTTCAATTTCCCTTTGGAGTATCTAGCACGACTGTGGGAACCGCCGGACCCAGTGATTGGCGATGTCTCGCCGGCGGCAAATCCAGACGCCGTCCCGGCCTGCCGCGTAATCGAGGAACCGCGCAATCGCCGCCGCCCGCGCCGGGTGGCCGCTGATGCGGGAATGCAACCCGACGCTCATCATGCGCGGGCGGTCCTGTCCTTCCGCCCACAACAAGTCGAAGGCGTCGCGCAGCAGACCGAAGAAATCCGCCGCAGTCCCACACCCCGGTGCCAACACGTAACGGATGTCGTTGGTGATCAGGGTGTAGGGAATGACCAGGTGCGAGCGCTCACCTTCGACCAGCCAATAGGGCAGCTCGTCGTCGTAGGCGTCCGAGTCGTAAAGGATTCCGCCAGCCTCCACCAAGAGTCTTCGTGTATTGGGGCTAGCCCGACCCGTGTACCAGCCTACCGGACGCGCGTTGGCCGTCTCTTCGATGATCGCGCAGGTCAGCTCGATATGCGTCCGTTCGGTCTGCTCGTCCACATAGCGGTAATCGATCCAACGGTAGCCGTGCCCGGCGACCTCGTGACCCAGCTCAGCGAGTGCGGCACCGGCCTCGGGATTGAGCTCCAAGGCGCGACCCGCGGCGAACGCGGTGAGCGGCAGCCGCCGCTCCTCAAACAGGCGCAGGATACGCCAGAAGCCAACCCGCGCGCCGAAGTCGTAGAAATTCTCGGCACTGTAGTTGCGCAACCCCAGAATCTGGCTGGCGCCTGGGATCTCGGGTAGGTAATTCTCCGAGCCACTGTCCCCGTTGAGGACCGTGCGCTCAGCCCCTTCTTCCACATTCAGCACGAACTGCAGGGCCAGCCGCGCTGCCCCCGGCCACTGTGGATCGGGCGAGTGCCTGCCATAGCCTTCGAGATTCCTCGGGTGCCAGGCATTCATCGCTATCCCAGCTCGAAGGTCGTGACCCCGAAGATCTCGCCGTACGGTAGGACGGGCGGCGGGCCGTAGTACATGCGCGCGCATCCGAAGACCTCGCGCAGGCCGTGCCGACGCGCCAGCGCCATGGCCTCCGGATTGTTTTCCGGTACGTCGAGAAAGATGGGCTCGCCCGGGGCTATGTCACCGAGCCCAAAGAACAGTGCCTCGGCGGTCTCCCCGTCCGCGGCGAACAGGGGGCCGATCTTGAACCCTTGCCGGCACGGCCGAATGACGCCGTATCCGCGCAGCACGCCGTCCTGCACGGCCCCCAGTGCGCGGCTCCCCGCCTGGGCGATCCAAGCGTTGAGGAACCGCTCCCGCGGTACCGGGAAGTGCGCCGCGTCGTAGCGCGCGACCTCGGCGAAGGGCACGGACGCCAAATCCACCAGGGTGTCTGCAGATGCAGCCGCTGCGCCGATCCCCTCGAAGCGCAAATCGCGGTTGAACAAGATGAAGCCCCCGCGTCCGTAGAATCCCTGCATGTCGAAGACGCCGTCCATTCCGACTACCGCGGGCGACTGAAGGCGCGAGATCAAGAGATCACGGCGATGGAACCACAGCCGCCTGCCGAGACCTTGGCTGCGGTGATCCGGCCGAATGATGAAAAACCCCATGAATCCGAAGCGGCCCCCGTAGGAGACGATCGAGCCACCACCGATCAGCTCGCCGCCCAGCTCCGCGGCAACGAATCCTTCGGGGTCCGTATCCCAGAAGATCTGGGCATCGTTGAGACCGGGATTCCAGCCTTCGTTGGCCGCCCACTCCACCAAGGTGTCCAGCTCCGTCCGCGTCATCTGGCGAATGACAAGCTCAGGGACCATGACATTGCTCCTCGCGTGGCTACCAAGAGTTCCTGATCTCGGCAAACGATAGACGCATCGGTGATGCCCGCGCACTGTCGTTCATATCCGCCTTCGCGCGAATTTTCGAGTTGGCTCGCGATATGGAAACGAGCACCAAGGCGGAGCCTCCACTACAGACGGTATCACGCCAGCGACGACGGCGACATTGTCGGCCGGGCCTGACAGCAAGCGGTGGTGCGGGTCGGTGCTGCGACTCGGCTCCCGCGTGCTCGTCCTCGCAATCGGCTCCCATATGGGCGGACGTCTGCTGGATTGCTCGGCGTTATGTCTCTTTGGCCATTGGAGATGGGCGACGGTCGCCCAAAGCGCAATTCAGCGCCTGCGCATACCCAAAGCCGCATCCCAACGGAACGGCTTGGTGCTTTGCGCCAGCGGCGCCTCCGGTACCTCGCCAACGCGGACGCCGTGTTTCCAGTCCGGCGGACAGATCGCCATGTAGCGTGCATAGCCGCCGAGCTTCGGGAAACCGATCGCGACGAGCGCGCCCGTCTCCGACACTTGGTCGAGATTGGCGACACCTTCGCCCTGGGCATAGCCATGGTGCATCAGCCACGCCTCGCCTTCGAGCGTTGGCGTGCTGTCGGTGTCCAGCGGCTCATGGCCGTGGAACAGGATGTGGCACTGCTCGTGCAAAACTTCAGCGCAGCCAGGCTGACGCCGGGGAACTGCCTTAGCGTCGCAAGACCGGGATCAGGCCAACGCTTGGACCAATCCGAGCGCACGAAGACGACCGAACCGGCCGGGACACGGCCGTGGCGTTCTTCCCAGCTCAGGACATCGCCCGCCTGCAGCGCATAGTTCGCATTCTCGGCGAGCTGCGGCACGATCGAGATGACGACCAGTGGGCGCAGCGTATAGGTCGGCGGCAGTTCGTCAATCGCCGGGTAGCTCGGATGCCAGTGCGCCGGCGGATCGAGCTGCGCACCAAATCCCGGTCTTTGGCCGCGAGGGTGATGCTCGAGCAGACGGGGCGGGACGGTGACAGTAGACAATCCGATGTTCTGGAAGGTCACCAGCCCCTGTTCAAGTCTGAGCACATTTGCCCTGCGAGCTCGACGAAGAGTGCAAGGAGCGCGAGCAAGATCAAGGCGGACAGGGACAGCCGCCCGAGGTCAGCTGAGGTCCGTACCGGTCGGATGCGATACCGTCCCGCTTGTCCAGCCATTGCATATCCATATGATGAAGTCGAAGAAGGTCCATCGTGCCGAGGACCTATAAACAGGAGCGGCGATTGGCGATGAGGACGACGCGTTTCACCGGATTCCTTGCGCTTCTGCTCGTACTTCCCGCTGTCCAGGCCAATCCGGACGCGAGCGGGAAGGTATATCAGTGGAAGGACAGCCAGGGCGTCACGCACTTCAGCGACACGCCTCCTGCGAACCCGGCTTCTCCCGTCGAGGTCCAGCCCTTGCCGCCGCAGCCGCCCAGCCCCGTACCCGACGACTACTACTCGGTCCTGAACCAGGCCAAGCGGCTGGATGACGAGCGGGCGCAGCGGGAGGAGGTGCAGAGGCGGGCGGAGGAGAGGCGTCTGGAGCAGCAAAGGCAAGCGGCGGAGCTGGAGGAGGCGCGTGCGCGAGCCAAGCGACTTCAGGAACAGCAGGAGCCCGAGGGCTACCCCATCTACGGCTACCCTGTACCGATTTACCCGCCCAGATGGCCAGGTCACCGCCCCGACTGGCCAGGCTATCGACCGGATTGGCCGGGGCACAAGCCTCGTCGGCCAGCGCACGGTCCTCGGCCGCCGGGTTATCACCACGAGCGGCCGAGTCGCGCGCCGCAGCAACCACCCCGGCTGCCGGATCAGTCGATACCTCGGTCATAGCCGCGTAGAAATTTCGGCAGCATGCGGCAGCGAGGTCATACCGAGGGCAGCTTGCCGAAGGCTCGACTCCGAATCGTGTACCGCGTGTGGCGGTGCCCAAAGCGCATGTGGCGCCCGAGAGTCCGGGGCGTCACAGCTCGTTCAACAAGGCGACCCAGCCGGCGCGCTCGCACTCGGGTGTGAACAAATGGCGTCGGGCAGCGCAGGCCGTCGAGAGGCTTTGGTAGAAGTCGTCGTCTGCCTCCGCGCGCAGGAGCAGCTCGCGAAGCGCTCCCTCGTCTTCCACCGGGTAGTAACCGGGATAATCCGCGCCAAGCAGCCCAACTGACCCGGCGATGCGCGAGGCGACCACGGGCAACCCCGCCACGACTGCCTCGGAGACGACGTTGGCGCCACCCTCCATCCGCGACGGCAAGACCAATAGGTGGGCTCGCGCGTAGACGCGGCGAAGCCGGTGGTGCGGGATCTCGCCGTGCCAGCGGTAACGCGGGTTCGCTGCCATCTCCGCCGCGGCCGCCGCGGCCCAGTCAGGGGTATGCGCAGCCCCGTAGTGGTCTACCTGGAGGCGACTCGCCGCCGGCAGGTCCCGCACCGCAAACGCGGGGCGCAGCGGATCCTTCTCGTCGCGCAAGTGCCCGGCTACGCACACTCGGAAGCCCCTTTTCGCCGGCCGGCGGGCGACAATGGGCGGCGCCGACTGGTAGATCACACGAACCTTTTCGCGGTGCTCCGATGGGACCGTCTCGGCGATCAGGTCGTGCAGGCCCACCAGGCGATGCGCGAGCGCGATGGAGCGCAGCGTGGTCTCCGGGTGGCTGTGGATAAAGCGGTAGGCGTCGGTGCCTGTAATTGCCACCACCAGCGGGCGGTCGGGGTATGCGTCCGCGAAGCGCACGATTGCATCGGCGCTGCGCCAGGCATGCAAGGCGACCATCAGGTCCGCCGGCTCGCCCGTGTAATCCACCGAGACCTGGACGCGGTGCCCCAGGGCACGCAAGATGGCGGCCCAGCGAGTCGCCGTGGCCCGATTACCCGCACGCGAGCGTGGCGGTGCGGGCGTGATCAAACGGACCTTCATCGGTATCCTTGGAGCCCAGTCGTTGTCCAGCGCCCGCGTGATGGGCACGCCACGCGCCCAAGCAGCACTGCATCGGAACGGCGCGTTCCGGTATGTTGTCGTTTGCCGGTCATGGCGTTTGGATGTGCGGCGCGCTTCGCTTTGACCATCCTGCGGGCATGGAGCGAAGTGAGCGCTATCGCCATGGATGGAGCCGCAAGTAGATGAGGATACCCGCCGAAGCCCTTGATTGTCTCCCTCCAAGGACCCGTCAGATGTTAGATCCTACGCCGCAGGAGCTCGCAATCCGCATCGAGGATGCACGCGCCCGTACGCTTGCCCTAATCGAGGGCCTCGATGATGCCCAGATCATGGGGCCAAGGCTTTCCATCGTGAACCCCTTGCGCTGGGAGATCGGCCACGCCGCCTATTTCTATGAATACTGGGTGCTGCGCCACCATTTCGGGGAGGGCCCCGCGAACAATGACGTGGACAGGCTGTATGACTCCATCAGCATCCCCCACGACACCCGCTGGGACCTCCCATTGCCGACTCTGCCGGATACCCTGGGCTACATGCGCAACGTGCTCGAGCGGGTACGATCCCGCCTGGTGAGCGGCGCCCCCGACCCGGAGCGCGACTACCTCGCGCACTATGCCCTCCTCCATGAGGACATGCACACGGAAGCCTTCACCTACACGCGGCAGACTCTCGGCTATCCCGCCCCAGCGATCGGGGCAGTGGCACATCCGTCACCCAATAATGCGGCCGTGCTCGGGGACGCTGAGATTCCGGGCGGCGAGTTCCTGTTAGGCGCATCCCCGGACAATGGGTTCTGCTTCGACAATGAGAAGTGGGCACACCCGGTGGAGGTCAGGCCCTTTCGAATTGCCCGGGCAGCGGTGAGCAATGGGGACTACGCGGCATTCGTCGAGGACGGCGGCTATCAGCGATCCGAGCTCTGGGACGACGAGGGCTGGCGGTGGCGAGAAACGGCCGACCTGGAGCAGCCGGTGTACTGGCGCCGGCGGGCCGGCGGCTGGGAATGGCGACGCTTCGACCGCTGGGAGCCCCTGTCCATCGATGCCGCCGTCATCCACGTGAGCTGGTACGAAGCACGCGCTTATTGCCGCTGGGCCGGACGGCGCCTCCCCACAGAGGTCGAGTGGGAGGTGGCCGCTGCGGGAGAGCCAAGCCCCGACGGGGCTTCGCTGGCGCCGCGCAAGCGCCGCTTCCCTTGGGGTGACACGGCCCCCGACCCCAACCGCGCCAACCTCGACGGGCGGGCGCTGGGCACCATCAACGTGGGCGCCCTTCCCGCGGGGGACAGCGCCTTCGGCTGCCGCCAAATGATCGGCAACGCCTGGGAGTGGACCGACACCGTCTTCGGTCCCTATCCAGGCTTCACGCCGGACATGTACCAGGACTATTCGCAGCCCCTGTTCGGCGTTACGCGAGTACTGCGCGGCGGCTCGTGGGCGACGCGCAGCCGGATGATCCGCAATACCTGGCGCAACTACTACGGCACGGAGCGCAATGACGTGTTTGCAGGGTTTCGGACCTGCGCCATCGAGGATGGAAGCTGATGGTTTGAGGGGCACGCTGCGCTTAGCCCAACCTGGGCCAACCGCCTCTTGACGATGTCACGGTGGGATGGGCTAGCGCGGACTCAACGCGTTCACCATGGAGGCGCCGGGCCTTCGATACACCGTATCGCCAACCCACATGTCCGGAACCCACGTCTCGAGGACGAGAAACTCACACTGGTGCGGATAACCTGTCAGGGCGTATGCGGCGAGGCACAACCTAATTCGAACGGGGTGACGCAGTGAGCGGAACAAAAGGCAATGGCGAAATCGGGTTCCTTGAGGCGACCGCGATCGGCATCGGCGGAATGGTGGGCGGCGGGATCTTTGCTGTGCTTGGGCTGGCCGTGAAGTTGACGCAGGGCGGCGCGCCGGTGGCATTTGCGCTCGCCGGTGCAGTGGCCCTGGTGACGGCTTACGCTTACAGCCGGCTCTCGGTGACGCTCCCGAGCCAAGGCGGGACCGTGGCCTTCCTCGATCGCGCCTTCGGCCCTGGCCTGCTGACCGGGTCTTTGAACATTCTGCTCTGGATCAGCTATATCGTCATGCTCTCTCTTTACGCCTACGCGTTTGGCAGCTACGGGGCCCAGCTGGTATCGGATGAGACGAATCTGCTCTGGAAGCACGCCCTAATTACCGGAAGCATACTCGGCATCGTCGGGCTCAATCTCTTGAGCGCCAAGCTGATTGGAGAAGCGGAGGATTGGATAGTGGCAATCAAGCTCGCGATCCTGCTGGTTTTCGTGGTCATTGGGCTGTGGGGAATCGACAGCGCGCGCCTGATGCCGGACACCTGGAGCTCGCCCCTTCCACTCGCAGCCGGGGCCATGACGATATTCCTCGCTTATGAGGGGTTCGAGCTGATCGCCAACTCCGCCAAAGATGTGCGCGCTCCAGAAAAGACCTTACCCCGAGCCTTCTACTCAGCCGTCGGCTTCGTCATCCTGCTCTACATCCTGATCGCCGCGGTCGCAGTGGGAAACCTCCCGGTAGACCAGATTGTTGCGGCGAAGGATTACGCCCTGGCGGCAGCAGCCAAACCCTTCCTTGGGGCAACCGGCTACCTGCTGATCTCAGTGGCCGCCCTGCTCTCCACGGCTTCTGCGATCAACGCCACTGTCTACGGTGCGGCCCGGCTCAGCTATATCATCGCCAAGGATGGGGAGCTGCCTGCGGTGCTGGAGAGAAAGATCTGGAACAGGCCGATCGAAGGGCTTCTGATCACCGCCGGCGCCACGCTGCTAATCGCGAACCTGGTGGATCTCACGAGTCTTTCTACCATGGGAAGCGCCGGTTTCCTGCTGATCTTCGCCGCCGTCAATGCCGCCAATGTCAAGCTTGCACAACAGACGGGAAGCCGCCGCTGGCTGTCCCTCGTCGGCGTCGGGCTGTGCCTCGGAGCATTGGCCAGCCTGATTTGGCAGACCGCGGCCACAACTCCGTCGCACCTCTGGATTCTTGCGGGTATGGTCGGCTTGGCGGTCTTGATCGAAGGGAGCTTCCGGCTACTGACTGATCGTGCGCTGCGCCCTTCGGGCAGCGGAACCTGATTCAACGGCAGAGGGAGACCCAAGTTTCCGCCCTGGCCACTGTTAGCGCGGCTTCGATCCCAACCGATTGACGGTGCTCGCTGCCTCAGCGGCGGTTGCCTCTGTCGAACGTCCCCAAACCTGAGGTGATGGGTACGGCCCACCAGCTTTTTACCATTCGTGCTCGTGACAAATAGAGAGACTTGATGGAGATATCCAACACCCCCGTCGTCAAGGAACTGGTACTGGTGGGAGGCGGCCATGCCCACGTCGCGGTGCTGCGGCGGTTCGGGATGCGCCCGGTGCCGGGGTTGCGCCTCACCCTTGTCACACGCGATGTCCACACACCGTACTCCGGCATGCTGCCCGGTTACCTGGCCGGTCACTACAGCTACGACGAGTGCCACATCGACCTCAGACCGCTGGCCCATTTTGCCGGGGCGCGTCTCTATCACGCCGAGGCCGAGGGCCTGGACCTGAAACAGCGGCGGCTTTTCGTTGCTGGACGCCCGTCCGTGGCCTTCGACCTTCTGTCCGTCAATACAGGCTCGCGGCCGCGTTCCCTCGATGTGCCGGGCGCGGCAGAGCACGCGATTCCGGTGAAGCCGATCGACCGATTCCTGGACCGCTGGGAGGCGTTGATCACCCGCGTCCTGGCGAGCCGTGGACCATTCCGCATTGGAGTCGTCGGCGGCGGCGCCGGTGGGGTCGAGCTCGCGCTGGCCACTCAGTATCGGCTACGCCGGCTTCTGAAGGAGCGCGGCGACGATCCGTCGCGCCTGCGGTTCGCCCTGCTCACCGCAGGGCCGGAGATCCTGCCGACCCACAACCCGGGCGTCCGGGCCCGCTTTCGGCGGGTGCTAGGCGAACGCGGAGTCGAGGTCCTGCCCGATCACCAGGTAACTCGCGTGACGGCCGGCGAGCTGGTTGCCGACGGGCACGCACCGGTCGCAGTCGACGCCGTCTTCTGGGTCACCAACGCGTCGGCACCCGCTTGGCCCTGCGCGGCGGGACTCGCGGTGAGCGACGAGGGCTTCATCCAAGTCGACGCCCATCTGCAGTCGGTCTCCCACCCACGGGTGTTCGCCGCCGGAGACGTCGCCGCCCTACCCGACCCGCGGCCAAAGTCCGGAGTCTTTGCGGTCCGTCAGGGACCTGCGCTGGCAGATAATCTGCGGCGTGCTGCCATCGGCAAGGGCCTGATCCGCTACCGCCCCCAGCGCCGCTTCCTGGGTCTTATCAGCACCGGCGACCGTTACGCCGTCGCCTCGCGCGGGCGCTGGTCGTTGGAGGGGGCCTGGCTGTGGCGGCTCAAGGACTGGATCGACCACCGCTTCATGGCGCGCTTCAACGAGCTGCCTCAGATGCCGAGCGCGGAGTCCGAGCCGGCACTCGCTTCCGGTCTGGCGGACGCGGACGCCATCCGCGAGCTCTCGACGCTGGCCATGCGCTGCGGCGGCTGCGGCGCCAAGGTCGGCAGCACGGTACTCACGCGCGTGATGCAGCGCCTATCTGCTGGCTCCCGCGGGGATGTGCTAGTGGGCCTCGACACACCGGACGACGCGGCGGTCCTGGCAGTTCCGGCGGGCCGAGTCATGGTGCAGAGCGTGGACTACTTCCGCGCCTTCGTGGACGACCCCTATATCTTCGGACAGATCGCCGCAAACCACGCCCTCGGCGACCTCTTCGCCATGGGTGCAGAGCCGCAGTCGGCGCTGGCGATCGCGACCGTACCCTACGGGCGTGAGCAAGTCATCGAGGAGACGCTGCACGATCTGATGAGCGGCGCACTGGCCATCCTCGGTCCTACCGGTGCGGTGCTCGCTGGCGGTCACTCCAGCGAAGGCGCAGAGCTCGCCTTCGGCCTCACGGTCAACGGACTGGCGGACCCCGAGACCATCTGGCGCAAGGGCGGCCTAAAGCCAGGAGATCGCCTGGTTCTGACCAAGCCGCTCGGCACAGGGACCCTATTCGCAGCCGACATGCGGCGCAAGGCCAAGGGGCGCTGGATCGACGAGGCGATCGCCTCCATGGTTCTCTCGAGCCAGGCCGCCGCCCAGTGTCTGCGACGGCACTGTGCGAGCGCCTGCACCGACGTCACCGGCTTCGGTCTGCTTGGACACCTCATCGAGATGACCCGGGCCTCTGGCGTAGACGCGGTGCTTGATCTCGCCGCCGTCCCGCTTCTGGACGGTGCGAGTGCGACGGTCACGGCAGGCATCCTGTCGTCCCTGCAGCCCCAAAACCTCCGCCTCCGACGAGCCGTAAAGGACCTGGAGCACTCGGCCAAGCATCCCCAGTTCGCCCTCCTCTTCGACCCCCAAACCGCCGGCGGCCTGCTGGCTGGAGTCCCCGCGGAGGCCGCCGATGCCTGCGTTGCGGAGCTCCGCGCCCTCGGCTACCCGGCCGCTGCTGTAATAGGAAAGATCGAGGCGGCAGGCGAGGCCGCCGAGCCCATCCGCATCCGCAACGAGCCGCTCCCGGAAGCCGAGGGCGCGCGCGCCGCAGCCTGACGGACATCGAACCGCCAAGGCGCCAAGGAACACTGAAGCCGGAAAGGGCGATTGAACCGCGGAGACGCAGAGGGCGCAGAGCGGATTATTGCTGCGACGACCGCTATCGCCTGCCTCACTTTCAATGCCTATAGCCAAGAAGTCGGGCATCGGCAGTCCGACTTGATGCTGGGATCGTCGGCACGCACAGCACGGGCCGACCTTCCCCTGCCGGCGGTTGCATCATCATCTGTTGTCTTTTCCTTGAATCTCTGCGCGCTTCGCGTCTCTGCGGTTCCAACATCGGCGTTATCAAGCTAGGCGCGGCGCGAAAGGTATAGCTTCAGGAGGTCTGGGTGCACTTCTGCGAGCTCCCGCCTCAGCGCGACATCATCCTCGCCGCTAACCAGCCGGTGCAGAAGGCGGTAGGCATCCTCTCGGTCATCCGTCGGGGCCGCGCTGGGTGGTACAGCAGCGCCCGCGGAGGGATCGGTGACCAGCAGCCAGCTGGGAAAGTCTTCCGTCTCCAGCTTCAGGTCCGCATCGCGAAACTGGTTCCATTGGGCTGCCAGGCCCCGATCCGGGAACCGAACCGAGCCCAGGGCATCCTCCGCCTCTGTAGGGAAATCCCAGCACAAGCGCATCCAGTCCCGACGCGCCTCCGACCACTCTCGACTGCGGTAGCATGCCTCCGCGTGGGTCTGCAACAGCGAGGGATGCTCGCCCCAGCCGGGCACTTGCTCAACCGACTTGCCCGCCGCCTCCCAGCGGCCGGCACGCGCCCAGGCAAAGCTGCTATGGAGCTCGGACGCGTGTGGACTGAAAGGGACTCCGGCAAGCGACTCCGCGAGACCCGCCCACAGGTGCGCCAGGAAATCGCGCGCACGGTAGCCGAGCAGCTCTCGCGCCAGGGGCTCGATGGCCTGAAGCTCGCCCAGCCGGGCCTTTGGGGGTGCGGAGCCAGTCTCATCGACGACCTCGATCAGGCGAAGAAAGCCGTGCAGATGGCGGCGTCTGGGATCATGCTGCATGAGCCGACCAAGCGCCTGGCGAGCAGCGTCGGTGTGGCGCTCCGCAAGGGTGCGCCGGATCTCTTCCTCTAGCAGGAGCCCGCGGCTGTCCTGAAACAGGTCGAGCTGGAGCCGGTCCACCGGGGGCTCGTAGACCTTGGCGCAGCCGCGAACGAACCCGGCGTGGGTGCCTACGCAGAGCGTGAGGTCCTTGCCACCCCAGGCGCTATGCTCCCGGGGCATCTCCGACAGCCTTTGCGCGAGGGCGTAGGTCCCGGCCCGCTGCAGCAGATCGGCCGCGTCGTCAGGGGCGACCACCAGCAATCCCTGGAGGTCCGGCGCCTTGCCCATCCTCCATGCCTCATAGTGCTCGTAGGCGAGCATCTCCGCCGCCATAAGAAGCTCTAAGGGGTCGAGCCGACCCTGCTCCAGCAGCAAGCGGTCGACCAGGGGAGCGATCTCCCGGTCAGCAGCAGGTCTAGTCATTTCCAAGCGTGCGTGGACGGCGAGGGTCGCTTCCCGCTGGAACCGGACATCGATCTCTGCTGCGCGGTAGAAAGTTCATGACCAACAGGTGCGTGTGCGATTCGTCCTCGGTGAGGACAGCAGTACAGTCAAAACCGGACGCTCCCCGCGCGTCAAATAATAGTAATCCTAAATGTGGCAGTTAGACCGGCGTAAAGGCTTTAACCGTCTGTCGGCAATAGGAAATGGTCGCGGGTGCGGCTCATCCGAAAGGCGCTGATTTCAACTGCTCCGCAGTTGCGCTGGCATCAATGAGATCAATGCGTTGCGTGATTTCAGCCTCCAGCAACTGTCGTTTTTCGGATAATGGGTCCTCTCCCTGTCCCATCGAAACTCCGCGCGATTTGGGTATTGAGATGCATCATTTCAAGACCCCAGCGCCCAGTTGACCCCAGCGCCCTGCGAGCCGCGGCCAGCAAGTAGCACTCGTCCATCACAAAGGCGTGGAATCGCTCCTGCCAGAGGTGCCCCCGCCAACCATGGCGAAAGTTGATCATCCGTGTGTAGCGGCGGTGCGACTCCGCAACGGCGCACCGCAGGCCGTCCGCGTGACTCGGAACCATGAACAAGTGCACGTGGTTCGGCATCAGGCAGTAGGCCCAGACCTGCGTCCCACAACGCGCGCACGGGCCCGCCATCAACCGCCGATACTCGGCGTAGTCCGCATCGGCGAAGAACGTCGTCTGCCGGCGGTTGCCCCGCTGCGTCACGTGGTGCGGAAGCCCGGCGATGACGATTCTGGCGATTCTGGCCAAACGCGGTTCCGCAACCAACAGCTCAGCGTTGAGGATACTGTCCCCCGAACCCTCAGATGGCAATGTTCGCCGGTCCTTGGGCCGGGGCTTGGCGAACTTCCCGCCGTCGCCGCGCTATCATCCAAGCTTATTGCTCCCCTCGAGCCGAGGATTCCATCCATGCACACCGACGAGCCAAGACCCCACCGCCTGCCGTTGGGCTTCTTTCTTCCGCCGAGGCCGCAGGCTAAGCTATTGACGAATCGTCGCCTGAAGGAGTCTTGAGCATGGCTGAGAGTGCCGAAGACCTGACCCGCGAAATGCTGCGCCGCATGCACAGTCAGTTGGACGACATCCAGACAGAGATGCGCCTACGTTTCACTGGTATCGAGACCGGACTCGCCGCCATCGAGCACCGCCTCGCCGCGTCCTATGCAGTCGAGGCCGCTCGCGCCGAAGAGGTAGCCGACCTGCGCCGGCGCATCGAACGCGTCGAACGGCGCCTGGAGTTAACCGACGAGGCTTGAGCACCGACCCCGGTTGTCGCCCGGCTACGACGTATCGGAACAGGGGGCACAACGATGCGAGATCTGACCCGCGCGCTCCGCGGCCAGTATCCAGTCCGTTTCCAGCCAATCCGGAACAGGTGCCACACCCGCCCTCGACCGGTAGTTGCTCCACGGCCACCCGGCCGCCTACTGCACCATGCGGGCACGCACGGGATTGAGCACAAGGCAGCGTGAAAGCTCGAGTAGATACGCGTCTTTCGACGCAAGGGTCTCGCGATGCGCGCAGCCTAGTCCGAGTCGACGCACGGGGAAAGACCCCGTCGCCTCTGTGACCCCGTCGCCTCTGCCTTGACCCCGTCGCCTCTGCCTGGCTGTATGGAGCACCGGGGCCAAGAGCCTGTTGACGGGCGGGCGGCCCCCCACCCTGACTGGCCGCTTCCTGGTACGAACCGGCCAACCGGCCTGGAAAGCTTGGCGTCCGCAATGGGCCAGAGGACTAAACCGCTCGCGCGGTAGGGGGAGGTAGGCTCGCGTGAGGTTGATGGATTAGCGGGATGGATCTGCCTCGTCTAGAGGTTTGAGGTGTAGTTCACCTCAACCCAAGACAGGAGCAGACCCATGTCCAGTCACGATAATCCCATCAGCCCGTTGCGTCAGCGCATGATCGAGGACATGCGGCTGCGCAAGCTCTCGCCCAAGACCCAGAGCGGGTATCTGCGCTGGGTCAAAAGCCTCAACGGTTTTCTCAAGCGTTCGCCCGCGACGGCCACGGCGGAGGATCTGCGCCGCTTTCAGCTCGATCTGGTCGAGCGCGGTGTTGGCCGCGGGAGTGTGAACGCGGCGGTCACGGCGCTGCAGTTCTTCTTCGCTGTCACCCTCGGGCGCGGCGAGCTGATGGCCAAGATGAGCCATGTACACCAGCCGCGCAAGCTGCCGACGGTGCTCGGTCGCGAGGAGGTCGAGCGGTTTCTGGAGGCAGCCCCGGGACTGAAGTACAAGGCCGCTCTGTCGGTGGCCTACGGGGCGGGCCTGCGCGCCGCCGAGGTGGTCGCGCTGAAGGTCGACGATATCGACAGCAAGCGGATGGTCATCCGCGTCGAACAAGGCAAGGGGCGCAAGGACCGCTACGCGCTGCTCTCCCCGACGTTGCTGGAGGTGCTGCGGGCGTGGTGGCGCGAGGGCAATGCGCGCGGCAAGATGCTGCCCCACGGTTGGCTATTCCCTGGCCAGGACCCGATCAACCCGCTCTCCACGCGCCAGCTCAACCGCGCCTGTCACGCCGCCGCCGAGAAGGCCGGGATCGCCAAGCGGGTCTCGCTCCATACCCTGAGGCACAGCTTCGCCACGGATCTGCTCGAGCACCGGGAGGACATCCGCGTCATCCAGGTGCTGCTCGGGCACAAGAAGCTGGAGACCACGGCCCTGTATGCCCAAGTGGCCACCGCCACCCTGCGTGCGGTCACTAGTCCGCTGGAGCGTTTGACCCTGACCGATCAGCCGCGTACCTGAGGCGGCGCGGCCATGCCGCGGCAGGCACTGGAGGTTGCGGACATCTTCCGCGACCACGGACCGGCGTGGCGCCGGGAGCAGGCCGGACATTTGAGTCTCGGCCAGCTCAAGGTCATGTCGGCAATCGAGCACTGCCGCACGGCGGCGCTCGGCGGGCACGTTGAGCGCTGCGAGGGCTGCGGCTACAGCCGGATCGCTTACAACTCCTGTCGCGATAGGCACTGCCCAAAATGCCAGGGGGCCGTGGCCAAGCGGTGGCTCGCCGCCCGTGAGGCCGACCTGCTGCCGGTGGAGTACTACCATGTGGTCTTCACTCTACCGGCCCCGATCGGGCAGATCGCCTATTACAACAAGGCGCTGATCTATGGCTTGCTGTTTGCGGCTGCGGCCGAAACGCTACTGACCATCGCCGCTGACCCCAAACACCTGGGGGCGCGCATCGGGCTGACCATGGTGCTGCACACCTGGGGCTCGGCCTTGACCCATCACCCGCACGTGCACTGCATCGTGCCCGGGGGTGGGATTTCACTCGACGGCGAACGTTGGGTTGCCTGCCGGCGCGGCTTCTTCCTGCCCGTGCGGGTGCTCTCGCGACTGTTTCGAAGGCTGTTCTGCGAGAAGCTCGATGCCGCCCACCGGGCCGGTGAGCTGCAGTTCTTCGCCGAGCACCAGGCGCTGGAAAAGGCCGAAGCGTTCGCCGCGTTCTTGAAGCCGCTGCGCGACATCGACTGGGTGGTCTATGCCAAGCGCCCCTTCGCCGGACCGCAGGCGGTGCTCGCCTACCTGTCTCGCTACACCCACCGCGTGGCCATCGCCAACAGCCGGCTGATCGCACTCGATGAGAAAGGAGTCACCTTCAAGTTCAAGGACTATCGGGCCAAGGGCCGTTGCCGCTATGGGCGCATGACCCTACCGGTGGCGGAGTTCATGCGCCGCTTCCTGCTGCATGTCCTGCCGCCTGGATTTCACCGCATCCGCCATTACGGCCTGCTGGCCAATGCTGCACGGGTCCAGAACCTGGCACGCGCTCGGGAGCTGCTCGCGGCTCCGATTTCCCCGCTCATCGCCGTGCCGATCCTCCTCGGCGGTGAGGGTCCGCCGAAGGAGGCCGCCGCCAACAACCGAACCTGTCCCTGCTGCGGCGCCCCCATGGTGATCATCGAGACCTTCGAGCGCGGCCATGCCCCGCGGGCTCCACCATGGCCTAGGGCCCAGGCCGCATGAGTATCGCTCGATCTGTCCGTTGCGCCTGCGCGCACTTGCATCATCGGCTCGCCACCGGTGACGGGGAGGTCGTGCTCAGAGCTGCCAGAAGCTGGCTGCGCTCACCTCAATCACCGCGTTACGCCCACCTGCAACCGTGCCCCCTCGTTGCTGATCACGTGGCTGAACGCTCCGCAGACCTTTTCCGTACCGTCCCAACCCCATCCACCACCAACAGCCTCAATTCAAATCCCCATAGCGCCATCCGACTGCTGGCCTCGTCGTGCACCGCCCGCGGTTTCCTCCCTCGAGGCTTATCAGACGCCTACCGCCGACCGCTGTAACCGCCAGGCTCAACTGCAATTATCCAGTTCGGCGTCTTCGTCGATCTCCTCGATTCGGCGGCAGGCATCTGATAACCCTTAACAAAAGCGCCCCCGGCGGAGCTGGATTCTGGGTCAGCCGTGGGGCAGGATGGGGCCGCCGCACCTTGGCTGCTGAGAGGCCCGACGCCCCGTATGGCCGAGCGATTCACCAAGAAACAAGGCCAGTACCTGGCCTTTATCTACAACTACTCGGTCATGTTCGGCCAGTCCCCGGCTGAGGCCGATCTGCAGCGCTTCTTTCGGACCTCGCCCCCTACCATCCGCCAGATGCTCCTGACAGTGACGGAAAAGCAGTTGATCAGCCGCACGCCCGGGCAGGCACGCTCCATCCGGCTCTTGGTCGAGCCGCAAGAGATTCCCCGCCTTGAGCGGCCCCAGATCGGGAAAGGCTGACCCGCCAAGCGGGTCGTCACCGCGGCGCCGATCACTCTTGCAAATTCTCCGTGCGCCGCTCGACGGGTCGCCTGGTCCCCGCCGTGGCGGCCGCGCGGGGGCCAAGGCTGGGTCATGTGGCTCTCGGATAGCCCAACAACGGCCAATGAACGCCCTCAGGGAGAGGGCCGAAAATGCTGCTTCCTCACCAACGACCGAGGAGGCAGACGATGAATGAGATCAAGGTCACATCGACACCCGGCGGCCACATCCCCTGGAACAAGCGGAAGCTCGTTGGGCAGAAACCGCCGCTCAAGCTGTACGAGATCTGGACCGTGCGCACGCGGCTGCAGATGGCCGGCAAGACCCGCGAGATCGCGCTCTTCAACCTCGCCATCGATAGCAAGCTGCGCGGCTGTGATTTAGCTCGGCTTCGGGTACGTGACGTCGCCCATGACGCACATGTGCTCTCACGGGCAACCGTCGTGCAGCAGAAGACCCAGCAGCCGGTGCGCTTCGAGCTGATGGAGCAGACACGCGAGGCGGTCGCCGCCTGGATCGCCGAGGCGAGGCTCTCCGGCGGTGACTATCTCTTTCCGAGTCGCCAGCAGCAGTCCCTCCATCTCTCGACCCGCCAATATGCGCGTATCGTCAAGGGGTGCATCGGCCTGCTCGGCGGCGACCCGCAGGAGTCCGGGACGCACTCGCTTCGCCGCACCAAGGCGACCCTGATCTATCGCCGGACGAAGAACCTGCGGGCGGTCCAGCTACTGCTCGGGCATCGCAAGCTCGAATCAACTGTTCGGTATCTTGGAATCGAGGTCGACGACGCACTTGAGATGGCTGAGCGCACGGAGTGCTGAGCCAGAGGAACAGCGCCCGCTCTCAACGGGCGCTTATCCACTTTGAGCGGCCTTCTCTGGCTCCGATGGGCTGCGCGGCGTTCGGAAAGGAACCTCTCGGGCCTCTGACCGGCAGGGCCTCTTCAGCCCGCTGTCCATGTCCAACTTGACGCGTTGGCCTTCGGGACAGCAGGCTTCGCGCCCCCGCAAGAGTCCCAACCCTGGCGCGGCTCGCGCAGGTAGGCCAACATATTGGCAGACCCCACATTGCCCATCTCGGAGCGCCTGTCATGAGCCATACACTGTCGCTTGATTACCCCGAGAGTCTCCCGGATGCCCTGCACATGACGCGGGCAGAGTTCGAGCATGAGGCGCGCCTTGCCATGGCCGCCAAGCTGTTTGAGACCGGCAGACTCACCTCCGGGCAGGCGGCTCGATTGATCGGGATGGAGCGTGTCGCTTTTCTCGGAAAGTTGGGGCGGCTCAAGGTCTCGGCACTCCAGGTCGAGCCCGACGAGTTGGCGCAGGATCTCGCCGCCGCCGAGGACGCCCGTGATCATCCTCAATAGCAGCCCGGTCATCCATCTCACCGCGGCACTCGGCGGCCTGGAGCTGCTCCCGAGCCTTTACGGGCGGGTCCTGGTGCCTCGGGAAGTCCACCAAGAGCTGGAGGCGGGCGCCCACTTGGACGATGCCGGCCCGCGGCTGCGTGCCTCCACCGCCGTCGAGATCATCACGCTTGCGGGCGGCATTTCCCCGTTGCTGACCGGCGAGCTGGACATCGGTGAGGCGGCGGTGATTCAGTTGGCGATCGACCTACCCGGCGCCACTGTCGTACTTGATGACCTCAAGGCCCGGCGAGTGGCTCGCCGAAGCGGGATCGCCCTCACGGGCTCGTTGGGTATCCTGCTCGACGTAAAGCGGGCGGGAAAGCTGGAATCGGTGTCAGAGGCCATCGAGCGCCTGCGACGGCACGGTGCTTGGCTGGATGACGCACTGGTCGAACGGACTCTGGCACTAGCGGGGGAGAAGCCATAGCCAACCCCGAAGGGTACGACACCCGGAAGAGGTTTTGCTGACGCAAATCCTTCCTATGCTTCCCGTCGACCACGCGCCCCCCACCCCGGGACCGACGCAGAGGCCTTCGCGCAACGGAAACCCGGACCGGGTCCCTTACCGGTTAGGGGCTCCACAGTTCAGTTGCACAGCTTCCTCGACGCAGAC